>NZ_JAHRID010000023.1 GCF_019100565.1 Arsukibacterium indicum | reverse complement strand
GGGTCTGTAGCTCAGGTGGTTAGAGCGCACCCCTGATAAGGGTGAGGTCGGTAGTTCGAGTCTACTCAGACCCACCAATATAAATGGGGTTATAGCTCAGCTGGGAGAGCGCCTGCCTTGCACGCAGGAGGTCAGCGGTTCGATCCCGCTTAACTCCACCATCACCTTTTATGCGTTGTTGCAGCGAACCTCACATACCTAAGTATGCTTCGGTTCACCGCGCCTAGCCTAAAAGTCGCTGGTTACACTAATAATGATTGCTCTAGAAATTCAAATATAAACGCTTGATAGCATTAAGCTTTTATATTTGAGTTTAATCTCAAACTGCTCTTTAACAATTTGGCAAGCTGATGTAAAAAGTAATAAAACAAGGTAAAGCAACCTTTGCGAAGGATGTTTTAGCCAGGGCAAGGCATACGACGAGCGAGTGAAGGAGTTGACTTAAGGTCAATGACTGAGCGAGTAAGGAAGTATAACGCAGCCATGGGTAAAACAGACCAGCAAGAATTGTGAACCTTACTCACAACTGTGCACTTCCAAGACATTTTGGGGTTGTATGGTTAAGTGACTAAGCGTACACGGTGGATGCCTTGGCAGTCAGAGGCGATGAAGGAC
>NZ_JAHRID010000022.1 GCF_019100565.1 Arsukibacterium indicum | reverse complement strand
GAAACAACATATCGCCGCAGCCAGAAGATACTTATTACTAGCAGAATGCATCTTTCCTCCGTGAATGCCTAACGCCCAAAGCAGGCGTGCGTTTACGCATCGCCCTGCCTTTGCTTGTTATGTGACTGATTTTAAAGCAGTACTATGTTCAATGCTGCCAGCAGTAAAACAAACGCCAACGTACAACCAAACAGTGCTAGCAACTATTTGCCAAATATCTACACCGGCGGCTGTAACAAATGTTGGAATGCCAATTAACCCTCGAACAGTACAAAGCAACGCGATGGTAATTAAAGCAGGTTTAACCAATGGAACCTTGCGAATTAAACCAACGGCTGAAAAAGCAAATACCGTACAAGCAAACATTAACCCTGCAACGATTACGGTACCGGCAGGTGCCAACAAAGTGCCTTGCTGGGCTGATTCGATAAGTTGCTTAGGCGCCCGAGCAAAAGCAAACCAGCTTGGGCCGCCCCAAATACACAGTAAATGCCAAATAGCAGCTGCCGAAGCAATAATGCCACCGCTAATTAATAGTTTTGATTTAACACTAAAACTCAATACGAGCTCCATTCTGCTTTAGCACATAGACATAATGACTCCCCAAGAGGTGCTGACCTCCGAGTTCGTGGGTTAGTTTTGCAACCAGAGCCATACTGT
>NZ_JAHRID010000021.1 GCF_019100565.1 Arsukibacterium indicum | reverse complement strand
GAGGTCGAGCCCGTCACCTCGAAACTGAAGACCTTGGGGCTAGGCGCCTCGCTTCAGGAAACCGTCGCTGCAAATCCGGAGACCATCAAGGCCGCCGAGTTTTCGGCAGCTTCTGCTAAGCAAGAATCCGGGACCCTGCGCTGGTTGCTCGGCATCAATGCACTTCTGTTCGTGGTGGAAATGACTGCCGGTCTGATCGCCCAGTCCACCGGCCTGATTGGAGAATCCCTGGACAATTTTGCCGATGCGGCGGTGTACGGGCTTGCCCTTTATGCGGTTGGACATAGCGTGAAAATGCAGGTACGTTCCGCGCATCTTGCTGGTGTACTGCAACTGATCTTGGCTGTGGGCGTGCTCGTAGAGGTGGTGAGACGCTTTGTATTCGGTAGTGAGCCTGAATCGCTGGTGATGATGGCTATCGCATTCGTCGCATTGATTGCCAATACCAGTTGTCTGCTGCTCATATCCAAACATCGGGAGGGCGGGGCGCACATGAAGGCAAGCTGGATATTCTCGGCCAACGACGTGGTGATCAACCTGGGGGTCATCACCGCCGGCGCCCTGGTCGCGTGGACCGGTTCCAATTATCCGGATCTGATTATCGGCACCATCGCGGGGGGCATTGTACTTAACGGTGCCAGACGCATTTTGGCGTTGAAGGGTTAAATAATGCTCATTATTGGCAAAAAGCTCTCGCCGTATGCCCTATTGTCCATATCGGGCCTGCTGGCAGCGTCTGATCAGGCTGTAAAGTGGCTGGTGCAGCAATCAATGGCCTATGGCGAGTATGTTTCGGTGACCCCGTTCTTTAACTGGGTGCACCTATGGAACACCGGTGCCGCATTCAGTCTTTTTGCGAATGGTGGAGGCTGGCAGCGCTACTTTTTTATCGGAATCGCGGTAGTGGTCTCGATTTTTCTGATCAAGCTGATCCTTGAAAATCGTCATAAAGGAGAAGCCATCGCTTACAGTCTTATCCTCGGTGGCGCCATGGGCAACCTGATTGACCGGGTCTTTCGCGGCTATGTTGTGGATTCCTTTGATTTCTATTGGCGAGACTGGCATTGGCCGGCCTTCAACCTGGCTGATATTGCAATTGTCCTCGGTGCCTTACTTTT
>NZ_JAHRID010000020.1 GCF_019100565.1 Arsukibacterium indicum | reverse complement strand
CACGTTGACCACGGTAAAACTACTCTGACAGCTGCTATCACTAACGTATTAGCTAAGACATACGGCGGTCAGGCATTTGCTTTCGATCAAATCGACAAAGCACCGGAAGAAAAAGCCCGTGGTATCACGATCAACACTTCACACGTTGAATACGATACTCCAACCCGTCACTACGCCCACGTAGACTGCCCGGGCCACGCTGACTATGTTAAGAACATGATCACTGGTGCTGCCCAGATGGACGGCGCAATCCTGGTAGTAGCGGCGACTGACGGCCCAATGCCACAAACACGTGAGCACATCCTGTTATCACGTCAGGTAGGCGTACCTTACATCATCGTGTTCATGAACAAGTGTGACATGGTAGATGACGAAGAGCTGTTAGAGCTGGTAGAGATGGAAGTGCGTGAGCTACTTTCAGACTACGACTTCCCGGGTGATGACTTACCAGTAATCCGTGGTTCAGCGCTGAAAGGCCTGGAAGGCGATGCAGAGTGGGAAAAGAAAATTCTGGAGCTGGGCGAAGCGTTAGATACGTATATCCCTGAGCCGGTACGTGCGATTGATAAGCCATTCATCATGCCAATCGAAGACGTATTCTCAATTGCTGGTCGTGGTACTGTAGTAACAGGCCGTGTTGAGCAAGGTATCATCAAAGTAGGTGAGACAGTAGAAATCGTTGGTATCAAAGACACTGTTGCTACTACCTGTACTGGTGTTGAAATGTTCCGTAAGCTGTTAGACGAAGGTCGTGCAGGTGAGAACATCGGTGCCTTGTTACGTGGTACTAAGCGTGAAGACGTAGAGCGTGGTCAGGTACTGGCGAAGCCAGGTTCAATCAAGCCACACACTAAGTTCGAAGGCGAAGTTTACGTACTGTCAAAAGAAGAAGGTGGTCGTCATACTCCATTCTTCAAAGGCTACCGTCCACAGTTCTACTTCCGTACTACAGACGTAACGGGTGCGGTTGAGCTGCCAGAAGGCGTTGAGATGGTAATGCCAGGCGACAACCTGAAGTTTGTTGTTGAGCTGATTTGCCCAATCGCGATGGACGAAGGTTTACGCTTCGCTATCCGTGAAGGCGGCCGTACTGTAGGTGCTGGTGTAGTATCTAAAATCATTGCTTAATTCG
>NZ_JAHRID010000019.1 GCF_019100565.1 Arsukibacterium indicum | reverse complement strand
TGTAGTGGTCAAGTAAAATTGGCCACGGTTTTATAGTAAAGCCAGTATCTTTTCTCTGACTCATTTGGTGTTAAACCGCCGTTATACTGATGCGGCCTCAGTTGGCTGTAATAGCCAGTGATATAGCTCACCACCGAAGCTGTTGCCTCAATTAGCGAGCCATAACCTGTTACCGGTACCCATTCCGTTTTAAGGCTCCGGAAGAAGCGTTCCATCGGGCTATTGTCCCAACAGTTACCACGCCGACTCATACTTTGTTTAATTTGATATCGCCACAGCAACTGTCTGTATTTCCGGCTGGTGTAATGACTGCCCTGATCACTATGGAACATGACATCTTTTGGTTTGCCTCGTACCTCCCAGGCCATGCTAAGGGCTTTGCCTGTCAGCTCACTGTCGGGTGAGTATGACATCGCCCAGCCAATCGGTTTACGCGCAAATAAATCAATCACAACAGCCAGATAGGCCCATCGGTTACCACTCCAGATATACGTTACATCGCCACACCAAACCTGATTTGGCGCAGTGACAGCGAATTGCCGCGCCAGATGATTTGGGATGTCCACATGCTCTTTTACGGCCTTTTTATAAGCATGGCTTGGCAGTTGGCAGCTGACTAAATCCAGCTGCTGCATCAGCTTTCCAGCACGATAACGTGATAGCTTAATGCCTTGTGCCGTTGCCATATCAGCAATGCTGCGAGCGCCTGCTGAGCTGTTACTGGCGTTGAACAACTCGCGTACTTTGCTTTGTTCAATCACACGCTGTGGATTAATCTGGCCACGACGCGACGACCACGCTTTATAACTGCTGCGATGAACGTTAAAGACCTCACAGAGCAAGGTCACGGCATAGCTCCGCTTGAGGCTCCCGATTATCGAGAAGTGTTCAGCGAGTCCGACATCAAGAGAGCGGTAGCCTTTTTTAGAATTTCTTTCTCCAGCTCTATACGTTTGATTTTCTTCTCTAACTCACGGATTTTAATCTGGTCTGGCGTCATCGGTGAGGCTTTAGGACTGTTGCCTGCGCGCTCATCCCGTAACTGTCGCACCCACTTATCCATGGTCGACTTACCAACATTCATTACATCGGCCGCCTTGGCAACGGTATATCCCTGGTCAACAACTAACTGGGCCGCTTCGAGACGAAATTCAGCGCTAAAAGTAGGTCTGGTTTTCTTATTCATAGTGTCACCTAATCATCTATGAGGTGTATGATAACACCTCTAATCAGGTGGCCAAATTTAGTGTGCCACTACA
>NZ_JAHRID010000018.1 GCF_019100565.1 Arsukibacterium indicum | reverse complement strand
GCGTTGGTATGACTCCCCAAGTCAAGCAAGTTGAATAAATCCCTGCTCATTTAAGAACCATCTTTTTGCTGTTAAAGCGAGTTAATGCATCAGATGAAGCTGGTAATGTTCGTCGGTTGTCATGCTGGTATACGTGGATTATTAGCTTTCGCTAGCAGAGCCTACCTTACTTGTTCCGCCGTGGCACCTGTCTTCAGTCTATGTTCGAGGTTCAACAGCCGCGAGGCTGTTGCCATCCTAACGCCGTCGGTGGTTGTGCCACACCCGATGCTTGATCCAATGCATTAACTCTAACCTGTTTCTCATGCCGGCACCCTGGCTAACCGTTTGGCCGGATTAACCGGTGTCAGCACGACTTCGCGAGAGATGGCCCAGATATAGGCAATCATTTCTCTGGCGATAGCGGTTACCACTAAGTTGTAGTGCTTACCGCGTTTCATTAATCGCTGGTAACGCCTGCACAATCGAAGTTGCGCCTGCCAGGCGATATCAATGATTTCTTTGCTCAGGCTTTCCTGCCGTTTTTGCAACTCTGTTGATACGTTTGCGGTGTAACGATAGGTATGCGCGCCTTCAACCAGTAAACGCCTTGCCCGCGTGTTGCCGGTGCGGGTAATGCCGCCTTGCTTCCGTTTACCGCCACTGGAGTGCTCTGAGGGGACTAACCCCAGATAGCTCATCAGTTTTCTGGGATGGTCGAAGCGTGATAAGTCGCCAAGCTCGGCAATGACGCCAACAGCCACTAATAAGCGCACCCCACGCATAGCCTGAATGGCTTTAACAACGGGGTAGTAGCGCCAGTTTTTCACATGGTAGCTGAGTTCATTATCCAGTCGCTCTAAACGGCGGATACGCTCGGTAATAGTTTGAATGGCTTCCTGCAGTACAATTTGTTGCGTTGGATGCGGCAATATCAATTCAGTAAGCCAACGAAGGTGCTTTGCAGACCAGTTATCTTGAATGTCACAGCGGATGTTATTGCGCAGAAGCATCGCTTTAAGTTGATACTTAGCGTCTTTTAAGTCTTTCATTGCTGTTTCACGGGCGCGGGATAAATCACGCATGGCTTCATCTTCTGGTTCAGGCACATAGATAGGCGCCATATCACCAGAGCGTAATAGCAGCGCCAATTTCACCGCATCACGTTTGTCTGTTTTAACGCGCTCACCGGCTTTTTTAGGAATTAACGACGGGGCCACCACATAACAACAATGACCGAGGCTGGTTAAAAAGCGATAAATCCAGTAGCCACAAGGGCCAGCTTCGTAAACGAAATGCAAGGTAGAGCCAGGGTGCTTTGATTCGAACTGCCGTACCAGTTTATGCAGCGCTGGTTTAGTGCCGTTAATCCTGCCCAGGCTGACCGGCTTTGCGTCTCGATTATCTTCAATGTAAGCGACTTCAAAGAACTCTTTGTGCGTATCTAAGCCAATAAAAGTTATGCTATTGTTAACCATGCTGACCTCCAGTATTGTATCTTCAACAAATACAGTATGGCTCTGGTTGCAAAACTAACCCACGAACTCGGAGGTCAGCACCTCTTGGGGAGTCATTATGTCTATGTG
>NZ_JAHRID010000002.1:474849-578671 GCF_019100565.1 Arsukibacterium indicum | reverse complement strand
TACACCGCCAGGCTCCCAATAAAGCCAAAGAGCCCACTCAGTCGAGTGGGTTTTTTGCTTTATCCGCTGCGCGGGTGTACTCCTCACGCACGCCAGCCACAGCCCCTTTGGGGTGTGGCATTGTGCTGACCCCTCCCTGGTCAGCATCGCTTCGCGACCTGCCTGCGGCAGTCTAAATTCGTTCCTGACGAATTTGTCGCCATGCTGGCTTTGAGCTTCGCAAATACATTCAAATTTTAGATCGCCATGCTACTCTCAAGCTCCGAACTTATTACTAAGTTTTTGTCGCCATACTATATCGGAGTGCTCTTTGGCTTCCCCCTTTGCAAAAGAGGGACTGAGGGAGATTTGTTTAGCTGTTATTTATGCTAAATTAACTAAACCTCTTCTGCTATGTACGTTTTATATGCATTTGAACTACCTGAAGCGTTTTTTAGCTTTACCTTTAAACAGGCTTTTGTATAATGGCGCCTCCAACGCTAGGGGCATAGTTCCAATTGGTAGAACAGCGGTCTCCAAAACCGATGGTTGGGGGTTCGAATCCCTCTGCCCCTGCCACTTCTTTTTATTATGAAAATATCAGCAAGCCAGGCTCAGTTACTACGTCAGCTTAATATTAAGCCTTTGCAGAGTCGTTCTGTTTTTACTCCAGAATCCATCGCACAGCATAATGACTTAACTTCTGAGCATGCGAAATTACTTCAGCCTGAAGACACAATATTAAGCAGAGATATCAGAAAGCTGTTATCAGAAACGCTGATCAGTGACTGGTTACTCGATCCTGCTGGTAGCGACTGCGCGGTTGCCGAAAATGGTAACCTGCTTATTACCCCGGTGCTTACCTCACTACAAAACCCGAAAGCTAAGAAGCAACTCTGGGCTTTGTTGCAACAACAATTAGCCGATGATGCTGATTAAACCACTATCTATCGTTGATATACCGGATTTGCTGACAATAGAAACAGCGGCCAATCCTTACCCCTGGACGGAAGGGGTATTTAAATCCTGTTTCGGTAGTCAGTATTTTAATTTTGGTATTTTCGATAATGAGCAATTGCTTGGTTTTTACTTTGGTCAGTTTATTACTGTTGAAAGCCAGCTTTTTAATATTTGTGTTAGCCGTGATCAACAAGGTAAGGGGCTGGGTGGTAAATTATTGGCTCATTTTATCAGCCAGTCTGAGCTGCGTGATGCAACAGAAGCCTGGTTAGAAGTCAGAGCATCTAATCATTCCGCAATTCATTTATACAGTAAGTTTGGTTTTATTGAAGCGGGCGTCCGGCCGAACTATTACAGTAGTACCAGCGGCAAAGAAGATGCGTTAATGATGTGTCTGCCACTACGGTTTTCTAATTAAACCCACGCTGTGCCAGCGGCAGTGATGCTGCTATAATCCCCGACAATTATTTTTCGTTGCTTTGCCAGCCAGCGCGCTGGTTATTAATTGATATTGGATACCATGACTAAAGATAAATTTCTGCATGAAATAGACAGCAGACGTACTTTCGCTATCATCTCTCACCCCGATGCCGGTAAAACCACTATTACCGAAAAAGTATTGCTGTTCGGACATTTGATCCAAAAAGCAGGTACCGTTAAAGGTAAAAAGTCCGGCCAGTTTGCAACCTCTGACTGGATGGAAATGGAGAAAGAGCGTGGTATTTCGGTAACCACTTCGGTAATGCAGTTTCCCTATAATGACTGTCTGGTAAACCTGCTTGATACCCCTGGACACGAAGACTTTTCGGAAGATACTTACCGTACCTTAACCGCAGTTGATTCATGTTTAATGGTTATTGACGGTGCCAAAGGTGTTGAAGATCGCACCATTAAACTAATGGAAGTGACCCGGCTGCGCGATACACCTATTGTTACTTTTATGAACAAAATGGATCGGGATATCCGCGACCCGATAGATTTGCTTGATGAAGTAGAAAGCGTGTTAAAAATTGCCTGTGCTCCGATTACCTGGCCAATTGGTTCAGGTAAAGAGTTTAAAGGTGTTTATCATATCCTGCGTGACGAAGTTATTTTGTATAAATCAGGTATGGGGCACACTATTCAGGACTTAGATATTATCAAAGGTCTGAATAACCCTGAGCTTGATAAGCGGATAGGCTATTACGCTGCACAATTGCGCGACGAGATGGAGCTGGTACAAGGCGCCAGCAATGAATTTGATCAGGCACTATTTTTAAAAGGCGAATTAACACCGGTGTTTTTTGGTACGGCCCTGGGTAACTTTGGTGTTGACCATATGCTGGATGGCCTGACCGAGTGGGCGCCAAAACCGCAGTGTCGTCAGACTAACAGCCGTCAGGTAGAGCCAGCTGAACGCGGCTTTAGTGGTTTTGTATTTAAAATTCAGGCCAATATGGATCCGAAACACCGTGACCGTGTTGCTTTTTTACGAATTGTGTCAGGTAAATATGAAAAAGGTATGAAAGTACGGCATGTGCGGATTGGTAAAGATGTGTTGATCCCACAAGCGCTGACATTCCTGGCTGGTGACAGGGAGCATCTCGATGAAGCATACCCTGGTGATATTATCGGTCTGCATAACCACGGCACTATTAAGATTGGCGATACTTTCACTACCGGTGAAGATATGCAGTTTACCGGTATTCCAAACTTTGCGCCTGAGCTATTCCGCCGCATTCGCTTGCGCGACCCGTTAAAGCAAAAGCAGTTACTCAAAGGCCTGGTGCAATTGTCTGAAGAAGGCGCAGTGCAGGTATTCCGACCTCTTGATACCAATGACTTAATTGTTGGCGCGGTGGGTGTGCTGCAGTTTGATGTTGTTGTCAGTCGGTTAAAGTCGGAATACAACGTCGATGCAATCTATGAGAGTGTTAACGTTGCAACCGCTCGCTGGGTATATAGCGATGATGGTAAAGCCTTGCAGGAGTTTCAGAATAAAGCCAGTGCTAACCTGGCTCTCGATGGTGGTGATAACCTGACTTATATTGCGCCTACCATGGTTAACCTGAATCTGGCAACAGAGCGTTACCCGAAAATCTCCTTCCAGAAAACCCGTGAACATTAACAGGCTGGTGATATGAATATTAAGCAACTTCTTAACGACAGAACTTTAGCGGCCTTTACTGCGTTAGGTTTACCGGAAGGCACTAATCCGGCCGTTACCCAGAGCACCCGGCCTGAATTTGGTGAGTATCAGATTAACGGCGCTATGAGTGCGGCAAAGTTACTAAAAACTAACCCCCGAGAGTTAGCCGGTAAGTTGCTAACATTATTAGATGTTAGTGACATTGCCGAAAAGGTTGAGATCGCCGGCCCTGGTTTTATCAATGTATCGCTAAAAGCCGACTGGCTGGCGCAGCAGTTGATGCTGGCAGCTGAAGACGCACGTCTTGGGGTAAGTATTAACCACCATCCGCAAACGGTAGTGGTTGATTATTCGGCGCCTAACTTAGCCAAAGAGATGCACGTTGGTCATTTACGCTCAACCATTATTGGCGATGCAGTTGTCCGCACGCTGGAGTTCTGGGGCGATAAAGTTATCCGTCAGAACCATATGGGTGACTGGGGTACCCAGTTTGGCATGCTGATTGCGCACTTAGAAGATAAGTTGGCCGCAGGGATTGATCTGGAGCAGGTCGCTCTGGCTGATCTGGAAGACTTTTACCGCGAAGCGAAAAAACGCTTTGACGATGAAGCCGGTTTTGCCGATAAATCGCGCGAGTATGTGGTGAAACTGCAAAGTGGTGATAGCCACTGTCAAAAGCTGTGGCAACTGTTTATCGATACCTCAATAAAGCACAGTGACGAAGTGTATCAGAAGCTGAATGTTACCCTGAAGCATGCTGATATTAAGCCTGAAAGTGCCTATAACAGCATGTTGCATGGCATTGTGGACGACTTAAAGCAACAGAAACTGGCTGTAGAGAGTATGGGCGCGCTGGTGGTTTTTTTAAGCGAGCTTGCTGACAAAGAAGGTAACCCATCCCCCTTTATTGTCCAGAAAACCGGTGGTGGCTTTTTATACTCAACTACTGATTTGGCCGCGTGTCAGTATCGCAGTCATGAATTATCAGCTGATCGGATTATTATATTTACCGATGCACGCCAGGCTCTGCATTTTAAACAGGTGGAGTTGGTGGCACGCAAAGCAGGCTACTTACGTGATAGTACAGCTTATGATCACTGCCCCTTTGGCACCATGATGGGTGAAGATGGTAAACCTTTTAAAACCCGGACAGGCGGCACTGTTAAACTGGCTGACTTATTGGAAGAAGCGGTTGTCCGTGCTAAAGCCGTTCTGCAGGAGAAAGTCACTGATCTGACAGCCGCAGAAGTGACTGACATTGCCAATAAAGTAGGCATTGGTGCAGTTAAATTTGCTGACCTTTCAAAAAATCGTACCAGTGATTATATTTTCAGCTGGGATGCTATGCTTAGCTTTGAAGGCGCTACAGCGCCATATTTGCAATACGCCTATACCCGGGTTCGCAGTATATTGCGAAAAGCAGAAGTTGCAGACGATTTCAGCGCGCAGATTATGCTGGGCTCAGTCCAGGAAAAACAACTGGCAGTTAAGTTACTCCGGCTGGAAGAAACGATACAAATGGTTATAAAAGATGCCCAGCCCAATTTGCTGTGTAACTATTTATATGAACTGGCCAGTTTGTATATGAGCTTCTACGAAGCCTGTCCGATTTTAAAAGATGACGTAGAACCAGAATTGCGCAACAGCCGTTTAATGCTGAGTATTTTGGCATCTAAAGTACTGCAGCAAGGTTTAAACTTACTCGGTATTGAGGTAATGGAGCGTATGTAATGAAAATTGACGATATTCGCCGCAGCTATACCAGAGATAAACTGGATGAAGATAAGCTAAAGCCGGATCCGATAGCCCAGTTCGAGTTATGGTTAAAAGATGCCATTGCTGCTGAACTGCCGGATCCAACGGCAATGTGCGTAGCGACTGTCGACAATCAAGGCCAGCCGTCGCAACGGCTGGTGCTGTTAAAAGACGTGAGTCAGGATGGTTTTACTTTTTATACTAACCTAGGCAGTCGTAAGGCGACAGAGTTAGAAGCTAACCCGAAGGTATGCCTGCACTTTCCCTGGCATCCGCTGGAGCGGCAGGTCATTGTTTATGGTACTGCCGAGCGGCTCGCAAGCTCTAGGGTAATGAAATACTTTATGTCCAGGCCAAAAGAAAGCCAGTTGGCTGCCTGGGCGTCAGAGCAGAGTCGGCCGGTTTCTACCCGTCAGGCATTACTGCAGAAGTTTGCTGAAATTAAACATAAATTTCAGCATGGTGAAGTGCCACTACCCTCATTCTGGGGTGGTTTTTTAGTGCGGCCACATAAAATAGAGTTCTGGCAGGGCGGCGAACACCGGCTGCATGATCGTTTTATGTACAGTAAAGATGATGCTTATCAATCATGGCATATTGAAAGGCTATGTCCCTGAGCAGTCAAGTGGCTGGCACTTACCCGTTGTTTGACAGCCACTGTCATCTGAATTTACCTGAACTTGCAACTGTGCAGGCACTACACTGGCAACAGGCGCAGCAGGTTGGCATCGCTGCTTTATTAATTCCTGCGGTTGAAAAAGCCGCCTGGCGGCCGTTACTTGAATCGCGCGCCAGCCAGCCTGCATGGCATATTGCGCTTGGTATTCATCCATGGTGGGCGATAAAGCATCAGCTTTCTGATACAGAGCTACTGAATAAAATGCTGCAACTACACAGCGCCGAAGTCTGTGCGGTAGGTGAGATAGGTCTTGATTTTGCACTGCCGGAAGATACATTTGATATCCAGCAACAGTTATTCGAGGCGCAAATCACTGTGGCTAAACAGTATAAAAAGCCATTGATTATGCATCATCGTAAAAGCCAGGCGCAAATTCTGGCTGAGCTGAAACGTCAGCAGTTTTCTGAAGGTGGTATCTTGCATGCGTTCTCCGGCAGTCAGCAGCAGGCAAAGGCATTTCTGGATCTGGGTTTTAAGCTGGGTATTGGTGGTACCATCACTTATCAGCGGGCGCAGAAAACCAGAAATACGGTACAAAAACTGCCATTATCCAGCTTTGTACTGGAAACTGATGCGCCGGCAATGCCAATTGCAGGTTGTCAGGGAGAAGTTAATACGCCGGCTAAACTTAGCGTCATTTTCGAAGAGTTTTGTTTGCTACGCACTGAGCAGGCGGCGTCGATTGCATCGACACTATGGCAAAACACTGTGCAGGTGCTACGGCTTGGATAACCTGACACTTTGTCGTGACAAGCGTGAGAAACTGCGCCGCAGCAGATAACCAATAAGCCCTGTTACTAACAACAGCAATAAAAGATGCTGCATTAATTGCTGCCAGCGGGCGAAACTGGGATTGAGTTTGGTATCTGGCTGCAGGCTTATTTTAATATAGCCAAGCAACTGCTGTTCACTGCGGATTTCCTGAACCAAAGGTACCAGATGCTGGCTGGCAAATTTACCGTACATGACTCTGGCGGCAGCACTGGCTTCCGACCAGCTGATACGCACACCGTTACTGTCGTAAAATACTACATCATACAAAAATGGGCTGGCAGCAATATTTCGGGTCAGTTGCTCAAGGCCATCAAGTTGGTCGTTTTCAATCAGATATGCTGCGGCCTGCGATAAGGTGATTAAGTTTTCCCGCATCAGTTGTTCAGCCTGGCCTTGTAAAATCGCCCGGCCCTGTTGGTTGGTTATTACCCAGCTATGTAATACAAACCAAATACCCGCTACTGCAATAGCTAACTGAAGCAGCTTAATAAAACTTGAAGTGGTGCTTGGTATTGCGATATTGTTCTGCATATTTTTTTAAACAAATAGCTGCTGCTGGCCCGGATGCGCTAAGCATGCCATGGTATTAACTTCAAGTATAGGTTACCCCATTGTCGTTCTCAATTTCCGTCAGTCCAAGCCAGCTATCAGCTGCCGATATCTCAGCCTTACTAACTCAGCAGTCAGCGCTCTGGTTACAGGCAGATGGCAGGCAACTGCTGCTGCAAGACACAGCGCCAGCTCAATTATTTGCTGATACGACGCCAGAGTGCGGCACGACGTCGAAGCTTAGCAGTAACACAATTCGGCTGTTTGGCAAACCGATTGATGGTTCGTTGCTTTACATGCTTTGCCAGTTTTTACCCACAGACACCGGGGTAAGGGCTTCACTGTTGCAGCCCCATCCACAATTACCTGTAGCTTTGTTAATCGAGCTTAGTTCCGGCCTTTCTGCTGAGCAGCAACAGCAGTTATACGTTTTTGCTTCGGAACAGCAGATTGAACTGGTATATCTGCAGCGGCCTGTCAGGTTGTCCGAGCCCGGCTTATTAGTTATGGACATGGACTCGACAGCGATTAGTATTGAATGTATTGATGAGATAGCTGCGCTTGCGGGGGTAGGGAAGCAGGTTGCGGATATTACTGCGCGGGCAATGAATGGTGAGCTGGATTTTGCTGCCAGTCTGACCGAACGGGTAGCAGCTTTACAAGGCGCATCGCAAACCGTATTACAACAGGTGTTGGCGTCGTTACCGTTAATGCCGGGTTTAACTGAGCTGGTAAAGCATTTGCAACAACAACGTTGGCATGTTGCTATCGCCTCGGGAGGTTTCACTTACTTTACCGAAGCATTGCAACAGCGTCTGGGGCTTACCGCCACTTACGCAAATGTTCTGGAAATTGAAAACGGCGTACTAACCGGCAAGGTTGTTGGTGCAATTGTTGATGCTGATGCTAAAGCAAGAGCCGTTGCTCAGCTGGCCGAACAGTACGCTATTGCTGCAGAGCAGACCGTTGCTATTGGAGATGGAGCAAATGATTTACCAATGTTAAAGACGGCGGCGCTTGGCGTGGCGTTTCATGCTAAACCGAAAGTACAGGCTGCAGTGTCGGCCAGAATAAACCAGGGGTCATTGCTGCAGTTACTTTATTTGCTGGACCCTGCATGAAGCATCAGCAAAGCTCAGTATACGTTGATTTACAGCAGTATCAGCTTCATCTGCGTCGATTAATACCGCTACAGGGTGTGTTAAATCCGGTGCTGTTTCTGCATGGCGCTATTGAAAACGGCCGAATATTTTACAGTCAGTCGGGTAAAGGCTTAGCCTGCTATCTGGCAGACCACGGCTTTATTGGCTACTGCGCGGACTTTGCTGGCAGGGGCTTATCACAGCCGTCGCTTAGCACCGGCTTTAACCAAAGCCAGCATGACGTTATTACCCGTGATATTCCAGCCTTAATTGAATTTGTTTATCAGCAGCACCAGCAACCATTGACGATTGTCGCTCACTCCTGGGGAGGTGTGTTGTTAGCCGCATCGCTATCACGCTTTCCGGGTTTAATCGATAAGGTGAGGGCCAAAGTATATTTTGGTACAAAAAGGGTTATCAGTGTCCGCAGTTTTGAGCGGAAAATTAAAATAGACTTACTCTGGAACCGCTTAGCACCGTGGCTGGGTAAAAAATATGGATATATCCCGGCAAAACAATGGCGGTTTGGCGCTGACAATGAGCCTACCAGGTTTTTAGCGGACACCATCAACTGGATAAAGGGCGCCCCTTTTGCAGATCTGACCGATGGTTTTGATTATGCTGCGGCCAGTCAGCAAGTTGTCTGGCCGCCAAGCTGGCATTTTGCTGCGGTTAACGATACGGTACTTGGTCACCCGCTTGATGTGCAGTATTTTATTAAAGAAACAGCCCAGCAAGATGGTAAATATACCTTGCTGGGCCGGGCTCAGGGGTTTATGCAGGATTATGATCACATCTCGATGCTAACCCATCCTTGTGCTAAACAGGATCACTTTGCCCAACTTAAACAATGGTTAAATGAGCTAGCAGAATAATCGGCGTAGCCTGAATGTCGCTATTTTTTGCTATTCTGCGACAATTGCTGCAGGCGTCGCGGGGTGTCTTCAACCTGGTCAAAGCAGCGGTAGCGCCAGGCCAGTTCTTTACTTATATCAACGGCATCACCGACACCGGCGACACTCCATAGCTCTTCTTCCAGGGTTTTCGCCCGGTGAATTGCGTAAACACTGATATAGCTTATTTCTCTGGCAATATAATCGGTGTCAGGTCGTCCGGTACGAGACAGAAATAAACGAAATGCAAACAAGGTTGCTTCATGCAGGGCGCTGGTAATAAACGCCTGCTTTTTTTCTGCATCATCAAATTCATAATCGTAATAACTTTCCAGTTTTGCCCCCGGGGCCGCAGGATTGCGGGGGGCCTTAATATAAAGCTCGTAGCTTTTTGGCGGGTCAAACCGTTTCATGGTTTTCAATTGCTGCGCAAATTGCAGGTTGGCTGTACTGTTTTTCAGTAACAGCTCAAGGTCAAGCGGCCCGGGATTACTGTACTGCATCAGCAAAGTATGAAGTGCGTTTGGTGTTGCGCCCTGAGCGATAACATTTAACTCGTAACGGATGCCTTTTCTATGCAGATAGAACGCAAAATTATTTAATGCCTTTAAGTACATAGTGCGTAATGCTTCGGACAGCCCGGGGTATTTCGGCGTTTCTTCTGCCAGGGTAAGCTTAGCCCGGTTATTCTGAATCAGTTGCTGAAAAAATTGCTTTGCAGTATGGCCGTCGTCGGTAGGCAGGGCGCGCAGATTCATAATGGTATGACTTTTACTGACTGCCATGACTTCATAAGGTAATTGGCTTAGCTGGTGTTTAGTGGTGATTTTCTGCAGATCGACCAAATCCAGTTGGATGATGTCACCCTTACTGTAACGCACCGGTTCGTTAGTCTCTATTTGCAGGCCGCCGGTAGAGAAGTCGCGGCTGAAACCCGCTACCAGTTGATCGTTATGGCGTAATTGCACTGTGGTTTTGTACAAGTACCTCGATTCAGCCCGCAAATTAATGTATTGCACCGGAATAGCTTCGCAGGGCGGCACCTGTGGTAGTTTGCGATGACCAAACTGATTAAGCTGACTTAAATGGGCCGGGTTATAGCGATACTGCTGGTAGTTTGCAGCGTTAGTCGCGCTAATGTCAGTAAGGCAGGCAATATAACGCAGGTTTTTTATTACACCTTGTACCAGCGGCGTTAAACCGGCTTTATCCGGCGCAGCCTCTGCTTTTACAGGTGCGCCCGGCAGGGAAAATGTTTCATTGGCGTGCTGGGCCGCGGTTTTAATCAAATTCAGATGAAAGACCCGCCAGCTTGGTTTAGCCGCCCCAAAGCCGAAAAACGTATCCCGAAGCTGCGGCGCGGCTGCTAATTCTTCGGCTGTCGCCGAGTAATAATAAAGCTTGCCTTTGGCTGCGTGGGTAAAGCAGTAAAGGATGGTAGAACGCTCCGGACCAGCCTGAGCTAACAGCGATTTTAATCGCTTAACCGCCAGCAAGGTTATCAGTACCGGGCGTTGCTGCTCATCCAGAAAGTAATGCCATACAGATTTATTGTAGTCAGTTGTCAGCGCAAAACGTGGACTGACGGCGCCATCATTAACCGCCAGATATACAGGCAGACTATTGAGTCTTGGCAGGTAAAACTGCTCGTAACCTTTGGTGGTTACGGCGTCAGTGGTGTTATCTAAATTAACTTTATAGCGGCGTTTATTGCCATGAATAAACTTTTGGAGAAAATTACTGAACCCCTGATCCTGCTCAGTCGGCAGCTTTTTCAGACGCCAGTAATTAACTTTATCCAGCTGCTCGACATCGACCAGCGTGTATTGCACACCAGCGGGAATATCAAGCGTAAACTCTTGCTCCAGGCCGGTAAAATTGATGGTGACGGTAGCACCGGGTTCTGCGGTTCTGCCTTTTGGGATCTTTAACTTACAACCTGAAATAGATAAGTCACTGGTGGTGGCGACAAAGCGGCTGTCATTGACCTGAACGTCGACATCGATGCCAAAATTCATTCGTTCTTCTGTTCGGTTGACGTAGTGACCAAAGGTTACCAGCTTTGCCGTACTTTGCTCGTTTTGCGCTGGAGCAGGGCTATCGTCGGCTGAATCACTGCTCTGTAGCACCGATTTAACCCGTTGTGCGGTTTCCTTTTTATGCATTACCCGAAAGTTATTGTCGGCATTCATGACTTCTTCGAATACACCTAAGGTATAACCGCCATATTGTTTCAGGCCATTTTCAAAAATCTGAATGGCTTTGTCGTCCATATAGTGGGTTTTTTCGCGAAATACATAAGGGCGCACCTCGCCATCAACATGGCCGCGCAGGTCAATGAAGTAATCGCATGGCTGAGCCATACGCTTTAATTCCATTTTCAGAAGAAATTGTTTAGATTTTGGCAAATCTGACGTCATCAGACTGAAAACTTTATCGAATTCAGTAGAGTTCATCAGGCTTTTCATGCGCTCAATTATGCCAACATAGTCTTTCAGGTCTTCAGTGGTCATAGTTTCGTGATTCGGATGCCAAAATTCAGGCGTCTTCTGGTTATAATCGTAGTACGCTACGTGGTTATAAATTGAAAAGCAATATCTGTGCCTTTCTTTCAAATTAGGATACCTGTTGATGGCAAAAGCAAAAACGGCTTACGTTTGTAATGAGTGTGGTGCTGACTTTATGCGCTGGCAAGGGCAGTGCACCGAGTGTGGTGCCTGGAACAGCATTACAGAAGTCCGGTTGGGGGTGACAAAAACCGCAGGTACCCGTCAGGGCTATGCCGGCGCTGCTCAGGCCAGGGTAATGCGGCTGGATGAAGTGGATTTGCAGGATGTGCCCCGCTTCAGCTCTGGTTTTACTGAGTTTGACCGGGTACTTGGCGGTGGCATTGTGCCCGGCTCTGCCATTTTAATTGGTGGCGCGCCAGGCGCTGGTAAAAGTACCCTGTTACTGCAATTAATGTGTGGCTTAGCCGAGCACGGAAGTGCTCTGTATGTTACCGGCGAGGAATCATTACAACAGGTGGCTATGCGGGCCCAACGGCTGGGGCTGCCCAGCGGCAAGTTAAACATGCTGGCAGAAACCAATGTTGAAACTGTTTGTTTGCTGGCACAGCAGGAAAAACCCCGGATTATGGTTATTGACTCTATCCAGGTTATGCATCTGGCTGATATCCAGTCAGCACCAGGCAGTGTGTCGCAGGTAAGAGAAAGTGCTGCATATCTTACCCGTTTTGCTAAACAACATAACATCGCAATAATTATGGTAGGCCATGTCACTAAAGACGGCTCGCTGGCCGGGCCGAAAGTGCTGGAGCATTGTATTGACTGCTCTGTAATGCTGGAGGGCGATACAGATAGCCGTTATCGCACATTACGCGGCAATAAAAACCGTTTTGGTCCGGTTAATGAGCTGGGCGTATTTGCCATGACTGGCCAGGGCATGAAAGAGGTGAAAAACCCCTCGGCAATATTTTTGACCCGGGGCAAAGAGGATCAGTCTGGCAGCATTGTTATGGTGCTGTGGGAGGGCACCAGGCCCTTGTTAGTTGAAATTCAGGGCCTGGTTGACCACTCGCCCCTTAATAATCCGCGGCGGGTTACCCTGGGGATGGAGCAGAACAGGATCTCGATGCTGCTTGCTGTAATGCATCGCCATGCCGGTATTCAGATGGCCGACCAGGATGTGTTTGTAAATGTGGTTGGCGGCGTTAAAGTTAACGAAACCAGCGCTGATTTAGCTACTTTGCTGGCATTGGTATCAAGTTTTCGGGATAAACCGCTGCCGAACGATTTAGTGGTATTTGGCGAAGTGGGGCTGGCCGGGGAGATCAGACCGGTACCAAGCGGGATTGAGCGCTTAAAAGAAGCGGCCAAACATGGCTTTAAACGGGCTATTGTGCCAATGGCGAATAAACCAAAAGAGCAAATTAACGGTATGGAAGTTGTGGCAGTATCGAAATTAGCGGAAGCACTTGAAGCTATTTAGTTTTTAAATAATAAGCCATAAAAAAACCCGGTGTTAACCGGGTTTTTTTATCAGAAACGATTGTTTGCCGGGAAATTATGTTTTAACACCTTGTAGGTGTCCGTTTTAAGCTTGTCCAGACCAAGCTTTTCATAACTTTCAACCATCACTTCCAGGGCTTGCTCTACATAAGGCGAGTCACGATAGTACTCTACTACGTATTTACCCCGGTTAGCTGCTGCCAGATAAGCACCACGGCGCATATAATAATCTGCAATCAACAATTCATGGCGGGCCAGAGTGTCTTTAATCTGTACCATTCGTTTTTTGGCTTCAGTACTGTATTTACTGTTAGGGTAGCTGGTAACCAGAATTTTGAAATCGTCGAAGGCCTGACGGGTACTGCTAAGATCGCGGTCGGCACGATCAATCCCAAAAAACTCCTGAAAACTGTTTTCATCGGCCTTCAGGTTTGCCAAGCCACGCATGTAGTAGACGTAGTCTAAATCAGGCTGGTTAGGGTTCAGCCGGATGAAACGGTCGATACTGGCCAGTGCCTGCGGCAAATTGCCGCTTTTGTAGTAAGCAAAAATTAAATCAAGCTGCACTTGCCGTGCCAGCGGGCCAAACGGATAACGCGATTCAACTGCCTGCAATAACTCAACAGCCCTGTTGTATAAGCCATTGTCCAGTACTTCCTTTGCCTGCTGATACATTGCCTGGGCGGTTTGGGTACTTGGTTCAGGCTGAGAAGGCTTGCCGGCACAGGCGCTTAACACTAAAGATACAACAACTATCAGTAAAAAATTCGCTTTCATGTAAAAATCCGTAACTACTTGGCTAAATGGCTGTCTAGTCGGGTGTAAAATCGCTAAAATAACCGCTATTGCGATTCTACCCCAGATAAGTTGGGGTTGCACACAGGATAACTGCTTCCGTCATGACAAAACAGATAAAACTTTCACAAATCGTCCCTGACCACTTTTATGGTAAGCGCTTAGATCAGGCTTTAGCCGAAATGTTCCCGGATTATTCGCGTTCCCGTATAAAAGAATGGATCCTGGCCGATGCTGTGCAGTTGGATAACAACATCCAGAATTTGCCAAAGTTTAAAGTGGTGGGTGGTGAGCAGGTTGATATTGTTGCAGATATTACAGAAGAACAGCGTTTTGATGCAGAGCCGATAGCACTTGATATTCTGCATGAAGATGAACATATTCTGGTAATAAATAAACCTGCTGGCCTGGTTGTACACCCTGGTGCGGGCAATGCCGATGGTACCTTGCTTAATGCGCTGTTGCATCATTGCCCTGCAATTGCTCAGGTGCCCCGTGCCGGCATCATCCATCGACTGGATAAAGACACCACTGGTCTGATGGTTGTTGCCAAGACTATTCCAGCGCAGACTCATCTGGTGGAAGCGATGCAGGCGCGGGAGATTACCCGGGAATATGAAGCTATCTGTTACGGCAAAATGACCGGAGGTGGTTTTGTTAATCAGCCGATAGGCCGTCATCAGACCAAGCGCACCCAGATGGCCGTTATTGACGGTGGTAAACCGGCCGTTACGCATTACCGGGTAATGGAAAAATACCGGGGGCACACCCGTTTAAGATTACGGCTGGAAACGGGCCGTACTCATCAAATCAGGGTGCATATGGCATTTATCAACCATTCGCTGGTTGGCGACCCGGTTTATGGCGGTAGGCCACGGCCGCCGCGTAAAGCAGCGGAGAGTTTGCTGGTAATGTTACGCAACTTTAAACGTCAGGCTTTGCATGCCGCTATGCTGCGTCTGGCGCACCCGATAACCAGCGAAATTCTGGAATGGCATGCGCCATTGCCCGATGATCTGGTGGAGCTTAATGCCGCACTTCGGGCTGACACTCAATTGCATGGTATGGACGAAGCCTGAAATGCTAACCCCCGACTGGCCGGCACCACATAATGTTAAAGCTGTCTGCTCAACCCGCAGCGGCGGTTGCTCCACCGGGCAGTATCAAAGTTTGAATCTGGGGGCTCATGTCGGAGACAACGCTCTTGCTGTCAGCCGCAACCGTCAGCTTTTTCAGAATTGGGCAAAAATGCCGGGCCCGCCTGTCTGGCTAAATCAAACCCATAGTACTGATTGCATCACGCTGGTTTCAGAAATGCATCCGGGCTGTGATGCCGATGCCAGCTTCAGTAACCAACCCGGCTTAGTTTGCACAGTGATGACAGCCGACTGTTTGCCTGTGCTGATTTGCAATGAAGCCGGAACTGAAATCGCTGCAGTGCATGCTGGCTGGCGTGGCCTGTGCGATGGCGTGATCGAAAACACAATGCGCTTATTCAGCAAGCCATCGGGGTGCATGGCCTGGCTTGGGCCAGCAATCAGCCAGCCGGTATTTGAAGTTGGTGCAGAAGTACGTGCTGCGTTTATTCAGCAGGATCCGCAGGCTGCCAGTGCTTTTATTGCAGGCAAGCAGGATAAATGGCTGGCCGATTTATACTTACTGGCCCGACAACGCCTGGCCCATTCAGGGCTAACCATGGTTTATGGTGGCCAGTATTGCACTTATCAGCAACCAGCTGATTTTTTCTCTTACCGGCGCGATGGCCTGACGGGCAGGATGGCCGCCGCTATCTGGCTGGAATAAGCCCGTTAGCATCAAACACGGCTTTTTTCTGATCCAAGTCAAATTTTTGACGTTTGTTGCTTGATATTTGCTCAGTATCACCCAATCTTACTACACATCAAGGTTACATGATGTGGAGCTAAGCATGCGTTTAGACAAATTTACCAGTAAATTTCAGGAAGCCATTGCCGACGCGCAGTCGTTGGCACTGGGCCGTGATCAGCAGTTTATTGAACCTGTTCATCTGATGTTTTCCCTGTTAAATCAGGAAGGTGGCACTGTTCGGGATCTGCTGAATAAACTTGCCATTAATTTTAATGAGCTACGGGCAAAAGTCAGTAAAGCCATTGAACGCTTACCGCGGGTGGAGGGTGAAGGTACCAATCTGCAGTTGTCGACGGCTACTGCCCAGCTATTGCAGCAATGCGATAAGTTTGCCCAGAAGCGTAAAGATCAGTTTATTTCCAGTGAACTGTTTGTGCTGGCGGCTACAGAGGATAAAACTGAACTTGGCAACATTCTGCGGTTGCTGGGGGTAACAAAAGAGAAGGTAAACGCTGCTATTGACGACATCAGGGATGGTCAGAAAGTGGATGACCCGAATGCTGAAGACAGCCGCCAGGCACTCACCAAGTATACTATCGATCTGACCGCCCGCGCTGAAGCCGGCAAACTTGACCCGGTCATCGGCCGGGATGAAGAAATCCGCCGCTGTATCCAGGTATTGCAGCGGCGCACCAAAAATAACCCGGTACTGATTGGTGAACCCGGTGTTGGTAAAACCGCCATTGTTGAAGGGCTGGCGCTGCGGATAATTAACAAGGAAGTACCTGAAGGCCTGAAAAACAAGCGGGTGTTGTCACTTGATATGGGGTCGCTGCTGGCAGGTGCCAAATACCGGGGCGAATTTGAAGAGCGGTTAAAAGCTGTGTTAAATGAACTGGCCAAAGAAGAAGGCCAGGTCATTTTATTTATTGACGAAATTCATACCATGGTTGGAGCGGGCAAGGCGGAAGGCGCAATGGATGCCGGCAACATGCTAAAGCCTGCTCTTGCCCGCGGTGAGCTGCATTGTCTGGGGGCAACTACATTAGATGAATACCGTAAATATATTGAAAAAGATGCTGCACTGGAGCGTCGCTTTCAGAAAGTTCTGGTGGAAGAGCCTAGCGTAGAAGACACCATCGCTATTTTGCGTGGTTTAAAAGAGCGTTATGAGTTGCATCACGCGGTTGAGATTACCGACCCGGCCATTGTGGCCGCCGCCACCTTGTCACATCGCTATGTCAGCGATCGGCAGTTACCGGATAAAGCGATAGATTTAATTGATGAAGCCGCGTCCAGTATCCGGATGCAGATGGATTCAAAACCGGAAGAGCTTGATCGGCTGGAACGACGGATTATTCAGCTGAAACTGGAAGATAATGCGCTGGCAAAAGAGTCAGATGACGGCAGTAAAAAGCGCCGGGAGATTATTCAGGAGCAAATTCAGGAGTTAGACCAGAATTATAACGAGCTGGACGAAGTCTGGGAGTCAGAAAAGGCAGCACTGCAAGGCACTCAGAATATTAAAGCTGAGTTGGAGCAGGCCCGGCTGGATCTGGAAGTGGCCCGCAGGGTTAGCGACTTACAACGGATGTCCGAGCTGCAGTATGGCCGTATTCCTGAGCTGGAAAAACGGCTTGATCTGGCTAGTCAGGCAGAAATGCAGGAGATGACGCTACTTCGGCATAAAGTTACTGAGCAGGAAATTGCTGATGTGTTGTCAAAAGCCACCGGCATTCCGGTCAGTAAAATGCTGGAAGGTGAGCGTGACAAGCTGTTACGAATGGAAGATGCGTTGCATGCTACTGTAGTGGGGCAGCATGAGGCGGTAGCGGCAGTTGCTAATGCGATACGCCGGTCGCGGGCTGGCCTGGCCGATCCGAACAAACCTATTGGTTCTTTTTTGTTTCTGGGCCCGACCGGGGTAGGTAAAACCGAACTAACCAAGTCACTGGCACAGTTTTTATTCGACAGCCCGGACGCCATGGTGCGGATTGATATGTCTGAGTTTATGGAAAAACATGCGGTATCCAGGCTGGTGGGCGCGCCGCCGGGCTATGTCGGTTATGAAGAGGGCGGTTATTTAACAGAGGCGGTGCGCCGCAAACCTTACTCGGTGATCCTGCTGGATGAGGTAGAGAAAGCGCATCCGGATGTGTTTAATATTTTGCTGCAGGTGCTGGATGATGGCCGGTTAACCGATGGCCAGGGCCGCACAGTCGACTTTAAAAACAGTGTAATTATTATGACGTCCAATCTGGGTTCTGATTTAATTCAGGAACACTATCAGGAGTACAGCTATCAGCAAATGAAAGACATGCTGATGGGCGTGCTGAGTAAGCAGTTCCGGCCAGAGTTTCTAAACCGGTTAGATGAGGCGGTTGTGTTTCACCCGCTGGGTACTGGCCAGATTAAGAAAATTGCCCGAATTCAGCTGGGCAGGCTGGAAAAGCGGTTGCAGGATCGCCAGTTTGAACTTGAGGTTACTGAAGCGGCTCTGGAACAACTGGCAGCGGTGGGCTTTGATCCATTATTCGGCGCCAGACCGTTAAAACGGGCGATTCAGCAACATCTGGAAAACCCGTTGGCCCAGACGTTATTACAGGGGACTATACTGCCGGGGGCGACAATTAAAGTTGATCATGATGGCGGGCAATTTGTCATTAGCAGCTAGCCGATAGGTTACGTCAGTAAGTTGCAGGCATCAGGCGAACTAAGTGTTGTCTGGTGCCTGGACTTTTCAGACCGTCATATCTAAAGCCGGCATCAAAGGCTACCAATGGCTTCTGAGTTGAAAGTACAGCAAGTTTAGTCCTTTGCCTATCCATGTTAAGGTAAGTCCCTTATAATCTAATCATTGCTAATCAAAACAGATCTTTTATGACAGATTCAAAAAATACTGATACCAGCCCGCGCAAGGGCATTTACCTGCTGCCAAATCTTCTGACGACAGGGGGGCTGTTCGCCGGGTTTTTCGCTATTGTCTCTTCAATGAATGGCCATTTTGAAGCTGCAGCGGTTGCTATTTTTGTGGCAATGGTTTTCGACGGCCTCGATGGCCGGGTTGCCCGGCTGACCAATACCCAAAGTGAATTCGGCGCCCAGTACGACAGTATGTCGGATATGTTGTCATTTGGGGTTGCGCCATCATTGGTAGCTTATAATTGGGGGCTGGCAGATTTAGGCAAATTTGGCTGGCTTGCTGCATTTATTTTTGTGGCATGTGCCGCGCTGCGCCTGGCGCGCTTTAATGCAAATTTAAGTGTTACTGACGGTCGTTTTTTTCAGGGGTTGGCCAGCCCGGCTGCGGCGGCCATTATTGCGGGTATGGTTTGGACCGGCTCTATTTATGAGGTTGACGGTGACAACATTGGTTATCTGGTTGGCTTATTAACCATTGTTACTGGCTTACTGATGGTAAGCAATTTCCGCTACCATTCATTTAAAGATGTTAACTGGCGCGATAGGGTATCGTTTCTGGCAATCTTGTGTGTGGTGCTGGTTTTTGTGGTTATCGCTGCCCGCCCGGCAGAAATGTTGTTCGGTATTTTCTTTATTTATGCCTGTTCCGGGCCCGTTACCACTATTCGTAGTGTGCGTAAGCTAAAGTTAGAACATGTGGTGGGGGATACCAATGACGCAGATTTTGCTGATGAGTTACAAGAACGGAATGACGCAGTCAAAGTTGACGAGCCGGACAATGAACCCCGGCCGTAGCATTGTTTTCTGACTGATAATTTTTCACTATAAATGCCGTTACTTTAAATAGTAACGGCATTTATATTTCAGCAAACACATTTATTTAAGCCATTAATAACATTGCTCCCATCCAGCTTTTGAGCGCACTGTGGAGACAAAGAGATTGTTGAATTTACTTTGGCACGTTAAATTAGCAGGCAAGCTTGAGATTTTAAGATCGCCACCCCATGTTGGATGGCACAATTTAAAAGTAAGGGTCGCACTTGGCTGATATCCTGCAACACCGTCTGCATGCGCTGGCGTCCAATGAAAATAAAGATGCTATAGTTGGGATAAAACGGGGTATTGAGCGCGAAACCCTGCGAATTAATAACAATGGTAGCCTGGCGCTATCACCGCATCCAGCCAGTTTGGGAGCGGCATTAACTCACCCCTGGATTACTACGGACTTTTCAGAGTCGCTGCTCGAGTTTATAACACCTGCCAGCGACAGTATTGACACCACGCTGGCGCAGCTGTCCGATATTCATCGATACACGGTAAAGCATCTGACAAACGAAGGCCTTTGGCCTGCGAGTATGCCGTGCTTTATTGACGAGAGCACCACAATACCATTAGCGCAATATGGCAGTTCTAATGTTGGCAGAATGAAAACGCTGTACCGTAAAGGTTTGCACAATCGTTATGGTAGTATGATGCAGGCTATTAGTGGCGTGCATTATAATTTTTCGTTACCTCAAAGTTTTTGGCGGCTTTATCAGAAGCAGCTTGCGGACAGTAGCCCGCTTCAGGATTTTATTTCAGAGCAATATCTGGCCCTTATTCGTAATTATAAACGCCATGCCTGGCTAATTGTGTACTTGTTTGGCGCTTCCCCGGCAATGTGTAAATCGTTTCTGGCCGGTCGCAGCTCACGTTATCAGTTTCAACAGTTGGGCAGCGGTACCTTATATCTACCCTATGCCACATCATTGCGAATGAGCGATTTGGGATACACCAACAGCGCACAGTCCAGCCTGAGTATCACTTATAATAGCTTACCGGAGTACATTGCTGGGTTGCACAATGCAGTAAGTCAGCCATCAGCAGAGTATCGGAATATAGGAGTTAAAAAAGATGGTGAGTATCAGCAACTAAATGGCAATGTGCTACAGATCGAAAATGAATTTTATTCGACTATCCGGCCGAAAAGAACGACTGAGTCTGGTGAGCGGCCTACTTGTGCGCTGGCAAAACGTGGCGTTGAGTATATTGAAGTAAGGGCGCTGGATGTTAACCCGTTTAGCCCGGTGGGTATTAATGCAGAGCAAATGCGCTTGCTGGACATTTTTTTGCTTTATTGTTTATTGCACGACAGCCCGCCGTTGTCAGATGAGCAACAAACCGTCACTGAACAGAATCTGCGAAAGGTTGTCACCGACGGCCGGCGGATTAATCTTGAATTAGTTCAGGATGGTTCTAACCGGTTAATGCTCGATTGGGCTGAACAGATATTTGCCGATATGATGCCAATTGCAAACTGGCTGGACGAGGCCTATCAGAGTACCGGGTATCAGGCGGCATTAAAGCAGTATTATTTATGTTTGCTGGATCCTGCTCAAACCTTTTCAGGTAAGCTGTTAAATCAATTGTTATCGACCCAGCAGGACAATGGCCTCTTTATGTTGGCAAAAGCAGAGCAGTATCGCGAGCAGCTACTAAATGAAGATTACCAGCACTACACTGCAGAAGATTTTGCTGCAGCCGTAACGGAGTCTGTGGCTAAGCAACAGCAAATTGAAGCGGCCGATAGCATGAGTTTTGATGACTATATTGCCGGGTATTTTGCAGAAGTACCTGAATGCAGTTAGCTGCAAGTGTTAAAGGTGTTAGCTGCCAACAGCAAAGGTAACAGCAAAAAAAGCGGCTGCCATAAGGCAGCCGTCAAAAGGAGAATCCAGGGAAAAACAAAAACTTGGTTTGCATCCATTCAAGCTGTTAGAATCAACGTGATGAAGAAAGTTCAGTTCAGTGATAAATTTGTGAAAAAAACAGTTGCAGTGGCATTAGCGGTAACACTTGCCGGCTGCAGCACACCTCCTCCTCAGAATACCTCTGATATTTGTGAAATATTCCGGGAAAACCGTTCCTGGTACAAAGCCGCCGCTGCCGCCAGCGATAATTGGGGCATGCCAATAGCGATTCCAATGAGCATTATGTACCAGGAAAGCAGTTTCAAACATAATGCCCGGCCCCCAATGCGCTGGTTTCTTGGGTTTATTCCCTACGGCCGTGCCAGTTCAGCTTATGGCTATTCACAGGCTAAAACGGTTACCTGGGATGAGTATGTAACAGAAGCTGATCGGTTCTGGGCCAGTCGCAACGATTTTGCTGATGCTATCGATTTTATAGGGTGGTACATGGATAAAACCTATCGCCTGAACAAAGTGTCGAAATGGGATGGCTATAACCAGTATCTTAATTATCACGAAGGATGGGGAGGCTACCGGCGTGGCAGCTATAAAAATAAAGCCTGGCTTTTGACCGTAGCACGCCGGGTTGATGATCGGGCAAAGATATACAGTGCCCAGCTAAGAAAGTGTGAGAAAGATTTACAGCGGGGTTGGCTGTGGCGGCTGTTTTTTGAGTAATGTCGCCATTGTTTGCCGGATGCTAACGGGTTTTTCAGATAACAACAGGCTTTGACATTAACGGGTACAATTTTACTGTGCTGGCTTTTTTGCAGTTGCCTTTTTCGGGTTAACTAACAGCCGGACACTTTTAATCATATTATCCTGTACATCTACAATTTCCATTGGGTAGCCTTTAAGTTTTACACTAAGCCTGCCCTGAGGTATTTCTTCCAAATATTCCAGAATTAAGCCGTTCAGGGTCTTGGGACCATCTGTTGGCAGGTTCATTTTCATTTCCCGGTTTAAATCACGCAGGTTAATACTGCCATCAATAAGCAGGGTACCATCTGGCTGGGCGACGATATCCTCGTTAGTGTCTTCAGCGATATCAGTAGTAAATTCGCCTACCACCTCTTCTAAAATATCTGCCAGGGTTACTAACCCCTGGATATCACCATATTCATCGACTACCAGGCCTATCCGATCTTTAGCGCCCTGAAACTTTAACAGCTGGGTGTTAAGTGGCGTACCTTCCGGAATAAAATAGATTTCGCTGGCGGCGCGCAGCAGGGATGCTTTGGTCAGTTGTTCTTTAATCAATAAACGCATCAGCTCACGCGGATGAACGAAGCCAATCGCATCGTCTATGTTATCTCTGAACAGTAAAATACGACTGTACTGAAAGTTAGCCAGCTGCCGCTCAATGTCTTTCCAGTCGTCGTTGATATCGATACCCACAATTTCATTGCGCGGGATCATAATGTCTTCAACAGTGGCATTTTCCAGATCCAATACGCCCACCAGCATATTCTGATGCTGCTCCGGGATCAGCGCCCCGGCCTCATAAACTACGGTGCGCAGCTCTTCGGCACTTAAACTGTTACCCTGGTGTTTCTCCGGGCTGACACCCAGCAAGTTAAGCAGGCCGTTAGTTACTTTATTCAGTGCCCAGACGAAAGGGTAAAAAATCTTTAGTAATACTGATAGTACTGCAGAGGTTGGTAGTGCTACTTTTTCAGGATGTAACGCTGCCAGCGTTTTCGGTGTGACTTCTGCGAAAATTAAAATAATCACAGTCAGGGCGATTGGTGCAATGGCAAGGCCATAATCGCCATATAACCTGACACCGATAATTGTTGCTACCGTTGACGCGAAGATGTTAACCAGGTTATTGCCAATCAGGATCAAACCAATCAGGCGGTCTGGCCGTTTTAATAAACGACTAACCCGGAGAGCTGCCTTGTTTTTTTCGTTAGTAAGATGTTTTAGGCGGTAAGGGTTAACAGACATCATGCCTGTCTCAGAGCCTGAAAAATAAGCGGAAAGCACAATAAGCACGCCTAATATTATAAACAGCGTACTAGTCGATATGTCGTCCAAGAGCTAAATACCTTTATTGCCAAACATCAATTTGCATCTTAACAGTACTTCAGCGCCAGACGCTATTAAAAACCAACAAATTAACCCAGACGGTCAATTATTACCTCTTTAACAAAGCGGCTGCCAAAATAGCCCAGAGTTAACAAGCAGGTGCCAATGACCGTTAACGTTATGGCGGTGCGGCCACGCCAGCCTTTCCTGGCATGGCCCCAGCACAGACTGACAAAAACCAGAAAAGCCAGCGCACTGAGTATGGTTTTGTGCAGATTGGCTTTTGCCAGCCAATTTTCAATAAATACCACGCCTATAGCCAGAGCAAGACCCAGTAACACCGTACCGGCCATCAGCAGCCTGAACTGAATGGCTTCTGCCTGCATTAGCGGTGGCAGATACTGGCTGACTGGCGTGAAATCTTTTTGCTTAAGCCTGGAGCTGATGTAACTCACCTGAAATGAATATAGCGTTGCCATGGTTAAAACCACATAAGCCAGAAAGGCCAGGGTAATGTGTACCAGCAGGCTGATATTTTGTTCAAAGTGCTGCAATTGCAAATCCTGAGGCACTAATAAGGTGGCAATTTGCATTAGTGCGGCAAAACCGTAGACCACAGGTAATAGCAATACAGTGGGAGTCCGAAGCGCAGTGACGGTAACGGCCACTGTCACCAGCCAGCACACCAGTGAGCTGACATTAATTAAACTGAAATTCTGGCCAGCCGGGGTAAACAGGGTTTGGGTCAGGGCCAGCATATGCAATACCAGACCAAGGATGCCGGCGCTGAACATTAATTTAAAATGAGGACCTTTAGGGTGAAATAACCGCATTAACACTGAGCCTGTCGCCAGCAGATACGCCGCAAATGCGAAGATAGGAAGCAGTCCGGTCATTATTAACAATCCTGTTATTCAGTTGGTTAGCTATTGTATGGTAACTGTTTACTAATGCCCAGTAGTTATAGCTGGCAGTTATCTCTGATAATGGGTTATGACAACTTTAGCACGTGATAAGCGGCTGACGTAACCGGCATGCTGCGTTATAATCGGCGCAATAAATGAATACGGATAATAAAAATGTTTGAGAACCTGTCCGATAGGTTAAGCAGAACCTTAAAAAATATCAGTGGCCGCGGCCGGCTGACTGAAGACAATATTAAAGACACCCTGCGTGAAGTGCGAATGGCATTGCTGGAAGCCGACGTTGCCTTGCCGGTTGTGCGGGACTTTGTCGCCAATGTTAAAGAGCGCTCGGTAGGGCTTGAGGTTAGTAAAAGTCTGACTCCCGGCCAGGAGTTTCTGAAAATTGTCCGTAAAGCCCTGGAAGAGGCGATGGGCGAGGCCAATGAAGAGCTGGCGCTGAATACTCAACCACCGGCAGTCGTGTTGATGGCAGGTTTACAGGGGGCCGGTAAAACCACCTCGGTAGCGAAGCTGGCAAAGTTTTTAAAAGAACGGAAAAAGAAAAAAGTCCTGGTGGTATCAGCAGATATTTACCGGCCGGCTGCAATTAAGCAGCTGGAAACGCTGGCTGCAGATGTTGGAGTAGAGTTTTTCCCAAGCGATTTAAGTCAGCAGCCGGTGGCCATTGTTAACGCCGCCATTGCCCATGCCCGCACCCGTATTTTTGATGTGCTGCTGGTCGACACCGCCGGTCGATTACATGTCGACGATGACATGATGAACGAAATTAAAGCATTACATGCAGCGGTTAAACCAATTGAAACCTTGTTTGTGGTTGATGCCATGACCGGCCAGGATGCCGCCAATACCGCTAAAGCCTTTAATGAAGCATTGCCACTTACCGGGGTTATTTTAACCAAGGTCGACGGTGATGCCCGTGGTGGTGCGGCGTTATCTATCCGCCATATTACCGGTAAACCTATTAAGTTTCTGGGTACCGGTGAAAAAACTGATGGTCTGGAGCCGTTCCACCCGGATCGGATAGCCTCGCGCATTCTTGGTATGGGCGATGTGCTGAGTTTAATCGAGGATCTGGAACAGAAAGTCGATAAAGACAAAGCGGCGAAAATGGCCCAGAAGATGATGAAAGGTAAAGGCTTTTCATTGGAAGACTTTCGGGACCAGCTGGTACAGATGCGTGGCATGGGTGGCATGATGTCAATGATGGATAAGCTGCCCGGTATGAAAAACCTGCCGGCCGGTGCTGCTGGTCAGTTGGATGACAAGCAGTTTATCCGGATGGAAGCAATCATTAATTCAATGACTCCGAAAGAGCGCAATTATCCGGATTTAATCAAAGGCTCACGTAAGAAACGAATTGCTGCCGGTTCTGGCTGTCAGGTGCAGGACATTAATAAGTTGCTGAAGCAGTTTATGCAGATGCAGAAAATGATGAAACAAATGTCCGGTAAAGGCGGCTTAATGAAAATGATGCGGGGCATGGGCGGCAAACTGCCCCCGGGGATGTTGCCACCACGCTAAACGTTTCACAGAACGGCTGCAAAGCCTGAAATGGCTTGCATTTGCAGCAAAAATCCGTACAATGCAGCAGCCCTTCAGTCTGACTGGGGGGCTTTATTATTTTTTAAAACCTGAACGATTATTTTTAGAGGACGGTATGGTAACTATTCGTTTACAACGTGGTGGCGCGAAAAAGCGTCCATTTTACCAAGTTGTGGTAGCGGACAGCCGTTTTGCTCGTGACGGCCGCTTTATTGAGCGCGTGGGTTTCTTTAACCCAATCGCTGGCGGTACTGAAGAGAAACTGCGTCTGGACCTGGAACGTGTTGATCACTGGGTAGCACAAGGTGCTGCATTAAGTGACCGCGTTGCAAACCTGGTAAAAACCGCTAAGAAAGCAGCTGCTTAATTAGCAACTTGGTGTGGAGTAGTAACCTTGAGTGACAAAGACGACAAAGACTTAGTTGTCCTTGGTAGGTTCGGTGCCGTTTACGGCATTAATGGCTGGCTTAAGGTAGTTGCTTACACCGATATCCCGGAAGGGATTTTTGACTACACACCCTGGCAAATTAAATTGCAGGGTAACTGGCAACCGGTGCAGGTTTCAAGCTGGAAGCGCCATAGTAATGGCCTGATAGCGAAGCTGGACGGCATTAGTGACCGTGATATTGCCCAGCGTTATGTTAATGCTGAAATAGCGGTAACTGCGCAAACGCTGCCTTTATTAGAAGATGGCGAATACTACTGGAAAGATCTTATGGGTCTGGCAGTAGTAAATGAAGCGGGTTATCACTTAGGTGAAGTCTCGGACATGATGGAAACGGGCTCGAATGACGTTATTGTTGTTAAAGCCAACCGGACAGATGCATTTGGTAAAAAAGAGCGTTTGTTGCCGTTTTTAACCGATACAGTGGTAAAAAGCGTCAACCTGGCTGAAAAGCGGATTATTGTTGACTGGGACCCGGCGTTTTAATGCAGCAAAACACTAAACTCTGGCTTGGCGTAGTAACGTTATTTCCAGAGATGTTTGATGCAATAACGCAATACGGAGTAACCGGCCGGGCAGTAAAGCAGGGCATTATGCGGTTACAGTGCTTTAACCCGCGGGATTTTACCACGGACAAGCATCGTACTGTTGATGACCGGCCTTATGGTGGTGGTCCGGGCATGTTAATGATGGTTCAACCCTTGACCGAAGCAATTCGGGCGGCAAAACAAGCCGCAGGGGGTAAGGTTCACACCATTTACTTATCGCCGCAAGGCCGTAAGTTAGATCAACAAGGTGTGACTGAGCTGGCCACGCACGATAAGCTACTATTAGTAGCTGGCCGTTACGAAGGCATTGATGAACGCGTAATTGAAAGCGAAATTGACGAAGAATGGTCAGTGGGTGATTACGTGTTAAGTGGAGGCGAGTTGCCGGCGATGACACTGATTGATGCAGTATCTCGCTTAGTACCTGGTGTACTGGGGCACGACTTATCCGCAGTGCAGGATTCATTTTCTGAAGGCTTGCTGGATTGTCCGCATTATACCCGGCCTGAGGTGTTAGCCAATAAACAGGTGCCGTCAGTTTTGCTGAGCGGTAACCACGAAGAAATCAGACGCTGGCGTTTGAAGCAGGCCCTGGGAAGGACCTGGTTAAGACGGCCAGATATATTAAAACCCCTGGCTCTGACTAAGGAGCAACGCAAATTACTGGCCGAGTTTCAACAGGAACACCAGGCGTTGCAGCAGCAAGATAGTTAATTCCAGGTAAAGTGAGATTGTTATGAGCAAAGTTAGCCAAAACATCATCAAGATGCTTGAAGATGAACAGTTAAAGCAAGACGTTCCAGCGTTCGCGCCGGGCGACACTGTTGTGGTTCAGGTAAAAGTAACAGAAGGCGACAAAAGCCGTCTGCAGGCGTTTGAAGGCGTAGTTATCGCTAAGCGTAACCGCGGCCTGCATTCAGCCTTCACCGTCCGTAAAATTTCTAATGGCGAAGGTGTTGAGCGTGTATTCCAGACGCACAGCCCGCTGGTAGACAGCATCACCGTTAAACGTCGTGGTGCGGTTCGCCGTGCTAAGCTTTACTACTTACGCGATCGTTCAGGTAAATCAGCGCGTATCCGCGAAAAGCTTAACTAAGCAAACCTTTAAGGCCGGCTTATGCCGGCCTTTTTCTTATGACAGATTGTCAACCGCCACTTACCGAGCCTGTACTGCAGCTGCTGAAAAACCAGCTGGCCAGCCTGATCCTCTCTGCTTTATCTGATTCCAAAGACCACAGTCTGACTGAACAGTACTTAATGTCCTGCCTGGGGCTTAAGCTGAGTACGGAAACTGAAATAAGTCCCGATTTACAACGTTTTCAGCAACACTTTGTGTTGTACCATTTGTTGTATCGGCTGCAAACAGAGTGGCTTGCCACGGGTGAAGGCTTGCTTGATATTGGCCTGGCAAAAGTACGCTTCGTTAGCGCCGCATCAGCTTGTCCCACAGCCCTTAATGTGAGTAAAGACAATAGCAGCCGGCGTGAATACTACACAAACTGGCAAAACTTTTACGCCATGAGCGAGCAATTGCTGGATGAGTATCTGACCCAGTTCTGGCAGCATTACAGTAAAGGTCAGGTGGATCCTGCTCAGCTATCGGCGCAACAGGCGCAGCATCTGCTTAAGCTGCAGCCTGGTTTTACCCTGACTGACTTAAAAAGAGCCTACCGCAGTCAGGCTTTGTTACTCCATCCCGATCGGTCAACGGGTAATGCTGAAAAATTCAGGCAAATCCAACAGGCATATCAGCAGCTATTGCAACAGCTCCCATAATACATCCTTCGTTGTATATATAAGTTTACATTAATTTTTATATCTCAAATTCTAAAATTTCTCGTGTTTATTGACTTCTAGCGGGTTGACGCTGCCTGCCAAGATCTTTAGTATGCACTTTTCGTATCTAATTAATTACGTGCTGTATATAAAAGTTTACATCAAAGCGTCAGACCAGTCTTTCCGTCGTTTTTATCTATGCTTAAACGCCAGCACATTGGTATTTTTATGGAGTTAGCATGAGCCAGATCGTCGATGATTTAAGAATAGTGGCAACCAAGCCACTAAGCCCACCTGCAGTAATGAAAAAAGCTCTGCCATTGTCAGAGCAGGGGGCTGACTTTGTCGCCCGTGCCCGGGCTGATATTGCCAATATAGTGCATGGCAGAGACAAGCGGCTGCTAGTGGTTACCGGGCCCTGTTCTATTCATGATCCGGTGGCAGCCATTGAATACGCCACCAAGTTAAAAGCCTTGCAGCAACAGTACATCGATAGTTTGTACATTGTTATGCGGGTATATTTTGAAAAGCCCCGCACTACAGTAGGCTGGAAAGGATTTATTAACGACCCGCACCTGGATGACTCGTTTGATCTGGAAACCGGTTTAACCTGGGGCCGGGAGCTGTTATTAAAAATGGTGGAAATGGAACTACCTACCGCAACTGAGGCGCTGGATCCAATCAGCCCGCAATATTTATCTGACTTGATTAGCTGGGCAGCAATAGGTGCCCGCACGGTTGAGTCGCAAACCCACCGGGAAATGGCAAGTGGCCTGTCAATGCCCGTTGGCTTTAAAAATGGCACCGATGGCAATTTAAATGTGGCGTTAAATGGTTTGCAGTCTGCCGCCAGCGGCCACAGTTTTATTGGTATTAATCAGCGCGGCGAAGTTAGCCTGGTGCAAACCGCCGGCAACCCCGATGGCCATATTATTTTGCGCGGTGGCGTTAAGCCTAATTACGATGCTGACAGCATTAACGCGGCACTGGCAGAGCTGGATAAACTGAATTTACCACACGGTATCGTAGTGGATTGCAGCCATGGTAACTCGAATAAAGATCATAACCGCCAGCCGGCAGTTGCTGAAGCGGTGTTATCGCAGCGACTGGCAGGCACCGAGGCTATCATTGGCATTATGCTGGAAAGCCATTTGTTTGGTGGTCGCCAGAATTTAACCAATGGTAAGGCAGAACACTACGGCATGTCGGTAACCGATGCCTGTATTGACTGGGAAACTACTGCGCAGCTACTGGCCAGTTTGCACCAGCAAATGCAGAGCCTGGTAGCAGCTGCCTAGCATCTTTGAATAAAAGCATGGATAAATAACAGCATGGATAAACAACAGCAGGCCCAGCAGCAACTGGCCCCGCTGCGCGAGCAGATTGATAGCCTCGACAGCCAGCTGGTGCAGTTACTGGCTGCCCGGGCGAAAGTCACTGCGCAGGTTGGCAAAGTAAAACAGCAATTTGCTTTGCCGGTATATGTACCCGAGCGTGAACAATTGTTGCTATCTGCCCGGCGCGAGCAGGCACTGTCACAGCAGGTGTCGCCTGAATTGGTTGAGGATGTGCTGCGCCGGATAATGCGTGAGTCTTACGCCACTCAGGAGAGTCATTTCGTCTGTTGCCGGCCGGGTGGTGGTAAAGTCGTGGTTGTTGGTGGTGCTGGCGCGCTGGGCCTGCGCTTTGTCAGTTTATTTCAACGCTCTGGTTATCAGGTGGTGGTGCTGGAGCAGACCGATTGGCCAGCTGCCGGTGAATTATGTGCTGAGGCTGCGCTGGTGCTGATAGCGGTGCCAATTACCCTGACTGTGCAGGTGATTAGCCAGTTACCGGCATTGCCGGATGATTGCGTGCTGGCCGATATTACCAGTATTAAGCAGCAGCCTCTGGCCGCGATGCTGGCAAAGCACAAGGGCCCGGTGGTTGGCTTGCACCCGATGTTTGGTCCCGATATTACCAATCTGGTAAAACAGGTTGTGGTGGTATGTGATGGCAGGGCAGAGCCAAAGTATCAGTGGCTGTTACAGCAACTGCGGGTATGGGGGGCTGAACTGGCCAGCCAGAGCGCCGCAGAGCACGACAAAGCAATGCAACTTATTCAGGCAATGCGCCACTTCTCATCCCTGGTATACGGCAGCCACCTGGCGGAAGAGCAAGCCGATTTAGCTCAGCTGTTACAGCTAAGCTCGCCAATATACCGGTTAGAGTTGGCCATGGTAGGGCGCTTATTCGCCCAAAATGCTGAGCTTTATGCCGATATTATGCTGTCATCAGCCGATGTCACCGCCTTGCTCGAGCGTTATCAACAGCGGTTTAGTGAGCTGTTGCAGTTATTAAAAAAGCAGGATAAAGCTGGCTTAATGGCCCAATTTGGCAAAGGCCAGCAATTTTTCGGCGAACTGGCAGAGCAGTTTTTACACGAGAGCAAACAATTGCTGCAAAAAGCGGCTGATAGCCGCAGTTAGCGTACTGCTCTGAAATTGGGGGGGTTACTCAGGCTGAGTCTGCCCCAAGTCATAGTAGTCGTATATCAATTGCCAGGCATGTTCCGGGGTGTCGGCAAACTGAATCAGCTGTAAATCCTGCGGGCTGATTAAGCCCTCTTCAGCCAGCATGTCGAAGTTAATCAGTCTTTGCCAAAACGCTTTATCGTACAGAATTACCGGCACCCGTTCGGCTTTTTTGGTTTGAATTAGAGTTAAGGTTTCAAACAACTCATCTAAAGTGCCAAAACCGCCGGGGAAGGCGACTAACGCCCGGGCGCGCTGTAAAAAATGCATTTTACGAATAGCAAAATAATGAAATTGAAAACAAAAGTGCGGGGTAATATAAGGGTTAGGGTGCTGCTCTTTGGGCAGTACAATATTCAAGCCGATACTTTCACCACCGGCTGCCATCGCGCCGCGGTTGGCTGCTTCCATTACGCCGGGGCCACCGCCACTGATAATCATTAGCGCGCTGTCCTGGTGTTTATTACTATGTTCGGTAACCAGCTGTGAAAATTGCTGCGAGGCAAGATAATAGCCACTGTTTTTCTGGTCGCGTTTTGCCAGTTTAACGGCCTGTTGCAACGCCTTGTCCTCTGGATGTTTTGCCAGACTCTGTTCGGCCCGCTGTAGATTTTTATCGGCCTGTTCAGGTGCCAGAAAACGAGCGCTGCCAAATACCACTATGGTAGCTTCAACGCCGTGCTGCTCCAGTACCAATTGCGGTTTCAGGTATTCCAGCTGCAGCCGGACATGGCGCAAATCGTCCTGCATTAAAAAATCATTGTCGGCAAAAGCCAGCTTGTAGGAGTCGTGATCCTGCAGTTTGGCAATCGCCGCTTGTGATTCTTCAGCTGAGGTGAAATGACGTTTATATAGCTTATGCGCGTCTGACATACCGGCTCCTGCAACGTGGTGTTTAGTGCAAACTAACAATATGTTTGATATAGACTAATCTTTTAGCAGTCAGGATGCGATATAAACTTAATTCGCTAATCACAGGGACAAGACTATGTCTGTAGCCAATTTAACCTTTTTAGGTGCTGCCGGTCAGGTTACCGGATCTTGCTATCTTATCGAGCATAATAAACAACAAATCCTGCTTGATTGCGGCATGACGCAGGGGGCAGATCAGGTACGGGAGTGGCATAAGTTCCGCTTTGCCTTTAAACCGAAAGACATTGATCTGGTTATACTTTCCCACGCACACATCGATCACAGTGGTTTGCTGCCATTGCTGGTTGCACGTGGCTTTAAAGGCAAAATTATCTGCACGCCGGGTACCGCTGAAATACTACCGGTATTGTTGAAAGATTCCGTCGGCTTGTATCTGAAAGATTTAGAGTGGCAGAACAAAAAAGCGGCCCGCGCTGGCAAGAAACAACATGATCCGGTGATGACTGTCGCCGATGCAGAGCGGGTTAGTGAACTGGTACAAACGCTGGTATATAAAAAACGATTTGTGCCACTGCCAGGGCTGGAGCTGGAGTTCGCTGATGCCGGCCATATTCTGGGCTCGGCTATTATTCAGTTATGGCTTAAAGGTAACCAGGCGATGCGTAAACTGGTGTTCTCGGGCGATTTAGGCAACCCGGCAACGGTGCTGATGCATGATCCGACTGAGATTGGTCAGGCAGATATTGTGCTGCTGGAAAGTACTTACGGCAACCGCAACCATCAGGAGCTGGATAACACGATAGAAGAGTTTGCCAGTGCGCTGGACCAGGCCTACAAAGATGGTGGCAACGTGTTTATTCCGGCCTTTGCGCTTGGGCGTTCCCAGGAAGTGCTGTATTACCTGGCTTTACTGCATCATCAGGGCCGGTTAAAGCAGCGGGCAATTTTTCTGGATAGCCCGATGGCGATTAGTATTACCAATATTTACAACGATTTTTTGCATGCACTTGATCAGGCTGATTTAGACAAAATTGGTGCCGGCCGTAGTTTGCAACAACTATTACCTATGCTGAAGCTAACCCCGAAAGTTGAAGATTCAATGGCAATTAACCGGGTAACGCATGGCGCTATTATTATTGCCGGCAGTGGCATGTGTAACGGTGGCCGGATTGTTCATCACTTTAAACATAACTTATGGAAAAATACCAATCATCTTATTTTTGTTGGCTTTCAGGCCAGGGGCACCTTAGGCCGGCGGCTGGTTGATGGTGAAAAGCGGGTTAAAATGTTTGGTCAGGACATTGTGGTCAAAGCAAAGGTGCATACCATTGGTGGTTTTTCCGCCCATGCCGGCCAGAGTGAACTATTAGCCTGGGCCAAAGCAATTGGTGGTCAACCGCAGTTTTATCTGGTGCATGGCGAGCCTGAAGCTCAGCAGGTGTTGCAGCAGGAATTAGCAGCTTTCGGTGTTAACGCAGTGATCCCGGCTAAAGGTGACAGCATTAAGTTGTAACCAGATATTATTGGCCATTGGCAAATGGCTGTCAGCGGTTACAATGCTGTAAACACGTTAATTAAGGACAGCCATGAAACGACTAACTTTTACTGCTTTGCTGCTTAGCTTTGGACTAGATGCTGCGCCGGCAGATCTGCAACAACACGTATCAGACCTGTGGCAGCAACAGGATTTTGCTGCAGCCAAAGAATTTTTAGCTGATAAAGTAAACCGTAAGACCAAAGATGCCTGGTTGCTGGCAGCTTTAGGGCGCAGCGAACTTGAGCTTGGTCAGGTCGAAAATGCTGAGGAGTTGCTGGCCAGGGCGATAAAAATTGAAGCGGATAATGCCCGTTATCAGTTCTGGTTTGGCCGGGCAAGCTGTGACAGTGCCCAGCAAGCAAGTATGTTCAGTGCTCTGGGGTATGCCAAGCGCTGTCGCAAGGCATTTGAACAAGCGGTTGCACTGGCTCCAGCAGATACTGGTTATCTGAATGCGTTGGGAAAATTTTATGCTCAGGCGCCTGGTATTGCTGGTGGTGACAAAGAACAGGCACTGGCTATTGCCGCCAGACTGGAACAGCAAAACCCGCTGCAAGGCCAGCTATTAAAGCTGGAAATATTATTCAGCGAAGAGGATAAAACAGCGGCAGAGCAGTTCATCGCAAACAGTGAGCTGTTGCAAAACCGACCGGAGCCATACTTTATGCGGGGTATTCAGCTGGCGCAAAGTCGGGACTATCCGGCAGCTATGGCAGAGTTTCTTAAAGCCAGCAAGCAGGATGCTTCTGACGAAGAAGGCCAGCGTAACCGCTTGCTGGCATTGTATCAGCTCGGCCGGGCCAGTGTGCTTGGGAAAACTGATTATCAGCAGGGCGTTAATGCGCTGACTGAGTTTCTGGCCGATGGCAGCATGACCGATTTTAATGAATGGGCGCAATTCCGGTTAAGCCAGCTTTATCTTGCTCTGGAGCAGCAGCAAAAAGCAGAGGAGCTTTTAACACCACTGCTGGCAACGACCCGCGATGATAAGCTGAAGTCTGAGATTAAAAAAATACTCTGAAATACAAGGGCTACATTGATGGAGTTGAACTAATGGTTGCAAAGCTTGGCGGAATTCACCATGTGGCAATAATTTGCAGTGATTATCCGCGCAGTAAAGCTTTTTACACTAAATTACTGGGGTTAAAAATTATTGCGGAAAACTACCGGCCAGAGCGTGAGTCGTGGAAGCTTGACTTGCAACTGGCCGATGGTAGCCAACTGGAATTGTTCAGCTTCCCAAACCCGCCGGCCCGACCCAGCAAGCCAGAAGCGCAGGGCTTGCGCCACCTGGCGTTTAACGTAGCGAACCTGGCCGATTATATTGCTTATTTAACGGCGAATGGTATCAGCGTGGAACCGGTACGAACTGACGAGTTTACCGGTAAAGCATTTACCTTTTTTCAGGACCCGGATGGCCTGCCCTTAGAGTTATATCAGCAATAGCATAGGAGATAACATGGCAATACAACTTATTCCGCTTATTAAAGTGCTCGGGCCTTATCTGACCACCATTGCCACTACCGCTATACCGGCATTTACTGCAAAGCCTGCTGAAACCAAAACCGATCCGGTACAGGCTCAGCAAATCAGTGAGCTGCAGCAGGCAGTTACCAAAAATGCCCAGTCATTGCACACGCTTGCTGAACAACTGCAAAAAGTGATTGAACTGGCAGAACAAGCATCGGCAGAGGCTGAACGTCAGATCACAACTTATAAGTTATTGGTTATCGGCAGCACTATTGTATCTGTTGCCGCCATCGCGCTGGCGACATACAGCCTTACTACCTGACATGCCGAACGGCTAGCTGGCGCTGACCTGAGTGGGTTCAATATCTTCGCTGGGGTAACAACCCAATACCTTGACGAATTTGGTGATATTATTCAGCTCCTCCAGTGCGCGGGTCATGGCGTAGTCTGCCAGATTAGCAAAAACATCCACGTAGAACATTTCTTCCCATGGGTTACCCGGAATGGGCCGTGACTCCAGCTTCGCCATGCTGATACCGTGTTGTTTAAGTACCAGTAAGGCTTCAACTAATGCACCCGGTTGCTGGCCGGTATACATGATAAAGGTGGTTTTCGCGGGTATCGCTTTGGCCACGGCAACGGGTTTTCGGGCGACTACAATAAAGCGGCTGACATTATCTTTCTGATTGGCTAAATCACGGGCGAGTACTTGCAGGCCGTAAAGCTGACCACCTTCCTCACCGCCAATAGCGATCACCGTGGGGTCTTGCAATGCTTTTACTTTGGTAAAGGCCGCAGATGAACTGTCGCAATAATCAATTTTGACATTTGATAACCCCAGCAGATACTGGCTGCACTGGGCAATAACCTGAGGGTGAGCACAAACCTGCCGCACCTTGCTAAGCTCAGCGCCTGCCACGCCCAGTAAACAGTGGGCGATAGGGTGGGTAAGCTCACCGACAATGGATAGCCGGGTATGTTGTAATAAATCGAACACCTCGTTAATTGAGCCTGAAGAGGTATTTTCAATCGGTAACAGCGCGTAATCAGCATGACCGGTTTCTACCGACTGCACGATCTCGTTAAAACTGTCGCAACCAAGTTCAATAATCCGCTCCGCCCGGCGGGTGAAATACTTCTGGGTCGCCCAGTAGCTGTATGAACCCTGGCCGCCGAGGAACGCGACCCTCACGCTGGGGCCATTTTCGCCGTTTAGTTGTCCCTGTACCTTAGCTTGTTGCTGCAGCACCGAGTCTTCAATAATTACGTGGTAGATACGCGTAACATATTGAGCATCGATGCCCAGTGCTTTGCCCTGGGTGATCAGTGAAACCAGTAACTCCTGCTCACGTTTTTGATCACGAATGGGTTTGTTCTGGCTTAGTTTTGCTTCAGCCACTTTAAGCGCCAGTTCGCGGCGTTTTGCCAGCAATTGCAACAATTGCTGATCGGTACTACTAATAGCCTGGCGAATATCGTCAAGTTCCATGATGTTTCCTTTTATCGGGCTGCTGGCAGCAAAGTAATCAATAGCTAAAATTTTCAGGCAAAAAAAAACCTCCCGTTGAAGGGAGGTTTCTTGCCAGTTGTGCACGCACGGCCAGCTACCTCCCCTAAGGGGTGGTAAAGCTAAAAAAACCGAGAGCGCGTTTTAATGTTTTCATAACCAGCACCATAATCCGTCTGGATGGCCAAAGTCAAGCAGCGGGTACTAACCTTAACTGATATTTTTTCGGACCGGGTAAAAAGGGCAGTGCCACTTCGTTTAACCAGTACTGATGATCAGCCCGGTAAAATGGTGACAACGGGTGGCCCGACTGGCCAGCAGGGATGGTTAGTATACCATCCTGCTCCTGCCCGGGAGCGACCACCATTCGCTGCGACTGACCAAAGGAAGGCAGTTGAACCCGCGGCATATGGCGATCCCCGGCAAACTCAGAAGCCGGCATATTTAACCAGTCACCAATGATGGGAATTGCACTGCTCAGCGGATGGCGGATTTTTGCCTGATTTTGTTTACCCCAGCGGCTGTCGTGCAGGCTGCCGTGTTGCTGTTCCAGTTGCTGTTTGCTGACAAGTACTGCTTGCAACAATAGCTGTGACCAGTCAGTGAATCCCGGTGGCAGGGTATCCGGCCGGCGGGCCTGCAACATTGCCCAGGCCGGCGTTTCCAGTGAGTATTTTAAATAAGCGCTGCGGCTACCGTGCTGTTCCAGCAACACAGATAAAGGCTCAAACATAAATTCAATTGTTTGCTGACGGAATTGCTGTACCAGGGTATAGCCAATATCATCACTTTGGGCATAACGGCCACTTTGACTGAGTAGTAAGCGGTACTCTGTCAGCTGGTGTTCGGCAGTCACGTCAGGTGTCAGAATGTCCAATAGTAGTTGCTGCCAACGCTGTAAAAACAGTGCCCGGTTATCGAGCTGAATTTGATGCAGTGCCTGTTCATCAAGCTGGCCCTGATTTAATAAACTGTCACGTATTTGCTGGCCGCGGGCGCCCAAATCATAGCCACCGTTACCCAGTAAGCGGTAAGCTTCGCCACCGACACTGCGGGCATTGGCTGTCCACAGCACACCTGACGGAGGATTATAAATCTGCGGATAGTTCTCAGCACTCAGATTTGCGGACCAGAAATTGCTACCATCGCTCCAGTCCTGGGCGGTATCCCAGTCATTAACCTGCCGTCCGGGCAGTGGCCCCAGCGGCGTCCAGCCAATATTGCCTTCTTTATCAGCGACCAATAAATTCTGGGTGGGAATCCCGGTAATTGCGCCAAGCGCCAGCGCCTGTCTGGTATTTTGCCGGGTTTCTAATCTAAGCAAATTAAAGTTAACGGCATTGCTGTCATAGGCTACCCAGCGCAGCGCAAAAGTACTATCACCATAATTAATAACGGGCCCCCACTGCGTTTCCTGTAATTGCAAAGAGTAATCTTTCGACCCTTTAACTTTTATTGTTTCATAATAGTGCTGCAGGGGTTGCCAGCCTTCTGCTGTCAAATAGGTTTTGCCATCCTCAGATAACTGCAGCTTAATTAAGTCATGCCAGTCTGCGGTGCTGTTAGTAAAACCCCAGGCAATATGACCATTGCTGCCCACTACAATAGCCGGTGCGCCAGCCAGGCTAAGTCCCGTTACCTGTTGCCAGTCGTTACCATTGCGCCAGTTCAGTTGCACCTTATACCAAGTGCCGGGCGCTCTGATTGTTAAATGCATATCATTAGCTACTATGGCACGGCCATGGCTGGTAAGCCGGCCCATTACGGCCATGTTGTTGCTACCTAAATCTGCGCTGTCTTTAGGGGGGCATGAACTGCATGAGCCAGCAGTGCGCAATTGTTCCGGATACGGGCTATCCGGTAAACTTACCGGTGTGACTTGTGAATCATCAATAGCAGCCTGCCAGTCGCTGCTATGTTGTTGCAAAAAGCTGAACCAGTCGCCTGGTATCGATTCGCGTAAAATGGTCATGGCGTACTCATCCCTGCCCATTTTTCCCTGTAGTTCCAGATACATATTGTAGATAACCAGTATAGAGTCGGTTTCCTGCCAAAGATCAGGTTCGCTGCCCAGTAAGGTATATTCAAAAGGCGCAGTACTAAGCGATGCCAGGCCATCGTTCACCCCCCTGCTGTATGCACTCAGTAGTTGCAGATCATCCGCTGAGAATGTTGTCAGAGCTGATGCGGCGCGCTCGGCAAAGCGGTGGCGCCGCCTTTCAATGTCGGTAGCCAGGGCCCGTTCGCCAAAAAGTTCAGCCAGGGTGCCGGCCGCACTTCGCCGGGCCAGATCCATCTGGAAAAAGCGCTCCTGAGCATGAGCAAATCCCATACCATAGGCTGCATCAGGACGATCTGCGGCGGTAATGCTCAGGTAGCCCCTTGCATCACGATCAAGATTAACGGGGTTGGCAACGGCCGCCGGGTATTCGCCCTGATATTGCGGCAAGCTCAGCCGAAGCCAGAAATAACCCACTGCTGTTGCTCCAACAACCACCAGCACGCTTATCAGCAGCAGCCATTTCATTCCTTTCATCATCTTGATCCGCTATCATAAAATCAAAAAAGTCAGCATAGCAGGAGCAAACCAGATGACGCAAAAAATTAAAGTATGGGATGGTGCTGTCCGGTTTTTTCATTGGGTAATGGTGCTGTTGGTCGCCGGTCTGTGGTTTAGCGGTACTGAGGGCTACATTGTACTGCATCAATTAATGGCATACAGCCTGGCAGCGCTGCTGATTGCCCGGATAGGCTGGGGCATCTGGGGTAGCCAGAGCGCCAGGTTCAGTCAGTTTGCTGCCTCACCCAAAGCTGCGATAGGCTACCTGCGTAATACAAAACCTGTGGCAGGCCATAATCCGGCGTCTTCATATATGATATTTACCTTACTGGCGTTGCTGATGCTGCAAATAGTCAGTGGCCTTGCCACCTTTGACAACAGTTATATGAATGACGGCCCGCTGGTGGCTTTATTGCCAGGGAGCTGGGTAGACCTTGCCTCTGCTGTTCATACCGTTAATATCGATATTATTTTGATTTTGGTAACGGTACATATTGGTTTTGCGCTTTGGCACAGCTGGCGTTATGACAATGTAATTAAAACCATGATTACCGGTAACGCTGAGCTAAATAGTGTGGCTCAGCCAGAGTTACGCTCCAGCTGGCGGTTCTTCTTAATGCTGGCGGCATTATTGCTGTTAATGTACTACTGGCAGGGGCGGGTGCTATTGGCGCTGCTTTAACGGCAGCGCTCTGGCATTATAGCCGGGTGGACTTATTCTTTATAGTTGTCGTGGCAGGCTTTGCAATTGCGGGCAAAGTTGCCAAACGCCTTGCGTAATTCATTCTGGTCGCCTGTTTGGGCAGCCGCCTGTAAAGTGCTGGCATCAGCCGCCAGTTTCTCGCCACGCTCAAGAAAGTCGGCCAGGTTTTGCCAGATATCGGCTTTAGCATCTCCACCGCCCTGCTCAGTGCCGGCAACCTGAAACGCTTCCCACGGTAAAGTCGTTACCATCACTAATGCATCAGCGCGTTTTTGTACCCGCTTGGCATCAAAGGGGACCTCACCTTTTATCATTTCGTTAATGTCCGCCATGTTGTGCCTGATAAGCTGAAATGCCGCTTGTCGATACTTAACAGCGTCAGCGGCATCAGTAAAGGCAGTAGCCGCCGTTAATGGTGCGGAAATAACAAGAGCGGCAACGCCGGCAAACAGGGCTTTTTTCATTTGTTCATTCTCTTTTGTTGGTTTTGCGTGCAATAATGATAAGGTAACTACAATAGCACTAAGCTAGTGTCTGTTGTACCAGACTGAATTTACTATAACAATAGCAAGGTCGCTTCATTGAAGGATGTAAACACGAAACCAACAGGGATGAATTCACTGGGACTTAAATTCTCAGTCGTTGCGTTTATTGCCATAACAATGGCAGGGTTGGTGTTTGCCTATGCGGTACTTTGGCTGCAGGAACAGGCACTTGCTGAACAGCAACTGGCCGCAGTGCAGCGCACTGCAAAGAACTATGCCCGTCAGCTGGACGCGCAGCTGGATGAAAAAGAAAAAACGGCTATCCTGGCCAGTCAGGTCATTAGCCGCTACCTGGCGGAGCAACCCCGAGCTCGCAATAATATTCCGCGTCCTGACTCCGATAACCGGGTAGTTCAACAGGACAATTTCTCGGCGGCAGTTATCCCGGCGGCCAATCTTATCGGCAACAGTTCTGTCTTGTTCAGTCACAGTCAGCTGTTGTGGCAGCAATTATCGCCTTTAATGCTGCAAAAGTTTTCTGCTTTTTATTTTGTTACTGATCAGCAGTTTATCCGGGTTGCTCCGGCTGACTTGGTAAAACAAGTGGCACCGCAACATGATTTAACCGCTGACGTTTATTTCCGCGAAGCGACACCCCAGAATAATCCGGCCAAACTGCCCCGCTGGACACCAGCCTATTATCATCCTCTCTGGCAGGAATGGGTAATGAGTGTGGTCGTGCCGGTTTATATTAAAGAGCAGTTTATCGGAGTCAGTGTTGCTGATATCCCATTAAGTGAAGTAACCCGGAATATCAGCAGTATTGGTTACTGGAGCCGCCATACTCAGACTTTGTTATTCGATGCGGCCGGTAACATCATAACCGCGCCGGCTGCTGATTCTAATAAAACCGTTGCCGCAAATACACTTTTAACCGGCGAAGCAATTCGTGATATCGCGCTGCGGCCGCACATAGCAAAAGCGTTACAACCCTCAGTAGCCGATCAAACTGGTACAACGGACAACGAAAAATATTTGTTTGCAGCAACTGCCCTGAAGCACCAAAACTGGCAGGTCGCCGTTTATCAGGACAAAGACGCGGTAATGGCATCATTAAGTCAGTTCCGCGGCCATCTGGTTATCATATTTATTGCGGTTGCTATCGCACTGGCGGCGCTGCTGCACCTGGTTAGCTATCAGTTTGTACTAAAGCGCTTAAACCGGTTATCTGCTGCCGTGGTAAAGCTTAGCCGTGGCGATATTCAGCAAGTAAAGCTAGACAACCAAAAAGATGAGATAGGCATGTTAAACCGGGCGTTTACCGGTATGTCTGCAGAAATTTCGCAACTGGTTACCGGCTTAAATGCCCGGATAGCGGAGAAAGAGCAGGCAGAGCGGGCAGCACGCAAATTAAGCAAAGCCGTATCATTTTCCAGCTCGGGTATTTTGTTGACTGATCCACATTTAAATATTGAATATCTTAATCCGTTTCTTACGGAACTACTGGGTTGTGATGAGCGCAGTGTGGTAGATCAGCCACTTAATATGTTGCTGGCAGATGAAATGGAGCAGCTGAGTATTGAAATCACTCAGACGTTGCATGAGCGTCAGCATTGGCGGGGTGATATTTTACTGCAACACCAGAAATTACCAGCTAAACAATTCTGGGTATCGCTTGCCGTTGCGCCGATCCGTGATGACATTGGTACTTTACTTAATTATGTTTGTGCCATGCAGGATATTTCATTTATTAAACAAAGCCAGAAGCAAATGGAGCACCTGGCATATTATGATATTTTAACCGGACTGGCCAACCGCAGTTATTTCCGCGACCAGCTGCGTAAAGCTATTGCTATGTCGCATCGGGGCTATTACAACTTTGCGCTGCTGTATTTTGATCTGGATGAGTTTAAGCGGATTAATGACACCCTTGGTCATGACGCAGGCGATGAGTTGCTAAAAGAAGTCGCCAGGCGTCTGACTGCACGCTTAAGGGAGGAAGATACTATTGCCCGCTTAGGAGGCGATGAATTTGCCGTTATTTTAAGTGGCATAAAAGATCGTCATCAGGCTTCAACGATTGCCGCCAATCTGCAGCAGGCATTTCATGAGCCGGTTAAGTTAGGTAATCATGATGTGGCAATAAGTGCCAGTATTGGCATAACTGTGGCACCGGAAGATGCGTCAGAAGAAGAGCTGCTGCTGAAACATGCTGACCTGGCAATGTATGAAGCCAAAGCGCGTGGCAAAAATACCTTCCATTTTTTCAGTCAGGACTTAAATGATGCTGCCAATGAACGGCTGCAAATTGAAAATCAATTACGCGAAGCGATCCGTCAAAACCAGTTTTTACTGTATTTCCAACCAAAAATGGATATTCGCACTGAAACCATCACCGGTTACGAAACCCTGATCCGCTGGCTGCGGCCGGACAATACATTGGTGCCGCCGGTAAAATTTATTCCGGTAGCAGAAAGCACCGGGCTGATTGTCCAGATAGGCGAATGGATTATCTGGGAGGCCTGTCGCTTTCTGGCCCGCCAGCAGAGCCGTGGGTATGATGTCAGTTTGTCAATCAACCTGTCTGTGCGGCAGTTTAATGATCAGGATTTGCCGCTGATTGTTGAGCGCGTATTAAAGCGAACCGGGGTGAAGCCCCGGGCGGTGATATTCGAAATTACTGAAAGTATGCTGATGGGTGACACCGATGCGGCTATTAACCAGTTAAATCAGTTAAAGCGCCTCGGTGTCTCTTTATCTATCGACGACTTTGGTACAGGCTATTCATCGTTAAGTTATCTGAAACGTTTTCCGGTTGATGAACTTAAAATAGACCGGTCTTTCGTTAAAGATATCCCGGAGGATCGCAACGACATGGATATTGTTGCTGCTATTATCGCCATGGCCCAGAAAATGAATCTGCGTGTGGTGGCAGAAGGGGTAGAAACCGCCCAACAGGTAGAATTCCTGCGTAACAATGGATGCTTTGAAGTACAGGGCTACTTTTACAGCATGCCATTACCTGAGCAGGAGCTTAGCCAGCTGAATTACACGGTTAACAGCTAAAATATAATAAAATCATATATTAAAATCAGGAAACAGTTATGACACCAGCTCGCTTGTCCATGTTCAGCATGGCTCTGCTTGGTGCTTTTTGCACAGGTAGTATTGCCGACCAGACCTCACCGCAACTTGGGATCCGTGATAAAACGCCAAATCTGCTTGCGCTGATTAACGCTACTGTCGTGACCGAGCCGGGAAAAACCCTGCCATCTGCAATGGTATTAATCCGCGACGGTAAAATAGAATCTGTCAGCAGCAACATTAAGGTACCCGCTGGCTACCAGAGCATTGATTTGACTGGCTACCATTTATACCCTGGTTTTATCGATCCCTACACCCAGTATGGTGTGCCGGAAGCAGGCAAGGCCGAAGCATTTAGTTTTGGCGGTAAACCCGTATATGAAAATGAGCGGGTTGGTGGTAATGCAGCTAATGCTGCTATTCATGCTGAGCAGCGCTGGGCAGACAAGTTTAAGCCCGATGCTAAAGCGGCAGATGAGTTTTTAAAGCAAGGTTTTACCGTGGTACAGGCTGCGCGCCATGACGGTATTTTTCGTGGTACCGGCTTTGTTGCATCGCTGGCCGGGGGCCTGCCGAACGATCTTATCCTCAAAGCTGACAGTCAGCATTTTATGTCGTTCAGTAAAGGCAGTTCCAAACAAAGCTACCCATCATCACTGATGGGCAGTATTGCTCTGATCCGTCAGACATTTGCTGATGCCTACTGGTATCAGGCCGCCCAAAGCAAACAGGATTTCCGCTTCGTCAGTGGCGGTGTCGAGTATAATGCCGCACTGTCTGGTGTGGCGGATGCCCCCAAACAGGGCGTGCTGTTTGAAACCAGCGATGAGCGGGCGTTATTAAGAGCCGATAAATTACTGGCAGAATTTAATATCAGTAATGCTGCTATTTTAGGTTCAGGCCATGAATACAACCGGCTGACCGAAGTGAAAGACAGTGGCCGTACCCTGGTGTTGCCACTGAATTTCCCCGCCGCACCAGACGTGACGCTGCCAGACCAGCAACTTGATGTGAACCTGGCTGACTTACGCCACTGGGAGCGGGCGCCATCTAATCCGGCAGTGCTGGCAGAAGCCGGAGTACGTTTCGCCCTGACCAGTCATGGCCTGAAGAAAAAAGAAGATTTTATTCCCAACCTGCGCAGTGCTGTTAAGCATGGCCTGAGCCAGCAACAGGCGCTGGCGGCCCTGACAACTGTGCCGGCCAGCATGCTGGGCCTTGAACAGCAGCTGGGTAAGATTGCCGGAGGTTATCAGGCTGATATCGTCGTCAGCCGTGGCGATTTATTTGCAGACGGTGAAATCGTTGCAGCCTGGTTACGGGGCCAGCTAAAAGAGTTTGCGCCTCTTACAGCACCGCAGTTTGCCGGTAATTATCCGTTAAACGTTGCCGGCAACAGTTTTGAGTTGACGTTAACTGGCCACGCGCCGAAATTAAAAGGCGAACTAAAACTCGCTGACGATACTGACAAGAAAGTGGAGTTGAAGCATTTGCTGGTGCAAGGTAGTAATCTGCAGTTCAGTGCTCCCTTGCAGAAGCTGACCGGCGCTACTGAGGTAGCTCAATTTAGCGGTGTGTTGCAAGGAAGTACTCTGGCAGGGCGCTGGCAGCAAGCTGATGGCACTGAACTGGCCGTAAGCATCGAACGGACTGCAGCACCAACTGCCGCGCCGGAAGCCGGGAAAATGCCTGCGCCGATGTTGTCAAAGCAAACTTACCCGAACCGGGCCTTTGGCCGGGCTGAACTGCCACAGCAGCAAAACCTGCATATTAAAAATGCCACGCTCTGGACGGCAACTGAGCAAGGTGTACTGCAAAACACCGACATTATTGTCCGGGACGGTAAAATAAACCGGATTGGTCAGCAATTAACCACGCCGCGCGGTTATATGGTTATAGATGGTACGGATATCCATGTTACCCCGGGTATTATTGACGAGCACTCTCATATTGCAACAGAACAGGGTGTGAATGAAGGCAGCCATGCCAACACGGCTGAAGTGCATATTGGTGATGTGGTTAATCCGGATGATATCAATATCTACCGCGGTCTGGCCGGTGGCGTAACAACGGTACAGTTGCTGCACGGTAGTGCTAACCCAATCGGCGGCAAGGCGCAGATAATCAGCCTGCGCTGGGGGGAGTCTGCTGAAGGTATGAAGTTTGCCGGTGCCCCTGGCAGCATAAAGTTTGCCCTGGGTGAAAACGTTAAGCAATCAAACTGGGGCAGTGAGTTTACCAGCCGCTATCCGCAAAGCCGCATTGGTGTGGATACCTTTATCCGTGACAATTTCCAGGCAGCGAAAGAGTATCAGGCCAGCTGGCAGGCCTACAACAAGCTGTCCAAACGTCAGCAAGACAAGGTTCAGGCGCCGCGGCGTGATTATCAGTTAGATACCCTGGTTGAAATTATTGACGGTAAGCGGCACATCCATACCCACTCTTATGTCGCCTCTGAGATTTTAATGCTGATTGAAGTGGCTGAGGAAATGGGTTTCAACATTCAGACGTTTACCCATATTCTGGAAGGTTACAAAGTGGCGACTGAAATGCAGAAGCATGGTGCCAGTGTCTCTACCTTTGCTGATTGGTGGGGCTTTAAGATGGAAGTAAATGATGCCATTCCAACCAATACCTGCCTGATGCATGAACAGGGACTGCTGGTCAGTGTTAACTCTGATGATCCAGGCTTGCTGCGCCGGTTAAATCAGGAAGCTGCCAAATCGACGATGTATTGCGGTATGGATGAACATGAAGCCCTGAAGATGGTAACAATTAATCCGGCGAAACAGTTAAAAATTGACGACAAAGTCGGGTCGCTGGCTGAAGGCAAGCAAGCTGATCTGGTGCTTTGGGATGGCCATCCGTTATCAGTATATGCCCAGGTGCAACAAACCTGGATTGCCGGGGCCCGATATTTTGATCGTAAGGAAGATCTAACATTGCGTGCTGCCCAGGACACCGAGAAGCAGCAGCTAATCCAGAAAGTGCTGACGGCGGGTGATTCTGCCCGTAACGGCGTCGAGAATGCGTATAAGCAGGACGATCCGATCTGGCACTGTGAAGATAACGCCGACTGGTTGCAACTGCGGTTTGGCGGGCATGAAGATCATACCGGCCATGCTCATAGTCAAAACCATCAGTATCTGCAGCACTAGGGAGTAGCATTAGCGATGAACAAATTAAGCAAAATAGTTATGCTGGCAACAGCTGTAACCTCGATACTGGCATCGGCACTGCTCTCATCAACAGCAGCTGCAGTAAACCCGGTACCCGGCAGTAAACAGCAACAGCCATTGTTGCTGCAAAATGCCATGGTACATAGTGTTAGTGCTGCGCCAGTAAAGCAGGATGTATTGCTGGTTGATGGCAAAATAGCGGCGATCGGAGCCAATTTAGCAGTGCCGGCTGATGCCAGGCAGCTGGATTTAACCGGCAAACACCTTTATCCGGGTTTAATCGCGTTGATTAACCAACTTGGACTGATTGAGGTTGAAGCAGTAAGGGCAACCCGCGATGACCGCGAAACCAGCTCTACTAACCCGGATTTACAGGTACAGATTGCTTATAATGCCGATTCTGTGGTGATCCCGACTATTCGCAGCAATGGTTTTAGTCACAGCCTGATTTATCCGGATGGCGCCATGCTAACCGGTAGATCAGCACTGATGCAGCTGGATGCCTGGAACTGGCAGGATGCAACGGTACAGGCCAATGTCGGCTTGCACGTTAACTGGCCCCGGATGAGTATTCAGAATGGCTGGTGGGTACGAGATAGCGCGGAGAAACAACGGGAAAACCAGCAAAAGCAACTGGCCGAGCTGCACCGGTATTTTGAGCAGGCGCACGCCTATTACCTGGCTGAGCAAGCGGGTTTAAATAGCGGTAAAGACTCGCGCTGGCATGCCATGCTGACTTTTTTTGCCGGCGAATTGCCATTGTTTGTCCATGCCGACGACCCGCGGCAAATCCGCCAGGCTATGCAGCTGGCTGATAAGTATCAGGTGCGGCTGGTCATTGTTGGTGGCCGGGACAGCTGGCGGTTAGCTGATGAGCTTGCAAAAGCTAAAGTGGACGTAATCTATACCGCCCCATATGGCCTGCCAACACGTGGTGATGAAGCTTATGATCAGGCCTTCTCGGTGCCAGGTCAGCTGCGTCAGGCAGGAGTGAGAATCGCATTGTCGTTAGATGGCTTCTGGGACACCCGTAATCTGGTATTTGCTGCCGGTCACGTTACCCGTTATGGCTTAAGTACCGCAGATGCGTTACGGGCGCTGACCCTGGATGCTGCCGCCATTGCCGGAGTCTCGGATAGCCTGGGTAGTATTGAAGTGGGTAAAAGCGCCAGTCTGGTGGTGTCTGATGGTGATATTTTTGACTATCGTGGCCATAAAATTGAACATTTATGGATTGATGGCCGTGAAGTTGATTTAACTAATCACCATAAACAACTGCACGAACGGTTTAAGCAGCGTTATAACAGTGCTGAGTAATTCCAGAGTATTTGAACACCGGTGCCAGTGAACGCTGGCACTTTTATTTGTGGAGAATCCATGTTTTATAAATTATGCAGTGGCGTCACATTGGCGCTGCTATTAGGCGCCTGCTCGGGCACTAATGATTCGTCAGAGCAACAGCTTAGTGCCCGTCCTGCAGCGATTGAAGCTCACCTGCAATTTTTAGCCAGCGACGAGCTGGAAGGGCGTGATACTGGTAGCCGTGGCCATCAGATTGCGTCTAATTACATCGCCAGCCAGTTTAAGGCGCTGGGTTTAGCGCCGGCAGGGGATAACAACAGTTATTTTCAGCAGGTACCACTACGTTCGGCCCGGGTCGAGCAGGAGAGTGTTAAACTGAGTTTTCGTCAGGGCGACAGCGAGTGGCAGCTCAGTTATCCGCAGCAGTTTTTCAGTGGTGCTTCAGTTAACCAGACTGAGGTTGCTGTTACTGCTCCTTTAGTGTTTGTCGGTTATGGCCTGGTGTCCGAAGAGTTTGCTTTGGATGATTACGCCGGGCTTGATGTCAGTGGCAAAATTGTTGTGCAACTGGCGGGGTTACCGGCTTCATTGCCAAGCGAGGAGCGGGCTTACCTGGGCAGCATTAAAGGTAAGCTGGCTGCAGAGCGCGGTGCTATTGGTGTTATAACTATTCATACCCCACAGCAGGAAAAAACCAGACCCTACGCTAATAGCCTGCTGTATCTTAATACCCCACGCCTTGCCTGGTTAAATGCAGCCGGTGAGCCTGGAGCAACTGACAACCGGTTACAGGCAGGAGCCTATCTGCACCCTGAGGCTGCTGCCCGCTTATTTGAGCAGGAACAACAGAGTCTGGCAGAGATATTCGCGATGCTTGAGGCCGGTGAGCAGCCACGTGGTTTTGCCTTGAGCAGTGAGGCCAGTTTAAGTGGCAGCAGTACCCATCAGCAAATCAGCAGCCCTAATGTCATTGCCATGCTGGAGGGCAGCGATCCAAAGCTGCGGGATGAGTATGTGGTGATTACTGCGCACTCAGATCATATTGGTTTTAGCAATGACTTACGCTCAAAAGACAAAATAAATAACGGCGCGATGGACAATGCCGCCGGTATGGCCATTTTACTTGAAACGGCACGCATGTTCAGTGAGCTTAAAGTGAAACCAGCACGTTCTGTGCTGTTTGTGGTGGTTACTGCCGAAGAAAAAGGCTTGTTAGGGGCAGATTATTTCGCCAATAACCCAACCCGGCCGATAGCAAGTCTGGTTGCCAATGTTAATCTGGATATGCCGGTGCTATTGTATCCGTTCGCCGATTTAATCGCCTTTGGGGCAAACCATTCTACGCTGGGATACATTGTTGCCAGTGCTGCCGGCAAAGAAGGCATTGCGTTAAGTGCTGATCCGATGCCAGAGCAGGCGATATTTACCCGTTCAGATCATTTCACCCTGGTGAAACAAGGGGTGCCTGCGGTGTTTTTAATGACAGGATTTACCTCAAAAGATCCTAAGCAGGATGGCGCGAAAATCTGGGGCAGCTTTTTTGCTAATCATTACCACAAGCCATCAGATGATATTGCCAGTTTAAGCAAAGAGTACGGTCCAATCAGGTATGATGCCGGTGCCGTATTTGCCGATATTAATTTTAATATTGCCCTGGAAATCGCTAATAACCCTCAGCGGCCCATGTGGAAGGCTGATAGCTATTTTAATAAGGTGTTTGGTAAGGATTATAATCGTCAATAACCGTCATAAACTGGCAGCTTAAGCTGCCAGTTTAGCTTGCCTGCTCTACTGTTCCAGCAATTTAAACAGCAGTGCCTTTACCAGTTCAGGTTCAAATGGTTTATCGCACATGGCGTTAACGCCTGACTGAGCAATGTTGCTTAAATGAGTGTCATTAGCTTCACTGGTTACCATTAACACCGGAATATGTGATTGCTGGCTGTTTTCCCTGATGTACTGGGTTAGTTCGCGGCCGTTTACCTCGGGCATGTTATAGTCAGTAACCACCAGATCAAACATCTGCTGTTTTAAAATGGCTATAGCTTCGCGGCCATCTTCTGCTTCGGTCAGATGCTGAATGCCCAGGTTGCTTAGCACCCGTTTTATATGATTGCGAGCCAACCTGCTGTCATCCACCACCAATACCCGAATGTCATGCACATCAAACAATGACAGTTCCAGCTCGCTGGGGCTTAACAAATCGATGGCCGCGTTTAATGCCTTACCCAAATGAGCAGTAGTAAAGGGTTTGGGTAGGATCGCTACAACTCCGGATTGCTTAAATTCTTCCAGGGTTGCTTTGCGAGTTTCACTGGATACCAGCATAAACGGAATTTCGGCTAATTTAGGAATTTGCTTAATCTTCTGCAGTAAATCAAGAGCGGTGCCATCTGCAAAATGCAAGGCACAGGCGATTAAGTCGGGCTGATGCTCATTCAGCTTTAAGAAGGCGGCATTGACTGTATTTGCTTCACTAATGTGCTGAACCTGCTCCTGTTTAAGGTGGTGGCTGATAATTTTTCGTTGAGTATCTGATGGCTCAACCAGTAAGATATGCAGATCGGCTGGTGATAATTGTTGCATAGTAATTCCTGTATCTAATGCTGGCTAACGCCGGTTCTGTTTTAACCACCGGCCCATTTCACGTTAAAGCCGAGTTGAGTTAAATGCTGCTCGATGAGTTGCCTTTTATCGGCCTGAATTTCAATAATACCGTCTTTTACGGCACCACCGCAGGCGCACTTTTTCTTTAGCGCGCTGCATATATCGGTAAGTTCAGCTGCCGGCCTGGCAATACCGCTGATCGTCAGTACTGTTTTACCGCCACGGCCTTTTTTCTCCCGGCGCAGCCTTATTGCTCCATCCGCAAAAGCAGTACCGCCAACATCAGCGCTTTTTTGTACGGCAACCTTTCCGCTTGCTGTACTGTATACCAGAGCCGCGTTATCGGTGGGCTGGCTATCGGCAGCTCTAGTTTTCGGTTCAGTTTCAGAGCGACCCAGCTGTTGCTGCCAGTCGGCGAGGGAAATTTTTTGTGCCATAAGGTTTACCGTAACAATCAGGGTAAGCTAACAATTGCGTCAGCTTACCGAGCCAAAGCGATACCAGCAAGTTTTTCTCTGGCTGGCTTGGCTTTTCAAACGCTTCTGCTAAAATAGCGCGTATTTTGGAAATCTGGATGGCTATAGCCCGGTGAAGTATGCAGGCATATGAATATTTACAACGAAGTGGTTTGCTGGATGAATACGGTGATATCAGCGCCGATATTGAGCGGGAGCGTCAGGCCTTAACAGACTATCTTAAAACTGCGGACGGCTCTGTGCGTTGGCAGTTTCAGGTGCCGGAGCTGGGTGAGGGCGGTGCCTGCAGTTTATTCGGGCAGCTGGCTGCTGAGCCGTATTCATTGCTCCCCATTCTGGGCGGTCAAACGCCGGCCAACCAGCTTGCGCTAAGTAAGTTAAGTGCCATTGCCGATTATTACCAACAGCACAGTGCACAGGACTGGTTTGGTATTTATCAGGCCCGTATTAACATGACAGCTGAGCCGGTACTGGTTAAACTGGCTTATTATGGCGCACCGTCGCGGGCCGAATTTCCGCTTACCAGCGAATTTGCCAAAATCAGTAATAACAGCACGGTTGGTTTGTCAGGTCGGGCCCGGGTGATTAACAGTGTGCCAGCTTATTTGGCGGCGGGTGGCGAGTATTATACCTGCGATCCGAAAGTACAGGCTGAAGCCTGTTTGCCTCTGTTTGACCAATCAGGCAAAATAGCTGGTATTGTTGACGCTGAACATTTTCAGCAAGCCATCTTTACACCTGCTGCCATGGCGTTACTGGTGGCGGTTTGTATGGTAGTGCCGGATTATTTACCATAACTATTTATCACAACAATTTACCTTAGCAAATTACCCGAGCAAGTAAGCGGGCAGCTTACTTTTACAGAACATTTTAACCAGGTAGAACCATATGTTTTCTCAGTTACAAACGGTTGCCACTGATCCTATTCTGGGCCTGATGGCCGAATATAAAGCAGATCTTAACCCAAACAAAGTTGATCTTGGGGTAGGTGTCTATAAAGACGAGCAGGGTCATACCGCGGTACTTAAATGTGTCAAAGAAGCGGAAGCGCTGCGCTTAAAACAGGAAGACAGCAAAACCTATATCGGTATGGCGGGCGATCTGACATTTAACAGCCATATTGAAAAACTGGCATTTGGCCAGGCCCATCAGGTGTTACTGGCCAATCGGGTGACCACAGCGCATACGCCAGGTGGCACCGGGGCACTGCGGGTTGCGGCGGAGTTTATTAAACGGGCAAACCCGAGCGCCACTATCTGGGTGACGACACCAACCTGGGCTAACCATATTTCGCTGTTCCAGGCAGCAGGCCTGAAGGTTAAAGAATACGCTTATTACGATTACGAGACTAAAGGCCTGCAAAGCGAGCAAATGTTTGCTGATTTAAATAATATTCCGGCTGGTGACGTGGTGCTGGTCCATGCCTGCTGCCACAACCCCAGCGGTATGGATTTAAATTTTGAGCAGTGGCAGCGTTTTACTGCTATTGCCAGAGAACGGGGCTTTACTCCTCTGGTTGATATGGCCTATCAGGGCTTTGGAACCGGCCTGGATGAAGATGCTGCAGGTTTACGCTATCTGGCGGATAATGTGCCTGAGCTGCTGCTATGCAGTTCTTGCTCAAAAAACTTTGGCTTGTATCGGGAACGGATCGGTGCGGTAAGCATCGTGACCGAAAACAGTAAGGTGGCTGAAATTGCCCGGGTTAATCTGCTAAGTGTCGTGCGCAGTATTTATTCAATGCCGCCGGCACACGGTGCAATAATTGTCAGCCATATTCTCGACAGCAAGGAGCTGACTGCCTTATGGCATCAGGAACTGGCTGAAATGCGCAACCGGATAAATGACTACCGGCAGCTGATTATTGATAAATTAGCGGCAGAAGGCGTAACAGACGATTTTAGCTTTATTACCCGTCAGCATGGTATGTTCAGCTTCCTTGGGATTAATAGAGCACAAATTGACCGTTTAAAAGCGGAGTTCAGTATTTACATGGTGGGTTCAAGCCGGGTAAGTATTGCTGGTTTAAATCATAGCAATATCGATTATTTTGCGAAATCGGTCGCGACTGTTCTCAAAAGCTAAAAAGCATAATTACAGTGCCTGATAAAAAACCGCCAACCAGAGCGTAAGCAGGTTGGCGGTTTTTTTATCGCAACAGGCTGCTGAAAAGCTGCCGAAACTTTGCCATCTTCGGCGCAACAATAAACTGACAATAGCCTTGTTGCGGATTTTGCAAAAAATATCCCTGATGATAGTCTTCGGCGACATAAAACGTGCTGGCCGGGCTTAGCTCTGTCACAATAGGCTTATCAAACATGTTTCCGGTGGTTAACTCATCAATCAGGTCTCGGACTATTGCCGCTTGCTGTTCACTATGAAAGAACACAACAGAGCGATACTGAGTACCAATGTCGTTGCCCTGCCGATTAAGCTGGGTGGGATCATGCAACGCAAAAAATATCTGACATAACTGTTTAAAACTGATTATATCCGGGTTAAAGCTTACCTGTACCACTTCAGCATGGCCGGTGGTGCCGGTACAGATGCTGCGATAATCCGGGTTAGCTGTCTGGCCGCCCATATAACCACTGAGTGCCTTATCCACCCCTTTAAGTTGGTTCAGTGCTGATTCAAGACACCAGAAACAGCCGGCGCCAAAAGTGGCGATTTCATTGCTCATTGTTACTCCGATAGGGTTGTTAGTCTGTCTGATGGTCAATGTTAATGAAAGTTTGACGATGTTCTGACAGATCGACTGTTTAAAGCATAACGTAGTAAAGGTTATTGTGGTTTGCTAATCAAGGTTGCTTTTATGACAGTGGCAGTAGTTGGAGCCGGTATGGCAGGTGCTGCCGCCGCCAGTACCCTCAGGGCGATGGGCTTTTCTGTTGAGGTGTTTGATAAAAGCCGTGCTGTTGGTGGCAGGATGAGCTCTAAACGTCAGGAACACGGCTATCTTGATTTAGGTGCACAATATTTTACTGCCCGCACGCCGCTTTTTAAACAACAGGTTGAACAGTGGCTGGCAACAGAAGTTGTGACGTGCTGGCCAGCAGATTGCTATAAGTACGAGCTTGGCCGCCTGACTGCGTCGGCGGATACCACCTCCCGTTTTATTGGTAATCCTTCTATGCACACACCGGTAAAAGCCTTGCTTGCCGGCCAGTCAGTGCATCTGAACTGTCGGATAAGCCGGCTACGTTTCGTTTCGTCGGGCTTACAAACTCAAACTGAGGCAGCCGGCTGGTATTTGTTTGACCAACACAATAACAGTTTTGGCCCGTATCAGGCCCTGATATTGACGCTACCACCAGTACAGCTGCAAACTTTGCTGGCGACAACCTTTATGCCTGCTGAGCCGGGTTATAGTGATATTCATCAATTAATTACTCAATTACAGCCCCAGGTATTACTGCCTTGCTGGGCAGTGAGTTTGCAATTGGCCGCGCCGATAGCAACCGCAGCTGACGCCATTTTTGTAAAAGAAGGCAATCTTAGCTGGCTGGCCCGGCAAAACAGTAAGCCCGGCAGGGTGAATAAAGCTGATAACTGGCTGGTACATTTTAGTGCGCAATCTACAGCCGTGCACTTAAGAGCTGAACCGCAAGAGCTGGTTGCGCTTGCCAAAGCTGAGATGGAACTGATTTTTCAGCAGACCTTTACTGTCAGTAATGCGACGACGCATCGCTGGCTATACGCCCAGATTAATCCTGCTGTCAGCCAAATTAAGCCCGATTATCACGCGGGCCTAAAGCTGGCCTTTGCCGGCGACTGGATGCTGGGAGGGCGGGTTGAGAATGCATATTTAAGCGGCGTTGCTGCAGCTAGAGAGGTATCGGCAGATGTCTGAACAGGTTTTAATTATTGGTGCCGGCAGTGGTATCGGCCTGGGGCTGGTGCAGCACTATCTAGCATTGGGACATCAGGTGCAGGCAATTAGCCGCAGTAGTTGTCCGGCTGCATTAGCGCAGCCGGCACTGAACTGGTTACAGCTTGCGACCACAGCGGCAGGCGATGTGGCAGAGAGCATGGTGAATCAGGCGGTTGCAGAAGCAATAACTTTGCAGCCAAGTATCATTTTTATTTGTCAGGGCTGGCTGCATGATAATCAACATGGCCCCGAGAAAACGTTAAGGCAGCTGACAGCTGACCAGATGCAGAAAAGTTTTGCTATTAACGTATGGCAACCCGCTATGTATTTAAAAGCACTTTTTGGCTATCTGACTAAACAACCTGACGTTAAAATACTTGTGCTTAGCGCTAAAGTGGGCAGCATAACGGATAACGAGCTGGGCGGCTGGTATAGCTACCGGGCAGGCAAAGCTGCGGTGAATATGCTGGTTAAAACCACTGGTATTGAGCTAGGCCGTTACAATAAAACGGCAACCCTGGTTAGTTTGCATCCGGGCACCACCGACACTGCACTGTCTGCGCCGTTTCAGGCAAACGTGCCTGCCGGGCAGCTGCAATCTGCAGCGGCCACCGCTGACCGCCTGGCAGAGGTAGCGGCAAAGTTAACCCCCCAGCTCAGCGGTAAGCTACTGAACTGGGATGGTACAATTTTGCCGTTCTAAGTTAACTTCATTGGGTGGTGCTGCCTGAAGCAATGCCTATTTAGGCACGACCTCATCAGCAGCGTGCTCGTCAGGAGACTGCTGCTCCAACCGAGCTAATTGCTGACTAAGTGCCCTTGGTGAACCGGTATTGCGTGCTATGGCAATGTAAGTTACTGGTACCACATACAATGTGAGCAGCGTGGCTAAGGCAACTCCGCAGAAAATTACCATACCTATTACCATCCGGCTTTCTGAACCCGGGCCGGTAGCAATAATTAACGGCAAGCTGCTCATAATAGTGGTAAAACATGTCATGGTTATCGGCCGCAGACGCTGAATTGCTGCCCGACGCACTGCTTCCTCAAACGCTACTCCTGCATCGCGCAGCTGGTTAGCAAATTCGACGATAAGAATGCCGTTTTTAGCGACCAGTCCAATCAGCATTACCAGGCCAATCTGGCTGTAGATATTCAGTGACATATCAAAAAAGTATAAACCAGATAATGCACCTACCAGACCCAACGGTACCGTGATCATAATAACCAGCGGGTGGATAAAGCTTTCAAACTGTGCAGCCAGAACCAGGTAAGTAATCACCAGCGCCAGCATAAAAACGAGTAAGGTTGATTCGCCACTTTCCTGAAACAGCTGTGACTCGCCTTTGTAGTCGATACCCACTGTATCCTGAATTTCAGTCTGTACTATGGTTTCCAGGTATTCCAGTGCTTCACCCAGGCTGTAACCCGGTGCCAGACTGGCAGAAATAGTAATTGAGCGCATACGGTTGTAGCGGTTCAATGCCGCCGCTGTCGCCTCCTCACGCAGGATAACAAGGTTATCCAGCGGAATTAGCTGACCGCTGCTGTCTGAACGGATAAATACGTCTTTGATGGTACCGGGTGCCTGGAAATCATCATCCCAGCCTTCCAGAATAACATCGTATTCGCGGCCCCGATCTAAAAAGGTGGTCACCCGTCTGCCACCGAGCATCGCTTCCAGCGCCCGGCCTATCGCGCCAACAGAGATGCCAAGATCACCGGCCCGTTCAGTATTAATCTCTACCAATACTTGTGGCACCGTCTCTTTGTAATCGTGGTCCAGCATCAGCAGGCCGGGATTCGCACTGGCTTTATTTATCACGATGTCCCGCCAGCGGGCCAGTTCTTCATAGGTATTGCCCTGCAGCACAAATTGTACCGGCCGGCTGCCACCGCCGCCTCCACCCAGACCACTGCGCATAAAGGTAAAGGCGCGCACGTCAGGTAATTCATTTATTTTAGCGGCCACTTCCGGCATCAGTTCAGCAGTGCGTCTTTTACCATTATTCCAGTTTTCTGCGCCAACAATAGCAATGCCGCCGCTACCACCCCAGCCAGGAACCCGGATCAATAGCCGGTTAAACTCACCGTTTTCATAATAAGGCATCAGAATATCTTCAATTAACCGCATGTTGCGGCTGTTACTCTGATAACTGGCGCCTTCTGCTGGTGTCATCGAAATAAAGAAAGTGCCACGATCTTCAGTAGGAGCAAGCTCGGAAGGCAGCATTTTAACCAGCTGGTAGCTGGCGACAAAGCAAAGTGCTACCACAGCCAATACCGGCCAGCGGGTCTGGGTAACAATATTAAGTTGATTGCGATAGCCATTTTCAAGCCTGGCGAAGCCACGATGTAATGCCTGACCGAGTTTTGATTCGCGCTTACGGTGCTGCAACAGTTTGCTGCATAACATTGGCGACAGCGTCAGAGCGGTGACACTGGAGAACGCAACCGCTGCGGCAATAGCCAACGCAAATTCAGTAAACAGTTTTCCCAGTTGCCCCTGCATAAACACCAGGGGCACAAACACCGATATTAACACCAGAGTTGTAGCAATAACCGCGAAGCCCACTTCTCTGGCACCGCGGTAGGCCGCCAACAGCGGCGCCTCTCCGGTTTCAATCCGCCGGTAAATATTTTCCAGTACCACTATAGAATCATCAACTACCAGACCAATCGCCAGTACCATTGCCAGCAGAGTAAGCAGGTTTATTGAGAAATCCAGTGCAAACAATACGGTAACTGCTGCAACAAGTGCTACCGGTACCGTAATAGCAGGAATAAAGGTTGCCCTGATATTGCCCAGAAACAGGAAAATAACCAGCACGACCATTCCCATGGCAATCCCAAGCGTGTTGTAAACTTCTTTTATCGACTCAGAAATAAACAATGACGAATCATACCCGGGTTCAATGGTGGTACCCTGAGGTAGCTGCGCTTTAATTCGTTCCATTTCTGCCCGGGCGCTTTTAACTACTTCCAGGGTGTTGGCCTTGGACTGCTTAATAATGCCAATGCCTAGCAAGTTTTTGCCATCGCCACGAAACTCGCTTTCTTCATCTTCAGACGTTAGCATCACGTCTGCTATCTCACCGAGACGAACCAGGTAGTTGTTGTCACCCCTTTTAATTACCAAACGCCGGAAGTCCTGCTCGGTTTTGTAAGTGCGGATCACCCGCACCGTGAAATCACGATCGAATGATTTAATATTGCCGGCTGGCAACTCGACGTTTTCGTTCCGCAGCACACTTTCAATATCCTGCACGGTAACGCCACGGGCTGCCATCGCATCCCGATCTAACCAAACCCGCATAGCATAATCGCGTGAGCCACCTAACTGGATGCGTGCCACACCATCAACCACGGAAAAGCGCTCTACAATATAGCGGTTGGCGTAGTCAGTCAGTTCCAGGGTAGACATGTTTTCGCTGTTCAGTACAAACCAGGCGATAGTATCCTCGTCGGCATTGGCTTTGGATACTTCAGGCGGGTCGGCCTGGTCAGGCAGATTATTTAAGGCCCGGGATACCCGGTCTCTGACATCATTGGCGGCTGAGTCGATATCACGTTCGACATTAAATTCGATGGTAATACTGGAGCGGCCGTTGCGGCTGTTAGAATTAATACTTTTGATGCCTTCAACGCCGCTGATCCTGTCTTCCAGCAACTGAGTAATCTTGGTTTCAACAATTTCTGCCGAGGCGCCCGGGTAATTAGTATTGATGCTGACAATCGGAGAATCTATGTCAGGGAATTCACGCAGTGGTAGCATGGTAAAGCAAACAATACCGAATACTACCAGCAACAAATTGACAACGGTGGCAAAAACCGGCCGTTTTACCGATAAATCTGATAACAGCATTATCGTGCTCCGACTCGGTTGATAACCAGACCCGGCCGCAGTTTCTGAATACCTTCGACCACGATTTCCTCGCCTGCTTCCAGCCCTGAGGTAACTTCAACCCAGCCCGGGATGCGCTGGCCAACTGCAATTTCACGCCGGTTAACCGTGTTATCACTATTTACCACGAACACAAACTGTTTATTTTGTTGTGGTATTAACGCCCGCTCTGAGATTTGCAACGCAGGAATGTTTGCCAGCTCAACTTTAACATTGAGCAGCATACCGGGTCGCAAACGTAAGTCGCTGTTATCCAGTGTCGCGTGCACTCTGATTGAACGGGTAATAGGGTCAAGCCGGGTATCAATTGCACTGACTTCGCCTTTAAAATCGACATCGCCATAGGCTACGTTGGTAACATTTACCGGCATACCCCGCTTAATGTCAGCCAGATAATGTTCAGCGACACTGAACTCTACTTTCAGGGTATTTAAATCGTCGAGAGTGGTTAATACTGTACCCGCATTTACAAACGCACCCTGGCTAACCTGACGTAGCCCGAGATAACCATCAAACGGGGCGCGAATAGTCAGTTCATTTAGCTGAGCTTTGGCAATATCCAGTTGTGCCAGGGTGGTATTGACCCGGGTTTGCTGCTCGTCCAGCAATGATTGAGCTGTTGCCTGGGTAGTAGCCAGATTTTGTAATCTGTCGAGCTGGCGGCGCTGATCGGTCAGTACCGCAGACAATTCGGTTACCCTGGCCAGCTGTTGTACATTATTCAGGCGGGCAATAACTTCACCTGCTTTAACTTGTTTACCTTCCTGAATATTCAATTCAATCAGGAAATCACTGGCGGGAGCGACAATTTGCACCGAGTTATTAGCTATACCGCTGCCTAGTGAGGTAATCTGGCGGATCATAGGTTTAACGGAGACCTTGGCGGTACTGACTGCGACAGGCGCTCCAGCGCCTCTGCCAGCTGTTGGGCTTTGTTGTTGCTGCCAGTATAGGTAGCCAAGGAATACTGCCAGGGCGATCAAGATAACCCAGATCAAACGAGAATGAATTTTTGTCACAAGGACTCCGTTTACTGCATGAAAACTCTTTAAGTGTATTGTATGTTTTAAATGGTGAAACAGATGATCTGTTATCGCAATCACCGCGGCGTTGGTCGTATTCCGGACTACTTTGTCCTGATCCAGTATAACAGTTGCTGCTGTACAGAGAGTTTAAAGGCGCTAAGGCCAGAATGAACCAGTGCCAGGGGGGGAGATGGAACCTATTTTAGTGAGTCAGTCGAGTCATCAGGGCGGCGCCCGTTTATTATTGTCGGGGCTTGGGGCCTTGCTGGGCCTGGTCGTCTTTACTGTGTTGTTTGCCGGGCAGTTTACTCTATGGCTGGCGTTGGCATACATTGGCGCTTTAATGGCCGTATTTCTGGGTTTTGCCAAGCTGGCAGAGCCCAGGCACTTTCTCAGATGTGATGAACAGGGCGTGCATTATTACCATCGTTATGGCAGTTGGCTGTTGCCATGGAGCAGTTTTATGTATTGTGCTGTGCCACAACTGGAACAGCAGGACTTGTCTTTTATTGGCTTTAAAGTAACGGATTATGACGCGGTATTGCAATCACTTGGCTTACGGCTGGCCGTGCGGTTGATGACAGAGCAGCGGCCATTGTTTATTTCTGCCGTTAAACAAAGCTGTGCCAGCGGCCAGTGCGCCAGTGAATTACTTGCTGAGAAAGATATTTTTGCCACAGCAAACCAGCGTTACAGTGGAATAAAAGCGGTTTTTGGTCAGAGAATGCAGCGTCTGGCACAGGCCAGTGGCTTTGACTTATTTGTGCCCAGTTCGCTTACGGCTGAACAGACGGTAGAGCTTTGCCGGCAAATTAATAACGCACGCTTACAAATAATACAGAATACAGCGACCTAGACACACCGAAGACTGTGTATCATAATAAGCCAAACCTCTTTTCTGGCAGGACGGTGCATGAACAGTTACGATAAAGCATTTCTGGTTAGTGGTCGTAATACCCTGATCCATAAAAATAAAAAACTTGATTTAATTGTAATCAATGATGATAACGATCCGCCGTTGATCATAACCCGGCATGGCGTAAAAATGTTTCAGGACACGGTACCGACCAATAAAGTTGAGGCAAAAGAGCGTTATATGGAAATTGTCGATATTTCCAGTACTGACGTATTCGGCGAAACAAAAACCTTATTATTTGTGCAGGCATTAAACAATAAAGAATATAAAGTCGATTACAGCAAGAAAGGTACAGATTTGTTTATTAGGATCCATCAGGACAATTATATTTAGTTTTTTTAGCTTCTAAGGCCCTGAAATGCAGTAAGGGCTTGCCTTTCTGCCTGATATTTGGTTCATTAAGCATAATACTTTTGTCGTAGTTCAGGCAGACTACCTACATGCAATTTTCAGAGCACAATAACACAATAAAAATAACGGTGCCCGTCTCGTTAAATGCCATCAGTGCCGCCGAAATTCAGCAACATATTAATAATAATGGTTATGAACGGTGTCTGGTGCTGCAAGACCAACTTACCAACCTGTTGGTTGAATATCAGCAAATTCAGCAAAAAATCAAAGAAAACCTGCTGGCAGAAAACAGCAAGGAACTGAGCTATCGAATTGCAGAAAAGCGTGATGCTGAACTTACTTTCGATATAAGCGAAGACAAAATGATGGCAACAGCCATTATAACAGCGGCCTGGGGCGGTGCGCCTGTCTCAGCCAACGATCTGGTGAAAAGTGCGCAGGCCAACGGAATTGTATTTGGTTTTAGCAAAGAACAAATTATAAAGCTGGTGTCTTATGCTGCAAAAGCGGAGCCTGGCAGTAAAGTAAAACTGTTGATTGCCCGCGGGCGGGCGATGGTACCGGGCGCTAATTCCCGCTTTGAACCGCTATTGGCTGAAATGGCAAGTCGTAGAAACCGACCTGTTGTAAAAACCGACGAAAAGGCTGATTTGCGTGATTTTGGAGTGATTCCAGCCATCAGAACCGGTGAAGCTATTATGCGCCGGCACCCACCAACGCCCGGCGTGGCTGGTATGTTGGTCAACGGGGAAATGATTCCTGCCACACCCGGACTGCACCTGGAATGGCAACTTGGTGAAGGGGTTGAACTGGCCCCCGCTGATGGCGATTTGCTGCTAGCTGCCCGGGATGGCTTACCGCGGGTGATAGACGCCGGAGCAACGGTAGATGAAGTGTTTACCGTTAAAAACGTAGACCTTGCCACGGGCCACATTGTGTTTCGGGGCTCGGTGGTGGTGACGGGGAATGTTACCGAAGGCATGAAAGTGGTTGCGGGCGGCAATGTTTTTGTTAAAGGCATGGTAGAAGGCACATTAATTGAAGCCGGTGGTGACATTACCATTAGTGGCTCAGTTATCGGCCATCAACTGGCCCAGGCAGATCAGCAAAGTGAATACAGTACCGAGCTCAAAGCCGGCGGTGATATTCAGTGTAATCTGGCGCAATACAGCCGGATCAGCTGTGGTGGCAACTTGTATGTCAGTAAGCAACTTATGCACTGTGCAGTAGAAGCTGCAATTGTTTATGCCGGGCCGGAAGATAACCCTAACGGTAAATTAGTAGGCGGCTATTTTTATCTGGATCAGGGCCTGTTCTGTGGCAACCTCGGCGCGCCGTCCAGCAGTGCTGTCCAGGTTAAGTTGAACAGACAGCTTGATCCGATTGTTGAAAAGCAAGAGGTATTGCGGGCCAGTGTAGCCGCTGAACGGACTGAAATGGAAGACCTGAGACAGCAGCTTGAAAAACTGAAAAAAATAGAAGGTAATGCCCAGATTGAAATGCGCCGGATGGAACTGGTTGCTAAGTTTGACGAGCATAAAGAGCTGGCGGTATCTTTGATTAACGACATTAAAATTCTGGAAGCGCAACGTCAGGAAAAGCTGGCAGAGTTACTGATAGTGGTGCGCCAGCAATTGTTTTCCGCCGTTGAAATTCATTTCGGTAAAGAGCAGGTCAGAAGCCGGCGTGAGTACGGCCCCTCCAAAGTGGTATTAGTTGACGGACATCCTTCTATTGAACCACTGTAAAATAAGCCGCTGTAATTACTGATTCGCGACAAACAGTACCCGCCATGCGGCACAAAGCAGTGTTATTGCGGCGGGTATCTATTAGGCTGTACAAGTGTGTTTAAAGAGATTGCTGTTGTGAAAGCTATACTGCTGATGGCGTTACTGTGTTTATCGTCGGCTGCGGCTGCCGATTGTAATATGGCGTTTCGGTATGGGTTATTGATCGCGCCAGATCATATCCGGTTTATGCAAAATACCCGTACCTATGTCCAGATTAACAATGATCGGCAGCTATTTGTGGCGGGTGAATGGGTGCATTTAACCGCAGAAGATACTGAACTGCTTGAACAATACAGTCAGGGCTTACGTAAGTTTGTTCCTGAAATTGTTACGATTGCTGTAGATGGCGTGGAAGTGGGACTGTCGAGTATCGAATCGATGTTGTCTGGCCTGGGAAGTAAGTCACAACAGGCGGAATGGCAGGCCGTCATCCGGGAAACCACTTTTCAGTTTATGTCGCGCTTTGTTCGGACCGGCGAATTCTTTTATCTGGCGCCACAAAGCCTGAACGAAATTGATCACTTCTTAAACCAGGAATTAAAACCGCAGTTAAGTAATCTTGCCCGCCATACTGTTGGCGCTGTGTGGGGCGCATTGCGTGATGCGCTGCGCCAGTCTGACAGCAACTTTGAGCGTACTGACAGCCAGGGGCTGGAGTCGGTAGAGCAACTGGTTGATAACATCAGCTTTGGGCTGGATGAAAAAGTTATTGAGCTTGAAGCAAAGTCGGCACTTTTTTGTCAGCGGATGCGGGAACTGGATGAGATTGAAACCAGCCTGCAACAGCGGGTACCGTTGTTAAGCCAGTATGACGTAGTCACCGAGAAAAACTAAACAACTGGCAATCTTATACCACGCCATATTCGTCGCGAAGCGCTGCCGGCATAGCGTTGTCGACTTCATCGCTTATTGCGTCCAGCGTTTTCTCAGCCTCGTCCAGCGAACTGACTTCCGCCACGTGAAATAATGCTTCACCTTCATTAACCAATGGCAGGTTGTTGCGGCCAATTACCACACCATCAAATGTTGCCTCAATAGCGACTTCAAAGTCAGAGTAGGGTGAGTAAATATGCGCCATGACATCACCGGTTTTTACGGTTTGGCCCAAGGTTACATAATAACGGGCAATGCCATCGTGTTCAGCCCGTACCCAGCTGCTTTTCTTTGAGAATACCGAGCGGTTTTTCGGCGCCTTGGTTTTGCCGCTTAGCATGCCTAAATCCTGCATCACGTTAACAATACCCCTGACGCCAATTTTTATTGATTGCTCGTCAAAGCGCAGTGCTTCACCAGCCTCGTACAATAAAATTGGAATGCCAAGGTTGTTGGCGGTGCCCCGCATAGTGCCATCGCGACTGGCGGCTTTGATAATTACCGGGGCATTGAACACCTCTGCCATTCTCAGCGCGGTTTTATCTTTAGCGCTGGCCCGCACCTGTGGCAGATTGGCCCGGTGAATGGCACCGGTGTGAAGATCAATAGCATGGGTACAGCATTTAAGAATTTTATCGGTAAACTGAAAGGCCATACGGCTGCCGAGCGAGCCTTTTTCGCTGCCGGGAAAGCTGCGGTTCAAATCACGACGGTCGGGCAGGTAACGTGATTGCTGGACAAAACCGTAGGTATTGACAATGGGCACCACGATCAATGTGCCCTTGATCCGGTTTAGGCGCGGCAGTTTAAGTAAGCGTCGGCAAATTTCCACGCCATTAATTTCATCGCCATGCAAGGCGGCGGCAATCAGTAATACCGGCCCGTCCTGACGGCCATGAATAACATGTGCCCCAATATTCAGTTCGGTATGGGTGTATAGCTTGCCGAAGGGGATATCAACCACCGCCCTGCTACCGGCGGCAATTTTATCGCCACCCAGAGTAAACGCAGCCCGGCTTGTCATTAACCTGTTCCTTTTGTTTTAGCGTTACGCCGGGTTTTATGGGCTGCCACTTTTTTTTCTAAAAAGCCGATAATCAAGCCAGCGACATCTTTACCGGTTGCACTTTCAATGCCTTCAAGGCCCGGCGAGCTGTTTACTTCCATCACCACCGGACCATGGTTTGAACGCAGCAAATCTACCCCAGCCACATTTAAACCCATGGTTTTAGCGGCATGCACGGCGGTGCTGCGCTCTTCGGGGGTTAAGCGCACCACGGTGGCAGAGCCGCCCCTATGCAGGTTTGAACGAAACTCACCTTCTTTTGCCTGGCGTTTCATCGCAGCAACAATTTTGTCGCCGACTACAAAGCAGCGGATATCTGCCCCTTTAGCTTCCTGTATATATTCCTGCACCAGAATATTGGCATTAAGACCCATAAAGGCCTCAATCACGCTCTCGGCTGCGGTGCGGGTTTCTGCCAGCACCACACCGATGCCCTGGGTACCCTCAAGCAATTTAATTACCAGCGGGGCGCCGCCCACCATATCAATTAAATCAGGAATATCGCCGGGCTTGTCTGCAAAACCGGTTATTGGCAAACCGATGCCCTGACGTGCCAGTAACTGCATAGAGCGTAATTTATCACGGGCCCGGCCAATAGCGACTGATTCGTTCAGTGAATACACGCCCATCATTTCAAATTGACGTAACACCGCGGTGCCATAAAAAGTGATAGAGGCACCAATACGCGGAATAACGGCATCAAAACCGTCCAGTACCTCTCCTTTATAGTGAATAGACGAATTTGTACGGTTAATGTTCATATAGCACATTAACGGATCGATAACCTGAACCTGATGGCCAGCTGCTTCGGCTGCGGCTACCAGCCTTTTGGTCGAGTACAGTTCGGCATTTCGCGATAGTATCGCAATTTTCATGCGTTCTCCGTATAAAATCAGTTAAATATGATGCAAGTGCCCGGCAAAGATTAAGCCAATAAAAACAACGAGCCCAGGCCCAGAAAGGCGAAAAAGCCAACAACATCCGTTACCGTGGTCAGAATTACAGAGCCCGACAGCGCGGGGTCAATATCCAGCTTTTCCAGCCAGATCGGGATAAATACCCCGGATATGGCTGCCGCAATAATATTAATAACAATGGCAAGGCCAATAACTGAGCCAATAATCCAGTCACCAAACCAGAAGTAAGTAATAACGGCAATAACTAATGCCCACAACACACCGTTGATAGCACCGACGCCCAGCTCTTTTCGAAACAGCATAAGGTAAGTTTGCGGGGTTATCTGTTCAAGTGCTAAACCCCTGATCATCAGGGTTAAAGTCTGGCTGCCAGCAATGCCGCCCATGCTGGCAACAATAGGCATTAATACAGCAAGTGCCACAACCTGCTGCAAGGTGGCTTCAAACAAACCGATAGTCCAGGCAGCCAGAAAGGCCGTTAACAGATTAATACCAAGCCATAAGGCGCGCCGCTTAGCGCTGTCAAATACCGGTGCAAATAAATCTTCCTCTTCATCCAGACCGGCCGTATGCATAAACTGGCTCTCCAGCGCTCGGCGGACGTTCTCCAATGCTTCACCTATGGACAAGCGGCCAAGCAGTTTATCATCAGCATCCACCACTGCTAATGCAGTGTAACCAGAGCGGGAAACGATATCAGAGCCTTGTTCCAGCTCCATTTCACCCCTTACCAGCGGTGCGTCTTTATCCAGAAAATTTTCAACAGGTAAATGGCTGGGCTGGCCAAGCAGGGCGGTTGCATGCACCAGCCCGGCATAACGACCAGTTCGGTCAATAACAAACAGTGCGTCCTGATATTCCGAATCGTCGGCCAGCTTACGAAACATCCTGATGGCATCCCGAACCTTGGCATTTTTATTAATGATCAGTAAGTCATGATCTGCATACCGACCGCACTGATCATCACCATAGGTTAATGCTGTTTCTAACCAGCTGCGCTGGCTTGCATCCAGTCGCGAACAGGCATAGTTGTAGATCCGTTGTGGTAATTCATCCAGCAACTCAATCAAGTCGTCAACTTCCATCCCTTCGACCAGGGTACGCAGTTGCTGCTCATCAAGCTGTTTAAAGATATTGTCCCGGGCATCAACCCGCATGTAAGTGAGGGCCGCAACCTGATCGTCCGGGTGCAGGTCTAGCCAGGTACTAACCCGTTGTTCAACTGGCATTGCCTCCAACACCAGGGCAATTTCTTCCGGCTCCAGCTGACTGATTTTTTCGATCAGCGAGCTGCTGTCTTCATCAGTAAAGCTGCCGCGGACAATATCCTCAATATCCAGTAGCGGGTTTTCTGCCATTGTAAATCCTTATTACCACCAGTTTTTAAACTTAAACCAGAGCAGGCCGCCTACTCCCAGCACGGCCATGGCCAATAACGCATAAAAGTAACCATTAGGGTTTGCCAACTCGGGTATATTAACAAAGTTCATCCCGTACAAACCGGCAATAAAGGTCAGTGGTATAAATATCGTACTTACCATGGTAAGCACTTTCATTCTTTCGTTAATCTGGTGCGACGTGGTAGACATGTACCCCTCTACCAAATCGCTGAGTTGATCGTAGTATAAATCGGTCATGCTATGTAGCCGCTCGAACTTTTCATAAAAATCACGAACATCCGGCGCGCTGAACTGGTTTAACAACGGGCTTTTCTCTTCATAAAGCGCATCAGCGAAAATATCTTTCTGGTATGCCAGATTGCGGTTTATTTTGCGAAGCACAGAGCGGTAACGCATCATTAACGCCATTTGCTCGTCGCTGCCCCGCTGCAGCATATTGTCTTCCAGTTCGCTTAACTCGTCCTCAAAGGCAATCAGCTTTTCCAGATAACTTCCCGAGACTGTCAAAATAAAGTGTTTTACCCAATCGGACAGGTTCTGGTTTTGCATGGTAACAATTTCGGGGGTAAGTTGTGCCAGCAGAGACGGGCTGTGGCATCGCACCAAACTTATTAAAACCTGCTTAGAGTATAACAAGTTAACCTGAGCACTGCTGGTATATTCGCTGAAATCAGGGTCGGCATAGCCTCGCAAAATAAGCAGGCTGATTTCAGGTTGTGTTTCCAGTTTTGGAGGGTGGCGCTGGCGGCTGAAGTCTTCAGCCAGAGTAGGAGAAACCGCAAAACGTTGCAGCACCTGTTGGATTTCCTCGGGGGTCGCTTCGTTCAGATTAAGCCAAACCCTGGCATCGGCACTTAGTTGCTGGGGCAACCTGGCAAAACTAATTGTTTGCCAGTTATTGGTTTCCGGCTCAAAATAATTGATTAAAATCATGTTGTTTCTCCAACCCCAGCAGCGTCTTCTTCAAGCTGTCAGCATACTAACAAACCACGGTGCCGGGCAAATGACTTACGCAGTTAACGCTGACAACAACATGCTGGCGCTCAGAAAATCGCCAAAAGCAGAGCGATTTATGCATAATGTAACGGTGTTTGGTACTTTTCGATGCACCTGACGGGAGCAAGTCAAAAGCTAATGAAATAAAAGCCCTGCAGTTTAAAAATACTTTATTTACATTAAGGTGCAAGAATAGACTCAGTTAACTAAAAAGCGCAAAGAAAGTTCTGCTACATAAATTAAGGAGAATAAGATGAAAGATTTATCAGCCAGGCAGTGGTTTTGGACGTTACTGGTTGTTATACCGGTGACCTTTTATGTCGTTGAGCTTTTTGCAGGTGCTGCTCAGCCATCAGTATTCTCGATGATGTCATATCTTATTTCTGCCGTTTTAGGTCTTTTATTAGCGTATGGGCTGTTTAGCAAAGCCCTGGTTAAAATTAGTCATGTTAACGGTTTTAATCTGCTCGCGTTTGTAATCATTATGGTACTGGTTGTATTGCTTGCGCTGCTGGTCAGTTTTCTTGGTATAAACCAATTGGGGATCTTAATTTTCAAGACGGTTATTTTAACATTTAACATATCAGCGTTGGTGCTGGCTTTTGGTAGCAAGCGCAGTGAAATTGACGACAGAACGGGTACACAACGATGAGTGACGCATATCAAACTAATACCAAGGTTGAGTGGGACAGGGGTAACGGCACGGCCGAAGGCTATACCCGGGAAGTATTCAGAGATAAAATAACCAGGACCATAAAAGGTACAGAGGTCACCAGAGATGCCAGTGACAACGACCCGGCTTATCTGATTGTGCAATCAGATGGTGATCAGGTCCTAAAGCTGCATTCAGAAATTCGAAAAAGCTAATTGTTAGCTTTACCTTGGCGAGACGTTTCTTAATTACCCTACGGACTAAAAGCTTATGGCATGGAAAAGATTTGGTTATATTTGTCGAAAAGCCAGCGCAACGTTAACCAATGAGGAAAGCGTTGCTGAGGCTATTTCGCGCGTTGAGAACGAACCCGCCTGCAGTTTATATGGTGGTAGCATTGATAAAAATAGTTTGAGCCGAAAAATATTAGACAAAATTGCAGCCATCCCAAACAAAGATGAGGCAATAAAAGCCCTCGAAATTTACAGTAAAATGGATATGTCACTGCATTTTTCTGAGCCGGTGAAGTTCAAAAGGATTACTACCTATTTAACAATCCTTACGTTGACGTTTGTGTTGATTTAGTCTATCTGCGTCGAACAAGCGCAACTTAGTACATTCCAGAGCCACACCAATTAAGCTAGTCGAATTGAAAACCCAATAGCTGTAAAAATTCGGTAAGTAAAATTAAAAGTGACGAATAGGATAAAAATTTCACGCCAAGAATCTGACGAAAAATTAAAAATACATAAAGTTAAATATATTGACGAAATGATTTTTTTAAGTATATTAATTTAACTGCAAATTTACTAAGCAGTAACCCTCCCTAACAACTGAATCTATAGAGCCACAATGGCTTTAATGAGTTAACAAATAAGGATGTTTAATGTGAGTAAGGATAGACAAAAATCACTAGTATTTTCAGTTTTACTGACAATTTTTACTGCTGAAGCCCTAAGTGTTGAACGAATTACTATTGTTGGGCAGAGGCCAAATGATAATGGCTTTAGTGTTTTGTGCTCAGGTTCAGAGTGTTCCAATCTAGCAAATAGCATTGCAGCAGCCATAACTGAATATCAATCCCAAGTAGATTCCATCGGTGACGAACAATTAATCCAAGAAGTTCAAAATACTTTTTGTCAAACATTACGCTCCAGAGAGCCCCAATCCTGTCATCAATTCCGTGGCAATCAATATTGGCCCGGAGACCAAACGTACTCCTACATTAGGAACATGCATATTCCACCAATTTCGAATGGTTGCGGTACAGGCTCGATATTCGAATCAGCAGCAGTTACCCTACTCGAAGTTCGCGGTTTAGACGGTTTTAGCGGAAATGTTAATAGCCCAAGAGCTGGTTATGATTTCACAAGTGCTTGTAATAATCACGACATCTGCTATGCATCAGGTAGCTCTCAACGTTCTTGCGATGATGCTTTTGCTTCAAATCTGCTATCAGCATGCTCCGGTGAGCTAAGATGTGGAGATTTTGCAGGGTTGTATGTTAGTGCCGTGCGTGTTCTTGGCGGCCCAGCAAAACAAAACGCTGTAGTTCAGAATACTTGCAGGAATTTTAAGGATGATTTCAATGCCAATTGCTAAGTCAGAAAGAAAATTATCGAGCCCAAAAATGAAAATGGCAAAATATGGACTTTACGTAGCAGTTCCGCTGTCAGTTATATTTATTATACTTTACTTCAATAAACCCATTAACACCATTGATAGTAAGTTTATTGATGCTAACACTATAGAAAGCCCCCAAAATAACGTTGCACGACTAACAAATACCGACTTAAATTCACATCCAAAGCTAGCGGAGAAAACGGCAGATGATTTAAAATTTGATAGATATTTCAAGTCTCTTTCGGAGAGTGAAAAAGATAAAGTCATAGGTGTAAACTCATTGCTTTTTAATTTAATAAATCGTCCAAGCAATGAAGAGTTTGAAACACTATTAACACAAGGTTACCCTAGTAAAAGCGAGTTGGTCTTTACTTCATTAAACCGATTTGATGAAATTTCAATTATGTTATTGAACAGCAAAATGGAAAATCATCCAATAAAATCAGAAAATCCTATAAACATAAATTCACTTAGGGTTTTAAATTTTGTAAATACGGTTAAAGAAATCGAAAAAATAGTTTCGTATTATCATATTGACTTTAATTTTAGTTCTGGCGAAAACCCAAACGCGTATTGGATAGATGGTAGAGAAAAAATGCCGTCTCAAGTAAAAGAAGCACTAGAATCTTTAGTGTATGCTAACGCTGCGTTATCAAATGAAACTGGACTGGAACTGCTTGCTAAAGCAAAGTTTGAAGAAATGATGTCTTATTGGAATAATGAAGATGCAAGAAATAATGATTCTTTATTCAAGTACCTTTCTGAAGCAAGTAAACAATTACCATTTTTAGCCATAGACGATTACGTCAAAACGAAGTTTCCTGAAAATTATGATGGGTATTTAACGTTAAAAAACTCAAAATGATAAGCAGCTCCAATTTCAGTCAATTACGTTTATACAGATTATGCTGCGCCTTAATTTCTGAAATTTTACAGCAGGTGAAGTGGTCAAGTAAAATTGACCACGGTTTTATATGAAATTCAGTAAATGCCCTACGATTCACTTAGTGTTGAACCGAGGTTTCTGCTGACATGATCTCATGTAGCCGTTATATCTCAGAGTGGTCTTCCCCTAAAACATTAGACACTCCTTAGGTTAAAATGCAACTTTAAGAGAGCATCATGACCAAACAACGGTTTACACCAGAATTCAAAGCCGAAGCAATAAAACAAATTACAGAACGCGGTTATTCCGTCAAAGAAGTGTCTGAGCGCTTGGGCGTATCAGATAACAGCCTTTACAACTGGCTCAAGCAACATAAACAGGCAACAGAGCCAGATCCGGCTCTGGCTGGTGACCGGCTTAGCTGCCTTTTTTGGTGCCGAACTTCTCATGTTCGCCTAAATCGGGCTGCTCACCTTTAATTTTGGCTGTCATTGTTTTAACACTTTTTACCATGGCACTGCTACTACTGTCCCAGTGCTCGCCCTTTAGTATTTTAACTTCCAGCATACCGACATTGGCTGAGTCTTTACCTTCAGGAAACCAGGCCGCAACAAAACTGTTCCAGTACTTGTTAATCAACTCTTTATTCCGGGTTGGCTTGCCAACGCCGGTTAGTGATACATAAACCTGATTGTCAGGGTCGGCGAAGCTCAGACAGACATCGTGGTCGCGCTCTACTTCAAATACTTTTTCAGATTTGAGATCGGTATAGAACCACAGCGTGCCGTCATATTCATCCTGCACCAATACCATGGGTCGGGCGCGAAGTTCGTTGCCATGATGGGTGGTAAGCATACCTGTCTTAATATGTTTAATCAGATCCCAGATTTTCTGTTTATGTTCAGGGCTGGACATTATTCCTCCTAGTGTTTCAGAATGACATAAAGTGCATGGATGATACCGGGTATAAAACCGAGCAGGGTAAGCAGAATACTAAGCCAGAAATGGCCTTTAAGGCCGACTTCAAGAAACACACCCAGCGGCGGCAGAATGATTGCAAAAATGATTTTAATGGGGTCAGTAGCGGTAACAGGCATAAAATTAATCCTCTGTTATTGCCTAGTCTCTTTGTATGGGAAGCACTTTTTATGCCGCTAGCACAATGCGAGCGCAATGCGAGCACAATGTGCAGCAATCTCTCGTCATGAGGTTAAGCTACAAGGCTTGTACAGTATGGCGTTGCGCCAATATCAATGAAAATCAACAAAGATTATTTATTGCTGCGGCTTCGGAGACAACTGTACACAGCGCCTACTACAGCAGCCAGCAGTAAGGCCATTTTTGTAAACTTTACCAGCGCAATGAAAATTAAACCGGAACAAATACAGACTTAATAAAAAAACAGCCGGGCAGGGGATGTCCGGCTGTTTGATCTATCATTCCACCACATCCGGCGATGCAGTGAGGTTAATTAAGTAAATTAGTTACCTTTAGCAGCGGCAATATACTCGTCGACCAGTTGCTCCAGAACATCCAGTGGCACGGCGCCGTTACGCAGCACTACATCATGAAAATCCCTGATATCAAAACGCTCACCCAGTGCGTTTCTGGCTTTTTCGCGTAGTTCCATCATTTTAATCATGCCAACTTTATAAGCGGTAGCCTGGCCTGGCATTACAATATAACGCTTTATTGCCTTAGTGGCATCTGTTGCTGAGTTTGGCGTGTTTTCAATCAGATAAGCAATGGCTTGCTCGCGCGTCCATTCTTTGGCGTGAATGCCGGTATCAACTACCAGGCGGCAGGCACGCCACAACTCCATCGCCAGCCGGCCAAAGTCGGAGTATGGGTCCTGATACAAGCCAATTTCTTTCGGTAACACTTCACTGTACAGGCCCCAACCCTCAATATAAGCGGTGTAACCACCAAAGCGGCGGAACTTGGGCATATCCTCCAGTTCCTGAGCAATTGCCAGTTGCATATGGTGGCCTGGAATACCTTCATGGTAGGCCAGTGCTTCCAGCTGATAAGTCGGCATATCCTGCATCTGATACAAATTGGCGTAATACACGCCCGGGCGGCTGCCATCCATTGATGGCCGCTGATAAAACGCTTTGCCGGCACTTTTTTCCCGGAACGGCTCTACCGCTTTGACAATCATATCTGCACTGGGTTTTACCCGGAACAATTCATCCAGCCGGCCTTTCATATCGTCAATCACCCGGGTTGCTTCCGCCAGATAGGCAGCACGGCCTTCAGCGGTGTCAGGGTAGTAAAATTGCGGGTCTTCACGCATAAAAACAAAGAACTCGGCTAAACTGCCATCGAAGCCAACCTTTTGCATAATGGCGCGCATTTCATCGTGAATGCGGGCAACTTCAGCCAGTCCCAGCTGATGAATTTGCTCTGCAGTTAAATCGGTTGTGGTGATCCGCTTAAGCCGGTTCTGATAAAAATCAGCGCCATTTGCAAAACGCCAGACGCCATCATCAGTAGTAGCCTGTTGCTTTAAATCCTGCAGGTAACTAATCAGGCTCTGGTACGCGGGGCCAACACTGGTTAGCAACGCAACGCGGGCTTCATCCAGCAGCAACTTCTGTTCAGCCTCCGAAAGCTGCAAAGCGTTAACTTTCTTTTTAAAATCAGACAGTAGGGTGCTGTCATCACCCGGATTAAAAGGCGCGCCGCTAATTACATTCTCACTGGCACTGATAACATGCTCAAATACAAACTGCGGAATAATAATATTTTTTTCAGCGCGCACAGTCAGTTGCTGCTGCAGCTGCTCAAACAACACCGGCACGTTGTTCAGACGGCTAATGTACGCTTTTGCGTCGCTGACATCTTCAATTTTGTGCTGATTAATCAGCAATGATGGCACCAGTGAATGAATGCCATACATCTGGTTTACCGGATAACTGTACAAACGCCACTTGCTATCTTCCAGATTGTTTTGCAGGTCCTGCTTTAACAACTGATAACTCAGGGCGGTGTTGGGCTCCAGCTGTTGTGGGTCAATAGTATTGAGTAATTCAAGCTGACTGCGGAACATGGCCTGCTCTGCCTGATAGGCGGCGTCGCTTAAGTCCTGCCATTTGTCATAATCGTCTTTAATGCCTAACCGGGTTTGCAATACCGGATCATGACGAACCTGCTCCATATAAATTTGTTCGAACAGCTGATTTGCCTGCTCGTTAACATCCAGCTGAGCTGTTGCAGTTTGTTCCCCGGTCAACCCTGGCTGAGTGGTTTTTGGACCGCAGCCTCCTGCTAATGCCAGGCTGACAGCCAGCGGAATGATAGCGAGAGCGCGAAAAGTTGTCTTTTTCATAGTAGGTCCTGTGTTGTCATTATTATCCGTTACCAGATGTTATTGATTGATGCCCGCCGGTAAAATGGTTACAGCTGAACTAATCAATAAAAAGCGTAAGGAGATCGTTCAGGTAACGGGCACCTTTGTCGGTAATTTGCCAGTGCTGCCCCGTATCCAGCAGCAACTGCTGCGCCACTGCAGTGTTAATTGCCGGTGCTACGCTGCTCAGAGGCAGACCGGTATAGGCGGTAAAATCCGAATGCGGGCAGGGCTCCAGCAAACGAAACCGGTTCATAAAAAATTCAAACGGTCTGTCTTCTGCCGGCACCTGCTCTTTGCTATCCAGATAACCGCGGCCAATATCCATATAACCTTTCGGATGTTTTATTTTAACGGTACGGACAATTGTATTGCGCGTTGGTAAGGTTATTTTGCCATGCGCACCGCAGCCGATACCCAGATAATCGCCGTAACGCCAGTAATTCAGGTTGTGCCGGCACTGATGGCCCGGTTTGGCATAGGCTGATATTTCGTATTGCTGATAGCCGTGCTGTTGCAATAAGGCCAGACCCTGCTGCTGAATATCCCATAAGGTGTCATCTGCCGGCAGCACTGGCGGGCGTGAGGCAAAGGCAGTATTGGGCTCAATGGTTAACTGGTACCAGGATATATGAGGCGGCGCTAGTGCTATCGCCTGTTGCAAATCGGCCAGGGCGCCCCTGATATCCTGCTCAGGCAAGCCATGCATTAAATCCAGATTAAAGCTGTGTAGCGGCAGGTTACTGGCAAGTTTAGCTGCCCGGATTGCCTCGTCACAGTCGTGAATGCGGCCAAGGGCTTTTAATTGAGCGCTCTGAAAGCTCTGTACCCCAATTGAAAAACGGGTCACGCCGGCAGCAACGTAGCCCGCAAAGCGCTCAGCTTCAACCGTGCCGGGGTTGGCCTCCATCGTCACTTCCATATCATTGGTGCAGCTCAGGCGCTGCCTGACACCTTGCAGGATTGCGCGGATACCTGCGGCCGAAAACACACTGGGCGTGCCGCCACCAATAAAGATGCTGCTGACAGGTCGGCCGGTCACCAGTTTCAGATCCTGATCTAAATCGGCCAGCAAATGGGCAATGTACTCCTGCTCGGGAATGCCCTGCTTAACCGCATGCGAATTGAAATCACAGTAAGGACATTTTTGAATACACCAGGGAATATGGATATACAGCGAAAGCGGTGGTAACTGCAGGCCCATTTAGCCTGCCTGCTGCGTTGTTATTTGTTTTAACAACTGGCGCAGGGCCTGGCCGCGATGGCTGACAGCAGCTTTTTGGGCTTTACTCAGTTCAGCTGCAGTGACGGTTTGGCCCGCCGGAATAAATACCGGATCGTAACCAAAGCCACCATCACCTTTGATCTGGTTACTGATACTGCCGGGCCAGATGCCATGGCAAACAATCGGCGTAGGGTCACTGGCGTGGCGCATAAACACCAGCACACAGTGAAACTGGGCTTTGCGCCGCTCTGGTGGCACTTGCTGCAAAGCCTTAAGTAGCTTACTGATATTCTCACTGTCAGTGGCGGCTTCGCCACTGTAACGGGCAGAATAAATACCAGGTTCACCAGCGAGCGCATCAACCGCCAGGCCAGAATCATCGGCAATCGCCGGCAAGCCTGTTGCCAGTGCCGCATGCCGGGCTTTGATAATCGCGTTTTCAATAAATGAAAGGCCGGATTCATCGGCGTCTACCACACCAAGCTCCTGCTGTGGCACAATCTGAAAGTTACAGGGTGACAGCAGGCTGCTAAGCTCCGCTATTTTGCCTTTATTGGAGCTGGCGAGAACAATTTTTTGCATTTTTTCCAGGCTTCAGAGTAAGTAATAAGTTTAATCAACAAAGAAAGTATGGCTGAACATCAGCTGCTGTTGCTGATCACCCTGACTAATAGTGATAGTGAAATTATACTGCTGCTCATTTTGATAGGGCACTGTCGTCAGATAATAAACGGCGTCGCCTTCCATAACCTGATTAAATTCCAGCTGGCGTTGGCGGCCAAATAAATCTTTCGCTATACCGCTAATGGCAACCTGTTGTGCTTGCTGTGTTTTGCTGTCCAGTACCGAAATATTAATAACACCATTAAACTTACTACGCTGAATGCCGTATTCTACAGCAACTTCCGGTGTTAAAAACGTGGCAGGAAGCGCCATATAGTGAACATCCCAGTTGCCTAGCTGTTTCATTTGTTCTGCACTAAGCTTTGCGCTCGCCAGCATGATGAACAGACCTAATAGCACTGAATAACGAAATGCTGAAAAACCTGACGTTTTCATAATATCACTCCTGTTGTAAGGCTTACTTGCTGACGCGCGGCCTGAATTACAGGCCCCGGAATAGGTCACTCAGTAACAGATTAATAAACTGAATTGCCATTATCATTATTAAAACTGATAAATCGAGACCGCCCATTGGCGGGATTATCCGCCGGACCGGCCTCAGCAACGGTTCTGTCAGTTGATGCATAACCAGCTCTATCGGGTTATGGCCCTGACTGAACCAACTTAGCAGGGCCCTGATAATAAGAATCCAGAACAGCAGGTTAAGGGTTTCTTTTATCACTACCAGCAAGCCACTGATGAAAGTTGCCGGTATCTGAATACTGCCAACCAAAACCAGTTGTAATACGATAAGTTTAGCTACTGCTACCAGATACGCCAATACTACCGTGGCGGTATCAAGTGCACCGATGCTTGGGATCAGCCGGCGCAGTGGCAATACCGCCGGGTTGGTGGCTTTAACTATAAACTGGCTGAACGGGTTGTAAAAATCAGCCCTGACCAGTTGCAGCCAAACCCGCAGAATAACGATCATCAGCAGTAAGTTAAAAGCAGTATTAATTAAAAACAGCATGGCCTGCATTATGGGGTCTCCGGCAGCTTAAATTTGTTGCGCCATTTCTTCAGCACGTTTTATTGCTGCATACATGGCGTCGGCAACCATTTTTTCCAAGCCCTGCTGTGCAAAAGTGGTTACCGCCTCGTGCGTAGTGCCGCCTTTCGAGGTTACATTAGCCCGCAACTGAGCAAAGCTTTCATCGCTTTGTAACGCCATGGTAGCGGCGCCCAACGCGGTTTTAGCAACCATGGCTTTGGCTTGCTCCGGGGCGAAACCCAGTTGTTCAGCTACCTGCTGCATCGACTGCATAAAGAAGAAGAAGTAAGCCGGTGAGCTGCCGGTAACGGCAATAATGTGGTTAATCTGTGCTTCGGTGTCCAGCCAGACATTCATGCCGGTACCGCTGAACATATGATCAACAAAGGCCCGTTCATAGTTCGAGCAGCGACTGGGGAATAAGCCGGTTACGCCCTGGCCCACCAGCGACGGGGTATTAGGCATTGCACGAACTAACCTTACCTCGCCCAGCCACTGCTCATAGCGTTTTACTTCGATGCCAGCCGCTATTGTCACAAACAGCTTTTCCTGTATTTCCGGGGCTTGTTGTACTAGTAGTTCACACAAGTCCTGCATCATTTGTGGTTTTACTGCCAGCACAATAATATCTGCTTTGGTTACCGCTTCAATATTGTCCAGGGTAGTATTTATGCCATAGTCTGCAGCCAGGGCGGTAAGTTTGGGCTGGCTGCGGTTAGCAGCAATAATGTTAGTTGCCGGATAGCCTGCATTTACCATGGCAGCAATAACACAACGTGCCATATTACCAGCCCCGATAAAGGCAACGGTATTGTCATTCATTTCTTTCATAAGTCCTTGCGCCAAAAATTGCGGTGCCTAATCGTATCATAGTTGCACCATATTGCAGAGCCAGTGGCCAGTCGTCAGACATACCCATCGATAACTCAGTGGCCTCAGGATGTTGTTGCCGCAGGTTTTCTGACAGCTTTTGCATCGCCGCAAACGCGCGCTTACTGTCACCAGGAGCAGGTATTGCCATCAATCCCCGCAGCGTCAGGCCAGGTAAATCAGCAACAGCTTTGGCTAAAGCCGGCAGCGCATCGGCACCAATACCAGCTTTGCTGTCCTCAGCACTGATATTTATCTGCAATAATACCTGTAGTGGTTTCAGGTCGGCAGGACGCTGCGCTGATAAGCGCTGCGCTATTTTAAGGCGGTCAATACTGTGCACCCAGCTGGCGTGCTCTGCCACCAGCCGGGTTTTGTTCGACTGCAATGGTCCGATAAAATGCCATTCCAGCGCTGATAAATCCTTGAGTTGCTCAGCTTTGGCAACCAGCTCTTGCGGATAATTCTCGCCAAACTGCCGCTGTCCCGCCTGATAGGCTGAGATGACTGCGGCCACCGGTTTGGTTTTACTTACCGCAATCAGTTGCACGCTGGCCAGTTCACGGCTGAGCTTAGCGCAATTTTCTGCGATGTTCTGATAGGCGGCGCTCAGTTGTTCTGCTATGTTATTCATATTTGTTGGCAAGTTGGAGTAGAAATTGTCATGGATATTACCGAATTATTAGCCTTTAGTGTTGAGCATAAGGCGTCAGACTTACACCTTTCCGCTGGTGTGCCACCGCTTATCCGGGTTGATGGCGATGTGCGTAAACTTAATATACCACCTTTAACCCATAAAGAAGTTCATGCGCTGGTCTATGAAATTATGACCGACAAACAGCGCAAGGAATACGAAGAGAACCTGGAATCAGATTTTTCATTCGAAGTTCCGAACCTGGCACGGTTCCGGGTTAATGCATTCGTCCAGAACCGCGGCGCCTCGGCGGTGTTCCGGACTATCCCGAGCGAAGTGCTTACATTAGATGATTTGGGCGCGCCGGATATTTTCAAGACAATTGCCGAAAACCCGCGGGGGCTGGTGCTGGTAACCGGGCCAACGGGTTCCGGTAAAAGTACGACGCTGGCAGCAATGGTGGACTACATTAACACCATGCGCCATGACCATATTTTAACTATTGAAGATCCGATTGAATTTGTTCATAACAACAAATTATGTCTGGTTAACCAGCGTGAAGTGCATCGTGATACCCATAGCTTTAGTAATGCACTGCGCTCAGCGCTGCGGGAAGATCCGGACGTTATTCTGGTCGGCGAATTACGGGATCTTGAAACCATTCGCCTGGCAATGACGGCGGCGGAAACCGGTCACCTGGTATTTGGTACCTTGCACACCACCTCTGCCCCCAAAACTATTGACCGGATCATCGACGTGTTCCCCGGTGAAGAGAAAGACATGGTACGTTCGATGTTGTCAGAATCGCTGCGGGCGGTTATTTCGCAAACGCTGCTAAAGAAAATTGGTGGCGGCAGGATTGCAGCGCACGAAATTATGGTCGGGGTGCCGGCTATCCGTAACTTAATCCGCGAAGACAAAATTGCTCAAATGTATTCAGTTATTCAGACCGGTGCCGCTCATGGCATGCAAACCATGGATCAATGTCTGCTTAACCTGGTAAACCGGGGCTTAATTTCGCAAAAAGATGCACAAAGCAAAGCTCAGGACAAAAATACCTTTGGCGCTATGGGCCGGATTTAGAGCCGTTAGTTGGTATAAACGGGTTGAAATTGACAGATTGGAATTAACGGCATGGAACTGACAGATTTTTTAACCAAAATGGTAAAAATGGGCGCCTCTGACATGTTTGTTACAGCCGGTATGCCGGTTGCAGCAAAGATAAATGGCGAATTGACGCCTATTGATGATACGCCGCTGACTGATGCTGCATCGCTGGAACTGGTGCTCGATGCAATGAACGAAAAGCAACAGCACGAATTTAATCATAGCAAAGAATGTAACTTCGCCATTGCCAATGATGCCGGCCGTTTCCGGATCTCTGCCTTCTGGCAACGGGATCAGGCTGGCATGGTAGTACGGCGCATTGTTACTACTATCCCTAATGCCGATGAACTGGGCCTGCCGCCTATTCTGAAAGACATTATTATGTCAAAGCGTGGCCTGGTGCTGTTTGTTGGTGGTACCGGTACCGGTAAATCAACGTCACTGGCAGCGTTGCTGGGCTATCGTAATAAAAACTCTAAGGGGCATATCCTTACTATTGAGGATCCAATTGAGTTTGTGCATGAGCATCAGAAAAGCCTGATAACCCAGCGTGAAGTGGGAATTGATACTGAGTCATTTGAAGCCGCGCTGAAAAGCTCTTTACGCCAGGCACCCGATGTTATTCTGATTGGTGAAATCCGTAGTCAGGACACCATGGAGTATGCATTGTCGTTTGCCGAAACGGGCCATTTATGTATTGCTACCCTGCACGCCAACAACGCCAACCAGGCAATTGATCGGATAATGCATTTAGTGCCAAAAGAAATGCACGATAAACTGCGGTTTGACTTGTCTCTGAATTTGCGGGCAATAGTAGCGCAGCAGCTGATCCCTACCGCTGATGGTCAGGGCAGGCAGGCAGCAATCGAAGTATTGCTTAACTCACCACTGGTGGCCGATTTAATCGCCCGCGGCGAAGTAGGTGAAATTAAAGCGGTAATGAGTAAATCCCGAGAGCTGGGCATGCAAACCTTTGATCAGGCGTTGTACGATATGTATCAGCGTGGCGATATCAGTTATGCCGATGCCATTCATCATGCTGATTCGCCGAATGATTTACGTCTGATGATCAAACTGCGTAACAATGAAACCAAAGGCGCTGGCTTTTTGTCTGGTGTGACGCTGGAAGGTTTTGAGAATAAAGACGATAAATAACCGGCAATAGCTTATAGATTTTTGTGACTTACAAGCCGCCATCAGGCGGCTTGTTTATAGCGCTTATGTAATATTAAAACCCGCTTGATATAGGCCTGCGTTTCGGCGAACGGCGGCACGCCCTGGTGGCGCCTTACGTTACCTGGCCCGGCATTATAGGCGGCCAGGCTCAGGGTTAAGTCACCATTATATTGCTTTAGCAAACTGGCCAGATAGGTACTGCCTCCGAGAATATTTTGTTCCGGTGATAACGGATCTGCAATCCCCAGCATGGCTGCTGTTTCAGGCATTAGCTGCATTAAACCCATAGCACCACGCTTAGACAAGGCAGCAGCCTGAAACGCTGATTCTGCGTGAATCACAGCCCGGATCAGCGCGGGTTCGAGTTGCTGCTCCAGTGCCACTTTGTCAATAATCCGGTTGTACTGGCGGACAAACAATGGCGTTTTATGCCAGTTAACTGCTGAATCCGGGTCGCAGGCGAAACAATCAAAATGCAGTTGCTGATATGGCCTGTTTAGCGGCCGTCTGTCGGAAAACAACACGGTGCCATCTGCCTGACTGGATTTGAACACCGCAATACTTTTGGCTGCAGCAGTTTTAGCTGCTACCGGCTGAGCGCTTTGCTGGCTTTCTGGACTGAGTTTCAGCTGGCGCTTAGGCTTTGGATCAACATCTTTGTCCGTGTTCTGCTGTGTCGCGCAGGGTAATGGCAGGCACAGCAATAACAAGCACCAGCAGATTTTTGCTGTAAATGGTTGCAATTGCTTTTATCCATCTGATCTTAGATTGCCAGTAAAGCACTATGCCGGCTAAATCTCAAGCAAGTGATTCAGTCTGTCTGATCCTTTTTTAATTGTCTGCTCAGGAACAGTAACAGTAGCGCAACTGCAAGTATAACTGTTGGCAGACTGACTGCGCGCCACAGACTGAGATTAAGTTCCGGCAGCCAGAATGCGGCGGCTTGCAGTGCTTTATCCGCCAGTTGTGCGCCGTAGTAGCAAATAGCGACAAAAGACAGGCTTTCCACCACCTGTTGCAGTTTCAGTTGCTGCCGGGCTTTTTTGTCCATTGAGACCAGTAATTGCTGGTTTTGCTGCTCAAGTTTTAAGTTTATCCGGGTGCGCAGCAGTTCAGTAGAACGGCCAAGCCTTGCACTTAACGCCGTTTGCCTTGCCTGTACCGACTCACTGGTCCGAAATGCCGGGGTAAGTCTGCGCTCTGTAAAATCCTGCAGCGAAATTAAATCAGTAAGCGGCGTTTCGTCCAGGGCTTTTAGCCTGTCCTGAGTAAGTTGATAGTAAGCTGCAGTTGCCGCCAGTCTGGAGCTGGTTTCGGCAATCAAATGTTCGGTCTGGGCGGCAAGCTGGCTGATTTGATTAAGGAGTAGCTCATCGTTATCCCGCTCCTGCTCTATGCGTTGAGTCAGCCCGGATAATTGCTGCTCCAGATTGTTCAGTTTATGCAAAGCCTGGCGGGCAACCGGCCATCCCAACAGGGACAATTTACGGTAGTTACCCAGGTCAAACAACTGCTGGGCCAGCCTGCCAAGTCGGGCAGGGCTTAAGCCATAGTCCACCAGTAATAGTCTGCCTGCGCCCTCCGCATGCTTCTGAAAATCAGTCCAGATCCGCGCTTTTTCGTTCGCCAGCATGCTGCTGATGCAGGTTTCATCGTTGAAGTACCGGTTTATTTCTCCTTTGGCAGGCAGGGCAGCGGCCGGAATAACCGTCAGTTGCACTACCCGGAACACCTGGCCGGGCAATTCATCAAACCAGTCTCTGCTTGGCAGAAAACTAAGGGGGTCGTCGAATAGCGCCGGCGCTGTGCCGGGCAGAATAAAAGTATAGCTTGAAAACTCACCGTGCCTTTCCCAGCGCAGTGTGCCGGCAAATAACGATATATTAAGGTCCTGATCGGTTTCTTTCAAAAGGGCACCTTGCAGCTCAGCCTGCTGCTGCATCAGGCTGAATTCCAGTTGGCGTGACGCATTTGCAACAGTAAAGGTAAAATGGCATAAGCGACAGGGTGTGCTCAACGCCGGAAAAGTGCGTTGGCGAAGCTCTTTGTCCAATACATCGCGCAGCGGGTGATTTCTTAAGGTTAGCTTACTCATCATGTCGTCCTCAATCACAGAAAACCGGAAAGGCAATAAGTCGGTTACCTTAAACTAAGCAGATCCTGTGCCAGTTGGTATCTGGCTGGAACGCAACCGGCAGTTTGCGCTTAACTCTTTACAATGGTTTGAAATATCTGTGAAGGTTATATTCTGACGGTTTTTGTAGCGGCATTAATTCTGTACTAAAACGAAGCAGGCTGCTGCAAGATGGGGCAGTGTCAGGTAATATAACGCTCCCGCTTGATGAGCCGATCCGGACTGCTGCTATGGCGCGCACTGTTGATAAAACCTTATTGCTGGCAATTGGCTGTGTGCTGCTGGCCATGATCACTATTCAAAGCGGTGCCTCGCTGGCGAAGCAGCTTTTTCCGTTGATTGGGCCGGATGGCACGACTGCTTTGCGTCTGGGTTTCTCCGCCATAGTGCTGTGGCTGGTATTCCGGCCCTGGCGGGCGTTACCGAAGGGCCGTGACTGGCAGGCTATTATTGTGTACGGCCTTTGTTTAGGCGGCATGAATATCCTGTTTTATCTGGCGATAGCCCGTATTCCGCTGGGAATTGGTGTGGCATTGGAATTTACCGGGCCACTGGCCGTTGCTTTACTGGCATCCCGGCGTAAACGGGATTTATTCTGGGTTGCCTGCGCTTTTGCCGGTATCTTATTGTTACTGCCTGATATGCGTGGGGCTGATGCCCTTGATCCACTAGGGGTAGTACTGGCGCTGGCTGCCGGTGCCTGTTGGGCCGGCTATATTCTGTTTGGTAAAAAGACCGGCTCGCAGGCCTCCGGTGGTATTACGGTTGCGTTGGGGATGACGGTGGCGGCATTGGTTCTGGTGCCGGCAGGAGCAATAACCCAGGGCATGGCGCTATTAAGCTGGCAGGTATTACCGCTGGGTTTACTGGTTGGTATTTTATCCAGTGCGGTGCCCTATACCCTGGAAATGGTGGCGCTGCGTCATATGACTTCGCAGAATTTCAGTGTGTTTATGAGTATGGAGCCGGCTATCGCCGCTCTGGCAGGGTTGCTGTTTCTGGCTGAATTACTAACAGTGTGGCAGTGGCTGGCAATTTTACTGGTGATTGTGGCGTCACTGGGGAGCTCTTTAACCACCGGCAAGGCCAAACAAGCCCCACCGGTGATTACCGAACACTAACTTTAAAGCGCAAGTTACATTTTTGGCATTATCACGCTGTCCAGCACATGGATCACGCCATTACTGGTCTTAATATCGGTAGCGATAACTTCAGCGCCATTCACATAAACTTTGCCCATTTTAACTTCAATAGCCACATCCTGACCCTGCACTGTAGTAGCAGAATCCAGTTTAACAACATCGGCGGCCATCACTTTGCCGGCTACCACATGATAGGTTAATACGTTGCTTAATGCTGCTTTGTCAGCAAGCAGAGCATTTAAATCAGCAGCCGGCACTTTGGCAAAGGCTGCATCATTTGGAGCAAATACGGTGAAAGGGCCTTCACCTTTTAAGGTGTCAACTAAACCGGCTGCTTTAACAGCGGTTACCAGGGTAGTAAAGTCGCCGGCTGCAACGGCAGTGTCGACAATATCAGCCGATTTTTTATGATTGTGCGCTTGCACAGTCAGCATAAACGAAGCAAGCAACAGCGAACCGGTAAGTAATTGTGAGACTTTCATGATGTTTCCTTCTGTTACATTATTCAGGACAAAGTTGTCGTGGCTATTAACGGAGCTGCAGGGAAAAGCGATCAGTCTGGTCAAAAAAAAGCCTGTCAGCTTGTTCTGACAGGCTTTATTCAACGCTTAGCGTTTGCTTAGCTTTTAAGTGGCTCTGCTGTACCGGATGGTTCTGGTTGCAACTGATAATCCCTTGCTAACAGCAGGTACATTGCCGGTACCACATACAGGGTAAACAGCGTACCAATAGTCATACCACTGGCGATAACCAGGCCCATGGCGTAGCGGGAACCGGCGCCGGCGCCGGTTGCTATCAGTAATGGGATCATGGCCAGCACAGTCGCGGCGGTAGTCATTAAAATAGGCCGTAAGCGAATAGCGGTAGCCTCTTCAATAGCCTCACGCTTACTACGCCCGTCAACTTGCAGCTGGTTGGCAAATTCAACAATAAGAATACCGTGCTTGGCAATCAGACCCACCAGAGTCAGTAACCCCACCTGAGTATAAATATTGATACTGGTAAAGCCCAAACTGGTAAAAATCAGCGCGCCACAGACACTCATTGGTACCGTAACCATAATGATGACGGCATTTTTAAAGGATTCAAATTGTGCCGCCAGGATTAGAAAGATAACAATCAACGCAAAAAAGAACGTGATAACCAGTTGTTGTCCCTCGGCTTTAAACTGACGCGACTGACCGGCGTAATCAACACTGAACCCGGCCGGCATAACTTCAGCGGCGATCTGATCCAGTACTGCCAGCGCTTCTCCCAGCGGAACCCCGGGACGCGGCACCCCAGATATTTTCACCGCATTAAGCTGCTGAAAACCTTTTAATGCCTGCGGCTGGACCGACTCGGTCAGGGTCACTAACGCTGACATTGGCACCAGCTCACCATCACGGTTGCGGGTATAAAAGTCTTTAAGTTGCTCCGGGTTTAACCGTTCACTGCGTTCTACCTGCGGAATAACCCGGTACGAACGGTTATCCAGGGCAAAACGACCGGCGTCGGCACCCGACATTAAACTGCCTAAATCGGCGGCAATTTGCTGCATTGATACGCCCATCAGCGCGGCTTTCTCGCGATCCACCTGCACTGTCTGGCGGGGCCGGTTTATTTTTAAATCACTGTCGACAAAAATAAAGCGGCCAGAAGCCATAGCACGGCCCAGCATTTCCTGTACAACCTCTTGCAGGGCTGCAAAGGGTTGGGTTGAGCCGACGATAAACTCTACCGGAGTACCGCCGCCCGGCGACGGCAGTGAAGGGGGGATCAGGGCAAAACTGCTAATGCCCGGCAGTTCAGCCATAAAGGGTTGAATATTCTGCTCCAGCACTGCTGCGGTGGTACGTTCGCGCTGGTCCCATGGTGCCAGCACAAAGCCGGCAATGGCGTTGTTAGTGCTACCGGTTCCATTGATAATAAAGATATTTTTAATCTCTGGTGCGACATCGCTCAGCTTATTTAATTGGCTGGTATTCCTTTCCAGATAGTCCAGAGTAGCAAAACTGTCTGCCTCCAGAATTGAAAACACAAAGCCCTGATCTTCTGCCGGCTCAAGTTCAGACGGGCTGGTTACAAATAAAAAGTAACATGACACCAGCACGATAGCACCGAAAGTCAGCACCACCGGCAAATAATTAAGGGTGCCATGCAGTTGTCGCTGATAACCACTTCTTAACTTATCAAAACGTTGATCCAGCCAGTGCTCCAGAGAGTTTTCTGTCTGCTCGCCGCTCTGATGAGCCTTCAGTATGTAAGCGCACATTACCGGCGACAGGGTAAGGGCGACAACGCCCGATAAGATAACGGATGCCGCCAGAGTAAAAGCAAATTCGACAAACAGCACGCCGGTTAAGCCACCAACAAAGCCTATTGGTAAAAACACTGCAACCAGCGTGGTTGACATGGTGATAATAGGCCAGGCAAGCTCCCTGGCACCGAGTATGGCCGCCTCTGTCCGGGATTTCCCCTCTTCAATATGACGGTGAATGTTCTCCAGCATAATAATGGCATCGTCTACCACTATGCCAATCGCCAGTACCATGGCCAGCAAGGTAAGCAGGTTAATAGTAAAACCAAGCAGCAACATTAAAAAGAAGGTGCCAATGAGTGATACCGGTATCGCTACGGCAGGGATAATGACACTGCGAACCGACCCTAAAAAGGCATAGATCACCAGAATAACGATGACTAGCGCCAGCACAATTGAAATTACAACTTCGTCAATCGCATTTTCAATGTATTCGGTAGAGTCATACGGAATATTCGCATCCAGCCCTTCTGGCAGTTGCGGAATAATATCGCGATCCCACACGTCCCTGACTGCAGCAATAACATCTAATGCATTGGCATCAGGTGAAATTTCAATGCCCATAAAAGTTGCAGCCAGGCCGTTAAAGCTAACTGAGCTATCGTAACTTTCTGCCCCAAGTTCTACTGTTGCAACATCTTGTAAGCGCACCAGCGCGTTGCTATCGGCGCTTATTACTAATTCAGCGAATTGCTCTGCGCTGCGTAAATCGGTGGCAGCATTTAAATCTACTGCCACCATCTGGCCTTTAGTGCGGCCGAGGGCGGCAAGTACGTTATTGCTGCGCAGGGCGTTACTGATATCAGAGCCGGTAACACCAAATGCGGCCATTTTGGCCGGGTCCAGCCAGATCCGCATGGCAAAAGTGCGGGCCCCCAGAATTTCCGCCCGCTGTACACCAGGGATTGTCGCCAGCTGAGGCTCAATCACCCGCACCAGATAATCAGTAATCTGATTGTTACCCAGTACCTCTGAGTAAAACGACAGGTACATTGCTGCAGTGTCTTGACCTACTTTCAGAGATATCACCGGGTCGCGGGCATTTTCCGGCAGCTCAGAACGCACCTTATTAACCTGAGCAGCGATTTGGGTCAGCGCTTCATTTGGCTGATAATCGAGCCGCAAATAAGCTTCAATGGTACTGGAGCCAGCGACTGAAGTGGAAACCAGATAATCGATACCTTCTGCTGAGGCAATTTCCCGCTCCAGCGGTGTGGTAATAAAGCCCTGAACAAGGTCGGCATCAGCGCCGACGTAGACGGTATTAACCGTTACCACCGCATTCTGAATTTCCGGAAACTGCCGTACATTCATATCCATGATGGCCCGCAGGCCTAACAGAATAATAAACAGACTGACAACCGACGCCAGAATCGGCTTTTTAATAAAGACATCAGTAAAGCGCATTATGATAAATCCTTACTGGTTAGCCGGTTCTGGGGACGGGTCGGCAGTAGGCGATGCCTGTTCGTTATCACTGATCTGTACTTCGGCACCGTTGCGAAGTTTCAGTAAACCCGAAGTAGCCACCCTGTCGCCTGGAGTCAGGCCATCTGTTACGGCGATAACATCGCCTCTGCTCTGGCCGGTGCTTACAAATCTCTGGTGCGCAGTGAGCTTGCCATCATTGTCACGGATGACAAATACCGAGTTACCGTAAGGATTAAACTGAATGGCTGTTTGCGGTATCAGAGTAACTTCGCTACTCTCGCCTGTGTCCATCTGTACCCGGGCAAACATGCCAGGCCGCAGTTTATGTTCCGGATTGGCAAAGGTTGCCTGCACTTCAATACTGCGACTGGACTGGCGTACTGCCGGGGCAATAGCGGTAATTTCGCCAGTGAACTGCTGTCCGGTCCAGGCATCAACGCTGACCGTCAGTTGCTGGCCTTTACTGATGCTGGCAAGTTGCTGTTCAGGCAAGCTGAAATTAAGATAAATCGGATCAAGCGATTGCAATGACACCACATTGTCACCTGGTGATACCAGTTGGCCGAGGCTAACCTGACGAATACCGGTAATGCCATCAAAAGGAGCATGAATCGTTTTCTGGGCAATCCGCGCTTGCTGCGAGGCGACAGCAGCTCGGGCCTGCGCTGCTTCGCTCTCGCGGCGGCGGACATCCAGCTCTGAAACACCTTTATCCTTTAGCAATGTTTGCAGCCGGTTGAGTTCCAGTTCTGCCAGCTTGCTGGCGGCGCTAAGCCTGGTTAAGTCAGCCTGATCAACGCTGTCATCCAGTGTCAGCAATAATTGGCCGCGACGAACTTCACTGGCATTGTCAAACTGAATGCTGGTCACAATGCCGCTGGCTTCGGTAGACAGTTCGGTACTGTTAACTGCAGCAAAACTGCCAACAGCGCTGACATAGGGTTGCCATTGTGCTGTTGTTACTGTAGTTGCAGTAATGGTGGCTACCGGCATCGGCATGCTGTCAAAATACTGGTTCATAAAATAGTTGCCAACGGCCTTGTAGCCGAAAATACCGCCAAAAATCAGGCCAGCGATAATCAGCATCAGAAACATGCGCTTAAACATGGACTCTCCTTATCAAATATCAGGGCTAAGTATACCTTTTATTGCCACCGGCATTTGTGAAATTTAGTAACACTTTATTTGTAGACGTTTACCTGCCAGGGGCCGTTAGTATTACTCGTTTGCTGTTGCCGCGGTTTACTGGAAATAGCCGTTGAGCTGACAAATTTGTCAATAACTTACAGATACTGCGCTAAAACGTGATCTGGCATCAGGCAAGGTCCTGAAAAATTCGCTATAACTGTAGCGTAGCCAGACGATGATATTAATCCGCAAAGGAGTTCTTTTTATGACTATTGCCACCGTTGCTGAATTAATGACTGCTGACCCCCTTTGTGTGCAGCGCAGCGACAGTTTAAAAGATGCACACGATTTAATGCGCGAGAAGAATGTGCGACATATTCCGGTAATTGACGCTAATGGTGAGCTGGCGGGGATGCTAACCCAAAAAATAATGATAGCCAAAGTAATGGGCTTAATGGCTCAGTACGGTGCCGCAGCTCTGGAACGTAAAGAAAAGCAGGTGCTGGTCAGTGAGTTAATGGCCACTGATTTTGCAGCCATCACCGCTGAGCAGCCACTGACCGAAGTTGCTGACTATTTTGTTGCCAACCGCCATGGCTGCTTACCGGTTATTGACTCTGATAATAAGATTACCGGCATCCTGACGTCGTCAGATTTTGTCAGACTGGCCGCGCGTCTGCTGAAAGCCAGCACTCAGGGCTGAAACCAGCAACGCTGGTTTTTACCCCGACTTTTCGCCTGATACATTGCCGCATCTGCCTGGCGTAGCAGCAACTCAGCGGCGGTTTGTTCGCCGCTAAACAGCACCAGGCCTGTGCTGCTATTGCAACGATGAGTAAAGGTTCCCTGATGCTCAATGCTAAGGGGGTCGCTAATTGTAGCGGCTATTTTTGTCGCAATCTGTTCTGCACGTCGCCGGCAATGTGCTTTTGTTCTGGCAATTTCGTGTAACAGCACGATAAACTCATCACCGCCAAATCGACCTACTGTATCGGTTTCACGGACAACTTGCCTGATCCGCTTTGCCACTTCGAGTAGCACCAGATCGCCTGTTTTATGACCATACAAATCATTTACCGGTTTAAAATCGTCTAAATCAATAAACATCAGTACACAATAGTTTTTACTGCGTTTGCTGCTGACAATGGCATGTTGCAGCCGCTCTTCCAGTAACCGCCGGTTTGGCAAGCCGGTCAGGTCATCATAAAATGCCAGCCGGCGAATTTTTTCTGCTGACAAGCTACGCTCAATCGCCAGTTCCGCCAGCTGGCTATATTCGCTTATTTTCTGACGCTGACTGCTGCTGGGCTGGCAAGGTTTGTTGTGATACACCCCAAAGGTACCCAGTACCTTGCCTTCGGCGTTTTTTATCGGGTGCGACCAACAGGCCGCCAGATTGGCTGCCTGGGTTAGCGCCAGATAAGACTGCCAGTATGGATGGCTGTTAATATCTTCAACAATCACCGGCTCTCCGGTAAAAGCTGCGGTGCCACAGGAACCCTGACCAATGCCAATGGCCAGACCATCAACTGCCTGATTGTAAAAATCAGGCAGCGAGGGGGCGGCAGCATGTTGCAAAAACTGACCACTGGGGTCGAGTAATAATACCGAGCAGTGCATTTGTGGATGCAGTAATTCAATTTGCTGCACCATACAGGTCAGTATATCAGCCAGGCTGGCTCCCTGACTGATCATGCTGAGTATCAGGTTCTGCAACTGTAGTTCCTGAGTCCGTTCAGCAACCTGCTTGCCCACGGAGGAGATAGTACGGATATAACGCTGATTAGCCATACTAAGCTCAGCGATTTGCTGGGCCAGCGATGTGAGCAGGCTCAGTAGTGCCGGTAGTTTTTCTTCGGCCACTATGGGCACTTCAGCAATAGCGCTAAGATAAGTCTCTATGTCAAATCCCAGTTCTTTGGCTTGTCTGGTAAAGAAGCCGATATCAGGTTCGGAAAGAAAAAACTGGCCAATAAATAAATTAGCAACATGTACTTCGTCAATGATCAACGGACTTGAGCAATCTGTTAAGCCATTGCGGCACTTATACAACGCATAGTTACTGCCTTGTTGCAGCTGGCTTGCTAAGTCGGTATCACTTTCGGTGCAGCGTTGCCGGCTGTTTTCATTGGCCCGGTGAAACTGAATACAGGCCCGTTGCCATTTAGATGAGGCAAGTATTTTGCCGTCTAAGCCAACCAACGCTATAGCAATGCCCATCGCCTGCAAAATGTGATCAAACAGGCTGTTTAAACGGGAAAAATCAATTTCTGCCGCCAGAGAATGAGCGGTATTGTCGGGGTCCGAGCGCTGCGTGTTATTCCAGTCAGCGGCCAGAGGATCAAGCATTTGAATTAAGCTGGATTCTTTTTGCAAATACTTACTGTGTTTAGCCATGTCACTATTACTTTAGCCCTCGGGCTCAGACTTCACCAGTTTTCAGTATTTTTTAATGAAAAAAACCTCTGCCAGGCAGAGGTTTTTCTAAAAGATGCCAAAAAGGTAGCTAAGCATCAGCAGCAGTTAGTTAACACCGATTTCCTGCAACAGGGCCTTAGCATTATCCACCTGTTGCATTTGCCATAACATAAAGCGTAAATCCACCTGAATAGAACGGGTGTTCGCCGGGTTATAGTCCCAGTCAGAGATAATTGAATCCAGAGTGCCATCAAATGCCAGGCCAACAAATTCGCCCTTAGCGTTTAAAATGGCTGATCCTGAATTGCCACCGGTAATGTCCAGCGTAGCCAGGTAATTAACGGGTACCGAATTTAGCTCTGGTGCCAGATAGGGGCCGTAATTTTTAGCTTTTATTGCTGCAAGCTGCTCTGCCGGCGCGTTAAATTCACCTTCACCCGTTGCCTTGGCTGCAATACCACGCAATGTGGTGAATGGCGCCCAGGCATTACCGTCTTCATTACCATGGGCCCGGCCTGTTACATTGCCGTACGTTACCCGTAATGTGCTGTTGGCATCGGGATAAACAGCCTGACCTTTGTCCTGCATAAAGGCAATTTTTGCCCGCATATAACTGGCGTAGGCCTGCTGAATTTTACCGGCAAGCTCTTCGTCTTTGGCTTCCTGTTTTAAGTCAGATTTATAAAGGGCAACTGCCGCCATCACAAAGGGATCAGCGTTCTGAGTAAATTGGTCGGGGCTGGCATCAACTAATGCCTGGCGCTTGCTCAGGTCAGTTAAGCTGGTATTGGCATACCAGCTGTCGATCAGCGCGGTCAGTTCACTCTGACTCATATTGCCTTTAATACCAAGGGCGCTGTCAAACTCAGCATTGCGTTGTTTTTTGGGTAAGGCAACATATTTAGTCAGGTTATGTAAATCCAGTGCTTTTTCAACGCTGACGTCAAAGTTACGCTCCATACCAGCAACAAAGGCTTTGTAACGTGGAATATCACGTTGCTGATAGCCGGCTTTGCGCTCTGCATCAGGTTTGGTTCCCTCCTGTGACAAACGGTACAGCGAACGGGCAACATTCAACAGTCGTGGGGTGGCATTATTTAAAGCGTACTCAGCTCTTGATTGCCGATGCTGTTCGGCCAGTAGCTTCTCAATCGTGCCCAAATCTTTGGCATAAGCCTTTTTGTTGTCCTTGCTGCTGTTTACCCAGCTGGTCAGCGCCTGATGCTCTGCGGTTTTACGTTGCAAAAAATCACTTTGTGCGAAACTATCCAGCATGCCCTGACGGTTTTTCATGTAGTTATTTAAACCGGCAACCCGGCTGGCATATTTAAGCTCAGCGTCTTTATTAGTGGCTGTTACCCGAGCAATGATGGCCAGGGTATCTTTAAATTGCTGTACCGTATTCGGATAGCTCCATTCAAAGGTTTCACTCACTTCCGATGGCAGCCGATGCCGGTTAGTGCGGCCCGGGTAACCCAGCGCCATAACAAAATCGCCGTCCTGTAAGCCTTCACTGGCTAACTTCAGATAATGGTCCGGCTGATAAGGTACGTTATCAGCATGGTAATCCGCAGATTTACCATCCGGACTGACGTAGGCCCGTAAAAACCCATAGTCGCCGGTGTGACGAGGCCACATCCAGTTGTCTGTGTCGCCACCAAACTTGCCAACTCCCTCAGCAGGGGCGTGCACCAGCCTTACGTCTTTAATCTCAAGTTGTTTAATCAGGTAGTACTCGAGGCTGCCGTAATAAGCAGCAACCCGGCACCGATGGCCTTCATCCTGCTCGCACTGTGCAATCAGTGTTTTCTGATTCTGTTCAATTGCATCAATTCGTTTTTTACCGCTGAGCTTGGCAGTCGCCGCATCAATAACCTGTCCGGTAACGTTGTCTACTGCTTTGGTAACATAAACTCTGCTTCCCGGTGCAGCGGGCAATTCATCATTCATGTTTGATGCGAGAAAACCATTGGCCAGTAAATCGTTCTGCGGGGTGGAGTTGTGCGCGATGCTATTATAAATACAGTGATGATTAGTCACTACCAGCCCTTCAGGTGATACAAAGGATGCTGAACATCCACCCAGGCTGACGATGGCAGCCATTGGAAATTCGGTAAGCTGAGTCAGGTTTGCCGGATCGAGCTGTAAACCGGCTGCTTTTAATTCACTGGCAATATCAGGCAGCTGTTGCGGCATCCACATGCCCTCGTCAGCCATGGCAAAACTACTGGCCAGAGCCAGTATTAACAGAGATTTTTTCATAGTTGCTCTTACTTTTAGTTATAGCGCACAGTACGCGGATCGCCGTAATACTCACTGCCTGCTCTAAGCTTGTCAAGCCACCGGCACTTGCAGTCGGATAATTATCCGTTGATCATCCGGTTCTACGCGTCCGACTGTTGCTTTTGTTAATTTTCGAAATAAAAAGCATCAAAAAAGTAACGCCTTACTTAATTTGTGCTGGATCAAATAAAATTAACTAAAAGATATGCCTATTTTGTGGGTAATAGCCTAAGCTTGTTTTGGTTAGTACTGAAAAATAGCCAGTTGTTTCATACCGGTAATGTCGACATTTGTTGCTGATAGTTGAAATCAACCGTAAGTCCTGTTCAGTGAGGTAATAATGAGAAAAAGTTTATTAGCCCTGTCTCTTGCAGTCGCTTTCATTCCTGTTACTGCATATCCCAATACAACAATTAATGGTTTTGCTTCGATTAAAGCGGGTATGACTACCGGCAGCGATGAGCGATTATATGGTTATGACGATACCCTTGATTTCAAAAATGAGAGCCTGATAGCGCTACAGGTAAAATCTGATCTTGGTGACAAGTTATCGGTTACGGCGCAGTTGCTGGGGCGGGGGCGGGACGATTTTGATGTCGGCTTTGAATGGGCGTTTATCAGTTACGAGCTCAGTGACAATATGACGATTAATGCCGGCCGGCTGCGCACACCGTTTTATAAATACTCTGACTTTAAAGATGTTGGCTATGCCTACGACTGGTTACGGGTGCCGCAAGGTGTCTATGGGCTGGGGTTTGATACCATAGAGGGGCTGACCTTTTATCGTACGGCTCAGATTGGTAGTGTCGATTCAACCCTACAGCTGATTTTTGGCGGTTATGATGGCAATGCCAGTCTTAGCGGCGCCCAGGTTAGCGCGCAAATTGATAATGTAACCGGAATAACCTGGGAGCTGGCAAAAGATGCCTTCAGCGCCCGCTTTGCTTATTTAACAGGTAAAACCAGTATTGATACTTCACCGGTTACACTGGCACCGGGTTTTACTGTTGGCAATTTGTATCAGGCGCTGGCGGCAAATGGCCTGACGCCGTTGGTGACAGCCATCGATATTGATGATGAAAGCTCTAATTTTATCGGGGTTGGTCTGACGTACGATGATAGTGACTGGATCGCTGTTGCTGAATACACCAGAGTGGAAGTTGAAAATAGTTTTATTGCTACCCAGAAAAACTGGTATGTCTCACTGGGTAAACGCTTTGATGGCATTACGCCATACATTTCCTATGAGCGCGAAAATAATGATGCCGTAGTCAGCATCTATCAGCCTTATACAGGCGTATTACCACCACAATTGCTGGTGCCGGTGCAAGGGTTGGTAGCAAGTCAGGAACGGGATGCCAGCACCTGGAACCTGGGGGTTCGTTACGACTTTCATCCTTCGGCTGCGTTTAAAGCTCAGTATAGTTCTGAAGACAGTGACACTACCGGCCAGCGCAACGGTGTATTGGCATTCGGTATCGACTTGGTTTTTTAAGGAGCCTATATGTTAAGCAGATTCTTAGCCATTGTTTTACTGCTTGGTGGGTCAGTTACAGCAATACCGGCAATTGCTGACATTGCAGTAATTGTTAACCCGGCCAATTCTGTCACCCTGACCACGGATGAGTTAACCCGGTTGTATACCGGTCGCTCATCGGCACTCGCTGCAGTGAATATTGCCGAAAGCTCGCCTTTACGCAGTCAGTTTGATGAAAAAGGTGTTGGTCGCTCTTCCGCTCAGTTAAAGGCCCACTGGTCAAAACTGGTATTTACCGGCAAAGGAACTCCGCCGCCGGAACTTGCGACAGAGGCTGCGGTAATTGAACATGTAGCACAAAACCCGAACGCGGTTGGCTATGTTGATGTCGCCAGCGTAACAGATGCAGTAAAAGTGGTTCTTACCCTGAACTGACGGCGGCGTTGCTGTCAGTATGCTGGCGGGCAGAAAAGAGTATTGTTATGAAAAATATGTCGATAGTAATGAAGATTTGGTTGGTTATCGGGCTGGCGGTCATTGCATTTTCAACGGTAGTAGCGGTTAGCGTTTATTTTACCGCTAAAAATAACGCTACTACCCAGAGTATGCGGGATTACATGTATGAAACGTCGAAGCTGGCATCTCAGGTGCACTCAGGTTTTAACTCGCTGGATGAGTTTTTTACCCAGGCAGTAACCTTATCAGATCCCGATTTACTGGCGACAGCACAACAACATAGCAACAAGCTACAGCAAAACCTGAACCGTCTGAAAACCCTGAATCCTTCTCAGCAGAGTTTGTTGGATGAATTGCAGCGGGATGCAGCCGCCTACGCCACGCTGGCCGGTGGTATTGCCCAGCAATTTATTGACGGTAATGTTGATTTCGCCAAAATTCAGGCCAGTGTGGCGACCAAAACTGAACAGTTTGAGCGTCTGAACAGCCGGTTTGCTGAGTTTGAACAGCAGGCCGATGCGCGCTTTTCCCAGGCAATTGAAGATATGTCGGGCAATATGGATTTGGCTTTAACAGTGATTCTGGCACTTGGCAGTGTCCTGATCCTGTTAACTGCAGGGTTGGGGCATTTTATTGCCAGTAGGATTAGCAACTCAGCCCGCACACTTGGGGTATCACTGGCAGAACTTGCCAGTGGCAAAGGCAATCTGGGCAGCCGCTTGCCGGTAACTGGCAATGATGAGCTCGGTGTGGTAGCGAAACAATTTAATTTGTTTATTCAGATGCTGCAAACGTCGTTTAATGATCTGGCAAAAACGATAGAGCCGCTTAACCGCAGTGCTAAAGACCTGGCTTCAGGCATGAATAACATGGAGAAAATGACCCTGGAACAATCAGATAACTCTGAGACCGTCAGCCACAGCATGGCGGAGATGCAGTTATCGGTACAGGATATCAGCCAGTCTGCAAACGATGCAGCCAGCGGCGCCGGCAAAGCGAACGAACTGGCGAAACTGGGGTTGGATAAAACCAGTCACGCTGTGAAATACTCGCAGGGTTTATCTGATGAAATAAAACATGCTCAGGATGTGATTACTGAACTGGCGGAAAAAACCAAAAATGTGACTGACATTCTGAAAAGCATCAATGATATTGCCGATCAAACCAATTTACTGGCATTAAATGCCGCTATTGAAGCAGCCAGGGCAGGTGAGCACGGCCGGGGATTTTCGGTGGTCGCTGATGAAGTTCGTAACTTATCGTCTAAAACCGCCAAATCAGTCACCATGGTGCAGGAAGTCTTACGCCAACTGAATGATAATGTCAGTGGCGCGGTCAGTATCATGAGCCAGGCGGTAAGCAATGCCGAACATTCAGCCAGTCTTGCTGCTGATGCCGGCAGTTCAATTGAGCAAATTAATCAGGAAGTGCAGCAAATCAGTATGTTAAATGCCCAGATTGCTGCAGCTACTGAACAACAAACGATGGTTGCCGAGCAAATCGCCAGTAATACCGCTAAAATGATAGGTTCATTTGCCCAAACCAAGAGCTTGCAGTTGAGTGTGCATGGTATATCAGACGATTTGCGGGTACTTTCTGAATCGCTGGTAACTGTCAGCTCAAAATTTGAGACCTGATTTTAAAGCAACCCAGGTTGCAGTGAGGAAACACCATGAGTTCATTAATGAGTTCGGTTGACCAGAGAACCAATATTGTTGGTCAGAACCGTCTGGAATTACTGATTTTCCGTTTAACCGGGCAGCAACCCTATGGCATAAACGTGTTTAAAGTGCGGGAAGTTATTCAATGCCCGCAATTGACAGATATGCCGGGGGCAAATGCTCATGTCCGGGGTATTGCTCATTTGCGCGGTACACCGGTTACGGTTATCGATTTAAGTAAAGCCACCGGTGGTAAGTCTATCGAGGATCTGAGTAAAGCGTATATCCTGGTGACTGAGTATAACCGCACCACTCAGGGCTTTCTGGTTGGTGGTATTGATCGCATCGTTAATATTAACTGGGAGCAAATTTTGCCTCCGCCAAAAGGAGCAGGGCGCAGTCACTATCTGACCGCGGTAACCCAGCTTGACGATAAACTGGTGCAGATTTTAGATGTAGAAAAAGTATTTGCTGAAATCTCTCCTCCTGATGAGGAAGTTAGTGAAACGATTAAGCAGCGTAAATCAGAACGTGATTTATCTACGTTGACTGTGCTGGTTGCTGATGACTCGGCAGTTGCTCGTAATCAGGTAAAACGGGCGCTAAGTTCAATTGGCATTAATGTTGAGCTGGTAAATGATGGCCGGTCGGCGCTGGATTGGTTGACAGCCAAAGCTGAAGAGTTAGGCGGTGACATCTCCGATCAGGTACCGCTGCTGATTTCTGATATAGAAATGCCGGAGATGGATGGCTATACCCTGACTGCCGAGGTTAAAGCCCATGAGCATCTGAAAAATGTCCATATTGTGCTGCATTCATCACTCAGCGGGGTATTTAACGAGGCAATGGTGAAAAAGGTTGGCGCCGATCAGTTTATCGCCAAGTTTCACCCCGACGAACTGGCTTCTGCTGTACAGCACTGGATGTCGATAGATTAAGTAAGATTGACAGGGTAGGGCAATTGCAGCGCTACCCTGCAGCGCTTATTTATGCCGTTGTTGTAATACCTGGATGACATCATTCAGTTCTAATTTCTGGCTGCGCAGCAGTACCAGCAGGTGAAAGATTAGATCGGCCGCTTCATTTGCCAGCTCTTCCCGGTCACCGGCCATTGCCGCCAGCGCCGATTCCACACCCTCTTCACCGACTTTCTGAGCGATTCGTTTTACCCCTTTAGCAAACAGGCTGGCTGTATAGCTGCTGACCGGATCCGCCCCTTCACGGCTTTTAATAACCTGCTCTAAATCATATAAAAAGCTCAGTTGCGGGCTATTGGCCTTATTGTCGTGCCAGCAGGTTTCTGTGCCAACATGGCAGGTAGGGCCCTCTGGCTGGGCCAGCACTAAAATGCTATCGCTATCGCAGTCGCTGGCAATACTGACCAGTTGCAACGTATTGCCGGAACTTTCGCCCTTGGTCCACAGCCGCTGTTTGCTGCGACTGAAAAAAGTAACCAGGCCGCTTTGCAAGGTATGTTCAAGTGCTTGCGGGTTCATATAGCCCTGCATCAGTACTTTACCGGAAATGGCGTGTTGCACTATTGCCGGTAGTAACTGGTTTTCGGACCAGCTAAGCTGGCTGATTTGTTGTTCGTTCATAAGTTCTCTCTACGGCCGGATGCTGACGCCATCGGCAATCAATTTCGCTTTCAACGCGGCAATCTCAATAATCGCTTTGTGAAATACACTGGCTGCCAACGCGCCGTCGACATCAGCTTGCTGAAACACCTGAGTAAAATGTTCCATAGTACCGGCTCCACCACTGGCAATTAATGGTACATTGCAGACATCACGAATACTTTTTAACTGGGCAATATCATAACCCTGGCGCACGCCGTCCTGATTCATGCAATTTAGCACAATTTCGCCGGCGCCCCGCGCCTGGACTTCTGCCACCCAATCTCGGGTAAGCCAGCGGGTTTTCTGGGTCCGGCTCTCATCGCCGGTAAACTGATATACCTGGTACTGGCCTGAAGCGACATCAAAAAAACTGTCGATGCCAACGACGACACATTGCTGGCCAAATACATGATTAAGCTCACTAATCAGTTCAGGCCGGGCCAGAGCAGGGCTGTTTACTGATACTTTATCAGCCCCCATTTCCAAAATTTTGCCGGCATCGACCACACTTTTAATGCCGCCTGCAACACAAAACGGGATATCAATTACTTCAGCAATTCGCCGCACCCAGCTTTTATCCACCACCCGGCCATCGCTCGAGGCAGTAATATCGTAGAACACCAGTTCATCAGCGCCGGCTTCGGCGTAGCGTTGAGCTAAAGGTACAATATCACCGATAATTTCATGATTACGAAACTGGACGCCTTTAACCACCTTGCCATCACGCACATCTAAACAGGGAATTAACCGTTTTGCCAGCATGCTATGGCCTCCTTCAGGGTAAACTTACCTTCCAGTAACGAGCGACCCAAAATCACCCCGGCCACGCCACTACCGGTTAAGGCCTTAATATCAGCTAATGAGCCAATACCGCCTGAAGCCTGCCACTGAATTTGCGGGTAATGGACGGTCAGCTCGCGGTATAACGCGACGTTTGAGCCACTCAGGGTGCCATCACGGCTGATATCGGTGCAAAGTACATGCTTAGCACCTGCGGCAATGTAATCGTCCAGCACCTGTTCTAAAGTAATATTGGATTGTTCAATCCAGCCGTGCGAGGGCAGGGTTTTCTGCCCTTTGTCATTAATTGCTACATCAAGTGCCAGCACTATCTGCTCGCCACCGTACTTACTGATCCAGCCCTGCACCAGCTCTGGCTCACGAATGGCCAGGCTGCCAATGACTACCCTTCCGGCACCGGCGTCGAGTAAATCAATCACATCCTGCTCAGAGCGCACGCCGCCACCGACCTGAATATGCAGCGGTGATGCTGTCATCAGCTCTGTCAGCAGAGTAAGTTGACGCTTGCTGGCATCTTTAGCACCTGATAAGTCGACAATATGCAGCCAGTCACTGCCATCCTGGGCATACTGATTACGTAAGCTGACCGGGCTGTACTGGTATTCAGTGGTGCTGTCGTAGCGCCCCTGATACAGGCGTACCACAGTACCGTCTATTAAATCTATTGCCGGGATAATCACAATTGCCACTCCAGAAAATTCTGTAATAAGCGGGCGCCGGTTTTACCGGAGCGCTCCGGGTGAAACTGCGCACCTGCCACATTATCTTTGCCAATAACTGCAGCAAAATCGCTACCATAGTTAGCCAGTGCCAGGGCATGCTCGCCGGGTGCAACCGCAAAACTATGGACAAAGTACACGTAGTCACTGCAGCTAAATCCGCTCAGCAGCGGATGACTGCTGATATTATGCAGAGTATTCCAGCCCATATGCGGTAAGCGTAAGCCAGCACTTTCCATCGGCAGGACCCGGCCTGGGATCAGGTTTAAACACGGCACGTCACCTTCCATACTGTGGCTGGTTAACATTTGCATGCCTAAACATATACCCAACAGTGGTTGTTGCAGGCTTTGCAGGGTTTCAATAAGCTCACCATGTTGCAGTTGCGCCATGGCATTGTGGGCAGTGCCTACACCCGGCAACACCACTTTATCGGCGGCTTTAATTACTGCCGCATCACGGCTGATCGTCGCCTCAACCGCAAGCCGTTTAAAGGCAAAATAAACCGAGCTGATATTGGCGCAGCCGGTATCGACAATCACCAACTGCATTACAATACTCCTTTAGAGCTTGGCAATGCTTCACCAGAAATGGTAATAGCCTGACGTAACGCCCGGCCAAAGGCTTTAAACAGTCCTTCTACCATATGGTGTTTGTTGCCGTCAGTAATGGATAAGTGCAGGCTGATTAGCATCGCATCGCTTAGTGAGCGGAAAAAGTGAGGTACCATTTCCAGGTTCAGGCCACCGACACTGCCTTCACCTAAATTGGCATCGAATTTAAACAACGGCCGGCCGGATAAATCCAGCACGCATTCAGCCCGGCACTCGTCCATAGGCAGCACAAAACCAAAACGGTTAATTCCACGCTTGTTGCCAAGTGCCTGCTTCAACGCCTGACCCAATGCCAGTGCCGTGTCTTCAACACTGTGGTGATCATCAATATGCAGGTCGCCTGCAACTTTTACCTGTAGCGAAAAACCGCCGTGAGTGGCGATTTGCTCCAGCATATGGTCAAAAAAACCAACCCCGGTATTAAAGCTGTTGTTGCCACTGCTATCCAGATCAACGCTGATTTCAATATCGGTTTCGCGGGTTGTCCGGCGCACGGTGGCCTGCCGGCCGCGGCTGAGCAGGCGATTGGTTATCTCGGGCCAGCCCAGGGTATCGCGGTTATACAAAAATGAGGGCAGGCCCATATTGTCAGCCAGTTGTACATCGGTTTGCCGGTCACCAATCACAAATGAATTGGTAAAATCAACCTTACCCTGCTGCAGGTAGTCTTTTACCAGCCCCAGTTTTGGTTTGCGGCAGCTGCAGTTATCCTTTTCGAAATGGGGGCAAATCAGCACATCAGCAAATTTAATGCCTTGTGAGGTTAACAACTGCATCATTTTTTCATGTGGTGCATCGAACGTATCACGGGGAAAGCTGCTGGTACCCAGGCCATCCTGATTGGTTACCATCACCAACTGGTAACCAGCTGCCTGTAGTTTTAGCAGCGCTGGCACCAGGCCGGGTTCATAAGCCAGCTTTTCCAGACTATCAAGCTGCTTGTCTACCGGCGGCTCTTCCACCATGGTGCCGTCGCGGTCAATAAATAAAATAGGCAGGCCACTCATGCGCGTTCTCTCTTTTGTTGGTTCTTTGAAACATTATTGTCAGCTGCAAAGTACTGCTGCATTGCTGCGCTCAGGCGCTGCATGTCATCCGGGCTGCCAATCGAAACCCGTACTACCTGCGACAGCCCCAGCTGACTGGACTGATTACGAATTAGAATGTCAGCCTTAATCAGCGCAGCGACACAGTCTGCCGCATCGGCAACCTGCAACAATACGTAGTTGGCATTACTTGGCCAGATTTTCTGTACGCCCGGCCAGTGCGCTGCCATGGTAATAAAGTCGCTTCGCAGCTGATTAATGCTGGCAACGCTTTGCTGCATTTGTGCTATGCCTGAGGCTGATAACGCCTGGGCTGCAATTTGCGCTACCGGTTCTGCGATAGGATAGGGCGCTATCATTTTCTTCAGTGCATTAATTATCTGTGGTGCGGCCAGGGTAAAGCCACAGCGTAGTCCTGCCAGGCCAAAGGCTTTGGACAGGGTGCGCAGCACCACTAGATGCGGGTGCTGACTAAGTAACGGCACCACAGATGCTTCAGGGGCAAATTCAATATAAGCCTCATCCACCACCACTAACGCTTTGCCTTTGAAATGCTCCAGTACCGCAATGATCTGTTGGCGGGGGATCAGATCACCGGTCGGGTTATTCGGGCTGCAGATAAAAACCAGTTTTGGCTTAGTCGCAAAAATGCCGTCCAGATCGAGCTGCTCGTTATCAAGCAGCACTTTATTTACCGACGTCTGATTACTTTCGGCACTTATCGCATACATGCCATAGGTGGGGGGGCAAATGGTAATGCTGTCAGTTTTTGGCTCGCAAAAGCTGCGGATCAACAGTTCAATGCCCTCGTCAGCACCGCGGCTTACCAGCACCTGGTCGGCGCTCACTCCGGCATAGGCCGCATAGGCATTAATGACTGCTTTGGGCTGGCATGACGGGTAACGGTTAAAGGTACCATCAAGCTGATAGGCCGGTGCCAGCGCGTTTTCGTTGGCATTAAGCCATACACCACCGCCACTCATGCTGCTGCGGGCTGAGGCATAAGGCACCAGGTCTTTAACCAGTTGCCGCGCCAGGCTGTTTACCTCAGAAACGGTTAGCTCAGACATGCTTTATCTCCGCCAGTATTGTTGTCATTTGTTATGTTGTTGCTAAGTGCTGCCAGGCGCAAACGCACTGCGTTAGCATGTGCTTCTAGGCTTTCTGCTTCAGCCAGCGTGACAATAGCAGGGCCAATATTACGCATTCCTGCGGCTGATAACTGTTGTACGGTGTACCGGCGATAAAAATCAGTTAATGACAAACTGGAAACGGTTTTGCTGTAACCATAAGTAGGCAGCACATGGTTAGTGCCACTGGCATAATCGCCAGCCGATTCCGGGGTCCATTGGCCAACAAAAATGCTGGCTGCGCTATTGAACTGGTCAATCAACTGCTCATCGTGCGCCGTTTGCACAATTAAATGCTCTGGTGCATAGGCATTAGTAACTGCAACCGCCTCATTAAGATCTTTCGTCAAAATATACCGGCTATGACTGAGTGCCGCCCGGGCGATAGGCTGACGCGGTAATTCAGCCAGTTGTCTGGCAACTTCCTGCTGCACGGCGTCAATTAAATCGGCACTATTACTAAC
>NZ_JAHRID010000002.1:0-474725 GCF_019100565.1 Arsukibacterium indicum | reverse complement strand
ATTGCGCCCCTGGCATCCTGACTTACCTGTTGCTTAGCCTCGGTGACATAGCGGTTGCCCGGGCCAAAAATTTTATCCACTTTGCCAATCGTCTCAGTGCCGTAAGCCAGCGCCGCAATGGCCTGAGCGCCGCCGATGGTATAAATTTCAGAAATACCGCAAAGCTCGGCCGCATAAAGAATTTCCGGTGCAATATCGTCCGCGGCCGGCTTACCGGGCGGGGTAACCAGCACCGGGCGTGGGCAACCCGCCAGTTGCGCCGGCACACCCAGCATCAGAACCGTCGAGGGTAAGGGGGCACTGCCACCCGGGATGTACAGACCAACCGCACTTATCGGCCGGCTTTTTAGCTGACACATGACACCGCTGCTGGTTTCCACTGCAATATCACGAGGTAGCTGGGCAGCATGAAATTTTCGGATGTTATCATAAGCCAGTTCAATGGCAGCTTTGCGCTCGGGTAACAAGCTGGCTAACAGGCTGCGTTTTTTGCTGTCGCTCAGGCGAAGCGGGTTATCTGCTAAACCATCAAACTGCTGACTGTAGGCTCGAAGTGCCTTATCACCCTGCTGTTTAACGGTGCCGATAATTGCACGCACCTGCTCGTTTAAATCCGCTGTATCAGGCAGCTCAGGCCGGGCCAGTGCAGCGAGCCGCTGCTCAGCATTAAGCTGTGTCCAGTTAAACAGGTTGGCAGAAGTTGTCGCCATGGTGGTCACCATCATTACTCCATCATTTTTTCGATTGGCAGCACTAAAATGGAACTGGCGCCCAATGCTTTTAGTTGCTCCATGGTTTCCCAGAACAGGGTTTCGCTGCTCACCACGTGAATTGCCACCATGGCGTCGTTACCCGCCAGTGGCAGCATAGTCGGGTTTTCCGCACCGGGTAGCAGGGCAATCACATCGTCCAGCCTGGCGCGAGGAGCGTGCAGCATAATGTATTTACTTTCATTGGCCTGCATTACGCCGTTAATCCGTGGCATCAGTTTGTTTATCAGTTTTAGCTGCTTGTTGTCAGTTAAATCTTTGCGCTGAATTAACACCGCTTTGCTGCGGTAAATTACGTCAACTTCTCTCAAACCGTTGGCTTCAAGTGTAGCGCCGGTTGAAACCAGATCGCAGATGGCATCAGCTAATCCTGCTCGCGGTGCAACTTCAACCGAGCCTTTTAGCGTAACAACCCGGGCATTGACTCCCTGTTGTTTTAAATAACGGCCCAGCAATCTTGGATAAGTGGTGGCAATGGTTTTGCCTTCCAGCGAAGCCGCTCCCTGATATTCATCTTCTTGCGGCACCGCTATAGATAAACGGCACCCCCCAAAATCCAGCCGTTTTAGCACGGTATAGTCGAAACTGTGATTATCCAGTTGTCGTTGCAACGATTCTTCTTCCAGCACGTTCTCACCGACAATACCTAAGTCACAGACACCATCCATTACCAGGCCTGGAATGTCATCGTCACGCACCCGTAGGATATCAATGTCCATATTTTCAACATGGGCAATCAGTCGCTGTTCCCGTAAATTAATTTTTAAACCACAACTGGCAAAAAGGGCCTGCGAATCAACCGATAGACGACCAGATTTCTGCATTGCAATGCGTAAGCGTTTACTTTCTGTTGCCGGACTCATAATGGTCTCCATGACGATAACTAAAATTGGTGAATATATTTTTTTATTACGATAAACAAAAACCCCGGGCCTGGGCTCGGGGTTTTTGTTACGTTACCACCGGAGCGCCAGACTACAGCCCTCCGAAATACCGGACGGCTAGTGCCTGTGATGATGGCTCAGGGTAGTAACATTAATCATATGGGCTGTGTTGCTTGATCTTTTCTGCTTAACAATATGCTATACAAGTTACCCGTGAAACGGATGAAGTGCAAGGGTATTTTGGGAAGTGCACCAGCTGTGATTTTCTAATTAGTGATTGATATATAACAATTAAAGTAATTTAATAGGGTCTTGTTCGAAAAATAATTTTTGCAGCCTGATATGCTAATCTGAATTTTAAGTTTAAAAAATGGTCAACTTGTATAGCCAATGAGCTGCCTTGTTCAAGTTTTTCAGCACCAGGCCGATAACAGATCAGTGACTCATTTAGGGGACAGTTATGGACGCATTTATGCCGTTTATGCCGCGGGTGCCTGGCACGCCGGTAGAGCCTGATCCAAAGCAGGTGGTGCCGGTATTTAAAGAAGCCAGATTAAGCCCGTTGAAACATAATGAACAGAAATTTCTTATTCTGCGCCGGCCAGAACCGGAGCAGCGGCGACGTGGCGAGCGCTACCCTGAAGCACCCTATACTACCCCTGAAGCAGAACAGCATGTTGATAAAGACGGCCATCTGGATATTTTTGTCTGAATTTTTCTGCTGATAAGGGCATAATAGCGCTCTTTTAAACCAGCAGGTGTCGTTGTGACGAGCTTAATCCTCAGGCTAAACCAGCAAAGCCATGACTAGCAGTCTTGCCAGAAAGGTGCTGGCTGCTTTTGCAGAGAATGGCAAACTGGCCAGCAATATATCCGGGTTTAACCCGCGTGCTGCTCAGCTGCAAATGGCTGAGGCAGTTGCCGGTGCCATTGCCGAAAACACCGCTTTGGTAGTAGAAGCAGGAACTGGTACCGGTAAAACCTATGCTTATCTGGTGCCCGCACTGCTGGCCGGAAAAAAAGTTATTCTGTCCACCGGTACTAAAAATCTGCAGGAACAGCTATTCCTGCGTGATTTACCCAAAGTGCAGCAGGCGCTGGCCAGTCCATTACATACTGCGCTGTTAAAAGGCCGGGCAAACTACCTGTGTCTGTTCAGGCTGGAGCAGCATTACAACCATGTGCCGCTGCAGGATGATCAGCTGATCCAGGATTTAAGCCTGATTAAAAAGTGGTCAGCAGAAACCCAGTCCGGTGATATTGGAGAGTTGAGCTATATTGCAGAAGACTCTAAAGCCCTGCCATATGTGACCAGTACTACAGATAACTGCCTGGGTAAGGACTGTCCGGTATACGAAGACTGCCATCTGCTTAAAGCGCGGAAAAACGCGCAGGCTGCTGATTTAGTGGTAGTAAACCATCATTTGTTTTTTGCCGATTTAGCATTAAAAGATACTGGTTTTGGCGAACTGCTGCCACAGATGGATGTGATTATCTTTGATGAAGCTCACCAGCTACCTGATATTGCCAGTGACTATTTTGGCGAGCAGGTATCCAGTCGCTTGTTACTGGATTTATGTCGGGATTTGGAGCTGGCCTGTAAATCTGAGCTCAGGGATCACCCGCAATTAGTGAAGGTCGCGGAAAAACTGGCCAGCCTGGTGCGGGACTGGCGGTTGCAGTTTGCCGCAGAGCCTGCCCGTGGCAACTGGCGCGACCTGGCACAGCAGGCACCGATGCAAACTGCCGTTACCCGGGTAAACGATGCGATTGATATGCTGTACCAGGTATTAAAAAGTAGCCTGGGTCGCAGTGATACCGTTGACAGTGTTTTTGAACGCCTTGCCCAGCTGAAAAACCGGTTGCTTAAAATGCAGGATTTAAATCAGGTCGGGGTCAGTTTATGGTACGAAACCAGCCGGATGCATATCAGTTTACATTTAACACCGCTGAGTATTGCTGAGCGGTTCAAAGCAATAGTGGCTGCGGAACAGCGAAGCTGGATTTTTACCTCTGCAACATTATCGGTAAACGAGGGGTTTAGCCATTACACCGGTCAGATGGGGCTGGATACTGCGCAAACTTTGCTACTGGAAAGCCCATTCGATTATGCCAGTCAGGCGATGTTATGTTTACCGCGATATTTACCGGAACCACATCAGCAGCAAATGGGCCCTGCGCTGCTGACATTGGCAATCAAGCTGATTACCGCGAACAACGGCCGGTGTTTCTTCCTTTTTACCAGCCACCGGATGCTACAGTGGATGGCCAATGCGCTGCCCGAGCAGATCAGCCAGCCGGTGCTGGTGCAGGGCTCGACCGGTAAACGCCTGCTGCTGGAGCAGTTTGTGACGCTGGACAATGCTGTGCTGCTGGGTACCGGCAGCTTCTGGGAAGGGGTTGACGTTCGCGGCGATACTCTAAGCTGCGTGATTATTGATAAACTGCCGTTCGCGTCGCCGGATGACCCTTTGTTGCAGGCTCGCAGTGAAGATTGTCAGCGTCGTGGCCTGGACCCATTCAGTACCGTGCAGTTGCCGCAGGCTGTCATTACCCTGAAACAAGGGGTAGGCCGGCTTATTCGTGATGTAACTGACCGTGGCGTACTGGTGATTTGTGATAACCGCTTAGTTACCAGGCCTTATGGCAGTGTCTTTTTAAAAAGCCTGCCACCAATGCGTCGTTCGCGCTCAGTGGACGATGCCGTAGCGTTTTTACAACAAACAAGACAGGAAAATTAAGGTGAAGTTACTGGCGTTAGATACCTCAACTGAAGCGTGTTCAGTGGCCCTGTTATACCAGGACAATATTATTGCTCTGGATGAAGTTTGTCCGCAACAGCACAGTAAAAGAGTGTTGCCGATGATTGACAACGTTCTGGCTGAAGCTGGCCTTAGCTTAACTGATCTGGACGGCATCGTGTTTGGCCGTGGTCCGGGCAGTTTTACCGGGGTAAGGATTGGTGTATCAGTTGCTCAGGGACTGGCATTTGGAGCTGATTTGCCGGTATTTGGTGTCTCAACATTAGCCGCAATGGCCCAGGCCGCTGTGCGGCTGCATCAGGCCAGCCAGATAGTCGCAGCCATTGACGCCAGGATGGCCGAAGTGTATCTGGGCTGCTTTGGCTGTGATGCAACGGGCATAGTACAACCGTTAACGACTGAACAGGCGGTTAAACCGCAATCGCTTTCGTCGTTGGGCCTAAGTGGCAAGGTGATGGCCGTCGGCACTGGCTGGCAAACCTATGTGGATGAGTTACAGCGGGCACAACCTGCTCAAATCATTAGTAATATTTTATACCCCTCAGCACAGGATATGTTGCGTCTGGCGCAGCAGCCATTTATTGACGGCCATTTTGTTAGTGCCGCGCAAGCTGAACCAGTTTATGTGCGTGATGAGGTAAGCTGGAAAAAGTTGTCTGGCAGATAAAATACTTGGATAAAGCAGTAAAGCGGTTATAATTACACCAGTTCGCTTACTCTGAAGATGTTATGAGCCTGACTGTTAATCAAAGCCTGAATGCCCCCGCTAATGTTGCCAGCGTATTTGCCGGCACAGAGCAGCGCCGTGCGCCACAGGCTGAAGATAATCGATTGTCAGGTTTACCGGGCGATAATAACGGCACCGGTATCCGCGCCAGTCAGCAGGTAATTAATCAGCTGGACAACGAACGAAATCAGCGTAGTAATTTTCAGAACCCTGACTTTCAGAACACTAACAGCAATCGCGGTCAGCAAGCGGTTGCTGCTTACCAGAGCCAACAGAACGAGCAACGTCGTGCCGAAGTTCAGTCGTTGTTGGGTGTTGATCTTTACGCCTGAACAAATCCACCCACGGTGCCATTGCGTACGTACACCATAATACCGTTTTAACGCGCTGCAATGCAGTGTCGATATAAGGAAATATTATGGCTAAAACCTGTCTTATCACCGGTGCCAGCTCTGGCATGGGCAAATCAACAACATTGCATTATGCCGCTAATGGCTGGCTGGTTTATGCGGTAGCCCGCTCGGCTGACAAACTGGCTGAACTGGCTGAAAATCATGAAAATATAAAACCGGTAAGTTTAGATGTCACTGACAGCGTAGCCCTGGCAACCTGGACGGCAGCATTACCCACCGGACAGAAATTTGATGCCGTGATACTTAACGCCGGAACCTGTGAGTACGTTGACGTTGACGATCTTGATTTAGCCGCATTTGAACGCACCTTTGCTGTTAATGTGCAAGGTGTTGTCTGCTGCACCCGTTATTTGCTACCGTTGCTAAACAAAGGACATCATCCAACTCTGGCTATTGTCAGTTCTATGTCGCATTTTTTCCCGTTTACCCGGGCCGAAGCATATGGTGCCAGTAAGGCTGCCGTCGCTTATTTTACCGACAGTTTGCGGGTTGATTTGGCCGATACCGATATTAATGTTTGCCTGATAGAACCCGGGTTTATTGATACGCCGCTCACCCGGAAAAACGATTTTGAGATGCCATTTTTAATGGCACCTGAAGTGGCTGCCAAACGAATTTTTGACGGCATAAATGCCGCAAAAAGCCGGTTGCGTTTTCCGCGCCGTCTCAGCTTCAGTTTGAAATTGCTGAATTTATTGCCCTATACCCTGCGCAATAAACTGGCCGCCAGGATGAGAAAGCAATGAATAATGGCAGCGCAGCACCTGTAGTATCGGGGTATTTATCACCGCATCCGGGCATTCACTGGCGTTCAATCATTGGCTTCGAGCTTGCCTGGTTAGCACTGGTGTATTTTCAGAGCCTGGCGGTAACACCGGCACTGGCCTACTTAATATATGGCATTTACAGGTTGCCAAACCGGGCACGGCTGGCGGTGCTGGCGATAGCCGCAGTGGGTATTGTGATAGACAGCACCCTGGTTTCTCTGGATGTTATTTCTTTTAGCGGAACAACAAGCGAAGCCTTACTGTTACCCGGTTGGTTTATCTTAATATGGCTACTTTTCGCGCTGGCTGCAGTTGAAACTATGGCAGGGTTTCTTCGGCCGTGGTGGTTGGGCATGCTGCTTGGCGCGACAGGGGGGCCATTATCTTATCTGGGCGGCGCAGCTTTAAGTGGTGGTGTATTGCAGTTCCCGCTGGCAAGCTGGTCATTTGTTGCGTTAGTAGCAGTTTGGGCAGTTATTGGCGTAATATTGGGATATAGCAGGAGGTTCTATGCACACACTGTTAACTAGTGTTATTGCCCTTGGTTTTGCAGGCATGGTGGCGGCAACGCCTGATCTGACAACGGTTGGCGAGGGCAGTTACCGCTATTTATTCTGGCAGCTTTATGATGCCAGACTGGCCAGCAAAGATGGCACCTTCAGTGATTATCAGCAAAGTCGTCCATTGATGCTGGAGTTAACCTACAAACGTGATATCAGCAAACAAGAGTTTATCGATGCCACCGTAGAGCAATGGCAAAGGTTGGGTAACAGCAGTAAACAACAGCAACAGCAGTGGGCTGATACGCTTGATTCATTGTGGCGTGACGTGACAGAAGGTGACCGTTTAGCGGCGCTGCTTACCGAACAGGGCCAGGTACAGTTTTATTTTAATGAAACTGACATCGGTGTGGTTGAAGATAAAGATTTTGCGCCGGCGTTTTTCGATATCTGGTTACACCCTGATACGATGGCGCCGAAATTACGGCGCCAGTTAATATCAGCAGAGTAGGGTTAGCTAAAACAAATTGATTGTCACTTCTGAGTTTTTACAACATTACTTACTTTGCTGAATATATTGGATCAGCTTTTTGGCAATAGCCGTGTTATCCATAAAACCGTTGAATTCTGCTGCATTTTTACCGTAAGCCATAACCGGGACATCTGCCGCAGTATGGCCACCACTGGTCCAGCCGGTTAGTGAGGCGTCACTTATAAACTGCAGTATCTGATTGCGGGCTGCTTTATCGTCAGCATCTTGCAGTGCGGTTACCAGCAGTTGTAATTGCACTTTATCCAGACTTATCCCGGTAAGTTCGGTATAACGTTGACTTATTTCCTGTGGCTCTTTCAATTGTTGCAATTGCCGGGCTATCTCCCGGCCGGTTGCTTTAACTTGTTTAATGACATCAGTCCGCCACTGGTAAACGCCGTTGGCGCCTAATGATAAGCCGCCGGTTTCATGATCTGCGGTAATAACTAGCAAGGTGTCCGGGTTAGCATCAACATAAGCTTTAGCAACACTGATGGCTTTGGCAAAGTCATGCATTTCAGCCATGGCACAGGCAATATCATTGTCATGGCCGCACCAGTCAATCTGGCTGCCCTCTACCATTAACACAAAGCCTTTGTCGGCAGATGACAATAACTGCAGCGCTTTGTCAGTTAACGGCGCCAGCATGCCGCCATTATCTGAATTCAGCGCTGCCGGTAGGGCAATATCAGCCAGTAAAGCCATTGCCGGTAACCGGGTTAAACTATTAAGCTGCTTATAGTCATCAGTATATTGGTAGCCAAGGTCGGTAAAGCCATTAACCAGATTTCGATCCTCGCGGACAAAATACCTGGTGCCACCCCCGATAATTAAATCGGCAACCGGCTTGCCGTCAATCCGGTAATCCAGATACATATCAGCAATATTATCCAGATTGCGCCGGCTGCTGTTGTGGGCTAGAAATGAAGCCGGGGTGGCATGGTTAACCTGCGAGCTGGCGACAATACCATTGGCTTTGCCAAGGCGTTTGGCCAGCTGCATCATAGTGCCAATTGGGATATGTTGCCGGTTGACTGAAATAGCGCCATTGTAGCTTTTTACTCCGGTCGCCAGTGCCGTGGCGCCGGCTGCAGAATCTGTTACCAGGGTGTCATCATCCGGATAAGTGCTGGCCATACCGGTCAGTAAATCGTCAAAAACGGTACTTGCCACGGTTGCGTTTGCCGGATCATGCTGATAATAACGATAACCTGCAACATAAGCTGGCCCCATACCATCACCTATCATATAGATAATATTCTTGGGTGCGGCATAGCAAACCGCCGGTAATAAGCTGGCTATAGCCAGAGACAGAATGGCTGAACGCATCGGTAAAACCTGTACTTTATATAATTTTGATTAGTGTACGTTAACTTAACAGGCCAACCAAGCGTCATGCGATAAGCTGGTATTTTTTCAGACAGATTATCAATTAAGTGTTTTGCTGGACAATTTTCCGCCTGGCAGGCTATCTTAGAACGAATATCTTGTACCGTGGTCGTACAAGTATGATCGTTAGCATACTGAATAGTTGTAAAAGGAAGCTATGAAAAAAACAATAACAAACATAGTACTGACCGTAGGCCTGACCCTGGCCTGGCAATCGCTGGCCTCCGAGCCTGATCCACGCCAAAAACTAAGCGAACTGGCGCTTAGCAATGCCCGTAGTGCCGAGCACATTAGCCGCAATCAGTACCGCAACCCGGCTGATACCTTACACTTTTTTGGTTTAAAACCTGACATGGCTGTGCTGGAAGTTTGGCCCGGACGTGGTTGGTATACTGAAATACTGGCACCCTATTTAAAAGAGCAGGGGCACTTTACTATTGCTCAGTTCCGGCAGGACGATGGCACCTTTAAAGATGAACGGGCAAAATTCTGGGCTCGGCTAAGTGCAGCCTTGTCAGAAAAGATTTCTGAACAGGAAGATTATTTCGGCACTGTGCATCAGATTGAGCTTGAGCCTCCTTATTTTCAGCCAGAGTTAGCACCCGAACAATTTGATATGGTGTTGTCATTTCGTAATGCCCACATCTGGGATGAAAATGGCCATTTACTGGCTACTTTGCAATCCCTGTATGATCTGATTAAACCCGGTGGCGTACTGGGTTTAGTTGAGCACCGCGCCGCGACCTTGTCAGATACCACCAGTGTGGCGGTAGAAGGCTATCTTGACGAAGCCTATGTGATTGCCGCAGCGGAACAGGTTGGCTTTCAACTGGCAGCCCGAAGCGAAATTAATGCTAATCTGCTCGACACCAAAGATCACCCGAAAGGCGTATACACCCTGCCACCTACTCTGGCATTGGGTAACTATGATCGGGAAATGTACCTGGCTATCGGCGAGAGTGACCGGATGACCCTGAAGTTTATAAAACCTGAAGTTCAGCCGTGATCCAAGCGTAACTGGCTTAAGCTAATTGTGCAGTGTGGTTAATTATGGGATGATTAGCGCTAGAGTAAATACTCAACATCAGGCTTTTTACCCGGCAGTAATACCCAGAGATTTATTGCAGGCAGCCATATTTATAACTATAAAATAATAACCTTAACAGAAAGGAGAGGACGGTGGATAAAGTTTGGTTGAAGCGTTACCCGTCAGGTGTGCCCGCAGAAATTGATGCTGATCATTACCCTTCGCTGCTAGATATCTTTTCTCAGAGCATCAGTCAGTATGCGGATAATACCGCTTTTATCAATATGGGTAAAAGTATCACTTATCGTGAACTGGACAAATTAAGTAAAGCATTCGCAGCATACTTACAAAAAGATCTTGGCCTGAAAAAAGGTGACGCTGTCGCCATTATGATGCCAAATTTACTGCAATATCCGGTGGTATTAATGGGGGTATTACGCGCCGGTTGTACCGTCGTAAACGTAAACCCGCTATACACCCCACGCGAACTACAACACCAGTTATCTGACTCTAAAGCAAAAGCCATTGTTATTGTTGATAACTTTGCCCATACCCTGGCTGCCGTTGAAAAACAGCTGAACCTTGAACATATTATTCTTACCAGAATGGGTGATATGCTGGGTATGATCAAAGGCAGCATCGTCAATCTGGTGGTTAAGCATGTTAAAAAGCTGGTACCCGCTTATTCGCTAAGCAAGTTTGTAATGTTTAACGCGGTACTGGAAAAAGGCCAGCACTTAAAATATCAGAAACCAGAACTTAGCGGCGATGATATTGCCTTTTTGCAATATACCGGCGGTACTACCGGCGTCTCTAAAGGTGCGATGTTAACCCATCGCAATATGGTGGCTAACCTGGAGCAATGCAGTGCTTTTCTTGACTGTTTTCTCGACAAAGGTAAAGAGCATGTGGTTACCGCATTGCCGCTTTATCATATCTTCGCCTTAACCGCTAATTTCTTTACCTTTTTCAAGTACGGCGGCACCAATTTACTGATTACCAATCCCCGTGATATGCCGGGGTTTGTCAAAGAGCTGGCAAAATTTCCGTTTACTGCTATCACCGGTGTTAATACCCTGTTTAATGGTTTACTGAACACGCCTGGCTTTGCCGGACTAGACTTCAGCCGCTTAAAACTGTCGTTAGGTGGCGGTATGGCGGTGCAACGGCCAGTGGCAGAGCGCTGGAAGAAAGTTACGAAAACCCGTTTGCTTGAGGGCTATGGTTTAACAGAATGCTGCCCGCTGGTAACCCTTAGCCCGTTCGATCTGGACGATTTTAACGGCAGTATTGGCTTACCGGCACCTTCAACGTTAATTAGGTTAGTAGACGAAGACGGTAATGACGTTGCAGTAGGCGACCCGGGTGAAATGCTGGTGCAGGGGCCTCAGGTTATGCTGGGCTATTTAAACCGGCCTGAAGAAACGGCTAAAACTGTGAAAAACGGCTGGTTGTATACCGGCGACATCGCCACCATGGATGATGAAGGCTTTTTCTATATTGTCGATCGTAAAAAAGACATGATCATTGTTTCGGGCTTTAATGTATTCCCGAATGAAATAGAAGAAGTGGTTGCCATGGACGAAAAAGTGCTGGAAGTGGCAGCTGTCGGTGTCGCAAACGACAATTCAGGCGAAGTAGTGAAAGTGGTCATTGTTAAAAAAGACCCGTCACTGACTGAAGAGCAGGTAATAGCGCACTGCAAGCAACATTTAACGGGATACAAGGTACCGAAACTGGTAGAATTCCGTGATGAGTTGCCTAAAACCAATGTTGGTAAAATTTTGCGGCGCGAGCTGCGGGATTAATCCAGAGCCGGCGTTTGCCGGCTTTGTTTTTATGAGATGTATGCATGAGCTATTTGCTAACCGATAACCAAAGCCTGGCGCAGTATTGCCAGGACGCAGCCGGCCAGAGTGTGCTGGCAGTTGATTCCGAGTTTATCCGGCAAAGTACCTTATATCCTAAGCTTGGCTTAATTCAGTTGTTTGATGGCAGGCAGCTGGCGCTGGTAGACCCGCTGACCATAACCGACTGGCAACCACTTGCGCAGCTATTTGCCGATGAAACCATTGTAAAAACCCTGCATTCCTGTACTGAAGATCTGGAAGCACTGGCAACCATTGGTATTGTCCATATTCAACCGTTGTTTGATACCCAGCTGGCGGCAGAGCTACTGGGCTGGGGCAGCAGTATTGGTTATGCCCGGCTGGTAGAGCGGGCTACCGGTGAGGTGCTGGATAAGAGTGAGTCGCGCACTGACTGGCTAGCCCGGCCACTGGCTGCAAAGCAGCTGGAGTACGCGGCTAATGACGTTACCTACTTGCTGCCGCTATATCAGCATTTGGTGGCGCAGTTTACTGACCCGGCATTACTACCGTTACTGTTGGCCGAAGGCCAGCAGTTGCAGCAGCGAAGAGCCAACCCTTTACCTGCACGGTTAAAATATCTGGAAGTTAAAAACAGTTCATTACTGCGTAGTCGCGAGCTGGCGGTACTGCGCGAGTTGGTGGCCTGGCGTCTGGAATATGCTGCCAGCCGGGATTTAGCGCTTGGCCTGGTCATCAAAGACTTTCAGATGCTGGAACTGGCGAAGCGCAAGCCCGGGTCAGTAGAGAGTTTATTAAATATTCCCGGTATGACCGGTCGCGATTTGCGCCGCCATGCGAAAACCCTGATTGAATTAATTGAGCTGGCAAAGCAGTTACCACAAGAGCAGTGTCCTCAGGCATTTTACTATCCGGAACATTTTCCGGGTGAAAAAGTGGCGCTGGCTGAGCTTAGTCAGGCAATTAAACACACCTCAGCAGACACAGCAATTCCTGCAGCCTTTATATCTGTTCGGCGCCAGCTGCACGAGTACTTTAACTGGTGTTGGCGGGTGACTGATCAAGAGCGGCAGTTATTGCCGGTGCCGGAATATTTAACCGGCTGGCGTCAGCAGTTGCTTCTGCCCAACTTACCTGTTCCGGCACATGTCCGAGACTGTGTGGACAAACTGGTCATTAACGTTGGTGGTTAGCAGTTAGATCAGTAGAAAATTTCGGCAGCTTTTTACCAAAAACTGCATAAAAAAAATCTGATCTCTTTCAGTTTTTAGTGGCGTAACTGTGAAGCAACTATTAACTGAAAGGTAATAACCATGAAAGGAATACTAAAATTTGCCGTACCGGCTGTTTTAACTTTGTCACTTGCTGGTTGTTTTGACAGTGATTCAGATTTGCCAACGCCTGTTCCACCACCGCCACCACCACCGCCACCGGTAGTTGATGCTACGCTGCGGGTTGTGCATGCCTCATTTGATGCACCTGCTGTTAATGTCAGCGTTAACGGTGACGTTGTTATTGAAAACCTGGCTTACGGCAGCAGTTCAGAAAACTTCAGTTTGCCACCTGCTGACTATGCAGTAGCTGTAGATGCTATTTTACCGGGTGAAGGTAACACCGCTACCGTAATAGACGTACCTGAGCTGCCACTGGCAGAAGCGACCAACTATAAAGTGTTTGCTGTAGGCTTAGTGGCTGACGAAACTCTGGCGCCGTTAGTGGTAACGTCCGACGTAGCCGAGCTGGCAGACGGTAACGTCCGGTTGCAGGTTGTACATGCTGCTTCTGCAGCGCCAACAGTTGATGTGCATGTTACGGCGCCTGACGCAGAACTGGGTGCACCGCTTACCACGCTGGCCTTTACCGAGTTTACCGAAGCTCTGGATGTTCCGGCCGGCGACTACCGGGTCCGGATCACTTTGCCGGGTACTGAGACGGTGGTGTTTGATAGCAACACCCTGGAGCTTGCGGGCGGTACCGACTTAGTTGTAGCGGCTATCAACAGTGAATACTCAGGTGCATCACCAGTATCGCTGATTGCGGTAACTCCTGAAGGCGATGTATTACCGATCCTTGATGGTGGTTCAACCTCTTCACTGCGGGTGGTGCACAATGTATCAGACGCACCGGCAGTTGATATCGTGGTTAATGATAATTTTGCAGAGCCACTGGTTTCTGACTTAGCTTTCCCTGATTTCACCGGTTATGTATCACCGGCACCGGGTGATTACAACGTTAAAGTGGCAGTCGCTAATACCGAGACTGCAGTGATTGACGCTGATGTAACCCTGGATCCAGGTGCTTTCTACACAGTATTGGCTGTGGGCTCACTAAGCGATGCAGATGAATTTGCCATTGAGCCACTAGTGCTGATGGACAATACCCGTACTGTCGCCACTGAAGCCCGGGTTCGGATTATCCATGGTTCTACTCTGGCTGGTAACGTCGACATCTACGTTACTGCCGATGGTGATATCAGCGAAGCTATGCCTGCTTTCAGTGATGTACCCTTTAAAGCTGAAACCGGTTATGTGCCGCTGGCCGCCGGTGAGTATTTTGTCACGGTAACCCCAACCGGTACCAAAACCGCTGCCATTGAAACCGGCGCCTTAATGCTGGAAGCCAATAAAATTTACACCGCTATTGCCCGCGATGGTGTTGGCTTAATGGGGGTAGGTTTAACGGTAATGGATGGTTTTGTTGCTGAATAAACAATATAGAAAACGCCACTTGCACGGTTCTGTTAAGTAGCGACAAAAAAGCCCGCAATTGCGGGCTTTTTTATTGCTAAACAGGCTTAGCGCTTATCATCCGGGAAGGTCACATTGAGTTCCAGTACGGAAATCTGGTCGCCGCGCTGCTCCAGCGATACGGCGATTTGATCGGCCGGAATATCCACGTATTTGCGAATCACTTCCAGAATATCGCGTTCTAACTGCGGCAGATAGTCCGGGCCGTTGCGGCGCTTGCGCTCGTGCGCGACAATAATTTGCAGCCGCTCTTTAGCGGTGCTGGCGGTGTTTTTCTTACTTGAGCGAAAATAATCCAGTAATGACATCGGTTAACCTCCAAAAATCCTTTTAATAAAGCCCTTTTTCTCCACGTTAAGAAAACGGAACGGCACTTGCTCGCCTAATAAGCGCTTTATGGTGTCCAGATAGGCCTGGCCGGCGTCGCTGTCTTTATCCAGAATAACCGGCTGGCCCGAGTTAGAGGCATTTAACACCGCCTGTGATTCCGGGATAACGCCAACCAGTTCAATCGCCAGGATCTCTTTAACATCTTCCACGCTGAGCATTTCGCCTTTTTCTACCCGCTCCGGGTTATAGCGGGTAAGCAGCAAATGCTCTTTAATACCTTCCAGGCCTTGCTCGGCTCGGCGTGATTTGCTGGATAGCATACCGAGGATCCGGTCGGAGTCACGCACTGACGACACTTCAGGGTTAGTCACTACTACCGCTTCGTCGGCAAAATAAAGGGCCATCATCGCGCCGGATTCAATACCAGCTGGTGAGTCACAAATAATAAAATCGAACTCTTTAGCCAGCTCGTTTAATACTTTTTCCACACCCTCTTTCGTCAGGGCGTCTTTATCACGGGTTTGTGAGGCGGGCAAAATAAACAGGTTATCGGTGCGCTTATCTTTAATCAGGGTTTGTTTTAAATTCGCTTCGCCGTTAATCACATTAACGAAGTCGTAAACTACCCGGCGCTCACAGCCCATGATTAAATCAAGGTTACGCAGGCCGATATCAAAATCGACTATAACCGTTTTATGGCCAGCCAGCGCCAGGCCGGTACCAATTGCCGCACTGGATGTGGTTTTGCCAACACCGCCTTTACCCGATGTAACCACAATAATTTTTGCCATAGTGACGATCCTTACACTAATTCAGAGATGACTAAGCTATCGTCCTGCATCTTAATGCAGGCTGATTTGCCCCAAAATTTGTCCTGCAAACTGTCGCTAAGCCAGTAATTGCCGGCGATAGACACCAGTTCTGCCTGCAGGTTATAACAATAAATACGCTTGCTGGTATCGCCACTGGCGCCGGCAATAGCCTTGCCCCGCAGTGAGCCATAAATATGAATATTGCCATCAGCAATTACTTCGGCGCCGGCGCCAACTGCACCTTTAACGATGAGGTCGGTGCCTTTGGCATAGATCTGTTGTCCGGAGCGAACGGTTTGCTCTACTACTTTGCTGTCCATCGGCACAGCTACCTGGGTCGTTACAGTATTGTTCGCCGCTTTTGCTGAATTAGGATCGGTAGCAGCGATACTTTCGGCAGGCTGAGGCGTGCTAGCTGTTGTCTGGCTTTTTACGCTTGCTTTGCCAGCTTGCAGCACTGCCAGGCCAGCACCATGGGCGGCTGCTTTCTGCTCAGCATTGGCTGCTGTTACGCCAACCAATACCAATTTTAACTCAGTAAACAGGTTTTTTAGTGCGGCAAAGTCAGGCGTCTGACTAACATCGCTGAGGTTTAACACTATAGGTGCCTGCAGAAAAAAAGCAGGGGCTTGCGCCAGTTTGGCGCTCAGCAGTTTTTGCAGGGTTGCTGTGCTTAAATCAGCACAATGCAACACTGACATAGGGAATAAACTCCCTTTCAGTTCTAACGATTTATCAGACATAAAGCTATCGGCGCACGCGTTATTTTTATCACTGCGATAAGCAGTATTATTTATGCACCTGACCGCTCGGCCAGTGCGCATTACCTGTGCTTCATGTTATAGTTTCGCCCTCTGTTAGGCAAGGTAGCGAAGACGTTTTATTGATGTTATGTGTTGTTTATAAAAGCCCGCGTAAAGAGGGCACTTATTTGTATGTTGAACGCCGCGACGATTTCAGTCCGGTACCTGCTGCTTTAATGACCACTTTTGGTAAACCGCAGCTGGTTACCGTAATTAATCTGGCAAAGCGGGAACATTTAGCCCTGGTGGATATTCATAAGCTACGTGCTGCGCTCAGTGAGCAGGGGTTTTATCTGCAACTGCCACCTCCACCTGAAAACCTGCTGGCTCAGCATAAAGCCAGTATCCAGACAGAAAAAGGTTAATATGAAATTAAAATTAGCGCTAAGAAACATTGGCTTACCAGCCTTGCTGGCAACCAGTTTAGTCACTGCTGGCGGCAGTTTCGCTGCTGCCAGCCAAACCAGTAATGAGCCGCAAAGCCCGGCTGCAGAACAACCGGTTAAACCAAGTTTTGAACAATATACCGCGGCCCTGCGCCAGGAAGCCGAGCAGAAAGGTTACGATAAAGCATTGCTTGATAAGGTGTTCAGCTCGTTAACCTTCCACGAGCGGGTGGTAAAGGCCGACCAGAGCCAGCCAGAAGTGGTTGAAACGCTCAGCACCTATTTGCCCAAACGGGTAAGTGATATCCGGATCACCATGGCCAGAGGTTTTTACCAGCAATATTTGCCAGAGCTGGAGAAAATTGGTGAAAAATACGGCGTACAACCGCGCTTTATTGTGGCGCTCTGGGGCCTGGAAAGTAGCTTCGGCCGTTTTATGGGTACTTACTCTATTCCCTCGGCGTTAGCGACTCTGGCATACGACGGCCGGCGCGAAACCTTTTTTCGCCAGGAGTTTTTTCATGCGCTGGATATACTGGCCGAAGGACATATCAGCTTTGAGGATATGAAAGGGTCCTGGGCCGGCGCAATGGGCCAGAGCCAGTTTATGCCAAGCTCATTTTTGGCCTATGCTCAGGATGGTGATGGCGATGGTAAAAAAGATATCTGGACTAATCAGCTGGATGTGTTCGCTTCTATTGCCAATTATCTGAAACAACAGGACTGGGATAACAGCATTACCTGGGGCCGGGAAGTGGTATTACCGGAAGGGTTTGATAGCGGCTTAGCTATTCAGCGCGGTAGCCTGGCACGGGCAGCATGGCTGGGCCGCTGGAATGAGTCGGCCCGCAGTCTGGCACAATGGAATGAACTGGGCGTGCGGCGGTTAAATGGCGCTGAATTGCCAGGCCGTGATTTGCAGGCGGCGTTAATTTTGCCGGATGGCGAAGCAGGCCGGGCATTTTTAGGTTACGACAACTATAAAAGCCTGATGCACTGGAACCGCTCATACTATTTTGTTACCAGTGTTGGCTATCTGGCTGACCTGATTATCGCCGAGTAAAATATGATTTATTCGCATCACCATATTGACGGTAGCCATATCGGCTTGCCGGTGGGTAAAGTGGTTTGTATTGGTCAGAACTATCAGGACCATATCGCTGAAATGCAAAGCAAAACGGCAGTAGAGCCGTTATTTTTTATTAAACCTGCCACTGCCTTGTGCGCGCTGGCGCCGGGTTTTGCCATTCCGGCCGGTCGTGGGGCCGTGCACAACGAGCTTGAGCTGGCTGTTTTAATTAGCCAGCCGCTAACTCAGGCCTCTACTGAGCAGGTGGCTAATGCGATATGGGGCTACAGCCTGGCGCTGGACTTAACCCTGCGCGAAGTTCAGGCCAGCCTGAAACAACTGGGCCGGCCATGGGAAATAGCTAAAGGCTTTGATGGCGCTTGTCCGGTGGCGGGGTTTGTGCCGGCAAGTGAGATTGCCCACCCGCAGCAACTGGATTTCAGTTTAGTGGTTAATGGTGAGCCGCGACAACATGGCAATAGTGCTAATATGATCCGCGGCATCAGTCAGTTAATCAGTGAAATGTCGCAGCACTTCACGTTGTTGCCCGGTGATATGGTGCTCACCGGCACCCCTGCCGGCGTCGGGCCGTTGCAATCTGGTGATCAGCTGCAACTGCAGTTGGCCGATTTTTTCACCATCAACACAAAGGTAAGCTAGTTATGGCGTTAGCCGAGCGTTACTGGGAAACCAAAACTCTTGATGAAATGAACACGGAAGAGTGGGAAGCACTGTGTGATGGCTGCGCCAAATGCTGCCTGAATAAATTTATTGATGACGATGAAGCAGAAGGGCCTACCGATGTGTTGCACCCTGAAGAGCAGGTGCATTATACCAATATTGCTTGTCGTTATCTAAACAGCCACAAGTGTGAATGCACTGAATATAACCAGCGCAGTGTGCTGGTGCCGGATTGTATTACGCTTACCAAAGCCAACTTAAAAGACATTTTTTTTATGCCAACCAGCTGTGCTTACCGGCGCTTACATGAAGGCCGCGGTTTACCAGGCTGGCACCCGCTGTTAAATGGCGGTAAAAAAAGCCTGATGCATAAAAAGCAAATGTCGGTGCGCAATAAAACTCTCTGTGAAACCCGGGTAGATATGGAAAATTTTGAAGACTATATCGTTCGCTGGCCATTGAACGATTTAGACTAAGCGGCAGAGGAATTTACGTGTCTTTTGTTGAGTACAGTAAGCAATTGCTAAGTCAGTTTAATCCGGTGACTTTGCAATTGATTATCAGTGTAGCGGCAGTGATTTTGTATTTTATTATCAGCTACCGGGTTATGCCGTTGCTGTATCAGGTTATTGCCAACAGCCGCTTAAAAGCCGACATGAACAAACGCGCGGCGGCGGTATTTCATATTTTGCTGGTTTTGCTGCTGATTGTCGTGCTTAGTGTGATATGGAGCGTAGATATTCGCGGCTTACTGGTGCTGGCCTCATCTATGATTGCCGTGATCGGCGTCGCACTCTTTGCGGCCTGGAGTTTACTCAGTAATATCACTGCTTTTTTTATTCTGCTGGGGCAGAAGGCTTTTGCCAAGGGCATGGAAGTAAGGGTGATTGACGGCGGAAATTATCTGGAAGGCAGAATTGTTGACATTAACCTGTTCAGCACCGTGCTGCAAACAAAAGACAATGAACAGGTGATCTATCCAAACAACCTGCTGGTGTCGCGTCCGGTGCTGGTCATGCCAAAGAAAAGCCGCAAAGTGGTAAAGGTGTCAGCAGCTGAAAAAGCGCAGCGTTGGCGGCGCAAAACCTTCAGCACGCCTAAGGCTGACTGATTATTCCGTGACAGCCGATTTTGCGGCTGTTACATTCAGCTAAAACGGATACTAAAAACAATAAAACCGGGCACTGATGCGCTTAAAACACATTAAACTGGCGGGCTTTAAGTCCTTTGTTGATCCAACTCTTGTCCCCTTTCCCGAGCAAATGACGGCTGTGGTAGGCCCGAACGGCTGCGGCAAATCTAATGTTATTGACGCAGTGCGCTGGGTGCTGGGTGAAAGCTCAGCCAAAAACCTGCGTGGCGATGCAATGACCGATGTTATTTTTAACGGCTCGGGCCAGCGTAAGCCGGTATCACAGGCATCAGTGGAGCTGGTATTTGAAAACACCGAAGGCCGGCTTAGCGGTAACATGGCCGATCGCAGCGAGATTTCCATTAAACGGCTGGTTACCCGCGATGCGCAATCCAGCTACTTTTTAAATGGCAGCAAGTGCCGGCGGCGGGATATTACCGACATTTTCCTGGGTACCGGGCTGGGGCCGCGCAGCTATGCGATAATTGAACAAGGCATGATCTCGCGGTTAATCGAATCGAAGCCGCAGGAATTACGGGTATTTATAGAAGAAGCCGCCGGTATTTCCAAGTACAAAGAGCGGCGGCGTGAAACCGAGAACCGGATTAAACACACCCGCGAGAACCTGGAGCGGTTGGCTGATGTGCGTGAAGAGCTGGCAAAAAACATCGACAAACTAAAACGTCAGGCGGCTGCTGCCCAGCGCTATAAAGAATTAAAAGCGCAGGAGCGAAAACTAAAGGCAGAGCTTACCACTTTAAAATGGTTGCGCTTTAATAACCAGTTAACCGGCTTGGAGCAACAGTTAGCTACCCAGCAAACTGAGCTGGAAAAATATCAGGCGGGCATGCAGGGCGAGCAACGCATACTGATTGAGCTAAAAGAACAAATCAGTGACGCCCGCCAGCAAGCCGAGCAACAGCAAAGCCGCTTTTACCAGCTGGGCACTACCATCAGCCGGCTGGAGCAACAAATACTAAATCAGCGCCAGCAGCAGCAAATGTTAAGCAACCAGCTGCAGCAAAAGCAACAGGCGTTGGCGGACAGCGAGCAATTTATTGCTGCTGAGCAACAGCAACTTGACGAGCTGATAGCCCAACAACAACAAGACAGCCCTGAACTGGCTATCAGCGAAGAGCAGCTGGCAGAGCTGGAGCAGCAGTTGCTGGCTGACCGCGATCGGTTAGCTGCCCGGCAACAGCAATGGCAGCAATGGCAGCAACAATATTTTAATTTGCGCCAGCAACAGCAACAGGCACGGTTAGAGTGGCAAAGCGCTGCCGGCCAGGCAGAACAGTATCAAAACCAGCTACTTCAGCGCCAGCAACAGCTAAAGCAGTTACAACAGCAACAGCCCGCACAGCAGGTTGAAGCGCTGTCGGCCAGGTTACAGCAACTGAACACTGACATCAGCGCTGTAATTACGCTGACAGAGCACGCTAAAACCACGGTACAACAAACCACATTGCAAAGTGCAGATCTGCAACAGCAACTGGCGGCACTAAGCACCCGGCAACAGATTTTAAGTCAGGAGCAGCAGCGTCTGACAGCGCTGCAGGATCGCCAGCAACAAAACCAGCAAGCGTTACTGGCACAGCTTAATGTGCAGTCCAGCTGGGCCGGCGCGGTCGCTGCTGCGCTGGGGCAATTGCAACATGCCAGTATCAGTACTGATGGCGTGGCACAAGACAGCTTATGCTACGTCAGTGCCTCTGAGCAGCTGGCAACGCCCGGCACGCTGGCGGCTGTTATAACCGACGGCTGTTATCCGGATTATTTTCAGACAATATTGCTGGCAGAAAATCTGGCTGAAGCCAGGCTTTGTGCCAGCAGCCTGAAAGCGGGGCAATCAGTGATCACCGCGGATGGTCATTGGTTGGGATACAACTGGGGCCAGAGCAGCACCCGCGACATTACCGATTCCAGCCTGCTGCGCCGCGAGCGGTTAACGGCAATTGCGGCAGAGCTTGCAGAACTGGCGGCTGAGCAGGCACAGATTGCAGAGCAATTCGCTAAAGCACAGCAAAATGATAGCAGCGCACAGCAGGCCCTGGCGCAGCGACAACAAGAGCTGGCCGACTTACGCCAGCTACAGCAACAGGCTGATACCGAACGCCAGTTACAGACGCAGGCGTTGCAGTTAGCGCAGCAGCAACAACAGCAGCTTAGTGCAGAATGTCAGCAGTTAAGCAGCCGGCTGAGCGAGCTGGTAACAGAGCAGGCAGTATTGGAAGAGCGTCATCAGCAAGCTGAATTTAGTCTGGCTGAACATGCGGATGCCGAGCAGGGCTTGCAACAGGCACAGCAGCAAGCCGAGCTGGCGCTGCAACAGAGCACACAACGCTATGAGCAGCAAAAAGAGTTGTGCCGGCAGCTGCAAACTCAGTTAACCGTGGCCGAACGACAACAGCAGAGTCTGGCACAAAACCTGAGTCGGGCTCAATTACAGCTGGTGCAATTGCGCGAGCAAATCATAGAGCTGCAGCAACAACGTGACGATAATGATGAGCCAGAGCTCGTGCTGCAGGAGCAATTACAGGAAACCCTGTTAAACCGGCAAGACGCCGAGCATGCTATGATAGCGGCAAACGATCAATTGGCCGGGCTGGAGCAGCAAATGCGGGAGCTCGAGCAGGGGCAGCACGGCATTATGCAACAGCTGAACCAGAAACGGCAGCAAATAGAGTCGCTGCGCCTTGATGCCGAAGGCTTTCGGATCCGGGCCAACAACATGCTGGAACTGTTGCGTGAGCAGCAGGTCAATATAAAAGACGTGATCCCGCAACTGGATGCAGATGCTGATGAAAACCAGTGGCAGCAGCAGCTGGACAAAACAACTGAAGCTGTCGGCAGGCTGGGCGCAATCAACCTGGCGGCGATAGAAGAGTACGAACAACAGGCTGAGCGTAAGCGGTATCTGGATAGTCAGCATGACGATTTAACTTCAGCGCTGGATACGCTGGAAACGGCAATGCGCAAAATTGATAAAGAAACCCGGCAGAAGTTTAAGGACACCTTTGAACAGGTAAATGAAGGCTTAAAAGGGCTGTTTCCAAAAGTATTTGGCGGTGGCAGTGCGTATCTGGATCTTACTGATGATGATTTACTGGAAACCGGTGTTAGTATAATGGCCAGACCGCCGGGCAAAAAAAACAGTACAATTCATTTATTATCGGGTGGTGAAAAAGCGCTAACGGCCTTATCATTGGTGTTTTCAATATTCAGACTGAATCCGGCACCGTTTTGTATGCTGGATGAAGTAGATGCACCATTAGACGATGCGAACGTTGGCCGGTTTTGTAACCTGGTACGCGAAATGTCAGAAACGGTGCAGTTTATTTATATTAGCCACAATAAAATTGCCATGGAGATGGCAGCACAGCTAATGGGCGTGACCATGCAAGAGCCTGGGGTATCGCGGGTGGTGGCTGTGGATGTGGACGATGCTGTCAAGCTGGCAGTAGCCTGATAACATAATAAGGTACAACTATGGCTGATGAGTTAAGATTAGTATTAATTATTTTAGGGGCGCTGGTACTGGGTGGTCTGTTTATTCATGGGCTGTGGACAGTAAGGAAAAATAACCGCCAGGCTGGTCATCGTTATCACCCTGACACAACACCAACGGCAGAGCCGGAGCACACTGAAGGCTTTGATGAATTAGGCGTGGGCCCGGTTCGGGTTGTTAAATCACGGGCTGGCGCGGCGTCCGGCCGAACAGAGCCTGAAGTCAGAACAGCTTCTCCTGCGTCGGCTACCGCCAGCCAGGTTCGACAGCAGCCTGAGCTGGATTTTGGCGAACCCGAGGTAAAAACCGAACCGAGTATTAATTTCAGTGCGTTGGCTGATGATGAAACCCCACGCAGTTCGCAGCGCGACAGCGCATACCGTGCCGGATCGCAATCAGATTTCGATGAGCAGGCCACAGCAGGTGCAGCTGAGCCTGAGCATAAAGCAGTGCATCAGCCTTCTGAAGTGTTGATTTTATACGTACTGCTGCCTGAAGGGCAGGAAATTAAAGGCCCGGATTTACTGTCTGCATTATTACCGCTTGGCTTTAAATACGGCGATATGGATATTTTCCACCGGCATCTGGATAGCGCCGGCGGCGGTGAGGTGCTGTTCAGCCTGGCTAATATGTTTAACCCGGGCACCTTCGATTTAGAGCAGATTGATAAAATCAGCACCCGCGGTTTAAGTTTGTTTATGACCTTACCCGGCCCGGGCGAGCCGTTGCAGAATTTTAATTTAATGCATAATGCTGCCAAAAAACTGGCCGAGGAATTCGGCGGCCAGGTACTGGATGGTCAGCGCAGCGTATTAACCGTGCAAACCGTGCGGCATTATGTCGACAAAATTCGTGAATTTCAGCGCCAGCAGCTTATTCACGGTTAAGGTACAGTATTTATCCTATACGGCAGGGCAACCCTGCCGTTTTTCATTCGGTATTAAAAACTAATGAGCCAAACAGATAAAGCCAGAATTGTCGCGTTAAGAGAGTTATTGCATAAATACTCGCACGCCTATTACAACCTGAATACCACCCTGGTGCCCGACGCTGAATATGACCAGCTTTATGATGAGCTGCTGGCACTGGAGGCAAAGTATCCGGATCTTGCCGATGAACACTCGCCAACCCGCAGAGTAGGGCAAACCCCACTGGATAAGTTTGTCCAATTCCAGCATACCCTGCCAATGCTGTCGCTGGAAAAAGCCAAAACAGAAGATGAGCTGACCCAATTCAATAAGCGAATAGCGGAAAGTCTGGACGCCAGCACTGCAATTGAATTTTGTTGTGAACCCAAACTCGACGGGGTTGCGCTGAGCCTGCATTACCAGCACGGCCGGCTGATAAGAGCCGTGACCCGTGGTGATGGCTTTACCGGTGAAGATGTAACTCAGAATGCGAAAACCATTAAATCGGTACCTTTGAAACTATTTGGTGATGAGCATCCGGCATTTCTGGAAGTAAGAGGCGAGGCCTATATTCCGCTGCGCGACTTTGAGCAGATGAATGCGCGAATGGCAGCAAATGGCGAAAAACTGTTTGCTAACCCCCGCAATGCCGCTTCTGGCAGCTTACGTCAACTTGATGCAAAAATAGCTGCCGACAGGCCATTGTTTTTCAGTGCCTATGCTGTCGGTGATTATGATGATCCGGCAGGGCAACTTGATCAGGCCAGTCATTATAGAAGATTGCAGCAGTTACAGCAGATGGGCCTGGTGGTCAGCCCGTTACTTGACAATGTAACCGGTATTGAGGCCGTGATTAACTACTGCCATGCGCTTTATACCAAGCGGGATAGCCTGGACTATGAAATTGATGGTGTCGTTATCAAGGTTAACCGGTTAGCCCAGCAACAGGCACTGGGTTTTGTAGCCCGGGCGCCCCGCTGGGCGATAGCTTTTAAATTCCCGGCGCAGGAGCAGCTGACAACACTGTTAGATGTCGAATTTCAGGTCGGCCGCACCGGCGCCATCACTCCGGTTGCCCGCCTGGCACCTGTTGTGGTGGGCGGCGTTACCGTCAGCAACGCAACTTTACATAATCAGGATGAAATTAACCGGCTGGGTATCAAAATTGGCGATACCGTCACCGTGCGCCGGGCCGGCGATGTTATTCCGCAAGTAGTTGCAATATTACCTGAGCGGCGGCCTGCGGACGCAAGGGATATTTTATTTCCAGCTACATGTCCGGTTTGCGGTTCCGCAATAGAGCGGGTAAGCGGCGAAGCGGTGGCCCGCTGCAGTGGCGGCTTATTTTGCCCGGCCCAGTTAAAAGAGTCGATCAAGCATTTTGTCAGCCGCAAAGCCATTGATATCGACGGCCTGGGGGACAAGCTGGTGGAGCAATTGGTCGACCAGCAGCTGGTTCGTACCCCGGCAGATATTTATAAACTGGATATGCCGGCGCTGATTGGTCTGGAACGGATGGCTGAAAAGTCGGCGTTAAAGCTGCTAAATGCTATTAAAGCGTCGTGTCAGACCACATTACCGCGGTTTATTTATGCACTTGGTATCAGAGAAGTAGGTGAGGCGACCGCGCTTAATCTGGCGCAGCACTTTGGCAGCCTGCCGGCTATTCTCAGCGCCAGTCTGGAGCAGCTATTAGAGGTGAATGACGTTGGCAAAGTTGTGGCCGAGCATTTGCAAAGTTTTTTTGCCGAGCCACATAATCAGCAGGTTATTGCAAAGCTGCAACAGGTAGGAATTCACTGGCCGGATATTACCGTGCAGCAGGCCTCGGCCCAGCCGCTGGCTGGCCTGACGGTGGTATTAACCGGAACGCTTAGCAGTATGGGGCGGGATGATGCTAAAGCCCGGCTGCAACAACTGGGCGCTAAGGTATCCGGTTCGGTGTCGGCAAAAACCCATGCCGTGATAGCCGGTGACAACGCCGGTTCTAAACTGACCAAAGCCGGCGAGCTTAATGTGCCGGTGTGGACAGAGCAGCAAATGTTAGAGTTATTTAGTAGTAACGGAGTAGCCTGATGCGTGAGCTGTTGTACCAGTTGCTGACCGACTGGGGCCTGTTGTTCCGGCCGTATATCCGGGATATTGCTTTGGCAATGGTTGCGACTACTCTGGTGGTATTTGGCGATGATATCAACCGCTTTATCCGCCGGCAGATAGGCAGCCTGCATTTTATCTGGCGCACGGCTATTTTTATTCTGGTGTGTGCCTTTGGTTATGGTGCTGTTACGATTTTTTTAACGCCGGTGGTGGCAGGGTTACTGGTGCGGTTAACCAATATAGAACTGCCCTGGGTTTGTCTGGCAATTTTTATTGCGCTGGGCATGCTGGCGCAGCGCAAAAGGCAGGTATAACCGGTGACGGCGGTATTATTATGAAAACTCAGCAGTACTGGCCATTGCTGGATAACAACGGTCTTTTACAAATTCCGTTGCGCTTTTACTGGTTGCTGCTGTTGTTACTGCGCCCTTATTTATGTTGGGTTGCAGAACTGAGCATGATGCGCTCGCAGCACAGTTTGCTTGGCCAGTTTTACCCACGCCAGCATGACTTTTTAGTGGCCTGTCTGATAGCATTACCCCTGTTGCTGCTTGTGGCCGCGCTTAGCCAGCGCCGGCCAAAAGGGCACAAGTTCTGGTTTTGGTTATGGCGCCCCGGGCTGTGGTTGCTCTGGCTGGTAACGCTGGCCGACTTTGCCCATAGCATCAGTGGTCTGGATCCTGATGTTATTCTGGATGCGCCATGGCGGCTGATAGCCCCGGTATTACTGGTACTGGCGATGATCTGGCTGGCATGCAGCAAGACTCTGCCGCCAATCTTTAAAGAATGGCCAGGGCCGTTATCTGCCAGCGCAAATCCTGCCCCGGATTAAGCATGCTCGTTGCCATATTTATGTTTAAGCTGTTGATAGCGTTGTTGCTGTTCCGGCTTTAACGTGCTGCTTTCAATTAACTGCTGACACTGGTCCAGCAATTGTTGTTTGCTGGATGGTGCACACAGTGGCCGTGGGCTGGTTAACAGGGTTTGCCATAAATTGAGGGCTATACCAGCGTTTTTGGGCATAACCCTAAAAGCCAGTTTAAAAGCATCGAACGCTTCCTGCCAGTTGCCATGTTTGTACAAAGTAACCGCATTGTTGTTCAGTTCACGTGGGCCAAGCCGCATGGCCAGGCGTTCCTGTTGTTCCTGCTGCAAATAGGCGTTAAATAACGGATCGGCCAGTTGCTGCTGACAGTGCTGACTGATTTGGGCAAATAAATCGGCGGATGCCTGGCTCAAGCCAACTTCATGCAGGGCTTTGGCCCGATCAAGCGCCCCTTCCACTGACTCTATTTTCTGCAGCGGTTCCAGTGAATTCAACAAAGCCTGAGCTTTGTCTTTATGATCCTGCAAGTATAATAACCTGGCCTGCAACACCTGCTGCTGGCTTTCCAGCACAGCATGATTACCATTGGCATACTGACGCTGCACTGTACTGAGTGAAACGGTGGCTTGGCGGTTTAGCCGACTGCTTTGCTCTTCATCCTCTACACTCAGGGCATAATCAATACTGGCTCGGGCCAGCGTTAAATATAAGTCGGGTTGCTCGTACATGGAGTAACGGGCATATTTCACCATATCGCGGGCAGCCCGATACTGATTCTCGTAATCGTGATTAATGCGGGATAGTTGCAATAATTTTTGCTGGCGGAACATATTGCGTGGGGCCAGTTCAGCCGCCTCCAGCAAGTGTTGCTGGGCCTGTTGATAATGTTGTTGCTTAAATTCCAGCTCTGCCAGTAAATCCAGGGCAAATAAGCGGCTTTCTGAACGATCGAGCAGTGCTTCAAGCTCGGTAAACGCCTGCTGTTCTTTACCAAGTGCCAGATAGCAGCGTACCAGACCCATTCTGGCCCAGCTGAATGGTTGAATATTTAGCATTGCCGTGAAAAACTTTTCGGCCACCTCGTAATCGTTCTGACTGAGCAACACATCGCCTTTTAAGCGCAATAGCAAAGGAAATAGCTTATGCAGCCGGGCATCTGCCAGTTGCTTATCAATCGCAGCCAGCGCTTTCTGATCGTCGTGGGCATCCAGCGCCTGATATACCTCACGCAATTGCTGTTTCCGACGCAAAACCCGTTCAATCCGCAACTGTAAGTCTTTAATCACAAAGGGTTTGGCAAGGAATTCATCGGGTTGCAGCTCAATTACGCTATGCACCAGCGACGGGTCGGTTTCAGCGCTGATAAAAATAATAGCGCAGCTAAGTTGCTGCAGCCCCTTGGCTTTAATTTCTTCATACAACTGAAAGCCATCTTTACCCTGTTGCTGGTTATGGGCACAGATAATCAAATCAAACTGATTGTCCCGGCACAGATTCAGCGCCGCATTAGCCCGCTCGGCCAGAAAAATATTCTGATAGCCCAGTTGCTCCAGAGCAAAACGGAAAAAGCCCTGAGCCAGACTTTGGTCGTCTATCACCAGAATTCGTTCATCGCGACGCGGCGCTGTGTTCATGTAGTAAAGGGTTCCAGCCGGGAGGAAAACATTGCGTTTACTATAGCAAGTTTTGGCTATGGCAACAGCCCTGCTAAATAGCTGGCATAGCTTTTAACATGTAAGCTAAAGTGTAATTATCAAATATAAGATCAGGTACATGTATGTCGCTAACCGCTATTATGACCAGAAAAGTGCGGGCAACCACAGAGGATGCCAGCCTGGCCAGTTTACGAACGTTGTTTACCGAAACAAAGTTTCAGCATGTACCGGTGGTTAACAGCATGCAGCAGCCAATTGGCATCGTGTCGGTGAAGGATTATTTTAAAGCGGTAAGTTCGGTAATGGATACCGCATCAGCCACCACTGTCGAGCTTTATATGCAAAAGCGTAAGGTCGGCCAGATCATGTCGTCGCCGGTGTTCAGTGTGTCACAGGATACCGGTATTTTGCAGGCGGCCAGTATACTGGTGGATCGCAATATCAGTTGTTTACTGGTTATCGACGCTCAGAAACGGTTAATCGGCATAGTGTCATGGAAAGATATTATGCGGCGGATTGTGCTGGCCCAACAGCAAAAGAAGCAACAACAGCCAGAGCAAAAGAAATAATTTTTTTGGGAACCGTGCTTTTTTATGGTATCAGATAAGGAATTGGTGGATTGTACTGGGTTTGGGCTAGTGGCAACCGTGTCTTGATAAAGAGAGGGCGGTGCTTTTTTATGATATTTAGTAGAGAAGTGGTGGATTGTACTGGGTTCGAACCAGTGACCCCCGCCTTGTAAGGGCGGTGCTCTCCCAGCTGAGCTAACAATCCACGGGAGAAAACGTGTGACAAATTGGTGGATTGTACTGGGTTGAGCCAGTGACAACCGTCTCGTCGTAAAGAGCGGGCGGTGCTCTCCATGATAAGACATCATATTGGTGGATTGTACTGGGTTCGAACCAGTGACCCCCGCCTTGTAAGGGCGGTGCTCTCCCAGCTGAGCTAACAATCCACGCTGTTTGATGGCGCTCATTATAGGGAGCATGAATTTACTGTCAACTTTATTTTTTAAAAAGTGGTCTGATTGCTGCAAAAGTAAACATCAGCGGTTTTTAGTGTGAAATGGTGGATGAATGGCAGTGCGCAGGTGGTGCATCATTACGTCAGCATTGTTACAATAGCGCCAACTGAATTTTCGCCAATGTTGGATTAATTATGTCGTTAGTAACCCGTTTTGCGCCAAGCCCTACCGGCTATTTGCATGTTGGTGGTGCCCGCACTGCGTTGTACAGCTGGCTCTATGCCAAAAAGCGCGGCGGTAAGTTTATTCTGCGAATTGAAGACACAGATTTAGAGCGCTCTAATCAGGCATCGGTTGACGCTATCTTAGAGGGTATGCAATGGTTGGGGCTGGAGCACGATGAAGGCCCGTATTATCAGACCCAGCGCTTCGACTTATATAAAGAAGTGGTTGCGCAGTTGCTGGCTGACGGTAAGGCGTACAAGTGTTTCTGTACCGTGGAAGAAGTCGACGCGATGCGCGAAGCGCAAATGGCGGCCGGTGAAAAACCAAAATACAACGGCATGTGGCGGGATCGGACTGATCACCCGGCTGACAAACCTTACGTTATTCGCTTTAAAAACCCGCAGCAGGGGGTGGTGGTAATTGACGACATGATTAAAGGCCGGATTGAGATCGCCAACAGTGAGTTGGATGATCTTATCATTGCCCGCAGTGATGGCACCCCAACCTATAACCTTACCGTGGTGGTGGATGACTGGAAAATGGGCATTACTCATGTTATCCGTGGCGATGACCATGTTAACAACACGCCCCGCCAGATGAATATTCTGGCAGCGCTGGGCGCCGACATTCCAAAGTATGCACATGTACCTATGATCCTCGGCGATGATGGTAAACGCTTGTCAAAACGCCATGGCGCTGTTGGCGTGATGCAATACCGTGATAATGGTTTTCTGCCGGAAGCGCTGATTAACTATCTGGTTCGGCTGGGCTGGTCACATGGTGATCAGGAAATTTTTAGTAAAGACGAACTTATTGAGTTATTTGACCTGGCAGATTGTAACCGGGCGCCATCGGCGTTTAATACTGAAAAACTGTTGTGGTTAAATCAGCACTATATGAAAACCCTGCCGCCGGCCAGAGTAGCCGCAGAGCTGCAATGGCATTTGGCAGAGCAGAAACTGGATACCCGGCAAGGGCCTGCGATTGAAGATGTGATAAACGTGCAGGCTGAGCGGGTGAAAACCTTAAAAGAGCTGGTTGAAGTTAGCCGGTATTTTTATGAAGACTTCAGCGAATTTGAAGAAAATGCCGCTAAAAAACACTTGCGACCAGTTGCTGCCGAGCCGTTGGCGTTGGTCCGGCAAAAACTGGCAGAACTGACTGACTGGCAGGCGCCAGCGATTCATGATGCTATTAATGCTGCCGCCGAGCAATTGGGTTTGGGAATGGGCAAAGTCGGTATGCCAATGCGGGTAGCGGTTACCGGAGGTGGTAATTCACCTGCGCTGGATCAAACCCTGCTGTTAATTGGCCAAAATCGCAGCTTAGCCAGAATAGATATGGCTCTGGATTTTATCAGTAAACGGGCTGAGGCAAACTGACAGCGTGTTAAACCGGTTAATTGTAATATTACTGTTTAGTTTTGGGTTAGGGTTAATGCTGCCAGTGTGGGCGGATGACGCTGATGCAGATTCTGACAGTAATTCTGATGCTGATGGTGTGGCAACAGGCGATTACCCGACGTTTCAGTTACCACTGGAATTCCTGGGGACTATTGGTGGTGATATTGAACTGGGCCTGCTGATTAATACCGGCAACACTGAAGCGCATTCAATCCGGATACACAGCCAGCTGGTGCATGAAATGGAATACTTTCGTAACCGGTATGAGCTCTATGGCCGGATTCAACGCAGTAAAATATTCAATGCCCAAACTCAGCATAATAACAGTGTTACCACGGCCAAACGTTACGGTATCACCGGGCAGAGTAATTACAAATTTTTAGTTGGCCGCCAGTCGTTATTTGGCCGGGGTGCTTATCAGTATGACATGTTTGGTGCGTTCCGGCTGCAAAGCTCGCTGGCTGTCGGCTATGCTAACCGGGTGTATGAAAGGCAAACTAATTATATTGACCTGGAAACCGGCCCGGGTTTTGCCCATCAGCGCAGCAACAGTGGCGTGACTAACACCGGTTTAATCTGGTTTCTGGCCTTTAATATGGATCAGAAAATATACGAGGGCAGCACTTTCAGGCAAACCTTTGAAGGCTCAGTATCATTGGATGGTGCTAACTCAACCTTCGTTAGCCGTAGCAGTATCACCTCGCAGTTATTTGATAAGTTATCGATGCGTTTTAGCTTTACCGCCCGCCATAACTCGCGGCCAGAGGGCAATTTAAAAACCATGGATACTGAAACGGCTGCATCGCTGGTTTATACGTTTTAATTTTCACTAAGCGGGCGGCCTGTGTGCAGGCCGCCCGGTTTATCAGTTAGTGCAGTACCCGCGCCCGAAGCGTACCCGGAATAGCTTTCAGTTCGTTTAAGGCCAGTTCATGGTCTTCAGAATCAACATCAATCACCACATAACCAATATCCTGCACCGTTTGTAAGTACTGGCCGGAAATATTGATATTGTGTTTGGCAAAGGTTTCGTTAATCTTGGTCATCATGCCAGGCTGGTTTTTATGAATATGCAGCAGACGTGAACGGCCTTTGTGTTCCGGCAGCGATACTTCCGGGAAATTTACCGCCGACAGGGTTGAGCCATTGTCGCTGTATTTGACCATTTTGCCAGCCACTTCATAACCAATGTTTTCCTGTGCTTCCTGGGTAGAGCCGCCGATATGCGGCGTTAGCAGTACATTGTCAAAGGCACGCAGAGGCGAGATAAACTCTTCATCATTACCCTTAGGCTCCACCGGGAATACGTCGATTGCAGCGCCAGCCAGCTTATTGCTTTGCAAACTCGCGGTTAATGCGTCTATATCAACTACGGTGCCGCGGGAGGCATTAATTAAAATTGCACCTTGTTTCATTTGCGCCAGCTCGGCTGTCGCAATCATATTTTTTGTTTGTGGGGTTTCAGGTACATGCAAACTGATCACATCTGAGGTGCTAAGCAGGGTAGCTAAATCAACCTGATTGGCATTGCCCAGCACCAGCTTGCTCTCAATATCATAAAACTGTACCCGCATGCCAATATGCTCAGCCATAATACTTAGCTGCGTACCAATGTGACCATAACCGATAATACCCAACGTTTTGCCGCGGGCTTCATAGGAGTTATCGGCAGTTTTTAACCATTCGCCGCGGTGGGCAGCGGCATTGCGCTGCGGAATACCCCGCAGCAGCATAATCATCTGGCCAAGCACTAATTCTGCTACCGAGCGGGTGTTAGAAAACGGCGCATTAAATACCGGAATAGCCCGCTTCAGCGCCGCGTCTAAATCAACCTGATTGGTACCAATACAAAAGCAGCCAATTGCCATCAGTTTGTTGGCAGCGTCCAGCACCCGCTCAGTCAACTGGGTGCGGGAGCGGATACCAACAAAATGGGCTTCGCTGATGCGCTCAATCAGCTGATCCTCGGGTAACGAGGTTTTCAGGTATTCAATATTGGTATAGCCCTGATCAGTAAAGGTTTTTACCGCACTCTGGTGCAGGCCCTCCAGCAGCAGTATTTTTATTTTGTCTTTGGCCAGCGAATATTTTTCCATGTTTTTCTCGTTACTCTGATTTATAAAATGATCTGCTACTAAACTGTAGCTGCCGCCACTGTGGTTTATTTAAGAACGCGGGTACCATCGCTGCTGCCTACCAGCACTATATCGGCCGGCCGGCGGGCAAATAAGCCGTTGGTTACCACGCCGACAATATTGTTAAGTTGTTGCTCCAGCGCCAGCGGATCGGTAATTTGCAAGTCATGGGCATCAATGATCTGGTTACCATTGTCGGTAATCACGCCCTGGCGCAATACCGGCTTTGCCCCCAGCTTTTTCAGTTCGCGACTGACATAGCTGCTGGCCATTGGTATCACTTCAATGGGCAGTGGAAAGCGGCCAAGTACCTCAACCTGCTTAGTGCTATCGACAATACAGACAAAGGTTTCAGCGACTGCTGCGACAATTTTTTCGCGGGTCAGGGCAGCGCCGCCGCCTTTGATCATATGTTTCTGGCCGTTAATTTCATCAGCACCATCAATATAAATACTCAGCTCGCTGATGTCGTTTAAATCAAGCACCTTGATACCCAGTTGTTTCAGTTTGGCAGTCGATTGCTCAGAGCTGGATACGGCACCGCGAATGTCATCTTTGATAGTGGCCAGGGCATCGATAAAATGATTAACGGTGGAGCCAGTGCCAACGCCGACAATGCTGTCTTTGCTGATAAATTCCAGGGCTGCCCAGGCAGCATCACGTTTCATTTCATCTTGGGTCATGGCAGTTCTCTTTTTGAACAGGGTGTTTTTGGCGTTTAGCCGTACAGATGGATATTATATCGAAAGCGACCACAGACAAAAGAGTAAAAGCCAAAAAAATGGAAAGATCGGGTTTCTGGCCTGCCTTTATAGATTTCGAAAATCAAAATATTTAGCCGGCGTTATCAGTTGTTGCAGCGGAACATCCCAGCTTTCAGTCGGTATCTGGTCTACCTGTTGGCAGTTATGGGCCAGGCCAATAACCTGACAAGGGCTGTTGGCAGGCAGTTGCGATAAGGTCCTGTCATAAAAGCCGCCGCCCATGCCCAGCCGGTTGCCTTTAGCATCAAACGCCACCAGCGGGGTAAAAATAATATCAAGGCCAGCTACTGGCATTAGGTTAGCGCAGTTAAGCCGTGGCTCGGGTATGCCAAAGCGGTTTGGTTTTAATTCAGTGTGGTTTTGGTAATGAATAAACAGTAAATAGCCCGGGCAAAAAGGGTGTAACACCGGCAAGTAAACGTTTTTACCTGCTTGCCATAGTGCCTGAATTAATGGCCCGGTAGCCAGTTCTGCATCGTTGGCCAGGTACACGGCAACATGCTGTTTTGCTATAACTGCAGCCTGGTTTAATACCTGCTCTGCCAGCTGGCTGGCAGCCTGAGATTGTTCTGAGGCTGTTAATTGCTGACGCAATTGGCGAACACGCTGGCGAATAGCCTGCCGGGACGGGGGCACAGAAACTAAATCGGCTTGCTGCAGTAGTGACATCAGAATACCTTTGCTGCCCTAACGCGAAATTACAGAACACCAGGAAAAGGGTTCTCCAGATTGCCGTTTGTTATTTAAGCCCTTGAACCCAAGGTTCAAGGCGGAAGTCTCATGGTTACCGTAGGCTTCCCGGTACGAGCCGGGCCTGCACAAAAGCAACGCAGAAGAATTCCTGGATAAAACAATTATCGGCTCAGGGACGTCAATAACTTTACAAACAACCCAGAGAACGCTTGAAGTATAGCAGCTGAGTTGTCAGCTTATAAGGGGGCGGTTGATAATTGCCAATTGATTGCACAGATATCCGGCAATACCTGAACGGGTTGCAGTATGCTGGCAGTTGGCTTGCGGCAGTGGTAGGATATTGCCGTGTAATTTTGTGAAGACTACCTTATGACGCATCCTCTTATCCAAAGTTATGACCGCTGGAGTAGTGAGCTGGAGCAGGCTCATGTGATGGCGTCAGCCGCTGAATTGCATGGTTTAATTACCGGCATGTTAAGTGCCGGAGTTAAGGCCGATGCAAAATCGTTGCTGCCGGTACTGTATGATTTTCTGAACGATGGCCAGGCATTGCCGGTAACGCTGGAAAAGCAGGTGCAATTATTAGTTGATAGCACTGCAGAGAGTCTGAATAAAGGTGATTTTTCGTTCAGTGTGTTGCTGCCCAGTGATGATGACGCCTTATTCGAGCGGTTAGAAGCACTGGTGGAGTGGTCTCAGGCGTTTCTGGTAGGTTTTGCGGTACAGCAAACTGATTTATCGCTGGTGTCTGAGGACGTGCGCGAAGCGCTGGACCAACTGACCGAAGTGACCCGGGTTGATATTCACACCGTAACCGATGGCAGCAAAGACGAAAATGAAGAAGCCTATTATCTGGTGCTGGAACATGTAAGGATCATGGTGCTCTGCTGTTTTAATGAGGTAGGGTTGAAATACAGCCCGCAGCCACCCCATGGTAAAACGCTGCATTAATCCTGCCTTTTGAGTTACTTTTCGCTATAAAGGATTGCAATGCCTAACTCTGTATTCGTTCAGCGCCGTCAGCAATTAATTGCCGCTCTGCAGCCTGGCTCGGTTGCCCTGCTAAGTGCCGCCGCTGAGCAAAGCCGCAGCCGGGATACCGAATACCCCTTTCGCCAGCACAGCGACTTCTGGTACTACACTGGTTTTAACGAACCGGATGCCTTACTAATTATTGCAAACCGCTCTGACATGCCAGCCGTGCAGTTGCTGTGTCGCGAAAAAGATCCGGCGCAGGAAGTGTGGCATGGCAGGCGGCTCGGGCCGGCTGCTGCAGCTGAATATCTGCATTTACAGGCTGCGCCACTAAGCGAGCGAAACAGCATATTGCAACAAGCCATTAATGGCAGTACCGCTGTGTATATGCATTTAACTGAGAACAGCGCTTTGCTGGCGCAGGTTACCGCACTGATGCAACAGCTTAAACAACGGGAAAAACGCGGCGATATCGCACCTGTCCAGCTGATTGATTTAGCGCCTGTTACCGCCGAAAAGCGCCTGATAAAAGACCAAACTGAAATTGCGATAATGCGCCGGGCCGGCCAAATCAGCGCCGAAGCGCATATCCGGGCCATGCAGCTTTGCCGGCCGGGCCGGTATGAATATCAGTTAGAGGCAGAAATTCTGCATCATTTTGCCTTAAACGGCGCCCGTTATCCGGCGTATAACAGTATTGTTGGCAGTGGCGACAATGGCTGTATATTGCATTACACCGACAACAACAGTGAGCTGACAGCAGGCGATTTGGTATTGATTGATGCCGGCTGCGAGCTGCAGGGCTATGCAGCTGATATTAGCCGGACTTTTCCGGTATCGGGAACATTCAGTAAAGCCCAGGCTGAGTTGTATCAGTTGGTACTGGATGCTCAGTATGCAGCCTGTAGTGCCGTAAAGCCCGGCAGTAATTTTGCAAAGGTAACGGCAGCAGCCGAGCAGGTGCTAACCGAGGGCTTACTGGGCTTAGGCATTTTGCAGGGCGAGCTGGAGCAGCTTATCGCTGATAAAGCCTGTAAACAGTATTTTATTCACGGCATTGGCCACTGGCTGGGGCTGGATGTGCATGACGTCGGTGCTTACAAAGTGGCGGGGCCGGACGGTGAGATGGCTGAGCAGCCCTTTGTGCCGGGTATGGTATTAACCATCGAGCCCGGCCTGTATATTCCGGCAGGCAGCCCTACCGACCAATGCTGGTGGGACTTAGCTGTCCGGATTGAGGATAACCTGCTGGTAACCGCCGATGGCCACGACAACCTGACAACAGCTGTGCCCAAAGAAATAGAGGCAATTGAGCAACTGATGGCGGCAGCTGATGCCGGTAAATGAGAGCAATCATTTTGATATTATTATTGCCGGTGGCGGTATGGCCGGTAGTTTGCTGGCCTGGTGTCTGCTACGTACAAGGCCGACGCTGAGATTAGCCCTGATTGAGAGGCAAGGCGGCGAAAAGCCTAGTGCTGAACAGGCACAAAGCCCGCAACCGACCAGTTTTGATAGTCGTAGTATTGCGCTGGCTGCCGGCAGCGTTAACTTATTGCAGCGCTGGGGGTTGTGGCAGGAGTTGGCTGATAAGGCTTGCCCGCTTAAACAGATCTGGGTATCAGACCGCAGCCATTTCGGCAAAACGTTGTTAACGGCCGCCGAGTATCAGCTGGCCGCACTGGGCCAGGTGCTGGAAGTAGAACACCTGGGCAATTTACTGCGCGCCAAACTGGCACAGCAGCCTAACCTTAGTTATTTTCAGCCCGATTATATTACCGCTATTACCCCTGAAATAGATTGTCAGACTGTGCAGCTTGACAGTGGCAATGTGCTAGCTGCCAGTTTACTGATTATTGCAGAGGGCGGTGTATCGCAAAGCCGGCAGCTGGCTGGCTTTAGTGTCAGCAGTGATGATTACCAACAAAGTGCTGTTATTGCCAATCTGGCGCTGGCGCAGGCTCATAATAATACCGCTTTTGAGCGCTTTACTGAGCATGGACCTATTGCGTTGCTGCCCCTTACCGGGCAGCGTTACTCGCTGGTATGGACGGTAGCCCGCGATGCTGTTGACGGTTTGTTAGCCCTTGATGAGCAGCAATTTACTGCTGCTGTGCAGCAGGCGTTTGGTTACCGGGCCGGCGTTTTTAGCGGCGCTGGTGCCCGGGCCCAGTATCCGCTACTGCTACGGCGGCCGGATCAAATTGTTCGTCATCGCACCGCCTTGCTGGGTAACAGCCTGCATAACTTACATCCAATTGCCGGCCAGGGTTTTAACCTGGCAATCCGTGATATTCAGGCGTTGCTGCTTGCGCTTGATACGGCGACGGATCCCGGCAGCTATCCAGTGCTGCGGGCTTATCAGCAATTACGCGAACAGGATATTGAACGGGTTATCTGGTTTACTGATGCCCTGGTGCGCGGTTTTTCCAATAATTCACGACTGATGGCACTGGCCCGTAATGCCGGGCTGGCAGCAATGTTGCTGTGCGATCCATTAAAACGGCCGCTTGCCATGCAGGCGATGGGCCGGGGACAACCTTATGCAAAATACTGATGTCACCATAGTTGGCGGCGGCAGTGCCGGCCTGACCCTGGCGTTGTTGCTGGCCCGTCAGCAGCTGCGGGTAGTACTGGTTGAGAAAGGTCCGGCCCCTGCTGATGCTGCACCTGATTTATCGCAAGAATATCAGCGGGTTAGTGCGTTAAATATGGCATCCCGCAATTTATTTCAGCAGTTAGGGATCTGGCCGCAGTTGCTGGCCGGCGCAGCGGCCTATACCGATATGCAGGTGTGGGAAGCCGATAGCTTTGCCAAAATTGGTTTTTCCGCAGTCGAGCAACAACTTGAGGCGCTGGGTTATATTTGCGATAACGAACATATTCGCCAGCTGTTGTATCGACAGTTACAACAGTACAGTAACGTGCAATGCTACTTTGATGTGGCAATTAGCCAGTTAAAGCAGGGCGAGCGTGAAGTGATGCTGCAGCTCGATAACAGCGAGCTTATTTTAAGCCAGCTGTTAGTCGGCGCTGATGGCGTCAATTCCTTTGTGCGCCAGCATATGCAGTTGCCGTTAACCCATTGGGATTATCAGCATACCGCTATTGTTGCCAAGATTCGCTGTACCGAGCCACATCAGCTTACTGCCCGCCAGGTGTTTTTAAACAGTGGTCCGCTGGCCTTACTGCCACTGCCTGAGCCTGATCTTTGCTCTATTGTCTGGAGCGCCGAAACCGCTGAAGCCGGCCGCCTGATGGCGCTGGATGATACCGCCTTTAATCAGGCATTGTGCGCGGCCAGCCAGGCGGTGTTAGGGCCGGTGGCGCTGGTTAGTGAGCGCCAGACATTTGGTTTAACTATGCGCTACGCCAGCAGCTGGCAACGGGGCAGGGTGGTGCTGGTAGCCGATGCCGCCCATAGTATTCATCCGCTGGCCGGCCAGGGCATGAACCTGGGGCTGATGGACGTTGCCGCGCTGGCCCAGCTAATAAGCGAACAGCGGGAAGCGGGCGATGATATTGCCGCCCCCAAAATGCTGCGCCGCTATGAACGCTGGCGCAAAGCCGAGGCGCAAAGCATGATCGTGGCAATGGAAGCCTTTAAACGCGGCTTTACCGCCAAACCAGCGCTGCTAAAACTGCTGCGTGGCGCCGGCTTAGTGGCAGCGGATAAGCTGCCCTGGCTGAAACAGCAATTAATGGCTCATGCGCTTGGCCTGAAAGGCGACTTACCCGACATTGTAAAAAAACCACTTAACGTGACTGGTCCACTGGCGGACGCTTAGCCAGCTGCTTTGCCTTAGTTTTATTTGTAACAGCAGCTGTCGCATTACAAAAAGTAATCCAAATTGGGCTGTTTGCTGCCCGCCCTATGCGGTATAATCGAGCGGTATTTTTTAGTCTCAAGCTTAGCATTCTTACGTAATAGCCTGAAAAATAAGGCTTATTGCTATTGTTAGTTTTACCGCTTGTGGCCCTCACAATAAGTAGGAAAAAATAATGGCTCAAAAAACCGCGTTACATGCCAGCCACCTTGCTGCTGGTGCCAAAATGGTCGATTTTTTTGGCTGGGAAATGCCAATTAACTACGGCTCACAAATTGAAGAGCACCACGCTGTACGCCGCGATGCCGGTATGTTTGACGTATCCCATATGACCATTGTTGACTTAACCGGTGAGCGCAGCCGTGAGTTTTTACGTTATTTACTGGCCAATGATGTCGCGAAACTGACGGAACCGGGTAAAGCCTTGTACACCGGCATGCTGAACGCAGATGGCGGCGTAATTGACGACTTAATTGTGTATTTTATGCAGGAAGACTTTTTCCGGTTGGTGGTTAACTCGGCCACCCGCGACAAAGATCTGGCGCATATCAGTACTGAAGCAAAAGCGTTTGATGTAACCGTAACCGAGCGCCCTGAATTTGCGATGATTGCGGTGCAGGGCCCGAATGCCAAAGCGAAAGTGGCCACCTTATTAACGGCTGAGCAGCAGGCGGCTGTTGCGGGCATGAAGCCGTTTTTTGGTAAACAGGCTGGTGAGTTGTTTATTGCCACAACCGGTTACACCGGTGAAGATGGCTATGAAATTGCCTTGCCTGAAAGCCAGGCCGCCGATTTCTGGCAAAAACTGCTGGACGCCGGCGTCGCGCCGGCTGGCTTAGGCGCCCGCGATACGCTGCGCCTGGAAGCTGGCATGAATTTATACGGCCAGGATATGGACGAAACGGTATCACCACTTGCGGCCAATATGGGCTGGACCATTGCCTGGACACCGGAAGACCGCGACTTTATTGGCCGTGCAGCGTTAGAGCAGCAAAAAGCGGCCGGTACCGCCAAGTTAGTTGGTCTGGTGATGGAGCAAAAAGGTGTGCTGCGCCACGGCCAGCGGGTAGTGGTAGAAGGCGGCGAAGGGGTTATTACCTCGGGTACGTTTTCTCCTACTTTAGGCTACAGTATTGCTATGGCGCGGGTGCCGGCGAACACAGCAGATACTGCTGAAGTGGATATTCGCGGCAAACTGGTCAGTGTTAAGGTGGTTAAACCAGCGTTTGTGCGCATGGGTAAAAAAGTCATCTAAAATCAGTACGGGTAACCCCGGATAAAAATAACTAACGTAGACAACTACAACATACGTATCAAGACAGCTAAGGAATTTACAATGAGCTCTATCCCTGCAGAATTAAAATATGCGAGCAGCCATGAATGGGTTCGCAACGACGGTGACGGTATTTTCACGGTAGGTATTACCGAGCACGCCCAGGAGCTGCTGGGTGATATGGTATTTGTTGAATTACCGGAAGTGGGTGACAACGTCAGCCAGGGCGACGATTGCGCCGTGGCCGAGTCGGTAAAAGCCGCCTCTGACATCTACGCCCCGCTGTCTGGCGAAGTGGTAGAAGTGAACGAAGCCCTGGCCGATTCACCTGAACAGGTTAATGCCAGCCCGTATAACGACGGCTGGATGTTTAAAATTAAAGCCAGCGATGAAGCTGAACTGGAAGCATTACTGGACGCTGCCGGTTACAAAAGCAGCATCGACGAAGCTTAATTAACAGATCGCTATAGCATAAAGCCCCGTACATATCGGGGCTTTATCTTACCAACAGCTGTGCTGCACGCTGTAACATTACTAGGACATTCAAAGCATGACCCATACCGCTGTGAAAACCCTGTCGCAACTTGCGAACCACGACGAATTTATTCAGCGCCATATCGGCCCGGATGAGGCAGAAACTGCCGCTATGCTGGCCGAGCTGGGCGTTGATAGCATGGAAACGCTGATTGCTCAAACCGTACCGGCCAGTATCCGCTTACCCAAGCCACTGGCGACCGGTAACAGCCGCACTGAAAATGATGCCTTAGTACATTTAAAAGCGGTGGCAGCAAAAAACAAAATGTATAAGTCATACATTGGTATGGGTTATCACCCAACGCTAACGCCCAATGTTATTTTGCGTAACGTGCTGGAAAACCCGGGCTGGTACACGGCGTATACGCCATATCAGCCGGAAATTGCCCAGGGCCGCTTAGAAGCCTTATTAAACTTCCAGCAAATGTCATTAGATTTAACCGGTTTAGAGCTGGCCAGTGCCTCACTGCTGGACGAAGCGACCGCGGCTGCCGAAGCCATGGCTTTGGCCAAGCGGGTGAGCAAAAGTAAAGCCAACCTGTACTTTATTAGTGATGATGTGCACCCGCAAACTATCGATGTGGTAAAAACCCGCGCCGAAATGTTTGGCTTTGATATCGTGATTGGCAAGGCCAGCGAAGCGGCCAGCCATGAGGTATTCGGTGCCTTAATTCAGTACCCAACCACTAACGGCGATATCCGCAACGACAGCGCGTTAATTGCAGCGTTGCAGGCGAAAAAAGCAGTAGTGGCAGTAGCAACCGATCCGATGGCGTTAATGCTGTTAAAATCACCGGGTGAGCTGGGTGCCGACGTGGTACTAGGTTCAATGCAGCGCTTTGGTGTACCTATGGCCTATGGCGGCCCGCATGCGGCATTTTTTGCTACCCGCGATGCCTACAAGCGCTCTATGCCGGGCCGGATCATCGGGGTGTCGAAAGACCGTCGCGGTAATCAGGCGCTGCGCATGGCCATGCAAACCCGTGAGCAGCATATCCGCCGCGAAAAAGCCAACTCGAACATTTGTACTGCTCAGGTATTACTGGCCAATATCGCCTCGTTCTACGCGGTATATCATGGCCCGCAGGGCTTAAAAGACATTGCTGAGCGCATTCACCGCAGTGCCGATATCTTCGCCGCCGGTATTAAAGCCAAAGGCGTAGAAATCGTAAACAGCCACTGGTTCGATACCGTTACCTTTAAAGTCAGCGACCGTGCGGCGGTAATAAAACGCGCGCTGGACGCCGGTGTAAACCTGCGTACTGACGTAAGCGACACCCTGGCGGTAAGTTTCAGTGAAGCCACTCAGGCGGCTGATATTGCTGAGCTGTTTGATATCGTATTAGGTGCTGAGCATGGCCTTACCGTTGAAAAACTGGATGCCGATATCGTTGCCAATGGCTCAGAGTCTATTCCAGCTGAACTGGCACGTACTACAACAGTGTTAAGCCATCCGGTATTTAACCAGTATCACAGTGAAACTGAGATGCTGCGTTATATTAAAAAGCTGGAAAACAAAGATTTAGCGCTGAATCATTCAATGATTTCATTGGGCTCGTGCACGATGAAGCTAAACGCCACTGCCGAGATGATCCCGATCACCTGGCCGGAGTTTGGTTCACTGCACCCGTTCGTGCCGCGCGATCAGGCCGAAGGTTATTATGAAATGATCACCGAGCTGGGCGACTGGCTGGTGAATATTACCGGTTACGACAATATATCAATGCAGCCTAACTCAGGCGCCCAGGGCGAATATGCCGGTATGGTCGCCATTCGTAAGTACCACGAAAGCCGTGGTGAAGGTCATCGCAATATCTGTTTAATTCCGGTATCGGCGCACGGTACGAACCCGGCAACAGCGGCGATGGCCAGCTACGATGTGGTACTGGTTGACTGCGATAAGTCAGGCAATATCGACATGGCCGATTTAAAAGCCAAAGCTGCAGAAGTGGGCGATCGCTTAGCTGCCATTATGGTTACTTACCCGTCTACCCACGGCGTATTTGAAGAGAGCATTCAGGAGCTGTGCGACATCGTCCACTCTTACGGTGGCCAGGTGTATATGGACGGCGCAAATATGAACGCCCAGGTAGGCTTAACCTCGCCGGGCTTTATTGGTTCAGACGTATCGCACTTAAACCTGCATAAAACCTTCTGTATTCCGCACGGCGGCGGCGGCCCGGGTATGGGCCCTATCGGTGTGAAAAGCCATTTAGCGCCGTTTTTACCAAACCACCCGGTGGTAAAAATTGACGGCACCGGCGATAACAATGGCGCGGTATCAGCGGCGCAGTTCGGCAGTGCCGGCATATTACCTATCAGCTGGATGTACATTGCCATGATGGGCGCGGAGGGCTTAAAACAGGCCACCGAGTTTGCCATTTTAAATGCCAACTATATGGCCAATAAGCTTAACCCGCATTTCCCGGTACTGTACCGCGGCACTAACGGCCGGGTAGCCCACGAATGTATTATCGATATCCGGCCGCTTAAAGAAGCCAGCGGTATTACTGAAATGGACATTGCCAAGCGTTTAATGGACTACGGTTATCACTCGCCAACCATGAGCTTCCCGGTTGCCGGCACGCTGATGATTGAACCTACTGAATCAGAAAGCAAAGCCGAGCTGGATAAGTTTATTGAAGCGATGACCAGTATCCGCGCCGAGATAGCCAAGGTAGAAGCTGGCGAGTGGACAGTAGACAACAACCCACTGGCTTATGCGCCGCACACCATGGCAGATATTCTCGACCCGGCCTGGGATCGCGCCTACGAGCGCACCTACGGCGCCTTCCCGGTAGCTTACGTAGCCGAGAACAAGTTCTGGCCAACCGTTACTCGGATAGACGATGTATATGGTGACCGGAATTTAATGTGCGCTTGTCCAAGCCCGGAAGCGTATCGGTAAGTGTGTAGTTCTTGTAGATCTCGAATAAAGAATGCAACTATCGGAATTAAGTTTGCAACTCTAATAAAGTTTGCAACCGATAGGAGCATTCATTGAGAGAAAAAAAAGCGAACCAGAGATGGTTCGCTTTTTTGTTTTCATACAGTCTTATTTAGGAGGAAGTACTTTTCGGTTATTTGCCAATCGAAAGCCTTCAGGACCTCTGCGTTTTCTTTCAGCTTGCTGAAGACTTTTTCATCTCAGCAAGGACTTCCTGTCTAATATGCCAAACCTTTTGCTGGTATTGCACCAGCTGCTTAAAACGCTGAGTACTTAACAGTACTGCGGCAGTAACGCCAGCGACTATTCCTATCCATGCCAATGCAGTTAGCAGCGCTGGAGTAAAATGGTTGTAGAATAGTACCAACCACAATATACCTGCGACAGTACAAAAAACGGCATATGCTTGAGCCAGCTTTATGCTGCCTGGTGAAGCTCTGCCTTGAATTAATCTAAGCAATAACGACATCAGAACGAACATCAGGGCAGTATCAGCCAACATTACCAGCGTAGAAAATTCAAACAAGGTAAAGCTGAATAACAACAGCAGCACGAAACTCGACAACAAACTGCTAAGCAATGCTGATAGCCCGATAGCAAAATGCGGTGGGAATAAACCGTGGTACTCAGTACCCATTTTGTTCTTAATTGCATTTGCAACTGAAATACCAGACAACATAGTTTGGCGCTCACTTTTCGAGGATCTCATGGTTATTGCTCAATATTTCCATATAGCCCAATAGCTAAGTGTTTCATACTGCCACCCAAAGCACTACCGCCGAAACATGCAGTGTTTTAGCGCAATAACTAAAACCCCGGCCTATGAGCCGGTTTTTTCACCTTTAAATGTTAAATGTGTAAAATAATGGTTTCAAATGTGGCTTTAATAAGGCAGGATTTAACAGCGAAGTTGGCGGTCAGAGCCTGAATATACAAATTAGTTCGGTAGTTCTTCCTGTGACACTGTTAAATTACCAAGCAAAGTATTCATAAAATAGGGATGTGAAATGAGTAAATTCAATGAGATATGGGAAAATTTTCCTGAAGCTGACTTGATAAAAGCAAAGTGTCAGAATAAGCAAGAAACAAGGTCTAGTCCGTTCGGCAATTACTGTGCAATTTTACTGAGTGATGCCTTAATCAAAACCGGAGTATCAACCGTTGGCGCCAGCGTAAAGAAATGTTGGGGACATCCAGGCATGAAACATATATTGCTTGCAGAAGAGATGGCAAATTGGCTGAATAAATCTAATTACAGCTGGTTAGGAAAAGTACAAAAAGTTAGCCCGCAATCATTTCAAAAAGATCTGGACGGTAAAACAGGAATTATTTTCTTTAAAGACTATTGGCAAAGAGGAAATGAATCGTTCCCGAACCGAAGTGGCGATCATATTGATCTTTGGAACAAGGACAAAATAACTAGCGGTGGAATGACATCTCGGGCTATTTATGAGTTCTTTGGCGTAGTTTCAGATCTGAATAAAAGCAAGGATGTTTGGTTTTGGGAGGTAAAGTAGCTATGTTAAAAATCAAGTCGGTATTTTACTCTGCCGTCATTGTTATTGTTGTTTCTGCTTTGAATTTTATGGTTTTTTTGGAATCTTACAAAAAGCTTGCTTTCCCATTTATCCATGAAGAGCAAAGAGTGGAAAACGCACCTTATATATTTTTATACATATTGCCCAGCTTTGTTCTGGTTGCTGTTATTTCATTGGTGTTAATTAAAATAACGGCTAAGAAAATGACTAAATAAACGCCTGCGAGCGCTAGTACTGAGCCTTCCCGGTAGCATATAGGCAGACAACAAGTTATTGCCAACCGTTATTCTTTAATTTAGCGACTCAAAACAGATCTGGTTTTGGGAGGTTAGGTAGTTACTATGAAAAAACTCGCCATTTATGCACTGCTTGCAGTTGTCATCTTTATCATAAATTTTACCATTTACAACCTGTCGTTTAATTCACAAGCCACGCCGTTCTTGCATGAAGAGCAGAGAGTCGAAAGCGGTGTACTGATGTTGAAAACCACCTTGCCCGCATACTTTATTGCCGCTGTTGTTATTGCGGCGATGTTTTATTGGCTGGGGAAGCGCAGGTAAGAGTGGTGTAAGGTCAGGTCTTGCCTTTTGCCAATCCAGAAAGGCAAGAAACAGGCAAAAAACAAGAACTGACTGCATGACCACACAGGCGCAACACTTAAGTTGCGCCTGTTAGACGGTGTTATTGTGAGCTCAGCGATGATATAATCCTTCGCGCTCGGGTTGATATAACAATTCTTCCACGGTGATTGATGACATTTCACCATCGGGTAACGGCCAGTGAATGGTATCGCCGGCTTTCAAACCTAATAGGGCACTGCCCACCGGTGCTAATACCGATATTTTACTGCCGCTCTGATCTAAATCCTTTGGGTAAACCAGGGTTAATGTTGTGGTTTTGCCATTGGCCAGCCGAAACCGCACTGTCGAGTTCATGCTCACCACGTTGTCAGGCAACTGCTCTGGTGCTACCAGATTGGCACGCTCCAGCTCCTGGCTTAATTTGCTGTAGCCCGGTATGTCTTCGCTGGTTTTGCTGAGTAAAGCGTCCAGCCGGTCAAAGTCGGTTGTTGATAAGGTTATTTCAGGTTGAAGCATTCTGCACTCCTTGGTTTAGGATGTTTAACGCACAATACGGTCAGAATGCGAAAACGCAATTTCTGACCCAATAAATTAAGTGAAATGACACTGTCTGCACTTTGTCCCAGCAAAGTCCTGCCCAATGGTGATAACACAGACAGTCGGCGCTGGCGGAGATCAGCGGCAACCGGCGCTACCAGCTGCAGCCAGCCATGCTCTCCATTGCAGAGGTTCAAAAGTTCGATACTGCTGTCTAGCCTGACCCGGGCGCTATTAAGTTCAAACCGGCTTTCGCTGGCTTCATCGGCAAGATAATGCAACAGCTGCTGTAATTGCAGCGCTGTTAACGGCAATATAGGGCGGCAAGCTAATGCAGCAATAATAGGGGCAACAGCCGGGCACGACTGTTTGGGATAACAGAAATACATTACAGCTCCGATGGACAGAGATAACGACAATATGGTTTATATTCAGGTATTAAGCCGGTTTCGCGCAGGGCAAAACCGGCCTAGGAATGGCAGGCAATAATAGTAATATGCTGGCAGTAAACAGCGGAGTTTACTGGCTTAAATTTAAAGGAGGTTTGCATTCGGCAACCATAGTGTATTGGCTTTAAAACTGCAACAGGATTCTGGTGGAAGGTGAAATCAAAAAGGGTCAGTGCCATTGATTCTGTTTGAATTTAAATAACCCTATCGAGCACTTTTTATATCAATTGACTGGTGTAAACTCTGTTTCAGGCAAAACCCAGCTGCTCAGTGCTTTTTCCGGGCAACGCGCCATAACTTAGAAGGTTTAACTAATGACCGAACTAAAAACGAAAGCAACAGCTGCCAGTGTTGAAGAATACATTGCTTCACGGGCGTCTGAAGAGCAGAAAGCTGACTGCCAGGCCCTTATGTCGATGTTCAATAAGATTACCAAGCAGAGCCCGAAAATGTGGGGGCCAAGTATCGTCGGTTATGGCTCGTATCGTTATGTCTATGATAGCGGCAGGACCGGTGAAATGTGCCTGACGGGATTCGCAATCAGGGGGCGGGAGCTTGTTGTTTACCTTTCTTGTGAAGATGCTGCGCAGGAAAAACTGCTGGCCAGGCTCGGCAAACACAAAATGTGCAAGTCCTGCCTTTATTTCAAGCGGCTGGCTGATATCGACAGCCATGTATTAGGGCAACTCGTTGTCAATTCAATTGCCGCTGTGCAGCATCGTTACGGTATACTTTAGCCAGCGGAGACTACCCAATAAAACATAAACCCGGTAATTAAAGGCTTAACTCAATGAGCAAGATTTACGTGCTACATGAAAACAATGAATGGACAGTTCATTTACAAAACAGACTCGATGAGCTGAATTACCCTTACGAGTTATGGCATTTAGATGAAGGCTCGATTGATTTATCGGCTGAGCCACCACAAGGCGTTTTTTATAACCGGATGAGTGCCTCGTCCCACACCCGGGATCATCGCTTTGCCCCGGAACTGGCTGGCGCGGTTATTGCCTGGCTGGAATATCATGGCCGTAAAGTGATCAACGGCAGCCGGGCATTAAGTTTAGAGATTAGCAAAGTGCATCAGTACTTAGCTTTAGAGAAAGCAGGTATAGCTACGCCAAAAACCATTGCTGCAGTCGGCAAAAAACACATCATTGAAGCGGCAAACTCGCTGGGTATGGGCTCATTTATCACCAAGCATAATCGTGCTGGCAAAGGCCAGGGGGTGCAATTATTTCACTCGGTACAGGCCCTGCAAGACTATCTGGACGGCCCCAATTTTGATGCGCCGGTTGATGGCATTACGCTCATTCAACAATATATTAAGGCGCCCGAACCCTTTATCATCCGGCATGAGTTTATTGGCGGCAAGTTTTTGTATGCGGTTAAAGTGGATACTTCAGAGGGCTTTGAACTTTGCCCGGCCGATGCTTGCGCAATAGGTGACATGTTCTGCCCCACTGACAAAACGCCCACTAAGCCCAAGGCTAAGTTTGAAATACTGCAAGACTATCGGCCCGCGTTTATTGATAAGTATGAAATGTTTCTTAAACAGAATGCGATTCAGGTTGCGGGTATCGAGGCCATCCAGGATGCTGAGGGCAACAGCTATGCCTATGATGTGAACACCAATACTAATTATAATTCAGACGCTGAAGCAAAGGCGGGGCAATATGGCATGCTTGAGCTGGCACAGTATCTGAAAGCTGAGTTAGATAAATTAGCGTAACAGGTAATATGGAAGCATGTCGCTCATCCGGTGGGTGAAGCGCGGATTATAGTGATAGAAACAGCGGGTAGTGTTTAACAGGTTTTGCCGCGCTAAAAAAATGACAACGACAATGACAATAACAATTCGATTAATTAAACCGGCAGATATTATGGCAGTTGTTGCACTGCAGGATAGCTGCTATAGCGATGCCTTATATGAAAGCCCGGCACTATTGCAGCAACGTTTAAGTGTCGCTGCTGACAGTTGCTGGCTGGCTGAAAACGCTAACGGCCAGTTATTAGCTTATTTATTTAGTTATCCTTCAATAAATGGCCATATTACGCCGTTGGCGTCGGCTTTTGCCCCAAGTACTTTGCCACAGCTTTTGTACCTGCACGATATGGCCGTGAGCCCTGCCGCCCGTGGCCTCGGGCTAGCCAGCCGCTTGCTTGCTACCGCTCAGCAGCATGCGTTAAGTCAAGGCCTGACGAAACTGGCCCTGGTTGCGGTGCAGGGCTCGGTACCTTACTGGCAGCGGCAGGGCTTTAACGAAGTTACCGGGCTTAGCGACAATGCAGAGCAGGCACTGGCCAGTTATCAGGGTGAGCAGGCCCGTTACATGCAAGCCAGGCTGTAATAATGCTCTAATGCGAATGTGGGTACTAACGCCGATATTAATACCACAACCCAGGAACGAATAATGATACAAGTACCCGCAACTGAGCGGCTGAGTTTCGCCTTGCTGTGTCAGCAGGATGCGCAGCTGCTGTTTGACGTTGATCAGGACGAAGAAGTCATGCGCTACCTTAACGGTGGGAAGCGCACCAGTATGCAGGCCATAAAAGAAATTTTTTTGCCGCGTATGGTGCAATATCGTGATAGCAGCCGTGGTTTTGGTATCTGGCAGGTACGGCGACGTGCCGACGATGCCTATTTAGGTTGGGTATTAATCCGGCCCATGGGCTTTAACACCACCACACCCAGTGCTGATGATGTGGAAATTGGCTGGCGCTTTAAGCGGGAATACTGGGGCAGGGGTTATGCCAGCGAAGCCGCCAGGGCAGTAGCAGACGCGGTGCTGGCGCATAACTGTCAGGTGCGGTTTTTATCAGCCATTGCTATGCCGGATAACGCCGGCTCCATCGGTGTTATGCGCAAACTGGGTATGCAGTTTGTAAAACGTTTTTTGCACCGGGACGCACTGGGCGAGGTTGACGCGGTGTTGTACCGACAGGAGATTAATACAAAAAAGTAACGGCACCCTGCATGGTTTATTTAAATGGTATTGGCATTACTGATTAAACTGACATTAAATTTAATGTTATCCAGCGCCTGGGAATTTTGATTAATGTTACTGAGAAATACTGGCCAGCGCGGATCATCATGTATAACGTTAGTCACTGGCATTTTTTAGTTTATATATCAGAGGTCTTAGCAGGCACTCGGCAATAATTGCTGCATATAGCCACAGAATCGTAAGCACATGTAGACCCATAAACAGCTGGCTGCTGTTCGCTGTGGTGGCATAAATTTCAAGTAAACTGACCAGGCCGATTAAACTGCCGATAGCGGCGGCACAGTAACAGTTTTTATAGATAAAAGTGTAAAGCTGCGCTAAATCACTAGTAGCTTGTTGCTGGTAAAGTTCTGAGCTGGCCAGATATTTCAGTCCACTTACTGCTCTTAGTAAGCCATTAAAGCCAAAACATGCCAACGTCGACAGGGTTAAAAAGCTGAAAATTATTACCAAAGACATTAAATCCAGATAGATGTGAATACTGGTGGCCGAGGCTTTCCCCATCAGGCTGAACAAAGCCGCAAATAACACTATAAACACGAGCAGTCGGCTGATAATGGTTGTGCGCTGCCAGCCGGCTTGCATTGCAGTGGTTTGTTGCTGTAACTGCTCAGCGCAGATATTCAGGGTAGCGCAAAGGGCATGCAACGACTCCACCGAGCCTCCGCCCTCACGTTCCAAACGCTGAATAGTGCGCAAACTCAGTCCCGATTGTTTGGCTAATAGTTCTTGCGACAAGTTATGTAACAGTCTTGCCCGTTTTAGTTTTTCAGCAGAAATATCCATAATCAACACAACAGATTTAAACCATGCTGAGAGTTAACCAAGCTCCGCTTTAAACTACAAGTTATCAGTTACGCCAAACAGCTGCCAAAGTGCCGCCACTTCTCTACATGTCGGTGAAAACACTGTTCCTTACTCCCGGTTCCTTCAAAAGAGGTGCTATCCTCTATTTAGTTCAGCCGAAACCTGAGAGAGAGAGCGGCTGGAACAGCCGTTTTGGTCAAGTTCGTAAACTACAAAAATTGACAATCTTTGTCGCCAAGCCTAGCATAGCGGATATAAGTGCTTACCCTTGGAGGCCATCATGCATGTATCCCTGACGCCCGAATTAGAGTCTCGCATTAAAGCCAAAGTTGAGAGTGGTTTATACAATAATGCCAGTGAAGTCATCCGCGAAGCGTTGCGTTTTATGGATACGCACGAAGACTGGATCCATGAAGTAAAACTGGCTCGGCTGCGCGAGCAATTGAAAGTGGGTACTGACCAACTGGATCGTGGCGAAGGTATTGCAATTGAATCAAAGGCGGCGCTGGATGCAATGTTTAACGATATAAAAGGCTAACTATATGCCTGCTTACAAGCTCATTATTGCGCCTGCGGCTAAGAATGACTTGAAAGATATCTACCAGCACGGACTTCGGCAGTGGGGACAAGCCCAATCAGACAGCTACCTGCTGGCCATTAAACATCAGCTTTGGTTACTAACAGAGCAACCGCTAATCGGTGTCGAACGTCCAGAACTGCTACCTCATATCAGAAGCTTACCCATTCAAAGCCATATTTTGTTTTACCGGGTTACCGCCAACCAGCTTGAAGTTATTCGTGTGCTGCATGCCCGCCAGGATCCTCAAAGGCATATGCATGGGTTCCGCAAAGCTATACGGTAGGGATTGTGCTTTTAAAATAGATGCACAGGCAGCAATAAAACGATGTGGCTTTACCTGAGCAAATAAACCTGAGGAGTTTGATTTGGAATTAGCTATTTATGTTGTTGATGCTTTTACTAAGCAGCAGTTTAAAGGCAACTCAGCGGCGGTAGTGCCGTTAAGTGAATGGCTGCAGCCTGAGGTAATGCAAAGTATTGCCGCTGAAAATAACCTGTCTGAAACCGCTTTTATTTGTCCGCTATCTGCCAATCAATATGAAATTCGCTGGTTCTCGCCGCTGACCGAAATCGATTTTTGTGGCCATGCCACCTTGGCCGCTTCTTTTGTGATTTTTCAGTACCTTGGCGGAGAAGGGGAAATTGAATTTAGCACCAGAGAAGTGGGCTCGTTGTTTGTTAAGCAGCATAGCGATGGCAGGATTGAAATGAGCTTTCCCAACCAGTGCCCAGAGCTTGTCGAGCAGGTGCCGGAGGCCTTACTGGCCGGTTTGTCAGTAACACCTATTCAGGTATTAAAAAACCGCCAGGCGTATTTTGCAATAGTGGCCTCTGAGCAGGAGGTTAGAAACCTGAGCTATCGCTCAGAGCAGTTAAAGCAGTTAGCGCCTTATGATGTGGTGGTTAGCGCTAAAGCCAGTGCCACCACAACTAGATATGACTTTATATCCCGTTATTTCTGGCCGGCAAATGGCGGCGATGAAGATCCGGTAACCGGCTCTGTTCATGCCGGGCTGGCGCCTTATTGGGCGAAACAACTGGCAAAAGATGAATTAATGGCTTACCAGGCGTCAGCTCGCGGTGGCATCTTATATTGCCGCCTCAGCAATGACCGGGTGTTAGTATCAGGTTTTGCTGTGTTGTATCTTAAAGGCACTGTTTTTATTTAAAAGCACTTATTTACCGCGCCATTCCCGGCCTGATTATTCGGCCAAACGCTTTATTGGCCATGAATATTTACCAGCAATCGCAGACCCTGGAAAAAAGGGCGCATGGCACTCTCATTAGTTTAGCCTCCCAGTAATACAAATGATAATGGTTATCATTAATATTGACGTTGGCGTCCAAAGTCGTCTATTATCCCCCTGAATTTTTAGGGCACTCTTGCTCACGGATATAAAAGGACGATAAAAATGAAGCACTTGACGCCAACTAAACTGGCTTTGGTTATTAGCGCAACTCTGGCTGGGGCTGCGCTGGCAGAGTCGGCAAAAGCACCCGATGGCATTGAGCATATCGTGGTGACAGCGTCAGGTTTTGAGCAAAAGCTGACTGATGCGCCGGCCAGTATTTCAGTTATTACACAGGAAGAGATCCGTGAACGTACTTTTACCAGTTTGCTTGACGCAGTGAAGTATCAGGAAGGCATTGATATTGGTACGACGCGGGATAAAACCGGCCAGGGCTCGGTTAGTATGCGGGGCTTAACCGGCGAATACACCCTGTTGCTGATTGACGGTCGTCGCCAGAATAACCACGGTGATATTTACCCGAATAACTTTAGCGGTAATGCGTTTAATCATGTGCCGCCGTTGGCAGCGATTGACCGGATTGAAGTGATCCGCGGTCCCGCTTCTACCCTGTACGGTGCTGATGCCCTGGGTGGGGTAATTAATGTTATCACCAAAAAGCACACTGAAAACTGGACCGGCGAAGTCAGTATGGGCCGAAGCGTACAGTCAGATGATAGCTTTGGCGACGACTTTACTACTGAAGTATCGGTAATGGGCCCGCTCATCGAAAACGTACTAAGCCTGGGCCTGCGTGCCAGCCTGTATGATCAGCAGGCATCATCACCGGCGTTTGCGCCGGCAATTGACCCTAATGGCAATGTTATTGTCCGCGAGCTGGGCTTCGGTGGCGGTGGCCGGACTGTTGATAACCAGGATGAACATCTTGGTTTCTCACTGTCATGGACGCCGGCTGACAATCAGCGGCTGAAGTTTGATTACGATATGTCAAACCAGGTGTACGACAACACCCCAAGCTACGATATTGAAAATGACAGCATTGTTTATCCACTGGGCACCAAAGATAGTATTGCGGCGCTGTGGCAGGATAGCCGCGGCCAGGTGAATCCGCGGGCGGGCTATGCGGCTGATCAGGAGTTTGACCGCAGCTGGTGGTCACTGGCTCATGACGGTAAATGGGGTTTTGGCAGCAGCATGGTGGCGCTGTCCTATGTTGATACCTCCAATAATGGCCGCACCCTGCCACTGAGTGTGGCAGAACGGCTGTTACTGCAGGAAATGTACGACGGTACAGGCGACTATGCCGGCATGACGGAAGAAGCACGGCGTAACCTGGCCGAGCAAACCTTTTTACCCCGTCCGGCCCGGCCGCTTGAAAGCAACCAGTACACTTTGGATGTCAGGCTTGATATTCCGCTGGAAGCGGCGGGTTCTCATAATCTGGTTGTTGGTGGTCAGCTGATTGACGGCGAGCTGATTGATGGCGTATTTGGCCTGGAGAGCGGCAATGCCGGTGGCGTGCAGAAACAGCAAATGTATTCGCTGTTTGTTGAAGATAACTGGATGATAACTGACGTGTTCACTCTTACCGGCGGTATTCGGTATGACGAGCACGATACGTTTGGCAGCCAGGTCTCGCCAAGGCTGTATGCGGTATATAATCTTAGCCCGCAATGGACCGTAAAAGGCGGGGTCAGCACCGGCTACAAAACACCCAATACCACCGATTTATATGACGGTATTACCGGTTTTGGTGGTCAGGGCACCAGTCCGTTTGCCGGTAACCCCGGGTTACAGCCAGAAACCAGTGTCAATTCTGAAATAGCGCTGTACTGGAGCGCGGCCGATAACAGCCATAATTTTAATATCACTTACTTCAGAACACAGTTTGAGGACAAAATTGCCCGCGGTGACACCATTCAAAGCTGCACCCAGACCGGAGGCGTGCGGCCCTGCGTTAATCTGGGTGAATATGATCAACTGGGTTACCAGACATACAGCCAGAAGATTAATATCGATAGTGTAGATATTCATGGGCTGGAAGTTGCCGGTCGTTATCAGGTTGCGCCGGACTGGGCGGTACAAGCCAACTATACCTGGACCGACAGTGAGCAGAAAAGCGGCCCACAAGCTGGCCTGCCCCTGACCAATACCGCAGAGCATATGGTAAATGTGCGGGTTAACTGGCAGCTGCAGGACAATATAAACCTGTATTTGCAGGGTGAGTTGCGCTCTGATCGCTACCGTGGCTATGACAGCGTGATCGACCAGGAATTGTATTATGAAAACTACAGCCTGCTGAATATCGGCGCCAGCTATCAGCTTAATGATCTGGTGCGGTTCGACGTGCGGATTAATAACCTGCTGGATCGGGATTTCACTTCTTATTCAACACTGTTTACCGATCTGAATAATGATGGTCAGTACGACTATGTTACCGGCCGCGGGGCGGTCAGCGAGGTGATGTTTACTGATGATTACAACGTTAAAGACAAGGCCCGTAATTTCTGGATTGGCATGACGGTAAGCTTCTGATGCGCCTCAGTTTTGGTTCAGTAAGACAGTGGCACTGGGTAAGTGCCGCCGTAACACTGGTGGGCATGCTGTTATTTGCGATAACCGGCATAACCCTTAATCATGCAGCGGCCATAAAAACTACCCCCCGGATAACCACTATCGAGGCAGCAATACCTGCTGAGGTATTGCTGCACCTGCAGCGATTGCCGGCAGGGCAGGTAATGTTGCCGGCGACATTGCACGGTTATCTGGCAGAGCAAGGCGTTAGTATGGCGCCTTCTCAGACTGGCGACTGGGACGGGGTAGAGTTTTATGCCGCCATGCCCAAACCCGGTGCCGATGCCTGGATAGCTATTGATAGCCAGACAGCAGCATTCAGCTATGAACGCACAGACCGCGGCTGGGTGGCTTACTTTAATGATTTACACAAAGGCCGTGACAGCGGTGTGGTCTGGTTCTGGTTTATAGATGCGTTTGCTGCAGTTTGTGTAGTGTTTTGTGTTACCGGGCTGATTTTACTGTTCAGGCAGGGGCCGCACCGGCCAATGACCTGGCCTGTAATAGCGTTAGGTGCTCTGGTACCTGTGGTAATTATGCTGGTATTTATATAACTAAAAAGGAAAAACCATGCGTTTAATAATAGTGGGATTACTGTGTCTGGTCAGCGGCTTCAGTATTGCAGCGACACCGTCGCAGCTTAAGTTAACCGTGACCTTACCGCAGCTGGAGGTAGCGGAATACCATGCCCCTTATGTGGCGGTATGGATTGAGGATGAGAAGCGCCAGCCGACCCACGTCGCACTGTGGTATGACGTGGCGATGGCAAATGGCGAAGGACAAGACTGGTTAAAAGACCTGCGCCAGTGGTGGCGCCGTGGTGGCCGCGGCTTAAGTATGCCGGTGGACGGACTGACCGGCGCAACCCGCGGCCCGGGGCAGCATATTATCAGCACTCAGTTGACTGACGCCCTGGCCACACTGGCGCCGGGCAAATACCACCTGGTGGTTGAAGCCGCGCGGGAAGTAGGCGGGCGGGAAGTATTACAACTGCCGCTGGAGCTGCCATTAGCAGCGCAACAATTGCCACTCGAAGTTACAGGTCAGCATGAGCTTAGCGCTATTCGTTTACATTTTTAACGCAGCGGTATTTTATTAAGGAGCAACATTATGCGTTTCACTTTTCTGCTATTTACTACCATCGCGGCCATGACCATGGCAACGACAGCCCAAGCCCACCGGGCATGGCTGGAGCCCAGTGCCACGGTATTATCCGGCGACGATGCCCTGGTGACGGTAGATGCTGCGATCTCAAATACCTTGTTTCACCCGGATCATGTTGCGATGTCGCTGGAGGGCATTGAGGTTACTGCGCCAGATGGCAACGTAATTGATATTATCAACACCAGCAAAGGGCGGTACCGCAGTGTGTTTGATGTACCGCTGGCCCAGCAGGGCACTTATAAAATTGCCACGGCATCGGGTGGCTTACGGGCGTTCTGGCGTGACGAAGCGGGTAACCGGAAAATGTGGCCGGGCAGGGGGCAAACGGCCAATGAAGCGGAATTTTCCACTGCGGTGCCAGCAGAGGCTACCGATCTTACTGTGTCGCGCGGCTGGCGCCGGATTGAAACCTTTGTTACGGTTGGCGCCCCCACCACCGGCGCTTTACAGCCGACAAAACAGGGTTTAGAGCTGCTACCTATAACCCACCCCAATGATTTGTATGCCACTGAAACGGCAACCTTCAGATTATTAATTGACGGTCAGCCAGCTCAGGGTGCTGAAGTAGAAGTGGTGCCGGGTGGCATGCGCTATCGCTACAGCCAGCAAGCTATCACCCTGACAACTAATCAGCAAGGTGAAATCAATATAACCTGGCCGCACGCCGGCATGTATTTTCTGGAAGCCAGCTATCGCGACGATAACGTTGCCAAACCGGCCACCGTTCGTACCGGCAGTTATGCTGCCACCTTTGAGGTGTTACCGCTGTAATGACGATGCTGGCCATATTGCTCAGCCTGTGCTGGCTGGGGTGGACACTAAGCGTTTTGTGGCGTCACCGTCAGCGCTCAGACGCGACTGCCAGTTTACCCTTACTGGTGGCCTATGCCAGCCAGAGTGGTACTGCCAGAGCGCTTGCGCTTCAGCAGCAACAGGCACTGGGCGGGCCGGCTAAAGCCAGTGTCAGGGCATTGTCTGAACTGCAGCCACGGCAACTGACTCAGGTTGAAAAGCCATTTTTGTGGTGAGTACTTATGGTGATGGCGAGCCGCCTGATAACGGCCGGCGTTTTTACCGCGAATTGCAGGCTCTTACTAAAGCCGGTGGCGCCAACGCCCTTAGCGACAAGCCCCGTAGCGAGGTCCCCGATAATGCTGATCCCGGGCAGAGCCTGCTTAGTTCACTGAGTTTTGACGTGCTGGCTTTGGGGGATCGCAGTTACCCGAAGTTTTGTCAGTTTGGTGCCGATTTGTACACCACCCTGGCTCAACTCGGCGCCAGAGCCAGTGCACCGCTGCAAACCTTCGACAAGAGTCAGCTTGTGAACGCGGCCGCTAACACAACGCAAAGCTGGCAGTTGCTGGTGCGGCAGCGGTTAAATTCGCAAACACAGCCCGGATTGTATTTGCTGCGCTTTACCAGCACCCAGCCACTACCACACTGGCGTGCCGGCGATCTGGTAGCAATATCACCTGAGAATAATCCTGAAGTAGCCGCGCGGCGTTACTCGGTAGCCTCTGTTCCGCAAAGCAATGAAATGCAGTTAATCATACGCCAGCATATAGATGAGCATAGCCAGCCGGGACTCTGCTCTGGTTGGCTAACGCAAGATTTAACCCTGGATGGCACAGTAAATATGCAGCTGCAGCCAAACCCGTCATGTCATATTAATGATGCGCAGGCGCCGCTGCTGTTAATTGGCGCAGGCAGTGGCCTGGCAGGCATTCGCGGCCATCTTTCAGAGCGGATCCATCTGGCAAAGCAGGCAAGACAGACACTGCAGCAGCCTCCCGGCCCGGTATGGCTTATATATGGCGAACGTTCGGCTGATCTGAACCCGTTGTTAAAAGCAGAGCTGGCAGGCTGGCAGCAAGCCGGCATGTTGCATCAGCTTGACTATGCGTTTTCCCAAGACCCGGCCAACCCCTGCTATGTTCAGGACCTTGTCCAAAAAAATGCGGCGCAAATTGCACGTTTTATTGGTTCAAGCGGCCACATTTACGTCTGTGGCCGCTATGATGGCATGGGTAGCGCAGTGGATGCCCAACTGCAACTCGCTTTGGGCACAGCAACCTATCATCATTTAATCGAGCAGGGCTGCTATCATCGTGATCTTTATTAGGGCGTGTTGACGTTTGCTGGTTGTTTTTGCAGCTGGGTGGCTGGTATTTATACAAGGCAGAGCTTGTGATGTGTAGTTACTCTACATGAACAAGCGATAACGCAGTAGAAATGCCAGCCACACGCTGCCCGAAGGGTTCATCTGGCGGCGCTTTGTTCTTTGTCACTCGTCGTTTATTTAGAATAACTAAATCGCACTCCTCGTTTTGCGATCAAAACGCCGACTGAAGAACAAAATCTAACCAGCAAACGTCAACACGCCCCAGTAAAACTGGCACAACGTTGCTTACTTAGCCAACAAACTTGCCTGAAACGCACTTTGCCGCCATAGCACTGCCAGCCACAGTGCATGCAGGTTTATCAGTAGTGCTAATACCCATTCAAAGGCATCGTCCAGCTGGCTGTATAAATCAGGTACTACCGCAGTAAGAATGACAGAAATAATTCCCACCATTAGTGTCACCTTACAGAGCCACATAAGATAATTTCCGGTTTTATACCAGCGATGGTGCCGCTGCAGCGCAGCACTTATCAGCAACTGCGCCAGGTACGTGAGCGAAAAATAGAGTACGACGCCGATTCGGCGGGTGATGTTAAAACCCTCACCCTCATGCCCCAGAGCCAGCGTGTATGCTGCCAGGGCAACACAGGCCACCAGCCCGAGCCATTGCACCCAATGACGGCCATAACCGGTTGTACCCAGTTGCAGTAACCAACGGCCGTTAAGCCACCAGAACACCATACCGATTACTGCTGCAGGTAGCATGGTACCTTTAAAGATAAAATAAGAGGTGCCATAGCGCCCTGTGCGGCTAATGCTGGTGCAGCTGTCCCAATAGGGTATGCACCATGGCACGAACCCCTCTATAACAGAAATGGCAAAAGTGACATGAATAGTAAGTAGTGGAATAAGCCCGGCCAATAGTGCCAGCCACCATAACTGAATATTGTGGCTCTGAACTGCCATGCTTGACATACCTCCTGATAAAACAGAGCTTGTAACCGGAACTATTAAAATAGATTAATTTTGCACTTTCGCTGCGTTATAGGCCTCCGTTCCCCATAACGGCACAGTAGATAAGCTGTGTTTAAAGCTGCCGGAGGTTTCTTTGGTGGAGTATGAGACGTACATCAGGGTTTGGTTTTCAGCGTCCAGAATACGACGTATTTTCATGGTTTTAAAAAAGATACTTTTGGATTTGGTAAACAGCACCTCACCATTTTTGCTTTTATCTATCTGAGCAATCATTTGGGCGGTGATAGGGCCGGTCTGGCGACAGGCGATCGAGCTGTCGGATGGGTCGGAAAAATCCAGGTTAGCCTCAATACTGGACACATGGCAGGTAACCCCGGTAACGACAGGGTCGACAACCGCATCAAGTTTAATATCCTTGGTGGTAAATACCCCCAATGACACATCGCCCACTTCATTTTTGCCACAGCCAGTCAGCATCAGCAATAGTATTCCACAGTAAATCGGGCGCATGGCATTCTCCTTGAAGCTGTTATCTTAGCGTTGTCAAGCATAACATTGTTAGCAGGATATGTGACTATTAGCTGTTGTCCCCTTTACGGTGGCTGCTGAAAACGGACCACTTGACGTCCTGGTTTGCTGATGGCTTACAAAGCGTCGCGTTAAGTACCTGGAGTGGACTAAGAAGACAATGGAAAAAATGGCAGAAGAGAGCGGCAACCGTGCAGAATACCGCACGGTAATGAGCACAGCGCTGATGCAGGAAATGAAGTTCAGAAAGTAATTTCCACTGACACTTCCGCCAACAAACAGGGCTGTGGTATCGCCCTGTGTTTTATCTGAAACCCGCCGCTGAGTAATTTAGAACACATAAATAAAACCAATACCTATTTCCGCCTCGTAGTTGCTGCGGGCAATGGGGCTGTTGCGAACGTCGCTACTAAAATGCTCATAAAGTGCTTCAGCGAAAATCTGCCAGCTATCGTTAACGATATGGCGATAATTGTAATCCAGGCCGAACGAGCGCAACCCGCCGCTTAAGCTGGTTTCGTTTAAGCCTGATGCAGCGGATTGCTCAGCAGTTATGCCGAAACCGGTATTGGCGAATTCGCTGTCGTGAAATACCACAACCGCATTAATTTCATGGCCTGAGCCGTCATTTTTATCGCCGAAGCGACGCCCAACTCCAAACAGGCCAAGATTACCGTTTTCGGTGACCACAGCCCGGCCAACTAACCAATAGCGCCAATCGGCAGCCAGCGCGCGACGGGCCTGCAGTACGAATTCAAAGCCTTCTTCTATATTACCCAACCCATCTAAGCGACCGTCATCAGAATCGTTCTCTTCACGCCCTTCATCAAAGCCTATGACTGCTTCAACTAACCAGTTTTCAGCGCGAAGCCCGCGCCAACCAAGTGCTTCACCGGCAAAAAAGAACACATTGTCACCGCTGCGCCATTGCACAGCGCCAGCAGGCTGAATTTCAACCCCAAACTCATCCGAGCCTTCATAGGCTGTTTCATATTCAACGCCCAGGCCTAAACCGAAGCTCCAGCCATCTTCACCGCGGGAAAAGTCGTCAACAGAGGGCAGGGGTACCATGGCTGTTTTACTGTTTTGTGCCAAAGCGGTTGATAATAAAAAACTTTGAAATACTAAAACTAATAATAATGTGTTAAGCGTTTTCATCTGAAAATTCCATCAATTGCGTTAAACCAGAATGTTATTGCTGAGTATAGGATCTGATTAACCTTAACGTGCAAAGTAGGAAAACAGATCTGTCATTCTTTTATCTTTACGTAAAGATAAAGTCCTTGCTATAGTGCGCTGACTTTAAAACGCAGTGCATCATATAAAGGAGATTGAAAATGAGCCTGATAAAAGTTTGGTTTGCCGGTTTGTTGGTATTGCTTACCGGGGCTGCGGGGTCGGTATCAGCACTCAACTCTTCGTCAGAAAACGCTATCCGTGCCGAGCTTAATGAGATAGCGCAGGCTTATGCTGATGTATATGGCTTTTCCGGCACGGTTAAGGTGGTACAGCAGGGAGAGCCATTGCTACTGGCCAGTTATGGTCTGGCCAACAGAGAATTCACTGTACCAAACAGCCCGGATGTCAGGTTTTCCATAAATTCAATTTCAAAAGTATTTACGGTGGCGGCGTTGTTGCAACTGGCTGATGCCGGCAAGGTAAAACTGGATGCGCCGGTTGCAAGCTATATTCCCGAGCTGACAGCCGGCTGGGCTGAAACAGTAACCGTGCATCATCTGCTGACCCATAGCAGCGGTTTGCCACGGGAGTCTGGCATTCAGGCCCACCAGAACCTGAGCTTACGCGAACAAATCGAACAACTGGTTAACAACCAGCAGTTGCTGTTTGCGCCCCGTAGCCGTTATGAATATTCAAATAGTGGCATTATACTGCTGGGCCGGATTATTGAAACGGTATCAAAGAGACCGTTTTCAGTTTATCTGACTGAAAATATTATCAAGCCACTTAATCTGAACGATAGTGGGGTGTATGAAGGCAGTAACGTTATTGCCCGGCAGGCAACACCCTACCGCATTACCCCTGCGGGTATTGCCAGCGCTGCCAGAGCTAAGCATCTGGGGGTAAACCCGGGCGGTGGCCTGTACTCCACCGTAGACGACTTACACAAATTTATGCTGGCGCTGGAGCAGCATAAGGTGTTGTCGCCACAGATGACTAAACTGATGTTTCAGCCGCATATTCAATCGGAAGATGGTGATGCGCATGGTTATGGCTGGACATTAAAACCGTTTGGCGATCAGCAGATGTATTTTGCTGCCGGCAGCGGCTATGGTACCAAGAGTGTAATGCTGCGTCTGCCAGAGCAGGACGACTTTATTGCTATTACCGCCAACTGGGGCAATACGCCCATTTTGCAGTTAATGGCCGGACTGTTTTTTGCTTTAAATGACATAAACTATACGCTGCCGGATAAGCGCAGCCTGGCGCCGGTGGCGGCGTTTGCCGGTATGCTTGGCAATTACGCCTTTGCTGAAGGTGAACTGCAGAAGCATCTGATGATGCAATCCAACGTCGTTACCCTGCAGGCTATTGATGGCAAATTGTTTTTAAATGAAGAATTAATGGTATTGGCTGCTGATAACAAACTGAAGCTGACCTACACCGACGAAGTGACTATCTCGTTTGAGCCGGGCACAATAAAAATTGTGATAAACGGAAATGTATTGCTGGGCCAAAAAGTGCAATAACTTATCTTTTTTATGGTGTTACTGCGATATGGCAGCGGAGTTGTAAATGAATAAAATAAATCAGGTGCCGGCGCTGTTAAACCGGGTTGCCCGGCAATGGCATGATATACATCCAGAATTACCGGTTGAAGATGCGGCACTGGTTGGCTTGGTAATTGGCGTGGGCGCCAATGCTGATACCCTTGGTTTACAGCAGTTAAAGCCATTTAATTTGTGTCAGACTGAACACGATGTGCTGGCCTGTGCCAGAAGGCAGGGGCCACCCTTTCAGGTTAAGCCGTCGTTGTTGCTAGAGGAGGTACGCATTACCTCTGGTGCGCTAACAACCTGTCTTAACCGCTTAATAGATAAAGCGCTGATTGACCGGGTGCCAAGTGAAACCGATATGCGCTCAAGGCCAATCCGCTTAACCGGGCATGGGCTGGCTGTGATAGATGAACTAACGACTATACGCTTTCATCGGGCAGCACAGGTGCTTAATGACTTTTCAGCCAACGAAAAAGCGCAGCTAAAACACCTGCTGTTTAAGCTGCAGCAGGGGCTGAGCACAAGAGTGCAATAGCCAGCATGAGCCTGATTTGTGAAACCGCGCATTTAATAATTCGCCGCTTTACCGTGCAGGATGCGCAGTTTATTGTGCAGCTGCTAAACGATAAGTCGTTTATCCGCTATATTGCCGATAAACAGGTGCGTAGCGTGGCCGATGCTGAAAATTATTTAACTAACGGCCCACTCGCCAGCTATCACACCCATGGTTTTGGCCTGAATATGGTGCTGCTAAAAAATGCGACACCGCGCTCAATTAATGAACCGGCCACTCCGATTGGCATGTGTGGTTTACTGAAAAGGCCTGAACTGAGTTTGCCTGATTTAGGCTTTGCATTTTTGCCAGCATTTTGCGGCCAGGCTTATGCCCGGGAAGCGGCAGCGGCTGTGCTTAGCCAGGCCATTCAAACTTATAACCTGCGCACAGTACTGGCGGTAACTAAACCAGATAACCTGCGTTCAAATGCTTTATTGTTGAAACTGGGCTTTGCTTTTAAAGACAATATTTCCCTGTATGGCGCAGAAAATAAGTTGTATCAGTATCAGACGGCGTAAACTTCCTGAATTTTTTGATACGGCATTGAGCTTGCTCTGTAAAGTTGCAGCTTGGTACTCTGTTTAAATATACGGCTAAATTACAGATAGTGGCGGTTATCTTTAGCGTATCCATGTAGAATGCGCGCATTATTCTGCGCGTTCAGCTTTATGTTGTGAGTGTGCCCACCTGTAGGAATTTTTATGAAAAAAACATTCGCGTTAACTCACCCTAAGCTGCAACCAGCCCGTTTGGTAGACGCCATTAAGCATGAGATAAAAAAGTACCTGGCCCGCGAGCGGCGTAAAGCACTGCCGGATGACAAAGATTACTGGACCTTTGATTGTCGCTTTGGCGCAACAGAGGACAAGGCAGAACAGATTTTCACCTCTGAGATTAATAAAAAAATTGATGCTGCGGTGGCAGAAGCGTTGCCGGCGTTCTATATCGAGATTTTGGCCCGTGCTTGTAATCATAAGCCGCGCGATACTGATGTAGCGGCAGACTAATTCACTGATACTATTAACTGTAGCGTGGCTACAGAGGACACCTGATGCACTTTTCATCGTTAGATTTAGCTCCTGATTTACAACGCGGCCTGGCAGAATATGGCTACAGCGAGATGACCCCGGTGCAGCAGCAGGCCATTGTGCCGGCGCGCCGTGGCAAAGACTTACAGGTTACGGCCCAAACCGGTACCGGTAAAACCGCTGCCTTTGCTATTCCGGTATTACAAAGAATGCTGGATACCCCTAAAGCCACCATGGAAAAACGGCCACGTGCTTTGATTTTAACGCCTACCCGCGAACTGGCTGAGCAAATTGGCGCAGCGATAACGGGCTATGCGCAGTTTTTACCGCTAACGGTTACTGCTTTGTACGGTGGCGTAAAAATGGGCGGCCAGACCAGTAAATTAGCTGCCGGCGTGGATATTGTGATCAGTACCCCGGGCCGGTTGCTGGAACATATTGCCCTTGGTAACGTGATTCTGAGTGACGTGGAATTTGTGGTGCTGGATGAAGCCGACCGCATGTTAGATATGGGCTTTAGCACCGATGTATTCAACCTGTTGCAACAAACCGCCACTAAGCGCCAGACCTTGTTATTCTCAGCAACTACCTCGCCGGCGGTAAATGAGTTATCGCATAAAATTTTGCGTAATCATCAGCAAATCCGGGTGGCGAAAACTAACAGCACGGCTGATACCGTAAACCATGTGGTGTATCCGGTAGAAGAAAACCGCAAAATTGAATTGTTTGAGCAGCTGCTGGCCGAGCACAACTGGTTTCAGGTACTGGTATTTACCAGCACCAAAGAGCAGGCCGACCGCCTGTTAGCAGAGCTGCAAAAGCGCAAAGTGAATGCCGCGGTTTGCCACGCCGATAAAAGCCAGGGCGCGAGGCGCCGTGCTATTGCTGATTTTAAATCGGCAAAGCTGCAGGTATTAATTGCCACTGAAGTCGCCGCCCGCGGCCTGGATATTCAGGGCCTGGATTATGTAGTGAATTTTAACCTGCCGTATTTGCCGGAAGATTACGTGCACCGGATTGGCCGCACCGGCCGGGCCGGCGCCTCGGGTACGGCCATTTCCTTTGTCAGCCGCGAGGAAGAACAAACGCTGGAGCGCATTCAAAAGCTGATTGGCAGTAGTATTACCCGAATCAACAAACCGGGTTTTGAAGTCAGTAACCGTGGCTCATTACTGAAAAGTATTTCGCGCAAAGTGTTAACCGGCCGCTCTAATAAAGCCACGGCAACTATGATAGACCCGGTAAGCCCCGCGAAAGCAAAGCCTAAGTCTGCAACGAAGCCGGGCCGTGCTAAGTAATATTCTTATGCAATAAAATTCAAATAATAAAAGGGCCCGCAGGCCCTTTTTGTTTGGTTACGATTAACTTTACAGCTTAGCGGTCCAGGTTCATCACCTTAGTCCAGGCTTTGACAAAGTCATCAACAAACTTCTGTTTTGAAGTGTCGAAAGCATAAACTTCAGCAATTGCCCGCAGTTCAGAGTTTGAACCGAAAATCAGATCAACCGAGGTGGCTGTCCATTTTTGCTGGCCGGTTTTACGGTCTAAGCCCTGATAAACGCCTTCAGTGTCAGCTTTTTGCCAGACGGTAGACATATCCAGCAGGTTAACGAAGAAATCATTGTTTAAGGTACCGGGCTTATCGGTAAATACACCATGTTTAGCGCCCTGATAGTTGGCGTTAAGCGAACGCAGGCCACCAACTAATACGGTCATTTCCGGTACACTCAAATCCAGCTGGTCTGCTTTATCAACCAGCATCTCTGTTGGTGATTTATAGCTGGCATCGGCATCAAAGTAATTTCTGAAGCCATCAGCTGTCAGCTCCAGCAGGTTAAAGGCATTAACGTCAGTCATTTCCTGAGTGGCATCACCACGGCCTGGTTTAAAGGGAACGGTAATGGTGTAACCGGCGTCTTTGGCTGCTTTTTCAATTGCAGTAGCACCGCCCAGCACGATTAAGTCAGCCAGCGATACTTTTCTTCTGCTTTTGTTAAAGTCGGTCTGAATGCCTTTTAATGCGTTCAGTACCTTAGCGGTTTCAGCCGGGTTATTCACTGCCCAGTCTTTCTGCGGTGCTAAGGCTATGCGGGCACCATTGGCACCGCCACGCATATCTGTATCACGGTAGCTGGCAGCAGATGCCCAGGCCACGCGCACCAGTTCGGGCACCGTTAAACCGCTGTCCAGAATTTTGGCTTTAAGGGCTTTAACATCCCGCTCGTTAATGGTGGACTGAGTTGTCTGATCAATAGGATCTTGCCATACCAATACCTCAGCCGGTACTTCGGGGCCTAAGAAGTTACGTGGCGGGCCCATGTCGCGGTGGGTAAGTTTGTACCAGGCTTTGGCAAAGGCTAAGCGGTATTCTTCCGGATTTGCCAGAAAACGCTCTGCAATTTTGCGATACTCCGGGTCAAATTTCAGCGCCAGATCTGCTGTAGTCATTACCGGCGGGTTAAACTTGCCTTTAACATGCGCATCAGGTACTGCTTTATGCAGGGATTCATCGGTCGGGATCCACTGAATAGCACCAGCCGGGCTGCGGGTTTGTTTCCACTCGAAATTAAGCAAATTACTTAAATACAGTGAGGTCCAGCGGGTAGGGGCCTGAGTCCAGGCGCCTTCCAGACCACTGGTTACCGTGTCTTCAGAGTGACCTTTGCCACATTTGTTTTTCCAGCCAAAGCCTTGCTCTTCAATACCGGCTGCAGCGGGTTCTGCGCCAACACAATCTGCTGGTTTGTGTGCACCGTGCATTTTACCAAAGGTATGGCCACCTGCGATCAATGCCAGGGTTTCTTCGTCGTTCATCGCCATCCGTTCAAAGGCTACCCGGATATTTTTGGCAGACCCCAGTGGATCAGGCAAACCTTTGGGGCCTTCAGGGTTTACGTAAATCAGGCCCATATGGGTGGCACCTAACGGCCGCTGCAGTTTGCCATCGGCATCTTCGCGGTCACTGGCCAGCATTTCAACTTCCGGCCCCCAGTACACCATATCCGGTTCCCAGTCATCTGCGCGGCCGCCGGCAAAGCCATAGGTTTTAAAGCCCATATTTTCCAATGCGACATTACCTGCCAGCACCATTAAATCTGACCATGACAGTGCTTCACCGTATTTTTGTTTAACCGGCCACAACAAACGCCGGGCTTTATCTAAATTGCCGTTATCAGGCCAGCTGTTCAACGGCTCAAAGCGTTGCTGACCGCCGCCGGCGCCGCCACGGCCATCCAGGGTGCGGTAGGTGCCGGCGCTGTGCCAGGTCATTCGGATAAAGAAGGGGCCATAATTACCAAAGTCGGCTGGCCACCAGTCTTGCGACTCGGTTAGCAGGGCATTAATGTCCTGCTTCACCCTGGCCAGATCCAGTTTGTTAAAAGCATCAGCGTAACTAAAGTCAGCGCCATAAGGGTTAGAACGTGCGTCATGATCACGCAGGGCTGATAAGTCCAGTTGATCCGGCCACCAGAATTGATTATCCCTGACAGCTACTCCTTTGATGGCGCCGGTAGCAACCGCGCCCTTGGGCTTCACCATTTCAGGCTTTTGCGGGTCATTGGCGAAAACTGCACCGGATGTCAGCAGCATACTCATCATGCCGGCCAGTATGGATTTGTTTAGATTCTTCTTCATTATTCCCGTCCTTTTCGTTAACTCATCGTTGTTATACGCAAGCAGGTAGTGCTACTGATGAACGCTGTTGTTTATCTTGTTGCTGCAGATTTGTGTGGTTAACAACAGGTCATTCCCGGCCAGACATCAAAATCGTTGGTGCCAGAAAGTAGCGCTGAAAATAGTATAGTAAGTTTATGATTACTTAATGTGAAATAAAGCGATAACCTTAATCTATATTATCGATTTAAGGCGGTTGGCAGCAAGGTAATGTACTAATTTGCTGCAGGCTGCGTACAATAGCTATCTTTTAATGTTCAAGGATGCTGTTTTGATTGCCCGCTTACCTGCAGATATGCTGCCTGGCCCCCATGATTTATGGTTTTTGCCGTTAGGCGGCTGTGGCGAAATTGGCATGAACCTTAATCTGTACGGTCATGACAGCCGCTGGTTAATGGTTGATTGCGGGGTGACGTTTTATAATCCGCTGCAACCCATATCCAGCCCCATTACCGCAGAAGTGCAGGCGGCCGATCCGGCATTTATCGCTAAACGCAAAGAATTGCTGACAGGTATTATTATCACTCATGCTCATGAGGATCATATTGGCGCCTTACCGTTTTTATGGCCGCGCTTTGGTTGCCCGGTGTATTGCTCGCCTTTTGCGGCAGAGATTTTACGCCGCAAAATTGCCCGCAGTGGTTTATCGCAGGATATGCCCATTGTTGAGATCCCGCTTGGCGGTACCTGTACCATTGGTCCATTTTCAATAAACTGGCTGAGCATCACTCATTCTATTCCTGAGCCGCAGGCACTGGTTATCAGCACTGTGGCCGGTAAAGTATTCCACACCGCCGACTGGAAAATAGATAAAGCGCCAATGACTGGCCGGCCTTTTAAACCGCAGGTATTTAAACGACTGGCAGCCCAGAATATTACCGCGATGGTTTGTGATTCCACCAATGCACTGAAGCCGGGTTTTTCTGAGTCTGAAACCGCCTGTTATCAGGGGCTATATCAGCTGATCCGCCATGAAAAACAGCGGGTGGTAGTTAGTGGTTTCAGCAGTAATATTGGCCGTTTGATTAGCCTTGGCCAGATTGCCCGGCGTACCGGTCGTTATTTAGCGTTGTTTGGCCGGGCGATGGAAAATATGGTAGGTGCGGCCAGGGCTTGTGGTTACTGGCCGGAAGATATTCCGCTGATTGAGCCGTCACATGTGGGGTATTTACCTGCTAACGAAGTGCTGGTGGTTGCGACCGGCAGCCAGGGTGAACCCAGAGCAGCCCTTAACCGGCTGGCCCAGCAGCGCCACCCGCATTTAATGCTGGAAGAAAATGACCTGGTATTGTTCAGCGCTATTCTGATCCCAGGCAACGAAATGCTGGTTAGCCGTTTAATAGCGCAGCTGAACGCCCTGAAAGTACGTACTGTGCAAAGCGCCGATAGCAGTGAGCTTATTCATGTGTCAGGCCACCCGAACCAGGGTGAGCTCGACATCATGTATCGCTATGTGCAACCGGCTATTGCTGTCCCGGTGCATGGCGAAGCAGCGCATATTCAGGCAAATGCGCAGGTAGCTCGTGCAGCGGGCATCCCGCAGCAGCTGGTAGGCCAGAATGGTGACTTATTTGTGCTGGCGCCACAGCCGCATATCTGGCCACAGGCGGTTACAACGGGCAGAATTGCAGTTGAGCATTAAGACTACTGTTAACGGCAGACACGCCACGAACTCATCTTATAAATGTAACCTTATTTAGTTACTTTTATATTATGTAACCATTAGCGGTTACATATTTGACATGTAACCGAATTAAGTTACTATTAAAGGCCTGACCCGCTGCCTGAGATTGTTATGCCAGCTAACTATGCCGTATTAACCGGCGACTTTGTTAAATCACGCAGTATTGCCGGTGGCCAGTACGATAGTGTGCTGTACCAGTTAGAGCAGCTATTGGTTTCACAGGCAGAATCGCTGGGTTGCAGCTATAACTTTTACCGCGGCGATGCGTTTCAGATTCTGTTAGCGCAGCCTGCTGCAGCGGTAAAACTGGCTATTTATATCCGGCTAACCCTGTTAAGCCTGGGCCGTGATTGCAAAATCAGCATTGGTCTGGGTGAAGTGACTAATTTGCGGGATGATGTGAAAAGCGCCAGCGGCCCGGCTTTTACGTTGTCGGGCAATGGTCTGGATAAACTACCTGCTGGCCAGCGTTTAACTATTCATAGCCAGCAACCCCAGTTGCAGCAGATACTGGCCGTGCCGCTGCAACTGGCTGACAACATGCTTGCTAAACTGACTGCCCGTCAGGCCGAGGCTCTGCTCCTGTATTTTCTGACGCCAGGCAGTTCTCACGAAAGTATCGCCGGCAAACTGGGAACTTCCCGGGAGAATGTCACTAAATTGCTCAATAATAATCACGCTGACTATCAACTGCTGCAGGCGTTTATTCATTACTGCGACAGCCATATTACAAGGAGTTTGCAATGACTGACAGCAGCTTACTGCTGGGGTTAGTGTTGGTACATATTGTGGCCGATTTCTTTTTGCAGCCCACCGCCTGGGTACTGGCCCGGGCGGCGCGGCACTGGCGCTGTGCCCAGCTGTATTATCACACTTTAATCCATTTTGGCCTGAACCTGCTATTGCTGGTGTTGTGGTATAACCTCAGCTGGCCGGCCGTCGGCTTTAGCAGCACTATTGGTGTAGCGTTGCTGATTGCGGCCAGCCACCTGCTGATCGATATCGGCAAGTCATATTTTACCGGCCTGCGTTATTTTGTGCTGGACCAGCTGTTGCATTTGCTGGTTATTCTGCTGGTATGGCTGCTGCTGGCAGATGTCGGTTACCAGGCCCTCGCTGACTGGGGTTTAACACTGCTGAAAACAGAGTATCTGCTGATGTTGCTGGGCTATTTGCTACTGATTAAGCCGGCATCGGTTTTGATAGGAATGGTGCTGACAAACATATCGGCACCAGCCAGCAGCGAAAAGCAGGGCTCACCGGCGGCAGGGCATTTAATTGGTATTGCCGAGCGTTTAGTGATCCTGACTTTAATCCTTGCAGGCCAGTACTCGGGCGTCGGGCTGGTAGTGGCGGCAAAATCAGTACTGCGTTATAACGATTTACGTGACTCGCACGACCGGGCACTAACAGAATATATTCTGCTGGGCTCGCTACTGAGTTTTGGCCTTACCTTACTGGTTGCCATTGTTTTACTGGCTATACTGCCAGCAGGGTTTTTACCGTTAAGCGGCCAGTGACTCAAATATTAACGTTAGTATCGGCAGGCTGGCCCACTTGTAACGGCATCCCACTAAGTGCTGTAAAGGAAGCATAATAATGAAAATAGCCAAATTTTTACCCTGGTGTGGCGCGATAAGCTGTGTGCTGGCGCTGCAGGTCAGCGCCAATACTATTTATCTGGTACGCCATGCTGAAAAGCAGGACGGTAGCAAAGATCCGGTGCTATCTGAATGTGGCCAGGCCAGAGCAGCAGCCCTGGCCCGTTATTTTAACGATATTGAACTTGAGGCCGTGTTTGCCACGCCTTATCAGCGCACCCGGCAAACCGCTGAACCCGTCGCGGCCAGCAAGCAACTGACGGTGACCAGTTATGACCCGCGGCAGCCAGAGCAACTGCACAAGCAAATTCAGACATTTAGCCGGCCCGTTTTGGTAGTAGGACACAGCAACACCGTACCTGAACTGGTTAAACTTTTCAGTGGCATTGAAGTTGCGCCGCTGTCTGAACAACAATACAACCTGCTGTATAAAGTGCAGCTGGGTGAGCAAGTCAGTGTGACGCTGCAACATCAACCTTTTGGTTGTGGCCAGACGGTTAAAGCGAAAACCTGAGGCAAGCCAGTAAACCTACTGCCGGTTGCTAAGGTACCGCGGTACTATGGCTACAGACTCTGGTGCCGTAAAAGCAAAACTGGCATCTGCAGCTATATTGCCGCCGCCGCTGTTGAGAATATCATCAAACCGTAGTACCAGATTGTTCGACTTTTCCGCCACGTACAGATGCTGACCGCTATACATAATATCTACCGGATTACCCAGGGCTGAATTATTACCGCTGATATTTAACGCAATGTTGGTTAAGCCACTAGCGGTGCTGGCATTATTCAGGACATAAATTTTGCCGTCAGTGGCATCTGCCGCACTGCCCACATCAGAAACGATTAGTGCATCACTGGCAAAGTCATAATCAATACCATGCAGATTAGTCGGTGCAGCCAGCGCAACCCCGCCGGTTGCCGGGGTAATAATGCGGTCAGCAGCGCTGATATCAGTGGTGCCCGCCAGCCATTTGCTTCTTACTTCATTAAATACCGCGACCGTACCATTAGTCAGGGCAACAAAGGCTTTGTCGCTGGCCGGATCATAATCGACATCCCACGGCTGGGCAGGTGCGGTATTTAACGTAAGAACGGGCGCGGCGTTGCCACTGGTACAGCTGGAGAAAATTAAAACTCCGGGTGTCGCCGGATTATTTTCTGCAACAAATATCAAACCACTGGCCGAGTCGATGTCCAGGCCTTTTGGCGATATTAAGCCAGTGTTACTACCGCTTATAATGCGATCCTGCGCAGTTGAATACTGCTCAGCACTGCGCTGACTGGCAACCCGGTTAGAGATGACAATGCCGCCTCCCTCAGCATTATCAAAGGTAGTATAACTATCACCGGCTATATCAAAAGTAACACTTTCAATCGTTTGTAATGCATTGTACTGACTGAGCTCACTGGTAAGGGCGGCAGTAACCCGACTGATCTGGCCGGTAGTAGGGCCTGCTGCTGCGGGGTTACTGGAAACAGCCACTCCCAGCAACACCGACGGTACAGTGGTATCTGAAATATCCGGGTGCTGACGTGGTGATGTAAGCTGCACCAGTGATTCCGGTTTGATAGCTGTGGTAGCTAAATCCGGGGCAATGTCGCCACTCTGGCCCGCGAATATGTTGGCATACACTAAAATGGCATCATTGGCTTTTTCTGCTACCCGCAGCTCACTGCCAGACAGCACAATATCAACCGGGTTACCCAGCAGCGTTGCCGGGCCGCTGATAACCCTTGCCGGAACGACTTCACCATCTGCAACCGAGATATTATTTAATACAAACAGGCTGCCATCAGTGGCATCGCTGGCACTACCAACATCTGATAACACCATTTTGTCAGATACCCGGTCATAAGCTATGCCGTGCAAGTTAACCGATAATGGCATGCCGCTGTCATCGACTGGGGTTATGCTGCGGCTTGGCATGGCGGCATAGTTACCGTTAACGTAGTTATCGTACACAGACAGCACACCATTGGTCAGTGCAACATATAACCGGTCATTGATTTCATCGTAAAACAGATCCCAGGGCATTGCCTCTGTGGTTGTGGTAGCCAGCGGTGCAGCATCGCCAGCCGCGGCTGCCCCGTAAACGGTAACCTGCATGGCTGTTTGATCAGCAATAAACACCAGGCCACGTTGCTGGGAAAATGCGATGCCTTTTGGGTTTACCAGGCCGGTAGTGGCTCCGGTTAGCTCCCGGTCAAGCATTGGGTTAAAGGCCGCGCCGTCAGGCCGCATTGCAATCTGGCAAAATGTTTTCAGACTGCCATTGCTGCTATCGCCTGCCTGAACCAGATTACCAAGCGGGTCGAGTACGACACCCTGATTATTCAGGCCGGTAAAACGTTTTAGTGCTGCGGCATTCTGGTTAATCAGGTCAACGGTACCGCTATTTTCACTGCCGTTATTTGCTACCAGAAAATCAGCCGCAGCAAAACCCGGCGTCCCATCTGCACCTGGCTGGCCTGGTGCACCGTCTGCACCGGGCTGGCCAGCTACGCCATCGTCACCGTCGCAACCGGTAAGGGCAAGCATCATTGCCAGGGCTACTGCACTTAATGACATCGGCCCGCGAGCCGCTCGAACAAATTTTGAATGCATCATAGTATTTTCCTTGCTTAATCAACTGTGTTTGGCGAACAGCAGGTCGACAGCCTGAACCTGATACAGCATAAAATGCTCACCTCCACTGCAAGCAACGACTGACTAGCGCAACTGGATGCAGCAAAACAGAAACATTTTCGCAGTTATTTGCAGGGCTATGTAGCGTTTTGGCTCAGAAATGGAAAAAGCTACCGGTGCAGCGAACTGCTCCGGCAACAACGACAAATAGATTACTCTAGTCAGCCGCCAGGCCGGTTAGCCGGTAGGCGGCAACAGAGTTGCCAGCAAAAGTGGGGACGAACAGGATCTGGTTTTGTGGATCCCAGCCAATATCAGCGGTGTTGAGTTTTTGCTGGCGGGTGTCTAATAATGTTGTCATGCTGCCATCGGCTTTAACATAGTAAATAATGCCAGCCCAGCAGCTGACGATAAAGTCACCATTGCTCACCGGTTCCAGGCCGTCCGCCCGTTCGGCGAAGCCTTTGGCTATTTGCGTAATTTCGCCACTTTTGCTTGCTTTTAGCAGCAGATCTGCAGCAGCAATATACAGTTCGTTACCGATAGCTTTTAAGCCGTTAGCTGCAACAATATCCTTTAGCCAGATGCTGATAGTGCCGTCTTTATATCGATAAACAACATTTTTGCGGGTATCAGAAACATACACCACGCCGTTATCATCAACTGTTACATCATTCAGAAATACTGCACCCGGCGCCTGAATTTTTGCCGTTACGGTTGCGCTTTCGATATCAATAATAACCAATTCGGTCAGATCAGCGACATACAGTTTACCGTTAAACTGTGCCATTCCTTTTGGCGCATGCAAGCCGCGTAACCAGTTCTGCACGCGCATACTGCCATCGGTATTTAACAGCGCTATGCCGCCTTCGCCATCAGCAGCATTGCCGGCACCGTCAATTTCAGATACAAACAGAAACTTGTCTTGCTGTTGCTGATGAACCAGCACCGATTCCGGCACCCTAAAACCGTCGCTTTGCCACAATAGTTCCAGCTTAGGGGAGGCGCTGACGTGTAGCCCGGCAGATAATAAAAGGGTTAACAGAGTTCCAGATTTTAGCCATTTTTTCATTGCTATATACCCTACTGAGTTGTGGTAAATACTGTCAGCTTAAGCCGCTTGCCAACAAAGTTATAATATTGAATAAAAGTACTTTAGTTTGTCGAGAATAAAACAACAAAAATGAATATAACAGACTGAATGTTAAATAATTAGCTTAGTTAATATAGCGAAAATGAGGATTAATAAATAAGTAAGTTTTATATTAGCAAGGCATATTGCAATTGGAGGTTTTGCAGCTAGCTTTAATTATGAGTTCATTGCTCCATGCCCAGGCGCTGAGCAAGATCAATCTGCTGATATAAGCTATTCAGTTACCACGCTTAACACAGGCAAACAAGGCATTGCCTGCTGCGGTGTCCCAGGGGGTAATTTTGTCGTAATCGTGCGCCAGTATATGTACCTCAAAGTAGGGGCATAGCAGCGCCTGCAGCTCGGCAAAGCTGACGGCTACCATAGGATGCTGATCCTGCCAGACCTGAGTAATATCGGCGCTGGTTCTGGCAATGCTAAGCTTAAGGGCTTGCTGCTCACCCTCGCCACTGTAATGCCAGCCTGATTCAAATACAAAATGGCTGTTGTCGAGCTGGGTACTATGACGCACGGCAGACTGATTGCAGATAGTATTTTTATTCACGGCATTAAATACAAAGAGTCCGCCTGCAGTCAGCGCCTGAAATACGCTGGCAATGCACTGTTGTAACGAATTGATACTTCCACTGTAATGAACTGAGTATAAAAAACAGGTAATAAGATCAACCTGCTTATCCAGCGTGAAATGGCACATATTTTGTAAAATAAAGTGCGCTTGGGGGCAGCGTGCCCGGGCCAGCTCCAGCATCGGCTGATTAAGATCCAGGCCAGAGCACTGGTAACCCAAATCGAGAAAATGGCGGATATGGGACCCGGTGCCACAGGCTAAGTCAAGATGATAGTAACTGCTGTTGCCCAGCATTCTGTGCAGCCGGTGCACAGCGCTACTTTGTGCCAGATAATTGATATCACGGCACATTAAATCATAGTACTCCGATAAATCGGTATATAACGCATTGGTTGATATCATAGTGGCATGCTGGCAGCAGCGAAATTGGCTGGCGCATAATATAGCAATCTGGTCAAATTGCGTAGCTACATCTGCCAGGGTTAATCAAGTATGATAAACCTGAGTCAAATAACCCTGAAACAGGAAAATTCCATTGCAGAAAATAGCTGATAGCAGCCACAATTCCCAAAAGCTGGCCACAGCCGTGTTGCCGTGGCTCGGCCGGTTTTTAACTCCTTATCGCTGGCGGGTGGCCGCCGCTATGTTGTTTTTACTGATAGGTTCTCTGGCGTGGCTGGCACTGGGGCAGGGGGTGCGTTTACTGGTTGATCAGGGGTTTGCTGCTGGCGACACGGCCCGGCTGAATAACATTATTCTGATGATCTTACTGATCACCTTGGTCAGTGCAACAGCGGTATTCTGCCGTTTTTATCTGATGACCTGGCTGGGCGAACGGGTTAGCGCCGATATTCGCAATCATGTGTACCGGCACATGTTACAGTTGTCTCCGGCCTTTTACAGTGAAACCCGCACCGGTGAAGTGATCTCCCGCTTTACTGCCGATACCACGGTTCTGCAAACCGTGGTTGGTTCCAGCTTTTCAATGGCACTGCGATCGGCTGTAACGGCAATTGGTGGTGTGCTGATGATGGCTTTTACCAGCCTGAAAATGACTGGATTAGTGTTAATAGCGGTACCGTTGGTGCTGGTGCCTATTTTTGTTCTGGGACGGCGGGTGCGACGTATGGCACGGGCCAGTCAGGACCGGCTGGCTGATATTGGTGCCCATGTAGATGAAAGCCTGCACGAAATTCACACCGTGCAGGCGTATGGCCATGAAACCCTTGACCAGCAGGTGTTTGCCAGCAAAATTGAACAGGTGATGGCGGCAGCAAAACACCGCATTTTTTACCGGGCCTTGTTAATTGGCGTGGTCATGTTGCTGAGTATCAGTGCGGTTACCCTGGTAGGATGGGCTGGAGCGCTGGATGTGGTGGCAGGCAGAATAAGCGCAGGAGAGCTTACCGCTTTTCTGTTTTATGCGGTAGTGGTGGCTGGCGCGGTTGCCACCATTAGTGAAGTAATTGGCGAAATTCAGCGCGCAGCGGGGGCTACTGAACGGTTAATAGAGTTATCAGAAATGCCGGTAGAGATTGTTGCCCCGTCGATACCGGCGACATTAACCGAGCCGGTAACCGGTAGTTTGCTGTTTGACGATGTCAGTTTCTACTATCCACAGTCACCGGATCGAACCGTACTGCATCAGCTTAACCTGCATATTAAGCCGGGGGAGCGGGTGGCATTAGTCGGACCAAGTGGCGCCGGCAAAACCACGATATTTCAGTTATTACTGCGTTTTTATAATTTACCTGCAGGCCGCATTTTACTGGATGGTGTTGATATCAGCTTGCTTGATCCTGCGGTACTACGAGCGCAATTTGCCCTGGTTCCGCAGGATGCAGTGATTTTTGGCTGCAGTGTGCTGGAGAATGTCCGCTATGGCCGGCCCGGCGCCAGCGAGCAACAGGTTATTGACGCCTGTAAAGCAGCAGAAGCAGATGGTTTTATTCAGCAGCTGGCTGATGGTTACCATAGCCAGCTGGGGGAGCGCGGGGTGCGGTTGTCGGGTGGCCAGAAACAACGGATTGCCATTGCCCGGGCAATTCTGGCCGACAGGCCGCTACTGTTGCTGGATGAAGCCACCAGCGCGCTGGACGCTGCCAGCGAGCATGATGTTAAACAGGCACTGGCGCACCTGATGCAAGGCAAAACCACCCTAATTATTGCCCACCGGCTGAGTACGGTGCTGCATGTCGATCGCATTCTGGTGCTGGACCGCGGCCAGGTTATAGCGGCAGGAAAACACAGTGAACTGATGCAAAGCTGTGCGTTGTATCAGCAGTTGGCTCAGTTACAGTTTTTAAACGCCGACAGTGCTGGTTAACAGCTATTGCAGCACGGCCTCGTAGATCAGGGTCATAATGCTGCCATAACGGCCGGTTTCAAAACTGTCACCAGTGAACTCATAGCTGTCACCGTTGGCGGTAATGGGGCTGTGTTTCTTGTTGGTCAGCAGTACCACCATTAAATTGTGGGCCGGGTCTATCACAGTGGCGGTGCCGGTCCAGCCGGTGTGACCAAAGGCATAGTCACTGGCATAAGCGCCAAAATGCCAGTTTAAATCGCCACCGGCGGCAGTTCGCCAGCCAAGGCCAAACCGGTGGTCATAGCCAGATGGCCGGGTAAATTGCTGCACCACAGCCGGGTTAAAAAAGTGCTGCCAGCCATAGCCGCCTTGTTGAGCCACTACACTCATTAACACCGCCAGATCGCGGGCTGTGGCGAATAAACCGGCATGGCCGGCCACGCCCTGCAGTGCATGAAATGCTTTTTCATCATGAACCTGGCCGCGCAGCACCCCCTGGCGGTTTGCGGGAAAACTCACCCGGCCACCTCTGCTGTTGCCATCCAGTTCAGTAGCGGCAATGCCTTCAGGCGCTACCCCTTTTTGCAGCGGCGTAAACAGCACATTATTCAGGCCAAGCGGCTGATAAAAGTGTTGTTCTAAATAACGATCCAGCGGCATGGCAGTTAGTCGCTCAATTAACAGCCCCAGCAGCATAAAGTTCACATCACTATAGCGTGCGGTTTTCGCCCGTTCACTGACAAACGGCACCTGCGCCAGCAGTAACTGGTCGGTATAGGCTTTGTTCAGTGAATAAAAAAGTGAACCATTGCTGTTATCGGGCCGGTGGAAATGCACCTCTGGCGCATAACCACTGGTGTGGTACAGCAAGTCGCTGACCAGTCGCTGCTCTCTGCCATCACCAATGTATTCCGGCAGATATTCAGTCAAAGGACGGTTAATATCCAGCATGCCGCTGCTGACCAGCTGCATCACAGCATAGGTGGTGGCGTACATTTTGGTATTAGATGCAATATCAAACAAGGTATTGGTTTGCATGGACTCTGGTTCTGGATGCACTGAACCGTCAGCCTGGTAGCGCATTGCATAGCCGTAAGCGGTTTCTTTAATAATCTGGCCATCTTTAACAACCAGTAAAACAGCACCCGGGAAACCGGCAGCAATTTCGTCATTAATTAATTTGTCTACTTTACTGAAGCGCTGCGGATCTGCAGTAGTAACCTGTTGCATATTAAGTTCAGGGTAGGGCACGGCAATAGTCAGTTTTGCTGTGGCAGGTTGCATCGACACTAACTTTAACTGGTTGTGCCCATTACGGGTTAGTGCTGAAATATCAATTTTAAAGGGTGTACCATGCATTGGCCGGGTTAGTCGCAACGGCTTGCCATTAACAGCGATGGTTGCTGATTGTGTCTGCTGCATATCAATGAGTAACACGCCCTGACCCTGCCAGCCGGTAAACAGGCGCCGGTTATTAACTTCCTGGCGGCTACTGCGCTGCTCAGGCCAATTTACCAGATGCTGGCCCGCCTGCTCTGCCAATGCCAGTTGCTCGGCGCCTGTCAGCGGCAGCATGTCCTGCTTTTCTACGGTATCCGGTGCCACAACACAACCGCTCAGGGCCAGCAACAATAGCACAACAATTAAGCGCATCTGTTCACCTTTACCTTCATCACAATCATCAGACAAACACTATCTGTTCAGAATAGATTCACTATATCAAGTTAGGCTTAAAACCTGAAATCTTGTTATTTAACGTATTCCTGCAATAGTAAATACTGTGTAATATTCGTTAGCAGAACGGAAGAGTGCATTAGTCGGCAGTATGAGGGATTATGAAAGTAGGATTAGGATACAGTAACTGTGAAAATGCATTTATTGCCGGCCAGCAAGCAGCACAACATGCAATAGCGCAGGCTGTCTTTAATGATGCTGATTTAGTGCTGGCTTTTTGCAGTGGCACAATGGACCATCAGGCTTTTTACCGGGGGTTACGTGAAGTATTGGGGCAGGACGTTAATATTTTTGGAGGGTCCGCAATTGGTGTGATTACCAATCAACACCTGTCATATAGCGGGCATCCGGCTGCGGTTGCAGTACTGAAATTTGAAGATAACTACTGCCAGATGGCTGTCGCAACCGGCTTGTTTAACAGCCCCTTTAAAGCCGGCGAACAGTTAGCTGAAACACTGCCCACCATGTCAGATGCCAGTTTATTGTTGCTGTTGTATGATTCAGTAAAATTCTCCGGCTCTGAGAATGCGGCCCCGGTTATGAACCCATCTGCGCCCCTGCTCAGAGGACTGGAACTTAAACTGCCCAAGCCATTGCCCATTGCTGGCGCCGGGTTGCTGGGCGATCACGGTTTTAGTCATACCCAGCAATTTTGTGGAAAGAGTATTACCCAGCAAAGTGCCAGTGCCCTGGTGTTTGGTGGCAATATTCGCTCATACATTGGTGTGATGCATGGCTGTCAACCTTTAAGTAGTCAGCGTTATACTATTACCGGCATATTTGGCCAGTTTCTCTACACTCTTGATGGTAAACCTGCCGTTAAAGTCATTGATCAGGCCTTTGGCAGTGACAGCTGGCGCAGTAACTCGCCGGTCAGCCAGCTTTGTCTGGGGATACCAGCTGATCCCGCGGCAGATTTAAGTATGGATAATGAGTACAGTAACCGGCTGATAAGCGGGGTGCTGCCAAATGATGAAGGGCTTATTCTGTTTGAACCTGATATGCATGAGGGATTACAAATTCAGTTAATGCGTCGCAGTCCTGCCCTGGGCCGAACATCGGCAAGAAACAGCACCGAGGCCTTGCTTCAGAAAATAAAGCAGGATGGCAGGAAACCTTTATTTGCCCTTTACATGGATTGTGCCGGCCGTATTGCCCAATTTGACCAGGCCCCGGCAACTGACGCTGCACTGCCAATCGCAGGGCTGGAGGAAGCCAGAGAAGTACAAAACCTGTTAAATGATGCCCGAATTCCATTGCTGGGTTTTTATTGTGGAGTGGAAATTGCCCCCCAGGCTGGCAAAAGCCGGGGCCTGGACTGGAGCGGTGTGTTGATTATCCTGACCAGATAGTGTTTATCAGCTTGTGGTGTCGGGAGTAAATTGCTGGCGCAGGTAGCCGATTATATCGTCAGATTCATATAGCCATTGCTCATTTTGTTCCGCCTCTGGCTCATTTTGTAGCGCCGGGGCAGAAATCCGCAGGCAAGGCACTTTTACCCGGCCACCTTTCGTTTGCAGCTCGTTGCGATGCGCGGCGTTATGCTGTGCATTACGTTTTTCAATATTCAGCCCCAGCCGGGCTATTTCTTTACGTACTTTGATGCAGAAAGGACAAGCAGAAAACTGATATAACGCTAGTTGCTGACAGGCGGCATCAACCTCAGCTTGCTGTTGTGCGCTGCGCTCTGGTGCTTTTGGCGTGGTAAGCCATTCTGCCAGCAGCATAAAAGGGGTTAAAATGAGCCGGACTAAACGAAAAAATAAACGGATAAGCACACGCATTGTTCTCTCTGCAGGTTAATAAAATTGCCGGGGCAGTGTACCATTAGCTGAAACCACAGCCTAGTTGTTGATGGCTTCCTTATAGCAGGAGAAAGTGTTGAATTATCTGGCCCATGCCGCGCTGGCCCAGCCAACCCGCTACTCACTGGTGGGTAATCTGCTGGGTGATTTCTGTAAAGGGGTCAATGTCGATAATTTGCATCCGGCAGTTAGAGCAGGCCTTTACAACCATCGGGCGACAGACCGTTACACCGACACGCATCCCATTGTTAAGGCTGCCAAAGCTGAGTTTTCACCAATGCGCCGGCGGTTTGCTGCGGTAGCGCTGGACGTGTTGTTTGACCACTTTTTAATCCGACACTGGCAGCAATTTTACCCGCAGCCATTTGAGGATTATAAAGCTCAGTTATACGGACAACTTAATGGCGCCATGCCGCTGATGCCAGCAACCATGCGTGATACTATGCAACGGGTAAGCCGTTACGACTGGTTTGCCAGCTACCAGCAGTTACCGCAGCTTGGCCAGGCGTTGGATCATATTGCCGGCCGGATCCGCTTTGCTAATAATTTCAGCGGAATTATCACCGAAATCATGCCACGCTATACTGCACTGGAGCACGACTTTTTACAGTTCTATCCGCAGTTGCAACGGCATATATTGCAATTAGGAATAGAACAGACAGATAAACGGGGATAATAATGTATCAGCAGGTGTTAGATTTTTGGTTCAGCGAAATTAAGCCCAGCCAGTGGTGGGCAAAAGATAGTAACTTTGATCAGTTAATTGCACGTCGCTTTGGTGATGTGTTGCAACAAGCGGCGCGGGGCGAGCTTTATCAATGGCGTAAAGACGTAAAAGGCAGGCTGGCCGAAATAATTGTGCTGGACCAGTTTTCCCGCAATATATACCGGGATAAACCGATGGCATTCGCGCAGGATCCAATGGCACTGGTGCTGGCACAGGAAGCGGTAAGCTCAGGTGCTTTAGCGCAACTTACCCCTGACGAGCGCAGCTTTTTACTGTTGCCTTATATGCATAGTGAGTCACTTGCCATTCATCAACTGGCAGAAGCATTGTATAAAGATTATGCTCCGGATACGAATTATCAGTTTGAATTAAAACATAAGGTGATTATTGAGCGCTTTGGCCGCTATCCACACAGAAATGCCATTCTCGGCCGGACCTCAACACCCGGGGAGCTGGAATTTTTAAAACAGCCCGGCTCCGGTTTTTAGTTTTTTGGTGCGGCGACTTCAGTTTTTCTGGCAACCGGTTGTTTTATTTCGTCGTTATATTTTTTGATAGCCTGATTTAATTTCTGCATAAAATCCGGATGATTGACGAGATAAGCTTTGCTGACGTATATGCCATAGGGCAGTTGGATATGCTTACGGATCTTGTACTGTTTTGTGTCACGCTGGTTGTTATTAATTAGTGTGGTCGCCGTTAAAGCCGGTAGCATGATGGCGTCAACCCTGCCGTGGTCAAGCAGGTTAAACAAATCCCTGACATCACTGGTTCCGGGAGTGATTTGATAATCCTGTAATGCTAACCAGCGGTAAATATTGCTATTTTTCTGGGCTGAGACAACAGCAATCTCTTTAAAATGCTCATTTTCCGGATTGATATCTTCTCGCTTTGTCAGCCACACCCAGGCCCAGTCGGTAAAAAACAACGGTTCAGAGTATTCTGCCAGATGGCTTCGCTCGGGGCTCTCGGTTGCCAGTAACATGGCATCCAGTTGGTTATTTTCCATATCAAGGATGGAGCGACCAAAATGGGGGACTATTTCAGCGCGGTATTCAACATCCAGTTCAGCCATAATGCTGTCAAACGCCTGAAACCCCTCTCCGGTTAGTTGTTTATCCTGCACGTAGGTATAGGGTGGATAATCAGGTACAGCGATCCGCAGGGCCTTCGCCTGCACCCTGTTGTCGCTGGCAAGCAGCAACAGGGTGCACAGCAGCAAATGCAGTGTCAGCTTGCTGGCAAAGGTTTGCAATAAGGCGGTTGGCATTTTGCTCCACGCTAATTAATAGCAAGTTTCAACAATATAATTCCTCTGAGTATAGTCGGTTCGTTTGTCTTTTCTAATCATCTGGCCAGAACAGGCTGCGATTGTCAGCCCGCCCGCTGGTGTGCCGCCAGATAATCCACCTGTGGCCCGGCAGGTACCACCTGGCTTGGATTTATCATGGTATGGCTGTAATAATAGTGGCGTTTTATATGATAAAAGTTGACGGTTTCAGCCACGCCCGGCCACTGATAAAGTTCACGGGTAAAGCCCGACAGGTTCGGGTAATCGGCCAGTCGTTGCTTATTGCACTTAAAGTGGCCATGGTACACAGCATCGAAGCGGATTAGGGTGGTAAACAGCCGCCAGTCAGCTTCAGTAATTAATGAGCCGGTTAAATAGCGGTTGCTTGCCAAAACAGATTCGACCTGCTCAAGGGCATCGAACAATTGCTGGTAAGCCTGTTCGTAAGCCTTTTGGCTGGTGGCAAAGCCACAGCGGTAAACCCCGTTGTTAATGTTATTGTAAACCAGCTCGTTAATCTCATTGATTTTCGGCTGTAAATCGGCCGGATAAAAGTCGTCGTGGTTCCCGGTAAGCGCGTTAAAGGCAGAATTTAGCATCCGGATTATATCGGCAGACTCGTTGCTGACAATACAATTTTGCTGTTTGTCCCACAGCACTGGCACAGTAACCCGGCCTGTATAGTCTTGCTGATGGCGGGTATATACCTGGTGCAGATAGTCGTAACCAAACAGCTTATCACCTGTACTGTGGTTGCTGGTGTCAAACTCCCAGCCGTGCTCCAGCATGTCGGGGCTGACTACGGATACGCTGATATACTCTGTCAGTTGTTTTAGTCGCAGAAAAATCAGGGTGCGATGTGCCCAGGGGCAGGCCAGAGACACATACAAATGATAGCGGTCTTTCTCCGCTTTAAAGCCGGCCTTGCCCGTTGGGCCGGCGCTGCCGTCACTGGTTACCCAGTTACGCAGTTGGGCACTTTCCCGTTTAAACTCACCGTCGTTGCTGTCAGTGTCGTACCATTTGTCCTGCCATTTACCTTCAACCAGTAAACCCATGCCAGCCTCCTGTTTATACCTAAATTAACCTTTACTGTAGCCAACTGCGCCGCTGGCGGCTATCTGATAATACTGGCAGGTTTGTTCGACAAATTAGAACATAGCCCGTTTACTGGCCTGAGCGCTGCACGCAACTAAACGTAAAGCGATGGGAAATAAGCGAAGGCAAATTGCCTGGAAAGACAAAACGCGATAGCGTAACGCCCTGGTTAAAAAGGAGAGCACAGTATGACGGCAAGTCAGGAATACGATATTGGCGTAGCAGGACAACCGTGGGGGCCGGCAGAAAACGCTCAGTGGCTGGCCCGGCAGCAGATCCAGCGTAGCTATCAGCAACAGGTGCTGAGCCGCTTAGAGCAGGTTGCACCAGGCTTTACCCGCCAGCAATATGGCGAGCTGGATTATCGTCAGTATGGCGCAGAAAGTTACCCGCTGTATGCCTTCAGTAATGGTTTAGCGGTTGATAAAGTGACGGTATTGGTTACCGGGGGCGTGCATGGTTATGAAACCAGCGGTGTGCAGGGCGCCATTCGTTTTTTACAAACCGAAGCGGCGAATTACAGCGACCATTTTAATCTTATTTTACTGCCCTGTATCAGCCCCTGGGGCTACGAAACAATTAATCGCTGGAACCCACAGGCGCTTGATCCTAATCGCAATTTTACAGCTGACAGCCCGGTAGCGGAATCGGCTGCAGTAGTTAACTTTTTGCTGCAGTTAAGTTTGCCGGTGCTGGCCCATATAGATTTACATGAAACCACGGACTCGGATAACAGTGAATTCCGGCCTGCAAAAGCGGCGCGTGATGGCGAAGTAAACACCAACTGGGATATTCCTGATGGCTTTTATTTAGTCGGCGACAGCGAAAAACCGGCAGCGGATTTCCAGCAGGCGATTAACCTTGCCGTAAGCAAGGTGACTCAGATTGCGCCGGCAGATGCAGATGGTTGTTTAATTGGTGAGCCTATCAGCCAGCCCGGGGTGGTAAACTACCCGAAAAAATCGCTGGGTTTATGTGGCGGCATTACTGACGCGCCTTATGTCACCACTACCGAGGTTTACCCCGACAGCCCCCATGCCAGCCCGGAGCAATGCATTGTGGCGCAGGTAACCGCCATTGTTGCAGCGCTGGAATTTTTGAAAAGTAAAGGCTATTAGCAAAGCCTGCTATACTAATCTGGTTTTTAAAATGTAGCCAAGATCTGCTGCTAAGCGGGTGATGTCTGGTTTTCCGGTGAGCAACAAGGAAGACATAATGGACAACCCGGTCATTATTCTGCATGGCTGGAGCGACAACAGTCGCTCTTTTGCCACTATTAGTAAATTTATTAAACAACTCCCCAACAAAAAGACCGTGCATTTGCATCTGGGCGACTGGTTGTCAATGCACGACGATGTTACCTACACCGATTTAGCCACCGCCATGCAAAGGGCCTGGCATGAAATGGGCCTGCCGACCGGCGATCGCAGCGTTGATCTGGTAGTACATAGCACCGGTTCATTAGTTGCAAGGCAATGGCTTACCCAGTTTTACAATGCCAGCCACAACCCGGTTAAACGCTTTGTGATGATGGCGCCCGCCAACTTTGGCTCGCATCTAGCCCATAAGGGCCGCAGCTTTTTTGGCCGGGCGGTAAAAGGCTGGGGCCAGCCGGGCTTTCAAACCGGTACCCAAATTCTGAAAGGGCTGGAACTGGCTTCGCCTTATACTCAGCAGCTGGCACTGAACGATTTGTTTGCAAAAGAGAACTGGTACGGCGCCGGTAAAATTCTGGCCACGGTAATGATTGGTAATACCGGTTATTCTGGGGTTAGTGCTATTGCCAATGAGGACGGTTCTGATGGCACCGTGCGGATCAGCGGCGCTAATTTAAATTGCAGCCGGATCACCGTGGCACTGGATGAGCAACAATGTGTTCTGCCTGGTAGCTTGCAGTACAGCCGCAGTAAAGGCGATATTGCGCTGGCGATTTTGGATAACGAAAACCACGGTACTCTGGTATTTAAAGATAAAGGGCCGAAAAACCCGCTTACCCGGACTATTTTAGAGAAAGCCCTGCAGGTAGAAGATGCGGATTATTTGCCGCTGGCTGTCAGTTTTAACTGGCAGCAACAAATCAATGCGCTGGACCCGACTGTGATTGGCAAAAGCCCGCAGCGCTCTCAGGTGGTGTGTCAGTTGACTGATCACCTGGCCAACAATGTGCAGGATTATTTTGTTGAGTTTTACCGCACCGGTAAAAAAGATGAGAAGTTTGAGCAGCAGCTATATCAGCAGTTTTTATGTAGTGTGCATGCTTATAGTGACAACAGCGCTAATCGGGCGTTGTATTTTAATCTGACCAGCCTGAACGAATTGCGCCAGCGCTATCAGCTAAATCAGTTGTATCTGAGCTTTAATGCCGAGCCGCATTATAAACCACCGCGCCAGCCGGTGGGCTATGCCAGTGTCGCCGTCAGCGCTACCGCCGGTATCAAGCTGGAGCCCGATGAAATCGACTGGCTGTTTACGCCGCATCAAACCGTGTTACTGCAGGTGGTGATGCAGCGCAGCGTCGATGCCGCTGTGTTTAAACTGAGCCGCTAGCACTTAGCGTCGTCACTGTATTTAACAAGGAGTTAAATATGAAAAATGTTAAGGCAGTATTGTTATTTCTTACCCTGGCGTTTAGTCAGGTATTTTTATTAGTGTATAGCGCAGTAGCCGAAGCCGCTTTAATTCGTAATGGCGGTAAAGGCAGTATTTCGATTAGTTTTCCGACCTGGGTGGTTATGGTACCGGAAAGTGAGCTGGTAGTTGGTTTATTACGGGAAGAATATTATGCCGCCGGGGTGCCGCAAGCAAGCAGAGGCCCCGGTGAGTATTATATTTCAGCGGTGCCGGAGGAAGACTGTATTGTTTATCTGGATGGCAATACCCCCTTTGAAGGTGAACCCTGCTACTGGCAGTTTTATCAGGGTGAAATGTTAGATCTGTTTGGTTATACCCAGAGTTTTTTTGCCGACGCGCAGTCGCTATTAAGCTGGACTATCAGTAATGGCACTGACTCCTGGGTATTTGGTGGGGCTGATACGGCTGTAGAAGAGGGGGTAGCCTGGCAAACCCGGCGCGAAATTTATATGAACGCCGCCATGCCAGCCGATTTACTGCCGGGTGAATATTCGCTGACAGCCAGCCTGGATATGACCGCCCCCGAGGGGTTCGTATTTTATAATATTGATACCTTTATCAGCGAGCCAGCCTGTATTCCGGAGCTGGGAGGTTGCTTTCGTTTTGGTAGCAGTTTTGGTGATAGCTGGCGGGTAACAAGTGATCCTGAGCGGTTTGTGGTGCTGCCGCTGGCGGTATCTGAACCGGCAACCTTTGGTTTGTTTTCGTTGCTGTTATTATTGCTGTATCGCCGGGCAGGGCGGCTTTAATGAAAACTGAAGCTAGTCAGGCGGGTTATTTAATGTGTTTTGCAGCTTAGCCACCGCTTTAGCCCGTTGCACCTGCAATGCCTGCTCAATGGTGCTGAATAACGCTTCGGCTTCCGTCGTATCAGCTATCGGTGCCAACAACGGGTCGTGCTGGCTCCACCATTGGCGCCAGCCCTGGTTTACTGCTGCGCTCAGCTCGGTTAATGCCTGTTCCGGCCGGTTTTGCAAAGCTGCCAGCCGGGCATTCAGGTAACGGCGGTAAATATCCTGATAACCCGTGGGACCAGCTGGCGGTAGGGTATCCGTGCATTGCCGAATAAGTTTGGCCGCGGCTTCAGCTTGCTGGCGCTGCTTATACGCCCAGGCAATTTCCAGCGCCGGGCTGCACATTGGCAAACTCAGTAAATCAGCTGGCTGAAAATACTGATGCGCCTGCAGCAGCAGCTCAATACCCTGGGCTTTATCACCGACTAATAACTGATACCAGCCAGCTTCAAAGGCTACCCAAGGATCTTCCGGGTTCGCCGCCAACTGAAAAGTCATTAATTCAATTAATTCGTTATATCTTCCGCGACGCAATAACAATGTAGCCTCGTAATGTTTGTCTGAAGTTAATTGTTCCACTTTATCTAATAGCTGTAATTCCAACATGGTACTGATTAGGTTGACTTGAAAATTGTTATTTTCCGGCGATAAGCGATACGCCTGCTGCCAGTAATCCAGACTATCTGCCAGCTCACCAGTTTGAGTATAAAGGTCGGCCAGGCCGGCATAACCCATGGGCGAGTCGGGAAAATCTGCAATTAACTGTCGGTATTGTTGTTCTGCAAGGGTTAGCTCCCCTCGCTCGGCAAGTTTAAACGCCAGGTTGTACTGGTGAGTTATAGCAATAGGGTCCAGCCGGTGCGCCTGCTGCAGCGCTTGCCAGGCATCCTGGCTGCGGCCCAGTTGCTCCAGCGCTGCAAAACGCCACAAATGCACCTGAGCTAAGTTAGGGTTCAGGCTAAGCGCTTTATCCAATGCCGGCAGCGCCGCATCGTAGTTACTCTGTAAATAAAACAGCAATAAGCCGCGCACTGCATGGGCTTCGGCCAGTTCGGGCGCCCGCACCAGCGCTTTGGCTAAATGTTGCTCTGCTAAAGTCGCAGCAATATCGGCTTTTAAAACGCCAAAACTGGCGCTGCCTTCAGCCAGTAAAATAATGGTATCGGCCAGTGCGACATAAGCCATGGCATATTCGGGGTCGAGCGCCAGAGCCTGTTCAAATAAACGGCGTGCTTCTTTTATTGATTCCGTAGTTTGTAGGCGGTACTGCTCGCGACCGCGCAGGTACATTAAATAGGCATCGGTACTGCTGGTGCTGTTAAGGCTGGTCAGGCTGCCTGCTTCTAAATAGCGCTGTTGCAGCAGGTTAGCAACAGCGCGGGCGATTTCGGTTTCTACCGCAAAAATATCACTCAGTTCCCGCGAAAAGCTCTGGCTCCATAAGGTCATGCCATCCTCGGCATTAATCAGCTCTACCCGCAACCGGATTTGATTACCAATTTTATGAATACTGCCACTGAGTAAAGTATCTACTTTAAGCCGTCTGGCAATATCAACCGGCAACAGGTTTTGCCGTGCCAGGCTAAAACCGGCACTGGCAGATGCCACCTGTAAACCGTCAACCTGGCCAAGTATCGTTGCCAGCTCTTCGGTAATACCGGCCGCCAGATACTGCTGATCACTATCCGGGCTTTGGTCCCGAAATGGCAGTACAGCAATAGAACTGGCCTTTACGCTGTTTACCAGGCCTTCATTGCGTTTGGCATAGTCGGTGCGGGCATTGTCGAAATAATGCAGGCCCAGCATTAACGAGCCAACTATTACCACGCTTAAACCCAGCCACCATTTAAAGCCCAGTGGCTTCGGGTGTTCGCTGTAGTCTACTTCAGTAACTTTTATGCCCTGGGGGGTAATATCAAAATACCAGGCCAGGTAAAACACCACAGGAAAGCAGGCAAACAGGAAAATCGTCAGGCTGGTGGCAACAAAGGGGCTTAAATTTAGCAGCGGGGTAACCACGGCAATAATTTGCAGGAGAAGCCAGATAACGCCCAGAAAAGGGATAAGGGTTTGAATAACTTTACGCCGGCGTAACTCCGATAAAAACCGCATTACTACTCTCACGCTTGTCTCCCTGACCCTGAATTGATGTAATGGCTGGTACTTAACTGACCTGAAGCTTTCTATATAAACTAAATATAATTTAGCAGCTTAGCATTGTCTGGCTAAGCGTAGCAGGCTGGTTGGTTTTTAACCAAGTAAAGCGGAATAAAATTTACATTCAGGTTAAGGTTCAGGTGAAGGTTCAGTGCGCAATTTGCCATTGTTGATACAGTTGCAAAGTCTGCTCAGGGGTGGCGGTATACCAGGCGTAGCCCTGACGGCGTTCCAGTGAGACCTGGTGCACGTCGTACAGTATTTTACCGTCGCGATCAGCAAACAGCGCCTTATTACTGCCAATTTCGGCAAACCGTGGCCAGATCCGGTGGCTGCCGGGTTTAGCCACTAATACCCGGTCAACCGGATGCCAGTACAGATTGGCCAACTGGTGTTGCAAGAACCAGTTGGCCGCCTGGGTTACGGCATTGACAACCGCTGGTTCGGGGTTAACTATCCGCATTAGCAGTTCGGTAATAGCGGCACTTTCAGAACTGGCCAGTGCGACCATTTCATAGGCTCGGGCAGCAGCCGGTGCCAGAGTTCGATGGTGGTACTGGCCGGCCCAGATAGTGAGGCGGTCAGCGGTATGAACCTGTAATTTAAGCAACAGGGCAACGCCGCGGTTAAAGTGCAGCTGACTACGTTGTTTCATCTGCGGGCTGACAAAGGCGAAATCGCCGGTCTGCAGGCTGATATCCAGCAGCAGGTTCAAAATGTCGGCCATAACGCCGTCATTCAGGGTGATATGGTCATGATAATCCCCACGTAGTGGGTAGGTTTGTGGCCAGCCACCATTAGGGTATTGTGCTTTAAAAATTAACTGTAATCCGCGATAGAAGGCCTCGGCGTATTCTGCCCTACCAGTCGCTGTGAACGCCCGGGCCAATACTCTTAACTGCGTAGTGGTTGCGCTGTTATCGAAAGTAGGTACATAGTTTGGTTCAACCCCGAAGTGCTGGCCGGGCTGGCGCGGCTGGCTCATATCGGTGCGTTTTGACCAGCCGCCTGACGGGGTTTGCAGACTCAGAATACTGCTCAGTACAACTTTCCCCGCATCAGTATGGTACCAGCTGGCAGGAGCATCAGTATCAAAACCAAAGCGGCGGGATGCTGCCGGCAGCCTGACTTCAGTTTCATTCAGGGCGGCCAGCTCTGCATTGATAGCAGCTTGATCAGCGGCCAGCACCTGTGCAGATTGCCGGTAGTAATCGTTCCAGGAATCGGCAGTGGCAGTGCTGGCAGCAACGAGCAGGAAACAAGACACTAGCAACTGGCTGAATAACGACATATAACACTCCACGTTGAAGTGGTTAAGCTAAGCACTTGGTGTTATCGCTTCAAGTGAATTGAAAAATTTCCCGGTGGTTGCTTCATATATGGAATTAATAATGGGTTATTGCTATATCCCCGTTAAAAGCTGGGATAACGTGGATTAAATGCCTACTGGCTATTAACCACCAACAGGATCAGAACAATATGCGTTTAATTACTCTGTTTTCTGGCCTGCTTGCAGCGACGCTGAGCGCGTTGGCGTTGGCAGGGTCGGTAATGAAAGACAGCCCGTTGCCGGATTTTTATCAGCAGTTACAGCAACAGCAAGATTACCCGGCCAGTTGGGCAGCTGGCAACTTTGCGACACCAGCGCTGTGGCGGGCAAATGGCCGTGAGCTATTGCGAAAGAGTCTGTTATGGCCCGCTGAGGAGACAGACTTTGCGCCAATGCTGGAAAAAACCGAGCAACGGCAAGGGTATCAGGCCGAATTATGGTCGGTGCAACTAACCAGCTATAGCCGGATTAAGCTGTTGCTGCTGCGCCCGGCCCTAAGTGAGCCTTTACCTGCGGTGTTGCTGCTGCATGATCATGGCGCCCGTTTTGATATTGGCAAAGAAAAGATGATCCGACCCTTTGCTGATGACCCAAAGCTGGCCAGGGCGCTCCAGTGGAGTGAGCGCTATTTTTCCGGCAACTTTATTGGTGATGAGCTGGCGAAGCAGGGCTATCTGGTGGTGGCTGCCGATACCCTGGGCTGGAGCGATCGCGGGCCAATGGAGTTTAGTCAGCAACAGGCGCTCGCCAGTAACTTTTTTTTGATGGGCCGCTCACTGGCAGGCATGGCGGCCTACGAAGATCTGCAATTGGTGCACTTTATCCGGCAATTGCCAGCCGTCGACAATATGCGGGTGTCGGCCCTGGGCTTTTCAATGGGAGCATTCCGGGCCTGGCAGCTGGCGGCATTAACCGACGATATTAAAGCTGCGGTGGCGGTAGCCTGGCTCAATCGTTATCAGCACTTGCTGGTGCCGGGCAATAATATCTTAAGCGGTCAGTCAGCGTTTTATATGTTGCATCCTGGTTTGGCCGGCCAGCTGGATATTCCTGATGTGGCCAGCCTGGCAGCCCCCAAAGCCATGTTGTTTATTAATGGTGGCAAAGACAAACTGATGCCCGCTGCCGGAGTTACCGATGCCTATCAGCGAATGGCGGAAGTATGGCAGGCATACGCTGCCCCTGAGGCGCTGAGCACAAAACTGTGGCCGCAACTTGGACACGAATTTAATGCTGAGCAGCAGCAACTGGCGTATAGCTGGCTTGCGCAGCAACTTCAATCCGCAAAATAATGCCATTGGCCGCAAATTGTCACTAAAGTGTTTCAAAATATTACCGGGCTGATGACTCCGGAGGTCTTAACACATAACATGAGCTTGTAAATAGAATGACAACAAGAAAAAATCTGGAGATCACGCATTGAAATTATCAAAAATTGTACTGGCAATGGGCCTGATAGCGGCTATTACTGCCTGTAGTAATCAACCAGCTGCACCACAACTGCCACAGGGCGTAAAGCTGATAACTGAACATACCCAGCAAAAAAACGGAGTGTCAGTACCATACAAAAAATACGAGCTGGATAACGGCTTAACCGTTATTGTGCATGAAGATCACTCCGATCCGCTGGTCCATGTTGATGTGACTTATCATGTTGGTTCTGCCCGGGAAGAGCTTGGTAAGTCTGGTTTTGCTCACTTTTTTGAGCATATGATGTTTCAGGGCTCAGAAAACGTCGGTGATGAAGAGCATTTCCGGATTGTTACCGAAGCCGGCGGTACCTTAAACGGCACCACTAACTCTGACCGTACCAATTATTTCCAGACAGTACCCTCTAATCAGCTGGAAAAAATGCTGTGGTTAGAAGCAGACCGGATGGGTTTTCTACTGGATGCGGTAACGGAACAAAAATTTGAAGTACAACGTGAAACGGTGAAAAACGAGCGCGGTCAGCGCGTCGACAACCGTCCTTATGGCCGGTTGGGCGAGCGGGTTTCTCAGGCCTTGTATCCAGTTGGCCACCCTTATTCATGGCCGGTAATTGGCTACATGGATGATTTAAACCGGGCCAATGTTAATGATGTAAAAGCGTTTTTCCTGCGCTGGTACGGTCCGAACAACGCGACTGTGACCATAGGTGGCGCAGTTACTGCAAATGAAGTATTGCCACTGGTTAAGCAGTATTTTGGTTCAATTCCCCGTGGCCCGGAAGTTACCGCAGCGCCAAAACAACCGGTATCGCTGGACAGTGATCGTTATATTTCAATGGAAGATAATGTTCATTTACCTCTGATTTATATGTCTTACCCTACGGTCTATCTGCGTCATGAAGACGAAGCTGCACTGGATGTGCTGGCAGAGATCCTTGGTGGTGGCAAAAACTCCATTTTTTATAAAAACCTGGTGAAAACTCAGGTAGCAGTGCAGGCTAATGTTAATCATCCTTGTGCTGAGCTGGCCTGTACTTTTAATTTACTGGCACTGCCGCACCCGGCGTCAGGCAAAAACCTGGCAGATATTGAAGCGCTTATCCGGGAAAGTCTGGCCGAGTTTGAGCAACGCGGTGTCAATGACGACGACTTATTGAAAGTTAAAGCACAAATGGAGGCTAATACCATTTATGGCCTGCAAAGCGTGTCGGGTAAGGTTAGCCAGCTGGCGATTAACGAAACTCTGACCGGCAACCCGGACAATCTGCAAAATGATTTAAACCGGGTAAACAAAGTAACCAAAGACGATGTGATGCGTGTATACAACACCTATCTCAAAGGTAAAGGTTCAGTGATCATGTCGGTAGTGCCACGTGGCAAGCTGGATTTAATTGCTGCTGCTGATAACTTCAGCCCGGAAGTGCTGGATTTTGGTGGCCCGTCGCAAACCAGCGCCGATGATTTACAGGTGCGCCGGGCAACTGACAACTTTGACCGCAGTATTGAGCCGCAAGCCGGAGTAAACCCGGCGGTTACTGTACCGGCGTACTGGCAAAGCAGCCTGGACAATGGCATTAGCGTGTTAGGCGCAGCCAGCGATGAAACGCCAACTACGGCGATGTTGCTGAAACTGAACAGCGGCTTATATTACGAAAGCCCTGATAAAACCGGTTTAAGCAGTATGTTAACCGCCATGCTGAATGAAGATACCAAAAACTTCAGCGGCGAAGAGATCGCGTTGGAATTGGAAAAGCTGGGTAGCTATATCAGTATCAGTGCCGGTGATGAGCATATTCAGTTGTACGTATTAAGTCTGAGCAAAAACCTGGATAAAACCATCGAGCTGTTGATGGAAAAAATGTTGCGGCCGGCGTTTAATGAAGACGATTTTAACCGCCTGAAACAGCAACGATTACAAGGTATTCAGCAGTCAGAGAAAAATGCCGGTTACCTGGCCAGCAATGCGTTTCGCAAACTAATGTATGGTGACAGTATTTTAGGCCAACCTGGCGGTGGCACCCTGGCCAGTGTTACCAACCTGGGCCTGGAAGATGTTAAAGCCTATTATAATAGTCACTTTAAGCCAGACGGCGGCCAGTTAATTGTGGTGTCAGATTTGGCCAAAGATAAGCTGCAGCAGGCTATTAAGCCGCTAACGCAGTTTACCGGCAAAGCACCGGCTGTGAATGTTCAGGTACCTGAGGATACCAGCCGTGGTGCAGTAATTTATCTGGTGCATAAAGATGATTCACCGCAATCTGAAATCCGGATTGGTAAACGTAGCTTATCGGAAGATATTACCGGTGAGTATTTTAAAACCGGGTTAGCCAACTTTACTATTGGCGGTAACTTTAACAGCCGGATTAACCTGAACCTGCGAGAAGATAAAGGGTACACCTATGGTGCACGCACTGGCTTCAATGCTGATAGTTATACCGGCGTGTTTGTTGCTTCAGCTGCTGTTCGGGCAGATGCTACTGCAGCTTCGGTTAAAGAGTTTATTGACGAGCTTAACCGCTTCAGTGCTGAAGGTGTTACCGATCCTGAACTGGCGTTTATGCGGCGGGCGCTAAATCAGCGTGATGCGTTAAAATATGAAACGCCAAATGCCAAACTGGGCTTCTTGGCGCAGATCCTGGAGCATGATTTGGCGCCAACCTTTGTTGATGAACGCAATGCCATTATTGCCAACATCAGTAAACAGGAGATAAACCAGCTGGCAAAACAGCATTTTGATCCAAAAAACATGGTGATAGTGGTTGTTGGCGATTCCGCGGTACTCCGGCCAGAGCTTGAAGCGCTGGGTTACCCGGTGGAAGATTTAAGCTTGTAAGGTTTTGCAGTAAACAAAACGCCACCAGCCGGTGGCGTTTTTATTTGCTTTTTTATTCAGGTATGCCCTGGGGTAATGCTGGCAATTTGCTGGCCAAGCCCCTAAAGTGGCAAGATATCAGGTTAAACAGGATTAGGTAATGATATCGGGTTTGTGGCTGGCCAGCCTGCTGTTAGCAGTGTTAACGTTGTTGCCTTTATGGCGCTTTAAAGCCTGGTGGGTTCGTGGTCTGGATTTTCCCCGGCTGCAACTGGCTGCGGCGGCCCTGGTGATTCTTGTCGCTCAGCTTTTGCTAATTGATTTCAGTCAGTTTAGTCAGGCAGCAATGGCATTGATAAGTGCTGGCTGCCTGGTTTTTCAATTGTGGTGGATATTGCCTTACACACCATTGCATCGCAAAGAAGTAATGGCGGCAGCTGACGGCGCCACCCCTTGCATTGCCATACTAAATGCCAATGTACTGGCTTCTAACCGCAATTCGCAGGCACTAATTGATCTAGTCAGACAACACCAGCCAGATATTCTGGTTACGCTGGAGTCTGATAGCTGGTGGCAACAGCAGCTTGATGTGTTGAGCGATGACTATCCGCATAATGTGAAATGCCCGCTGGATAATTTATACGGCATGCATGTGTATTCGCGCTTGCCACTACATAACCCGTCATTGCAGTTTCTGGTAGAAGAAGGGGTTCCTTCTGTGCACGCTGAAGTGGAATTATCCGATAGCAGCCGGATTGCTGTCCATTTTCTGCATCCGGCACCGCCCAGCCCCACAGAAAATGCCAGCTCAGAAGAGCGCGATGCCGAATTGCTGATAGTTGCAGCCAGTGTAAAACAGGTAACAACACCGGTTATTGTCGCCGGCGACTTAAATGACGTGGCCTGGTCTGAAACAACCCGTTTGTTCAGAAAAGTTAGCGGCTTGCTTGATCCACGGATTGGCCGTGGCATGTATAACAGTTTTCATGCTGACTATCCGTTTATGCGCTGGCCGCTGGACCATTTATTCCATAGCAGTCATTTTACTTTGCAGCATATTCATCGTTTACCCGCTATCGGCTCTGATCATTTTCCGATGCTTATCCGCTTGTGTTATACGGGGCAGCAACAGCCGCAGGATGGGTCAGCCCGGATCAGGACGATAAAGAATTAGCGCGGGAAAAAATGGCGGCACAGGCGGTAGCTCCCGAACAAGTGCACCGGCCGGAAGCATTACCTTAAGCAAGCTTTTCGCAACATAATTTTTGTTCAGACCGTGGGTTTTTCCGGTGCTGGTAATGGTAAGCTGAAGACTTAACAACGGATTATTTATGCAATATTCAATACTTGGCAGTAGCAACGTTAAGGTGTCAAGGGTTTGTCTGGGCACCATGACCTGGGGCACGCAGAATACCCAGCAGGATGCCGACGAGCAACTGGCATTCGCTCTGGCACAGGGCGTTAATTTTATTGATACCGCTGAGATGTATTCAGTTCCGCCAACGGCAGAATCGTACGGCGCAACCGAAAAAATTATAGGCAACTGGTTAAGCCGCCAGCAACATAAGCGGTCTGATATAGTACTGGCTACGAAGATGGCCGGAAACGGTCTTAATTATATTCGGGACGGCAGTGACATGAGCCCGGCAACATTAATTCAGGCCGTTGATGGCTCGCTGCAACGCTTGCAGACGGACTATATTGACCTGTATCAGCTGCACTGGCCAAACCGGGTATCACCACACTTTGGTAAGCATGCACCGGGTCGTATTACATTTACAGATGTTGACGCTGAACAGCAAACGGAACAGATACTGGGGTTATTGCAGGCATTAGAGCAGTGTGTTACCGCTGGCAAAATCCGTTTTTGCGGCCTGTCGAATGAAACCCCCTGGGGTATTAGCCAGTACCTGCAACTGAGTAAACAACACAAGCTACCGCGAATGGTATCTATTCAAAATGAATTCAGTCTGTTACACACTAAAGACTGGCCGTATTTAATTGAACAATGTGTGCATGAGCAAATTGCTTATTTGCCCTGGTCACCTTTAGTAACGGGTGCGATAAGTGGCAAGTACCTTAAGGGGGCCAGGCCAACTGGCAGCCGCTGGAGCATGTTACAGCGCCACGGTCTGTTTCGTGATACACCGCAGTCAGAACAGGCAGTAGCGGCGTTTACCGAGCTGGCAGCCAGCCATCAGCTGGCCCCGGCGGCACTTGCGTTGGCCTGGGTTAATCAGGTTGAGGGTGTTACCTCTACCATTATCGGAGCAACCAGCATGGCCCAGCTGCAGCAAAATATTGCGGCCTTTAGTTTAACGCTTAATCAGACGGTAACCGACGATATCAGCCGGTTTCTGCGACAATACCCTGTGCCTTTTTAATTAACCAGGCAGGATAGCGGATGGCATTTTTAGCTTTTACTACCGATAAAACCGACCTGAGTGTGGCTTACCATGGGCATCATACTGTGGTGCTGGTAGTGCTGTCTTTGCTAATTGCTGTACTTGCTGCTTATACCAGTTTTAGTCATCGAAGCCTGATCCAGCATGCTGCCAACCAGACAGCCCGTTATTTATGGTTGGGTAGTGGTGCTATAGCTATGGGGCTTGGAGTTTGGGCTATGCATTTCACCGGCATGATGTCATTGCAATTACCGGTAAATGTCGATTATCAGGTTAACCTTACGTTGTTGTCTTTGCTGCCTGCGATACTGGCCGCCAGCGTCGCACTTTATGTTGTTGCTCAGCCAGCATCTTCAGCTGGTCAAATTCTTGGTGGCGGTGTGTTAATGGGGGCCGGCATTGGGGTGATGCACTATACCGGTATGGCTGCAATGGTGATGGATGCTGAGCGGTTGTATCAGCCAGGATTATTTATCATATCAATCGCTGGCGCGGTACTACTGGCGACGCTGGCACTGGGAACCCGGCGCTGGCTGGCGCCAGTTATTCGTCACAATCTGATACTGGATTTGCTTAGTTCGGTGGTAATGGGGCTGGCAATTGCCAGCATGCACTATATTGCAATGCATGCCACCGTTTACCTGCCACTGGCTGATTTGCCGCTCCCAGACGCCGCCGTGATGACCCGTCAGACCCTGGGCACTATTGCTGTGGTGGTTGCGGTGTCTATTTTAGTTTTAGCAACGCTGATCGTCCTGATGCGCCGGCAGGTGCAGGAAGCGCAGCAAAGTCGTATGCGGGCCAGAAGCAAAGTGCAACAGCTGGATCAGCGCTGGCAGCGTATTGCGTCCCGGGTGCCCGGCTTGGTTTACGAGCTTCGCTTACATAGTGATGGCAGTTTTACCTTTCCATATGCCAGTGACGCCATGCTGGACCTTTACGGCGTTAGCCCGGAGCAGGCACGTCAGGATGGTATGCAAGTGCTGTATGCCATTCACCCTGAGGATCAGGCCGCAGTATTGCAATCTATTAACCAGTCGGCAGAGCAGCTGACACTCTGGCATCATGAACACCGGGTTATTATGGCAAACGGCCAGACCCGCTGGTTGTTGTCGAATGCTCAACCACAGCGGGATGAGGCCGGGGTTAGCTGGAGTGGCTTTACTACCGATATATCGGCCCGCAAAGCTGCAGAGCAGCAAATCAGACAGTTAGCTTACTACGACGCCCTTACCGGTTTGCTTAATCGCGGCAGGATCCAGCAAAGCTTGCAACAAATTTGTGATGAACTTAACCCGCAACAGCATTGTGCGGGCGTGCTATTAGTTGATATAGATAATTTTAAACGCCTGAACGATACCCAGGGGCATCAGGCTGGCGACGAGTTGTTAAAACAAGTTGCCGGGCGTTTGAACCAGGCTATTCCGGCTAATAGCAGTTGTGGCCGAATTAGCAGTGATGAATTTGTTTTGTTATTAGCGAAGTTACCACCCGGTGAACAGCAGCTAATGGCAGAGGTTGAACGTATTTGTGCCGGATTAAGACAACAATTGCAGCAACCTTTTCAGCTGAACCAGCATTATTACCATTGTAGCTTCTCGTTTGGCTTTGCTCTGGCCGATGAGTCTGGTGGTTCGTCTGCTGAGCTGTTAAAACGTGCCGACATTGCACTGTCACAGGCTAAAAAGAGCGGCGGTAATAGCCTGGTGTGCTTTTCACCAGCCATGACAGAGCAAATACAGCAACGCTATGCCTTAGAATTAGCATTGGCTAATGCCGTTACGGCCAACCAGTTGCAGTTGCATTATCAACCGCAGCTTGCTGACAGCGGCGATGTAATTGGGGTAGAGGCCCTGTTACGTTGGCAGCATCCGGAGTTGGGAGCAGTATCGCCGGCGCAATTTATACCGTTGGCAGAGGCCAACGGCCAAATCGAAAAAATAGGCGATTGGGTGCTGCAGCAAGCCTGTGCGCAATTACAACAATGGCAGCATGATCCGCAGTTCGCCAGGTTAACGATGTCAGTTAATATCAGTGCCCGCCAATTTTATTTACCCGAGTTCGTCAGCATTATTCAGCACTATTTACAGCACTTTCAACTGGCGCCAGAGTTACTGATCCTTGAGCTGACCGAAAGCCTGGTATTGGCCAATCTGGACGATGCGGTCGCAAAAATGGAGCAAATTAAGCAGCTTGGCGTGCGGTTTTCGATGGATGACTTCGGCACCGGTTATTCGTCATTATCTTATTTATCACGTCTGCCTTTTGACGAAGTAAAAATAGATCAGTATTTTGTGCGCAGTGGCAGTTCGGGTAACCCACGCGATTGGGTTATCGTTGACGCTATTATTGGTATTGCAGATACCTACGGCATGACGTTGGTCGCCGAAGGGGTTGAAACCGAGATGCAACGTCAGCTATTGCTAAAAAGTGGTTGTCGCTGTTTTCAGGGGTATCTGTTTGCCCGCCCGGCAGATATTGCTGCTACTGAAAGCTGGATTAAGTCACAAAGCCGCTAAATTTAGTGCAAAATTGCCACACTAACTATAAATTCAGTAGCTTGATAACTTGTGAAGTGACCAGCTAGCCATTAAGCTCAGTACAGCCCCGCATTTTCTGTTAAGTAGTGGAATTATAACGCCATGAAGCACATGATAGAGCAAGCAACTAACCTGCCCAGTATTCCACAAGTATTGCAAAAACTGATAGCCAGCATGCACGATGAAGAATCGTCTACAGATGAGCTGGCGGCTATCATCAGCAATGATCAGGCCATTACCGCTAAAGTACTGCGATTGGCCAATTCGGTGCACTTTGGTCGTCAGCGTAAGGTTGGCTCAGTTAAAGATGCGTTGGTTGTGCTGGGGCGCGATACTTTACGTACTCTGGTGTTGTCTATTGGCCTGGTATCCAGCTTTAAGGCCCCGGCTACCTTTGATTTGAAAGCATACTGGCATCGCTCGTTTATGCTGGCCAACAGAGCCAAGTGGCTTGCCAGGTTAAACAAGGTAGACGCCGAAGTGGCTTATACCTGTGGTTTGCTGCACGGCATTGGTGAGTATCTAATTCATATAATGGAACCCGAGCTGGCAAAAACTATCGATGAGCAGGTAGAGGGCGGTGCGCCACGGCGTAAAACTCAGCTGGAACTTTTTGGGTTTGACTACACCATGGCGGGCAGTGAACTGGCTAAGTACTGGAAATTCCCTAATGACATTGCCGATGCCATTTTATGGCAACAACAACCTGCCGGCAGTGGCGCACTATTGCCTTATCCAACATTGTTATATCTGGCCCGCTATATGATTGTTTACCGGGAACAGATTAACGAAGGAAATTTTGATGAGTTCCCGCTAAAGCTGGTGCACGCGGCGCACCTGGATCTGGATGATACTTACGCCAGAATGCGCAGCTTTACTGAAGACCAGAGCGATATTTACAGCATGCTTCAGAATAATTAAGGAGAATAAAATGCGCGTGATAAAGCACGTTTTAACGCTATTTACCATTGGCCTGTTATTAATAGGTTTCCAAACTAAAAGTGTCGCGGGATCGAATATTCCGGATAACTTTAACCAGCCTTCCGAGAATCTGATCACCGGTGGCCAACCGACACAGGTAGATTTGCAGAAGTTCAAAGCGGCCGGTGTCAGCAAAGTGATCAACCTGCGTGGTCCGGGTGAGGCGGTTAATTTTGATGAAAAGGCTGAAGCAGAAGCACTGGGCCTTAGCTATATTTCGCTGCCGGTTGCCGGGGCGGGCGATGTAACTGCGGAAAATGCCCGAAAGCTGTACCAGCTGTTGCAAGGAGAGGAAAAGGTAGTAGTGCACTGTGCGTCAGGCAACAGAGTTGGCGCGTTACTGGCCATTGGTGCGCATGAAGTTAATGGTAAACCGGTTGAAGCGTCGCTGGAGTTTGGCCGCGCTGCCGGCTTAAGTTCATTAGAGCCTAAAGTGCGGGCGGTGTTAGGTGACGAAGGTCGGCAGTAGCTATGCTAATTTATGCTGCAGCCAGTTGAATTAGAGCAAACATAACTACATGGCTGACTACTACCACCAGCGTCAGAGCGTTACGCAGGGTACGGTAGTCTTTACCGTAGCGCTGATTAATTCCAGAGTGGAACTCAGCCAGGCGCAGCAGCAAAAATAATAACGCTTGTAACGGCAGAAAGTAGTCAGGCAACAATGCCAGGCAAATAATACTGATAACCGGAAAACTCACTGCTAATAGCGCCAGCGTGTTAGCGTCAGACTGCTTACCGGCCGGCTGGTACAATACCGGCCAGAGCACGCCTGCCATAAAGCCGAGAATAAGCGCGCTATAGTACTGGTACAACTGTAACAGTTGGGTGCTGCCCGACAGCCACTGCACTGGCAGCCACTGCATATGATAGGCCAATGGCAAAACGGCGAAAGGTAACAGGCCGGCATAACCCAGGCATTTTATTAGTTGCATATTTTCTTCATTTTAGTTTGGCTTGTCATCAGGATACAGCAGCGCAACCCGCTCCTGCTCGGTAAGTATACCGGTAAGGATAGTGCGCCGCCGCAATTTACGCATCCGCTCCCCGTCATCCAGTAGTTCACGCTGAAACAGCTCGGGCTGGTCGATACAATCCAGAATGCTGTGCCAGTGAATATAGGCGCTATGCCTTAGCTGTCCTGCCCGATAGCGTTGCTCCAGCCGCTGATAAATAGCGGGCAGGCCGGAGCGGTCTGCCAGCAATTTATCGACCATCGCCTGATGCAGCCGTAAAATCTGGTTATCGGCAGCATCAAGCTGCTTACTGACAGGGCGGTTTCGCCCGGCGCGGCGCGGTTTCACAGGGTACAATCACCTTTAGCACAGTTAGCCCTGCTGCGGGCCCAGTAGTTATGCGCTTTCCCGGCCAGCCAGTAACAGGGCGCCAGCCGCAGAAACGCAACCAGTTTTCGATAGCCTGCCAGGTGCCAGTAGTGCAGACTGGCATCAATGCCAATAATAAAATGATCCTGATCCCACAGATGAATTTGCTGCATCATCATGCGTTTACTGACGCCTGCAAAGCCAGTAAAGCCCTCCTGACTAATGTCTACCAGTTGCAGGTGAGGAGTTAGTTTGGGCGCCAGGGCACTGATCTTGCGCTGGCACAGCTTACAGCTGCCATCATAAAACAATTTTTTCATCATTGGTGTCGGTAAGCCCTCCTGCACTCAATACGATCCAGCAGGGCTTTAGATCAAAGTTATGGGTTTAGTAGTTCATCCACACTGCCCTGAGCCAGCGGGTGATAACCTGGCCTTGCCTGCTGATAAACTTTTCTGGCAAAAGCCAGCCCTGCTGGTGTCGAAGCCAGTTCTTTATACAGTGGAATTATCAGTTTACGCCGGCCAATATTAATCAGGTACTGTTCCAGTTGTGGCATTATTTGCTGATAACCGGTCTTCAGTGCCAGCAAGTACCAGGCATGGGCAATTTCGCTGTTGGCGGATTCGGTCAGGTTAAACGCTGCGTCCAGGCTGATAAGTTGCGGCTGACTGATGCTAAGCGGCAAATTATTAATAAAATACAGCCATTCATGCACTGTCCAGCTTTCGGTGGGCAGCGCAGCAAGCTCAATATTGCCGGCAAGCCAGTTGCTGGCATGCTGGCGTACCTGGTTAAAAGCATCAGATTGCGGTGCCGGTGTGCTGGTGGGTAAACCACTGTGATAAACCCAGGTTTCTGCTTCTGCCGGGGAGACTATATCAGGGTATTTTTGTAACAAATTACGGTTCAGATACTCTACAAAAGAGGCGGTATCAATACTTTTAAAAGCGTGATCGGCGAAGTAGCGTCGCACGAACGGATCGAATTTATCGCGGCCAAATTGCCGTTCCAGAAACATTAAAAATAGCTGGCCTTTGGTGTAGGGTACACCACTGAACGCATCGTCCGGGTCGCGCCCCTGTAAATCAATGTGCAAAATACTATCGTTAGCACTTAGTGTTTTAAGCTCATCCTGCAGCGCCTGCACTGATAATGCTTGCTCCATCACGGCGCGGTCAGTACCAAACACCTGCTCCATAATCCGGTTTTCAACATAAGAGGTAAAGCCTTCATTTAGCCACAGGTCGCGCCAGGTGGCATTGGTTACCAGATTCCCCGACCAGGAATGCGCCAGCTCATGCGCGATAAGATTCACCAGGCTGCCATCACCGGCCACTACCGTTGGGGTAATAAAGCTCAGCACCGGGTTTTCCATACCACCAAACGGAAAGCTTGGGGGTAAAATCAATAAATCGTAACGGCCCCAGCGGTATTCACCGTAAAGTTTCTCAGTGGCGTCAATCATCGCCTGGGTACTGGCAAATTCTTTTGCAGCGGCATTCAGAATATAAGGTTCAGCATAAACGCCGGTTTGCTCGCTCATCGCTTTAAATTGCAAGTCGCCGGCAGCAATGGCAATTAAATACGCCGGAATAGGCTGGGGCATATAAAACTGGTAATCACCATCGCGGTTGGTGGCAGGATCGTTTGGCGCGCTCATTACTACCAGTACTTTGTCAGTTGTCTGAATACGGGCGCTGTAGCTCATCCGCACAGCCGGCGTGTCCTGAATTGGGATCCAGCTGCGGGCATGAATGGCCTGGTTCTGACTGAACATAAAGGGCGTGGTTTTGCCGGCAGTTTGCTCAGGCGTCAGCCATTGTAAGCCCGAAGCTTGAGGTTTAGAGCTGTAGTGAATACGTAGTTTTTGTGGCTGAAAAGCAGGGCTTATTGTCAACTTGCTACCCAGAACTTCATCACGGGCTGCCAGCGAAAACGGTACTGGTTGCCAGTTGCCATTCTGCTGTTTGCCATATACCCGCGAAATGGTTAAATCCCGGGTATCCAGATATAGCTCGGTTGCATCGCTGACCAGCCAGTTCAGTTGTAAATCGGCAAAACCGCTTAACGTTTTCTGTTCAAAATTCATGTCCAAATCAAGATGCAGGTGACTTACGGTGACCTGGCGGTAGTTGGCATAGGTGTAACTGTCGTCACTGGCTGAAACAGCGACACTGGCCAGCAGCAGGCTACAAAGTAGTATCAGACGGGTAAGCATAGTATTCCTCAGTTCGGCTTTTAAGAACGTTGTTATCTGCAGTGTAATGCGAATATCTTAGCAGGCAAAGTGGCAGACGCTTTGTGTGTAACAGTATCAAACCTTGTAACACTGGATTGCTTTGGTTATGTTGATAAGTCTCTACACCACACTACAACTCTCCACAGCTCAGGGCAGGCTTATGTTAACAAAATGGGGTTGGACATTATTACAGCTAAGCCGCAAGTTATGGGTGCGTACGTCACTGTTTACTGTGCTGGCATTTTTTACTCCTGCGCTTGGTGTTTTGTTAAGCGATGTGATACCAGACTCGCTTGGCATGGCGATTGGTTCTGACGCCGCTGAAAAAATACTGACTATACTGGCCACCAGTATGCTGACGGTAACCACCTTTTCGCTAAGTATCATGGTGGCGGCCTTTAACGCGGCGTCGACCGGGGTATCACCACGGGCAACCCGGCTGCTGATGGCTGACAGCACCACTCAGAATGCACTGGCCACTTTTATCGGCTCTTTTTTGTACAGTATCGTCGGTATTGTGTTGCTCAGTGCCGATGTTTATGGTGAAAGCGGTCGGGTAGTGCTGTTTATCATTACCATTGCCGTCATTCTTTTGATTGTTGTCACTATTTTAATCTGGATTGAGCATTTATCCAGCCTGGGCCGGGTGGGTGAAACAGCCGACCGGGTTGAGGATCAGGCATACAAGGCAGTAAAACGATGTGAACAACATCCCTGGCTGGATGCTAATCAGCTAAGTTCTGTGGATGATATACCCACCAATGCCAGCCCAGTCTGTACCGGGGAAATTGGCTATATCGAACATATTGATGTTAATGCGCTGCAAAGCTGGGCAGCGGAGCATAACGCGAATATATATATTGCCAGCCTGCCAGGTGCCTTTATTCATAAAGACCGGCCGCTGATGTGGCTGACTGGTAGTAATGTTCAGCCTGACCAGCTGTTGCTTAAGGCATTTTCGCTAAGCGATTATCGCAGTTTTGATCAAGACCCGCGCTTTGGAGTTATGGTACTGGCTGAAATTGCTTCTAAAGCGCTATCGCCGGCAATAAACGATCCGGGTACCGCGATTGAGATTATTGGCCGTGGGGTCAGGGTGCTAAGTAACTGGCCGCCGGAAAATTGTCAAAAGGAAGTAAAATACGACCGGGTGTGGGCCCCTGAAGTCCGGCTCGATGAATTGTTTAATGATTTTTTCACGGCCATAGCCCGCGACGGCGCAGGACATATTGAAATTCATATCCGCCTGCAAAAAGCCTTTCTGGCACTGGCGGCCTATGGCCCGGAATTTAAACGTTGTGCCAGAGAACATGCCGCTGCAGCGCTGGCCAGGGCTGAGCTGGCAATTAATTATCAGCCGGATATTGCGCTGTTAAAAAGGCTGAATAAACAATTAGATGACTAGTAAAGCATTATCGACATAAGCCGAGCTTATTCAGATTACTGATGGCCGATTTTAGCCGTGCCAGGCTGGTTGTTTGTCCGGGTGAGCTATCATACAACCAGCCGATAAACACGCTGCTGAATATGCCAGTTAGCGCCAGCTCCTGGGCAATCCGGGAAGCGCCGCTTGCCTGCAAACCGGCCAGTTCCCGTAACCATTGCACGGTGCGGCTTATCCGCAGTATTGCCGCTGCCTGTAAATGAATATGGCCCGGCTCCAGCTTGTAATAAAGCATTTGCCGGGTAAGTTGCTGATACGGCGCTAAGCTATTTAACCAGCTGCGAATGGCCAGCTCCAGCTTCTCTGCCGCATCGCTGGCGCCTGATAACTCAGTATTAAACATTGCCATATCAGCCCGGTCAAACCAGGCATCTGCCAGCTCATCTTTTTGCTTCACGACCATCGCCAGCTCTGCCAAATCAATATTTAAACTGTTGGCCAGAGTTGTTAACTGCAACCCTTCCCATCCCGTGCGCTCTGCCAGTTGCAATGCCAGGTCAAGAAGTGATTGTTTATCCACAGCCATGACTATTTGCCTCACTGATTATTTAAATCATTGTTAAAGTATAGTGGCCTGCTGTGCCTGGCAGGCAAAAGATGGCTTGTTATTGCAAATGGCTTTGGGTATGTTGGCTATATTGTGTTGTTGTCCGGTGTTGTTGTCATGTCCGATTCTCCCGTTTATAAGCTTACTGAATTCAGCCATGGTGCCGGTTGTGGTTGTAAAATTTCACCGCAAATACTGGACACCATTCTTAAAACCAATTCTAACTTTACCGACGGTAAATTGCTGGTGGGCAATAGCAGTAAAGACGATGCGGCCGCTTATGATTTGGGCGACGGCAGCGCATTATTAAGCACTACCGACTTTTTTATGCCGATTGTTGATGATGCCTTTGATTTTGGCTGCATCGCCGCCACCAATGCAATCAGTGATATTTATGCCATGGGTGGCCGGCCATTAATGGCTATCGCTATTTTAGGCTGGCCGGTGAGTAAACTGCCGCCGGAATTAGCACAGCAGGTATTGGAGGGGGCCCGCCACACCTGCAAAGAAGCCGGTATTATGTTAGCTGGCGGCCATAGTATTGATGCCCCAGAGCCGATATTTGGTTTAGCGGTTAGTGGCAGGGTGGCAATAAACAAGTTAAAACGCAACGACACTGCCAGGGCGGGGGACAGGTTGTATCTTACTAAGCCGCTGGGGGTGGGTATTTTAACTACCGCCCAAAAGCAGAAAAAACTGCAGGCCGGGCACGGGACGCTGGCACGGGATAGCATGGTGCAATTAAACCGGATTGGCGCAGAAATTGCCGCGCTGCCGGGGGTTCATGCCATGACTGACGTGACTGGTTTTGGTTTGCTGGGACATTTAATGGAAATGTGTGAAGGCAGTGACGTGGATGCGATACTGGATATTACGGCGATACCAACGCTGCCTTTTGTGACTGATTACATCGCACAGGGCTGCATTCCAGGCGGTACCGGCCGCAATTTTGCCAGCTACGGTGCTAAGGTTTCGCCACTGACACTTGAGCAGCAGGCCCTGCTATGCGATCCGCAAACCAGTGGCGGCTTACTGCTGGCCGTCAGCCCGGATGCAGCAGCGGGTTTTAACGATATCGCGTTAGCGTACGATTTAGTGTTACAGCCAATTGGCAAGCTGACCTCGCGGGGTAAAGGCCACCGCATTAATGTGGGTTAATGGCAACATTAATGGCTGCCGACTTACCTCTGGCAAATGATTACCAGCAAATACTGCGGCAGCAGCTGCCACTACTTGATTTGCGGGCACCGGTAGAATTTAACCGCGGTGCTTTTACCGGCAGTGTTAACTTGCCACTGATGACAGACAATGAGCGTGCAGCTATTGGCAGCTGTTATAAGCTACAGGGGCAGCAGGCGGCAATTGCGCTTGGCCATCAGCTGGTGCAAGGTGAGGTTAAAGCAAACCGGGTGATCGCCTGGCGTAATTTTGCCCTGAAGCACCCAAATGGCTTACTGTACTGTGCCCGGGGCGGCCTGCGGTCGCAAATTGCCCAGCAGTGGCTGGCTGATGCCGGTGTTGTATACCCCAGAGTAAAAGGCGGCTTTAAAGCATTACGTCAGGCCGCCATTACAGTTATTGATCAGGCAGCGACCATGCCTGTGCTGCTTCTGGCGGGGCCGACTGGCAGCGGCAAAACCCGCTTATTACGCCAGTTACAGGCGGTAGACCTTGAGGCACTGGCTAATCATCGTGGCTCGGCTTTTGGCCGCAAGCTGGCAGCGCAACCATCACAAATCCGCTTTGAAAATGATCTGGCTGGTGCGCTGTTGCAAGTGCAGACAGTTAACGCTCCCTATTTACTGCTGGAAGATGAAAGCCTGCTTATTGGCCAGCGCAACATTCCGCACAGCTTGTTTCAGACAATGCAGCGCAGCCCTTTATTGCTGCTTGAGGAGTCACTCCAGGCGCGGATTGAGGTAATACTGCAGGACTACATAATCGATTTACTGGACGAAGCCATGACTTTATACGCCGAACAGGGCTTTAGTCAGTTCAGCAGCATGCTGCAGCAGGCAATGGCCAGGATTAAAAAGCGGTTAGGTGGGGCGCTTTACAGCGAGCTAAGCACGCTGCTCTGTCAGGCATTGGCCATTCAACAGCAAAGCGGTGATATCAATTTACATCGGCAGTGGATAACGCGGTTATTAACTGACTATTACGACCCGATGTATCAGTATCAGCTGAATAAGCGTGACTTGCCGGTACTGATGCAGGGCAGTGCCGGCGAGCTTAGCCAGTGGTGGCAACAGCAAGTAACTGCGGTTGGACATTAGCTTCGGGCAAAGCGCCCCAGTTGCTGCTGGGTGCGGGCAGTGCCGCTTAGTAAGTCTTTCGCTGCTTTATCAATCGACGCCATTTGCTGGTGCGCATCAGTGGTTACTTTTTCAATTGCGCTTAAATGCTGATGGGTCTGTTGATAGCGCTGCTCCAGTTGCAACACGGTCTGACTGATATTCTGAATACCATTTTTTGCCTGCTGCAGTTCCTGTTGTAAATTACTGAATTCACTACTCGTATCAGCAATTTGCTGCTGTGCTTGCTGGGCTTGCTGGTTCAGGCTTTGTGATTCAGTGCGGGTTTCGCCTACCAGTTGTTCCATTTCATTCAGAAAGCCGGAAATTTGCTTAGTGGCATCGTTGACCTTGGCAGCCAGGGTCCTTACTTCATCTGCTACCACGGCAAAACCACGGCCAGCCTCACCGGCGCGGGCCGCTTCAATGGCAGCATTGAGTGCCAGCAGGTTGGTCTGATCAGAAAAGGTTTCTACCATCACCAGTATTTGCCGCACGTTTTCAGAGTTTTTATGTAAGCCATTAATGGTGTTACCAAAGGTATCAAGCAACTTAACAATGCCGGACAACTGGCCACTTAGCTGCTGCATCTGGCCACTGGCCACTTTAGCTTTATCTACTGCATTACCTGACACCTGGTTAACTTCATCACCATGCTGAACAATGTCTGCAAGATTATCCAGTACCTGATCGCTGTCCCGGCGAATTTGGCCACTGCGTTTTTCAGTGTCCTGTAAATGCTGGCGGGTACTTTTTACTGCCGTTGAAACCTGCTCGTTAACCTGATGCGTTTCCTGCGCCTGCTGGTGAATGTCACCCAGCAGCACGCCAAGCTGACTGACAAACTGGTTATATTCCTCCGATAAGGTTCTGAACTCATCAAAAGTAAAGGCTGGCAGGCGCAAGTTAAGATCAGTGCCTTTACGGTTGGTGTCATGCAGCGCGCCGACCAGGGTGGATACCGGCCGCACAAATAAATAATGCATATAGCCTATGGTAAAAATAAAAGCGCTCAGGCCCAGCACCAGTAACGCCCACCAGCTGCTGTTAGCGCCATCTTCAGGGTAGGCCATATAAATTGCCAGCAAAAAGAAAACAGCTAAAAAGCTGATATTGCCGATTATTTTCCGGCTAAGGGTGCCAAAAAAGGTGCGTTCAACAAACAGATAAAGGGAGGTAAAGCCGCTCATAACATGTAAACCCTGCCAGCTTAAACAAAGTAAAATTAGCTTATCACAGCCTTTAGCTACCCGCGAGCCTGCTGCAGGCAATGGGTTTGATCTGAAATAAAGGAGCGGCTGAAAGCATTCAGCCCCTTATATTGTAAAGCTGCCACTATGCCTATAGTGACGTATTTGCTGTGTTGTTTAGCTTGAACTAAACTGATTAAAATTTAACCAGCGGTGGTTATTATGCAACGGCGCGAATTTCTGACTAAATCCTCCTTAGTGCTCGGCAGCAGCTTGCTGCCTTTACCAGCATTACTTCAAGCCGGCTCAACGCAAAATGCCGCTGAAATCCAATTAAAAGCCGGCGATTGGACGAGCCTGCGCAAGCAGTTTGTTCTAAGTTATGATTACATTCACCTTGCTACTTTTTTACTGGCCTCCCACCCTAAACCGGTTGCCGATGCCATAGCGCGGCACCGGCATGCTTTTGATGTTAATCCGTCTGACTACTGGCATGAACACTTTATGACCATCGATGCTGATATTGCCGCAGCCGCTGCCCGTTATATGGGGGGCAAAGCTGAAAACATTGCTCTGACAGACAGCACCACTATGGGCCTGGCGCTGGTATACAGTGGTTTGCAGTTACGCCCGGGCGATGAAATTCTGCAAACGGTACACGATCATTATTCTACCGATTTGTCGCTGCAGTTACGCGCTGAGCGTACCGGTGCAAAGGTGCGACAGGTAGCGCTATACGACAATCCGGCACAGGTGTCAGTCGATCAGGTGGTGAGCAGATTAAAAGCGGCCATCAGCGCTGCGACCAGGGTAGTAGCGGTTACCTGGGTGCACTCGTCTACCGGGGTGAAGCTGCCGGTGCATGCTATTGCAGCCATGCTTGCCGACGTTAACCAGCAACGAAACGAAGCTGATCACATTCTGTTTTGTGTCGATGGTGTGCATGGCTTTGGCATTGAAGATATTGACGTATCAACCATTGGCTGTGACTTTTTTATTGCCGGCACCCACAAATGGATCTTCGGGCCACGGGGCACCGGTGTGGTTTGGGGTAGTGATCGGGGCTGGTCGCGCTGTAAAGCCGTGATCCCGAGCTTCAGCCGTTCTTACGATGTCTGGCTGGGTGGCAGTACTCAGGACCAGGTGCCAATGGGCGAACATATGACACCGGGCGGTTTTCATTCATTTGAACATCGCTGGGCGTTACCCGAAGCATTTGAGCTGCACCTGCAGCTTGGCAAAGCCAATGTACAGCAGCGGATTCATCAGTTAAACACCCTTACCAAGCAGGGCCTGCAGCAGATAAAGGGCGTAACCTTGCATACGCCAATGGCGGCAGAGCTTTCATCAGGCCTGGTATGTTTTGATTATAAAACCATGGCCCCGGATGACGTGGTAAAAGCGATGCATGGTAAGGGCATCATAATGAGCAGTACGCCGTATCGTCAGTCATACGCCCGCTTTGCCCCGAGCCTGATTAACAATGAACAGGAAATTGAGCAGACCCTGGCGGCATTACGCACTGTTTAAATAGGCGTCGGTTCAGGCAACAGCAGTGGCTTTTACAGAAAAAAGCGCTATATTTCTGCTGTGTCTAACCTAATAAGAACAATACGTTATGCAAAAACATCTGACTGAAATACGCTGGGGCATTATTTTTACGCTGGTGATGCTGTTATGGCTGTGGCTGGAACATCTGGTCGGGCTGCACGGGCCTTATATTGAGCACCATGCCACTTACACTAACTTGTTCGCCATCCCGGCTATTCTTATTTACGTGCTGGCGCTGCGCCAGAAAAAATGGCGTGATTATAACGGGGTGATGAGCTGGAAACAGGGCATTATTGCCGGTTTGCTGATAACCCTGGTGGTAGTAGTGCTAAGCCCGTTATCCCAATGGTTGTTCCATACGGTGATCAGCCCCGATTACTTTGCCAATGTTCAGGCTTACGCGGTTAGCCAGCAGATGATGTCGGCTGATGAAGCTGCTGCTTACTTTAATCTGTCAAGCTACATTGTCCAGAGCCTGATAGGCGCCGCAATTATGGGGAGTGTTACATCGGTGATAGTAGCATTTTTCCTGCGCAGCAAAGCTGCCTGATATTCCGCTGCCCAGCGGGAGATTGGGCAGCTTAAAGTAAGGTTAGTTCGCTATTTTAGGCAATGTTCTGTGCCTGAAGGATGGTAACACACACGGCGCACACGCAGTAAACGTTACTAGATAATGACGTTGTGCCCAATGACTGACCAAATTTTACTGCCGGATCCCAAAAGCTAGAGCTTACTTGGTCGGCCTGGCCTTTTTGTAAGGAATCGCCTTTATTTTATACGCACTTTGGCTTATGTCTGGATTATCTATTTCAATAACAGCCTCCTTACCTACAGCAACCTTAAGAGTGGGAGAGGCGACTATGACGGCTGCATTGTTTATATTTTCTACCAGTTCCAGCTCCAGCAAAATTACGTCACCAAGATCTGTCGCTTTATAATTGAATGAAAATTCATCATTAAATTTGAAAGATACTTTTTCTGCAAATTCTGACCAAATCTCTAGTTTAGCAGAGTGCTTATCTTCGGTACGGTATTCTCCTGAGGCTTCTCGGTTGTATAAAATATCTATGTCAAACGCTAATAACGAACCGATTTCTTCCGGGTTTGAATGCGCTGGTTTGTTGTCTCTGTCTGGAATTGCCGTGGCAAGCGTGTTCCATGAAATAGCGGTTGTCATCGCAAAGATTGATAGTGCAAAAAACAGTTTGTTGCTGAGGTTCATTTTCCGGTTTTCCTTTAAAAATTTAATTCTGGAGATGGTTGATGTGTCGACAGATACAATATTTGAAGCTAACTGACTGGTTTTGTGTAAACCAATAAATAATGTTAAAGATGAAAGATCACTGATATATTTATCTTTGCCATATTTCTTGCTGGCTTCTTCATCACAAAGTACTTCGATATAAAAGCGATTCAAATCTACCATTTTTCCAACCAGTGGGTTCCACCAGAAAAGGCATGAACAAAACTCTAAAATTAAAAGCCGTAGATTGTCGTTTCGTTTCCAGTGCTGCTTTTCGTGCGCAATAATAAGATCAATAAACCTCTTTTCTTGTATTTTATCTGAGATAACGATGATTGGATTCAGCACTCCCAGCAAATATCCCCCCAAGTGATATTGTGTTGAAAAAACAGGGATCTTGTGCTGGTTAGTGAGGCTATTCAAAGGCATTAGTGCATTGCTTAATAACAGCTTCCTTTTCCAGTTATATAATCTAAGCAGTCGATACAAAAAAATGAGCAACCCAAGCGAAATCAGGGTTTTAAATGTTATTTTAATTATGAAATCTATATTTACTTGTTTAGAGGAAATGTCAGCGGCAGTACCGGACAAAGCACTATTTGTAAATGAAACGATAATTGGTTCGGCTAATACTGAGCCAGGGATAAAGCCCGAAATAAGGCTATAAGGAATAAACCATACAAGAATAGCGAATAATGACATGAGGTAATTCGCTTTTGCCGATAGCTTTACAAATTTCATTAATGAAATTGCACTGATAAATATTAAAATATTTACTAAAAAGTAGCTCCACATCTACTTGAGTTCCTTCTTCTTTTCTCTTAATACCGACTCCAGGTACTCTATGTCTTTAATGCTTAGTTCTTCTTGCTCAATAATGTGCGCAACCAAAGGCCTGCTTTTTCCCAGGAAAACTCTATTAATAAATTCTTTTATAAGTGGAGTGCGTACATTTTGTTTTTCCATCACTGGAAGATAAAAAATAATTCTGCCGTCAGAGCGACTGCGAGTGACAGCTTGTTTTTTTTCCAATCTATCGATAATTGTCTTTACTGTTGAGTATTTTACCGCTCTTTTATTTTCAATAATTTTATGAATTTCAGGAGCGCTTGCTTCTTTCAATTCCCAGAATATTTGCATTACTTCCAGTTCGAAATCAGACAGAGACATATTAACCATACAGTAAGTCTACACGTGTAGAGATGCTAATCTACATTTGTAGAGAATGCAATAGTCAAAATCAAATAGCGCTGTTAGAACCGGAACTGATCAGAGAGAGTGGCGTGGCTGTCTGTTAATCGCCGAAATATTGAGCTTTTTTCTTGCCTTTTTAAAAATATCTATTAAAGTGATATCAAAATAATATCACATTGATGGGGTTTGATTATGTTGAAAGAACGAATGATTAACAGCAAAGGTGGCTTTGGTATGATTGGCGTGCTGCTGATCCTGCAGGTGCTGATGGTGGCTGCCCTGGTAGTAATGCCCGGCGTGTTAAAGGCCGTGTTTGCATTGGCCGCCATAGTGGTACTGGTATGCTGGTTTGGTTTTTATATGGTGCACCCGAATCAGTCGGCAGTACTGCAGTTATTTGGCCGCTACGTTGGCACCGATCTTAACAATGGCTTGCGTTGGTCTAACCCTCTGTATAGCAAGCAAAAAGTGTCGATGCGGGTGCGTAACTTTGAAAGCAGCAAAATGAAGGTCAATGACAGCGCCGGTAATCCGGTAGAAATTGCTGCGGTGGTGGTGTGGAAAGTGGTCGACAGCGCCGAAGCGGTATTTGAAGTCGATAACTATGAGAATTTTGTCAGCATTCAGAGCGAGTCGGCTATCCGGCATCTAGCATCCAGTTACGCCTATGATGCCGGCAATGATGACGATATCAGTCTGCGTAGCAGCACAGATGATATTACTGAATTACTGAAGAATGAAATACAGGCTCGCTTAAACAAAGCCGGCGTGCAGGTGCTGGAGGCCCGGATCAGCCATCTGGCGTACGCGCAGGAAATAGCCAGTGCTATGCTGCAGCGCCAGCAGGCAGCCGCTATAGTCGCCGCCCGCCGCCAGATTGTTGAAGGTGCAGTAGGCATGGTCGAGTCAGCACTGGAGCAGCTTTCAGAGCGCAATGTGGTAGAGCTGGACGACGAGCGCAAAGCCGCTATGGTAGGTAACTTACTGGTGGTATTGTGCGGCGATCATCATGTGCAGCCGGTATTAAATACCGGTAGCTTGTACTAGTCGGGGCGCTTGTGGCGAAAAAAGCGTTTGCCTTACGGCTGGATGACAAAATGCTCAGCGCCCTGCAGCGCTGGGCTGATGATGAATTCAGAAGTGTTAATGGTCAGATAGAGTATCTGCTGCATGATGCCCTGCGTAAAGCCGGACGTCTGCCATTAAAAAAGCCCGATGTTTCTGGTAGCAACGCCGACGACAAAGCAGAGTAACCGCCAGCGAATTAGCCAATGTTAAGCTATGCTTAGGGTATGTAACGGTCACTATTGAAAGCAGTTCGCTTTCTATGCCGTTAACCCTGAGGAGCTGCCGATGAGTTTTAAATTCAGCATGTTAGCAGCAGTACAATCAGCTAAGCATCTTTTCGCTACTATTATCGCTGCTGTATTCTTAACGGCTTGTGAGCGTCCCGCACAGAACGTTGCGCCGGCGGAACCTGGTAATAACGCAGAGGTGGTGATACCCGATAAGCCTTTAGGGCATGTGATGGAGCTTGACGGCTATACCCTGCGGGCTAATATTACCCGTGCCGATATACTAAACCAGAACATGGCAGAAAAATATGGCATTGCACCCAACCCTGATCTTGCGCTACTGAATCTGGTTATTCAGGACAATAGTGAGCCGCGCCAGGATGCAACGGTTGCTGCCAGTGTGCATGTCGAGCACGAAAACCTGCTGGGGCACACCCAGGTTATTGACATGCGCAAAGCCGAAACTGATGGTTATATTTCTTACTACGGCACCCTGGATGCCAGCTCACAACGTATTTTTCAGCTGAACATAAAGGCACAGCCAGCTGACACAGATCAGGTGCTGGAAATGAGCTTTGAAGCACGGCTTGACTGGTAAACAGCAATGCAGCTTGTTGTAACGACAGAATAACGGTTGCTTAGCAAGCTGACACCAGCGCCTGTTGTATAAACAGGCTTTGTTAACTAGTCTTATTATATTCGACACCTCTAAAGTCTATTCTATTTTGAAAACCTTTCTCAGTGAGCTAAAACGGCGTGCAGTAGTCAAATCGGTACTGATTTACCTGGGGTTAAGCTGGTTACTGCTGCAAATTATTTCGGTGTTAACCAGTACCCTGGCTCTGAATCCGTTGCTTGGCTCAGCGCTGTTTGTGCTGCTGCTAAGCTGCCTGCCACTGGTTATCTATCTGGCCTGGTACTGTGATATCAGCTTGGGTGGCATTACCCGCACCGCAAGTGCTAATGAGCAAGACAAACCCGCTGCAGCGCCGGGTGGCCGGCAATGGGCCGGTTTACTGTTGGTAATGCTGCTAAGTGGTTATGTAGGCCTTGAGTACTATGGCGTACTTGAGCAGCAACAGCTGGCAAAGCAGCAGGCAGCAACTGCCGCCAGCCAGGCTGGTACCAGCACTATTGCGGTGTTGCCATTTACTGATGACAGCGAAGGAAAGGATCAGGGCTATTTAGCACTGGGCTTAGCGGAAGAGATGACCAGCTTACTGGGGAGCGCCGCCAATTTTAAAGTATCGGCGTCGCGCTCCAGTCAGTTTTTAAGCGAGCAGGGTTTAAGCGCTCAGCAGATAGGTGAGCGTTTACAAGTTGATACGATACTAACCGGCAGTGTTAAGGCGACTGATAACCGGCTTAATGTGCGGGTACAGTTGCTCGATGTTAACAGTGGTAGCACCCTGTGGAGCAATAATTATGCCCGTAATTTAACCGATATTGCTGAACTAGAGCGGGATATTGGCCGCTCGGTAGTCAACACATTACAGGATAGCTTCGCTGCCGCCGGCAGCTTTGATAATTTGGCCGGTACCCGCAGTGCCGATGCCTATGTGCTGTATTTAAAAGGTCGTGAGCAGTACCGCAAACAAACCACCGAGTCCATGCAACAGGCCCGCCAGTTATTTGAGCAGGCCGTGGTGCTGGACCCTGAATATGCCAATGGCTATGTCGGGCTGGCGGATACCTTATTGTTATTGGCAGAAGGTGGTACAGGTGTAGCAGGTTTTGGCGTGATTAAAGCTGATCTAGCGGCCAGCATAGCCCAACAAAATATTGATAAAGCGTTGGCTCGCCAGCCTCAGATGGCTGAGGCTCATGCGGTAAAAGGGTTAATTGCTTTTGTTACTAATGATTTTTCCGCGGCAGTAAGTGATTATGACAAAGCGATTGAATTAAATCCCAGCCTTGCGATTGCCTATATGTGGAAGTTTGTTGCATTAAATTCATTGCAGCAATTCGATGAGTCGTTATCCGCTTTGCAGAAAGCGCAAGAGCTGGACCCGCTATTCCTGACAACTAGTTATAACTTGGGTGTTACTTTGACCAAACTTGGCCGCTTTGACGAAGCGGTAGCTATTTTTAAACAAATGCAACTGGACTTCCCCCAGTCACCGTTTCCACATCAGGGCTTAGCTGATATCTACTTTAGTCAGGGTAATTTAGTGGGTGCCATCACGGAAATTCGCCAGGCAATTAATTTATCACCAGATGATAAGCGGTTAGTTGGCAAAGTAGCATTTCCTATGTTGCAACTTGGTTTAACTGACATTGTGAAAGCAAAGTCATCAGATCCGGATTGGCAGGAAGCTATTGAATTTTCAACGGAGCACATTCTTGTTTTTGAGGAAAAGTTTTTAGAATTATTCAAACGTCTTGATTTTAAACTGGCTGCCAACCCCGATGATTACTGGGTTGGCTTTGAAGCGGGTTGGTATCAGGCAATGTTTGGTGATAAACAACAGGCGCTACTGCTATTTACCAATCGATTTGACTTGGTTGACGAGACAGAGCGGTTTGGGATGCCGCATTGTTCACCCGCCATTGAGGTGGCCTGGGCTGAACTTGAACGGGGTAACAAGGCAGTAGCACAAGGTTTAATTGAGCAGTGCCAGAGCTTATTAGCACAGCAGCTACAAGCTTCAATAAGCTATTTTGAACTGCATTATTTAGCAGCGCGAATATATGCGCTGGAAGGCAAATCAGAACAAGCCATTGAGGCGCTGGCCAAGGCGATTGATATTGGCTGGCGGGAGTGGTGGACTAAGTATGACCCGTTGCTGGCAAGCCTGGCTGATGAGCCGGAGTTTCAGCAGTTAATTCAGTTTCTGGACGATGATTTAGCGCGGCAAAAAGCGGAGGCGCTAAAGTTGTTTAATGAATAACATTGCCTAAAAAATAAAACGGGCTTTAGCCCGTTTTAATTAAAATGGAAGAATGAAAATATTAGTTTCGGGTTTTACGTTGTCTTCTTAAACCCATAGTTAATAAGCCTGCTAAAAGCAGCGCAATAGACCCTGGAGCATTAACCGGGGTAACCGGGCCGTCAATGGCCGGCAGAATACGCAATATCTCACCATCAGAGAAGAACGACATCGTGGGATCATTCACTTCTGATGAGCTTCTGTCGACATTGGTATAGCCACAAACTTCAATAAAGGGGTCGATGCCTTCATCCGGATTGTCCGGGTCGAAGTCAGGATTCGGCTTTTCGATACATTTTTGCTCGAATACTATTTCGTCCCCTGGCTGGTTACTGGTCATAAAAAACCGGCCGGCGCTGGACGATAAATCAACAGCGGCATGCACCATATAATCACCCGGCGCAAAGGCCATGGTTGGCGCGGTATTTAAAGTTACCCAGCCGTTCTTAATGGTGCCATCCGGCGTCACCAGATCGCCTGCGGTATTAATATCGCCGGCGAGGGAAACGTCATCGATTAACCAGCGCACGTTATAGCTGACATCGGGCGTATCAAAATACAGGCTGAAAAAGCCAAACATCGATAGCGCATCACCCTGAGTAAATTCCCAGACACAGGGCTCGCCATAAATTGCAAACTCTAATGCGGCGATCCCGGCGTTTAATTCGTCTTCAGTAATTAAACCGTTATCGAAATCCTCGTATAAAAAGTTTATTTCCTGCTCTAAATTATCTAAATCGTCCTGGGTGTAACCTTTAATACAGTCATTCGGCACGGAACCTAGGCCACGGCCGCCACCGCCAACGGCGCGCACTATACTGTTAGCTGCAAAAGGGGCATCAAAATTAAAAGCCGATTCAATAATCCCTACTTCATTTAAATACTGGTTATCAACATAATAAAAAGCCTGTGAATAATTGAGGCTTAAATCGCCTCTGCCGCTGGTTCTGATAATCCCAGCCTCAGCGAACTGGGCAATGAAAAACAACGCTAACAAAGGCAGGGTAAGTAGTTTTAAGTTTGTAGACATAGATATTCCTTAACATTAACGATACAACGTATGCGTTATTCTCACCACGTGTGACATGGCAGGAATGGGTAAGCTACAGGTACTGCTTTTGGAAGGGTGTTAAGGTAGCTGGTTAAAAACCAAGCAATATTTAAGCCGAAATAAAATAAGCTTATTATTTAAGCGCTTACTACTTTAGTTTATTTAAAACAGGCTGAGATTGTAAAAGACCTTGACGTATCTGGCTTAGGAGCAACACTAAGTCTGAGGCCGGGCTGAAGACTGGTCCAGTAGCACCGGGCCGCTACCTTTAGCACTTAGCACATCATCGGGGTTATACAGTGGGCATGAGTTCATGCTGAGGCAGCCGCAGCCAATGCAGCCGGTCAGGTCATCTCGCAGCTTTTGCATATAGCTAATTCTGGCATCTAGCATTTGTTGCCAGTTACTGGCAAGCAACTGCCAGTCTTCTGTAGTCGGGGTGCGGTTATCCGGTAGCGAATTAAACGCCTGTTTTATTTCCTCAAGACTAATGCCCATTTTCTGGGCTGCTTTGATCACAGAGATACGCCGCAACACATCCGGCTTATAACGGCGTTGATTACCACAATTGCGCCAGCTTTTAATCAAGCCTTTTTGCTCGTAAAAGTGCAATGCGCTGACGTTCACGCCACAACGCTTCGCTACCCGCCCGACACTCCAGGTTGCTTCTGCCATATTCTGCTCCGCAATTTTTTTACGCCAACCTTAAAAAACACTTTACCTAAACCTAGCTTGAGGTTTTAACCTGCCGGTCGAATTAATGCAAGGAGACAAGCTATGTATTTAGAACATGTAAATCTGGTGGTAGCCGATATTGATGCCATGCTGCATTTTTACCGCGCTGCATTTCCGCACTGGAAAATCCGCGATGAGGGCAGGGGCGAATGGTATGGTAAACCACGCAAATGGCTGCACTTTGGCGATGATTATCATTATTTAGCGTTAAGCGACCACGGTGAGGGCAATAACCGCGAGCTGGCGGGCCATAGTGTCGGCTTTGCTCATTTTGCTTATGTAACCAGTAACCTGGATGCGGTGATCACCAGATTAACTAGCGCCGGCTATGCCATCGCTAAACCTGGAGCAGAGGAGCCTTTTCGGAAAAACATTTATTTTGTCGACCCGGCTGGATTTGAAGTGGAATTTGTCGAGTATTTGAGCGATATACCGGCCGAGCGCAACTTAAACCAAGACCAGGTCCGTGTGGAGGAATATTAAAGTGGTAAAGGTTGCCGTTATTTTTCACTCCGTTGGTGGGACAACCAGGCAATTGGCTGCGGCTGTTGCGGCCGGCGCCTCTGAAGTAGCAGGCGTTAATGTTATTCAGGCTGAGATTGTCGGTACTGACGTTAAGCTTGGCCGGTTTTGCAATAGCTCGCTACTTGCACAACTTGATGGTGCAGATGCCATTATATTTGGCTCACCGACTTATATGGGCTGCGTATCGGCGCAATTTAAAGCTTTTGCCGATGCCAGCAGCGAGCGCTGGTCGCAGCAACTGTGGGCTAATAAAATCGCTGCCGGCTTTACCATTGGTAGCAATGTTAGTGGCGACCAGCTTAGTACGTTGCAATACCTGCAAGTCTTCGCGGGACAGCATGGCATGTTATGGTCTGGGTTAGATATTCCAGAAAACAACGGGGTTGATAGCTTTAATCGGCTGGGCGCACAATTGGGCCTTATCGCACACTCTGTCGGTGGTACAGTTGATGAAGCTGATGTGCGTACTGCACATTATTTAGGCCAGCGGGTGGCAAAAGTTAGCAAAATATTTGTTTCCTGACCGACGGAAAAAAACCGCTGCATTGCAGCGGTTTTTGGTTTTAAAGCTGAAAATTACAAACCCAGTTTGGTCGGCATAGCCGGTGCCTTACTGTGATCTTTCGGCGGGTTTGCTTTCAGCTCGCTTAGCGTATGCTCTATGGCGCGCTCCAGCTGGACATCGATGCCTTTATTAACCGCAATTGGGTCGAGCTCGACTTCGATATCCGGTGCGACACCTTCGTTCTCTACCCGCCATTCACCATCCGGGGTATAGAAGCGGAAGAACGGTACCACGTGGAAGCCACCGTCGATCATTGGCGGGTTGGTAGAAATACCAATTAAGCCACCCCAGGTGCGGGTGCCGATGGTGGTACCCAGATCAAGCCGCTTAAAGGCCCACGGCAGGAAGTCGCCACCTGAGCCGGCATCCTGATCAATCAGCATGGTTTTCGGGCCATAGATACCGGCACCTGGTGTGGTGAAAATCAGGCCATCGCGGTCTTTCCAGCCGGATAAAAACGGCCGGGCCAGAATTTCGGTAATGTAGTTGGCCGCCTGGCCGCCACCGTTTTTGCGCTCATCCAGAATTACTGCTGGTTTGTCGGTTTGAGCAAAGAACATCCGGTTAAAGAAGTAAAAACCACCATCAGCAGTATTTGGCAGATAAACATAGGCCACCTTGCCATCTGTTTTTTCATTAACCAGCTTGCGGTTTTGCTCTACCCAGTGCCATAACCGCAGCTGGCTTTCGTTCGCTACCGGTTCAACAGTAATATTGCGCTGGTTTTTGCCACGGGCGTCGTCGGCAATGGTCAGTACCACTTGTTTGCCCTGGGTGTTATCCAATAGCGCAAACACGTTGTCGCTGGCCGTTAAATCCTTACCATTAACTGCCAGTAAATAATCGCCGGCTTCGGCACTGGCGCCCGGCACGCTTAGCGGCGCTTTTAAAAACGGGCTCCAGCGATCGCCGGTATACACTGTTTTAAACTGATACTTGCCATTGTTAATTGCAAAATCAGCACCTAATAAGCCCACTTTACTGCTGCCTTCCTGATGCACATCGCCGCCGCCAATCCGGTTATGGCCAACCTGCAGTTCGGCAATCATTTGCACCAGCACGTCGTTTAAATCTTCCCGGCGCTGCACGTGGGCCAGCATGGGCTGGTATTTGTCGTAAATGGCCTGCCAGTTAATGCCATGCATATTGGCATCATAAAAATACTCCTGCTGCATGCGCCAGGCATCATCAAAAATTTGCTGCCATTCTGCTGCCGGGTCAACAAAGCTGCGTACTTCAGCTAACGATACTGCCTTTGCGTCTGGCTTGGCTTTGGCATCGCCCACCTGCAGTTTATTTGGCATGCTAATCATTAAGATTTTTTTGCCATCATCACTTAAGGTATAACTGGCAATGTCCTGCTGTACGGTTTCGGCTTTTTTCTCTTCAAAATCAAACCGGTGTAAGGTGGCACTGTTGCGGCCATCAGTACCTGGCAGTTCGTTGCTGCTACCAGGCTGGGTCCGCTCCAGATAAAACAGCGCGCCGTCACTAGCCACTGATAAGTTATCGTAGTTGCGTTCGGCGACCGGAATGGCAACAATCCGATCCTGCAGGCCATTTAAATCCAGTTTTACCGGTTTTACTGCCGGTTTATCGTCGCCTTTACCTTTTTTATCGTCTTTTTTCTCATCTTTGGCGGCGGCAGATTTTACCGGCTCATCGCCACTTTCTGGCAGCAACGGCGATTTACCGTCACTGGCCAGCACATAAGCGTAAATAGCTTTGCGCACCGGGCGCTCGCGGGTGGATAAATCCAGGCCAACCTGCGATGGGCCGGTATTAACCGACGCGGTAAAGTACAGGTAGTCCTGAGTAAATACCGGATTATCGGCTTCACTCATACCGTCAGTGATCTGACTGGCTTTATTGTTTTGAAAATCAAACAGTTTTATCTGGCTGAAATAGTTGGTACCAGCAACGGTGTAGGCCAGATAACGGCTGTCGGGTGAGAATGACACGTTAAAATTGTTGCGCCGCAAAGACGTATCCAGCTTCTGGCTGCGTTTGGTTTTCAGGTTAAACGCATACAGATTTAAATGATTATCATGATAAGCAATCAGGTTGCCATCAGGTGAGAAACTCAGCAGGTTAAAATAGCCACTGTCGGCCAGTGGATAAACCTCTGGCTCGCTTAAGCCATCCTGGTTCTCCAGTACCAGCTGATGCTTATTGCCTTTATCGGAAATATAAGCCACTTTGCTGCCATCCGGGCTCCATAAGCCATCGAATTCACGCACGCCGCTGGTCTGGGTAAGGTTGCGGGTAGTGCCTTCTTTTACCGGTACCGTGAAAATATCGCCGCGGGCACTGACTACCACCCGCTGGCCGGTGGTCGATAGCCGGGCACGGGTTAAGGTTTTGCTGGCATCTTTCCATTGTGGCCGTTTCTGGGCTGACTGAGTAACAATGTTGATATTAATTGGCTTACTCTGACCGCTGCTGACATCAAACTGATGCAAATAGCCACCGGCTTCATAGACAATGCTGTCGCCATGGCCAGCGGCACTACGCAGGTCCCAGTCGGTATTATTGGTTAGCTGCTTAACCTGTTTGTCGCGATACTGAAACAGATTAACCGCCACATTATCCCTGTCAGATAAAAAATAGACGGTATCACCGAGCCAGAACGGATTAAATTCGTTGGCATTAGGGTGGGGGATTTTCTCCAGCTGCTGTTTTTCTAAATCAATAATCCAGACCGGTGGCGTGCTGCCACCACGATGTAACCGCCAGCCACTGGCGCCGCTGTAGGCCATATTATTGGGGCGGTACGCCAGTTTATTGCCGTTCGCAGAAAGCTGCCCTTCATAGGCTACGGCTTCCATTAACTTAGCCGGATAACCGCCTTCGACACTGATCTGATACAGCTGATTGCTGCGACTGTTGGCAATTTCCCGGTTAGAGGCAAATAACACTTTTTTACCATCCGGGCTCCAGCCATTTACGGTATCGGCAGATGGGTGAAAAGTCAGTCGGGTAGCCGGGCCACCGGTTGCCGGCATTACATAGACATCTGTGTTGTTGTTATAGCTGGCAGAGAAGGCAATCCAGTTACCGTCAGGTGAGAACGATGGCGCAAATTCACTGGCCGGATCGCTGGTAAGCTGGCGTGGATTCTGGCCATTGCGGTCAGTTAACCAGATATCGCCACCGTAAACAAAGGCCAGATGATTTGCAGAGATATCAGGTTGTTGCAGCAGACGGGTGCCGTCATTTGCGGCTGCGGCTGTGGCAGCAGTCAGACCAAGACCAATGCAGCAGAGCATCGCCAGTTTTTTCGGTTTAAACATGAGTATCCCCTGAGTTTTTATTGTGATGTTGGCATTTTAATTCCAACAAGTAATAGCACAGAGGAGCGGGAACTGGTGTCAGAAAACTGTAAGCAGAGTTTTCTGTGCGACTAATGTAAGACATCAGCCACACAGAAATAGGGGAGGTATCAGAACGCGGTGCTGATTAAATAACCGGTGTAGCCAAAAAATACCGCCAGCAGTAAAGCGCCTTCCAGCCGGTTGATCCGGCCCGCTTTTTTGATGCCAATTCCCAGCACCAGCAATGCCACTGTTAAGCCGAACATCAGAGTCCAGTCGCGGCTGAGTACCAGTGAATCGACAGTCATTGGCTGTATCAATGCGGCAATACCCACAACGGCTAAGGTATTGAACAGGTTTGAGCCAATAATATTGCCAAGAGCGATATCATGCTCGCCTTTTTTAATCGCCATTAATGACGAGGCCAGTTCTGGTAACGACGTTCCAACGGCTACCACAGTCAGGCCAATCACCAGATCGCTGACTCCCAGGCCCTGCGCAATATACACGGCACCATAGACCAGAAAACGTGAAGCCACAATCAGCAGTACCAGGCCCAGCACCAGCCAGAGCAGGGCTTGTTTTAAGGTCATGCTGTTACCGCTCAACTCAGTGTCAACGTCGGCTGCCAGCGCATCTTGTGGGTTGCGCATACCTTGCCAGACTGACCAGGCCATAACCGCGGCGAATACAGCCAGCAAACACCAGGCATCGAAACGGCTAAGCTGATGATCAAACAGTTGCCAGCCGGCAAACAAGGTAATAGCCAGCAGTAACGGTAATTCTTTTTTCAGGACCTGGGAGTGGACATTAATGGGGCTTATTAGCGCAACTAAACCAATAATCAGCGCAATATTGGTAATGTTGGAGCCATAGGCGTTACCCAACGCCAGAGCGGGGTTGCCATCAGCGGCAGCCATGGCAGAGACCACCATTTCCGGAGCTGAGGTACCAAAGCCTACCACCAGCATGCCAATTAATAACGGTGGCATGCCACCATAACGGGCCGCGGCGGCGGCACCATCAACAAAACGATCGGCACTCCAGACTAATAACGCCAGGCCGGAGATTAACGCTAACACTGCCAGTAACATAAGGTTTCCAAGGATGCCAAGAGTGCTGTATAGCATATCAGTTGCAGTGTTATTTGCCAGCCAGCACGGGGGGCCGGCATGAACTATTTTTCAGCTGTTATACTAAACTTTTCACGCCGGTATAGCGTAGCCGAATCAAGTTGGTAGGTTATGGCTATCTGCTATTAGATAAACGGCAAACCAGGAACAAAAAAATGAATAACAATAAAAAAGTGCAATCGGTAGCGATACCAGAAAAAGCGTATGAATTATATGACAAATATGCGCATGGCATGATAACCAGGCGGGATTTTCTAACCGCTGTTGGCGGCCTGGCTATTGGTACTGCTACAGCGGCCAGTATTCTGGGTAGCTTACTGCCGAACTATGCGTTGGCTGAGCAAGTGTCGTTTAATGACCCTGATATCATGGCAACCTATCAGACGTTTCCGTCACCAGAGGGGCATGGAGAAGGCCGCGGTTATTTAGTTAAGCCGGCAAAGTCAGTTGCAAAATTGCCTGCAGTGCTGGTTATTCACGAAAACCGGGGTTTAAACCCGTATATTGAAGATGTGGCGCGGCGCCTGGCCAAGGCCGGCTTTATTGCTTTTGCGCCCGATGCGCTTTGGCCACTTGGTGGCTACCCTGGCAATGACGATGACGGCCGGCAAATGCAGCGCAGTATTGATAGCCAGAAAATTATTGCCGATTTAAAAGCGGCAGCAAAGTGGTTGAATAAGCTTGAAGGCACCACTGGCAAACTGGGCGTCGTCGGTTTTTGCTTTGGCGGCGCCATGACGGGCTTACTGGCAGCTGAATTACCGGATGTGGTGGATGCCGGCGTTCCTTTCTATGGTTCACCACCACCTGCAGATAAAATCGCGGATATTAAAGCACCACTGTTGGTGCAGCTGGGCGAGCTCGATGAGCGGGTGAATGCAAGGTGGCCTGAGGCCGAAGCGTTGCTGCAACAACATAATAAGACATTTACTGTGCACCGTTATCCAGATTCGCATCATGGTTTTCATAACGACTCTACTGCCCGCTACAATAAAGAAATGGCCGAACTGGCGTGGCAGCGCACACTGGCGTTTTTCCGGCAGCATCTTGGCTGACCCTTGTTTGTACCGAACGCTTTAGCGTAATCTGATTACAGTTAATTCAGACAAGGTTACTGCATGAGAATTGCGCTGTTAGGGCTTGGCGATATTGCCCGTAAAGCTTATTTACCATTAATAGCTGCTATGCCGGGTATAACTCCGCTGTTATGTACCAGGCAAGCAGCGGTGTTGCAGCAGTTGATGCAGCAGTATCGCATTACAGAGGGTTACACTGAGCTTACGCAGTTAATTGCTGCCAGGCCCGATGCCGTGATGATCCACAGCAGTACCGACAGTCACTTTAGTATTGCAATGCAGTTGCTCAATGCCGGTATTGCGGTGTTTATTGATAAACCGCTCAGCTATCAGCTGGCCGAGTGTGAGCAGTTACTTGCGCTGGCCGAGCGGAAAAACCTGTTGTTGTTTGTCGGCTTTAACCGCCGTTATGTGCCCTTGTACCAGCCGCCGCTGGTAGTCTCGCCAATTCAGCTGCATTACCAGAAAAACCGCCATAATCTGCCTGCCGATGTGCGCAGTTTTATCTATGATGACTTTATTCATGTGCTTGATTTTGCCCACTATGCCAGCGCGTTACATAACCGTGGCAACTTTAAGCCGGTGGTGTACGGCCGCGTAAACGCCGGGCAACTGGGCTGTGTGCAGGTAAACTGGCAATCTGGCAATACACTGGTGTCAGCATCAATGAACCGGTTGGCTGGCGGTAACTTTGAACGGCTGGAGTATTTCGCCGATAACCAGCACTGGCAGGTAGATAACCTGGTACAGGGTCACCTGATGGCAGATAACCGGCAACAGCAACTGGTGGCAGACGACTGGCAAAGCACGTTATACAAACGCGGTTTCGTATCCATGCTTGACGCCTTTATTCAGCAGTTGGCAGCCGGCGGCAGCAACACGGCGCAAAATAAAACCGTGCTTAGCAGCCATCAACTCTGTGAGTTTGTGGTGCAACAGTTGCAACCCGGATAAATGCAGTTAGTCAGCGCTATAAAGGTGTATTGGCGCAACTGATGCACAGGGTGGTGAAGGGCACGGCATTTAAGCGCTCCACGCCAATGTCCTCACCACAGCGACTGCAGTGCAGATACTCACCATGCTCCATCCGTTGCAGCGCAATATTGATTTGCTTCAGCTCTTCTGCCGCATTGTGCTCCAGACTGTTTAATACCTGCTCGTTTTCCCGCTCGGCCGCCTGCTCGGCTGCATCAGCGCTGCGGCCCTGCTGGAAATCATGATGAATGGCGTTTAGCTGGCGTTCTAACTGCACTTTCTGAACTAATAATTTATGTTTTAATTGTTGTAGTGGCATGGCGCCCCCTTTTTATTTTACCCGTTGCTTAAAGCATAGACCGCTTTTGCAGGGCAGGGGTTGATCTGGCTCATGTCTCCTGTTGCTGTAACTGCCACATTCTGGCGTATTCACCTTGGCGGGCAATCAGCTGCTGATGATTGCCTTGCTCAGCCAGGATGCCATCTTTTAACACCAGAATATTATCAGCATCGGTGATAGTTGACAGCCGGTGAGCAATAACCAGACTGGTATGGTTACGGGCCACTTCGCGCATCGCCTGTAAGATGGCTTGTTCAGAGCTTGAATCAAGCGCCGATGTGGCTTCATCGAACAGCAGAATGGGCGATTTTTTTAAAATGGCCCGGGCAATGGCGATCCGTTGTTTTTCACCGCCCGATACTTTCAGGCCGCGCTCGCCAACAATGGTAGCATCGCCCTGCGGCAGGCTATCAATAAAGTGTCGTAGGTGAGCCAGCGCTATGGCCTGGTCAACTTCAGCAGCACTGGCGTCGGGGTTGCCGTACTGAATATTATCGCGAATGCTGCTGTTAAACAGCACGGTGTCCTGCGGCACTATGGCAATGGCCCGGCGCAGGCTGTCAAGAGTTACCGAATTGATATCCTGGCCATCAATGGTGATCTGGCCGCCTGTCAGCGGGTAAAAGCGGTACAGTAGGCGGGCGAGGGTGCTTTTACCAGCACCACTGGCACCGACAATCGCCACTTTGCTGCCTGCGGCAACGGTAAAACTCAGGCCCTTAACTATGGGCCTGTTGGCCTGATAACCAAACCGGACATCAGTAAATTGAATGTGTCCGGCCATCACCTTAAGTGTCTTAGCGTCTGGCGCATCATTGATCGCTGGCTGTCGTTTTAGCAGTCCCAGCATATTCTCTAAGTCAGTTAATGCCCTGCGAATTTCCCGGTAAACAAAACCTAAAAAGTTCAGTGGTAAAAACAGCTGGATCATATAAGCATTAACCATCACCAGTTCACCCAGGCTGATATTGCCCTGCATTACTTCAGCTGCTGCCAACCACATCAGGCTGGTAATAGCAGCAGCAATAATAAATGCCTGGCCGGAGTTAAGTGCCAGCAGGCTTAAGCGGTTTTTCAGACGGGCCTGTTCCCAGTTAGCCAGAAAACCATCGTAAATCTTTGCTTCGTAAGCTTCATTGTTAAAGTATTTTACCGTTTCGTAATTAAGCAGACTGTCGATAGCACGACTGTTGGTGGTGTTGTCTGCCTGATTCGCCTCACGGATAAACTTGTTGCGCCATTCGGTAACAAAGACGGTAAAAAAGATATACAGGCCAACAGCGATAACGGTAATTATGGCATATAGCGGGGAAAACAACAGACTGAAAATAACCGCAACAGCCACAATTTCGAACAGCGTAGGAACAATATTGAACATTAAAAAGCGCATTAAAAAACTCAGGCCATTGCTGCCGCGCTCTATATCCCTGCTGATCCCACCGGTTTGCCGGTCCAGATGAAATGCCAGTTCCAGACTGTGTAAATGATTAAATACCTTTAAGCCGATCTGGCGCATGGCATGTTCGGTAACCCGGCCAAACAATGCGTCACGCAGTTCACCGAAAAACACCGAGCCAAAGCGCAAACCACCATATAACAGCAGTAGCGCCGCCGGCAGGACCACTACTGCACTGACATTTGTATCAAGCGCATCAATAATTTCTTTTAGCGCCCATGGCATAAGTAAGGTTGCACCTTTGGCAGCGATTAAGGCCAGTAAAGCCAACAGTACCCGGCCTTTAAACGCCATTAGGTAAGGCCAGAGCGTGGCAACGGTCTGGCCTAGTGGTAATGCTTCAGGGCGTTTCTGCGGTTCAGGTTGTTTGGCTGCACTTCGCATTCCGCGCATAGGCTACTCAAAATAAAAGGTATGACGGGCTATTATGCATAAGTACAAAGGTAAGCGGTATCCTGGTTTACTTTTACCTGAAATTTAACATTGGCGGCAATTTCAAATTGCTCACCACTGTTAAAGGTTTGCCAGCTGGAGCTACCCGGTAACTGCACCGTCAGGGCGCCACTGATTACCGTCATTACCTCATACTGACTGGTACCAAACTCATACTCGCCCCGGGCCATAACACCGACAGTGGCCGGCAGCTGCTCACCAGCGAAAGCGATTGATGCCACTTTACCATCAAAATACTGATTAACCTTAAACATAAAAACTCCTTTAATTTAAGTGCTTTAGTAAACCTGAAAACCCCGGTGTTTGCTAGTAAAAAAAGCTGACAACTTTATGTAAAATAATAAATAGAGGGTTTGTTAAAAGGTTAATGAAAGTGACATAAATTAGCGCTATGGTAAGACGCTTTATTTTTTTTATAACAATAATCTCAGGGATCCGCGATGAAAAAAACAATCTTAGCCGCCAGTGTTGCTATGCTGCTGGCTCCAACTGCGTATGCTGAACTCTTCATCTCAGAATATGTTGAAGGTTCAGGAAACAATAAGGCATTAGAATTTTATAACCCGACTGATAGCAGCCTTAATCTGGCAGATTATCGGATTAACGTATTTTTTAATGGTAGTAGCAGCGCCAGCGTCAGCGTTGCGTTAAATGGTGAACTGGCCCCGGGGGCAACTTACGTCTTTGCTTCTGCAAGTGCAGCGGAAGAACTGCTGTTACTTGCTGATCAGACAGTAGGTGGCGGCCTGTGGAATGGTGATGATGCAATTACATTAACCAAGAATGATGTGGTGGTAGACAGTATTGGCCAGGTAGGTTTCAGGCCAAGTGGCAGCTGGGGATCGGGCAGTATAACCACTGCTAACGATACCTTACGTCGTGCTGCAGTTAGCTATGATACAAACCCCTTTGATACGTTTGAGCCTGCAGATCAGTGGCTCGGCTTTGCCCAGGATGACTTCAGTGATATCGGTTTGTTTAACGGAGAAGGTGGTGATCCGATAGACCCGGATCCGGAGTTTGATTTAAGCTGTGGTGCACCGTATACACCCATTCATCAGATCCAGGGAAGTGGTGATGCCAGCCCGTTAGTTGGCCAGGCGCTGGTGGTTGAAGCCGTAGTGACCCAAACTTTACCAGGATTGCAGGGCTTCACCATTCAGTCTCTGCCAGGTACAGAAGACAATGACCCGATGACCTCGGAAGGGATTTTCGTGTACACCGGTAGTGCTAATCTGACCGTGGCTACCGGCCAGCGGGTAAGATTACAAGCTAATGTGGCTGAATTCTTTACCATGACTCAACTGACGGGTATTGCTGCTAACGTTGATTGCGGTACGTCGGCATTGCCGGCAGCTGCGGCATTAACGCTGCCAGTACCTGATATGGCTAACTGGGAAGCGCATGAAGGTATGCTGGTTAGCTTTGCCCAGCCATTGACAGTAAACGACACTTTTACTTTGGGCCGGTTTGGCGAACTTACTTTAGCAAGTGGCCGGCGTTACACGCCAACTCAGGTGGTGGCACCGGGTGCTGAGGCTATTGCCCTGGCTGAGGCGCAGCAATTAAACCGGATTATTCTGGATGATAATAGCACCGTGCAAAATCCGGCACTGGTACCTTATCCTGTACCGGGACTGAGCGCAGCTAATCCGGTGCGAGGTGGTGATTCTGTGGTCGGCCTGACAGGTACGTTACATTACTCATTTAATGAGTACCGGATTATGCCCAACGCGCCAGTGACTATTCTCGCTGATAATCCCAGAAGTTTGAGCCCGGCTCTGCAGGCTGATGGTAATGTCAAAGTCGCCAGCTTTAATGTGCTGAATTACTTTAATGGTAATGGTTTAGGCGGTGGTTTCCCAACCTCGCGCGGTGCAGATTCTGCCCTCGAGTTTGAGCGCCAGCGCGCGAAAATTCTGGCCGCCATGGCAGGATTGGATGCGACAGTAATTGGCCTGATGGAGTTGGAAAATGATGGCTTTGCCAGCACCTCAGCTATAGCCGATTTAGTAGTAGGTCTGCGAGAGGCAACGGGCCAGATGGACTGGCAATTTGTGCAGCCTGAGGTAAGCCCTATCGGCACAGATGAAATCAGCGTCGGCTTGCTGTACCGTGCAGATTTGCTGGTGCCTGCTGAAGCAACGCGGATACTGGATTCTGCGAATTCAGCACTTGATGGCAGCGGCCAGCCACTGTTTGATGATAGCCGTAACCGGCCGATGTTAGCTCAGCGGTTCCGCTTGCTGGAGAACAACGCTGAATTTGCGGTAATGGTTAATCATCTTAAATCTAAAGGTTCAGGTTGTGGCTCAGCAGATGGCGATACCGGCGACGGGCAGGGCAACTGCAATCTGAGCCGGACCCGGGCTGCAGAAGCGATAGGTATTTTTGCTGAGCAACATTTTGCAGATATTCCGGCCCTGGTTATCGGTGATTTAAACGCTTACGCGAAAGAAGATCCTATCACAACACTGGCAGCCGCTGGCTATTACAATGTGTTTGAAGTGCTTGGCAAAACCGACAGTTACGGCTATGTATTTCAGGGCCTGGTTGGCTCACTTGACCATGCTTTGTTAAATCAACATGCTCTGGATGTGTTGGCAGATGCGGCAAAATGGAACATCAATGCTGATGAACCTATTGCGCTTGATTACAACACCGAATTTAAAACTGAGCAGCAACTATTTGATTATTATGCGCCGGATGCCTATCGCTCGTCAGATCATGATCCGGTAATTGTGGCTCTGCAGCTGGCACCGGTATATCCGCCACTGGATATTAATCTGGAGCTAATCCGGGTTAATCGTAGCCGCTCAGGCGCCACATTGGTGCAATTACGCTGGAGCAGTGATGCGGAGCAGGCATTAACGCTATATCGGGATGATACACCGGTAACAACGTTAAGCCGGCCTGGTCGTTATAACGATCAGTTTAAAAACCCGGCAGTAAACAGTGCTACTTACCGTTTATGTCTTGATAGCACCGCCCAATGCTCTGCGCCGTTAGTGGTTAACTTCTGACAGCTGAGCATTAGTAGTGATAGCTCAGCATTAATTTACTGAACTATCAGGCAAAAAAAACCTGCCAGCTGGCAGGTTTTTTTATTAAAGTGGCAATATTAATCAGGCCGCTTTGGTTTTTTTAGCTTGTTGCTCATTCAGGGCATCGGCACCATTAGGCTGTTGCGTCAGGCTGTTATCCGCTGCCAGATACTCCGGCTCGAAGTCATCGACATTAATAACGAATAAGCGGCCTTCTTCTGCTAAGCGTAACTTGTTAGCTTCATCTTTACTGATGACCCCAAGTTCCAGGCCTAAGTCGGCTACTTCATGCAAGCGGTAGAATGGCAGACGCTTATTGGCTGCTTTAGCAACTTTATCAAACAGCGGTTCAGCAGCCAGAATATCCAGCAGCACTTGTTCTACCCGGCCTAACTGGTTACCAGGTTCGTTAGTCAGATATAAATGTGCGCCTAAACGAGAACGCGCTTCACAAGGGGTTTGCATAATACGGGCAACCTGATGTTCCACTTTATCTGATGCTTTACGCAAGGTACGGCCCCATGGGAATACCACACGTTTTAATACCACACCTACTGCCCGGTTAGGGAAGTTATCAAATAACTCATCCAGTGCCAGTTGGGCTTTAGCCAGGTTGTCTTCACAGGCCCATTGCACCAGCGGCAAATCCTGTACCTGCCGGCCTTCATCATTAAAGCGCTTTAACACGGCCGAGGTTAAGTACAGCATACTTAAAATATCACCCAACCGGGCTGAAATACGCTCACGGCGTTTTAAATCACCACCCAGAGTCGCCATCGCCACGTCTGACATCAGTGCCATCGCAGCACTGAACCGGTTCATCTGCTTATAGTACTTTGCCGTTGCATCGTTGTAAGGTGCATGGCTGAACATGCCGCCGGTTAATGACAACCAGAATGTCCGGAAGAAGTTACTGATTGCAAAACCGATATGGCCAAATACCGCTTTATCAAAGGCAGTGATTGCAGCGCCTTCATCTTCCAGTTGCGCCGCTTGTAACTCGGCCAGCACATAAGGATGACAACGGATGGCGCCCTGACCATAGATAATCATATTGCGGGTTAAGATATTGGCGCCTTCTACCGTAATAGCAACCGGCGCACCCTGATAACCACGGGCCAGATAGTTGTTTGGACCCATACAAATACCCTTACCACCGTGCACATCCATCGCATCGTTAATGGCGGTGCGCATCCGCTCGGTCATATGGTATTTGGTAATGGCTGAAATAACCGATGGCTTTTCGCCCAGGTCAATAGCGCCAACCGACATAGTCGTTGAGGCATCAGCCATATAGGCATAGCCACCAATCCGAGCCATGGCTTCTTCCACACCTTCCATTTTACCGATGGGTAGTTTGAACTGACGGCGAATGCGGGCATACGCACCGGTTGCCATTGCTGCAGCTTTAATACCACCGGTGCTGTTAGAAGGCAGGGTAATAGCACGGCCAACAGACAAACACTCAACCAGCATTTTCCAGCCCTGACCAACCATCGGTGCGCCACCGATAATGTAATCCAGTGGCACAAAAATATTATCGCCCTGAGTAGGACCATTCTGGAAAGGAACATTTAACGGGAAATGACGGCGGCCGATTTTTACGCCCGGCGTATTGGCTGGAATTAACGCACAGGTAATGCCCAGCTCTTCTTTATCGCCCAGTAGTTTTTCAGGGTCGTACAATTTAAAGGCTAAGCCTAATACGGTAGCAATGGGCGCCAGGGTAATATAACGCTTGTTCCAGGTCAGGCGCATGCCCAACACTTCTTTACCCTGCCATTCGCCTTTGCAGACGATACCAAAGTCAGGAATGGCGCCGGCATCAGAACCGGCTTCGGGGCTGGTCAGCGCAAAACAGGGTACATCCAGACCTTTTGCCAGCCGCGGTAAATAATGGTTTTTCTGCTCATCTGTACCATAGTGTTGCAGCAGTTCGCCCGGGCCTAACGAGTTAGGCACGCCAACAATACTGGATAGCATCATGCTTTTACTGGTTAGTTTTTGCAGCACACAAGATTGCGCATAAGCAGAAAATTCCAAACCACCATATTTTTTGGCGATGATCATGGCGAAAAAGCCTTTGCTTTTCAGATAGTCATAAACCTCTGGTGACAAGTCGGCACGTTCATGAGTGCTGTGCCAGTCATCAACCATTGCCAGTAGCTCTTCTACCGGGCCATCGAGGAATGCCTGTTCTTCGGCACTTAAGCGTGGCTTGGGGAAATTGTGCATTTTGTGCCAGTCAGGGTTGCCACGAAACAGATCCGCTTCCCACCAGGTGGTACCGGCATCAATTGCTTCTTTTTCAGTGGTCGACATCTCCGGCATAATTTTGCGATATAAACCTAACACCGGTTTGGTTATGTATTGCTGTCTGACACTGGCAATATTTAGTGGTAGTGCTACCGCTAAAAATATCAGCCAGGCAACAATACCTGAGGTATCAGTCAGACTGCCAACAACTAATAACGCAGCAATGGCAGCGGTAAACATGGTTAAGCTGGCGCGATAATAAGCTAAAGCACCGATTGCCACGACGATGGCAAGTATTAGAAAGACTACGTTCATTGTTAACTCCCAATTAAATAAGAGGTCAGACCACTAACTGTTAAGCTTAGATTGCTTTGAAAAAAGTTGCAAGCGATATCCGGCTTTTCTCAGAATTGTATCTGCAAATAAATGATGACAATGATTTATACGCGGAAAGGCCAGCTGCTGGCTCAGTTGGCGTGACTTGTATAAAGGGAGCTGCTGTTGCCAGGAGTTGCCGGTTGCGCCTGTATTGACGCTAAGAAATGTCATACAGGCGCAACCGGAAGAGGGGGCAACTAAGGGGTTATAAACTCAAGTTTATGTAATTGCACATCAAATTGCTCAACATTGTCTTCGCCACGCCATAAACGCACCAGCATATAATCCAGCTCTGGTGCCACCCAGGCGTAAACTTGTTTTTCCGGATCATCCATTCTGGCAATCCGTAAAGTGCGCACGGTACCATAAGGCAGTGCCAGTGGTTCTTCCATTATCACCTTGTAATGATAGGTTTTGCTGTTACCGTTGCGATTTAACACTTCATAAAAAAACTCAGTTTTACCGGCACGCAGATCAATTACCAGTTGCTGATGATAGCTAAGCGGATCCAGCCAGTCATCCTGCCAGCTGCCCTGTTTAACTTCCTTTGATTTACCTACAGTTAATTGCTCTTTTGCCGGATCTAAATGTAACTCGTAATGGCGGCTCGGGCCGGTACCCCGGCGTTTCATCACATAATTAAGTGGCTGAACTTTATCATTGTTAACCACAAACTCGCTGGTTTCCTGCCGTTTATCACTAAAAATCAGCCAGCTAATGTCACTGCTGTAGCCCATCTGGTAACGATCATTTTTGAATTTGAGATAGCGATTGGCTTCGCCGTGCTTTTTGCCGGCACGGTAAACCAGATAATCGGCAGAAAATTGACGAAACTGAGCCGATTGTTCAGCAGTTTGTGGATCAGGGGCAGTTTGAGCGTAAGTTATTCCGGAATGAGTAAGCAGGCTGGTTAAAAGCAATGACGCCAGCAGGCGCCATTTAAAATTCGTCCTCATCGTTTGCATATCCTTGTTCCGACAATAAATTATTATCTAACCATGCCTTATCGCCGCGTTGTTGTAAACGGTTTTGACAGAACCAGCGGATAACCAGCGGGTAAAGCTGATGTTCCTGCTCGTGTACCCGTGCAGCGACAGTATTGGCATCATCTTCAGGGAACACCGGCACTTTGGCTTGCAGTATTACCGGGCCACCGTCAAGCTGTTCTGTCACAAAATGCACACTACAGCCATGTTCAGTGTCGCCGGCATCAATTGCCCGCTGGTGAGTGTTTAATCCCTGATACTTCGGCAGCAAAGACGGATGAATGTTCAATAATTTTCCGCTGTAGTGGCTGACAAAGCCGGCGGTCAGGATCCGCATAAAGCCGGCCAACACCACCAAATCGGGTTTATAGCTGTCAATAAGGGTAATTAACTCTTTATCATATGCGTCACGGCTGGCAAAGTTTTTATGGCTCAAGGCGTGGTTTGCAATGCCTGCCTCGGCTGCACGCTGTAACCCATATACTGCCGTTTTATTGGAGATAACTGCCGACACCCGGCCAGCGATAAAACCGCTGGCACAGGCATCGATTACTGCCTGCAGATTGGAGCCATTTCCTGAAATCAGTACTACTATAGATTTCATCGACAGCCCTATTCGTTGATAATAACGAGTTCTTCACCATCAGCCGCGCTCTGGATCTCGCCCAGATGCCAGACTGTTTCACCGGCAGCTTGCAAGTTAGCCAGTGCGGCTTGCAGCGAGTCGGCAGGTACCACTAACAACATACCAACGCCACAGTTAAAAGTGCGGTACATCTCATGCTGGCTGATATTGCCTTGCTGCTGTAACCATTTGAAAATAGCCGGCCATTGCCAGCTTTTGCCGTTTATTACTGCTTTGGTGTCAGCTGGCAGTACCCGCGGAATATTTTCCCAGAAGCCACCACCAGTGATGTGGCAAAGTGCATGCACTGGCATTTGCTTAATTAGCGCCAGCAGGTTTTTAACGTAAATGCGGGTTGGTTCAAGCAAATGGTCGGCCAGGCTTTTACCTTCAAGTAAAGTGTCAGCTGATTGACCGCTGACTTCCAGTACTTTTCTGATCAGGGAAAAACCATTGGAGTGAGGGCCTGATGACGCCAATGCAATCAGCTGATCACCGGCTTTAACTTTGCTGCCGTCAATAATGTCAGCTTTTTCAACCACGCCTACGCAAAAACCGGCGATGTCGTAATCGTCACCATGGTACATACCCGGCATTTCAGCTGTTTCACCACCGACCAAAGCACAACCTGATTGCACACAGCCTTCTGCTATACCGCCAACCACAGCGGAAGCGGTATCAACATCAAGTTTACCCGTGGCATAGTAATCCAGGAAAAACAGTGGTTCTGCGCCTTGCACAACTAAATCGTTAACACACATGGCCACTAAATCGATACCAACACCATCGTGGCGTTTTAAGTCCATCGCCAGCCGTAACTTGGTACCAACACCGTCGGTACCAGAAACCAGTACCGGCTCTTTATAGCCTGCCGGGATCTGACACAAGGCGCCAAAGCCACCTAAGCCTCCCATGACTTCCGGACGGGTCGTGCGTTTTACAGCGCCTTTAATCCGATCTACCAGGGCATTGCCGGCATCTATATCAACTCCGGCGTCTTTGTAGCTTAAAGATGTGTTTTGCTTGCTCACGGCTTTCCTCGATTGGCTTGGTTGGTTGGCTGAATCGGCGCGTATTTTACCTGCTTAATGGCGCCGACAAAAGCATTACTGCATGACATTTGCAGCAGCTTGTTTGACATAGTCGGCAACACTGATGGAGTTGTCTTGCATTATTTTATGGTAACATACTGATGCAAATGGGAATTCTTTGTCCGATAGTTGTACAGCAATGTAGGGTGCAGCGTTATCGGCGGTATTGCTGTGCCAGTTGCCGCCATAGTTGCTGATAAAAACTTCACCTATGTAGGCGCCAAGAATATTACTTAATGTAAAAATTAACTCAGCAGAATGGCTTTGCTGTTGTTGATGCTGATGCAGGGTAGCCAGTACAGCATCAATTTCCTGCAAGCTGCTCAGGCTAAAATCAAGCTGCAGCTTATGCTGCTCTGCCACGTAACTGACCGCATCGCGGGCAGATTCCTGCATCAGTTTGCTTATTTCAGTTGTTTGCATAGCTATCCTTATTTAAGGTGTTCAGCCAGAATTAACTGGCGTAATTGTTTACTGCCAGGCCCCAGTGTCTCTTCCTGCGGCGTTAACAATGACATAGGTACCAGCCGCTCTGAGCTTTTATTTAGCTGGATTTGAACCAGTGAGCCTTTTGCCAGCGCTTCGGTCACTGTAAAGTCGGGCAACCAGCAAAAACCCAGATCCATCTGTAAAATTTCGATAGCCTCGTTAAAGTTATCGACCGTCCAGCGCTGTTCGGCTTTTAACCAGCCCATATTCTCTAATGGCTTTTGCGCCGTATCGCGGATAACAATTTGTAAATACTGACTAAGTTGGTTCTGATCGAGGGTTGCCAGGCGGGCCAGCTCATGGCCGGCGCCCACCACCGGGATAAAACGGCTGACATATAAAGGTTCGCCCAGGTAGCCTTTGGGTACCACTCCTGCGATCACTAAATCAGCTTTTTTCTGAACAATGACTTCGCTGGTGCCGGTTAATACGGTATCAATTATCTGAACCCTGCTACCGCGGCTCTGCGGATAAAATTTCTGTAAGGCGCGATATAAATATTGTTTCGGGTAGGCAAGCTCCACCGCTACCCTGATTTCGGGCTCCCAACCCTGTTCGATATTGTCTGCTAACAGCTCCAGGTCTTCTATTTGCTGGGTTAGCACCCGGGAGCGTCGCAGCATTACCTCACCGGCATCGGTAAGTTGCGCTTTACGGCCAATTACCTCCAGCAGTTCAACCCCTAATTGTGATTGCAATTTGGCAACAGCATGATTAAGTGATGACTGACTTTTATTCAATAAGTCGGCTGCCTGAGCGTAGCCGCCGGCATCAACAACGGCCTGTAATATGCGCCATTGTTCCAGGGTTGAGCGGGGGCGGTAGGGCATAGCAGACTGGATCCTTCTTAAACTAAATGGTGGCAACAATCACAGCACGTAATGGCGCAGGGTACCCTTCAATGGTTTTACTATGGTCAGTCGGGTCGAGAAAATCAATTAAACTTTCATTTTCCATCCAGGCGGTTGCCCGTTGCTCTGTCAGACTGGTTGTATTTAAATCAACCACTTTCGGTTCTTTAAAACCTAGCCGGCTTAACCAGTGGCATAGGGCAAGGGTACTTGGAATAAACCAGACGTTACGCATTTTGGCATAACGCTCACCAGGTACCAGCACAGTGTGTTCGTCACCTGGCACTACCAGCGTTTCCAGCACAAGCTCGCCGCCCGGGCGTAATTGCTGTTTTAATTGCTGCAAAAAATCAATTGGAGAGCGTCGGTGGTACAACACTCCCATTGAAAAAACCGTGTCGAACTGGGCAAGTGGCGGCATATCGTCAATGCCCAGCGGGATCAGATGTACATCAGGATCAGGGTTAAAGTGTTTAATAGCCTGAAACTGGCTGTAAAACAGTTGAGACGGGTCAATGCCCACCACGAATTGGGCGCCGGCCCCGCGCATTCTCCATAAATGGTAACCACTGCCACAACCCACATCCAGCACTGTGCGACCCGTCAGCGGGCTGATGTGCGGCAAAACACGGTCCCATTTAAAATCTGAACGCCATTCAGTATCAATCTCGATGCCATGGATGGTAAAAGGGCCTTTACGCCAGGGTTTAAGCTGCTGCAGTAAAAAACGGATCCGTTCTGCCTGGCCCTCGCTGATATCCGCTGCTGTACCAAACTGCACTGCGTTGGTCAGTTCAATAGTGCTGACATCAGTGGCGGGCAGGTTGGTAATTACTTTTTGCCATTGTTTAAAATCGCCATGCAGGGCTTGGCGCTGCCAGTTAGCTAACTGAGCAGGCAGCGTTTGCAACCAGGCATGTAACTTATTACTGGCTAATTTTGCATAAAAAGGGGTGAAATCAAGCATTGGGTTTCCCTGTATTGGCCGGCAGGCCTATTTGATTGCAACCATTGAGCAAAAGTTAAAACACTGGAACCACAGGCTATGTTCACTGAAGCCGGCTTGCTGTAACCTTTGCTGATGCTGTGCCAGGGTGTCGGGCTTCATTACATTCTCCAGCGCAGAACGCTTCTGGCTGATTTCCAGCTCGCTGTAACCGTTGGCCCGTTTAAAATCCAGGTGTAAATCGACCAGCAATGTATTGGTAGTGTCACTATGAGCAATAAATTTTTCAGACAATATCAGCACACCGCCGGGCTTTAAACCCTGGTAAATTTTGTTGATCAGGGCATCCCTGTGCTCTGGCGCCAGAAACTGCAGGGTAAAATTTATAACCACTACGGCGGCATTCTCAATGCTGATATCACGGATATCAGCCAGCTCCAGACTTACCGGAACGTCTGAGCGAAATGCCAGCAAATGCCGCTCACAACGCTCCAGCATAGCTTTGCTGTTATCTACCGCAATAAGACGGGCGCCGCTGACATTGATATTGCGGCGCATTGCCAGACTGGCAGTTCCCAGTGAGCACCCTAAATCATAATAATGACTGTTGGCTTGCTGATAGCGCGCAGTAAGCTTACCAATAGTCTGAATGATGGTCTGATAACCCGGAATTGAGCGCTGAATCATGTCAGGAAACACTTCTGCTACCTGATCATCAAAGCGGAAATCCTGGATCTGAGCTAAGGGCTCGGCGTATATATGATCTTTTTGCATAATGTAAAGCACCGGTGCTGCGCGGGAATGGCTGAACTCGCGATATAAATCTGAATGCGCTAGTTTACCTGAATTGTTGCGACCAGCCAAAAGCAAACTGCAGCACGACAAAATAGTCTGCTATGAATCCGGAACTGTGCTTAACTTGACCAATGCGGGCGGTAAGGGTACAACAATATGACATTAACTATCAGTCTAAACACATGATCAGAAGATTATTTTGTACTGCTGTCCTGTTGTTGTGTTTTGTAATCTGTGAACGGGCAACAGCCGAAGCGGCATACGGAACAAATGAGACCTTAAAAGTTGCACTTAGCAACGACACTTATCCGTATATGTTTGTTGATGAGCAGGGCCGGCCAGATGGCCTGCTGGTCGATTACTGGCGCGAAATTGCCCGCCAGCAGCAGTTTAATATTGAGTTTGTTATGGCCGAGTGGCCAGAAACAGTGGCACTACTCAATGCTGGCAAGGTAGATTTGCACGGCGGTATGGCCTACACAGAACAACGGGCCAAAGATTACAACCTGTACGACATTAATATCACCATTTTCAGCAATGTGTTTGTCCACCGTGATTTGCTAAGAGTGGAAACGCTGCAGAATTTAATGCCGTTTGCCATTGGTGTGGTCGAAAACTCCAGTCATGTTGCGACATTGAATCAGCGTCTGCCTGGCGCGTTGTTACGACAATACCAGACCGTCACTCAAATGTATGATGAGGCGCTGGCAGGTAACCTGAAAGCCTTTGCTTCACTGGATCGTTTGTCACCACGCTACGCTGCTTATCAGGATTTAAATAACCAGTTTCCGCTATACAAAAAGCTGCCGTTGCAGGCTATCAAACTGGTATTTGGCGTGCCGTTAAACTCCCCGTTAAACGACCGGTTAGAAAGCTATGCGGCAGCAGTATCAGCAGCAACCTTAAATGAACTGGAGCGCAAGTGGCTGGGTTTTAAAGTTGACAACGATGATACGCTGTTACTTGGCTTATCCGTGCTGAATCAGCCCTTTATGGATGTATCGTCTCAGGGGGAGGCCACTGGCCTGCTGGTTGATTTATGGCGCTTATGGTCAGAGAAAACCGGCACCAGTATTGCTTTTGTTCCGGATAATTCTGGTGACAGTCTGGCGAGTCTGGTTAATCAGCGGATTGATGCTCATATCGGCTTTCCAGACATCGAAAACATGAGCCCGCAGCTTATTAAGGCTTACCATTTATATAGCTTCAGTACGGCTTTTTACCGGCTGAAAAATAGCAGTATTTCAGCACTGGACAGTAATTTCAGCGGCAACATTGGCATTTTTAATAATGCCAATTATTTGCCCGAGTTGCAGCGGCAATATCCTGGTGCAACGTTCAAACGCTATCCGTCACTTGAATCGTTGACACAAGCATCGATTGACGGGGAAATAGCTGGTTTTTTCGGGGCCGAGGTGATTGCGCAAAACCGGCTACAGCAGCTTAACCTGGCGAGTGACTTCGATGTTATGCCGGCAAGTCGTATATTTGCGCCGCTGTATGCGTTTACTCATATTGAAAACACTGAGCTGGCAGAGAAGATAAGAGAAGGCTTTAATCAGTTCTCGCTGGCTGAACTTATTGCCATCGAAAAAAAATGGGTAAGCTCGCCAGAACAAAGCTACTTTGCTGACTTTAGTAATAAGATTCCGCTAACACCGGAGGAACGCGACTGGTTAGCCGCGCATACACCGCTCAGGGTAGGTATTATCAGCAACTGGCCGCCTATGGAGTTTGTTGATGAGGATGGCAATGTTGCCGGAGTGAGTCAGGAGATTTTAAGCATTCTGGCTACCCGGTTAAATATTCAGTTTGAACTTCAGCCTTACGATGAGTTTGAACAGATCCTTATCGATCTGGAGCAGCGTAATATCGATTTAGTGGCCAATGTTTCGCCGTTAGCTGAACGGGAAGCCTATGCTCGTTTTACTGAACCCTTCTGGTCGGTGAAATGGGCAGTAATAAGCCATATAAACAGCGAAAACGTTACAAGCGCCAGCGATCTTCGCACTAAGCGAATTGCTATCTTCCGCGATTATCAGTTGGCAGAGCACTTGCCTGATATTGTACCCGGTGTTGAGGTTATTACCATCAGCGATTTACAGGATGGTCTGCGCTTATTGCAGGCTAACCGGGTTGACTATGTGCTGGATTCGGTAGAGGCCGGTAGTCGAGCCTTAAAACGCTCTAACGCGATTAATTTACGAATGCAACTGATTGACGATTTGCCAGATTATCCGTCGCTGGTGGCGGTTCGCAGTGATTATCAGCCGTTGGTCGCCATTTTAAACAAGGGGCTGCGCAGCATTGGTGAAACCGAGCGAACTCAGATTTATCAGCGCTGGTTTGATTTTGAAATAACCCAGGGTATTGACCGCAAAAGGGTGTATCAGATTGTCTGGCAAGTCGTGGCTGTCACCCTGGTACTGATAGCCGTATTTATTGTCTGGAACTTATTTTTGCGCCGGGAAGTGAACTTGCGGCGCGAAGCTGAGCATAAAATGCGCTACATGGCCACCCATGACGATTTAACCGGTTTACCCAATCGCAGCCTGCTAAAAGAAAGGATTGATCAGGCACTTGAGCAACACAGCCGGCATAATGAGATACTGGCGGTACTTTTTCTGGACCTTGACGGTTTCAAAGAAGTAAACGATATCCATGGCCATGATGCTGGTGATGAGTTGTTACTGAAACTGGCTGGGGTACTGGAAGGGTGCATCCGGAAAAGTGATACGGTGGCCCGGTTTGGCGGTGATGAGTTTGTGATATTGCTAACAGCGCTGCTGCATCGTGATGATGCGGCGATTGTTGCAGAAAAAATACTTTATAAGCTGGGCCAACCGCTGCAGCTGTCTTTTGGTGAAGTGCAGGTAGGGGCCAGTATTGGTATCGCAATTTATCCGCATGACGCGACCAACAGCAGTGCTTTGCTCAAACAGGCAGACAAACAAATGTACCTGGCAAAGCAACAGGGTAAAAATGGCTACAGTTTTACCGAACGAGAGTTTTCATGAACGGGCAGTGACATTAGGCGCTATTTCTATATAATTGGCGGTCATTTTACAGCGGCTGACCAAAGAGATAGAAGGAAAGGTTAATGCGTAGCCATTATTGCGGTTTTTTAACTGCCCAACATGCCGGGCAACAGGTTTCATTGTGTGGCTGGGTAAACCGGCGCCGGGATCTTGGTGGCGTTATTTTTATTGATTTGCGTGACCGTGAAGGCATGGTACAGGTAATTTGTGACCCGGATTTAACAGAATTATTTGATCTGGCCTACACCTTAAGAAACGAATTCTGCATTACGGTAACCGGTGAAGTGCGGTTACGGCCGGCATCCCAAATCAATGCCGATATGGCAACGGGTGAAGTCGAAGTCTACGCCAGCGGTTTAACCATTTTAAATAAAGCGGCGCCGCTGCCGCTGGATTTTAACCACGACAACAGCGAAGAGCAGCGCCTGAAATACCGCTATCTGGACTTACGCCGTCCGGTGATGAGTGAGCGGCTGAAGTTCCGGGCCCGCGTCACTAGTTTTGTTCGTAACTTTATGGACAGCAATGGCTTTTTAGACGTTGAGACGCCAATTCTCACCAAGGCAACCCCAGAAGGTGCCCGCGATTATCTGGTGCCAAGCCGGACCCATCAGGGCCAGTTTTTCGCGCTGCCGCAATCACCGCAATTGTTTAAGCAGTTGCTGATGATGTCAGGCCTTGACCGCTACTATCAGATTGTAAAATGTTTCCGTGACGAAGATTTACGGGCAGATCGCCAGCCAGAGTTCACTCAGATTGATATTGAAACCTCCTTTATGAGCGCTGAGCAGGTTATGGCGGTGACAGAGCAAATGGTTCGCCAGTTGTTTTTACAGCAACTGGATGTGGATCTGGGTGAATTTCCGCAGATGACCTTTCACGAAGCCATGCGGTTATACGGCTCTGATAAACCCGACTTACGCAACCCGATGCAGTTTGTCGACATTGCCGACTTAGTTAAAGATGTTGAGTTTAAAGTGTTTTCCGGCCCGGCTAATGATCCAAAAGGCCGGGTAGTGGCACTTAAAGTACCGGCTGCTGCTGATAAAGTCTCGCGCAAAGACATTGATAACTACACCAGTTTTGTTGGTATTTATGGTGCTAAAGGTCTTGCCTGGATGAAGGTAAATGACGTGACTGCCGGTATCGATGGTATTCAGTCACCGGTGGCGAAGTTTTTAACTGCTGACATAGTCCAGAGCATTTTAGCGCGCACCGCTGCCGCTAATGGCGATATGATTTTCTTTGGCGCTGACAGTTATAAAGTGGTCTGTGAGGCAATGGGCGCACTGCGCCTGAAACTGGGCAACGATTTGGGATTAACGGTACCCGGCTGGAAACCATTATGGGTGGTAGATTTCCCCATGTTTGAAGAGAACGACGATGGCAGCCACACGGCTGTGCATCATCCGTTTACGGCGCCGCTGGACACTGCCGCATTTATGGCGACACCAACCGGGCAGCTGGACCATACCACGTTATTGTCGAACGCTTATGATATGGTGCTGAACGGCACTGAGTTAGGTGGCGGCTCAGTCCGTATCCATAATGCAGAGGTGCAGGCCAAGGTATTTAAATTACTGGGCATCAGTGATGAAGAAGCAAACGAAAAGTTCGGCTTCCTGCTCGAAGCATTAAAGTTCGGTGCGCCACCTCATGCTGGTTTGGCCTTTGGTCTTGACCGGCTGGTAATGCTGATGACGGGTGCCACGTCAATCCGTGATGTGATGGCGTTTCCTAAAACAGCTACGGCTGCCTGCCCACTGACCGATGCCCCGGGTGAAGCTAATCCGGCTCAGCTGGCTGAATTAAATATTCAGGTTGTCAGTAAACAGTAATAGCGTGAAAGTTTAACCCTGCGGCGGCAGTAAGCTGCCGCATGATTATCAGAGCAAGCGAGGAGTGACAGATGGCCGGCCATAGTAAATGGGCGAACATGAAGCATCGCAAAGCCCGCCAGGATGCCAAAAAAAGTAAGATATTTACCAAAATTATTCGTGAACTAACCGTATCAGCCCGCAGTAATCCGGATATCAGTGCCAACCCGCGGTTGCGGCTGGCAGTTGACAAAGCATTATCAGAAAATATGACCCGCGATACCATCGACCGGGCCATCAAGCGTGGTGCCGGGGCAACGGAAGGTGAAAACTATGAAGAGCTGGTGTACGAGGGGTATGGCCCTAACGGTGTCGCCATTATTGTTGAAACCATGACCGACAACAATAAGCGAACAGTTGCTGATGTGCGTAATGCCTTTACAAAAAATAACGGCAATTTAGGCACTTCCGGCTCCGTTGCTTACTTATTTTCCCGCAGAGGCGTGCTGCTGTTTGCGCCGGGGATTGATGAAGATGCCTTGCTCGAAGCGGCACTGGAAGCTGGCGCGGAAGACGTGCAAAGCCATGACGATGGCAGTATTGAGGTGTTTACCAGTCCGGAGCAATATAACGACATTAAAGAGGTGCTGGCAGCTGCAGGTTTTAATCCTGACAATGCAGAGATTGATATGATCCCGTCTGTGCGCGCTCAGGTAGATGCTGACAACATTGGCCGCTTTTTCAAACTGATCGACATGCTGGAAGATTCAGACGACGTGCAAAACGTTTACCATAATGCTGAGATCAGTGACGAATTACTTGGCGAGCATAGCTGACGGTGAGTGTTATTCTGGGAATCGACCCCGGTAGCCGTCTTACCGGTTATGGTGTGATCCGCCAGCAGGGAAATAAATTCGTTTATCTGGCAAGTGGCTGTATCCGCTTAGGTACCGATGAGTTGCCTGAGCGTTTATTGCGAATTTTTAACGGTGTGTCAGAAATCATCGCCCAGAACCAGCCCTCGGTGTTTGCTATTGAACAGGTTTTTATGGCACGTAATCCTGACTCGGCATTAAAGCTGGGGCAAGCCCGGGGGGCTGCCATCGTGGCAGCAAAACACGCGGGGCTTGACGTATTTGAGTATTCTGCGCGCCAGGTAAAGCAGGCCGTTGTCGGCACTGGCGCTGCCGATAAAGCACAGGTGCAGCATATGGTGCGTTCGCTGTTGCAGTTAAGCGCCAGCCCGCAGGCCGATGCTGCCGATGCGCTTGCAGTGGCGTTATGTCACGGGCATACTCAACAAAGCCTGGTGGCATTGGCCGGTCAGGCCAGTAAAACGGTACGTCGCCGCTTACGCTGATCCAACCGGCGCTGATCCAACCGGGCCAGTTAATACTTAACGAACCAGAATAAGAAGAACCGGCCGATGATAGGACGTTTACAAGGTGTGCTCCTTGAAAAACAGGCACCGGATATTTTGCTGGACGTCGCTGGCGTAGGCTATGAAGTGCAACTGCCGCTGACCAGTTTTTATCAGCTGCCAGAGCCGGGCAGTGAGACTACCATTTACACCCATTTTGTGGTGCGGGAAGATGCGCAGTTATTGTATGGTTTTATCAGCCGCACCGAGCGCAGCCTGTTCCGCCAGCTTATTAAAGCTAACGGCGTGGGGCCAAAACTGGCGTTGACGATTTTATCCGGTATGACCGCCCAGCAGTTTGTACATTGTGTGTTGCACGATGACATCAGCACCCTGGTTAAATTACCGGGTGTTGGTAAGAAAACCGCAGAGCGGTTAGTGATAGAAATGCGTGATCGCTTAAAAGACTGGGGTGTCAGCGATACACCGGTAACAGATAAGCTGACATTGGTGGGGGATGATGCGTTTTTTGCACCACCGGCCAGTGCCGAGCAAGATGCATTGGGAGCCTTACTGGCGCTGGGTTACAGTCAGGCGCAGGCCGGTAAAGCGGTTAAACTAGTGAAACGTGCTGACATGAGCAGTGAGCAACTGATCATGGCTGCCCTTAAAAGTATGATATAGCCAAGATGATTGAAGCTGATCGAATGATCCAGGGCACTGCGACCCGTGAAGATGAAGTAATTGACCGGGCTATCCGGCCGAAAACCCTGGCTGATTATACCGGACAGCAGCATGTGCGCGAGCAAATGGCTATTTTTATAGAAGCGGCCCGCGGCAGGGGCGACCCACTTGATCATTTGCTGATTTTCGGCCCGCCTGGCCTTGGTAAAACCACCCTGGCAATGATAGTTGCCAATGAAATGGGCGTAAATATTAAAAGTACCTCAGGCCCGGTATTAGAGAAAGCGGGAGATCTGGCCGCGCTGCTAACCAACCTTGAACAGAATGATGTGCTGTTTATTGACGAAATCCACCGTTTAAGCCCGGTGGTTGAAGAAATACTGTATCCGGCCATGGAAGACTATCAGCTGGATATTATGATTGGTGAAGGCCCGGCAGCCCGCTCAATTAAACTTGAACTTCCTCCCTTTACCCTGATTGGGGCAACGACCCGGGCCGGCGCCCTGACATCGCCGCTGCGTGATCGTTTTGGCATTGTGCAACGGTTAGAGTTTTATAAAGTTGATGAGCTAAGCGATATTATTCAACGCTCAGCGCTTTATCTTAATTTGCAGTTAGATAAAGAGGCTGCAACAGAAATTGCCAGACGTTCCCGTGGTACGCCCCGTATTGCTAACCGCCTGTTGCGCCGGGTACGTGATTACGCCCAGGTTAAATCAGACGGCACTGTATCGGTTAGCATCGCCAGCCAGGCGCTGCAAATGGTGGATGTGGATGCCGAGGGTTTTGATTACATGGACCGTAAACTGATCCTGGCCATTATTGACAAATTTATGGGCGGCCCGGTTGGCTTAGATAATTTAGCGGCAGCGATTGGCGAAGAAAAAGAAACTATTGAAGATGTAATAGAGCCGTTTTTAATTCAACAGGGCTTTATTCAACGCACGCCAAGAGGCCGGATAGCCTCTCCACGCGCCTATCAGCATTTCGGTTTCGACTTACCCAAGTCAGAATGAATTGTCGCATCGAATTCTCTAACTGGTTGATGCTGCAGCCAACACCGCTGCAGTTTCAAATTATCCACTAACTGGCTGGTGCTACAGCTAGGCGACAAGTTAAAAGGTAAGACGAGCATAGTTAACTATGTGAGTTTTGCCTTTTAATGCAGGCAACAACGCTGTAGTGCGAGCCGGGACGTGGATAAAAAAAAAGCCCGCTCAAAGGAGCGGGCAAGCAACAAGTTGAAGGAGTGCTTCAATAAATCCAGGGAACATGCATAAAACAGCAGCAAAACTAATCTTAACTATCAGTCTCACTGCGAAGTGAACTTTACTAAACAAGATAACCCTCTTATCTTGCCTTTGCGCTAGCTCAGAACACAGGGCACATATTAATGAGTTCGAGCAATTACTTCAAACGAGAAAAATTAACGCCTTGGCATTAAAATAACTAATGCGAAACTATTATTACAGTGCCTCTTTATTAGCCAGTTTTCAGGCGGGAATTAAAAGCACGCCTTTATTCATCTGTGATTAAGTTTCAGTGTGGATGATAGCTCGGATTACTTTTTGTGGCTGACATCAGCATTAAAACAAAAAGAGCCCGTTTTTCAGAAGATTGAACTTCGCTGGCGCAGATGAGTCTGTTTTTTGAGCGTAAAGCAATAGCGGGATGAAAATAAATATAGTTAGTTTCTGCTGCGGTTAGCCATTGAGTTTGCTAATCCGGCTATTTATCATACGCACTAAATTAAGATGTGATTATAAATGTCAGAAACATGCTTCGAATTCCCGGTACGGGTTTATTATGAAGATACCGATGCCGGGGGCATCGTCTATTACGCCAATTACCTTAAATTCTTTGAGCGAGCCCGCACTGAATGGTTACGGGCTCTGGGTATTGAGCAGGACATTTTGTTGTCAAATAATATCGCCTTTGTTGTTACTCAGGTTTTAATGGATAACAAAAAAAGCGCTGGGTTTAATGAATTATTGACGGTATCGAGTCAAATCAGTACCTTAAGATCAGCAAGTATCATTTTTACCCAACAAATTTATAATGCTTCGGCCCAGTTAGTTTGTCAGGCTGAAATAAAAGTTGCCTGTGTAGATAAGCAGGCCATGAGAGCCCGGCCAATGCCGGCCGAAATTGCAGAGGTGTTAACGCGTGTCAGGTGAAATCTCCATTCTTCATTTATTACTCGATGCCAGTATTGTAGTACAGGCCGTAATGTTAATTTTAGTGGGGATGTCTGTTGCCTCCTGGAGTATGATTTTTAAACGTAAAAAAGTACTGAAAGAAGCCCTGACTGATGCGAAGAAATTCGAAGATAAATTCTGGTCGGGTGTTGACCTGTCTAAATTGTATGCCGAAGTCAGTGCCAGGCAGAGTATTAATGGCTTAGAAGCGCTGTTTAAAGCCGGTTTTAAAGAATTTGCCCGCTTACATAAAAGCAGCAGGCAACAGCCGGCAGCGGTAATGGAAGGTGCGCAGCGGGCAATGCGTGTTGGGTTGTCGCGGGAAGTGGAACGGTTGGAAACCAACTTACCTTTCCTGGCAACGGTTGGTTCTATCAGCCCTTACATCGGTTTATTTGGTACGGTCTGGGGTATTATGAATTCGTTTATTGCTCTGGGCGCAGTGCAGCAGGCGACATTGGCAATGGTAGCTCCGGGTATTGCAGAAGCGCTGATTGCTACCGCCATTGGTTTATTTGCCGCTATTCCAGCGGTTATTGCGTACAACAAGTTTTCGCATCAGGTAGAACTGCTGGAAAGCAGCTACGTCAATTTTGTGGAAGAGTTTTCAAACATACTGCACCGCCAGGCAGTTAACAGCACAGAGGCTGCCTGATGTACATCCGGAAAAAACGGCGAATGGTGGCCGAGATAAACGTGGTGCCGTACATTGACGTTATGCTGGTGTTGCTGGTTATTTTTATGGTTACTACCCCGCTGATTACCCAGGGGGTGAAAGTAGAGCTACCAAAATCTGCGGCTGAACCAATCGCCCAGATGACTGAAGGCAAAACGCCGCTGGTTGCCACAGTCGATAGCGATGGTTTGTATTATTTCGAGAAAGATGGCAATCAGCAGGGGCCGTTTACGGCTGCCGAACTGCAAGTGGAAGTTGCCAGTTGGCTGACAATTGAGCCTGGAACACAGGTAATTGTCAAAGGTGATAAAGCGGTAAGTTATGAAGCGGTAATACGCCTGATTAATGTTTTAAAAAATGCCGGTGCGCCGGCAGTGGGTTTAATGACTGATAATGAAGTTTAATACGCTTAAACCAGCACTGACTGCGCCGTTGGCGAAATCAGTGGCGTTACACGTCGCTATTTTGCTGCTGCTGATTTTTGGGGCCAATATCAGCTTTAAACGCAAAACGGTGGAGCTGTCTATCAGTACCGAACAGGCAGTAGAAAGTAACCCGGCACCCGTTGAGGCAGTGGCTATTGACCGCAAGCAACTGGAGCAGCGGGTTGCGGAAATTCAGAAAAGCCGGGATGACGCCAAAAAAGCGGAAGAAGACCGGATAGCCGCGCTAGAGCGAAGGGCCCAGCAAGCCGAGCGTAATCGCGCTGCAGAAGAACAACGCTTGCAGCGGGTAGCCGAAGAGAAACGCAAGGCTGACGAAGCCGCCCGTAAATCCAAGGCTGCAGCGGCAGAGGCTCAAAAGAAACAACAGGCTGAAGCGGAAAAAGCCAGACAGGCGGAAGAGGCCCGTAAAGCCCGGGAAGCGGAGCAGAAAAAAGCAGAGGCTGCCGCTAAAGCTGCAGAAGAGAAACGACGTCAGGCTGAAGAAGCGGCCGCAAAAGCTCAGGCTGAGCGGGAGCGTAAAGCCCGTGAAGCCAGAGAACAGGCCGAGCGGGAACGGCAAATGCAGGAGCAACTGGCCCGGGAAGCTGAAGCACGGCGCCAGGCCAGAGCCCAGCAGGCGGTAACTGAGGTACAGCGCTATACGGCGATGATCCGTGACACTATACAACGTAATTTATTAGTGGATGAAAACATGCGTGGTAAAACAGCTCGGATTAATATCCGGCTGGCGACCAGTGGTTTTGTGACAGACGTGCGTTATGTCAGTGGTGACCGGCAGGTTGCCGAAGCCGCAATACGTGCGGTAAACCGGGCAGGCACTTTACCGATGTCTGCCGACCCTGATGTGTATAATCAACTGAAAGATATAACTTTAACGGTGGCACCAGAATTCTGATGACTAATTTTTTGAAAAAGACCCTTATCCTGACACTATTACTGTTCCCTGTGCTGGCCCGTGCGTCACTGGAAATTGTAATAACCGAAGGCATCGACTCTGCCAGGCCGGTGGCAATATTGCCGTTCAGTTTTAATGGTACAACCCGGCCCACTGAAAATCTGGCAGAAATTGTGGCTGCTGATCTGATGCGAAGCGGCAAGTTCAGTCCGTTGGCGCGGATTAAAATGCCACAACAACCGGCCAGAGCCAGCGAAATTAATTATGCTGCCTGGGCCAGAGAGGGGGTTGAGGCCATTGTTATGGGCCAGATTAATGAAATTGGCATCGACCGCTACAGCGTTAGTTTTGAATTAATCGACGTGTTAAAAGGCAACAGCGGCCCTAATTCGCAAATGCTCAATGCCGGTAAACTGGTCACCAGTAACGAGCATGTGCTTGATAGCCGGGAAACCACTATTAATGGCAGTCAGTTCCGCCAGTATGCCCATCGGATCAGCGATATTGTATATGAGAAGCTGACAGGTGAGCGCGGCGCGTTTTTAACTAAAATTGCCTACGTGCTGGTGCGCCCGGCGAACGAATTCCCATATCAGCTGGTGGTAGCCGATTATGATGGCGTTAATGAGCAGATTTTACTGCGTTCTAAAGAGCCGTTAATGTCACCAAGCTGGTCGCCAGATGGTACCAAGCTGGCGTATGTTACTTTCGAGCGCCGTCAGGCACAGGTTTTCGTGCAGGATATCTACAGCGGCCGGCGGACAGTGGTCAGTACTTTTCCTGGCATTAACGGTGCGCCGGTGTGGTCACCTGATGGTGAAAGTCTGGCGCTGGTGTTATCAAAAGACGGTAACCCGGAAATTTATACCCTTAATATTGCCAGCAAAGCATTAAACCGGATAACCAATCATCGCGCAATTGACACAGAGCCAAGCTGGTCACCTGATGGTAAAGAGCTGGTGTTCAGTTCTGACAGAGGTGGCAATCCCCAGCTTTATAGCGTAAATTTAGTAACTGGCACTACCAGACGGTTAACCTTTGAGGGTGAGATGAACCTGGCTGGCGCCTATACCCCTGATGGCAGCACCATTGTGATGGTGAATCGCACCCAGGGCCAGTACCATATAGCGAAAATGGATCGGCAGAGCCGTTTCCTGCAGGTACTGACGAAAACGAATCTGGATGAGTCACCCAGTATTGCACCAAATGGTTCAATGATAATTTACAGCACCATGCATGGTTCATCGCAGGTGTTAGCACTGGTTTCAATGGATGGACGCTTTAAAGCCCGACTGCCGGCGATCGATGGACAGGTAAAATCGCCAGCCTGGTCACCTTTTTTATAAAACAAAAACGTGGTTAACTTACTAAGGACAACAAAATGAACTTAAACAAAGTGTTAAAGGCTATATTAGTCGCAGTACCTGTGATGACTTTAGCCGCCTGTAGCTCAACGTCATCAACTTCTGCTGACGATGCTAACGCATCAAGAGCCCAGCAGGTCACTGAGACAGTGCAGGTTGAAACTGCAGAACCGGTAATCAGCCCTGCTGAGCAAATGCGCCAGAAACTGGAAGCACTGCGTCAGGAAAATACCATCTATTTCGACTTTGACCGCTCAACAATTCGTCCTGAGTTCGTTGAAGTATTAGAAGCGCATGGCACCTTTTTACGTGCTAACCCAAGCGTTCGTGTTACCATCGAAGGCCACTCAGATGAGCGTGGCACGCCAGAGTACAACATCGCCTTAGGTGAACGTCGTGCTCAGGCTGTTGTATCATATTTACAAAACCTGGGTGTGTCTGGTGGCCAGCTGTCTACCGTAAGTTACGGTGAAGAGAAGCCAGTTGACAGATCACGTACTGAAACCGGTTTTGCTAAAAACCGTCGTGCGGTATTAGTATACTAATAAAATAATTACGAAAACGGGTGATCATGACAGTAAGTAAAACACTGTGGGTTGCTCTGTCCTTAGTAAGTACCGGTGCCTGGGCTAACCCGGCACCGGTTACTGAGCTGGGCAGAAATAACACGCCAAACCAGCAGCTGGCCAATCCTGGTTCAGGAACGCTGGAGCAACGTCTGGCAACATTGGAGCGGGTGGTAGAAGCCCGGGCCCAGGGTCAAATCCGGATGCAACAGCAGTTAAATGTGTTGCTTGAAGAAGTCAGCCAGTTACGGGGGGTGACTGAAACCCACACCTATCAACTGGACGAAATGCTGCAAAGGCAACGTGATTTATATCAGGAAATTGATCGCAGGGTAGGGGCATTGCAAAACAATACACCTGTTCAACCGGTGGTTTCCGCTAATGATAATACCGTGCCAACTGTTTCATATTCTTCAAATGTGTCAGAAAACGAGGCTTACGATAAAGCCGTTAATATGGTGCTGAAAGATCGACGCTATGATGCGGCGATCCCAGAATTTGAAGCCTTTTTACAAAATTATCCTGACTCTGGTTACGCGCCAAATGCGCATTACTGGCTGGGGCAGCTATTGTACAATACCAATGAACTGGCCAAAGCAAAAACGCACTTTGAGCGGGTTGTGGCAAATTTCAAAGATTCCAACAAGGTACCAGATGCCTTGTTAAAGCTGGGACAGGTTGCTGAGCGGGAAAATAATAAAGAAACCGCGCTGCGATATTACCGGCAGCTAACCTCAGAACATGCCTCGGCAACGTCTGCCCGGTTAGCGCAAGAGCGGATAGACGCCCTTAAGTAAGCTTTCAGGCCAACCAACAGGTTGGCTTTGTTGTTTCATATCGCTGGCTTTTTGTGCAGTCAGGCCGCCAAGGTGGCCTTTTTAACATTTTTCGGTTGCACTAGCGCCGTAAATCAGTAAGATATGCGTCCGCGGTTAGGGTCATTAGCTCAGCTGGTAGAGCAGCGGACTTTTAATCCGTTGGTCGATGGTTCGAATCCATCATGACCCACCAAACCGCGCAAACAAGTACACCGAAGTGGGTCATTAGCTCAGCTGGTAGAGCAGCGGACTTTTAATCCGTTGGTCGATGGTTCGAATCCATCATGACCCACCAAACACCAGCCTGTTAAATACTGTTCATACCCTACCGACCGTTGTATAATACGCGCCATTTTTATCAAACCTGGCAGGTATTATGACGCAGTCGCTGTATTTTAGTGAGCAGGATTTCCGGTTTCCGAGAAAACCTGTGCCGTTGTCTGCAGACGAAAAGCTGGCCTATAAAAGCCGGATTAAAGCGTTACTACAGCAAAAAAATGCGGTACTGGTTGCCCATTACTATACTGATCCGGAAATTCAGGCGCTGGCCGAGGAAACCGGTGGCTGTGTGTCTGACTCACTGGAAATGGCCCGTTTTGGTAATGAACACCCGGCAGAAACCTTAATTGTCGCCGGCGTTAAGTTTATGGGCGAAACCGCAAAAATTCTGACCCCGAATAAAACCGTACTAATGCCAACGCTTGAGGCGACCTGTTCGCTGGATTTAGGCTGCCCGGCCGAGCCGTTCTCGGCATTTTGTGATGCCCACCCCGACCGCGTGGTGGTGGTGTATGCCAACACCTCTGCTGCAGTTAAAGCCCGCGCTGACTGGGTGGTAACCTCATCTATTGCGCTGGATGTCGTCGATTACTTAGATAGCCAGGGTAAAAAAATTATCTGGGGACCCGACAAGCACCTTGGCGCTTATGTGCAAAAGCAAACCGGCGCCGATATGTTGCTGTGGGATGCCGCCTGTATTGTTCACGACGAGTTCAAAGCCAATGCCCTGGTCGAGCTGAAAAAGCAGTACCCGGAAGCGGCAGTACTGGTGCACCCGGAATCACCGGATAGCGTGGTACAGCTGGCCGACGCCGTAGGCTCAACCAGTCAGCTGATTAAAGCCAGCCAAACCCTGCCCAACAGCACCTTTATTGTGGCGACCGACAAAGGCATTTTTTATAAAATGCAGCAACAGATGCCGGATCGTACCTTTATTGAAGCGCCAACCGGCGGTAACGGCGCTACCTGTCGCAGCTGCGCTCACTGCCCCTGGATGGCCATGAACGGCTTAAAAGCGATTGAGGCGGCTTTAACTGATACCACCGGCCATGAGATCTTTGTCGATAGCGCACTGCGCGAAAAAGCCTTAGTGCCGCTGAACCGGATGCTGAATTTCGCCCGCGATTTAAAAATGCAGGTAAAAGGCAACGCCTAAACAAAGAACGTATGCAAACTAAGTGCCGGCTGCTTAAAAAGCAGCCATAAAAATCCAGTTATAGATATAACAGTTGCAGCGCGCAGGGAATTTCCCTAGTATAGCCGCGCTTGCAACGCAAGTTCCGGAGAGATGGCTGAGTGGCTGAAGGCGCACGCCTGGAAAGTGTGTTTAGGTTAACCCCTAACGAGGGTTCGAATCCCTCTCTCTCCGCCATATTAAAACAAAAGGCCCACGCCAAAAGCGTGGGCCTTTTGTTTTAACGCGGCAGAGATCGAGGTCTTGATGAGAACCCTTCGGTTCGACCAATTCTCTGGGAGAGAATTGGAACGCACTTTAGTGCGGCCCGAAGGGCCAGAACCATGGATGGTTCTGGTAATCCCTCGGTGCTGTCGCTTAAGCATGGGCCTTTTTCATTTAACTCGGCAGAGATCGAGGACTTGATGAGAACCCTTCGGTTCGACCAATTCTCCGGGAGCACAAAATTGTCAGGAGCAATTTTGGACAGCGCTTGTGCTGGTCCGAAGGACTGAGGCAGGAAAGCCTCAGCAAATTGGAACGCACTTTAGTGCGGCCCGCAGGGGTGGAGGGCAGGAAGCCCGGAATCATCCCGACTCCCTGCCAAAAGCGTGGGCTCTTTTCATTTAAGCGTCTAGATGAGGTGTTAGCTAACCTGCAAGTCGACACCGTATTGCGCAAATATCACCATATCTTTTTTAAACCAGTGTTTAAACGCACTGGTATCAAAGCCATGTAACTCAGCCAGCTCAGCATAACGTACTGCGGTTTTAAGCAAATCGGCGTAGCGCCATATTTTACCGTAAGCCACTACATTAAGGCTTGGCTGCTCGCCTAAAATCTGAATAGCCTGCATCACCTTGTGCAGGTAACGAAGTTCATTGGTTTGCTGTTCAGTCACGTTTGGCGTTGTGTGTTGGCTCATGGCGATGGCTCCTTTTTGCATTGCCTGAGCTTAGGTTGTCGGCCGGCTTTTGAAAAGCATTAACCGGCCGGAGGAAATTTAACCTGTATCTTTTGATTACACATATTAATCAAAACGCATGCCGCTTCACTTCATCTAAGTTCGCCACCATAATCTGCTGCGCCTCCGGGCGCGCTTCAATTTTTGCCAAGTCCAGGTTTAGCGCCTGAACCGCATAAGGCACCAGAGCAGATCGCACTGAAATAACCCGCCTACCATCGGTCATATTGTAATCTTCGGCAATAATTGCCTTTTGGTAGTCACTTAATCGAGAGTCCGGCACGAGTACGATATCAATTTTGCTGTTCCAGCGATCATCCTGCGCTTTAGTCATATCGGCATCGCCTTCGATGTCATTTATGCCGCGAAACCGACTAAGCACAAAATCGCGATACTCGCGGTTCTTTTCACAGTAAGCCCGTACATGCCAGCGAAGTGGGGTACAAACCAGGGTGTGCGGCGCAATAATCCGGCTTTCTTCATCCGGGGATGTAAGCGACACATACCCCATATCGATCTTTTTGCCATCGCGCGCCGCTTGTACCAGCGCGCGTAAAATGTCCGGGTTAACCTGCCGAAGTGGTGATGTCAGCATTTCAGTGTGGGCAAAGCCTAAATCTAATTGGCTAAAGGTGTGAGCGAAATCTTTGGTACTTGCCAGTGCATGCAGGTACTCATCGGCCAGGCCGCTGGTGACCTTGGGTTTAAAAGTATCCGAGGGTTTATAGCCTCGTAAACTGCCATCATAAATAAGATTGCCTGGTGCAACATCACGTAAATAGCCATTAATGTCTTTGGAGGCCTGCTGGCGGGCAATGCCAAAGCTGTTACATAAATGATTAGTGGTTAAACGGCCTTCCCAAAGCGCAACTATTTCAATCAGCCGGTAGCGCATTAATAGTTCCCAGCGTATCGGCCAGCCGGTATTCGGTGTTTCCATTCTAGTAGTACCTGTCCTTAAATCGTTCATATTAACTCGCTTACTGCATAATTAATCTAAGCCATTATCCCGATTAAAGGAATGACAATTTAATTTAGCAACAATAACCTGCTTGAAAAACATACACTGAGTATCTGCACAGTATGGCGTGAATTTGGAAACTGCCTAAGATGTGCAGCAAGGGATGACATGTCGCTGTTAGTGACATAGTGAATGGACAAGGCTGCAGGATGCGGCCAACAGGATGTAACAGGGACAAGCTGGCAAGGATGCCAATGAATAGCCGTGTGTCATGCTGAGTGATTATGGTTACTTTAACGAACCGGAGTTTGACCGATTGCGATAATTTATCTTTAACCAATGTTAAAGATAGGGATAGTCTTGCTATGCGTAACTATTAGTGGTACAAACTTATCTTCATATCTGAAGATAAATCATCAGCTTGCGACGAGGGATTATGACGCAGCAGGTTTTAAGCGCAAACCAGTCTAACTTTACTTTTTTAAGTGAATACGAACCGCTTTTTTTGCAGCTGGCGCAAAGTGCTGAGCGTGCCTTTAGCGCAGACCCTAATACCACTTTAATTAAACTGCGCCAGTTTGCTGAAGCGATAGCGCAGGAAGTGGCTGCGCGCTCCGGCGTTGCTTTTGACGAGCAAACCACACAAGCAGACTTACTTTACAAGCTTAATCGCGAGCTGGGGTTTGACCCCAGTGTGCGCGAGCTGTTTCATATATTGCGTATTGAAGGCAATAAAGCTACCCACCAGTTTAAAACCCAACACAAAGAGGCCTTAGACGGCTTAAAAGTCGCCCGGGCGTTAGCGGTGTGGTTTCATCAGGCCTTTGGTAAGGCCGGTACCCAATTTAAAGCCGGGCCTTTTATTGCACCGGCAGACCCAAGCAGCCAGCTGCGTCAACTGCAGCAGGATATAGAAAAGCTAAAAGCCGATTTAAACCAGGCCAATGTGCAGCTCGATAGCAGCCAGCAACTACATGAGCTGGTTGCGAAAGAAAAGGCGGAGTATGAAGCCTTAGCGTTGGCGATGGATGAAGAAGCCAAACAGTTGGCGCAGCAAGCGGCGTTGCATGAAGCGGCATTAAAGCAACAGCAGCAAGACTATGAAGCGAAGATCCAGCAGTTGCAGCAGCAAATTGCCACCCAAGCCAGTGACGAGGTGGCCAAGCAACAAAGTAGCGCTAAGCAAAAAACGCAGGCCGCCAGCCAGTATATTAGCCTGAATGAAGAACTGACCCGCATTTTGATCGATCAGCAGCTAAAAGACGCTGGCTGGGAAGTAGATACGCAGGAGCTGACCTACCAAAAAGGCTGTCGGCCGGAGAAAGGTAAAAATAAAGCGATTAGCGAATGGCCCACCAAATTAAACGGTAAGGGCGGCCGGGCCGATTACGCGCTGTTCTGCGGATTAACGCCTATTGCGGTAGTGGAAGCGAAAAAAGAAAACGTTAATGTAGCTGGTAAGATTGATCAGGCTGAGCGTTATAGCCGTGGTTTTAATCTAGTATCGCCACTAACGGCGGCTTGGGAGCTGGCCGGTTTAACCGTCGCCTGGCCAGATAACCACGATGGCCATTACAAGGTGCCCTTTGTCTATTCCTGTAATGGTCGGCCATATGTGCCACAACTGGCTGAACAATCGGGGACCTGGTTTCGTGATGTCCGCGAGCCGAGCAATTTAAAGCGTGCTCTGCAGAGTTTTCACACGCCAGATGGTCTACTTGATCTATTAAAACGCAGCAAAGAAGAGGCAGAGAAAAAACTTAAGCAAGAACCTTTTGGCTATTTAAAAGTTCGGCCTTACCAGCAAAAAGCCATCGAAGCAGTAGAAAAAACGTTGGCTGAAAACCACCGTACTGCTTTGTTAGCTATGGCGACCGGCACCGGTAAAACACGCACCATCATCGGTTTAATGTATCGCTTTTTAAAAGCCGAGCGTTTTAAGCGCATTTTGTTTTTGGTTGACCGCACCGCCTTGGGCCAGCAAGCACTTGATGCGTTTAACGAAGCACCGCTAGAGCAAAACCATACCCTCTCTAAGATATACAATATCGCTGAGCTGGGCGATATGGCAGCCGAAGCTGAAACCCGCATTCAGGTGGCTACCGTGCAGGCGATGGTAAAGCGTATCTTTATGAGCGATAACCCGCCAGCGCTGGATCAGTTCGACTGCATTATCGTTGATGAAGCGCACCGCGGTTATACCCTGGATCAGGAGATGACCGAAGGCGAGCTGGCCACTCGTGATGCCAGCCAATATTTATCAAGTTATCGGCGGGTGCTGGATTATTTCGATGCCTTTAAAGTGGCACTAACGGCGACACCGGCCAAGCATACCAGCGAAATTTTTGGTAAACCGGTATACACCTATTCGTACCGTGAAGCCGTGGCTGATGACTGGCTGATAGATCATGAGCCGCCCATCCGGTTTGAAACCCTGCTTAGCCAAAACGGCATTAAGTTTGAAAAGGGCGCCAAGGTCAGTGCTATTAATACCCAAACCGGCGAAATTGAAGCCTCAGATCTGGAAGATGAGCTGAACTTTGATGTAGAAGCCTTTAACCGCCGGGTGATTAACGAGAACTTTAACCGGGTTATTTGCCAGCAGTTAGCCAAAGAGCTTGACCCCTTTGGTGACGAAAAGACCATGATCTTCTGCGCTACCGACCTACACGCTGATATGGTAAAACGGCTGTTAGATGACGCCTTTAAAGCCATGTACAACGGCGACTATAACCAGGCTGCGGTGGCCAAAATTACCGGCCAGAGTGATAAAGTTGAACAGCTTATCCGCCAGTATAAAAATGAGCGTTACCCCAATATTGCCATTACGGTAGACTTACTCACTACCGGTATTGATGTGCCCAAAATTTGTAACCTGGTGTTTATGCGCCGGGTTAAATCACGCATTTTATACGAGCAAATGATTGGCCGCGCCACCCGCCGTTGTGACGACATTGGTAAAACCGTGTTTCGTATTTACGATCCGGTGGATATTTACGCCGCGCTGCAAGACGTGAACACCATGAAGCCGTTAGTGAAAGACCCCAACATCACGTTGGAGCAGTTGGTTGGCGAGCTTACTACACCCGACAAGCTGCAACAGGCGTTGGCCAGCCCTGGCGAACAACAAGGCGAAAGCCATGCTGATGTGGTGCTAAGCCAGCTAAGCCAAAAAGTGATGCGCGTGCTGCGCAAAGCCGAAAATAAGGCCGATAGCAAACCGGCACTGCAGCAAAAGCTTACCGAACTACAAGACTTGTGGGGTGTCGAGCCCAAAAGCCTGCACACGCATTTACGCCAACTGGGGCCCACTCAGGCTGCGCAGTTTATTCAGCAACACAGCGGGCTGCTAAACCAGCTTAATGAAGTAAACAGCCTGGTCGGCTCAGTGTATCAACCGGTATTGTCGGATCACCATGACGAGCTGTTAGTGCGTGAGCAAAGCTATGGCAAATACCAAAAGCCAGAAGACTATTTAGAAAGCTTTAACCAGTTTATTAAAGCCCAGCTTAACCAATCGGCAGCGCTGGCGGTGGTGGTGAATAAACCACGTGATCTTACCCGCGAGCAGCTTAAAGAAGTGAAGTTATTACTCGATGGTGCAGGCTATTCTGAAGCCAAACTGCAAAGCGCGGTGCGTAACCAAACCAATCAGGACATCGCAGCCAGCATTATTGGCCATATACGCCGTGCTGCGCTGGGTGAACCACTGTTGCCGTTTGAGCAGCGTGTAGCACAGGCCATGCAGCGTTTATTTCAGCAACACAACTTTAACCCCAACCAGCGCAAGTGGTTAGAGCGCTTAGCCAAACAGCTGGTGCATGAAGTGGTGGTTGACCGCGATTTTGTAAATAACAGCTTTGCCAACGATGGTGGTGCTAAGCGGCTTAATGCCGTGCTGGATGATCAGTTAGACGCGGTGCTGGCAGAGTTAAGTGATGCGATTTGGACAACACAAAGTGCATAGAAGCATGGAAGTCGCATGCTCATCTATATATTTCTTCACTTATTATACATATGAGTCGTTACATGTATAAATTTTCTATTTTTTTATATATATTGAGCCAGTCATTACTTAAAAAAGTTTTTTTCTATGCATAATACTCTGCCTCTACTGCCACTCGCAGAAATAGCCCAGTGGGAAACCCGACAGGTGCTTAAAAAAGCGGCCGAAGCACATCGCTATCTGGCAGAGTTAAAAGGTGTGGCTGCCAGCATTCCAAATGAAGCCATTTTAATCAACACCCTGGCACTGCAAGAGGCGAAAGATAGCTCGGAAGTGGAGAATATCGTTACCACCCACGACGAACTTTACAAAGCCAATGTGTTTGAGGAGTCCTTAACCAATCCGGCCACTAAAGAGGTGCAAGATTACGCTTTTGCGCTAAAACAAGCCTTTGCCATTGTCAGGCGCACAGGACTGATTCGGCTGGATGATATTTTGGCGGTGCAGCAACAGCTTGAGCACAATCAAGCTGGCTTGCGCCGCTTGCCGGGCACATCACTTAAAAACGCACGCACCGGCGAGGTGGTCTATACGCCGCCACAGCATGCTGACGACATAGCAGCCTTAATGGATAACCTGGTGCAGTATATTAATGACGACAGCCTGTGCGATGCCGATCCACTGGTAAAAATGGCCATCATCCATCACCAATTTGAAAGCATCCATCCGTTTTATGATGGTAATGGCCGCACCGGCCGCATTATCAATATTTTGTATCTGGTGGCTAAAGGGCTGCTTAACCTGCCGGTGTTGTATTTAAGCCGCTTTATTATTATGCACAAGGCAGATTACTACACACAGCTGCAGCAGGTACGCGAAACAGGCAACTGGGAACCCTGGCTGCTGTATATGCTTGATGGCATTGTCACCACGGCACAAGATACCATAACCCTAATCACCAATATGAAAGCCTTAATGCAAGGCGTAAAACACCGCTTGCGTGAGCAACTGCCGAAAATTTACCGGCAGGAGCTACTGAATAACTTGTTTCATCACCCCTATACCAAAATTGAGTTTTTGGTCGATGAGTTAGGGGTCAGCCGCATCACTGCGACCAAATACTTAGAGCTGTTGGTTGAACATGGCTTTTTAGAGAAGCAGAAAATCGGTCGCGGCAATTATTATATTAATCAGCCATTGTGCGCCTTATTAAAAGCCCATGGTTAAGCCCATTTTACTTACATAGAGCAAAACATGACCAACAACGACATTGTACAAAAACTCTGGAACCTGTGTGACGTGCTGCGCGACGACGGCATTAACTACAGCGATTACGTTACCGAGTTAGTACTGCTGCTGTTTATTAAAATGGTGCATGAAAACACCGAAGCCGGCACCTTAAAAAAGCACCCACTGCCACAAGGCTGCCGCTGGACCGATTTAAACGGCAAGTCGGGTATAAACCTGCTAAACGATTACAAACGCATTTTATTAAGCCTGTCTACCGGTAAAGATGCACTGGGCAACCAGGTACATGAAGACCCACTAATCAGCGCCATATACGCCGATGCACAAACCCGCCTGCGCGAGCCACGCCATTTAGAGCAGATGATAAAAACGTTGGATCAAATCGACTGGTTTAGCGCCGCTAAAGACGGCCTGGGCGATTTGTACGAAGGCTTGCTGGAGAAAAACGCCGGTGAGACTAAATCGGGCGCTGGCCAGTACTTTACGCCACGTGCCTTAATTAACAGCATGGTGCGCTGCATTAAGCCAAAAGCAGGCGAGGTAGTACAAGACCCTGCCGCGGGTACGGCAGGCTTTTTAATTGCCGCCGATGCGTACATTAAGCAGCATACCGATGACTTGTATGATTTAACCGCGACTGAGCAAAGCTTTCAGCGCAATAACGCCTTTGTTGGTATTGAACTGGTGCCCGGCACCCGCCGTTTAGCGCTAATGAACTGCTTATTGCATGGTATGGAAGGCGACGCTGAGGGCGTAGTGCATTTAGGCAATGCGCTGGGTGATAGCGGTAAGGGCTTAGCCCGAGCCGATATTATTTTAGCTAACCCGCCGTTTGGCACCAGTAAAGGCGGTGAGGCCAGCAATACCCGTGACGATTTAACCTATAAAACCAGCAATAAGCAGCTGGCGTTTTTGCAGCATATTTACCGTAACCTAAAACCCGGCGGCCGCGCCGCTGTGGTACTGCCCGATAACGTATTATTTGAAGCCGGTGTCGGCACCGAGGTACGGCGCGATTTAATGCACAAATGCAACCTGCACACCATCTTGCGCCTGCCCACCGGCATCTTCTATGCCCAGGGTGTTAAAACCAACGTGCTGTTTTTTACTAAAGGCAGTAGCAAAGACAAACACCAGCAAGAGAACTGTACTGAAAATGTGTGGGTATACGACCTGCGCACCAATATGCCCAGTTTTGGTAAACGCACCCCCTTTGGCGAGGCGCATTTAACGCCGTTTGAGCAAGTGTTTGGCGAAGACCCAAATGGCCAAAGCCCACGTGAAGAGGGCGAGTATAGTTTTGACGCCGAGCGAGTTGAAGTTTCAGTAAGTGATGAAAACGAAGGCGTAGACAGCAAATTAGCCCACAGCCGTTGGCGCAAATTCAGCCGCGACTGGATCCGCGAGCATAAGGCTGACTCGCTGGATATTAGCTGGCTAAAAGATAAAGACAGCGTCGATGCCGCCAATCTGCCCGAGCCAGAGGTTTTAGCGCGTGAGGCGAAAGACGAGCTGGAAGCCGCGCTTAGTGAGCTGGATGGGTTGCTTAAAGCGCTGGAAGGGGCGGTGTGATGAGTGAAATTCGTCTACCTTCTGAATGGCTAACAACAAATTTGGAGATGATTGGGGAAGTTGTCACAGGTAAGACCCCAAGCAAGAAAAACTCAGAATATTTTGGTGGAGCTATACCGTTTATAAAACCGGGTGACGTTAACGATCAGGGAAATATCGAATTCACTGATGAGCACTTAACCGAGCTTGGTGCGGCTACAGTACCTACTATCCCCAAAGGCTCAATTGTTGTCACGTGTATTGGTAATTTAGGACGTTGTGCTATTACTACAGAACGTTCTGCAACAAACCAACAAATCAATAGCGTGCTTCCATTTAGTAATGTGGATGTTAAGTTCATTTATTACCAAATGCGAACGCTGAAGGAATGGATGGTATCAGAGTCGTCTGCGACGACTGTTACTATAATAAACAAATCAAAATTCTCACAAGCGCCGTTGGTGCTTCCCCCACTAGCCGAACAAAAAGTTATCGCCGAAAAACTCGACACCCTGCTAGCCCAGGTCGACAACACCAAAACCCGCCTCGAGCGCATTCCCGAGATCCTAAAACGCTTCCGTCAATCCGTCCTCGCCGCCGCGGTAAGTGGTAAGTTAACGGAGGAGTGGCGTGCTTCTCGAAACATTCGGTTGGGAATAGTAAAAAAAATAGGCGATGTAGCTAATGTTGTTCGAGGTGGGTCTCCGCGTCCATCTGGTCATCCAGATTTTTTTGGTGGGGACATTCCTTGGATAACAGTAAAAGAATTGACGAAAGATAAATTTAAATATCTGGTTTCTACAGGGGATTACTTAACTGAGCTTGGAAGTACGAAAAGTAGGATGATCTACGAAGGAACTCTGTTACTTACAAACAGTGGCGCGACACTCGGTGTGCCTAAGATTTCTAAAATTAATGGCTGTATTAACGACGGGGTAGTAGCCATATTAAACGTTGAAGAGCCATTAAAGAGTTATATCTACTATTCTTTGCTTTCGATGACGGAAATACTGCGGTCCGTTAATCAAGGAGCAGCGCAACCCAATCTTAATACTGGAATTGTTAAAGCAATTGAAATACTAATCCCCGAGTGTGAAGAAGAGCAATCCGAAATCGTCCGCCGGGTAGAAGAGCTTTTTGCCTTTGCCAACCGCATTGAGCACGCCGCTCAGGCGGCGCTTAGCCGGGTAAACAACCTGACTCAATCCATCCTCGCCAAAGCCTTTCGCGGTGAACTCACTGCCGATTGGCGCGCCGCTAACCCCGATCTTATAAGCGGCGAGAATAGCGCCGAGGCATTGTTGGCGCGGATAAAGGCAGAGCGGGATAAGGTTAAGCCAACCAAAAAGGCCAAAGCAGGATGATGGCGTACTATTGCCAGCGTATTGTTGCTGGCACACCACAAACCGAAATTGCTCGTATCATCCCTGATACTCGGCCTTCGGCCCTGCTTGCAGCAGTCCAAAATCGTTCCAGACGATTTTGTGTCCGCCGGGTAGCAGAGCTATTTGCTTTCGCCGATCGCATTGAACAAGCCGCCCATGCCGCGCTTAGCCGGGTAAATAATCTTACCCAATCTATCCTCGCCAAAGCCTTTCGCGGAGAACTGACCGCCGATTGGCGTTCGGCTAACCCCGAGCTGATTAGTGGCGAGAATAGCGCCGAGGCGTTGCTGGCGCGGATAAAGGCAGAGCGGGCGAAGTTATCTAAAAAGACCAAAGCAAAATCATGAGCTGCCCGAATAGATAGCCTGCAAAAGCTCAGTGATTGAAGTCAAAACGGAAATTTAAATATGGATATGGATTTCAAAGCACTTATACGAAAACCTGGGGTTAAACCGGCGCTGATTATCGGAAATGGCGTCAATCTTTATGACTCTGCCGATGGAACGAGCAATTGGCTGCAGCTACTGCTACAGCTGTGGCGAAATAATATTGGTTCTGTCACCAAAGAGGCATTGGAGGGCATTTCGTTAACAGAATTCTATGACGCACTCGACTTAAAAGTGGGTAAATCAAGTAAAAGCCTGCAAGAAGAGTTCTGTAAAGGGATGGCGCATTGGCAGGCCAAAGAGCACCATCATATAATTGTTCAATGGGCCATGAACAATCAATGCCCAATCCTAACGACTAATTTTGAAAATACATTATCAGATTCGTTAGGCCTTGAACTGCATCGGTTAACAGCGCTCAAATTTACCGACTTTTACCCGTGGAGTAATTACTACGCCGATAAACCGATTAGTGATACTTCTAATGAGTTTGCCATCTGGCATATCAATGGCATGCAGCATTACAAACGCAGTATTCGTTTAGGCTTATCGCACTATATGGGGTCAGTTGAGCGCGCTCGGCCAATGTTACACAAATCTGGTAACAGATTGTTCTATAGAGCTGAATTTAGCAAATGGCCTGGCCGCCATACTTGGTTAAATGCGGTTTTTCAGAATGATTTATTTATCTTTGGCTTGAGTTTGGAAGTCACGGAAGTGTTCTTGCGCTGGCTACTGATAGAACGAGCAAAATTTTTCAAGAAATTCCCAGAAAATAAACGCGAAGCGTTCTATATACACGACAAACCACTTGCGCCAGGTCAGCAACTGTTTCTTGAAAGTGTGGGGATTACACCAACGAAGGTTCAAAGCTACTTCGATATTTACGTGGCACCTTGGGAATAATAAGGAACTTAGTAATGGCGATACCAACATATGATCAATTTATTGAACCCGTACTTCGTTTTTTAGCGACTCGTCCCGATGGTGCTTTGGCTCGCGAGGTTTATGAGGCTGCAGCTGATGCAATGCAGCTAACAGATGAAGAGCGTGCAGAGCTATTACCCAGCCAGGCACAGCAAGTATATAAAAACCGTATAGGTTGGGCGCACGACCGGTTAAAGCGGGCTGGGTTGTCGAGTTCAGCCAAACGAGGTTTTTGGTGTTTAACTGATGAGGGAAAAATATTTGCTGCCAGTAACGTTGGTCCATTATCGCAGGGGCTAGTTGCCGATCTCGCTTTTGGTTATATGGACGTGCGGTTAAAAGAAGCCACATCAACTACTGAAACTGTCACGAAACCCAGCATAAGTGACACAACCAGCGAAACATCGAGCCCGGAGGAGCGCTTAGGTGCAGCAGTAAAGGAAATGCGTGAAAGCGTAGCTGCAGACTTACTGGAAACACTTGCCAAAGTTAGCCCGACTTATTTCGAAACCATCGTTTTAGACTTGCTACATAAGATGGGCTACGGCGCAAACCGCAATGATTTGCAGCGGGTAGGCGGCTCTGGCGATGGCGGTATTGATGGCGTTATCTCGCTAGATAAGTTAGGCCTGGAAAAGGTCTATGTGCAAGCCAAACGCTGGCAAAGCAGTGTTGGCCGGCCTGAAAACCAAGGCTTTTACGGTGCCTTAGCGGGGCAGCGCGCTACTAAAGGTGTGTTTATTACTACCTCTGCTTATACAGCTCAGGCCGTTGAGTTTGCTAAATCAGTAGAGCGTATTGTGCTGGTAGACGGTATCAAACTGGCAGAGTTGATGATCGATCATGAAGTGGGTGTATCGACCCGAATAGTCAAAATACCCAAGTTCGACAGCGACTATTTTGAAGACTAACGACACATATTAACAGGAGAGCAAATGCGTGATTTTAAAATGTTTGCCGACGCAGGCAGGGTTATGCATCTTTTTTACCCCGAATCAGGCGAGTTCGAAATTGTTAATGTTTCAAAGGCGTTATATGACTCGGCATTTGAATTACGCCATCATGAAAAAGTGATTTTAGCATGTCGAACAAAGTGGGAAGCGCGAGATCAGTTAGAAGATATAGTTAAGGCAGTGAGTCAAGTTGAAGCAAAAAAGCGCGAATTAGAACAGGAGCTTATATCACGGTTTGGTTTAGAAACATATCCAGTCGAATTAGCCAAAAATAGTTAACAGCAAAAGGAGTTTCTGTGTCAGTCCTAGGAATTGCCCACACCTCAAAGTTGGTTTACGTTGGCGAACAGCCGGGCAACGGTAAACCTGTTTCTCCATCACAATTAGTCATGCCAATTAGATTTGCCGACATGGGGCGTTTCGCTTGTGATGATTTGGCTGAATATCCGGGCTTTTTATTTCTTGAGGATATATATGAGCCGGCTGCAGGCATTAAGCGGGGGCGAATTTACGGCTATCCAAATACTAGGAAAGAATGGTGTTTTAGTAATGCGGTAAGGGCCAGCGAAAGACCTGGAATACACCCAAGTGAATCTTATGATGAAATGTTTTACCACTATCAATCATACAAAATGCATCACTACATTTCGGATACCAATAACAACCAAGCCATTATAGGTAATGGCGAGTATGCATCGTTCTGGAAAGTGGTTGCTGCTGAGCAAGTCTTTGGTGGTGACGTTGTTGTAACGCTGAAAAGTACCCGTTCAAATGGTTCGTTACCTGTTCTATTACCCAATGCGATGTCTACAGAAGACTATCAGCGCCTTAGCATTACTCTCGATGAGGTGCAGACAGCCAATCGTAAAATAAGCCCATTTCACTTGGTGGAAAGTTGTCGCAGTGCTGCGGCCAGTGCGGTGGGTATTACCATTGGTGACCCGATTCCAGATTTAGGCAAAGCACTTAGTAAATTAGCTGCCTCGACGTCTCAAAACACATTAAGCCAATATAGCAGCAATATTATTGCTCGTTTGCATGCACGTGCTAAACCTAACGCCCAGGCGCAACATGGCACTCGTGACATTACAGAAGAGGATGCACAAACAGCGTTGCATTGCTTGTCATTGTTACTTGTCGAACTTGGCTTGGCCAAATATTGATTTAAAACCATCATGATCTTAAAAGACAAAACCCAAACCAGCTCGGCATCCGTCAAACTCGATGCTGGTATTAAGCAAGAGCACGACGTGGCGTTTTACCTACGTCGTGCTTACAAGAACAGTGACCAGGTTATGGTGCTGAATGATCTGCGTATTGAGCATGACGGCGAAAGCGCGCAGATAGACCACCTTATTGTATATACCTATGGCTTTATCGTAGTGGAGTCAAAGAGCATTCGTGGTGAGGTTAAAGTTAATGAATACGGCGAGTGGACCAGAAGCTATAAAGGGCAGTGGAGTGGCATGCCATCGCCGATTAAGCAGGCCGAACTGCAGCTTAAGCTTTTAAAGCAGTACTTGTGTGCCAATACCGAAAAGGTTATCGGTAAGTTCTTAGGTATTCAGCAAGGACTTGGTGCACGTTGTTATGACGTTTTTTGTGCTATTTCAAGCGATGCCATTATCGACCGCTCCAATGCGCCTAAAGACATTGCTGATAAGCTGGTAAAGTCTGAGTTTATTGCCGACGCGCTGGATAAGAAGATGAACTTTAAAAAGTTCTATAACGTTGTCGGCAAGATATATGACACCCGGCCCACGTTTAGCCAGCAAGAGCTCAGTCATATATGTCAGTTTTTGCTGGGTAACACGCCACAAATTGAAAGTGACAGCGTTAATGAGGCCCATGCTGCTTGGCCTTCACCTGGCAACACATCGTCAACCACAGAGCCTCTGCCAGTTGTAGTACCTGCGGCAGTTAATAATACATGGGATTCGACAGTTTCTGCCGCGCAACCATTACATATCAACAGCATAACCGCACAGTGCAAACACTGTGGTGATTGCAGTGCACTTAGCCCGCAGTCTGGCCGTTATGGCTACTACGTGCAATGTGGCAAATGCGGCGGTAATACACCTCTTAAACGGCCATGCCAGGTGTGCAAAAGCCAGAATACCAAGGTGAGTAAATCTCGGTTGTTATATCAGTTAGTTTGTCAGGGCTGCAGAAATACAGCTGACGTTTTTAAAGTACAGAAAGGTTAATATGTTGGGCACACGATTAGCAGGGATAGACTTAGCGTGGCATGGAATAAAACCAAGTGGGATGGCATTAGGTCGTTTACATGACAACACTCTGCATGTCGATTATCTTGGAAGTGAAGTGTTTAGTAACGACGAACTGTGCCGCAAAGTACAAGACTACAATGCGGTGGGTATCGCCATCGATGCACCTCTGATTATCAGAAATCAAAGTGGAATGCGAGATTGCGAGCGGCAGATTGGTAAGTTGTATGGTGCAAAAGGTGCAAGCTGTCACACCGCCAATTTAACCTTATTCCCTAAAGCGACCAGTGTGCTGTTGTCTCAGCAATTACAAACAATGAATTACGAGCATATTGTTGGCAATCAATGGCAAATTGAGGTTTATCCGCACCCCGCCATTATTGAGTTGTTCAACCTGGAATATCGACTGGCTTACAAAAAAGGCAATGTGGCTGAGCGCAAAGCGGGGCAATTTTTACTGGCGAGTCACTTATTGGCCATCGGGAAAAGGTTACCTTTTTCGTTGCAGCTCTGTAATGCTGGTTCAGTCGCGTTAACAATTGCTGAAATTAACACGTTAAGAGGTGTGCAGCTTAAGCAAAACGAGGACAAGTTAGACGCACTGGTCTGCCTGGTGGTTGCGGTATTGCACTATTTAGGGAAAAGTAGAACTATTGGCGATATTTTAGGCGGATATATAACGCTACCATCCTAAAACTTCCCCTTCAACGGCAATCTTGCAGGCAGGTACCGTTGCTGTGATCTACACTAAGTTCTTTAGTGCACTATCAGGACGAAAGAACATATGGCAAACGAAGGTTATCATGAACCGATAGGGGAACTTAGTGCTGAAACACGCGATATGCACCGGGCTATTACCTCATTAATGGAAGAGCTGGAGGCCGTTGATTGGTATAACCAACGGGTTGATGCCTGCAAGGATGAAGCGCTTAAGCAAATTCTTATTCATAACCGCGATGAAGAAAAAGAACATGCCGCTATGGTGCTGGAGTGGATACGACGACGCGATCCGTACTTTGATAAACAATTAAAAGACTATTTATTTACTGATAAGCCTATCGCCCACAAATAATGATTTGTTCAGCCCTCTTCCGCTTATCGGGGGGCTGCTGGTAAAATAGCCTCACTGCCAAAAACCGCCGTCCGGCGGTTTTAACCTTTTGCTTTGCGGAGTTTGCATGCGTAAAGTTTTTGCGTTGTTGCTTGCTGTCTGGCTGCCGGCTATTTCCGCGCAGGCTGCTGTGGTGTTTAGTGATGGCTTTGAAAATAGTGATGGTGAACTCTGGCGCCAGTTAGGGGATTGCCAGGCTTTGCCCGGCGCGCCGCGCTCCGGCGAGTTAGCTTTGCAATGTAAGGCCGGTAATACGGTGCTGTTCAGCAAAGAAGCGATTGGTGAGATGGGGGTGCTGGAACTGTGGCTGCGGCCTGAGACCATTAACACCTCGTATCGTATTCATGTATTGGTTGCTGATTTACCCTCGCTAAATGCGCTGTGGCAACCGGTAGCGCTGATTGAGCATACTGGTGGTGATACCAGCTTTAAAGCGCACCGGGTATCGATTGATGAGCCGGCGAGGCGTTACCTGCGGCTTGATATTGAAGTTAACAACGGTATGGTGGCGCTTGACGATGTGATGGTAGAGCGTATTTTGCTGGCCACGGCATTGCAAAAGAACGAGCAGCGCATTGTCAGTGGTATTCTGGATAAACTGCGGCAGGATCAGAATATTGCCGTGCAGGCAGAGTCGTTCCGCACCCTGGGCGTAAACTATGCGGCCCAGCTTGATTTACAACGGCAATATCTGGAGTATGCCAACGCCCTGCATTCAGGTATTGCGCTGGCCCTGGCTGGCTCTGAGCGTAACAGAATGTCTAACCCGATGGCTTATGCCAGTTTTCGCAGTATTGTCTCTGACACACGGCGGGTGACTACGCCGCTGCAGCAGGCCAGGCTCAATTCAATGTTAAAGCCGTTTGGTGATCTGGTAACCGCCGGTTTAAATGTGGTCAGCGGTGGCACTTACTCGGCCTTTGCCGAGCCGTTTAAGTCATTTCTGGCCTCCAGCTTTGATAAAAGCAATTACAATGACGCAGGTTTAAGCCGGGCTGATCGCAAATTCGCTGAACAAAATGGCCTGAAAATTTATCAGGATGCTGAGCGGTTTTTATCCGAGCTGGAAAAAGAGCTGAGCCAGGCGGCGGCGCTGGATAATGAACTATTGGCTATTCAGAAAAATGTGGACCGCTTTCGCCGCGATCTGGATAAGCAGTTAAGAGACACTCTGCAACACGCCAGTATGGCCCGCTCGCAGGAGACGATAAGCCGGGCCTTGAGTAAGGATGAGATTACCCGGCAAAAACTGATGGCCGAGGTGGCCGGTAATATTACCCTTAAAGCCAGCAGTTATCTGAAAGAAGGCAACAATACTGAGCTTATCCGTTTTGTGCTGAAAACCTCAGAGCAACTGGAGCAGACTCAGAGTTATAAAGACCAGTTTAATCAGATCACTTCAGCGGTGCTGACCTATTATGATCGCTTTGAGCGTTCCGTTCACAGCAGCCAGAACCCGTTTACTGAAGCCGCTGATAAACAGATCTGGGACAGCCACGCTGTAAAAGCCCGCGACTATTTGCAGCAGTCAAAAGAGTCGTTTAATCGGGCGTATCTGTAACGGGTAAATAGCCAAGCAATTAATTCACCGCTGGAAAAACAGCAAGGGCCTGCGAGTAACTCAGGCCCTTTGTTTTACTTCTTATCCTACTGACCCATTAACTCGCCCACGGTGGTAGCACCGAAGTCGGCATCTGTTTTGCGATCAAAGGCCACGCTGCACATCGAAGCGCCGCGACCGCACAGGTTGCCCGGAATGCGCGAGCCGGTATTGCCCCGATAGTATATATTCAACGAATTCAGCTGACTGACGATATTGCTGAGTTCTGAATTGGCGTCAAACTGCTCGCCCCGTACCTCAATAACCTCAATATCATCAATTTGCTTAAGATTAGTCAGCACCGGTTGCACCAGTGCCACCAGTTCAGGTTCCGGTTGCGCTGATATTTGCTCCAGGGCATTGATAATTTCATCTAAGCGCTGCCTGGAATCGGCATAACTTTCTAATGCCAGGTTTTTATAGATGACGCCAGCACGGGCTAAATCAGATTCAATACCAACTCCGCTAACCAGTAGCTGTGCCAGCAAATACTGAGCAGGTTTGTAGAATTGCTCGTTTGCCAGCTCCAGTAAAGCAACCGCTTCTTTATCCGCTTGCGGGATATCTTGTGCCAGTAATAATTTCGCTTTATCGGTTAACGCCGGAGCAAATTCTGCCCTTGCTGCCCGCTCCAGTAATTCATCAGCTCTGGCGATATCCTGTTCAAAGATAAAGCCCTGCCGCAGCCAGGAAGCCATTTGATGCAGTGCCATTGGCTCATCCCAGCTTACTGCTTTTTTAATATGACGGCGGGCTTTTTTTATGTCCTGCTCAACGCCTTCGCCTCTGGCATAAGCAACAGCCACTATGGTTGCGGCCTCACCGCTGCCATTGTTGGCCATTCGCTCCAGCTGTTTAAATTCAGACTGACAGCTGACACTGGCACAAAAGCCAGCTGGCTGAGCTGTGGCAATGGCTGCAATGGGGGCAAAAAATAGGGCACTGCTTAACGCTAATACCAATCCGATTCTGGTTTTTCTCATTGTTTTTGTTCCTGTTGTTGGCCCTCAGCTGCATGCTGTTTACACTATAGTACAGATGACTGAAGAGGGTAAGCTGACAATTACAGCCGTTTGGCGCTGCCCTGATTAAGTGTCGGTGTTATAGGTAAGACGAACAGTCTTTTAAAAATGTGACAAATTAACTGTATTTATCCAAACTTTTTTTCACAATTCAGCTTAAGCTCAGTTTGCCGAACCTATGCTTAGCCTGTATTTGCGGTGTTAAAGGTTTAAAAATGGTTGAAAGCATAGCCAATCTTTTTACCTGACTGCCGCCATTTTAAATAATGCAGGAGTCTGCTATGAGTGTTTCTAAGCAAAGTGAAGTGCCACGACAACAGTTTTTTTATCAGCAAAACCAGACAGTTGATTTAACCCAGCAAGAGCGTAAAGCATTAAGTCTGGTATGGAATGATAGCAGTGCGGATAACAGCCTGTCGCCGCAGCGCGAACCAGATACAGCCCACTGCGCGGTGCTGGGCTACAACTGAGTTAAGCATCACGTTTTTTAAACCGTTGTACCCTTGCCTGGCGCTGGCGCTCTGATTAGAATCGGCGTCTTGTCGTTTAACCGCTAGTCAGAGATCAGGCATGAATAAAAATTTAGTTACCAATGGCATCGCCGCAATTATCGTTGCCGCAGGTTGGTTCTGGCAGCAGCCAGTAGTGCTTAGCGTAGGCTTATTTGCGTTATCAGGCGCACTAACCAACTGGCTTGCCGTGCATATGTTGTTCGAAAAAGTGCCGCTACTGTATGGTTCCGGCGTTATACCGGCCCGGTTTAATGAGTTTAAAGCAGGTATTTATCAGCTGGTGATGAGCCAGTTTTTCAGTAGTGACAACATTGATCGTTTTATCACAGCCAAACAACAGGGCTCGTCTGGTGCTGAAAGCCAGCCAGCGTTCGACTTTGAGCCGGTTATTGCCAAAACCGACTTATCACCCACCTTTGATTCATTGTTAAAAGTGGTAGAGCAGTCATCTTTTGGGGGCATGTTAAGTATGTTTGGAGGCAGTGCTGCGCTGCTGCCTTTAAAAGAGCCTTTTATTGACCGGTTAAAAACAGCCCTGACCGATATCTCCCGCAGTGAAGAATTTAATCAGCTGGTGCTGGCGCAGCTTGATCAGCCGGAACAGTTACAGCAAATTCGTGATCAGGTTGATACTATAGTGCAACAACGGCTGGCAGAACTTACCCCGGAGCTGGTAAAACAGATTATTCAGCAGATGATCCGCCAGCATTTAGGCTGGTTAGTGGTATGGGGTGGGGTATTTGGCGGCCTGATAGGCCTGCTGGCGGCTTTTATTCAGTAATGCTGAAGCCACAGCACTGCTACTGCAGTGCTGTGGTGGTATATTAGCTTTGTTGTTTCCTGGAGTAAGCTTCGACTTCACGCCAAACCCGCAATAAATTTCCCGACAGAATTTTATCAATATCCTGCTCGCTGTAACCGCGCTCAAGTAAACCAGCAATCAGGTTAGGGTAGCTGGCCACGTCTTTCAACCCTTCTGGCAACGAGTCGCCCACCCCGTCATAATCAGAGCCAATACCAACGTAATCAACTCCCACCAGTTTTACCACGTGATCAATATGATCAAGTACCGTATCCAGAGTGGCAAACGGGTAGGGCTGTTGCTGGCGGAAAACCTCGGCAAAGGCCGCATCGTTCGGTACCCCGGCTTTTTCGGCTGCCGCCTTACGCAAGGCGCCATACTGATTAGCAATAGCGGTGACAAAAGACGAGCCAAAATTAATCTGAATAACCCCGCCATTTTTGGCCAGGGCTTTTATCATCTCATCGTCCATATTACGCTCGAAGCCCGGTACAAAGCTGCGCAGTGATGAATGCGAAGCAATGACCGGTGCTTTGCTCAGTGCCACAGTCTGATAAAAGGCATCGTCTGATACGTGAGAAATATCAATCATCATGCCGATGTTATTCATTGCTACCACCAGCTCTTTGCCAAACGGGCTTAAGCCCTGCCAGCGCCGGCGTAAATCGTAACTCGAGTCAGAGATATGGTTGCTTTCAGAGTGTGCCAGCGTAATGTACCGAATACCGCGCTGGTAAAAGTGCTCCAGGTTGGCTAAGTCACCGCCAATAGGTGTGCCATTTTCCATGCCAAGGGCCAGTGAGATTTTACCACTGCCAAACTGCGCCAGTGCATCTTCACTGTTATAAGCCATGGCAAATTTATCCGGCGCCCGACCGACCAGGGCTTCCATATTGTCAATCAGCTGGTTGGCCAGCAGGTAACCACCACCGGTACGCTCATAAGAGGCCGGAATATAAATTGACATAAAGGGCACATTCAAGCCGCCTTTGCGGGCCCGCGGGTAATCAAACTCGCCGCGTTTGGTGGCTTTGGTAACATCTTCCCAGTCTTTATGTAAACGGTATGGCACATCGATATGGGTATCGATAATCATGCTGTTCTGAGCAATCTGTGCAGCGCGCTGTTCAATACTGAGCGCGCCGGTTGACTGTTGTAGTGAACTCTGGTTATCAAGCTGGCCTGGTGTGCTGCAGGCGCTAAGTCCGATGCTAAGTAGTGCAGCACCTATTACAGAGAGGGGGAACGAGAGGCGGGTTGTCATCAGTTGGTCCTTGTGGTTAATCCGGCCGGCCATAATATGCTATGCTGCGCCCGGAAAATCCAGCCCGGAGTTGTCGTTATGTTAAACCGTTTTTTATTCTGTCTGTTGCTGTCGCTGCCTTTGGCTGTCTCTGCCAGCAACAGTGTTAACCTGGAAACCACCATGAAAAGCATGGGCCTGGCGTTAAAACAAGCCAGAGAGGCTGAAAGCCCGCAGGCCGCCAGGCCTTATTTGAGTGAACTTACTAAACTGACAGAGCTGGCCAAAAATGCCCGCTTTCCGGAAGATAAAGCGCAAACCTATCTGGAGGGGCTGGATAAAGTGTTGGTAACCCTGCAGCAGGCAGAAGATGCCGCCGCAGCAGGTGATAACCGCAAGCTGCAGCAAGCGCTGAAAGAGATAGAGCAGCTGCGCCGGCATTACCATAAGCAGCGTAAAGTCAGCTTCTGGCAAATACTTTTCGGTTAGTACTATTTGGTCAACGACGAAGATAATAAAACAAAAGCCATCCGATTGGATGGCTTGGCGGCTGAACCCAACCGAAGTTTAGCCGGCTAAACCCACATAAACGTTTTGTACGTCATCGTCGGCGTCAATGGCGTCAAGAAAGGCTTCTACCTCAGCGCGTTGCTCGTCGTTCAGGCTTACCGGGTTATTGGCACGATACACCAGTTTTGCCGTTAACACGTTATAGCCAAATTCTGGCAGGGCCTTGGCAACCATGTCTAAATCGGTGGCTTCGGTTAAAAACACCACTTCGTTATCTTCGCTATCGTCACTTGTTTCAAAATCCTGAGCACCGGCTTCAATGGCTGCCAGCTCAATATCGGCGTCGCTGCTGGTGGCTTCAGCTTCAATTTGACCTAAATGTTTAAAGTCCCAGGATACTGCGCCAGAAGTGGCCAGCTGGCCTTTGCGAAACAGCTGGCGGATGCTTTGGGCGCTGCGGTTTTTATTGTCGGTTAAACATTCAACAATAACCGGTACCTGATGCGGCGCAAAACCTTCATAAACCACGGTTTCATAATTGGCCGGGCCATCGAGCAAGCCGGCACCTTTTTTAATTGCCCGTTCCAGGGTGTCTTTGGGCATTGAGGCTTTTTTAGCGGTTTCAATGGCAGAGCGAAGCTTGGAATTCATATCCGGATCAGCGCCATTGCGGGCAGCGACAGCAATTTCTTTTGCCAGTTTGGTGAAAATACGGCCTTTGGCGTTTGCCGCGTCTTGTTTATGTTTGGCTTTCCATTGTGCGCCCATTGTCGCGCTCCTGTATTCTTGAGTATAAAACTGAGGTATAAAACTAACAGGGCGCTAGTCTAGCCAATTGCGTGCTTTTATAGCAAGCTTAAGCGCCATTTCGGGCCGGATTTTGCTAAATGACTGATAAAATGCCGCAGAGAAAACCAAAGCACTGCTTAAAGCGTTATATAGCGCTGATAAACCAGAAATGAAGAAGCAGACAATTTAGTATGACAGCACGCTTAGTAACAACCGCACGGCCGGCCATTAAGGCCGTTGTTTTTGACCTTGATGGTACACTGGTAGATTCTCGGCTTGATTTTACGGCTATGTGTAATGATATTGGCTGGCCGGCCGGTACGCCGCTGTTAGAGCAGCTGGCAACGGTCAAATGTCAGACCGAGAAATCGCGGGTCGAGCAGATTATTCAGCAGCATGAACTGGCAGGAGCAGATGCTGCCAGCTGGATCCCAGGCGCCCTGGAAAGCCTGCAGCAACTATCAGCACAAGGCTGGCCACTGGCAATTTTAACCCGCAATATGCGCCTTGCTACCCAACGGGTAATAGAGCGGCTGCAGATCCCGATCAGCCTGGTATTAACCCGAGAGGATTGCGCGGCAAAGCCTGATCCGGAAGGTTTACAGCTGATAGCAAAACAGTTACAACTGGACTGTGCTGAAATTTTATACGTAGGTGATTATTTATTTGATTTGCAGGTGGCCGCTAATGCCGGCAGCCTGTCCTGTCTGTATCTAAACGGGGTTAATCAGCACTTTATCAGTCAGGCAGATTTTCATATCAGCCATTTTAATCAGTTGCCGGCGTTGGTTAGTCAGCTAAGTGCCCGGTACTAGCTTTGTAAAGTTGTATCGTTTAAATGCCTGGCAGTAGTAACAGCCCTCAAGCGCCTGTTAATTGAGCTATTTAGTTGCATTTAAGCGGGTAAAGCCCCTATATTAGCGGCATAAAAATAAAAAAACAGGGTAAACAAATTTGCTGGCAAGGTTAAAAAGTAATTTTTATCTGGCGATGATAAGCCTGGTCGGATTAATGATTACGGTATGCGTTACTCCCTATGGTATTTACCGGCTGTTAAGCGGCAATATTGTTGTCGGTATTGCCGATTTAGTTATGGTGCTGGTGAGTATTTGTTGTGTCAGTTTTGCCTGGCGTACCGGCAACACCAAGGGCCCCGGTTTAATAATGGCAATGGCCTTTTGTGTTGGTGCGATTCTGGTGTGCATTAACCTGGGGGTAGATGGCGTTTTCTGGGTGTACCCGTTTATTGTCTTTATTTTTTTTCTGGTTTCGCCATTTAAAGCCCTGCTGATGTTATTGCTGTCGTTATCGGTTGTTGTCGGCGTCGCCTTAGTTAATCCGGGACAGATTTTTGCCAGTACTTTTCAGTTGGTGTCCTTTACCGTTACCTGTTTTGTTACCAGTCTGTTTGCTTATTTGTTTGCGTATCGTACGCAGACTCAGCGCGAAGCTTTAAAAGTATTGGCGACCACCGATAGCCTGACCGGGGCTGCAAACCGCAGAACACTAGACGAAGCACTAATTGCCGCGATTAATCAGCATAGAAAAGCTGGTACCGAATTTGGTCTGATGTTACTCGATTTAGATTATTTCAAGAGTATTAATGATAACTATGGTCATAAAGTCGGTGACGGCGTGCTGACAGAATTGGTGCCGATATTAAAGGCTATGGTGCGCCAGCGCGATACCGTATTCCGGTTTGGTGGCGAAGAGTTTGTCATCTTACTGTCAGACATTAAACAGGCTGATTTGCACAAGCTGGCGGATAAAATACGGCTGGGCGTAAACGAGCATCTGAGCTTGCCCGACGGCGAAAAGTTAACAACCTCTATTGGCATTGCGATATTGCAGCCCACTGAAAGTTGGGAAAGTTGGCTGCACCGCGCTGATTTGGCTTTGTATCAGGCAAAAAGCCAGGGCAGAAACCAGGTGGTTGCGGCCAGTAGCGAGACCGGAACCTGATACCGGGTTATTATCGCTTATCGTCAGTCTGATATCCTTTCTCAGCTGCCAGTTCAGCTGCCCTGGCGGCACGCTGAGGTTCTTCTGCCAGCTGCCAGCCCTGTAAATTGTGCTGGATCAACTGATACAAGGCAGTTATGTGCGCCGGCCGATCGTTTAATGCGCTGATATACTGATAATCTTCACCGCCGGCCTCGAGAAAGTAATCACGGTTTTCCTCACCGATTTCCTCAATGGTTTCCAGACAGTCTGCGGCAAAACCCGGACAGAATAACTGCACCGATTTCACTCCCTGGCCGGGCAGAGCTTTTAATGTGTGATCGGTATAAGGCTTTAACCATTCTTCCCGGCCAAAGCGTGATTGAAAGGTCGTCATATATTCATCTTTGGCCAGGCCCAGTGCTTCGGCGATCAGCCGCGAGCTTTTGTAACATTCGCAGTGATAGGGGTCACCATTAAGCAGGTAGCGTTTTGGAATGCCATGGTAAGAAAATATCAGCTTAGCAGCGCGGCCATGCTCAGCCCAGTGTTGTTTAATACGTTCGGCGCAGGCGGCAATATAGCCAGAATCATCATGATAGTGTGAAATGAACCGGATGTCTGGCAACCAGCGGCGTTTGCTGAAATTACCAGCCAGCTCATCAAAGGTGGAAGCCGATGTTGAAGCGGAGTACTGCGGATATAACGGCAACACCAGAATTTTGCGCACGCCTTTGGCGAACATGGAATCCAGTACTGAGCTGAACGACGGATTACCATAGCGCATGGCAAAATCAACCACGACATCGGTGCGGCCATCGCTGGCAAATTTACTGGCAATGGCTTCGGCTTGTGCTCTGGTATGAAATAACAGCGGCGAGCCCTGCTCTGTAAAGACCGTGGCATAGGCTTTAGCCGAGCGGCGGGGCCTTATTTGCAAAATTACCCCGTTTAAAATAAACCACCACAACAGCCGCGGTACTTCAACCACTCTGGGATCAGATAAAAACTGCTTCAGATAACGCTTTAATGCTTTCGGGGTAGGGGCATCCGGGGTGCCGAGATTGGTCAGCAAAACGCCAATTTTATCCGGGGCACTGTGTTGGTAGTTCGGGTTGTTGATAAAGGCCATAGCTGTCACTTCAATAAGCTGGAATAAACAGCCAGAGCATACGCTGCCGGCTGCTGGCTGGTTTGGTTATAATACCAGAATGGTAGCAGTTACAGTGGGATAACAGTAATTAAAAATGCTGTTATCGTACCCGGTTACTGGTAATAAAACGGTTGTGCCGGTAAGCTTAAACTCATCATGTTCAGTTTTATTGGCAAACATATGCAGACTTCTACAGAGGTTACCGGAAACAGCAAGCTTAAAAGGCTAATGGCATTTGGCATTGCGCTGCTGCTGGCAGCAGCACTTGGCAGCATTGTGCAAAGTCAGTTTAATTTGCTGGCAATTGCAGCCCTGGTAAAGCAGGTGTCATTTGCTGACTGGTTCAATACCGTGTGGTTTGATTTGCGCTTTTTCACCCCTACCATGCTGGTAATTTTGGCGCCTGTATTACTGTTAGCGCTTGTTGCCAGCCGGTTGCTTGGCAATATTGCTGGTATCAGCCGGCTCTGGTTAGCAGTTGCCGGTAGTGCAGTTGGTTTTTTACTGGCGCTGTGGGCAATCAATAATCTGGCGCCGATGCCGACCCTTATCGCCGCCAGCCGCAGTGTGCAGGGTAGTCTGGCACTGGCGCTATGTGCTGCAGCAGGGGCGGCAATTTATATCCGATTAACCCGCACTTCAGTTTAACCAGTACTAATAAGGCCTGAGATGAAAATTTTTGCGAAAACAGCTGTCTTGCTGCTGATTGTGTCGTCACTGAGCGTTGTATCGTCACTGGGTGCGGTGGCCGCACCGTATCAGCTGACCACGGTCGCAGAGGATTTAAATTACCCCTGGTCGTTAGCGTTTCTGCCGGATAACAGCATGCTGGTGACAGAACGTACCGGCAAGCTAAAACAGTTATCGGCAGACGGTGAGCTACTGGCTGAAATAAGCCCGGCATTGCCGGAGTTATACGTCGCCGCACAGGGCGGCTTGCTGGAGGTATTGCTGCCGGCTGCTTTTGCAGAGAATCAGCAATTAGTGCTTAGCTACGTTTGTGGTAATAGTGAGGCCAATACCCTTTGTCTGGCCACAGCGCGCTGGCAGCAGAACCAGCTGACTGACATTCGTGTAATATTTAAAGCGCAGCCTTACCGCAAAGGGGCCGCACATTATGGTGGCCGGATGCTGCAATTATCAGATAGCAGCATTGTACTGACCCTGGGGGATGGCTTTGATTATCGTGAGCAGGCGCAAAATCCGGCCAATCATCTGGGGAAAATTGTCAGGCTGATGCCTGATGGCAGCATTCCAACTGACAACCCTTTTGTTGAAAAAGCCGGCTATGCCGCTGAAATATACAGTCTTGGCCATCGTAATGTGCAGGGCATTGTCCGCGATAGCGTAAATCAGCTGATTTACAGCCATGAGCATGGCCCGCGTGGCGGTGACGAGCTGAATATACTACAGGCGGGCAATAATTATGGCTGGCCGGTTGCAACCCGCGGTATTGATTATACCGGTGCCAGGGTATCTCCATTCAGGCAATATCCCGGGATGGTTGAACCGATCCATCATTGGAGCCCGTCTATAGCGCCGGCTGGTATGGCCTTGTACCGGGGCGCGCTGTTTCCAGACTGGCAGGGCGATTTATTTATTACTGCATTAGCCGGTAAGGCTTTGCACCATTTGCAAATGGAAAACGGTAAAATGGTGGCGGAGCAGCTGCTGTTAACCGAGCTTAACAGCAGATTACGTGATGTCCGAACCGGGCCTGATGGCGCAATATATGTACTGACTGATAGTGCCAGTGGCAAGCTGCTGCGCCTGACACCGTTGCCAGTGCCGGCCGATTAATTAATGCTGATGACCGCCTTCGCCATGGGCATGGCCATGGGCGATTTCTTCGCTGGTCGCCGGGCGCACATTTAATATGTCAACCTTGAAGGTCAGGGTTTTGCCGGCAAGTGGGTGGTTAACATCAATGTCTGCTTTAAACATGCCAACTTTTACCACGGTGACCTGACGCTGACCTTCGTCGGTCTGGATCCAGGCTTTCATGCCGGGCTTCCATTTTTTTGCTCCATGTAAGTACTTAACCTGAACACTCTGAATAGCATTCTGCTTTACCTCGCCATAAGCATCTTCTGGTGCCAGGGTCAGTTCAACGGTATCGCCGGCTGCTTTACCTTCCAGCGCAGCTTCTAACTTTGGCAGCATTTGCTGCTGGCCATGCATATAAAGGAGTGGTGTACTGCCGTTCGAGCTTTCCAGCTCGCCGGAGGTGTCGCTTAAGGTATAGTGAAACTGAACTACTGCGTTATTGCTGATTTGCATTGTGCTGGCCCCATTTAAAAACGGCATTATGAAAGGCAGCTCTTGAAAAATCGACTGTTATTTTTCTTGTTGGCAGAAATTGCAGTTTTAACGCCGGCTTCCTACACTTGTTGATACCACCAGACTGAAACCGGAGTCGTTTTTGTCACTAACATCTTACCTGTCAGGGTTCGCAATGTTATTCAGTATGGCTTTTGCAATGGCGATGCCAGTGCAAACCCGTTTTGTGGTAGGCACAGAAGACTTGGCGTTTTATCCGCATTACGACTTTACTACCGGTGGTAAAAATGGCTTTGCCAACGATGTTCTGAATAAATTTGCTGAACAATATGGCTATCAGTTCAGTTTTCAGCCATTGCCGGTAAAACGTCTTTATCACGAACTGGACAATACCGTTGACTTTATCTATCCGGATAACCCTGCATGGCATAGTTTTCAGGGCGATCTTGCTGACCGGCTATACAGTGAGGCGCTGGTTTATAATCTGGGCGTGAGTATGGTTAAGCCACAGCGACAGCAATTAACGATAAAACAGGTCCGGACCCTGGCCATCATCCGGGGGTTTACCCCGGTGCAGTGGCTTAGGTTAAAGCAAAGCAACAGGTTTGAAATATTTGAAGTGGCTAATCCGCAAAGCGCGGTGAGTTTAGTGTTACGCGGTGAGCTGGATGTGGCAGATCTTGAATATAATGTGGCGTTGCATTTACTGACTGAGTTGCAGCAACCTGAAGGTTTAGTAGTTGCCGAAAATTTACCTTTCAGTCAGGTCGGTTTTCATTTGTCGACTACCCGCCATAGCGAGGTATTGGCCCAGTTTAATCGCTTTCTGGTGGATAATCAGTTGTTACTACAAGAATTAAAGCTGCACTACGGATTGCTGGAACAGTTACCGCAGCAGCAGCTTGAGTATATTGAGTAGCATGCAACAGTATGGTTAAGTTGCTGCTTTCATTTGCAAAATAAATTGTTTCAGCTCGCTCAGCAGTTTGGCGGGCTGCCCAAGGTTTTGCTCCAGAATTTTGACAATGGCCGAGCCGCATATTGCTCCGGCTGCGCCATTGGCGATGGCATCTTTTACATGTGCCGGGGTGGAAATACCAAAACCAAGCAGCGGGGGCGCCGGGTTATAGGCACGGATGCGGGCAATCAGCTCGGCAGTTGGCATTGCTGCCTGTGTTTCGGTACCAGTTACACCGGCCCGGCTGAGCAGATAGGTATAGCCACGACCATAAGAAGCAATAGCGCGCAGGTCATCATCATCGACATTGGGTGGCACAATAAAAATAGGGGCAATATCGTGCGCCATCGCGGCCTGACGGAACATTTTACTTTCGTGCAGTGGCACGTCGGCAATCAGCACTGAGTCTACTCCGGCAGCGGCGGCCTGGCTGTAGAAATTGTCTAAACCCCGGGCCATCACCAGATTAGAATACAGCAATAAACCAATCGGGATGTCAGCGTTGTACTCGCGTATTTTCCGGATAATATCAAAACACATTGCCGGTGTTACCCCTGCTGCCATAGCCCGCAGGTTAGCATTCTGAATAGTCGGGCCATCGGCAATAGGGTCAGAGAACGGGATGCCAAGCTCCAGTGCATCAGCCCCACCGTCAATCAGGGTTTTAATGATGTCAAACGACAACTCCGGGCCCGGATCGCCTACAGTAACAAAAGGCACAAAGGCGCCGCGCTGTTCTGTTTTCAGCCGGTTGAACATCTGTTGATAACGTTGCATTTAGTGCGCTCCCTCATTACTGGTTTTAGCATTATCTGTGGCTTGCTCTGCCAGTATGCTGTGGACATGGCTTAAATCTTTATCGCCACGGCCGGACAAATTAACTAACAACACCATGGGCTCAGTAGCCTCTTTTGCCATTTTCAGGGCATGGGCCAGCGCGTGCGAACTCTCAAGTGCCGGGATAATGCCTTCGGCTTTGGCTAAATGCTGGAATGCCGCTAAGGCTTCATCATCATTAATGGCAACATACTCAGCCCGGCCTGTTTGCTGTAAATGGGTATGCTGCGGGCCTACTGCCGGGTAATCCAGACCGGCAGACACCGAGTAAGATTCCTCAATCTGACCATCACTGGTTTGCATTATGGCGGTGAAGGCACCGTGTAAAATACCGTAGCTGCCGGTACTCAGCGCTGCGCCATGCTGGTGGGTATTAATGCCTTTGCCACCGGGCTCTACCCCAATTAAGCGTACGCCTTCCTCTTTAATAAAATCAGCAAAAATGCCAATGGCGTTGGAGCCACCACCCACACAGGCAATAACTGCATCGGGCAGTTTACCTTCGGCTTTCAGAATTTGCTGTTTGGCTTCTTCGCCAATCATTTTCTGAAACTCCCGTACTATGGTCGGGAACGGGTGCGGCCCTGCCGCAGTGCCTAGCATATAATGGCTGGTCGCATAACTGGCTGACCAGTCGCGCATGGCTTCGTTTACCGCATCTTTTAAGGTGCCGGAGCCGGCAGTAACCGGAATAACGGTCGCGCCCATCAGTTTCATCCGGAACACATTGGGTTGCTGGCGCTCAATATCTTTGGCACCCATGTAAATTCGGCATTTTAAACCCAGCAGGGCACAGGCGAGCGCTGTGGCCACGCCATGCTGGCCGGCACCGGTTTCAGCAATGACTTCGGTTTTACCCATGCGTTTGGTTAACAGCGCCTGCCCGAGTACCTGATTGGTTTTATGGGCGCCGCCGTGCAGTAAATCTTCCCGCTTCATATAAATTTTCACCAGCGGGTTTGGTGATAAATTGCGGCATAATGTCAGTGGGGTCGGCCGACCAGCATATTCGGTTAATAGCTGCTGAAATTCAGCGTCAAAGGCCGGATCCTGCAGCGCGTCAACAAAGGCCTGTTCCAGTTGCTTAAGTGCTGGTACCAGCAACTGCGGCACGAACATGCCGCCATACTGGCCAAAATAGGGGTTTAATTTAAGCTCGCTCATAATACTGCTCTCTGTATTGTCTGCTTGGTGTGCTTTTCTTGCTCGGGAGTGTTGGCGCTGCGGTACTGAAACGCCCTGATCCCGGCAAAAGCCGCCTGAATTTTTGTGCTGTCTTTAATACCTGGGGCGCTTTCCAGCCCTGAATTCATGTCGAGCCCGGCCACAGGCAGGGCCAACGCCTGCTGCACATTGGTCGGGTTAAGCCCGCCTGCTAACATAATTGGCAAATGGGTATGCTCGGCCAGCGGTTGTTGCAGCAATTGCCAGTCAAATACCTGGCCGCTGCCACCATGCATGCCGGGATGATACGTATCCAGTAGCAACCGGTCTGCCAGTTCGGTAAATACCGGCAATTTATCTGCTACCCGGTAAGAGCGCCAGATCTGACAGCCTGCAGGCAGGGCCGCGCGAAGTGCCCGGATATCGTCATCGGTTTCGCTGCCATGCAGCTGCACTGCCGTAAGTGACAATGTCTTTGCGGCTTCAGCTATGTCACGTAACGGGGTGTCAACAAAAACGCCAACAAATTTAAGCGGCGCTGCGGTGACCAGCTCTGCAGCTTGCTGAACACTGATGCAACGTTTAGATGAAGGGGCGAATATCAAACCACCATAAAAGGCACCAGCGGCATAAGCCGCCTTGACATCTTGCTTACGGGTCAGGCCACATACTTTGTGTTCGCCAACAATCAGCATCCGCGCTGCCGCTGCTAAATCGCTTTGCGCCATCAGTGAACTGCCAACCAGAAAGGCATCGGCCACCGGCTGTAATTGCCGTACCTGCTGATTAGTATAAATGCCCGACTCTGATACCACGGTAACGCCTTGTGGGATCAGTTCTGCTAACACAAAACTGGTGTTAAGGTCGGTGCTTAAATCGCGCAAATTCCGGTTATTAATACCAATCAGTTCAGCGCCAAGTGCTACTGCCCGACGGGTTTCAGCCTCATTACTGACTTCGGTAAGCACTGTCATATTCAGTTCGGCCGCCAGCGCGGCCAGCGGCTGATACGCCTCGTCGCTTAAAACCGATAACATCAGCAACACCGCGTCGGCACCCTGTAACCGGCCCAGATAAATTTGATAAGGGTCAATAATAAAGTCTTTGTGCAGCAGTGGTTTATCGGTCAACTGGCGCATGGTTGCCAGATTCTGATAACTGCCCTGAAAAAACGCTTCATCGGTTAGCACTGAAATACAATCAGCGTATTGATTGTATACCTGACTTATTTCGGTTAAATCAAATTGTTGCCTGATAAGCCCCTTAGAAGGCGACGCTTTTTTACATTCCAGAATAAAACGGCTTCCCGGCTGCTTTAGCGCCGCCAGAAAGTCGTGCTGACTTGGTGTAACGTCTGCCTTAAATTGCTCAAGCGGTCTGGCCTGCTTCAGGCCGGCGACTTCAGCTGTTTTGTGTTGAATAATTTTTGCCAGTACCCCGGTTAGCTGTTCAACCATGACTTAGCTCCTTAAATTGCTGCAGGGTTTGCATTGCCTTGCCACTGGCCAGACACTCCAGCACAGCCCGGGTATTTATTTTTAGGTTTTCGCCAAGACCAGCAATCTTCAGCATGGCGGCAACATTAATTGCCACCGCCTGATTATGAGCGCTCTGACCTGAGCCCCCCAGAATAGCGAGGGTGGCCGCTGCGTTCTGGGCTGGCGTGCCACCAGCCAGGCTGCTAAGCGGTTGCACCGTTAAACCAAAGTCTTCCGGGCTGAGATTAAACTCGGTTATTTCACCGTCTTTCAGCTGACATACATAGGTATTGCCATGCAAGGCGACTTCATCACAACCACTGCCATGTACCACCCAGGCCGCTTTGGTACCTAATTGCTGCAGCGCTTGTGCCATAACCCGGCACAGCGCAGGATCATACACCCCTAACAACTGAAAATCAGGCGCTGCCGGGTTAACCAGCGGTCCCAGCAAGTTAAACAGCGTACGACTTTTCAGCGCCTGGCGCACCGGCATCGCATGTTTAATACCGGTATGATACTGAGGCGCAAATAAAAAGCTGCAGTTGCTCTGTTGCAGGGTATTTGCTGCCTGCTGCGGCGATTGCTGAATGTTAATACCCAGTTGTTCCAGCAGATCAGCAGAGCCTGAGCTGGATGACACACTGCGGTTGCCGTGTTTGATAACCGGCAACCCCATACTGGCACCGACAATGGCTGCAGTAGTGGAAATATTAATGGTATTGCTGCCATCACCGCCGGTACCACAGCAATCAATACTGCCAGTAACGTTGGCAGGGAAGGGCAGCGCAGCCTGGCGCAGGGCCTTAGCTGCACCGGCAATTTCTGCGGCAGTTTCGCCGCGCATTTTCAGTGCTACCAGTAAAGCGGTTAACTGCACAGGTGCTACCTCACCGTTAACCACAGCCCTGAAAAAGCTATCGCTCTGGCTCTGGCTGAGCGGTTTGCCGGTTAGTACCTGCTGCACTATTGCCTGCAATTGTTCCTGCAACTGTCCGGATACTTGCGGTTGCCCTGTTTCGACGACATTTGTCATGCGTCACTCCTTAATAAATAACTGATACTTTGTTGCAGCAGGGGCTTACCCAGTGTGGTAAGAATAGATTCAGGGTGAAACTGAAAGCCCAGCATTCTTTGTTGTTCATGAATAATGGCCATCGGGATGTGCCGGTCATTGCCAATACAGGTCAGGGCATTGGGCAGCTCAGTTGCCATCAGAGAATGATAGCGGGCCACCGAAAACGGATTGGGCAGCCCTTTGAAAACCGGATGTGGTGCAACACTGATACTGGCCGTTTTGCCATGCACGGTTTCCCCGGCGCGGCCGACAATACCACCATAGTGTTCGGTGATGGCCTGATGACCCAGGCAAATGCCCAGCACCGGATACTTGCCCGCAACTAATTGCAGTAAGGCCGGCATGCAGCCGGCTTCTGCCGGGGCCCCCGGGCCTGGTGATAACACCAGCAGCACAGGCCCGGATTCCTGCTGCATCTTGTCAAAGATATAGCTGGCAGGCACGGTATTGCGATACAGCTTAACGGCATAGCCTGACTGGGCAAATTCATCCACCAGGTTATAGGTGAAGGAGTCGACATTATCTAACAAATACAGAGTGGTCATGATGCTTAATGCTCCTGCGATATTCCTGATTCGGCGGTTAATGGCCTGCCGCCATAATGGCGCTGATTACCGCTTGGGCTTTATTACGGGTTTCCTCGGTTTCCAGCTCGGCCACCGAGTCAAAAACCACGCCTGCGCCCGCCTGAATATAGGCAGTATTGTTGGCAACATAGGCAGAGCGAATAACAATGCAGCTGTCAAAGTCGCCGTTGCCGGTTAAGTATCCTACTGCACCACCGTAGCTGCCCCTGCGCTGCTTTTCGACACCGCGAATAAGCTCTGCAGCTTTTACTTTGGGCGCGCCAACTAAGGTGCCCATATTCATGCAGGCCTGATAGGCATGTAAGGCATCCAGCTCTGGCTTAAGGGTACCTATTACCCGCGATACCAGATGCATCACATAGGAGTAGCGGTCTACTTTCAGCAGCTCTTTCACATAGCGGCTACCCGGTACACTTATTCTGGCAACGTCATTACGGGCTAAATCAACCAGCATTAAATGCTCGGCTTTTTCTTTGTCATCCTGGCGCAGTTCAAGCTCTATCCGGCTGTCTAAATCGCGGTCTATACTGCCATCGGCTTTAAAACCACGGCGGCGGGTACCGGCAATCGGATAAATTTCGACCTGGCGGTTACTGGCACTGAACTTCAGCGCAGACTCTGGCGATGCGCCGAATAGCTGAAACGCCGGATCTTTTAAATAAAACATGTAGGGGCTGGGGTTAAGCTGTTTTAGTTTGGCATAGGCCGCCAGCGGATTGGGGCAGGGCAGGCTGAAACAGCGTGATGGTACAACCTGAAACACATCACCACTGACAATATGCTCTTTTAATGCTTCAACCTGACGGCCGAATTCAGCGTCACTGATATCCACCTGTAGTTGGCTGTCATCGCCCGGTTTAGCGGCAACCAGTGGCGCCGGCTCTGCCAGCCGTTGTTTTAACTGCTCCAGCCGTTTGCCAATAACAAAGTAGGTTGCCGGGGCATGTTCACCGCAAAACACATTGCCGATAAACTGGCTTTGTTTCCGTTGATGATCAAGTACCAGCAGGGTTTCGGCCAGGTAAAATACATAATCCGGGCATTGGTTAGCACCATTACCCACCTCTGGCAGTTGTTCAACATTTGCTACCATGTCATAGCCAATCACCCCGGCCAGCATAATGGCAAAGTCTGGCTGGTCGTGGTCGGCAGCGGTTTGCTGGCTATGGCTGGTAAGTTGCTGCTGTATAACCCGCAGCACCGTGAACGGATTAGGTTGCATCAGCCGGCTGACTTCATCCAGCAGCGGATCCGGCTGGCTAAACAGCAAGCTCAGGCTGTTGGCATCCTGTGTCAGGCTGGCAACATCTGCCAGCTTACTGGCCAGGAAAGGCAGCAAGGTGCTGCCGTTCTGGCTTAGCGCCTTAATGGTCACCTGCATACCGTTACATTCAATGCGCAGCGCGGCATCCAGTAGCATCAGGCTTTTCAGGTTATCTTTGCTGTCAATTTCGGCAGATTCAAGTAACACCGCACTGTCGCTGTCGGCGCAAAGGCAAGCAAAGGTGGCCAGCGCATCAGCATAATAGGGCGCCGGCATGGTAATGCTGGCTACTTCGCCCTGCTGGTCAGTAATATGACTAAAAATCATAATGTTAATCTCTTAAAATAAAAAAACCCGCTTCTTATCAGGAAACGGGCTTAGGTAATTAAAGCTAATACAACGCCTACACACGCCCGTTGGGTATGTGCCACCACCAGTTAGTCAGGTTGAATGCGGTATTGAATTGCATTAGCTTTAATCACTCGGATTCGATTAGTTAAGTCGCCACATAAAACCGCGAAATCGGCCACGCGTCAAGTGCTGTTTTGTTATATAACAGAATTAAAAGCGTATAAGCGGCCAGATGGCTTTATCAGCTCCACTGTTAATTGCCGTTACTTTTCTCCAGCGCAGTGAGTTGCTGCCAGATTTGTTCGCTCTGTTCGGTTAAGTCGGCATAAAGCCGCATATCGCCATTGCGCTGCGCATGCATAGCTTGTTCGAGCTTGTTGTCATAGGCTTTACGCAATTTTTTTGCCGGGTTGGGTTTCAGAAAGCCAAACATAGATGCCCCTCATGATTAGTTTGAAGTGGTTACGCTTGCTGCTCAAATCTGGTTCAGCGGGCCAATAATCAGGATGCTTTGCCAAACAGCAGCCCTGTGCGACAATAGCTGCCTGATATTGAGGTATAAATGAAATTTGATTTACACAGCCATACTTTATGCTCTGACGGCGTGTTATCGCCGGCCGAACTGGTTGCCCGTGCCGTTGAGCGCGGCGTGGACGCGCTGGCGATTACGGATCATGATACCGTAGCGGGTTTAGCTCCGGCCCGCCAGACGATTGCCGAACAGCAACTGGCATTGCGGCTGATTAATGGTGTGGAAATATCCACCCGCTGGCAACAACTGGAAATTCATATTGTTGGCCTTAATATTGATCCTGATTGTCCGCAATTACTGACCCGGCTGGAATCACAACAGCAGCGCCGGCTGGAACGGGCTGAGGAAATGGCGCGGCGGTTGGAGAAAAGCCAGATCCCCGATGTACTGCCAGCGGTGAAGGCACTGGCCAATGGCGCGGCCGTTACCCGTACTCATTTTGCCCGCCATCTGGTGAATATTGGTAAAGCCAGCTCGATTAATGATGTGTTTAAGAAATATCTGGGACGCGGTAAAACAGGTTATGTGCCCAGTAACTGGGTAGAGATGGCTGATGCGGTGCAGTGGATCCATGATGCCGGCGGGGTTGCCGTGCTGGCCCACCCGTTAAAGTATAAACTGACAACAAAATGGGTTAAGCGGCTGGCCGAACAGTTTGCTGCAGCCGGTGGCGATGCGATGGAAATTATCTCGCCGCAGCAAACGCCGGTGCAAAAGCGTGAGTTATGGGCACTTTGTCAGTTGCATGGCTTAACTGCCTCGGTCGGTTCAGATTTTCATCAGCAAACCAGCTGGAATGATCTTGGAAAAAATCTATATTTAACAGACGATGTTACGCCGGTCTGGCATAACTGGGTACTAAATTAAATAAAAACAACAATAGAAGAATATTCAATGAGTCAATTTTTTCATATTCACCCTGAGAACCCGCAGCAACGTTTGCTGAAACAAGCCGTGCAAATCATTAAGCAAGGTGGTGTCGTGGTTTATCCAACCGACAGTGGTTATGCGCTGGGTTGCCATGTCGGCGATAAAAATGCCATGGATAGAATTACCCAAATTCGTCAGATAAGCGGTGATCATCATTTCACCCTGATGTGCCGCGATTTATCAGAGTTGTCGGTTTACGCCAAGGTTGAGAATACCGCCTTCCGGCTGATTAAAAACAATACGCCGGGCGCATATACCTTTATATTACGGGGCACCAAAGAAGTGCCCCGGCGCTTGTTAAATGATAAGAAAAAAACCATAGGTTTACGGATCCCGGAAAATAAAATTGCTCAGGCATTGTTAGCAGAACTGGGAGAACCACTGTTGTCGACCAGTTTAATTTTACCCGGCCAGCAATTTGCAGAAGCTGATCCGGATGATATGCGCTCGCAACTGGAGCGTCAGGTTGACTTAATTTTACATGGTGGGGTAATAGGTGAAGATCCGACTACCGTAGTTGACTTGTCAGAAGACGGTGCCACTGTGCTACGTGAAGGCCGTGGTGACCCGACACCCTTTATGTAACACAGACAGTAACTAGTAGCTGATGAGTAATCCTCCTGCAAATTTAACGGTGCAACCGCCATTGCCGCTGGCTTTTGTCCGCGGCGAGGCCGTGCATAACCGGCCGGAAGATTTGTATATTCCGCCTGATGCGCTGGAAGTGATGCTGGATGCCTTTGAAGGCCCGCTCGATTTTTTACTGTATCTCATCCGCAAGCATAAGTTTGATATTGTCGATTTACCGGTAAACGAAATTACCCTGCAATATATGGAATATATTGAACTGATGCAGGGCCTGAATTTTGAACTGGCGGCCGAATACCTGGTAATGGCTGCGATGCTGGCCGAAATAAAGTCACGTTTATTGTTACCAAAACATACCCAGCATGATGACGATGAGCAAGACCCGCGGGCCGAGCTCATTCGCCGGTTGCAGGAATATGAAGTGTATAAGCAGGCTGCGACTGAGCTGGACAGCTTACCTCGTGATGAGCGTGACTATTTTGGTGCCCGGGCTGCCCTTGCTGACAACTTCAGCCCGTTAGTGGTGCTGCCGGAAGTAGAGCTGAGTGAGCTGGTGATGGCCCTGAAAAGCATTATGCAGCGGGCGAAAGATTTTCAGCATCATCATATTAAACGCGAGCATTTGTCTACCCGCGAGCGGATGAGCCGGATTTTAGCGTTACTGCAACAGCAGCAAGGTTATCTGGCATTTGAAGATTGCTTTGAGCTGGCCGAGGGGCGCGAGGGCGTGGTGGTGAGCTTTCTGGCGATACTGGAGCTGACTAAGGAAAAAATGGTAGAGCTGACGCAAGTGGAGGCCTACGGCCAGATCCATGTCAAACTAGCCCGGGAGCATCGCTGATGGCCCAGAAAATAAATGATATTCAATTGCTGCAGTTAATTGAAGCGGCGATTTTTGCCAGCGAACAGCCATTAAGTGTGGCAGAACTGCAGGCCTCAGTGCTGCAACGTTTTACTGTCAGTAAAAGCAGGATAGATGCTACAATTCGTCAGTTACAAGACGACTACAGCGCCCGCGGCATTGTGCTGCAGCATACGGCTTCTGGTTTTCGTTTTGTAACCCGGCCTGAGCTCAGTGATGACTTAGCCCAGCTCTGGCCAGAGCGCTCTGCCCGCTATTCCCGCGCCGTATTGGAAACCCTGGCGCTTATAGCCTATAAACAACCCATTACCCGGGGCGAAATTGAAGAAGTGCGCGGCGTAACGGTCAGTACGCAGATTATTCGTACTTTGCTGGATCGCGGCTGGGTAAAGGTGGTTGGCCACAAAGAAGTACCGGGCCGGCCAGGGCTGTATGCCACCACCGCGTTATTTTTAGATTATTTTGGCTTAAAAAGCCTTAGCGATTTGCCGCCACTGCCCGAGTTTACCGAGCTGACGGCTGATCTTCTTCCCACCGTCGAGATGACAGGAGAATTACACTAATGAGTGATAAAAGCAGCAGCGAAAAACTGCAAAAAGTATTAGCCCGCGCTGGTATTGGTTCGCGCCGGGAAATGGAAGACTGGATTAGTAAGGGCCGGGTTACCGTAGATGGCAAGCCGGCAACACTCGGCGATCGGGTCAGCACCACCCAGGCGGTGCGGGTTGACGGCCATCCGGTGCAATTGGCCAGTGAACAGCAGCAAATTTGCCGGGTACTGGCCTATCATAAACCGGAAGGCGAAATATGTTCGCGTACAGATCCGGAAGGACGGCCCACAGTATTTTCCCGCTTGCCAAGCATTAAAGGCGCCCGCTGGATAGCGATTGGCCGGCTGGATATTAATACCTCGGGTTTATTGCTGTTTACTACCGATGGCGAGCTCGCCAATCGCTTAATGCATCCAAAATTTGAAGTTGAGCGGGAGTATGCAGTACGGGTATTTGGCGATATTAATGATGCCATGATCCAGCGACTGCGCACCGGGGTTGAGCTTGAGGACGGCAAAGCGAACTTTAAGAAAATTAAAGCGTTGCCGGGTGAGGGCATTAACCGCTGGTTCCATGTGGTGTTAACCGAAGGCCGCAACCGAGAAGTACGGCGGATGTGGGAATCTCAGGGCGCAGTAGTGAGCCGGCTTATCCGGGTACGCTATGGTGATTTATTGCTGCCTAAGCATATTCCGGCAGGGGGTTATGCTGAGTATCCGCTGGACGAGGTAAACTATCTGCGTAAGTTAGTGCACTTAGGGCCAGAAGAACAGACCATGGTTAAAAGCGAAGATCGCACCGAACGGCGTCGTCGCCTGGCCAGTATGAAGCGCGCGGTACGCAAGCACCAGATTGCTGAGAAAACGCCGGCTAAAAAAGCCGAACCCAAACCAAAGCCAGCGGCTAAACCGCAGCGCGCGCCAGTCAGCAAGGGTAAATCAACCCAGCGCCAGCCCACCGGCAAAAAGCCGACCCGTCAGGGCCAGAGTTGAAAAAATCTTAACCAAAAGGCGCTGCGGCGCCTTTTTTAATACCATTTACTGCCTGCCGGTTATCTTTTTTTCTGCATCACTTTGGTTTTAGTGAATTAGCTGTTAACTTTTAATTACAAAAAGGCGGCGATTTTAAGCTAAAGTAGCCCTACCGGTGGCTGAAATGGAGTGAGAGATGAGGGTAAACAGGTTTTTGGCAGCTTGTGGATTGTGGCTTGGTGTTTTGCTGGTTACTGCTTGTGGTGGCGGGAGCACAGCACCGGTGCAGCAGCCGCCACCGCCGCCGGTATCGCCCGCGCCGCCGGTTGAACTGAGTTTTCAGGGGCTGGATGGTTATATTATTAATGAGCTGTATCAGCACAATGGCGTTCTGCTGGCCGCCAGTGATGATGGCGTGCATCGCCAGACCAGCAGCGGTGGCTGGACTGGCGCAGGCCTTGAAGGCTATGACGTGATGGCCATGAGCCTGCTGACTGAGCAGCACTGGCTGGCATCTACTGTTAAAACCAACCAGGAGGGTTTTCCGGCATACTTACTGTTTGAAAGCTTTAATGGCGGCAGTGACTGGCATGAAATTGATTACCAGTTTGGTATGGCCGGCGAAAATGAAGCCATTTTTGCCATGCACTATGATGCCGTGGCGCAGCTGGTTTATGCTACCGGCATAGATGTGCTGGCCAGCTCCAGTGACATGGGCCAGACCTGGAAAGCGGTGCATGGTGACTTTGGTGGTTTTGGTCAGCCAAAAACGGCATTAACCCAATCGGCTGATGGTCAGACCATTTGGTATGGCGGCCAGGGTGCCATTGAAAACGGCATTTTTTATCAGTATGACGTGGCAAGTGAGCAAGCGGTTGCCCATACCGATTTATTTCCAAACCCCAGCTCAATAAAGGCAATTCGCTATGCACCGGATGATCCGCAAACGGTGTATGTCAGTGCTGAAGGGGGAATTGTCCGCAGTACAGACCATGGCCAGAGCTGGCAAGCTGTGCTCGACAACGTCAACTTCCGGTTTTATTTTGACCTGATAATCGACCCTGATGCGCCAGAGCGGATTTACACCGCGGGTTGGGCCAAGAACTTCACCGAGCCGCAACCGCTGATTATTGAATGGACTGACGATGGCGGCGCCAGCTGGCAGCAATATCAGTACCCTGAGCAGGATTTTTTTGGTGGGGTACGCAGTATGATCCTGGTGGAAGAAAATCAGCAACAGGTTATCTATTTTGGCTTGTTTAAAGGCGGCATAATGCGTATGCCGCTACCATAAAGACCGCACGCTGCAGTGCGGTCTGCCGCTGTGATTACTCGCCGTAACCATTGGGGTTCTGGCTTTGCCAGCGCCAGCTGTCGCGTACCATATCGTCCAGGGTTTTCTCAGCCTGCCAGCCGAGCAGTGTTAATGCTTTGGCTGGCAGTGCGTAACAACTGGCAATATCACCGGGCCGGCGTGGCGCAATCTGGTAAGGCACCTCAACCTGATTAACCTGGCTGAAGGCCCTGACCATATCCAATACACTGTAGCCGGTACCGGTGCCGAGATTTATCGCTTCAATGCCCTGATGGTTGTTAAGGTATTGCAGCGCTTTCAGATGGCCGGCGGCCAAATCGACCACATGAATATAGTCACGCACGCCAGTGCCGTCGGGAGTAGGGTAGTCGTTACCAAAAATGCTCAGCTTATCGCGTTTTCCCACGGCTACCTGTGAGATAAACGGCATCAGGTTGTTGGGAATGCCGTTCGGGTCTTCGCCAATCTGACCACTGCTGTCAGCGCCAACCGGGTTAAAATAGCGCAGCAGGGTAATGCCCCAATCAGGTTCTGCTTTAACCAGATCTTCCAGAATATGCTCGATCATCAGTTTACTCTGGCCATACGGGTTAGTGGCCGAGCGCGCTGCTGTTTCAGCGATAGGCACTACTTCCGGATCGCCATACACGGTGGCCGAGGAGCTGAACACCAGCTTTTTAACGTCAAACTCACGCATCACCCGGCACAGGCTAATAGTACCGCCAACATTGTTGTCGTAATAATGCAGCGGCTGCTCTGTTGATTCGCCCACGGCTTTTAAACCGGCAAAATGTACCACGGCAGTTATCGGGTACTGGCGGAATACGGCGCTAAGCGCTGCTTCGTCTCTGATATCGCCGCTGATACTGATCATGCTTCTGTCTGCCAGCTTTTCGACCCGCTGCAGGGCGGTGGCAGAAGAGTTGCTGTAGTTATCGAAGCTGATCACCTGATAGCCGGAACGCAATAGTGCCAGTGCAGTGTGGCTGCCGATATAGCCAGCGCCGCCCGTTAGCAGAATGTAGGTCATTTACGGCAATACCCTTTTAAACGGTTTTACTGTCGATTTAACGTACACGCCGGCAGTTAGGTAGGGGTCACTGTCAGCCCAGCTTTGAGCGGCGGCTAACGAGGTGAATTCAGCCACTACCAATGACCCGGTAAAGCCAGCGCCACCCGGTTCGTTACTGTCAATGGCCGGTAGCGGGCCGGCAATCAGTAAACGACCTTCCTCATTCAGTGCTTGCAGCCTCGCCAGATGAGCCGGCCGGGTTGCCAACCGGTTTTCCAGACTATTGGCCGCATCTTCAGAGTAAATCATATAGAACATGGTAAAACCCCGTTGCAATTAATCGACGCAAGATAGCAGAAATGCCTGGCAAAACCAATTAGCCCCGCCTTTATACTCTTTATGTCAGGTCGGGCTAGGATTTGCCGCAGCCTGCTGTTAGCATGCTGTGCGAACATGATAAAAATATTAAAACAACCATTCTAATAAAAAGATTCAGGGAGTCCGCAATCCAATGAAACGTGAACAATTCAGCTCCAGCCTGGGGTTTATTCTGGCCGCCGCCGGGTCGGCTGTCGGCATAGGTAACCTGGTGGCTTTTCCGGTGATGGCCAGTAAAAACGGCGGTGCCGCTTTTTTAATTATCTACGCCATTTTTGTTTTTTTTGTCTGCTTACCGGTGATGCTGGCCGAAATGAGCCTGGGTCGGCATACCCGGCAAAACCCACTGGGCGCCTATACTGAAATTGGCCAGAACCGGGCCTGGCGCACCGTTGGCTGGTTGTCGGTTATTACTCCCTTTATGATTGGGGTGTTTTATCTGGTGATTACGGTCTGGATAGCCGGTTATCTGGGTAAAGCGATGATGGGCCAGCTGGATCTGCTGGCTGACCCCGCTGGCTTTGATGTTTTTATTAACAGTAACGAGCTGTTTGTATATATGGCGATAGTGGTAGGCCTGACCTTTTTAATTCTGCAGGGCGGCGTGAAAAAAGGCATTGAAAAAGCCACTACCGTGTTAATGCCTACCTTATTTGTAATGTTAATTGCCCTGGTAGTTTACGTACTGACCCTGGATAACGCCATGCTGGGGGTTAAGTTCTTCCTGGTACCGGACTTTAGTAAAATAAACGGTAACGTATTAAATGGTGCGCTGGCCCAGGCCTTTTTCTCGCTGTCGCTGGCGATGGGTATTTTAATTACTTACGGCTCCTACATTCAGAAAAACAATAATATTGTGTCTGCCGGCAAAATGGTCGCAGCATTGTCGCTGTTGGTTGCTTGTTGTTCAGGTTTATTAATTTTACCAGCGGCGTTTTCCTTTAACCCGGATATTGAAATCAGCGAGTTGTCAGAGTCAAGCATTGGCATGATTTTTATGTTTCTGCCAAAAATCTTTTTAGCGCTGCAAGCAGATATTGGCTATTTTGGTGCATCTTTTATTGCTTCGTTCTTCTTCCTGTTGGTGTTCTTTGCAGCGATGACGTCACTGGTGTCGATAATTGAGGTACCTGTAGCCAGTATTATGGATGGCAAAGGCCTCAGCCGGCGTAAGGCACTCTATTCACTTGGTGGCGCGATGATTGTGCTGGCTATGATCAGTGCGCTGTCGTTTGGCCGGGTTGACTGGCTAAGCAATATCCTAAGTTATGGTGGCAATCCCAAGTCGTTTTTTGCGCTGATTTACGACATGTTCTATGAAACAATACTGCCGCTAAATGGCCTGTTGTTATGTTTATTTGTGATTTACCGCTGGAAAAAGCAAAACCTGGATGCCGAAATGATTGAAGGCAACCCGGGCTTTGCCGGCTCATTTTTACAAAAATACGTTAACTTTTCGCTGGGTACCTTTATCCCGGTGATCCTGGCAATTATTTTTGTTAACACTGTGCTGACCATCTATTTTGGCTATAACATGCTGACAGTATTCTTCAGCTATATCGGGTTTAATTAATCAGCGGCCGGATTTTAGTTACAGAAAAACCCGCATTATGCGGGTTTTCTTTTTTGCTTTACTGATTTCGAGGTCTATTCGCCAGTTTGTGCCGCTTCATTTTTTGCAAAAATTTGCTGGCGTACCGCGCTTAACCGGCTTTGGCAAAGGGCAAAGGTAATAGGGCGGGTAATTAACAGGTATAGCGGCGCTATCAGCAGGGCATAGCCCAGAATCGCCCAGCCTTCTGCCCGGGCAACCAGAATAAACAAGCCGAATATAATAATGAGTTTTAGTGTATTTAAGCCTACTTTGGTTGGCGTAGGCAGTTTGTCGGCAGCAGCACGCACTACCTGCATCCGCTGGTCAAAATTCAGGCCTTGTAACTCCGGAATGTTATGGCTGGAAAAATACAACATGGTTTGTTCCTGTTGGCAAATTTAGGGTATAACGGCCGCTTTTGCTGCAGGCCGTTATTATAACCATTTATTACTGCCAATGCCTATGGGGCGATCAGTATTGCCGGCTTAATCAGCTTGATTAGCCATCAGGCCACGTGCTGTCATACAGCGGGCAATATCTGCCAGGCTAGCCGGATCGTCAATGGTAGATGGCACCACATAGTCTTCACCGTCTGCAATTTGTCTGAGTAACTTGCGCAGTATTTTACCCGAGCGGGTTTTCGGCAAACGCGGCACAATCAATGCCTGTTTAAAGCAGGCCAGGGCGCCAATTTGCTCGCGAACCAGTTGTACCAGCTCGCTTTGCAGCTGTTGCTCGGTTATCTCTATTCCATTTTTCAGCAGCACAAAACCAACGGGTTGTTGGCCTTTTAGCGGATCAGCCAGGCCAATAACACAACACTCGGCTACGGCCGGGTGGCTGGCAACAATTTCTTCCATTTCGCCGGTTGATAAGCGGTGACCGGCAACATTAATCACATCATCGGTGCGGCCCATCACATACAGATAACCGTCGTCATCCAGATAGCCGCCATCGCCACTGGCATAATAACCCGGGAACTGGCGCAAATAACCGCTGATAAAGCGCTCCGGATTTTGCCAGATGGTGCTCAGGCAGCCCGGAGGCAGCGGCAGTTTTAGCGCGATATTGCCTTGCTGGTTAGCCGGAAGCGGCTGGCCGTTATGATCAAGAATTGCTACCTGAAAGCCCGGTACCGGCACTGTGGCTGAGCCGGCTTTGCCAGGTAACAGCTCAATGCCGGCCGGGTTGGCGCAAATTGCCCAGCCAGTTTCGGTTTGCCACCAGTGGTCGATTACCGGCTTACCAGTGTGGGTAACGGTCCAGTCATAGGTCGCCGGGTCGAGCCGTTCACCGGCCATATAAATGCGTTCTAAGCCGCTTAAATCAAATTGGCTTAATAGCGTTGCGTCCGGATCTTCTTTGCGGATGGCCCGAAAGGCTGTTGGTGCAGCAAACAATGCTTTTACGTTGTATTCAGCGCATACCCGCCAGAACGCACCGGCATCCGGGGTATACACCGGTTTGCCCTCGTACAGGACGCTGGTACAGCCGGCCAGTAAAGGGCCATAAACGATATAAGAGTGGCCGACTACCCAGCCAACATCGGAAGCCGCCCAGAACACATCACCCGGCGTCATGCCATAAATGGCCTGCATGCTGTAATGCAGCGCTACAGCATGGCCGCCATTGTCCCGGACCACGCCTTTCGGTTTGCCGGTGGTGCCAGAGGTGTACAGGATATACAGCGGATCGGTGCTTTTTACTGGCACGCAGGCCGCTGGCTGCGCCTGATGTAACAGCTGTTGCCAGTCAAGATCCCGCCCGGGTTGCAGTTCGGCTGTCAACTGTGGCCGTTGCCAGATAATACAGCTATCAGGATTGTGCCCGGCCAGCTTAAGCGCATTATCTAATAGTGGTTTGTATGCGATAACCCGGTTAACTTCAATACCGCATGAAGCGGCAACAATCACTTTCGGGCTGGCGTCATCTATCCGCAGCGCCAGCTCGTGCGCGGCAAAACCGCCAAACACCACCGAGTGCACTGCGCCCAGCCGGGCAACCGCCAGCATGGCGATGACGGCCTGCGGGATCATTGGCATATAAATAACTACCCGATCACCCTTTGTCACGCCACGTGCTTTTAATACGCCGGCAAAAAGTGCGACTTCATCGGTCAGTTGCTGATAGCTGAATTGTTGTTTGCTGCCGGTAACCGGTGAATCATAAATTAATGCGGTCTGGCTGCCGCGACCTTGTTCAACATGGTAGTCCAGTGCCATATAGGTGGTATTTAATTCACCATCGGCAAACCACTGGTATTGGTCGCCTTTAATATGCAAAATTTGCTCTGGCTTTTTATACCAGGCCAGACGGTTTGCTTTTTCGGCCCAGAAATGTTGCGGCTGCCGGCAGGCAGCCTGATATTCAGTTTGATAAGACATACGCATTGTCCTTGTGGCTGCGGTTTTCGTTACCTTAGCGAAAAAACAGCACGCTGCCACTTAGACTTAAGGCTAATCGGGTAGCAGGTTCAGCCAGTTTACTTGATACAGATCATGCCGGCGGTCTTTTAAGTTCGTTACCGACCCTTCATTGCGAATTTGTTTAAGCCTGTCCAAATCTAAATCAGAAAACATCATCATTTCGGTGTTGGGGGTGGTTTCAGTCATTACCGCGTCATGCGGGAAGGCAAAATCAGACGGCGAGAAGACTGCCGACTGCGCATATTGCACGTCGAGGTTGTCAACTTGCGGCAAGTTACCGCAGCTGCCGCAAATGACCACATAGCATTCATTTTCAATAGCCCGGGCCATGGCACAATGTTTAACCCTTAAGAAACCATTTTTGGTGTCGGTCCAGAACGGCACAAATAATACGTCCATATCCTGTTGAGCCAGCAGCCGGCTTAGCTCCGGAAATTCAACATCGTAACAAATTAAAATGCCAACCCTGCCGGCATCGGTGTCAAATACCTGTAGTTTGTCGCCGCCTTCAATAACCCAGTCGCGTCGCTCGTGCGGCGTGATATGAATTTTACTCTGGCAATCAATAGTACCGTCCCGCCGGCATAAAAAGCTGACATTAAACAGGGTGTCACCTTCAAGTACCGGCATTGAACCGGTAATAATATTGATATTGTAACTGACCGCCATATCAGACATGGCTGCTTTAAACTGCTCGGTAAAGCCGGCTAAAAATCGAATGGCAGCAGTCTGGTTTGCCTTGTCCGGACATAAGCCCATTAATGCTGCGTTAAAAAACTCCGGAAACAGGGCAAAGTCGCTCTGGTAATCTGCCAGCGCATCAACAAAGTATTCAACCTGTTGCAACACCTGCTCAACCGATGCCACCTCACGCATCTGCCATTGCACGGCACCAACCCGGATCTGGCTTTTCCGGTTGTTGAACCCGGCTTGCACCGGCTCATAAAAAATATTATTCCACTCCAGTAAGGTGGCGTAGCCCTGCGAGCTTTCATCTTCCGGCAGGTATTTTTTCAACAGCCGTTTTAACTGAAAGTCATTTGATAACTGAAAGCTTAAAATGGGATCGTAAATTTCCCGGCATTTCACTGCTTCCAGATAGTCTGCGGCTGACATCTGTTTGCTGTGCTGCTGATAATTAGGGATACGGCCGCCGGCTAAAATAGCCCGCAGGTTCAACTGACGGGACAGATCTTTGCGGGCATCATACAGACGCCGGCCCAGCCGGTAACCGCGGTAATCCGGGTGGATCATTAAATCGAGGCCGTACAGCGCATCACCGGTTTTATCATGCAGAATGGTTTCCCGCTTGCCGATTAAATCATCGTAGGTATGAGGGTTGCTGAACTTGTCATACTTTACCTGCACCGTTAATGCGAGGCCAATAATGTCGTCATGGTCAATCAGGCAGATCTGGCCTTCGGCAAAGTCTTTAATCAGTTTATTGATGGTGTGTTCAGGCCAGGCGCCTCCGATGTCATGATATACCCGATCCATTAACGCTTTAACCTGAGGGTAGTCTGAAGGGGCTAAATGGCGGATCTTTAAATGCAGATCGTCTCGCATAGTGAAGGCTCCTGTTACTTAGTTTGTAAAACCATATCACCAAAAGCGCAGTGGGTAAAAGTAACCCTTTATTTGAGTTTTTACAGTATCTTCAATAGTATTGCTCAGGTTGCGGTCAAAAGGAATATTCGCTAATGCTAAATCGACGACTGCTAAATAGTGTTCCGCTAAGCATAATGGCTGCTCTTTGCTGGGCGGCATTAACCCAAAATCAGGGATGGCTTTTTTTTCTGCCGCTGTGGTTACTTATTCTTTTCTGGTTGCAGTTTTCCCCTATAACGTTGCCGGCATTGCGGCTGTCTGTGCTGCCTGGTTTTATGCTGTTCTTCTTTTGGCAGTTGGTGTTGGGTGCTTTTGATGTCGGCTGGCGGGCGCTGGCGCCTGGGCGGCATTTCGCGCCTGGCTGGCAACATTATCCCAGCCGTTTATCTCAGCCGGCCAGTCAGCGCTTGCTGGCCACGATGATTAGCTTACTGCCCGGTACCTGCAGTGCCAGGATTGAACGGCAGTCGGGGCAACCGAACCAGATATTGGTGCATGTTCTGGACCAGCAAGCAGACTGGCAAGCCAGTATTGCTGCTCTGGAGCAGCAGCTGGCCCGCTTACTGCTGGCGGAAAACCGTGAGGAGTTTCCGCAATGATGTTGTTGGCAGGGGCGCTGCTTTTAACCATGTTGCTGGGTTTACGGCGGGTAATTAAGGGCCCGGCTTTACTAGACCGGCTGCTGGCTGTTCAGCTTTTTGGTACCACCGGTGTGGCAATATGTCTGGTGCTGGCGCAGGCATTAAGCCAGCCCGCCCTGTTAGATGTTGCCTTGGTATTGGCGGTGCTGGCAGCAGCTGCACCCGCGGCGCTGGTGCAACGGTTAAAACGCAGCTCTGGCCAGGTTAGCGGCAAACCGGAGGGGCGCGGATGAGTGGTGCTGTCGAACTAAACTTGTTAGGCACGTTGATCAGCAGCGGATTACTGCTGGCAGGGCTCCTGTTTTTTATCGCCGGCAGTGTTGGCATGCTGCGTTTTCCGGACAGTTACAGCCGGCTGCATGCGGTGACGAAAGCCGACTCTCTGGGCCTGGGTTCTGTCGTGGCCGGCCTGATGTTTTACTGTAACTGGTGGCAGAATTTGTTAATGCTATTGATTTGGTTGCTGGTGCTTTGTTCTGGCACCGTATCCTGCCAGTTGCTTGCCCGCTTTTGCAAAACAAAGCAGGAGCAGGCATGAGTGTATTGCTATTCGATTTTGTTCTGTGTGGGTTGCTACTGGCACTGGCTCTTGCCAGCATGCTTAGCCGTCAACTCAGTCATGCGGTTATTTTATATATTGCTTTTGGTCTTTTGATGGCACTGGCCTGGGCCAGGCTGGCCGCGCCGGATTTAGCGCTGGCAGAGGCCGCTATTGGCGCCGGCTTAACCGGTGCATTATGTTTTAGCGCGCTGGCGCGGCAAGGGCAGCTCGTTAATACCCCCACGCTTGGCTGGTCGCAACGCTGCTGGCCAGCAGTGTTTATTGTAGTGATTTTTTGCGGCTTATTGCTGGCGTTATTACAGTTGCCGGCAGAACCGGGGCCGTTGCCTTCGCAGGCGCTACAGTATCTGGCTGATAGCGGGGTTAGCCATCCGGTTACCGCGGTACTGCTTAACTATCGTTCCTGGGACACTTTGCTTGAGCTACTGGTATTGCTACTGGCGCTAATCGGTACCCTGCAGGTTGCACCCGAACCGGTGCTACAACCGAGTTGGCAGTTAAGCCGTATCTGGAGCCAATTATTAGCGCCGGTTATTATTTTACTGGCTGGTTATCTGTTATGGGCCGGGGCCCATCAGCCCGGAGGTGCCTTTCAGGCCGGGGCGCTACTGGCAGCCGGTGCGGTAGTGTTGAAGTTAAACCAGCAATTGCCCTGGCTAAAGTGGGGCAATATCCTGGTTAGATTTTTTGCTGTTGCCGGCCTGATGGTATTTGCAATGTCGGCAGTGCTCGCCTGGTTGCTGTTAGATCAGGCAACTGATCCACAATGGCTGCAATGGCCACCACAGCTTGCCAAGTACATCATTTTGCTGATTGAAGTTTTTGCCACCCTGGCAATCGCTATTACCCTGACTTTGCTGGTGGTTGCTGAGCAACCGGATACTGATCTCAGTCTGGCCCGGCAAGATAGCAGCGAGGCGACTAATGGCGGCGTCTGACAGTTCAGTTATGTTTTTTATGATAACCGCGGCCAGTCTTATCGCCATTGGCTTGTATGGTTTTATCAGCGGCCCTGAAGTGCTGCGCCGGGTTCTGGCACTGAACATCATTAGTGCCGGTGTTTTTATGCTGATGGTAGTGCTGGCTTATCGTGGGACAGTGCCCGGCGCCGCAAACGGCTTAGTCGATCCTGTGCTGCACGCCCTGGTGCTGACCGGGCTGGTGGTAGCCGTTAGTGCCACAGCTTTTGCCCTGGCCTTGCTGGCCAGACTTAGCCAGGCATCGTCAGCGCCGACAGTGCCGCATAAGCGGACATTGCAGAAAGCACAGCAAGAGGTGGAGCACTGATGATAATGCTGCTGGTGTTGCCACTGTTAACGGCATTGCTGATGTTGCTCTGGCCACGGCTGGCACCACTTCTGACGTTGTTATCAGCATCTGTCTGCAGTTTGCTGGCGCTGCAACTGTTACTGCAGGTAAGCGGGCAGGGCAGTCGTGAATACTTACTGGCCGGTTGGCCAGCCGGACTGGCCATTGCCTGGCAGGCTGATACCCTTAGCAGTTTGCTTATTCTGCTGACAGCTTTACTGCAATTGTTAGTTGGCTTATATGCCTTTGCTACCCGGGTGCGGGATCAGTTACATCAGAGTTTCTGGCCGCTGAGTAGTTTGTTGCAGATCAGTTTAACCGCGTTGTGGTTGTCCAGGGACTTATTCAACCTGTACGTATGTCTGGAGTTACTGGCACTGGTGGCAGTAGCGCTGGTCAGTTTATCCGGGCGAACGGCGATTAAGCCTGCGCTTAACTATCTGCTTTTATCCCTGTTTGGCTCGCTGTGTTATCTGCTGGGTGTTGTGTTGTTATATGGCGCTTACGGCGTGCTGGACATTCAGGGTTTGGCCAGCCAGTGGCAGGCCAGCTGGCTGACCAACAGTGCCTTGCTGCTAATGAGCCTGGGGCTAATGTTAAAAGCTGCGCTGTGGCCATTACACGTCTGGTTGCCGGCGGCTCATGCCGCCGCCCCGGCGCCGGTAAGTGCGTTGCTGTCGGCATTGGTGGTTAAGGGGCCGCTGTTTATGCTATGCCTGTTATGGCTGCGGCTGGCCAGTACAGAGCAGGCACAGGCGATGGCGTCATTATTTGCGTTTGCCGGGCTTTGTGCGCTGCTGTTTGGTGGCTGGTCGGCGCTTCGTACCCCTTATGCCAAGGTTCTGGTGGCGTATTCTACGGTGGCTCAACTGGGTTATGCCACCCTGGCACTGGGCCTGATGCTGATGTTTAAGCAACCGCTGATTTTTGCTGCGTTATGGTTATTTGTACTGGCTCATGCCCTGGCAAAAGCGGCTTGCTTTTTAGCTATAGGTGAAATGAGTGCCACGCTGGGTGGGAAAAGACTGACTATTCTAAAAGGTGCCAGCCAGACCATGCCGCTGGCTATGTTTGCCTTCGCCGTTGCCGGCGGCAGCTTAATCGGCCTGCCGCCCAGTGGTGGTTTTCTGGCGAAGTGGGCTTTGCTGCAAGGCATTTGGCAGCAGGGCCAGTCATTCTTCTGGCCATTAGCCTTGCTGCTTGCCACATTGTTGTCAGCAGCCTATGTATTCCGGGTAGTTGTGCTGGCATTTGATCGGGCTGAGCCGGTGGCACCGGATTTCTCGCCCCAGCTGTTGCCGCAGTGGCTGGCATTACTGCCGGCCTTAGCGGTCTGGGCGATGGCATTGTTTAGTGAGCATCTGCTGTTATTGCTGCGGCTGGAGGCATGATGAGCACATTTTGGTTAAGTTACTTACCACTGGCTATAATTCTGAGCTCACTGCTACCCGGTTTAGTTATTTTTACCCTGAAAGAGCACCAGGTTAAGTTACGGATAAGCCTAAACCTGATAGGGGTGACGGTAAAGTTAGTGCTGGTGCTGATTATGCTGCAGGCGGTGCGTAGTGGGGCGACTTTTTATTTCAGTGTGCCCTTTTTACCCGGTGCTGATTTAGTGTTGCAAGGGGATGCACTATCTCTGTTGTTTGTCACACTTTCATCAGTTCTGTGGCTGGCAACCACGATTTATGCCATTGGTTATCTGGAAAACTCACCGCTGCGCTCCCGGTTTTTTGGCTATTTCAGCTTGTGTGTCAGTGCCACAGTAGGCCTGGCGCTGTCTGGTAATCTGGTCAGCTTTTTATTGTTTTATGAGCTGTTAACACTGGCAACCTTTCCGCTGGTGGTGCATCGTGGCACACCTCAGTCGCTGGCGGCCGGCCGACGTTATCTGAGCTACACCCTGGCTGGTGGTGTGCTGTTACTGACCGGTGTTGCGCTGCTGCATTCAATGGTACAGAGCCCGCAATTTACGCCTGGAGGTTATATCGGTGCAGTAATTAGTGCGCACGCTGGTTTGTTGCAACTGGCTTTTGGCCTGATGATCGCAGGGCTTGGTGTAAAAGCGGCGTTGTTGCCGTTGCACGGCTGGCTGCCCCAGGCCATGGTGGCACCTGCGCCGGTCAGCGCCTTGCTGCATGCGGTAGCCGTGGTAAAGGCCGGAGCATTTGGCATTATCCGGTTGGTATATGATGTGTTCGGGGTCGACAGTATGCAATTGCTGCAACTGGCTGAACCTTTGATGTTGCTGGCAGCGGCGACAATTTTATATGGCTCCTGGCGAGCACTGGCACAGCAGGATATCAAACGGCGGCTGGCATATTCGACCATCAGTCAGGTGTCCTATATTACCGCAGGGGTGGCGATGCTCGGGCCTCTTGCTGCGGTAGGTGGTCTGGTGCATCTGGTACATCAGGGCGTGATGAAAATAACTCTGTTTTTTTGCGCTGGTAACTATGCTGAGACGCTGGGTGTGCATACCATTCGTCAGTTAAATGGCGCTGGCCGGCGAATGCCGATTACCTCTATTGCGTTTACGCTGGGCGCGCTTGGCATGATTGGTATTCCGCCCACCGCTGGTTTTATCAGTAAATGGTACCTGGGGCTGGGTGCTGTGGCTACCGACAACCCGCTGATGTTGTTAGTGTTTGTTTTTTCCGGCCTGTTAAATGCGGCGTACTTTCTGCCTATTGTTTACCGGTTATGGTTTTCACCCCAGGCACAGCCCTGGCCAGCAGAGCAGCGATTGTCAGCTAAATTTGAAACACACTGGATGTTGTTGCTACCGGTAATATTTACCGCGTTACTTATTGTGTTAATGGGGCTTTTTGCCAGCACGGTTATAAGTCCGCTTAGCTGGGCTGAACTAATTGTCGAGCGGGAGTTCAGGTATGATTGATTTATCTGACTGGCTCTGGCCCGGCGCCGGTTTAGGCCTGGCAACTGAATTGCAGCAACTGTGGTGGGTTTTCAGTTTAAGTTTATGGCTAGTTGCTGCGGCCTTCAGCCTGACGTTCATGGCAAAGGCTGCGCACCAAGGCCGGTACTGGTTGTTCTTTGCCCTGAGTTTTGCCGGCAATATGCTGTTGATTGCAGCGCTGGATGCGATCAGTTTTTATATCGGTTTTAGTATTATGAGTTTGTCAGCCTATGGGCTGGTGGTTCACAGCGGCGATAAAACTGCGCGACGGGCAGGCCGATTATATTTGCAACTGGCCATCATTGGCGAGTTGTTATTGTTTGCTGCGTTGATCCTGCGGGCCAGTGCAGCCGGAGGCCAATACGATTGGCTAAGCTGGCAGCAGGTGCCATTGGATCACCTGACGATTTTACTAACCATTGCCGGCCTTGGCCTGAAAGCCGGTTTCTGGCCGCTGCATATCTGGTTGCCGCAGGCTCATCCGGCAGCGCCGGCACCGGCCAGTGCGGTGTTATCTGGTGCCATGATCAAGGCGGGTGTACTGGGTTTAGTGGTATTTCTACCAGCAGGCGATCCGCTGTTGCAGCAATGGGTGCCTTATATGGTATCGCTTGGTTTCTTCTCGGCCGGTTTTGGGGTGCTGGCCAGTTTGTTGCACCGCCAACCTAAGGTTATTCTGGCGTATTCGTCGGTCAGTCAGGTTGGCTATGTTATTGTCCTGGTCGCACTGGCCTGGACCTCCAGTTCAGCTGCCGTGCTGCCGCTGCTGATGGCCTACGCTGCACATCATGCTATTGCCAAGGGAGCACTTTTTTTGTATGCCGGATTAAACGCTAAACAACGCCTGCCTGCGCTTTGGCAAATCCTGTTCTGGCTGCCCGCGCTGGCTTTAATGGCTTTACCTTTAACTGGTGGCGCGGCCATTAAAACCGGGATGAAAAGTCTGGTTGGTACCATGCCGATGCCGGGCTGGCTGAATGCCGGCTTGATGGCAATGTTATTAAGTGCGGGGGCTTTTTTAACCGCCCTGTTATTTTTGCATCTGGCTGCTGCAATTCGCCGGCAACAACGGCACCTGAGTGATGACTCTGGCGGGGGCGAAGCCGCTTTGGGGTTATACTGGCAGGGCGCCTGCCTGATGTTGCTTGCTCTGATCCTTATTCTGTTACCCTGGCTATGGCACCCGCTGCAGCAACTTAGCCTGCAAACCCTGACATTACCGAAAATATGGGCTGTCAGCTGGCCAGTGCTGCTGGCGCTGCTGGTTACAGGGATTGTTCGTTGGCGCCGATGGCGTTTGCCAGAGCCCTGCTATGATCGCAGCAGTGCTGTGTTGTTGTGGTCGATGTGGCTCCAAAGGCTTTACCAGCCACGCCGGCAATGGCAGGCGCCACGTGTCACTTTAAACTGGCGCGATGCAGAGCGTGCCCTGAACCGGTTGGCATCAGCTGATATGGTGCGCGCCAGCGCTTTATTGGTGGTGGTATTACTGATAGCCGCTTCGGTATTCTGGTAACCCCAAGCGTTGCAACCAAACAGCTATTTACTTAGGTAACGCTGGCCCTTTCACAGTGATATAGTCAACCATATTCTGCTGGATAGCGCCCTGTAAATCGTTGGTCAGCGCCTGGCGGGCTGTCGTGTAGTCGCAGCGTAAACCGGTAATGGCATATACCTGGTTGCGGCCATGTACTTTACTTAAATACAGCGCCATATCGGCAATCTGTAGTGTGCGCTCCCAGTTAAGCTCTGTTTCATTAATGCCGGCAAAAGGTAAATGAATAAAACCGCCACTGGCACTGACCGGAATAATTTTGTCATCACTAAGTACCGGTTCACTGGCGATCACATCAAGGATCCGCTTGCAAAAGCCAGCCACCTGCTCGGGCTCGATATTATCCAGATAAAGCAGAAACTCTTCGCCGCCCCAGCGGATCAGCAGATCTTCTTCCCGGCAAACCTTGGTTAACCGGCCGCTGATTTGCTTCAGCACCTCATCACCGGCTGCATGACCAAAGTTGTCATTTATTTTTTTAAAAAAGTCGATATCCAGTAGCAAAAAGCCATTAGCCTGAGTACTGATATCACTTAAACGTCTGCTGAATTTGCTGCGACGCTGCATGTGGTCCTGCAAGGCTCTGCGATTAAACAAACCGGTTAACGGGTCACGTAACGATTGGTATTCCAGTTGCTTGTTGGCTTCGCGCAATCTACGGTTCGACTGCCGCACTTTACGATACAACTGATACAGCAGGATTGCCGCAAAGATCAGTACCAGCGCAAATAAGCCGGTAAGCTGCTGTTGCAGCTTCTGATTTGCCAGCAATTGCGCTTTAAGATCATTTTCCTGCTCCAGGATGGTTATCAGCTGGCTTTTCGCTTTGGTATCATAGCGGTTTTGTAATTCAGCCACGCTTTTTTCCCGCTCACTGGTCAGAATTTCCGCGCGAAGTTCCAGTTGTTGTTGCAACGTTTGCGCTTGCAACTGATATTTACCGGCAGCGCCATACGCTTTAGCTACCGACTCTAAAGTACTTTCATAACCGGCTTTAGTATCATTGTTTTTAAAATATTCCAGTGCAGCTAACATTCTGGCCAGGCCATTGTCGTGCTGGCCTTCCATCACTGCTATATAAGCCAGATTAAAAGCAATAAGCTGACTGCTGAATTCATCTTCCAGTAATTTCGCTTGTTCAGCAGCAAGTTGTAATACCTGTTTTGCTGCAGCGTAATTACCCTGTTGGATATAAATAGAGCCAAGATTATTCTGGAATGTCAGCTCCACACCGGGCTGGTTTACAGATCTGGCGGCAACAATACCTTGTTGATTAACGGTAACGGCAGCGTCAAGATCTTTCTGTTCGGCCAGAATAAAACCAAGCATTAAATACAGTTCAGGTAAAAAATTGTTATAGTTATATTTTTTTGCGGCGGCAATAAGGTCTTCAGTCAGAGCCCTGGCCTCAGGCCATTTTTTTAAATCTGAGTAAACCTGAGCGATAGAATAGTTTAAATAGGCGCGCCGACGTAAGGTAAACTGATCGTCAGTGGCAATTACGGCATCAAGTGCCTTGGTAAAGTGGCGCAGGGCCTCGTCATACTGGCTGTCGGCTTTAAATAGCCTGCCCAGCAGGTTGTGCGCAAAGTAACGCACCCTTGGTACGCTGGCATTCTCTGCAATCAGCTGCAGCCGGTCGGCCTTTAGTACTGCAGCTGATAATTGGCGCTGATAAAACAAAAACTCTATTTCGGTAGCATAAATTTCACTGAGGATGTCAGGATTGTCGGTATCGTCAGCTATTGCCAGTAGTTCAGTGAGTAAGGCATCAGCGGAAGCTTGCTGTTGTTGATAGAGCAGATCAGCAGCCTGATACGACATCAGCCGCACTTTACTGGCCAGCGGGATGTTCTCAGTCGGCTCCAGATAGTAGCGCTGATAAAGTGCAGCCAGCATCGCTTCAGCCGCTGTGGCGTTTTCCCGCAGTTCAACCAGATACCGGTCCAGCTCTTGCTCGAGAGTAGTGCTAACTTGCTGCTGCGCATTGGCAGCGCTGGTACAGATGCACAATACCATCAGGAGTACAGTTAGCCATGGCGTGCACTGCAAATTACGAATAGCTGAAAACTGAGACATGCACCGCTTCCGGATGACATTAAACAGTCTTGAAGATAGCGTATTTTGCAGACAAATACAGCTGTAAATAACATAAAACTTTAACTAACGACTTAATATTTTCAGCTGCTTAGCGTTTTTAGCAGCTGATTAAAGCTATAATAACAATCGTGTCATTCAGGCATGGCAAAATGGTTTGCCCTGAGGTTGTGGAAACGTTATGAGTACCGTTGAGTACCTGTTTGTTATGTTGTTGCTGGTGGCTGCCAGTTCGTTTTTTTCTGTATCAGAAATAGCCTTAGCGGCTTCGCGTAAAATGCGTTTGCGACTAATGGCCAGCGAGGGTGACATCAGCGCTGAAAAAGTGCTGATGCTGCAGGAGCACCCTGGTAATTTTTTTACCGTAGTGCAAATTGGCTTAAATGCGGTGGCTATTTTAGGCGGTATTTTAGGTGAGTCGGCATTTACTCCGTACTTCTCATCATTACTAGCGATCTTTTTCGATGCCAGCTGGGTGCCGGCGGCAGCCTTTGGGTTATCGGTATTTTTTGTCACTTCATTGTTTATCTTGTTTGCCGATTTAATGCCCAAGCGCTTAGCAATGATTGCACCGGAAAAAATCGCGGTAAAAATTGTTCAGCCGATGATGTTACTGATTTTAGTGCTGAAACCTTTCGTCTGGTTGTTTAACGGCTTAGCGAACTTGTTTTTCAGTTTGTTTAATGTGCCGACCATGCGCAAGGACGACATTACCCCTGATGATATTATCGCGATGATGGATGCCGGCGCTCAGGCTGGTGTGTTGCAGCAGCACGAGCATCAGCTGCTGGAAAATGTGTTTGATATGGAATCGCGCACCGTAACCTCGGCGATGACGGCGCGGGAAAGTCTGATTTTTTTCACCAATAACGAGTCACAGGACAATATCAAAGCCAAAATTGCCGAGCACCCGCACGCTAAGTTTATAGTTTGTGACGAAGTACTGGACCGGGTTGTAGGCTATGTTGATACCCGCGATATTTTAATGCAGGTACTGCACGACCAGCCTATTTCACTGAAAAAAGAGGGCATTGTCCGCTCACCGCTGATTATTCCCGATACCTTGTCGTTGTATGAGGCGCTGGAGCATTTTAAATCTACCGGGGTCGACTTTGCCATTATTATGAATGAGTACGCTCTGGTAGTGGGTATTATCACGTTAAAAGATGTGATGAGCATTGTCATGGGCGAGCTGGTCAGCTCTGAAGAGGAGCAAATCGTTAAACGTGACGGCAACTCCTGGCTGGTGGAGGGGTTAACGCCGCTGGCCGATGTGATGCGGGTACTGGATATTGACAGTTTTCCTAACCCGGAAAACTACGAAACCATTGCCGGTTTTATGATGTTTACCCTGCGCAAAATTCCAAAGCGTACCGACTTTGTTCTGCACGGTGGTTACAAATTTGAGGTGGTTGATATCGACAGCTATAAAATTGACCAGTTACTGGTTACCCGGGTTGATATTTCAGATCACCCCTGAACACCGCTGGTTACAACAGAATAAAGTGATGCCTGCCAGCCTGTTTTTCGAAAAGCAGGCTAGCAGCTGAACTGGGCATTTTCGCAAAGTTTTTAATCAGGAACCGGTATTATCCCGATCACTGATGTTGTCGGGAGTCGTGGTACCAGACTCTGCAGCCTGCTCTGCCAGTTCCAGCATTTTCTGGCGGAAACTGTCGAGCCCGGCCATTACTTTGGCGTAGGTTTGGTCAACCCTGGCTTCCACCTCACCTTCGTATACCTTCAAGCCTTTTAAAATATCTTTGGCATCGGCAAAGCCTTTTTCAATTCCGCCGCCAATTACTTTTAAAAAACTGTCCAGCTGCTCCTGTTCAGTGCGGCCCGGATTAAGTGCTTTGTAGCGGCTGTAAAAGCCGGTGGCAAAGGCAACAATTCGCTCAGCAGTAGCTTCCGGGGAGGTATCAATACCAGAGTCATAAATTTTCTGGGCGGCATTTTCACCAAAAACCGGCTCAAGCTCAGCATTGATACCTTCCAGCGCTGTTTTATACAATAAGCTAAGCGAGTCGTTATTGCTGCTCAGCGACACTTTTTCATTGGCTTTCAGAATGGCGACATTCTGAGCCTGGCGGGCTTTGCTGGCGGTATCTGCAATGCCCTTATTGTCAGTATTTTTACTATCGATATTTTTATTTTCGATATTTTTGCCAGCTGCGTTGGCGGTACCGATGTTACCGGTGGAAATAGCCATAATAATGACCTCTTGTTACTTAAGCCGGTTGTAAATGCCGGCAGTTAGTTAAACTATAGCGTAACGAGGCTATCGGCTGCAGTTGTTTAAACTTTAGCTTTTTTTGCAGGTAAAAAAACGGCGCAGTGAATATATTGCGCCGTTTCCATTATCAATGCTGTTAGCTATTGAAAAATGCTCAGCCCGGGTGTTGCTCGGCAGCGACTACCGGAGTTTTAGTTGTGATAGAGTCAAGACCATGCCCGCCCGGGCCTTGCTCTGTGCGCCACAACTTGTAGGAAAAGTATAAGCCTAACGATGCCAGCGCAGTATAAAACCACATGCCAGGCGTGTAGCCATTAATATTGTCAGGTCCTGCAAGGTAAATGTCGTTTAAATAGCCCACTGCCAGAGGCACGATGGCCCAGCCAATTTGCTGGCAGAATGTCATCAGCGCATACGCACTGCCAAGGCGGCGGCTGTCGACAATATAAGCGACAGATGGCCACATTACCGCCGGGATCAATGAAAACACCATCCCCAACAGCAAAATAACCAACAGCAGGGTAAGTGGTACCACAGCACTGCCGATAAAGGGGATCATAATATTGACGTCTGGCCCGGCCGGCAGATAAGTAACCATTAAAAACAACGGTAACATTACCAGCGAGCCTGCAGCCATAAAGAGTGCCCGCTTGCCAACGCGGTCTACCCAAAGTCCGAACAGCGGCGTGGCAATTATCGCGGCAACTGGCAGCAGACTGCTTAAAATACCTGCGGCTTCGCGATCCAGGCCATGTGCTTGCTGGAAGTAATCGATGGCAAAACTGCGAAATGGAAAGACGGTGGCATAGAACACAACACACAGTGCCACAATATACCAGTAGGAGGCACTGAACGAGTACAGGCTTTTAAATTCCAGTTTATCAGTGCTGTCGGCCGTACCTAAATCATAACGGCCTTCTGCCCGGCGCTCTAATATCCAGTATAAAATGGCTGCCGTAACAGAAATACCGGCCACCGCTGTTGCCAGCCATAATGGGTCTTGCCAGTTAACATATAATGGGCTGGCGAAGCCGGTAGACCAGTCAGCCGATGCTGAGCCCAGCCGGGAGATTGACAAGTTTATACCAAAAGCAAAACTTAGCTCTTTACCTTTAAACCATTTGGCCAGCACCGTAGTTGCAGCCACTATCAGCGGCTCTGCACCCAGACCCAGCATAAAGCGGCCGGCAAACATGGTTTCAAAATTAGGGCTGAAGGCTGTCAAGGCGGCAGCCACCAGGCAAATTAAGGCAAACAAAGTAATGGCCTTTTTAGTACCCCAGCGGTCAATTATGTAGCCACCAAGCAGCAGAACACAAAGCGCAGCAATATTGTAAGCCGTAGATAACCAGCCAATTTGCTGGTAACTGAAATCACGTTGTTCGCGCAGCAAATCGACAATTGGCCACAGCGAATCGTAAATGTAATAGTTACCAAACATTGCCAGGCTGACAAATAATAATACCATCCATCGATAAAAGGAGGACGGTTGTGGCAAAGCCGACATTGAATTTTGTAATGGCGTTGAAGGGCTGGAAATACTCATGCAGGTAGCGTCTCGTTATTAGTTAGTGCCTGTGGCACCAAAGTATTATGACGCTGTCCACTCTAACTGACGGGCCGACGCTTAGCAATAATTTAGCAACGGTGCATTTCACACTGAAGCGGGGCGCTAATGGGTGTGATTTATTACCAGGCTATTACGCTGCCACTGCAGCCATAATATTAGCGCTAAACTGATGCTGCGAAGCGCCATAAACACCGAAAGCGCAGCCCAAAGAGCGTGGTTTTGCCAGCTTTGCAACAGGTAAAAGCTGCCGGCAAAGCCCAGCAAAGCCAAAAGCATGCTGTTACGCAGGGTTTTGCCCTGAGTAGCGCCAATAAATACCCCGTCCAGAAAATAGGCCCAGCAGGCCAGCAGTGGTAGTAAAATCATCCAGCCCAGATAACGCGCGGCGTGCTGTTGTACTTCAGGCAGTGAGGTTAACAAGCTGACAAAGCTATTGCCAAATAAACCGTATCCGGCGCTGAAAACACTGGCCAGCACCAGACACCACAACGCCAGTAAACTCAGGGTGTTGCCAAGCAGATGTTTATCGCGGGCACCAATAGCATTGCCTGTCAGGCTTTCAGCGGCATAAGCCAGGCCGTCCATGGCGTAGGATACCAGCATTAAAAAACTCAGTAACACGGCATTGGCTGCAACAGTATTATCACCATAAGCTGCTCCCTGAAAGGCGATAAACACAAACACGCTTTGCAGACATAAGCTGCGCAGAAATATATCACGGTTCAGGGCAAACAGCCGGCGCAAACCGGCAAGCCGGCTAAGCTGACTGAGCATGCTTGTCAGCAGTGTTTTGGCGACAAGGCTGCGTAGTAGTAAGCTGCCCCCCAGCAGCAGGCCGGCGTAATCGGCTACAACTGAAGCTGCCGCGATACCAGCCACCTGCCAGCCAAAACCCAGTACAAAGAGTAAATCGAGCAGAATATTGACCAGATTGGTAACAATTAACATCCACATCGGGTAGCGGGCATTCTGCCGGCCTAAAAACCATCCCATCAGCACCAGGTTTATTAAGGTTGCCGGGGCGCTCCAGATCCTGATACCGAAATACAGCTGTGCCTGCTGGTTTACTTCGTTACTTGCATCGCTGAAGCTAAACGCCAGCTGTGCTAGTGGCCCTTGCAAAGATAGCAACAGCAATGCCAGCAGCAACGCCACTAACAGGCTCTGGCTTAAACAGGTTAGCTGGCCTTCGTTGTCATTCGCTCCATACGCCTGGGCGGTCAGGCCGGTGGTGCTCATCCGTAAAAAGCCCAGCAGAAAAAATAACAGGCTGATTAAACTGGAACCGAGCGCAACACCGCCCAGATACCAGGCATGCTCAAGATGACCGCTTACGGCCGTATCTACCAGTGCCAGCAGCGGCACTGATAAATTGGACAGCACCATGGGCAGAGCAATAGCAGCGACTTTTTTTTGCAGCGAGGCATTTAAAAATAACGACGACAAAGCGGGGCCTTTTCCGGGAAATAAAGCGCTATGATACACGTCTTGTGGGCTGACACCAGCTCGTCATCAGAGCCTGAACTCAGTATACTAAGGCTTTGCTTAAGCGGGCACACCTCCTGTGATTGAGTACAAATCGGCCGAATTTTACCGCAGTTGTTTTGCGCTGTGCCTGGCGGCGATAGTGGTATTTGCTAATTTACATTTAATGCAGCCGTTGCTGCCCCAGCTTAGCCGTGATTTTCAGCTAAGCCCGCTTGAGGCCAGCCTCAGTTACACCATCGCCACGTTTGGTCTGGGCTTATCGTTGTTGGTTTATGCCTCTCTGTCGGATGCCTGGGGCCGTAAGCCTTTACTATTGCTAACCATGCTGGGAATGACAGTTAGCACGTTCGCGTTGACCCAGGTAGAAAGCTTTACCGCATTACTATGCTGGCGGGCAGTGCAGGGTATTTGCCTGGGGGGCTTGCCGGCAATTGCTATTGCCTGGATGGGCGAGGAATACTCAACGCCAGCACTGGTTACCGCGGTAGGATATTATATCAGCGCCAACTCGTTGGGCGGGATTGGCGGTCGCTTACTGGCAGGTGGCCTTGCCGATGTGGGGCACTGGCAATGGGCATTCTGGCCGATGGCAATATTAAGTGGGCTAAGCTGTTATTTAATATGGCGCTATTTACCGCAATCAGTGCGGTTTGAGCAGCAGCCGTTCCGGTTGTGGCAGGCACTGAGCAACCATGGTAATCATCTGCGCCAACCGCTGCTATTGCTAACCTACCTGATTGGCGGTTTGAACTTTCTGATATTTTTAAACCAATACACCTTTATCAGTTTTGTACTGGCAGCGCCGCCGTATTTGCTTAGCAGCAGCATGCTGGGTTTACTTTTTATTACTTACTTTAGCGGTACGGTGGGTTCGGCTTTATCTGCCCGCATTGCCAGGCGACTGTCTGCGCCGCTGGCAATGGCACTTGGCATAATACTACTGATGCTGGGGACTGTGGTGACGCTGCATGGCCAGCTGATGGTCATTGTCACCGGCTTTTTTATCAGTGCCTTTGGCTTTTTTCTGTGTCATTCACTGGCCAGTAGCTGGGTTAATCAGCATGCCCGGCGCGCTAAAGCCAGTGCCAGTGCGTTGTATCTGGTGTTTTACTATGTGGGGGCCAGTATTGGTGGTATCTATCTGCAGCCATTCTGGCAGGCAATGGGCTGGCCTGGGGTGGTTATCGCATCACTGCTGATGTACAGCCTAACCTTACTGCTGGCGCTAAGGTTATGGTTTAAAATTCGCTGAATTTTTTTATCCGGTTTAAACCTTTCTGTAAATACGTTCGACTAACCTTTCAGTATTTTTAAATTTGGCCGGTTATGTAATCTGGCTTGCATAGGGCATGTATGGCAATGGAGATTGCAGCGGCAATCACAGCCGCGCAACAGGGCGATAAACAAGCATTTCATATTTTATATCAGCAGTTTATTGGCAGGGTATATGCGATTTGCTGGCGGCTTTTGGCTAACAAACAGCTGGCTGAAGATGTCAGTCAGGAAATATTTATTAAGGTGTGGCAGCAATTGCCGGCGTTTCGTGGCGACAGCAGCTTTGCGACCTGGCTGCACAGTGTTGCTACCCGGACTGCGATTGATCACTGGCGACAGCAGAAAAATCTGCGGTTAACTGACAGTAGCGATCAGTTGCCATTGCCGGAACTTTCCGTTGCCTGTAATGGCGAGAGCGTAACACTGGAGCAGGCTATTTTACGGTTACCTTTGCAGGCGCGAGCAGTTTTTGTGTTGTTTGCGCTGGAGGGGTATCAGCATCAGGAAATTGCTGGCTTGCTGGGTATCGCTGAAGGCAGCAGCAAAGCACAGTATCACCGGGCCAGACAATTGTTACAGGAGTGGTTGGCTGATGAATAAACAACAATTAGAGCAAGCCCTGCAACGGTTGAACAGTGAGCTGCAACCCGAAAGGGATCTTTGGCTGGATATCGCTGCCAGGCTTGAACCTGCCGACCAGCTTAGGACTGAGGATGTTGCTGCCGCGGCTAGTGATAAACGGGCGGGCCTTATGCACTGGGCCAGTGCTGCAGCACTGTTACTGGTAGCATTGATTGGCTGGCAATTGGCTGTTATGCCAACACCACAGCAGCAGGTCGCGACAGCACCTAATGCCGAATTACTGCTATTGCAGCTGTACGAACAGGAAAAAGCACAGCAACTGGCACAAGTGGTGGCAGTGGCAGAGGGCTTTGACAACTGGCAGCAACAACTAGCTATCTGGGATCAGGCCATCGATCAGGTGCGCCGGGCCCTGCAATTTTATCCGGATGAACCGCAGCTGTTAGCGCAGCTGCAACAGTTATATCAGCAACAGCTTCGCTATATCCAGCAGGCAACGTTGCAGCAACCCTTAATAACCAGTTAGGAGAAGAACATGCAAACAATTAATAAAAACTGGCTTGGCAGCCTGTTAAGCATAGTACTGTTGGCAGCTAGTACGCTGGCGCTGGCAGACTCACGTCAAGTGGTCAATGAAAGCCGCAGTGTCAGTGCTAATGAAAAGATATATGTAGAAGTGATGAGCGGTGAAATTACCATTAAAGCCATATCAGGCAATACTTTCAGTGTTAGCGGTAAACTGGATGAAAAAGCCACGGGCTACGAGTTTGATAGCAAAGACGGTTTTAGCCGTTTTGAAATGACAATGCCACGCCAGGTGAATTACAACTGGAAAGACAAAACGAATATGGCGGAACTGCGCATTGAAGTGCCGGTTGGCAGCAGTGTTGAGTTTAAAGGGGTAAACGGTAATGTTACTGTCAGCGGTATTCATGGTAGCAGTGAAATTGCTACGGTAAACGGCCAGATCACTGCCAGCGATCTGCAAAACAGCGTTAAGCTTAGCACGGTAAATGGTGAAATAAAGGTAAATGGCGCCAGTGGCAAGGTGGAGTTGAATTCCGTCAATGGTGAAATAAATGATGAGGGATCTACTGGCCGCTTAAGCTACGAAGTGGTAAATGGCAAAATAAAAGCCAAGAGCCAGGCAGAAGAAGTGAGCATCAGTACGGTAAACGGTGATGCTGAACTTGAATTATCTGGTACAAAGCAGCTTAAGTTAAGCACGGTAAATGGCGAAATTGAAGCAGAGCTGCGTGCCGTTAGCAGCCCTCGGATCAGTGGCAGCAGTGTCAGCGGTGATATTGAATTAAAACTTGAGAGCAATGCCAACGCCCGGGTTGCACTTAAAGCTTCAGCCGGCGGCAGCCTTGACAATAAACTAAGCAATGATAAAGCCACCAAAGCAAAATACGGCCCGTCACGCAGCCTGCAGTTCACTTTGGGTAGTGGTGATGGCAGTGTTGAATTAACCACCGTAAGTGGTGATATCAAGCTGGAGAAGCTGTAACAGGGCAAGCCAACTTCTTATCAGCTATTTTAAAATAAGGCCGCGAATGCGGCCTTATTGCTTATTTGAAGGAAGGTCAGGTTAACTTGGTGCAGTTTGCTGTAAAGAAGCGAGTTCGTCAGCATTGAGTTGGCGATAAGCTCCAGTAGCCAGTTCGCCCAGTGGCAGTGCGCCGATGGCGGTGCGTTGCAAAGCGGTAACCCGGTAGCCCAGCGACTTACACATATAGCGGATTTGCCGGTGTAACCCTTGAGTCAGAATAATTTCAAATTGCTGACGGCCGGTTGCGCGCACCTTACAGGGACGCGACTGATAGTGGTTCTGGCCCAGCGTCCAGTTCACTCCGCTGGCCATATGGTGCAGGAATCCGGCAGTTATCGCTTTATCTGTGGTTACTGAATACGTTTTTTGATGGTAATGATCCGGATGCATTAATAGCTGACATAGCGCGCCATCATTGGTTAGCAGCAGCATGCCGCTGGAGTCTTTATCCAGCCTGCCTACGGCAAACACGCGTTGCGGCAGGGTTTTTAATAACTGATGCAAACTTGCCGGATCAGCCGGCCGGTTATTGCAATCTATACCAACGGGTTTGTGATAGAGCAGGTAGCAGAGGGGCGGTAGCTCGGCCAGAATTTTATCGTCTATGTAAACGATGTCGGTATTACACACTTGATCGTTATGACATCCCAGCTTGTCATTAACGCGCACCCGGTTTGCACTAATCAGTCGCCCAGCCGCACGGCGCGAACAATGGCCGCTTTGGGCAATCCATTTTGCCAGACGCTGGGGGCCGGGGGTAGGCATGTCGCTAATCACTTATCATAAAAAATAATGCTGTGTCATATTACTGCCATTAACGGCTGCCATACTTAGCCCTGTTACACCTTCCTTCCTGGATTTCTTCACGCAATAGTGATGATGGGAGCGTTAGCTCCCAGTTTTTTGTTATTGCTTAAGTTGTACTTTTTATACAGTTATTTTGTTTCCGCAGGCAGACGGCTGGGATAGCGCTGATAAATCAGTTGCACGGTATCGCTTATAGCCTGTTGTGGATTGGCCATGGCTTGTTTGGTCAGCCGGCCATCAACCAGTCCCTGCCAAACCAATCGTTGTTCATTGGCATCAATAACATCAATTGTTACTGTACCCACTTTATACTCGGTTTTTTCCAGCTGATTACCAAACAGCGGAATACCAAACATAAAACTGCTGCTTCTGCCGTAGTAGCCATAACCGGCATTAATCGAGAATGGCGAACTTCGCACGTCACTGCGGGTTTCTACGTTGGTCATGTAATTTACCAACAGATCAGGGTTTTGTTCACTGTACTGATAGCCAAGCTCTGCCATTTCTTTAGTAATAGCATTTTTAAAATGCTGATCCAGTAACGTGGTGTACGCTTTTGCTTCATCCTGAGCCGCCTTTACTTCTGCAGCCAGTGGTTTAGTGGCGGCAGCGTGTTCGGTTTCTGAGCGGAGTTCAGGCTCTGGCTGGTAAAAGCCAAAAGTCTGGTATTGCTGAAAGTTAACCGTGCGGTCGTAATCAACTGTTGCCTGACGGGTACTGGAACAGGCACTTAGGCCAAGCAACAGGGCAGCGGCAAGGCTGCTAAATCGAACCAGCGTATTGTTAAAAATTGCCATAGTTACCTCTAATCAGCGAAGATCGGCTTAAACCAGATAGTTAAGTCTATAGTAGCTAAGACTCAAAGCTAAACAATAAGTTTGGTTAATTTTAAACATAGCCTTGGCGAGCAGTTAAAAGCGGTAATTAAACTGTACAGCCAGTAGCTGACCTTTATTGCTGTACTGCCCCTGATAGCCGCTGTTATACAGCGGTTCATTTTGAACATTATATTCGCGCTCGTTAACTGACACATCACCTGTAAATAAATGGCCATATGCGATATCCATACTTAGCTGACTGTGCAGCTGCCAGTTGGCGCCAACCGTCAGCCATACCCGATCATCAGTCGGGATCCTGGCAGTTTTGTGGCTTGCAGCTATCGGGTTTTCATCAAAAGCGACTCCGGCCTTCAGGGTTAAACCCGCCTGGTAAACGTAGTTTAAGCCCAGCGCGGCAGACCAGCTGTTTTGCCACTGCTGTGGTATAAAACCAATATAACCGGTACTGTTCAGGTTGGGTGGCCGCTGGGTATTCAGCGAGATACTCGGAGCCGGGTCGTTGCTGACAATATCAATGCTTTGAAACTCGCTCCACTCGGTCCAGGCCAGGCTCAGCTGCACAGATAACGCTTTGGTCAGTTGCTGATCAAGACTGAATGCCGCACTGGCCGGGGTGGTCAGGGCTAATTGACTGGCTTCCGTTAACTGACTGTTGGCTGCCAGTTTACCGGTACTTAAATCGATAGCAGGTAATTGTGGCGCTACTACCTGATAATTAGGGTTGCCAGCGACGCTTGCGCCGGTGATCGGGGTGTTGGTGATAACTGAATCACCTTTAAGGGTGTAACGCACAGCAGAATGCCAGGTAAAGGCCAACCGGGTACCGGCAACCGGCTCACCATGAATACCCAGAGTATAACCAAAGGCAACGTCATCGCCAGTAACTTCATAATGACTATTACAATAAGCGTCGTTGTATACCGGTGCGCCAAACATCGCGTTGGTGGTGGCTGCACCAAGCTCACACAAACCACTGTGATCTTTGTATTTAGATAAGGTGCCTTCCACATGGTTTACCGAGATACCAACGCCAACTGACCATTGCTCATTCAGTTTATAGCCGATTGCAGGTTGCAGGCTTAACACCTGGATGGCGGTTTCGTCGGCAAAATAGCGGCCTACAAAATCGTTGTCATAATCAGATGACAAGCCAAAAGGGACATAAAAGCCAATACCCCAGCTTAGTTGCTCCGTTACGTTGTCGGCATAAAACGCAAAAGGGATCAGCTCATTTAAACTATTTGCCCCTTCAGTACGTCCAACTACCGGATGGCCATTTGCACTTTGGGCACTGGCGTTACGGTAATTTGTTTTGGCGTTAATCAGATTTAAGCCGGCTGAAAGCTCTGGGGCGCTCAGCCTGGTAATGGCTGCCGGGTTAGAATACACCAGGCTGGCATCAGTAATTTGCGCGCCGCGCCCAGCATAGGCATTGCCCATACTACTAACCGACTGTTCGAACAATTTATAGCCCTCAGCGGCAGCATTGGTGCTGCCGACGGCAAGTAAAACAGCAAGACTAAGGCGGGTTTTTGAGAAATTCATGGGCATACTCCGAAATAAGCGTTCGGCCATTATAGAGAGGTCAGACCTTAGAGTATATGCACTATTTCCTGCAAATTAGCCCTTTTAACGCAAGAGTTGGCTGTTTCTAACCAAATTTTAGCGTAACTCGCCAACTACATTGCGCCAATAATATTTGATTACACATTAAGATAATTTAACTAATTGAAATTAAATAATAAAAATATAAAATTCAGGATGGCACAGGCGCTGCATTAGTCGCTATCAGTAGTAACCAAAAAATTGAAAAGGCCGTGAGCAAGCATGTTGACGGTACGAGCAAAAACAAGGATTTAAAAAAATGAAAAAGTTATCACTGGTTGTGGCGGTATTTAGTTCTGCAGTTTTCCTAACTGGCTGTAACCAGGCCAATAGCAGCAGCAACAGCGATACCGCAGAAGTTGTGGCCATTCCGGTGGAAGCTGCGATGGCGCGTAATGGCGAAATCAGCAGCAGCTACCATACCAATGCTACTCTGGCAGCGCGGGCTGAAACGGATGTTATCAGCAAAAGCAGCGGTATTGTTGAGCAAGTGCTGGTGGAAGAAGGTGACTATGTTAAAGCCGGACAGTTACTGGCGGTACTGGAAAATGAGCGGCAACGTTTTATGCTGGCCAAGGAGCAGGCTGAACTTAGCCGGCTTGACAGTGAACTGAAGCGGATGGCTGAAATGTATCAACGTAAGCTAATCAGTACTGATGTGTATGAAAAACTACAGTGGCAATATGATGCAGTTAAAGCCTCTGTTGATCTGGCCGAGTTAAGTGTGCGCGAAACTGAAATCCGGGCGCCTATCAGCGGTGTGGTGTCGCGTCGTTATGTCAAAACCGGTCAGTTAATTAGTCAGATGGCGCCACAATCATTATTTCATCTGGTTGCCAATGCTGAACTGGAAGCTGTAGTACATATTCCAGAGCAACAACTGGCCCAGGCTAAAGCCGGTCAGGCAGCCATTTTACGCTTTACCGGCATGTTACCGGTTAAAGCAAGCGTTAGCCGTATTTCACCGGTGGTTGATGCCCAGTCAGGTACGGTTCGTACTACGTTAATTATTGATAACAGTGACGGTAAGCTGCGCCCTGGCATGTTTGCCCAGGTAGAACTGAAATTTGATGTGAAACCTGATGCGCTACTGGTACCTAAGCGTGCCGTAATCACAGCAGATAATCAGCATAGTGTGTTTGTGGTGGATGCGGAAGATAAAGTCAGTCGCAAAGAGGTGCACCTTGGTTACAGCTCAGATACCACCGTGGAGATTTTAGACGGTGTCGCCACTGGCGAAAAAGTGGTTGTTGCCGGACATGGTGCGCTGAAAGACCAAAGCCTGGTAACCATTGTAACTACCCGCGAATTTTAACCGCAAGGATCTGAATGCCCGGCATAGCCGGGCTAAAAGATACAGTAACCAACAAATATAAAAAATGCTGAAAAGGAACCACTTATGAAACTGGTTGATGTTGCGGTGGCGCGCCCGGTCACAATATGGATGTTTACCCTGGGTATTCTGTTGTTTGGCTTAGTCTCCGCGGGCCGGCTGGCGGTAAATTTACTTCCCGATTTGTCTTACCCCAGTTTGACTATTCGCACTGAATACGTTGGCGCAGCGCCTGCTGAAGTAGAGCAGTTGGTCAGCAAACCCATTGAGGAAGCCCTGGGCATTGTCAAAGGTGTGCACAAGGTGCAATCGGTTTCACGCTCTGGCCGCTCTGATGTGGTATTGGAGTTTGACTGGGGTACCGATATGGATCTGGCTATGCTGGAAGTACGGGAAAAACTCGACGTACTAATGCTGCCTCTGGATATTGAAAAGCCACTGTTACTGCGCTTTAACCCCAACCTGGATCCTGTAGTGCGGCTGGCACTAAGCCGTGAAGGGGGCATTAACAGTGATCGCGAACTGGTATCACTGCGCACTTATGCCGAAGAAGACTTACGTCGCAAACTGGAAGCGATGCCGGGCATTGCCGCAGTGCGGCCGGACGGTGGTTTAAACCAGGAAATTCAGGTGCTGGTTGATCCCAACAAATTAAGCCAGCTGCAACTGGATATTGGTTTAATCAGCAGCCGGTTGGCGCAGGAGAATATCAATTTAGCCGGAGGCCGGCTGGAAACGCCGGGCTATGACTTTCTGGTCAGAACCATTAATCAGTTTGCCGATTTATCAGCCATTGAAAACCTGTATCTGGCAACAGTTGGCAATTCGCAAATTCGGTTAAAAGATGTGGCGACGGTTGTTGATGCTTTTGCTGATCGAAAAAGTGTTACCTATGTAAATGGTGCCGAAGCAATAGAAGTGGCAATTTACAAAGAAGGTGATGCCAACACGGTAAAAGTAGCAGAGTCGCTGCTGGCACAGCTGACCAATATTCGTAAAGGTTTACCACAGGATTACACACTTACCCTGGTATATGATCAATCAGCCTTTATTAAACAAGCGATTAGCGAAGTTAAATCTGCCGGTATTGTCGGTGGCTTGCTGGCTATGCTGGTTTTATATCTGTTTTTACGTAACGTCTGGGCGACAGTGATTATTTCAGTGTCAATCCCTGTTTCCATTGTAGCTACATTTAATCTGATGTACGGTCAGGGTATTACCCTGAATATGATGAGCCTGGGTGGCATTGCGCTGGCCGTCGGCCTGCTGGTTGATAATGCTATCGTGGTACTGGAAAACATTGCCCGACACAAAGAGCAGGGTAAATCTGCACCAGAGGCCGCCAGAACCGGCACCGGCGAGGTGGCGATGGCCATCACCGCATCCACCCTGACCACGGTAGCGGTATTTTTTCCACTGGTGTTTGTCGAAGGTATTGCTGGTCAGTTATTTAAAGACCAGGCACTGACGGTAACTTTCGCTTTGCTGGTATCACTGGTGGTGGCACTGACATTGATCCCGACCATGGCGGCGCGCCAACGGCGGGTTGTTACTGCTGACAGCACGGAAGCTGCGACACCTAAAGTAAAAGGTAGCCGCTGGTATCATACTGTCGGCCGGGTGTTGTGGTGGGTGCCGGGTAAAATTTTTAAAGGCCTGTATTTTGTCCTGCTTGGCCTGCTAAGCCTGTTTACCCTGATCTGGCGGGCAGTAAGCCGGCTACTGGGTCTGTTATTTAAACCGCTGTTGTTTGTGGTAAAAGCCGCCCTCGATGTGCTTACCCGGGCGTATCGTCGCTTGCTGGGCGCAGCGTTGCAGGCTAAATGGCTGACAGTTGGCAGCACCTTACTGGTTGCTGGTTTATGTTACAGCCTGCTGCCCAGGTTAGGGGCAGATGTGATCCCGGAACTTAGTCAGGGCGAGTTTTATGTTGAAGTACAACTACCCTTTGGCAGTGCTATTGAACAAACCGACGCTGTGTTAAAAGAACTGGCTGGCGTTGCCGCCCCCCTTGCTGGGGTGGAGCGTAGCTACGGACAGGTAGGCACCGGCGCGCAGATGACGGTAGATCCGGCGATTGGCGGCAGCCACTGGGGCCGGCTGAATATTGTTATGCAAGCTGGCACTGATGAGCAGGCTGAACGGCAGGTAACAGAGCAGTTACGCCAGCATGTTGCCGGCATGGCCGGAGTAAAAGCCCGCTTTGACCGGCCGGAGTTATTTAGTTTTGCCACCCCGCTGGAAATTGAATTAACCGGTTTTGAGCTGGCAGATTTAAAACAGGCTGCAGATCAGCTGCTGGTTAGCCTGGCTGCAGAACCGCGCTTTACTGATGTAAAAACCAGCCTGCGGCCGGGCCAGCCGGAAATAACCCTGTATTTTGACCACGCCAGGCTGGCACAGCTGGGTATGACAGCGCAGCAGGTAGCGAAAAGGGTTGCGGTGTATGTGGGTGGCGAAGTTGCCGGCCAGTATTCGGTTAATGATCGCAAAATTGATATCCGGGTCAGGTTGGCTGAAGAATACCGGCAAAATGAGCAACAATTAGCGTCGCTGATTATTAATCCGGGTAGTGCGCAACCGCTGCCATTGTCGGCAGTAGCAGATATTCGCCGCGAACTGGGCCCCAGTGAAATTACCCGGGTAGCACAGCAGCGGGTAGCAATTGTCAGTGCCAATTTAGCTTTCGGTGATTTAGAGCAGGCCACTGCTATTGCCCGCGACATTGTGGCAAAACAAAGCCTGCCATTTGGGGTCAGTGCAGTGGTAGCCGGGCAGAGCGAGGAAATGCAGCGGGCGTACAGTTCTTTATTTATGGCTTTATTACTGGCGGTGTTTCTGGTGTATCTGGTGATGGCATCGCAGTTTGAAAACCTGCTGCAACCGCTGTTAATTTTGTTTACCGTACCTTTAGCCGGCGCCGGGGCAATCCTCGGGTTATGGCTGACCGATACCCGGCTATCTGTGATTGTCTTTATTGGCTTGATAATGCTGGCCGGTATAGTGGTGAACAATGCCATTGTCTTGATTGACCGGATTAATCAGTTACGCCAGAACGGTACAGACTTAACGGAAGCGATTGTTGAAGGGGGCGCCAGCCGGTTACGGCCTGTGCTGATGACTACCCTGACCACAGTACTGGGTTTATTGCCAATGGCTCTGGGTGGTGGCGATGGTAGCGAAATCCGGGCACCGATGGCTGTAACGGTGATTTTTGGTTTACTGTTGTCGACCTTGCTGACGCTGGTGTTTATTCCGGTACTGTATGCGCTGTTTACCCGAGAGCGTCAGCCTGGTGAGCAGACAGTCACAACAGCAGATGTGCAGGAGGCGCTATGACTGAGAAGCCACTAGCCATTACCAGGCTGGCACTAAGCCGGCCGGTGACGATAACCATGCTGTTTATATCCTTTTTGCTGTTCGGTACCTTGGCCAGCCGGCTACTACCCCTTGAAATGTTTCCGGGCATTGATATTCCGCAGTTGTATGTCAATGTGCCCTACAACAATGCCAGCCCGGCAGAGGTAGAGCGGTTGATCACCCGGCCTCTGGAAGAAGCACTGGCGACTGTCAGCGGTATTAAGCAGATGCGCAGTTTTTCCAATGAAAACAGCGGTGAGGTATCACTCGAGTTTAACTGGAGTGAAAACATCAATAGTAAAAGTCTGGAAGTTCGCGAACGGATAGATACCGTCCGTCATTTACTGCCGGATGATGTTGAGCGGGTGCTGGTATTTCAGTTTAACACCGACGATATGCCGATATTCCAGCTGCGGATCTCCTCTGAACGCGATTTGGCTATGGCTTATGACTTACTCGAGCAGCAGATCAAGCGGCCGCTGGAGCGGGTACAGGGCGTTTCTAAAGTAGAGCTGTATGGCGTGGAAAAACGTCAGGTGATTATCCGGCTTAACCCGGATAAGCTGAAAGCGCTGAACGTGGATGCCAATGCCCTGCTGGCAAAGCTTCGGGGCAGTAATTTCGCGCTGACTGCCGGTGAATTGCGTAACGCCGAGCAAAGTGTGCTGGTGAAGCCATTAGGGGAGTACCGGCAACTGGCTGAAATAGAACGGCTGCCGGTGCGGCCGGGCCTAATGCTGCGCGATGTGGCAGAGATTTCTCTGGAGCTGCCAAAGCGCGAAGATGGCCGTCATTTAGACCAGACCTATGCCGTTGGCATGAATGTATTCAAAGAGTCAGGTGCTAATCTGGTAGAGGTAGCCAAGGCGGCGATGGCGGTAGTGGCAGCCGCTGACAACAATCCGGCATTTAATGGCATTAGTTTGTATGTCATGGACGATGTCGCCGATGGTGTCACCACATCACTGCAAGACTTATTAAAGGCAGGGGCTATTGGCGCCTTGCTATCTTTCGTGGTGTTGTATTTATTTTTGAGGCATCTAACCACTACCCTGGTGGTGGTACTATCGGTGCCGAGCGCGATTGTTATCGCCCTGGGTGCCATGTACTTTATGGGCTACAGCCTGAATATCCTCAGCATGATGGGCTTAATGCTGGCGATAGGTATGCTGGTAGATAATGCTGTTGTGGTGACTGAAAGTATCTTTCGCGAGCGGGCAGCGGGCGGTGATGTTCGCGCCGCTACCGAGCGTGGGGTGCGCCGGGTAAGTTTGGCGGTACTGGCAGGCACCGCTACCACTGCTATCGTGTTTTTGCCAAATATTATTGGCCAGAAAATGCAGCTGACCATTTTTCTGGAGCATGTGGCCATTGCTATTTGTCTGTGTCTGGCAATTTCACTGGTAATGGCACTGAGCCTGATCCCACTGTTAACCACCAAACTAAAAGTTATTCCGGTTGAAAACGCTAAGGGCAGTAAGTTAGATCGTGTTTATAAACGCAGTCTGCAAACGGTGATGAACTGGCCAAAGCTGTCGGCATTGGCCGCCGTGCTTGTGCTGGCCAGCATAGTGGTACCTATGGGCTCAATGGGATCTGATAATGGCGATAACGGCGACAATGGCCGGTTATTCTTAAATTATCAGGTGCAGGGCAATTACAGTCTGGAAGAAGTACGCGCTGAAGTCAGTCAGATGGAGGCGTATTTATACAGCCGCCAACAAGAATTGCATATTGAGTCTGTGTACAGCTACTACACGGCCGGTTATGCGATGTCGACCATTATTCTGCAAGACGGTCAACCATTGGAGCTGGAGCAGGTAAAAGAGCTGATCCGCAGTGACTGGCCGACGCTGGTAAGATCACGGCCGATTTTTGGCTGGGGTGGCGGCGGTGGCATGCAACTGCATTTGCTGGGCAACTCTACTGAAGTGTTGATGGAGTTATCAGAAATGCTGTTACCGATGCTGCAGGCACTGCCCAGCCTGGAGGATGTCAGTTCCGAGCTGGCCCGCGGCCAGCAGGAAGTACAAATTATTCTGAATCATCAGCAGCTTGAACGCTATAACGTCAGCGCGCAGCAGGTGGCTCAGAGCGTGTCGCTGGCGTTACGCGGTGTCAATTTAAGAACCTTTCGCAGCCCCGAGCAGGGCGAGTTACTGCTGCGGCTGATCTATGATGAGAAAATCAGTCACTCGTTAGCTGAATTGCAGCAATTGCCGGTGGCGCAGGCAGAGGGGGTTGCAATTACTCTGGCACAACTTGCCGAACTGAACGTTGTACCACGCTTATCCAGCATTCGCCGCTTTGACCGTGCTACCGGCATTGCTATCCGGATGAACCCGGCAAAAGACATCAGCATGGATAAAGCCCGGGCCGATATTGAGCAGTTAATGAAAAGTGTTGCCTTACCCGATGGCTACCGCTGGTCATTCCGTGGCAGCTTCCAGCGCCAGGATGAAGAGCAACAGGTGATGATGGTGAATATGCTGCTGGCAGTCGCGATGATTTATATCGTGATGGCGGCGTTATTCGAATCGTTATTACTGCCAACTGCAGTAATTGGCTCGTTATTTTTCTCTCTGGTCGGCGTGTTCTGGACCTTTCTGCTAACCGGTACCGGCATGGGAGTGATGGGCATGATTGGCATGCTGGTATTGATGGGAATTGTGGTGAACAATGGCATAGTACTGGTGGACCGGATTAACCAGGATCGGCAATTACTGCCATTGCAGGATTTAAAAACCACAATTATTCATGCTTGTGAAGCAAGGCTAAAACCGATATTAATGACCGTGTCAACCACCGTACTGGGCTTGCTGCCGCTGGCAATGGGCGGCACTCAGATTGGTGGCGGTGGCCCAAGCTACGCACCGATGGCGATCGCGATTATCGGCGGATTATTATTCTCGACCCTGACCAGCTTACTGTTGGTGCCGTTAACCTACTATGGCTTAGTTAAGCTGCGTGGTGCCTGCAGCCGCCTGGTAGGGCGCAGCAGAAAAATAAGCGATAAAGTGTTACTGGCAGCAAAACCTGGCCACCAACCGCCGGGCTAATTTAACGTTGCGGTCGGCGGACAGAGTTCATACAATGCCTGCCGCCTTTCGTAAGTTCGCCACTGAGAGTTGTAATGGACGCGTTATTTTCCTCGTTTTCTGCTGTAGCCATCGCTGAAATTGGCGATAAAACCCAACTACTGTCTTTATTTCTGGCAGCCCGGTTCCGGGCTAAAGGCGCTATTATTGCCGGTATTCTGGTCGCAACCCTGTTAAACCATGCTGCTTCTGCCTGGCTGGGAGTCTGGCTGGCTCAGTTTATTGCACCAGCCATTGGCCCCTGGTTACTGGGAGGCTCTTTTATCGTGGTCGGACTCTGGTTGCTTATCCCGGATAAAGATGACAGCGATGAAACCCGGCTTTTGAAATACGGCGCCTTTGCAGCCAGTTGTATTTTATTCTTTCTGGCAGAAATTGGTGATAAAACCCAGATTGCCACGGTAATTCTGGCGGCAACCTTTGATGACGCGGTTTGGATGGTGATTTGGGGCACCACGCTGGGCATGCTGGCCGCCAATGTGCCGGTGGTTTATGCCGGCAGCTGGCTGCTGCAAAAAGTGTCGCTGGACTGGGCGCGCCGAATAGCCTGCGCAGTGTTTATATTGCTGGGACTTTTCACTATTTTTTCAGCCTAGTGTTTTAACAGGGGTATAAATTGTAATCAGTGTTCAGCCAGCAGATGGTGTTAAAAGGCTAAACTCGGTTTAAATTGCCCGTTAAAGCAGGAGTAGTATGATGATAAGGCAGATATTTATGGCCACGGGGTTGTCGGTGCTAATGGTTGCAACTGTTCAGGCCAATACCGTGCTGACTGAGCAGAATCTGAGCCGGTTGGAGGCTGCTTTGCCAAAGCTGGCCAGGATTCAGCAGGATGATGTGGCCACGCTGCATAAAGTAAAATTGCAACGCCACTGCAACTGGCCGCGCCATGCGGCTGAAGTACGGGCTCAGCAGCAGGGTAAAAGTTACCTGAATGAAGTGGATAACATACTGGCTGAACATCAGTTAACGCCGGCGTTATTCATTGAACTAAGCGCAAAAGGAAGCTGGCCTTTATTGCAGTCGCTGCAGCCGGTATTATCTGTAACCCGGCAAACCCTGCCGTTTTTGCCGCAGAATCAGCGGCTGCAGGCAGAACAACTGCTGGCGCAAACCGATAATATCACCCAGGTAGTCGAGCCCTGCTTATCAGAAGCAGACAGAACGGCCCTTCGTCAGCATCAGCAGCGGTTAATTGCGCTGGCCAGCAAGTTGCCGGGTAGCATTCTGCCAGCGCAGCTGAGTCAGTAACCGGGTAGGGTAACGGGCTCAAAATCGTGTTTCTACAGTATGCAACAGGTTGTAGTTGTCATCTGTTAACCACAACTCTCGCCATTTATCAAAGGTCAAACATGGGTGCGACGTGCTGAGCAGCACAATATCACCTACCTTGGGTGTTACTTGCGGGCTGTAGTGCCAGAATGCATGCTGATCCATTACTTTTACCGTCTGGCAGTCAGTCAGCTTATCGCAGATAAGCTGACCATCCCGGTACAGGGCATCTGCCTGCGGCAACCCAGCGTCAAAGGCTGCATCACGCTTACCAAAAGCGAGAATTGCCAGCCCCGGCTCGGGTAGCGATTGCACATAAACCGCAATTTGCAAGGCATTGACTAAACTGGAGCCGAGCTTGGCAGCCAGTTTACTGCGTGAATCAATAGCATGCTGAGCCTGACAGTAAATGCCCTGGTCATGGCTGATATAGCAGCCGGGACGCAGCACAATCTGCATGTCGGTTGGCACCGTGGCTTTGGTTAATTCTGCGGCGACAATATCGTACCAGGCTGAACCCGCGCCGCTAATCAGTAACTGAGAATGAGTCAGTAACTTTTGCCGGAACAGCGCTTTACAAAGCGCTGCCGCTTGTTGTGCGAACTGGGCCACACTGTTCTTCACATCGCTGCTGTTGATCACTCCCTCATAAAATTCAATCCCAGCCAGTGCCAGGCCAGGCATGCTGCTAAGCTGCTCAGCAAGGATAAGTGCCTGTTGATTGGTTCGGCAGCCACAGCGGCCGCCCGGTACGCCCAGTTCAATCAGTACTGGCAGCTGCAATTGCCTGGCCTGAAAAAAGGCTGACAGGGCCCGGGCGTTATCGGCATGATCGACACAGACAAAAACCTCTGTGCCAGCGGCCAGCAAGCCGGCAATAAGTTGCATATTAGCCGCCCCGACCAACTGGTTGGCAATAATAATCCGGCTTGCTCCAGCTTCTGCTGCGACGATGGCCTGATAGGCTGTTGCCACTGTCAGTCCCCACGCGCCTGCCGCCAGTTGTTGCTTAAACAGCCATGGCGTCATGGTGGTTTTACCATGCGGTGCCAACAATACCCCGCTGGCATCAGCAAAGCGCTGCATCCAGTTAATGTTGTGCAGTACTGCTGATTGTTTTAACAGCGCGGCGGGCAAGCAGACATCATGTTCAAACAGCTTGAGATTGGCATTATCTGCTTCCGGTGTCGCTGCTTTATGAACGATATTTTGGTACTTCATAACAACCTGCTATTTATTGTAAAAGTATATTTTTACCAAAAAACCGGTAAATGGCTGTAATAAAGCCATTTTAATATTTACTTTCCGGTCGTGATGGTACAAAGTATCTTTATTGATGATGGAAATGTTACTTTAGCAAAAGTTACTGAGTAACACTATAGGACATGACAGGTAAAACGATGAGTTACGAAATTGATGTGTTATCCCGTATTTCTGAACGGTTTGTCGAAATGAGCGAGTCAGAACAGCGGGTGGCGCAGCTTATCCTCGACAATGTTAAAGCCGCAACTGAAATGAGTATTGCCAGGCTTTCGGCCAATGCCGGGGTAAGCCAGGCTACCGTTACCCGGTTTGCCCGGACAGTAGATTGTAAAGATGTGCGCCAGCTTAAAGTTAAGCTGGCGCAGTCCCTGGCGGTAGGGCAGCGTTTTGTTGACGAAACGCCTGATCTGGATGGTATTCAGGGCGTTTACGAAGCGATTAAAAACACCCTGGATTTAAGCCGGAAATTGCTGGTGGAAGCAGATATTAAATTGGCCGTTAGCTATCTGCAAAACGCCCGGATGATTTTTTGTATCGGCATGGGCGGTGGTTCATCTATTGGCTCGCAGGAGCTGCAATATCGGTTATTCCGGTTTGGTATGCCGGTTTGTAGTTATCAGGATGGCCTGCTAACCCGGATGGTAGCCGCGGCAGTAGAGCCGCAGGATGTGATGGTTGCCATTTCGCTTACCGGTAATACCGGCGAAATCATTGATTCTGCCGCGATAGCCCGCCAATACGGTGCCAAAGTGATTGCTATTACCAAGCCCGGCTCGCCGCTGGCGAATAACGCCGATATTGTGTTGGGCTTGCAGGCACCAGAAACCGATTTTATCTATAAACCGTCAGCCTCGCGCTACGCCATGCTGGCCATTATTGACGTGCTGGCGACTGAAGTGGCGAAACAGAATAAGCGTAAATCACGCGATAAGTTGCGTCGGGTAAAATTATCGCTGGACAGCCATCGCGGTGGCGACGAGCGCCAGCCATTAGGAGATTAACAAATGACCATTACACGATATGGCATAGATGAAAGTACCGGCACCGGCGGCCAGCGCTTACCCTTTGCTAAAGCAGTAGAGGCTGGCGGTTGGTTGTATGTGTCAGGCCAAACGCCAATGCGTGATGGTGAAGTGGTGGAGGGCGGTATTGTTGACCAGTCCCGGCTGGCGTTGCAAAACTGCCTGGATATTATGACGGCAGCCGGATATCAGCTCTCTGATGTGGTGCATGTAAAAGTGTATCTGACCGATGCCCGTTATTTCAGCAGTTTTAATCAGGTTTTTCGGCAGGTATTTGCTGAAGCACCGCCAGCACGGATCTGTGCAGTGGCATCGTTAGTGGTTGATTGTAAAGTAGAAGTCGATCTTACCTGTTATCGTGCTGACCGGGCTTAATATGAACAGCAGCCATTTTTTGCTTGGTTTCGGCCTTTATCTGATGCTGATGATTGTGATCAGTTATCTGGTATCAAGGCGTCAGCAGAGCAATGATGATTTTCTGCTGGCGGGGCGCAATGTCTCCACCCGTCTAACGTTTGGCAGTACCGTGGCGACGATGATTGGCACCGGTACCAGTATGGGCGCCGTTGGCTTTGCCTATAACCACGGCTGGAGTGGCATGCTTTACGGTGTTGGCGGCGCGCTGGGTATTTTACTGACAGCCTGGTTATTTGCACCGTTACGGCAAAAGCGCTTTATGACCATGAGCGAGGAGCTCAGTTATTACGTTGGAGCCAACCTTTGGGTTAAACAGGGTAGTGCAATTCTGATATTTCTGGCATCGCTTGGCTGGCTCGGTGCCCATATTATTGGCGGAGCCTTGTATTTGTCCTGGGCAACCGGAATTGACTTATTTTATGCCAAGCTGATGATCGGCGGAGCTTATACGTTATATGTGATGATTGGTGGCTACCGCGCCGTTATCTGGACAGACAGCCTGATGGCCCTGGTTTTGTTTACCGGCTTTTTACTGATGAGTTATGCGGCCGTACAAGCTGTTGGCGGCCTAAACCAGCTTAATATGGCGCTTTCACTGGCAAAGGAAAGCGGTACGGTAACGTCTATAGCCGCATTACCAGCAGTTTCACTGGCTGGCGTGGTGGCCATCGGGGTCATGGCGACCCCTTCTTTCCGGCAACGTATTTATGCTGCAAAAAGTGTTAAGACGGTACGGCGTTCTTTTACCTGTTCAGGTTTACTTTATCTGGCATTCGCTGCGTTACCCGCCTTAATTGGTATAACTGCGCGGGTGATGGCACCTGATCTGCAAAACCATCAGTTTGCTTTTACCACCCTGACGGTACTATTGCTGCCAGCGTTACTGAGCATGGTGGTACTGTTGGCCGGTTTATCGGCCACTTTATCATCCGCCAGCTCTGATGCGATTGCAGCAGTATCGGTACTGATCCGGGATCTTTATCAGGGTGCAACCGGCAGTATGCCGCCAGCGGATCGGGCTATTTTATATTCCCGGCTGGCCGTATTGCTTGTGTCGGGGCTGGCGCTTACCCTGGCGCTGTTGTCAGATGATTTAATTCGCTATATCACCGGCATGATCTCCACCCTGATGTCTGGCTTATTTGTCTGCGCCTTACTTGGCCGGTTCTGGCTGCGTTTCAGCTGGCAGGGAGCATTAGCAGCCATGCTAAGCGCAATGATAACCTCGCTGGTGTTGCTTAATCAGGCCGTCTGGCTGGCATACTGGGGCAACCCCTGTTTACCTGCGGTAGCAGCCGCTTTACTGGCTGCGGTAACGGTAAGTTTAATCACTCCGCCGCCGGCTATCAGCCGGCAACAGGCGCTGGCAATCATTACCTCACAGCGTGAGTCTGGCCCGGCTGCTTCGCAGCAACCGGCAGACCAATCACTTCAAACCCGCGTCAATTAGCGGAGGAATAATGCGTATATTTACCGCATCACTGGCTACAGAAACCAATACCTTTTCGCCAATGTATACTGACGTGCATAGTTTTTATGCCAGCTTTTACGCGCCTCCTGGTCAGCACCCCGCGACACCAACCCTCTGCAGTGCGCCTCTGATAGCCTGTCGTGAAGCAGTAGCAGCCGATCCCTCATTGCAGCTGATTGAAGGCAGTTGTGCCTGGGCGGAGCCGGGTGGCTTGCTAAACCGGCAGTCTTACGAACACCTGCGGGATGAAATTTTGCAGCAATTACAGCAAGCAATGCCGGTAGATGCGGTACTGCTGGGGTTACATGGCGCTATGGTGGCACAGGGCTATGATGACTGTGAAGGGGATTTATTGGGGCGGGTAAGGCAGATTGTTGGCCCGAAAACCATTATTGGCGCCACGCTGGACCCGCATAGTCATTTAACGGCAAAACGACAAACTGCCGCTAACTTGCTGATCGCTTTTAAAGAATTTCCCCATTTAGATTTTATGCAGCGGGCACGGGAACTGGTGCAACTGGCTCTGGCGGCGGTCAGGGGCCAGATAAAGCCTGAAATGAACAGCTTTGATTGTCGGATGATAGATGTGTTGCCAACAACCCACGAACCGATGAAATCTTTTGTCGCAAAAATAAGAAAACTGGAGCAGCAAGCCGGTGTGTTGTCTATCTCAGTTATTCATGGTTTTATGGCTGGCGATGTTGCCGATATGGGAACTAAATTACTGGTAATAACCGATAACCAGCCTGAACGGGGTCAGGCGCTGGCAGCTGAACTTGGCATTGAGCTATATAGCTTTCGCGGTCGTACCTTGCCTCAGTTTAATGATATTGCCAGTGCTCTGGATCTGGCTGGCATGGCTGACGGTACGACAGTGCTGGCTGATGTCTGGGATAACCCAGGTGGCGGGGTGGCCGGCGATGGCACACTGATTTTAGAGCAAATTATTGCCAGAAAGCTGACCGGAGTAGCGGTAGGAACGATCTGGGACCCGATGGCGGTAAAGCTGTGTTTTGCTGCAGGAGAAGGGGCGGATATTGCGCTGCGTTTTGGCGGTAAAAGTGGCGCGACCGCCGGGCCACCACTGGACAAAAGGGTCAGGGTTGAGCGTTTGCAGACCAATGCCAGCCAGCAATTTGCCGACAGCAGCGTGCCCATGGGCGATTGTGCCTTAATCAGCTTTGACGGCATTGAGGTTATTTTAAACAGCAACCGTTGTCAGTCATTTGATCCCAGTCTGTTCCGGGCGCTGGGTATTGCACCTGAGGAGCGCCGGATCCTGCTGGTAAAATCGACCAATCATTTTTATCAGGGGTTTGCGCCGCTGGCCAGCCAGATTATCTATGTTGATGCCGGCGCGCCGTATCCAAGCGATCCCAAACGTAACGACTATCAAAAACTCAGACGGCCAATCTGGCCAATAAATGAAAATCCCTTTAACTGATCAGCATACCTGTGGGGGACCACTCCTAACTCAGTCAAAAGTCAGGGGGATCCGCTCTATGCAGCCACATTGCTGCACTGTGACATACAGCAACGTTTCATCATTATTCAGGCTGACATTAGTAGGCAATAGGTTATTCAGCCGGTATTCGGCCAAAAGTGTACCGTTGCTATTGAGTTTTATCACCGTACCTTTGCCATAGCGTGCCACAAACAGATTGCCATCACGGTCAACCCGCATGCCATCCAGGCCATAATCGCTGAAGCGGGCAATTAACTGTTTATTACTCAGGCTGTGGTCGGAATTAATATTAAAACGCCAGATCCGGCGCTGCACACTCTCGTTGACATACAGGTACTGCTGGTCGGGACTGACAGCAATACCATTAGTGGTGCCCATTTCGGCCACCAGCTTGCTGTTGCCATCAGGGGCAATCCGCCACACCCGGCCACTGTTATTTGCCCAGTCAGGGTCGCTGACGAAGATCACACCATTGTCGAGTATAGCCAGGTCGTTTGGCTGATGCATGGCACTGTTATGGGCGTGAACACTAAGCTGGTTATGCTGATACTTCCAGATGTTATGAGCGGTATAATCAGCAATATACATTGCACCTGCTTTATCGAACACTATGCCATTGCCAATACTGCCCTTCGGCAGGCTAAGATAGCGCGATGCGTTACCGCCCGGCGTAACTTTACCTATAGTGCTTTCAACGGCAAAATTTACGGCGTACAAGTTGCCTTTGCTGTCTACAGCCGGCCCCTCAATGGTCGGCGCAAAAGTGTCTGGTGCCAGCCAAACCTCGCTGTGCGGCGCGAATTCCAGCAACTTTTGCAGCGGCCGGTGCAGTGCTATGATCATTTCCTGCTGAAGTGTGGCTCCCTGCGCCAGCTGCCCACTGATTAACTTGCGTTCTGCTGCAGTCAGCGGCTGTTGCTGTTGAATACGGTTAAGCAGTAGTTGCCCCGACTGACTAAGTGCTGCCACCTGCCCGGCCAGCGAAACTAATGCAGGCTTATCAACAGCTGTTAATGCCTCAGCAGCCTGCTGCCATTGTTGTAACTGGTTTAGTAGTGCGGCCAGCGTGTCCGGGTTTTCGTCTGCCAACCAACCTGCTGTCTGCCGGGTAAATTGGCGCATTTGCGGATGCTCAGCCCTAAGAAAGTCGACCAGCCGGTTTAGCGGCTCATCAGCATGATAAGCACCGGCGACCGATTTTTCATGCAGCCGGTGATAGTAGTGGCCAGGCTCCAGGGTCTGGCTAAGCACGGTCAGTGCGGCCAGCTTGGCCGGGCCGGCAAGCAAGCTGAGCCCCTGCTGTTGCTGTGCTACCGTCTGTAAAATGTTGTCAGCTGTCAGCTGGTCAAACCGCTGTTGCATCCGCCAGTACAGGTTTTGCTCATCCTGCAAGCTGGCTGCTGACCATAGCCGCTCGGCAACAGCAAAGCCGTTGGGCCAAAGCCGGATATCAATATTGTCTGGCGTTACCAGTTCGCCCCACAATGCAATTTCACCGCCGATAATTCTGGCCTCACTGGCGGCATCCAGTTGCTGCTGAGGCAGCTGAAAAGGCAGTGGCACGCTGGCTGGTTGCTGCAGAGCAACCGGATGGCCACGGACATGATAAAACGCATTACCAACCAACAGTTGGCCGTGTAAGGCTGACGGCTGCTGTATATTGCAGGTACTCATTTCGGTGATAAAGCTGCCCTGTAACGGTCCCATCCAGCTGTCTGTGTAAAAATGTAGCTGATTGGCATTAATGGTAAATTGCGATAGCAGTTGCGGCTGACGCCCTGTAAATTGTAATAAGGCCTGACTGCTGCCATCGCGCATATGCAACAGCAGTAACTGTCCGCTGATCGCGCTGCCTCGCTTGCGGTTGAATTGAAATTGCCAGGCTGACCAATGCTCCAGTGTGCTAAGTTCTGGCATTGCAACGGGTTCGGGCAATGGGTCATTGCGATAGTGATAGCTGGCAAATTGCGGCTGATCCAGATAATAACCGGTCGACAAAATAGCCTGATGGCCAGCCCGGGCGGCGTTGGCCAGCGATTCGGTGCCTCGCCATGATTGCACCAGTACCGAGCCTGGCAGCTTGTCGTCCAGCACCTCATCCCAGCCAATCATCTGCCTGTTAAGTTGCTGGACAATTTTTTGCAACCGGTTGTTAAAGTACGCCTGTAGTGCCGGCGCATTGGGCAGCTGCTGTTGTTGCATAAAGTCAACAATATGGGGCGTAGTCAGCCAGTGATCCGGCAACACTTCATCACCACCGATATGCAGGTAGCGATCCGGAAATACTGCAGCAACTTCAGCCAGTAAATTAGTAAGAAATATATAAACCTGTTCATTACTGGGATCCAATACGGCTTTATGTACTCCCCAGTGTCGCTCTGGCGTTGCAGGCCCGGGGGCGGCCATCAGTTCAGGGTAGGCTGCTCCCAGTGCAGTAGTATGGCCGGGAAGGTCTATCTCCGGCACAATCCGGATACCGCGCTGCGCGGCGTACTGCACCAACTCGCGTAATTGTTGCTGAGTGTAATAGCCGTCGCGGCCACCGACCTCATGTAACCTGGGATAGCGCAATGATTCAAAGCGCCAGCCCTGATCATCGGTTAAATGTAAATGCAGCACATTAAGTTTTACTGCCGCCATTAAATCCAGCTGACGCTTCAGGGTGGGCACAGGCAAAAAGCGGCGGGCAGGGTCCAGTAGCAGGCCGCGCCAGCGAAAACGGGGCTGGTCGATTATGGTCAGCGCCGGGATAGTCACGGCATCATCGGTGATCCGGACCAGTTGCAGTAAAGTTTCCAGACCGCGCAGTAAGCCAGTGGTCGCCGGGGCTTGCAGCTCAATTTTAGCTGGCGTTACCCGCAGCTGATAGTATTCATTCATCTCTGCCGCTGGCACCTTTTCATAGGATTCAGGTCCTGTCAGCTGTAATAGTAAAACAGGCGGGGCTTCAGCATTAAAACTCAGTCCGGTCCGCTGGCTCAGTCGCTGCTTAAAACGCTCAGTTGCTGCACTAAGTGTGGAGTTGTTATCAGGCAGGCTGATTGCAAACTCGTTGCTAAGCTGAAACTGGCCTTGTTGGCGGGTCAGTTCTGCCGGAAATGGCAGAATGGGTAAGTCTGTATTTGCGAAAGCCGGCGTTGCGCTTAGGATTAGCAGTAAAAAATAACCTACATAATGCATAACAAAAGGGCTTCTGTTGTTACTTGGTAACATATTAATAAGCAATAACGGCAAGCTTGTCTAGAATTAGATGCTATATAAAGCTGTTTTTTCGCTAATTAATGTTTACTTTTTGAACTCTATGGTACAAAGTAACATTTGAGTCTGGCGTATTTGGTAGTGATGTCGGGTTTACCGGGAAGAGCAAGATAATAATGTAACGGCTATGTCAGCAGTAAGCTTGTTGGCAGCCTGGATGGATAACAACAAGAACAGAAGAGACTTAAACTATGTCTGAATTACTGAGCGAGAACAACAAGTGCGGAATTAAAAAGGCCCGGTTAAGCCTGGCAATTTCTGCAGCTTTGCTGGGGATAAGCCCAATGTGGCTGGCGGCACAAACTTTGCCTGAGAATGACAGCGGTGTCATTGCCCAGAAAAATGCTGAAGCAGTTGAAGTAATTGAAGTAAAAGGGATCCGGGGCAGTATGCAATCAGCCCAGGATTTGAAGCGTTATGCTGACACGGTAAAAGATGTGGTTACCGCCACGGATATTGGTGCTTTGCCGGATAAATCAGTCACTGAAGCCTTGCAACGTTTACCCGGTGTTACCATAGAGCGTTTTGCCTCTTCTGATGATCCAAAACATTACGCCGATGAGGGAACCAGCGTGCTGGTTCGTGGTTTAGACCGGGTTCGCAGCGAAATTAACGGCCGTGATTCATTCAGTGCCAACCCCTACGGCGGCTTAAGCTATGAAGACTTTCCAGCCGAGTTGCTAAGTGCAGTAGAGGTAGTAAAAAACCAGACAGCCGACCTTATTTCAGGTGGTATTTCCGGCACCGTCAATCTTATTACCCGCAAGCCATTTGATTCTGACGAACGGATGTTTGCAGTCAGCGCGCAGGCAAATTATGGTGATTACCGCAAAGAGGCCACACCTTCCTTTAGTGCACTGTTCTCTGATAACTGGGACACAGATTCCGGTAAGTTTGGATTATTGGTTGCAGTATCGGATTCAGAGCTAAGAACCCGCGGTGATGGTTTTGGCCTGGGTAACTATCACAGCCGTGGCCCGGTAGATACCTTTTCTTATGATGAGTGGGGCACACCAAGCCCTGGTATTGTCGCCGGTTTATACTCGAATCCCTGTATTCCGGGTGCGGCAGACTGGCGTGCCTGTGGACCAGGCTTTGAAGACACCGTTCAATATACCCAGGAAGATCAGGCTGCTTATGTTCCTGAATTTGAGGGACAAGCATTAGAAGGTCAGCCAGATGGTGTAACCTGGTATGCTCCCGCCAGCTACACTATGACTACTGCGGAAAATGATCGTAAACGTCAGGGGCTGACAGCAGCATTACAGTGGCAGAGTGCTGACGAGAAAATTACGATGACGTTAGAGCATATTAATTCTGATGCCTCGTTAACCTGGCGGGAGTATGTCATCGCATCGGGTGATCGCGGCTTTTTGCCCTATGCGCCGAATGCGATTCAATGGTTCGATGAGGGCGACCAGGGCCGGCCGCTGACCGTTGACAACAATGGCTACCTGACCTCCGGTGTTGGCCGTTCAAATGAGCCGGAATTGCCGCTGCAATTTCGCTCCCGCTATAATTACAACGAAAGTACTGTTGAAGACACCTCGTTAAATCTGGTGTTTAAACCGACCGATATTTTAACCGTGGTTGTTGATTATCAGCATGTTGATTCAGAGCAGATCGTCCACAATAACTCTGTTACCTCACGAATTAACGGTAATCAGACTGCGCAATACGCGCCGTTCTTTCTCGATTTGCGTGGTTCATCTCCCACCATCGAGTATCTGAATGAAAATACCTCGAACCCCGCAGACGTAGAGCCGAATACTAACCCTATTCTGCGGATCTCTAATGGTATGCAGCAGGAAGAGCATAATGAGGCCAACTCAGACACGCTGCAGTTGGATGTTGAGTACAAACTTGCCGGTACCTTTACCAAAATACAAGCCGGACTATATTATTCTGAAAAGGAGCTGACAGTTCGCAATACCGACTATGAAGGCTGGCAGGCGCTGGGTACACCGTGGAATGCCCAGGCATCTTACAATGCTTCGCCGCAAGTAGTGCCGGAGCTTTACGACCGTATTGATTTCTCGGACCATAATAACGGCAATACTCTGGTTGGCCCTTACGATAGCTTTTTATTTCCGCAGATGAACCTGGCAGAAAATTACGTCCAGACCTTACGTGATGGCTGCGGTAGCTGGATTGCCCAAGGCACCGCAATGGATGGCAGTGGCGGTTGTGCACTACCTTATGAAGACTTAGCTGATCGGGTGTTCAGTCATTTTGCACCGCGTCATATCAGTTCAAGCAACACCGAGCGTACCGAATTTTATGTCCGTGGCGACTTTGAAATTGATAAGCTTGACGTTTACATTTCTGGTAACGTCGGTCTGCGCTATGTTAACTATAAACTGCAATCTACCGGCGGGATCAGTTTACCTGCCACGTCCCGCCGCGGTACCGACGAGACGGGTTCGCTTTATCAGGTGATGCAGAATCAGTACCCCAGTATTTTTGCCCTGGCGTCAGGTGAGAGCTTTGCCAGTACCATCGACGGTACTGACTACACGACCGTACTGCCAAGCTTAAATCTGAATTTTGGTATAACTGAAGATTTTATTGTCAGATTCGGCGCCTCGAAAGGGTTGTATTACCCAAGTCTGGTTGATGCGGCCAATAAAATGGTAATTAGCCTGGATTATCAAGAGGTATATCAGAACCCGGATGAAGGCAAAGATGAAGCAACCAACCCTACAGTTGACCTGACAAATATTGAAATCAGTGCCAATGCCCGCAATGCGTTCTTAGAGCCGGAAGAATCTGTTAACCTGGATCTGACCGCAGAGTGGTATTTCTCACAGGTGGGTTCACTGACACTTGGTTTATTTCACAAAAGACTGTCAAACATAATCCGCAATAAACAATTTTCGACCGAGGTTGAGGTTGATGGCACGTCCTATCCGGTGTCGGCTTACGGGCCTGATAATACCGGCTCAGGAACGATTCGTGGTTATGAGCTTTCTTATACCCAGTTTTACGATATGTTACCGGGGATGTGGAGTGGTTTAGGTATGCAATTTAACTATACCTATATTGATCAGAACGGTTTGGAAGATCCGAATACTAACCCGACCCGGCCAATTCAGTTTAATGGTGCTGGTGTGCCGATCAGTGATAACCGCAATACTTTCAGACAGTTTACCGGCCTGCCACTACAGGGATACTCTGATCAGAATGTCAATATTGTCGGCATGTATGAAAATGATGATTTCGCGTTTCGTCTGGCGTATACCTGGCGTTCAGAATACCTGTTAACACTGCGGGAGTCTGAAGAGTTTGTTCCGGCCTACTCTAAGGCTCAGGGAATGATGGATGCGAGTTTGTTTTACACTATCAACGACAACATCAAAGTGGGGTTGCAGGTTAACAACGTATTGGGAACTGATACCGAAACACAGTATCAGCAAAACCAGGAGGGTACAAAAACGGATGCCTTTACCTTCACCACAGATCGCCGGTATGCGTTGACTGTTCGTGCTGTTTTCTGATTAATGATGACAGCAGTAGCCGCCTGAACTGCGCCATGGCAACATGGCGCAGTTCAATTATTTTTGACTGCTCGTAGTAACTTTCAGTCATAAAGGCGCTTATAGTGGTTGAAAAAAGACGGTTGTACTATGCACAAATCATCGCAGAACCTATCGCAGAAATCATTAGCATCCATTTGTATTGTTGGCGGGGGCACGGCTGGCTGGATGGCGGCCACCTTACTTTGCAGTGCACTGAGGGGCAGTAATATTAAGATCACTGTTGTTGAATCCGCTGATATTGCAAGTATTGGCGTTGGCGAGTCGACAGTACCGTCAATTATGGATTTTCTGCAGGTCTGCCAGATTAATCTGCAAGAATTTATTCAGGCGACCTCCGCCAGCTTTAAACTGGGTATCCGTTTTGATGACTGGCTGACGCCGGGAGCAAATTATTTTCACCCGTTTGGCCGGGTTGGCAAAGATATTAACGGCTTTGATTTTTATCAGGCCTGGTTAAAGTCGCTGGCCGATGGCGGCCAAACCCAATGGCTTGACCATTCTGCCGCCGCTATTATGGCCGAAAATGAGCGCTTTATGCTGCGCCCGCCGCAGCCTGAAAACTGGGTATTATCAAGCTATGCTCATGCACTCCATCTGGATGCGGTGCTGGTGGCGCGATATTTACGCCAGCTTGCCATAAAGCGTGGGGTAACCAGAATAGAAGCAACGGTAGAAAACGTCGATGTTGATCCCAACGGCTTTATCTCGGGGCTGACGCTGAATAATGGCGTTAAGCTTAACAGCGATTTCTTTATTGACTGCACCGGCTTTAGTGGGCGACTGATTGCGCAGGCACTGGACGTTGGCTTTGAAGACTGGTCAAATTATTTGCCCTGTAACCGCGCTGTTGCTGTCCAGACTGAGAATGTTGGTAAGCCGGTTCCTTATACTATCGCCACTGCTCTTAATGCTGGCTGGGCCTGGAAGATCCCATTACAACACCGCGCAGGTAATGGTTATGTGTTTGCCAGTCAGTTTACCAGCGATGACGAAGCTGTTAATACCTTACTGAGCCGGCTGAGCGGCACCTTACTGAATGAGCCCCGAATTATTCCTTTTGTAACAGGTAAGCGAACGAAAATATGGCATAACAACTGTCTTGCTCTGGGACTGGCCGGCGGGTTTTTAGAACCACTGGAATCGACAGCAATTCATCTGGTATATAAAACCTTAATCCATTTTATAAAACATTTTCCTGACAGGGATTTTGACTCCTACACTGAACTCGCATTTAATCAAAAAATCGATGCTGATTATCTGGAAATCCGCGATTTTATTGTTTTGCATTACTGTACGTCGGGTCGGGATGATACTGAATTCTGGCGTTGGTGTCAGAATATGCCGTTACCAGAGTCGTTAGAAGAAAAAATAGCATTGTTTCGAAAAAGAGGGCAGATAGAGCATACCCCCGGCCAGTTTTTCTCTACTGATAGTTGGTGCTCTATTTTAGAGGGGATGAAAATACGCCCGCAAAAGTATCACCCGTTACTGGATGCTTTTGACAAGCATAGCTTAGCCAATACGCTAATTGAAAATGTGCAGAATATCCGCGCTACGGTGATGAAAATGCCAGGCCATCATGATTATATTCAGGCGCATTGTCCGGCCCAAGTAACAAGATAAGTAGCTTAACTGATAAAAACCAGAACGTAATCAATGCGAAAGGTGTGCAGGCAAGTCCATGACAACATTCAAAACTATTGCAGAATTTTCGACAATCAGTGCAGCACATTTTTTTGAGCAGATTGCGCCGGCGCAGCAGCCGATAGTGCTTCGTGGTTTCGCTAAAGATTGGCCAATAGTTGCGGCTGCCAACAAGTCGCCCGCTGATTTTGTTGCTTATCTGACTCAGTTTTATACCGGTAAAAAGGCCAAAATGGTGGTGGCACCGCCCTCTGCCAATAAGCGGTTTTATTACAACGATGACTTGACCGATATAAACTATTTAAGTGGTGAAGAGCGGGTCGACTTATTCTTAGGTCGTTTGTTAGAGCTGGTCGAAAGAGACCTTTATCCCGCTATTTCGATGCAGAACGCCGTTATCAGCGATATTTTACCCGGGTTGGTTAATGAAAACCGGTCCGACTTTTTCGCTAACCTGGAGCCACGGCTCTGGATTGGCAATGAAGGCATCGTCAGTGCTCATTACGATGGCTCAGATAACATTGCTTGTGTTGTTGCTGGCCGTCGTCGATTTATTCTGTTTCCTCCTGAACAAACGTGTCATCTGTACCCCGGCCCACTCAACTTCACCCCGGCGGGTGCACCCACCAGTCTGGTGGATCTGAACACACCTGATCATGAACGTTATCCACTGTACAAGCATGCTCTGGCTGAGGCCTACAGTGTTGAACTAGGGCCAGGTGACGCCATTTTTATTCCCATGCTCTGGTGGCATCATGTTGAATCACTGGAAAAAGTGAATGGATTAATGAATTACTGGTGGAATGGTTCTTCTGCACCGGGCGCGGTTTCACCCAGCGCTATTGATAGTTTGAATATCGCTTTGCTGGCAATGCGCAACTTAACTCAAAAACAACGTGATGCCTGGCGTTGTATGTTTGATCACTATTTATTTAAGCAGGAGATCGATCCAGGCTCATATATTCCGGAGCATCAGCAGCATATTCTCGGTAATTTATCGGCCGAAGATGTCAGAAAGATAAAAGATTACTTTATTGCCAGACTGCAGAAATAACAGTCAGAAACTGAGAGTGACAAAGCAAGCGCCCGACTAATTTAACAGGGGATGCGGACATCGAATTTATTAACAACGTTAAAGCAATTGCCGAATTTCGGGATTTGTCAGCCCGGCAGTTTTTTGATGAAGTCGTACCGGAGCAACAGCCGGCCGTACTTCGTGGTTTTGCTGCCGACTGGCCGCTAGTGGCTGCAGCCAACAAATCTGATAACGATTTTACTGCTTACCTTTCCCGGTTTTATAGTGGGAAAAAAGTGACGGTTTCTGCTGCGCCTGCTAATGCAGATGTCGGCACAGATAAGCGTTTTTTTTATAATGACGATTTGACAGGTTTTACCTTTGTCAGTGCAGAAGAGCGGCTGGATTTGTTGATGAGACGCTTACTCGAACTTGCAGATCAGGACTCTGGCCCTGCCTTATCGATGCAAAGCGCATTAACTGAAGATATTCTGCCCGGTTTAGTTGCTGATAATCCCTCGGCTTATTTTCCCGATGTACAACCGCGTTTATGGCTTGGCAATGCCGGGGTAGTGGATACCCATTATGACGGTACTGATAACGTTGCCTGTGTGGTAGCAGGGCGGCGTCGGTTTGTGCTATTTCCGCCGCAGCAAACCAGTAACCTGTACCCTGGCCCTCTGGAGTTTACGCCGGCAGGTGTGCCAGTAAGTATGGTTAACCTTCGTAAGCCGGATTTTGCTCGCTATCCGAGATTCAAAACGGCATTACAAAACGCCTGTTCTGTAGAGTTGGGACCCGGTGATGCGTTATTTATACCGATGCTCTGGTGGCATTATGTTGAGTCGCTGGACAAGGTTAACGCGCTGATAAATTACTGGTGGAATGGCTCGTTTGCGCCTGATGCAACCTCGCCAAACTTTTCAGATAGTCTGAAAATTGCAATTTTAGCCATGCGTGATATGACCCCCAGACAACGCAATGCATGGCGCTGCTTGTTTGATCATTATTTATTCAGGCAAGGAGTTGACCCTGCCTCCTATATTCCAGCGCATCAGCTGCATATATTAGGAGAGATGTCGCCTGAGTATGTAAGGTCAGTCAAAGACTACTTTATAAAAAAATTACAAAAATAAAAAATGGCTAAAATTCAGATGAGTAAACTTTAATGTCAGATAACGGATCCAAACCTGAAAAAGTATTGATTGTTGGCGGAGGCACAGCCGGCTGGATGGCGGCTAACTTATTAGCCTGTAAATGGCCTGGCACTGAAATTTGTCTGGTTGAGTCGAAACAGATAGGGATCATTGGCGTAGGCGAGGGCAGTACTCCGCATTTAAAATTGTTCTTTGATGCTATTGGTGTCACAGATCTACAGTGGATGCCACGCTGCAATGCCACTTACAAAAATGGAATTACTTTTGATAAATGGTCAGCTGTTAGCGGTTTCGAGTCTTATTTTCATCCTTTTGCAGCACAAACCGATGATGTGTTTACGGTTCCGCTTTTTTTCAGGAATATTCAGGCAAGAATGCAGGGCTATGATGTAGATGCTCATCCGGATAACTATTTTCTGGAGACATATTTAGCCAGACAGAATCTGGGGCCGTTGCCTGCTGAGTCTTTTCCTTTTGGCGTTGCCTATGGCTATCACTTTGATTCCGCCCTTTTAGGGCAGTTTCTGGCAGAAAATGCCCAAAGCAAAGGTGTTACCAGAGTCTACGGAAATGTGGCTGATGTCATAGTTGATAACGATGACAGGCTGAGCGCTGTCAAACTCAGCGATGGTACTTTACTCGCCGCCGACTTTTTCATCGATTGCTCAGGCTTTGAGGCGTTGCTGATGCAAAAAGCATTAAAAGTCAGCTATTTAAGTTTTAAAGATAATTTATTTAATGATTCGGCAGTCGTTATGCCAACCACAATATCAGCTGTGCTGCCGGTTGAAACAACAGCCACGGCATTGTCGAATGGCTGGGCATGGCAGATCCCACTGCGCAATCGCTTTGGTAATGGTTATGTTTATAGCAGCGACTTTATTGATGCCAATCAGGCTGAAACTGAACTGAGGCAGCATCTGGGTTTATTAGATAGTGATGTTGCTGCCCGGCATTTGAAGATGAAAGTAGGGCGGGTCGAAAAACACTGGCATAAAAACTGTCTGGCTGTAGGGTTATCGCAAGGGTTTATCGAACCGCTGGAAGCTACCGCCATTGCGCTTTCATTTAATACCATTGCTCAGTTTATTGATTATTTTCAGAAGGGTAAGTTTACAAATAAATTTGAAGAAGCCTTTAATTCAGATATTAACGCCCGATTTGACGGCATCAGAGATTATGTGGTTTGCCACTACAAAATGAACCAAAGAACCGATAGCGACTATTGGTTGGCGAATGCCGCAAATAACAACATTTCCGCTACCTTAAGCAAAATTTTAACGCTTTGGCAGCACAGTCCGGATTTCGCTGCGGATATGCATAAGTACAAATTGATGGGGAGCTATCAACCTAAATCCTGGGCATGCATGCTGGCAGGCTATGGTGTTTTTCCTGTCAAAAACAGGGAGCCATCGGTTGATTATTCTTTTTATCAGCAGGAAGTAGAGGCCTTAAGTGACTTTATCCGCAGGTGTGGCCTGAATTTTAAAAAACACAGTGAGCTGCTGGCATTGTGATTGTTTAAACAGGTTAATCACTGTCACTCCGGTATGACAGATTACATGGTGTAAAGGTATGTGGAAAAGAATCGTTATTGCCGGTGGTGGCACAGCCGGTTGGATGACTGCAGCGCTAATGGCTAAAACCCTCGGCCGGGCAGGCTTTGATGTGTGCTTAATCGAGTCACCTACTATCGGTACTGTTGGCGTTGGTGAAGCGACCATTCCTGGGTTTGTCCATTTTAATCGATTGTTAGGTATTGATGAGAAAGACTTTCTGAAAAAAGTTAAAGCCACATTTAAGTTAGGAATTAATTTCGTCGACTGGAACAGAGCTGGAAGCGAGTATATTCATGGTTTCAGCGGTCTTGGCGATCATGGTCAGGGCTTGCCGTTCTATCACTATTGGCTGCGCTGGCAAAAGAACCACCCTCAGGCCAACATAGAAGATCATTTTTTAGCCTCGACGTGCGCGAGAAAGAAAAAGTTTTGTCATCCTGATCCAAGCATCAGTTCGCTGTTTAGCGGGGCGGGCTATGCCTATCATATTGATGCAGGCCTGTACGCCAGATATTTACAAGAGTACGCCACCAGTCGTGGCATAACGCATATAGAAGCAGACATAACTGATATTCGTTTAAATGAGATTACCGGACATATTGAATCACTGCGGTTAGATGATACCAGAGTTATTGAAGGTGATTTTTTTATAGATTGTACCGGTTTTCGATCATTGCTGTTAGGTGGTGCTTTGGGTGTACCATTTATTTCCTGGCAAAAATGGTTGAAGTGCGATAGGGCGCAAGTTGTAGCAACGGCTGTTACTGACGATAATTTCGTGCCCTATACAAGGGCGAAGGCACAAATAGCAGGCTGGCAGTGGCGGATCCCTTTGCAGCACCGGGTAGGTAATGGCCTTGTTTACTCAAGTGCTTATATGGATGACAAGCAGGCTCAATCTTTGCTTATGTCACAAATAGACAGTCAGCCGCTGGCACAGCCGCGCATGCTCAAGTTTAATGCCGGAATGCGAGCGCGGTTTTGGGAGAAAAACTGTGTCGCGGTAGGCTTATCCAGCGGTTTTCTCGAGCCGCTGGAGTCAACAAGTATTCATATGATCCAAAAAACCATTACCCGTCTGTCTCTGCTGTTTCCAAATGCAGAAACAAATGCGGTGTTGGCTAAACAGTTCAATGAGGAAGCTGCTGCTGAAATGGAAAAAATACGGGATTTTGTGATACTTCATTACCATTTAAACAACAGAAGAAATGAACCTTTTTGGCGAGATTGTCAGAATATGGAACTGCCAGACAGTCTGCAACATAAACTGGACCTATATCAAAAAACAGGATACGTGCATCATGAGCACAATGATGTGTTTACTGAAGGTAGCTGGTTAAGTGTTTTGGTGGGGCAAGGCTCATTACCTCAGCATACGATGCAGATGATCAATACCATGTCAGATACCCAGTTGGATAACTACATGAATAATGTGCGCCAGAAAATTGCTGAACTGTCTGACAAAATGCCGTTACATCTTGACTACCTGCAAACAATACTGAGATCGTGATAGCAGTAGCCGGCGACAGGCTCAAAGCCTGGTAAAAACCAATACAGATAAAACTGCCATCTGCTTAGGCTATGCTTACAGAAGACATTACACATGCTGCAAAGCTAACGGAGGTAATTTGGCTGACGGAATGACAGGTTTACTGGGTAACTGGCCTGAGTGGTGCGCTGTAGCGATTGAACTGCTGGGTATTGGGATTATTACTGTTATTGCGGTGTATTCACTTTTACACGGCATTATCAGGTTACTTAAAGGCGATTCACCACGGTCAATTCAGCAAGAGATCCGCCAGCGGCTGGGCCGCGGCATTTTGTTAGGGCTGGAGTTTTTGATTGCAGCCGATATTATTCATACCGTCGCAGTAGAGTTAACATTCACTACGGTGGGTGTGCTGGCGCTGGTGGTGCTGATCCGGACGTTTTTAAGCTTTACCCTTGAGGTTGAATTAACCGGCAAATGGCCATGGCAGCTGTCCAGATCGGAAACTGCCGAATAAGCCGGCAATTGCGTATAAATATAAATCTTATACTTTATAACACACTATTTACCGCATCGCGGGCGCTGCTTCTCTCTATAATATGCTATCTACCGCATCGCGGGCGCTGCTTCTCTCTATAATATGCTATCTACCGCATCGCGGGCGCTGCGGTAGAGGGCCGTCAGGGTTTTATCAAATACCCAGCGAATAAACTTAAAGCTAAGTTCAGTAACGGTGGTAACTGCCTGGCGGGCAAATACCAGCATATGGCCCAGTAAGCCTCTGGCTTGCTCTGCAAATTTTGCTGATGCTTTGGCAATACTTTCCAGTGAGCGGGCCAGCATATCGTAGAAGGTTAAGCTTGTGCCAATGGCGGCCTGGGCCATTACAGCGGTGTAATATCCTGCATCTTTCAACAAGGTGATCAGCGCGCCACTGAGTTTATCTGCCCAGTAGGTAGAAAATGACGCCTGATTGCGGTTTTTATATTTAAGCCGGATCTGCTCTAAATTGGCTGAGGAGCGTTTATTGAGGGTTTGCCAGTTGCGACTGTTTGCGGTATTCAGATAGCCGGGCGACTTATTCTCCGCCATGCCATGGGCCTGGACACTAATACCAGAGCCACTGTCCAGCCGGTATTCAGTGCCGGCGTAAGGCGCATGGATAAAAGGCCACAGTGGGATCATTGGCACCGGATCTGCGCCATGGGTGCACCGGTAAATGGCATTGACGCTGCCGCTGTGTTTTTTTGCAAAAGCATGCATACCTACCCGCGGCGCGCCAAAAGTGTATAAATTTACATTGCATGGGTAGCTGCTTTTTAACCAGTCTGCGGTAAGAGACGCCAACGCGCCGCCCAGACTATGACCGACACAATGCACTGTTGCCCCCGGATTGCCTGATAATAACGGGGCTAAAATCTTCTCCAGCGCCAGTTTCATAGACTGAAACGCCTTGTTAAAGCCAGCATGCACCATAGTATTGTTGTCGCCACCGGTAACGCCGATATTAGCGTTTGTCAGCCAGTCACGGTTTATCTTTGTACCGCGAATGGCAACTACATAATCGCTGGCAAAATTATTTATTCCTTTACCCACTAACGCAAAACCGGTGGTTTTATTAAACAGGCTAAATAGGCTACCTCCTGAAACACCTCGTACCGGCCCGGCAGACAAATCGAAGCTAAAGCAATTTCGAAGCTCATAATTAGCCATATTCAGGCGGTAAATGCCCGATGCGGAAGGGCGTTCAATCTGATAAACAATATCTGCCAGTTCGGCAGCGACACGGGGAGTTAGTGCGGCCACAAGTGATATCCTTATTCAGTTACCTTAGTAAGTAGTTCGTCGTTCCAGCGGCAAATGCTGAATGTGCTGTGAGGAAAATCCGGCTTTTCGTAATTTGTAAACACCTGCTCCAGCTCTTCATTATTTAAATCGCATTGTAATGATGAGAGTTTTTGTACTATCGCTTGCTGCGGAGTGATACTGGATGTTGTCAGATACCACAACAGGTAAGGCTTATTCTGGTATTGCAGGCTGATAACCTGCCGGGTTCGCATTTCCTGCAGGCTACCTGGCTTACGCGAGCGGATATTTTTTTCAGGAAAACTAAAGCTACCGTCTGCAGCCGTAACGGTTTTATCGATAAAATCTGAGTCATAAGTCAGCTCGCGCATTACCTGGGCACCGGCAACCGGTTTGCCATCGAGGGTAACAATGCCACGCACTGGGGGAGATAAATGTACATCGTATTTTTTCAGCCAACTAAACATGTCTGCCATTACCTGTTGTGAGAAAATTGTCAGAAAAATTACGCTTAACACCAGCAGCAGTGTTGGCAAGCGCCAGAGTTTAACCTCAGCCATGGCTTTTCCAGTTTAAACTTAGTTGCCAAAATATAGCAAATAATAATTTAATGTAAATTAAATATTTTTGAATTTGGTGGGGTAATTAAAAACTAGTGTAGATTCAGGCCAGACAAATCTGGTTTCTGCCAGCTTCTTTGGCCTGATACAGCGCTTTATCTGCCCGTTCAAAACACTGCAGCAGGTTTTCCAGCGGGGTTTGCTCGGCTACCCCGAAACTGCAACTTAACTTAATATTGCTGCTAAAAGTGTAGTGGCTGATCGCGCCGGTAATCCGCTGGCATAACGCTCTGGCTTCGGCTGCGGTAGTGTGCTGGCATAAAATAACAAACTCTTCGCCGCCCCAGCGGGTTACCTGATCATGTTCGCGTACTTCTGCCAGTAAAATTTCTGCCAATTCACGCAATATTGCGTCACCAATACTATGACCATGCTTATCATTGATATCTTTAAAATAATCAATATCAATAACAATCAGGCTGAGTGTTTGCTGGGATTGTGTTGAACGACGCTGCACCCGTTGCATCGTTCTGTCAAAATGGTTTCGGTTGTATAGCCGGGTCAGCGGATCATGATTTGATAAAAACTCCAGTTCGCTAACCGCTTTTTCCAGTTGCTGTTGCGATTGCTCCAGCTTTTTATTTTGTTGTTGTAGCCGCTGATTAAAGTAGCGGCTGCGGTAGTTCCAGATACTGAGCAACAGGATAATAATCAGGGCAATACCGCCTAGCTGCCATAGTAGTTGGTAATTGGTAACAGTAATTAAATCTATCCGGGTCCACTTCTGGTAAATACTGATTTGTTCCTGCTCACTGATACTACTTAATGCTTCATTAATTAGTGGCACCAGTTGCTGATAGTCTTTTGATACGCCAAACCTCAGTTCATCTTCCAATCCTACCCAGCCCGCTATCTTCAATTGGTACAGGGATTTTTGCTGGACCTGACTGTTTATTGAATATAACGAGCCGATAAATAAATCGGCTTTACCGCTGGCAACGGCTTCCAATCCGGCCGGTTCATTGTCAACCAGTACCAGCGGCGTCTGCGGGTAGTAACGTTTAATATATTCTAACAGCCGGTAGCCGCGGGGAACGGCTAATGAGCGGTTTCCGATGTTCTCAATGCTTTGTAAAAAGGGTTGCTGGCGCAGTGATACTAATACGTTTGGAGAGCGGAAATAAACGTCTGAAAATTTGAGATATTGATCACGGGCGGCAGAGCGGTTAAGCATTGGTGACAACTGACACTTGCCTTCCTGCAAATACTGCAGTGACTCCTGCCAGGATGTTGTAGGGATCAACTGAAACAGTAATCCGGTTTTCTGGGCAACTAGCTGCAGATAGTCGGCAGAAATCCCGACATGAGCACCGTCTCTGATCGCCTCGTAAGGCAGCCAATCCGGGTCTACACAATAGGGTATTGGCTGCTGCAACCCAGCAGCCTGATCTGCATGTATGGCAAAGGGTAGCAAGCCAGACCAAAGCACGGCGCAGGCGGGTAGCCATGCTGAGATTAATCTTTTTGCCAGCTTTTTAACAAGACGTTGTGTTAGCGCGATTATTAAAATAAATTTTACTGCCATCAATACAACCATCTGCTACGGATAGTATCGCTTTCAATCAACCTTTTATTAGTTGATATTAATGTTATTAAAAGATAGTAGCGTTAAATTGGCGAATGCGCGAGTTGCAATACTAAAGTGTGTAGCGAACGTTGCGCTACCGTTTATCAGAAAACTAAACCGTTCGTCAGTGCCGTCTGTATAACTGCAATAAAAGTTTTGTAAGCTGATACTGACTAATTTTTCATCAAGTCAGGTTGGGTTGATTATAAGTTGTTCAACCTTAAACGTTCGTCTGAATATACAAGGTAAATACCTAATGCAAACTGCTGTTATTGAAAGGCGCCAGTCGACTAGGGAACTGCAACCGTTTTGGGATGAACTTAATCTGGCACAAAAATTTTCTGCGGCCGAACTACAACGTTTTGGTTACGAATTATCGTTTGTTCGTCACGCTACCTCGGGCAATCTGGCCTTTTTACGATCGGGTGACAGGTTTGCTGTCATCAATCAGGAAGGCGAGATTGATACTGCTCCTGACATCGCCATACGCCACTAGGCTTATGGCGGCACGTACTGCTGGTTAGCTGGTTTTATTAAGCATGGCTTTAAGATCAGCAAACGGGTTATGAGTGGCCGCGGCGACTTTTTGCTCTGTCGTGCCGCCGTACATAACAAACTCATGAAATTTATTGTGTTCATTGTCATGACAATAAATACACAGTAGTTCCCAGTTGCTGCCATCAGCTGGATTATTGCTATGATTGTGGTCAATATGATGCACTGTCAGTTCCCGCAAGTTGGAGTAAACAAACTCACGGGCACAACGGCCACACACCCATGGATACATTTTTAAGGCTTTATCGCGATAGCCTTGTTCCTGCTGCTGATAAGCCTGGGCACCACTACTGTTTTTATTCATTATTTCCTCACTACAGTTTGCTTTGACCGGCTTGTTTGGTTAAGTCAGCTTTAGCATATTTTAGCTGAAAGCTGGCGCAACGGGTTTGGGGCATTAGTTTTGCCGGTAGTCTTTAATAATAGTGCCATACAAGCCCACTTCCGCCTCATGGCCGGGTTCCCGCCAACTTTCCAGCAGCGCAGCCTGATACCAGGCCTGCATAGCTGGCAACTCAAGTAGCAGCTGAACATAGGCCATAGCATTTTCGCTTAATTTTAAATCAAAGCTTTGCACCCGAAAGGCCACCGGGGCAAAAAAGGCATCCACTGCGGTAAAAGAGGTTCCGGTCAGAAAAGGCCCGCCAAACTGGTTTAAGCCCTGTTGCCACAGCTCGTCCAACCGGGCCAGTTCGGTTGCCAGCGCAGCCGGTGGGTTGTGCAATTGCACCCGGGCGCCGCAGTTCATGGTACAGACATTGCGTAAGGTACTGAAACCGGCATGCATTTCACTGGCCGCGCAGCGGGCATAATTACGCGCCTGCGGATCTGCCGGCCAAACACCGACATGGCGCTCTGCCAGATATTCCACTATTGCCAGTGATTCCCACACCACGTTATCACCATCGTGCAGGCAGGGAACCTTTGCGGTAGGTGAAAACTGGCGGAAGTTCTGATAATTATCGGCCTGAAACTGCTGCAACTTCTCATCAAACGGAATACTTAATTGCTGCATCAGTAACCATGGACGCAGAGACCAGGATGAATAGTTTTTATTGGCAATAAATAATTGATACACAGGCAGCTCCTTGGCATTAGTTACTAAAGGTTACGCCGGTTACGTGCTGGCATCAAGCGCCGGATATTTTAAAGGTTGCACCGACCGGGCCGGCCAGTTACTTTGTTCTCTTTGTAACGTAAGGAAAGCGATGAACAGGGTCACTATTCTGGTTGATGTGCAAAATGTTTACTACACCAGTCGTGAGGTTTTTGGCCGGAACTTTGACTATAACGCATTCTGGCAGCAGGTAACTGCCGGACGCACCGTGGTAAAAGCGATTGCGTACGCCATTGATCGCGGCGATGAAAAACAGCGCCAGTTTCAGAATATTTTGCGGGCCATTGGATTTGAGGTAAAACTGAAACCTTATATTCAGCGCGCCGACGGCTCTGCCAAAGGAGACTGGGACGTTGGCATTACGCTTGATGCGATAGAATATGGCCAGCACAGTGATGTGCTGGTATTGGTTTCCGGCGATGGCGATTTTGGTTTACTCGCCGATAAACTGATTAACCAATACCAAACCGAAGTAGAGGTCTACGGTGTACCAGGCTTAACGGCGCTGGCGCTGATCAACGCTGCCAGCCGCTTCATTGCCATCGATGAAAGCTTACTATTGCAGCGCTAAGTTACTTATTATCGGGCCGACTCTCCGGCTCTGACAGCCTCAATGGTGGCATTTAACGCCAGTTAGTTGGTTTGCCCGGCAATACTGCGAATAACTTCCAGCATGTTAGAACTGATTTCCGGCGATCGGGATGGCTCTAATCGTTATGTTAATATCTTTTTCGATGCAACTGAGCAGTTCACCGCCTTCAGAATGATCAACACCACGACTCGGGCATTTGAAGTTGACAACATTGTTGTTGGGCTAAACTCTGCGGTTAATGTTCCAACTCCTGGTACTTTGGCAATTCTTGGCCTGGGCTTACTAAGTATCCGCTTCACCAGAAAAGCACACCGCCACTCTTAACCTTGGCATTTTGTCTACAAGCTAATATAGCCATGTTTTAGCTTCGTAAAAATCAATAAAGCCTGCCGCTTAACCGTCGCAGGCTTTTTTATGTTTCTTTGATTAGGATTAGGCCGTGTACTTTATTTTGCTGCAGTGAAATACCCCATAATTTTGTGGTTTAATAGCCAGATATTGATACAAACGACGAGGTTATATAATGCTCGCCAGACTGGTATTTTTGTCGCTGCTGTTGCTGGGCAGCTATTTATTGTTGTCCGCATTGGCGGGCGCCAAGCGGACAGTGCCGCAGGTGCTGGAGCAGCGGGCCGAGCAGGCTATGCAGCAGCGGTTATGTCAGATACCAGTGCTGTGGCGGATTGGCCAGCTTGATCCGGCATTTTCCCTGACTGCAGAGCAGGCCGAACAGACAGCGCATAATGCTGCCGCACAATGGAACGCTGCATTCGGGCAAGAGTTGTTTCGTTATGACAGCGTAAATGGTTTTCCGATTAATTTTCGCTATGATGAGCGGCAGCAGAATTTGCTGCAACAAGCGCTGTTGGAGCGCAATATTTCGCGCTACGACACTAATATTGTTCAGCGCGCGGCGACGTTACGGCAGCAAGGCGAGCAATTACAGCAACGCCAGCGCGAGTTTGAACAATTAAACCAGCAGTTGGCCGCCAATATTGCTCAGTTCCAGCAGCAAGCAGCCAATGCCAACCAGAGTAACGTGGCGGCGCTGAAGCAACAACAGCAGGTGTTACAACAGCGTCAGCAGCAATTGCAGCGACAGGCTGACCAGTTAAATCAGCAACAGGCCCAGTTGCAGCGAGAGCACGAATATCTGAATGACACAGTAGCCGATCGTAATGCACTTTTAGCCGATCAGCAGCCGCTGCGGGTATCAGAGGTGGGTATCATGGAAATAACGTCGACGCAGCGCAAAATGACTATTTTTGCATATAGCACGCCAGCAGCACTGCAACTTACCTTAGCGCATGAATTTGGCCATGCTCTGGGCCTGGGCCACACCGACAGCACTAGCTCGGTAATGTATTTTGCCCTGAATCCGCAGCAACGAAACCTGACAACAGAAGACATTGACGCCCTTAAACAGCAATGCGGCTTTTAGCCATGTTACCAACAGATAAAAACAGCGTTGTCCGATATACATTGCCAGCTATCTTGCTGCTTATGTCATTTAACATCATAGCGAAAGACTGTGTGGTGCTATTGCATGGCCTGGCCCGCAGTGCCAGCGCTATGGAGACCATGCAGCAGTCCCTGGATGATGCAGGGTATCATACGCTAAATGTAGATTATCCTTCTCGTAAGCACACCATTGAAGTGTTGGCGCCAATGGCGATTGAGCCAGCATTGGCGCAATGTCGCGATAAGCAAAGTGACGCAATTCATTTTGTAACCCATTCAATGGGTGGCATTTTGCTGCGTCAGTATCTACAGGACAACGAAATTCCAGAGCTGGGCAGGGTAGTTATGATGGGGCCGCCCAATCAGGGCAGCCAGGTGGTCGATAATATTAAGGATCTACCGGGGTTTGAAGCATTTAACGGCCCGGCCGGCATGCAGCTGGGCACCGGGGAGCAGGACGTACCAAAACAACTCGGGCCGGTAAACTTTGAGCTGGGTATCATTGCCGGCTCCAGTTCTATTAACCTGTTATTGTCTAACTTTCTACCCAATCCGGATGATGGCAAAGTGTCGGTGGAAAACACCAAAGTACAAGGCATGTGTGCCCTGATTACCGTTAATGTATCGCACCCGTTTCTGATGAAACGGCAAAAAGTTATAAAGCAGGTACTGCATTTTTTAGAAACCGGAAAATTCAGTGGCGATAAGGCTCAGCAGTTTGACTGTCTGGCGCAAAAAAATCCGGAAGCTGAAACGATTTAAAGCATTCAACAAGTTTTGCCGGGGGAAATTATTAGGGTGTGAATTTATTGTTTAAATATTGTTTGATATTAGGTTTTTATTTTGGCAGTATCTACCTCATTCCAATTTAGTGGAGTAAAGAATGGAAAATTATAACGAAACAGAAATCACTGACTTAGAAGCTATTAAGAGCTTTGTTGATGCTCTGGGCGCTCAGAAAAGCGAACTGGTTCTGACCCAGCAAGGAAAACCCGTGGGCGCTATCCTGACAGCAGAACAATACGAGTGGTTTCTTGATCAATTAGACAATAGCTCAGATGTCAGCTTTGTTGACGAGCGCAGTAAAGATTTGAGCGGTTCTCAAAGTCTGACAGATTTTAAGAAGGATTTAGGTCTGTGACGAAGCAAAATGACAAGCAACTAAATACAGAACAGCGGGCAGAGCTTGCAAAGCGAACGCTCGAAATGAGTCAGCAGAAAGCATCTAAGCAAACTTCATCGTTATCGGATTTAAAACAAGAACTTGCTGCTGCTAAAAAAGGAGCATAAATGAGTTACAATGTCATACTTCACAGGGAAGCGAAAAAAGACATTAAAAAGCTTCATCCTCATATCCGCGACCGGGTCATCTCCGCTTTAGAACAGATTGCAGAAAATCCTAAACTGCATGGTGCTATTTTATTAACCGGTTATGTTGATACATACAGATACCGAGTTGGTCATCACCGCATTGTTTACAGAATAAATGATACAGAGTTAGAAGTTCTTATCCTCGACGCTAAACCAAGAGGCGAGGTGTATAAAAAGTACTAAGGCATTTTCTAGACTGTCAGTACAAGCTATTACCATCTGTAATAACGTATCACCAAATTAGGGGCGCATCACTGCGCCCTCAGTTTTCTGGCCACTAGTATTTACCTGGACAACTAACTCACAAGGTGTACTATGTACATCATCAATGACTTACAAGGAGGTAAGTTTTGACATGGCATGCCATCGAGTTTATCGAAACATCACTGTTTACCAAGCAGATCAAGCAAATTGCTACTGATGACGAGCTAAGGGTACTGCAGCAAGAGCTTATTGCTCAGCCGATGAAGGGCGATCTTATTGCTGGTACAGGTGGGCTACGCAAGGTGCGGATGGCAACTGATGGGCAGGGTAAAAGTGGCAGCGCCAGAGTCATCTATTTTCTGGCAACGGCAGAAGTTATCTATATGCTGCTGGCCTATGCTAAAAACGATAAAGACAGCCTGACTGCAGCTGAAAAAGCTGAGTTAAAGCAGTTAACCAAGTTACTTAAAGGCGAGGTGTAGTATGAGTATCTTTAACGATTTAAAGGATTCTCTGACTGAAGCGGTGGAGATTAAACAAGGCCGCAAACAAGCAAGCCGGGTAACCCGCTATGAAGTGGCCGATGTTAAAGCCCTGCGTGAAAGCTTAGACATTACTCAGGCGCAATTAGCGCAGGCGCTCGGCACCAGTGTGGATACCATTAAAAGCTGGGAGAGCAAGCGCCGTAACCCAACCGGACTGGCCGCCAAAGTGCTGGCTACTATTCAGGACAACCCCGAGTTCTACCACCAGCTGGCCGCGCATTAAGCTCGCGATTGCAGCATACTACTGTATGGGCGCATTATTGCGACCTTAGCTTTTGCAGCGATTAAATCCTTGACCACGTTCAGCTTGTCGTTGAGTGTAATATAAGTTCGAAATTAACCAGCTTTATTCGGCGGCGGTAAAGCGGTTTAGGTGAACTGTAAATGTAACAATTGGATCTGACCCCAAAGGTTCCAGAAAATAAAGCCTTGACCTAGTTTGGTTTATCGGTAAATGTAAATCCTCATTCCCACCATTCGCCTTTCCCCACGACACCTTGTATAATACGCGCCCTTGCTTCACTCAGGTGCTTAATTTATGTCCACTGCTGCTATCGTTTCCCGCAAATCTGCCCCTGTAGCACGGATGGCGCCTGAGCGTGATTTATTCTCTTATCCGAAATACTGGGCCGAGTGCTATGGCACCGCACCGTTTTTACCGATGTCGCGCAAAGAAATGGATGTACTTGGCTGGGACAGCTGCGATGTTATTCTGGTGGTGGGTGATGCTTATGTTGACCACCCGAGCTTTGGGATGGCGGTAGTTGGGCGGATGTTAGAAGCCCAGGGTTACCGGGTGGGGCTGATTTGCCAGCCAGACTGGCACAGCAAAGATGATTTTATGCGCCTGGGTAAGCCGAACCTGTTCTTTGGCGTGTCGGCCGGCAATATGGACTCGATGATTAACCGTTATACCGCCGATAAAAAGCTGCGCCACGACGATGCCTATACCCCGGGCGATATTGGCGGCAAGCGGCCGGATCGGGCCGTTACTGTGTACACCCAGCGCTGTAAAGAAGCCTATAAAGACGTGCCGGTGATTATCGGCGGTATTGAGGCAAGCCTGCGCCGGATTGCCCACTACGATTACTGGTCTGAAAAAATTCGCCGCTCGGTAATATTTGACGCCAAGGCCGATATTTTAATTTACGGCAACGCCGAGCGGCCATTAATTGAAGTGGCATACCGGATTGCCTCGGGTGTGCCGATTAGCGAAATACAAGACGTACGCGGCACCGCGGTTATTCGCAAAGAACCATTGCCGGGCTGGCGCGGGGTGGATTCTACCGCCATTGATAAAATTGGCAAAATAGACCCGATTTCTAACCCTTACGGCGCAGATGATGTTGGCTGCAGCAGCTATTCTGAGTTTGCCAAAGCCGGTATCGATTTAAGCAAGCCGGCTGAAGTAGAGGCCAAGCCAATAATGGTGCAACCGGCGCGGCAAAAGCCATGGGAGCAAACCTACGTTAAGCTGCCGGCCTTTGAGCAGGTAAGCGTTAATAAGCCATTGTATGCCCATGCATCCCGTATTTTGCACCAGGAAACCAACCCGGGTTGTGCCCGTGCGATTATGCAGCGCCACGGCGACCGACATATCTGGGTGAATCCGCCAGCCTTTCCGCTTAGCACTGAAGAGATGGACCTGGTATTTGGTCTGCCGTATCAGCGGGTACCACACCCGGTATATGGAAAGGAAAAGATCCCGGCCTACGAGATGATTAAAACATCGGTAAACGTAATGCGCGGCTGCTTTGGTGGCTGCTCGTTCTGCTCGATTACCGAGCATGAAGGCCGGATTATTCAAAGTCGCTCAAAAGAGTCGATAATGCAGGAAATTGCTGACATTCGCGACAAAGTGCCGGGTTTTACCGGGGTGATTTCCGATTTGGGCGGCCCCACCGCCAATATGTACAAACTGCGCTGTAAAAACCCGAAAGCCGAACAAACCTGTCGTAGGCCTTCCTGCGTGTATCCGACGATATGCGAGCATATGGATACCGACCAAAGCCCGACGGTAGAGCTTTACCGCGAGGCCCGTAATTTGCCTGGGATTAAAAAGGTGCTGATTGCCTCCGGTGTGCGTTACGACCTGGCCGTAGAAGACCCGAACTATGTGCGCGAACTGGTGCAGCACCATGTTGGCGGCTATTTAAAAATAGCCCCGGAGCATACCGAAGAGGGCCCATTATCGAAGATGATGAAGCCGGGTATGGGCGCTTATGACAAATTTAAAGAAATGTTCGACCGCTTTAGTAAAGAGGCCGGCAAAGAGCAGTATTTAATTCCGTACTTTATTGCCGCCCACCCGGGCACCACCGATATGGATATGGTGAATTTAGCGCTGTGGTTAAAAGAGCGTGATTTTAAGCTGGACCAGGTACAGAACTTTTACCCCAGCCCAATGGCCAATGCCACCACCATTTATCACACTGAAATGAACTCGCTGAAAAACATTAATAAAGCGAATTCTGAGGTGGTAGCGGTTCCCAAAGGGGAGCGGCAGCGCCGGCTGCATAAAGCCATATTGCGCTATCATGACCCTAAAGGCTGGCCGCAAATTCGCGAAGCCCTGATTAAGATGGGTTTAAAGCACCTGATTGGCCGCAGTAAAGGCTGTTTAGTGCCGGAAGAGAGCAAGGACGAGCAGTTTAAAAAGCCAGTTAAAGGCGGTAAGCCGGCGCTGAGTCGCCATACCGGCTTAAACCCGGCGGCAAAGGCGATTGCCGGCCAACGCAAGCAACAGCCTAAAAAACCGTTTGCCAAGGCAGCTGACAACTTATCTGGCAATCAGTCCGGCACAGCTGCCAGGCCTGCGAACAGCGGTAGCGGCAAACCGAAAGCCAGCCGGCGGGCCAAAGGCTGATGGCAAGGCTGTTTTTCAGCCTAAAATTCTCAGATACACAGCAACAACAGTTGCTGGCGTATCAGCAACAGGCGCTTAACCTGTGTCCAGAGGCCAAAGCCGTTGCCAGCGATAACCTGCATCTGACCTTGTTTTTCTTAGGCGAGGTCGATGCGCAGCAGCAACAGCGGCTGATTGCTGCTGCCAGCCAGATTGACAGCCCGGCCTTTACGCTGACGCTGGATTATCTGGCCTGCTTTGCTAAACCGGATATTCTTTATTTTGCGCCGTCACAAATTCCGACAGCGCTGACAGACTTGCAACGGCAGGTTGCTGCGCTTTGTAAAGCAGAGGGGTTTAACGACATCCATGACAAATACCGGCCGCATGTAACGCTGGCGCGCCATGGCAGCTATGATGGCACTCTCGCAGTACCTCCGTTAACCTTGACCATCAGTGAATTTGCACTTTATCAGTCAGCCCAGTGTGATGGCAGCTTGCAATACAAACCACTTCAACGCTTTTCTTTGCTATAACAACTCTTTACTAACACGCGGTTAAGCCGGTAAGCCGAAACTGCTATAGTTCATCAGTGATTAATTTTCGCCGGTTATACTCGGCGTTATCTGTGCTTTTATTGACCCTGCAATAACAAGGATTGGTTATGCCTGCCTCCGATTCCTCTGCTACTAATATTTTTCGAGCTATTTTTGGCTCTGTCCGCTGGACCGCTCCGCACTGGCTGGCAGATTTAACCCAAACAGCTAAACTACGGCCCGGCCGTTTCTGGGGCACGGTAACCCTGCTGCTGATAGTTATACTGGCGATGGTGGCGGGCTATTACTACTACCAGCAGTTACCTAAACCCTTGCTGGTAACTGCAGAAGTTAGCGCCCCTGAGCTTGGCCATTATCAGGACGATATTGAGCAGCCAACCCCGGTAATGCTGCAATTTAGTTACGACTTTCCGACGGCAGATGACGCCCCAAGCCCTTTGCCGCAACCGCGAAGGCAAGGCAGGCCTGTCGATACATCTATGCCAGCCCCGGTGTTATCTGCTGCGCGGCTTGACTTGATAGGTGAAGTGTTGAGTGAGGGCGTAACTATAAGCCCGGCTGTTGCCGGTAAATGGCTGTGGCAGGACGACAATACTCTGACCTTTACCCCCGACAAAGCCTGGCCTGCCGGGCAGAAGTATACGGTTAAGCTGGAAAAGCGTATTTTTAACCCCGAGATTAACCTGGCGCAGCAGCAATACCATTTTGCAACGGTGCCGCTTACAGCTGAAATTAACCGGCTTCGTTTTTATCAGGACCCGGCACAGCCGGCTAACCGACAGGTAGTGGCAACTGTTAGTTTTAGTCATCCGGTTGAATTGACATCAGTTGAGCAGCAATTGACGATGCTGATGCGGCCAGATGGAGCCAACAGCAATACTGAGCCGCAGGCACTGGCATTCAGTTTAACCACCGATAAAACCGGGCGTGAGGTTTATGTGCAGTCTGTCAACCTGACGCTGCCGGCGAAGGAGCAATATTTAACACTTAAACTGAAAGCCGGCGTAACAGCAGCGAATGGTGATGGCAAAACCACGGAGCCCACCGAAGCACAGTTGCTGGTGCCGGATAAAGGCAGCTTTTTGAAAGTCAGTGAATTGAAAACCGAAATTGTCCGCGATCCTGAGCAGCAACCGGAGCAAATGTTGCTATTAAGTTTTACCGACCGGCTAGAGCGGGCTGAGCTGCAAAGTAAATTAAAGCTGTATGTTCTGCCAAAACATCCGCGGCGCAATTCAAATTACTGGGCGCCTGGCGAGGTTAACAGCACCGTATTGCAGCAGGCCAGCCTGCTGAATTTTCAACTGATGCCTACTGCACTTGCGCATGACGATGCCTTTAGTATTAAGCTGGATTTGCCAGCGGGCCAGCATGTTTTTGTCAGTGTGCCGGCGGGGCTGCAGTCGGTTAGTGATTTTACCCTAGCCAACGAGTACCGGGCGGTCGTGCGGGCGCCTGCTTATCCGAAAGAAGCGAAAATTGTCGGTGAAGGTGCCATGCTCACCCTTAGTGGTGAACAGAAATTACAATTGTTGAGCCGCGGTGTTAAAGGGGTAAGGGTAAAACTGCATAAGCTGTTGCCAGAGCAACTAAACCATTTGATTACCCAGACCGGCGGCGATATCAGCCAGCCTTATTTTCAGCATTACCAGTTTAACCAAAGCAATATCACCAGTTTGCAGCAACATACCTACACCGTAAATAATGGGTCGCAAAAACAGGCCAGCTATCAGGCGCTGTCACTGACACCATACTTGCAACAAGCCGGGATGGGGCTGTTTTTTATTGAATTAAGTGAGTTTGATCCGGCTCGTCCGGATACTGAAGGTCAGCAACTGGACAAAAGACTGGTGCTGGTTACCGACTTAGGCCTGCTGGTAAAGCATAACAGTGACAGCAGCCAACAGATGTTTGTATTGTCGCTGGTTAATGGCGAACCGGTAGCGGGCGCAGACGTTGCATTGCTTGGCCGTAATGGCGTGCCGTTGTTTAGTGCAAAAACAGATGCTCGCGGTTCAGTCAGCTTTGGTAAAACGAACAGTTTTCAGCGTGAACAGCAGCCGGTGGTATACCGGGTTAGTCGCAGTAGCAATGGCATCGTTGATACCAGCTTTATCCCTTTCGACCGCTACAGCCGCCAGCTGGATTACTCAAAATTTAATACCAGCGGTCAGTACCAGAGCCCTGAAGATAGCAAAAGTTTAACGGCTTATATGTTCAGTGACCGGGGCATTTACCGTCCGGGCGAGCAGGTAAAGCTGGCTGCGATAATCCGCCATGGTGATCTGAGCAATGCTGACTCAGGTTTGCCACTTAAAGTTCAGGTGCAGGGGCCCAGGGGCAATACCTTCTGGCAGCAAAAGTTTAACCTGAGTGGCCGTGGTATGCATACCTTTAGCCTGGATACCCAGGCGCACAGTGACACTGGTAACTATCATGCCAGTGTCAGTTTGCTCGACAGTAAAGGTAATACCCAGCGCCATCTGGGATCGGTAAGTTTTGCAGTGGAAGAATTTCAGCCAGACAGCATGAAGATCAGCAGTCAGTTTGTTCAGGGCACCGAGCCCGCCCCGGTGAAGGGCTGGTTAAACCCGGCTGATTTAGCAGTAAAGGTGCAGTTGGATAATTTGTTTGGTACGCCAGCGCAGCAGCGTCGTGTTGCTGCCACATTGGAGCTTATTCCCCGTAGTTTCATTTTCAGTGAGTACCCTGATTATCAGATACTCAGTCCGCAGCAAACTGATGTTAATCCAGAGCGGGTGCGGCAGCAGCTGGATGAGCAGCAAACCGATGCTGACGGCCAGGCTACCTTTGCCCTGGGGCTGGAGCAATACAGCGGCGGTACTTATCAGTTGGTGGTAACCAGTGAAGGCTTTGAGGCCGGCGGTGGTCGTAGTGTGCGGCATCGGTTAACCAGCCTGTTGTCGCCTCTGGCCCAAGTAGTGGCAGTAAAAGCGGATGGCGAGTTGGGTTATCTGAAAAAGCAGCAACAGCGCAGCATTAACTTTATTGCTATTGATAATAACCTGAGCCAGATTGCGCTAAGTGACCTCAGCTTACAGCTGATTGAAAAGCGGCCGGTGACCAGCCTGGTAAAACAAAATGACGGTACCTATCAGTACCAGAGTATTGTGCAGGATATTGCACTGCAGCAAACCCCGTTCAGTATTAGCCAGGATGGCACCGATTACGCATTACCCACTGATACCGCAGGTGATTTTGAGCTGCAGCTAACTGACAGTAGCGGCACAGTACTGGGTAGTCTGGCCTTTAGCGTGGTGGGCGTTGGCAATATCGCGGCCATGCTGGAGAAAAATGCGGCATTAACGGTCAAGCTGGATAAAACCGATTATAAAGCGGGCGACTGGATAGAGCTGAATATTACCGCACCATACACCGGTAGTGGTTTAATCAGTATTGAAAGCGATAAAGTTCATGCATTCAGCTGGTTTAGCGCCAGCACTACCAGCAGCATTCAGCGCATTCAGTTACCTGAAGGCCTGGAGGGTAATGCTTACATTAACGTCAGTTTTGTCCGGGCGGCAGATTCAGCCGAGCTGTTTGTCAGCCCGTTAAGTTATGCCGTGGTGCCCTTTAATATTGACCGTAGCCGGCGTCAGATTGCCATTACCTTGCAGGCGCCTGGCGAAGTCAGGCCGGGCAAACCGTTCAATGTCAGTTATCAGACAAGTCAGCCGGCTGATATGCTGATTTACGGAGTAGACGAGGGCATCTTGCAGGTTGCCGGATATCAGTTGCCCGACCCGCTGGGCCATTTTTTACAAAAACGAGCGCTACAGGTACGTAGCATGCAGATGCTGGATTTAATTTTACCGGAGTTCAGCTTGCTGCAGCGTCAGCTGGCCGGCGTGGGTGGTGATGATCGTGAGCGGATGGCGATGGCAGCCGAGATGATGCTGGCTAAAAACCTGAACCCGTTTGCAAGGCGCGCCGAACAACCCGGCGTATTCTGGTTAGGTCTGGTGAAAGCAGGTCCCGGGCTGCAACAACAACAGGTACAGGTGCCGGCCAGTTTTAGTGGTAATTTAAAACTGATGGCGGTAGCTGTCAGTGATAATGCACTTGGCGCTGCAAGTGCTGACACTAAGGTGCGGGGGCCCTTTGTGTTAACACCAGAGGTACTGCAAAGTGCTGCACCGGGCGACGAATTTGAGGTAAATGTTTCTGTTGCCAATGGCGTAAAAGGTTCAGGCGAAAATGCCGGTATTACCGTCAGTCTGAGCCTGCCTGAAGGTTTAACAGCACTTAGCCCGCTGCAACAACAGTTGAATATTAGTGAAGGCAGTGAGCAAAGTGCCCGTTTTCGTGTCAGGGCCGGCACTACCCCGGGCAGCTTTGATATTCGATTCACCGCCCGCTATCAGCAAGCTGAATTGCTGGAGGAGTCTGGCCGGGATGTCAGTTTAAGTATCCGGCCGGCCAGTCATTATCAGACAACTCTTAACGCCGGATACAGCGACAAAATGCCGCTGACCCTTAACACCCGTTATCCGCTATACAGTGAATTTGCCCGGCAACATGTAGCGGCATCTGCTAATCCGCTGGTGCTGGCAGAAAGCTTTACCGATTATCTGGCAAACTATCCGCATGGTTGCACCGAGCAGGTGGTGTCTCAGGTATTCCCCTGGCTGGGCTTGGTGCAGCAGTCGGGGTACCAGGCTCGTTTGTCGCTGGTGCAACAGCAGTTTGCCGTGTTAATTCAAAAGCTGTCAGAGCGCCAGCAAAGTGATGGTGGCTTCAGCTTCTGGCCTGGCGGGTATTCTTCGGCCGATTTCCCCAGTATTTATGTTATGCACTTTTTACTGGCTGCCCGCGAACAGGGGCTGGCCGTGCCAGACTATCTGTATCAGCAGGGGTTGAGTTACCTGCATAATGTGGCCCGGCAAAGTGGCGCCAATTTGTATCAGGCCCGGCTACGAGCCAATGCGATTTATCTGTTGACCCGCAGCGGTATTGTTACCACCAACTATCTGGTTGAATTGCATGAGCGGCTGCAACAGCAGCATCAGCAGGCCTGGCAAACGGATATTACGGCCATATATATGGCGGCCAGCTATCAGCTGATGCAGCAGCCAGCTGTGGCGTTAGGCTTAATTGGTAATTACCGGCTGGGGCAAAGTTCGGGCATGCAGCAGGCATATTTGCAGCGCCGGCAAGCGCAACGACTTGCTAGTCCGCTGCCGCCGTTTGCTAACCCGGCGTTTCAGCCGCAGCTGAGTCTGGATGCACAGTATGTGTACCTGCTGGCAAGACATTTTCCTGAACAAGCCAAAGCGTTGGATGGCGAGCATATTGTCACCCTGTTACAACCGGTATTTGATAATCAGTACAACACCATTGGTTCATCATATGCAGTATTGGCGCTGGCAGCATACAGTCAGCTGCAGAATGTAGCCGAGGCGGCTGCACCTCAGTTATATCAGCTCAATGCTGCCGGTAAGCGCACTGAACTGACTGCGGCCGATAACCGCAGTAGTTTACCGCGGTTTGCTTTTAGCAGTGATGCAGAGAAATTGCTTATTGACCGCGCTGCTGGCAATAGCAGCGCGCCGCTGTTTTATGCAGTTAGTGAAAGTGGCTTTGCCAAAACGCCACCAGCCAGTCCCCGCGCTGAGCAGATAGAAATAGTGCGCGACTACTTAAACAGCTCCGGTGAAGTGGTCAGCGAAGCGCGTCAGGGCGATGAACTTACGGTAAGGCTGCGGATAAGAAGTACCAGCAACAGCTGGCATAACAATATTGCCGTTATTGATTTAATACCAGCCGGTTTCAGTATTATCAGAAGTTCAGTTGCCCGGGAGCAGAGCCATTGGCGCGCCGATTACATAGATGTCCGGGAAGACAGGTTGGTTTATTACGCCAGCTTTGGGCCGCAAATGACTGAGCTGCGTTATCAGGTAAAAGTGACGGCAGCCGGTAACTTTACCGTGCCTGCAGCAGCGGCGGAGTCGATGTATGACAGCAGGGTTTATGGCAATACTGCATCGGGTCGTTTCGTCGTGTCAACGGCCCGTTAAGGCCACTGGCAGATGAAAGTGCAACAACGACAGTCTGGCTGGCAGCCCCGCCTGAAATGGCTGCTGCACTGGTTGTTGCTGCCCGCCGGCATGGTATTACTGTTGGTGGCATTGTTATTGGCTGTATCGGCCAAACCGGATTTATATGCCGGTTATCAGCAGGGCAGTGCCTATTTTGCCGCCGATGGCGAGCTGCTTAGTCTGCAGCTGGCAGACGATCAGCGTTACCGGTTAAAGCTCCCTTTAAACGAAATTGCGCCGGCTATTCAGCAAGCGACAATTTTATACGAAGATCGCGACTTTTATCACCACTTTGGTCTTGATTTCAGTGCAATTGCCCGGGCTTTCTGGCAGGGCGTGCTTAAAAATGGCCGGCGTCAGGGCGCCTCGACCATCAGCATGCAGCTGGCGCGGTTGCGGTTTAAGCTGAACACCAGTTATATTACAGGCAAGCTGCATCAGATTGCTTACGCGCTGTATCTGGAGCGCCATTTCAGCAAAGCCGAGTTGCTGGAAGCCTATTTTAACTATGCGCCTTATGGCGGCAATATTGAAGGCGTTGCCGCTGCCAGTCTGATTTACTTCGGCAAAGAAGCCAGTGAACTAACGTTGCCCGAGGCCATCGCGCTTAGTGTTATTCCGCAAAATCCTAATCAGCGCAGTCCGCTTAGCAGTAGCGGTCAGCAGCAGCTCGAGCTGGCCCGGCAGCGGCTGACTGCTATCTGGCAACAGCAAACTGAACAGACCGCTGAACTGACAGCTCAGTTATTACCGTTAACTTTGCCGTTGCAGTATTTAAACCGGGCCGATATCCCGCAGCAGGCCCCCCATTTTATTAATCAGCTGCGCGCGCAGGGCCAGCAGCAGGGCCGCTTTTACACCAGCCTGCAGTTACCATTGCAGCAACGTTTTGAGCAACAGCTAGGCCGCTATTTGCAGCGACAGCAGGCAACAGGTATCAACAATGGCAGCGTGTTACTGATAAAGCGCAGTACTATGCAGATCCAGGCCTGGCTGGGCTCGGCTGATTTTTATAATGAAGTGATTGCAGGCCAGGTTGATGGCGTAACGGCTGCCCGCTCGCCAGGTTCAGCTTTAAAACCTTTTGTTTATGGGCTGGCGTTGCAGCAGGGACTGATCCATCCGAAAACCCTGCTGACAGATCTGCCGCGACGTTACGGCAGCTTTAATCCTGAAAATTTTGACCGGCAGTTTGCCGGGCCATTGTCGGCCACGGCAGCACTGATTAACAGCCGTAATTTACCAGCGGTACAGCTGCAGGCTCAGCTGCAGCAACCTGACTTTTACCAGTGGCTGAATACCGCCGGAGTGCCGTTAGCCCAGCCTGCCAGCCACTATGGCTTAGCTTTAGTGCTGGGCGGCATGGAGCTAAGCATGGCCCAGTTAGTACAACTGTATGCGATGTTAGGTAACGGTGGCAAGTGGCAGCCACTAGCCTGGCAAAAGCAACCGCAAAAAGACATTGAGGTTAAACAGTTGATAAGCCCGGAAGCGGCATTTTTAACGCTGGATATGCTGCGCCAGCACCCCAGAGTGCAAAGCGGTTTACTCGGTGAGCTGACTGCACAACCCCCTGTTGCCTGGAAAACCGGTACCTCCTATGCGTTTCGTGATGCCTGGGCTGTTGGCTTAAGCGGAGACTATGTGCTGGCGGTATGGTTAGGTAATTTTGATGGCAGCAGTAATCCTAATCTGGTTGGGCGTTCCGCAGCCGGACCGTTTTTTTTTGAATTGCTTGAGTTATTACCGAAAAATCCTGTAGAAAATCAGAAGCTTTTTAGTCATTCGGCTGGGTTAAACCTGAAAGAAGTGGCGCTTTGCAGTCGCAGTGGCGACTTGCCTAATCAACATTGCCCGCAAACTGAACCCGGCTGGTTTATCCCTGGAGTGTCGCCAATAAAGGTTTCAGAGGTACACCGGGCCGTACCTGTTGAACTAAGTAGCGGGCTTAGGGCCTGTTCGCATCAGCCGGGCGTTACCGAGCTTAAGGTGTTTGAGTTCTGGCCATCTGATATTAGTAAAGCGATGCAGCAGGCCGGAATTATGTTAGCGAAACCGCCACAATATCAAAAGGCTTGCCCGGACAGGTTGCAGTTAACTCGTCAGCCACCTCAAATCCGCTCGCCGCAGGCTCAGCTGACTTACCTGGTCAGCGAACAGCATGCAGATGATATTAAACAGCCTGTTGGCCAGCAACAAATTGCTCTGCAAGCAAGCTTTGATGGTGCGGTTAGCCGGGCCCACTGGTTTGCTGATAAGCGTTATCTGGGGGCAGTAACGCCAGGCGAAACCCTGTTCTGGCAGGGCAGGCCTGGTTTAATCACTTTATCTGTAGTGGATGATTTAGGCGGTGCGGCCAGTGTTACCATCCAGGTAAGCGGCGTACCTGCGCTAACCGGGGTTTCGCAGCAGGTAGGCAGCGAATAAGTCTTTATCGGCCAGCCAGGTTCTTTCTACCTGCCAGCCGGCTGAGCGGGCAAGCTGACAAAATTCATCCGGAGTGTATTTATAGGAGTTTTCAGTATGAATACTTTCGCCGGCGGCAAAGGCGACCGCACTGCCAAATACATCAACCACTTGCTCCGCAGTACTGACCAGATGCATTTCCACCCGGCCCTGGCCGGCATTATAAAAAGCATAGTGCTCAAAATTCTCCGGCTTAAAGTTGGCACCCAGTTCACGGTTAATCCGGGTTAAAATATTGCGGTTAAAGCGGGCGGTAATGCCATCTGCATCGTTATAAGCACGGTGCAGATAAACAGGAGATTTCTTGGTGTCTACCCCGATAAGCAGACTGCTATCAGGCCCCAGGGTGCAGCGGGCGTTTTCTAAAAAACTGGCTGCTTGCGCCGGGCAGAAATTGCCAATGGTCGAGCCCGGGAAAAAGCCGATTTTTTGCTGGTGGCCAAACGCCGGCAGCGTTACCGGGTAGCAAAAATCTGCCACCACCGGCTTGACTGCAAGCTTCGGAAAATCAGTTTGTAACTGCTGGCAGGCCATCTCCAGATGAATACCACTGATATCAATCGGAATAAACTGACGGATACTGTTGATTGCATTGAGCAATGGCTTAATTTTTACCAGCGAGCCAGCGCCGAATTCGACGATGGTGCAGTCACTGGTTAAGATGCCAGCTAATTCTTTGGCCACCTTTGGCAGCAGGTTTAGCTCAGTCTGGTAAGGGTAGTACTCTGGTAATTGGCAAATCTGATCAAAATAGTCTGAACCTTGCTGATCATAAAAGTATTTTGCATGAAGTTGTTTTTGCGGTAATGCCAGGCCGGTTAATACGTCGTCGGCAAAATCCAGATCCATCAGTGGTGAAATGAGGCCGGTAGTTAAATCGTTGGTATAAAACATTGACTGAGCTGATGACATTATTGATCCTCTGCTAATCTGAGTCCGCTAAACTGCCAGCGTTGGTGGGGATGAAAAAAGTTACGATAACTGCTGCGTAATTGCTGGCGTGGCGAGGCACAGGAGCCACCACGAAGCACAAATTGATTGGCCATAAATTTACCGTTATATTCGGCAAGCTCGCCCTGGGCCGCACTAAAACCAGGATAAGGGCTGTAAGGGCTTTGGCTCCATTCCCAGACATCGCCAAATAACTTTTGAAAACCTGGCTGGTTATCGCAAGAGGTAGGCTGCCAGATATGTTGCTCCAGAAAATTAGCATTGGTCAGGGCCTCTGGCTGCGCCTCGGCAATCACTTCCCATTCCTGTTCACGGGGCAAACGCTTACCAGCCCAGCGGGCAAAGGCGTCTGCTTCATAATAACTGATATGGCATACCGGCGCGGCCAGGTTCAAAGGCTGTAAGCCACGTAAACTGAAACTACACCATTGTTGCTGCTGCCGTTGCCAGTATAACGGTGCCTGCCAGTTATATTGCTGGCTGTAATGCCAGCCGTCAGACAGCCACAACAAGGGGTTCTGATAACCGCCATCGTCAATAAACTGCAACCACTCACCATTTGTAACCGGACGGCTGGCCAGTTTAAATGGCTGCAAAAAGTATTGATGACGGGGCTTTTCACAATCGTAGCTGAAACCCTGCTCAGCTGCGCCAACCTTAAGCAAGCCACCATCATGGCTTAACATTTGAAGTGCTGGCAGTGGCTGAGCAGAACCGGACAGACTGGCTGGTGGTGGGGTTTGCTGCATGGCCGGAGCCAGCGGATTGGCTGACAACAAATGCAGCACGTCGGTTAGCATCAGCTCCTGATGCTGCATTTCATGATGTAAGCCTATTGTCAGTAATTCAGTTACATCGGGTTGCCCCAGAGCAAGTAGCTGCTGCATATGCGTTTCCACATGCTGGCGATATTCCAGAATATCGCTGATAGCAGGGCGGGTTAGCAAGCCACGGTTTGGTCTGGCGTGGCGTGGGCCAACGGCATCGTAATAAGAGTTAAACAGAAACTGATAATCAGTATTAAAGCACTGATAATTTTTGCTAAAGCGTTGCAGGATAAAATGCTCATAAAACCAGCTGGTATGAGCCAGATGCCATTTTAACGGGCTGGCATCGGGCATAGACTGCACCACCATATCTTCGGCAGATAAGCCCTCTGTTAACGCTAATGTCTGGCGGCGTACCTGTTGAAAACTATCGATAACACCTTGCTCCTGGTTATTTTTGTCTAATTCCATTTTGCTCCTCGCATAATGCAGGTATTTTCAGTCTAGCAGGCTTGTTGTGTTAATGCAGGGTTGCAATTTAATCTGCTATTATTTGCCGGCTATATTTCAAAAAAATGAACAGGTAGAATAAGCCAAGCTAATTTTCCGCTTGTCAGTAAAGTGATTATTAAATGTATTGCCACCATTTTCAGGCTAACCGCTGTCAATCATGCCAATGGCTGGCAAAACCCTACTCGCAGCAACTGACCGATAAACAGCAGCATCTGAATGAGCTAATGGCTCCAATGCAGCCAGAGAGTGTCTTAGCGCCAATTGCAAGTGAAGAGCAGGGTTTTCGCTACAAAGCGAAAATGGTCGTTCTGGGCAGTGTCACTAATCCGGTGCTGGGTATTATCAATGCCCGGGGTGAGCAGGTCGATTTAGCCGATTGCCCGTTATATCCAGCGAGCTTTGTGCCGGTTTTTGCCTTGTGTAAAGCTTTTATCCGCCGTGCTACTCTTACCCCGTATGACATTGCCAGCCGCCGTGGTGAACTGAAATATATTTTACTTAGCCAAAGCCTGCACAGTGGCCGCTTTATGCTGCGGCTTGTGCTGCGTTCAAAAAACTGTCTGGCCTCTGTAACCAAACATTTGCCCTGGCTAGAGCAGCAATTGCCAGAACTTGAGCTTTGCTCGGTGAATTTGCAGCCAGCAGCAGCGGCCATCCTGGAAGGCGCGGAAGAAATTGTTTTAACCAAGCAAACTGTGCTGGCTGAGCAATTAAATCAGGTACCGCTTTATTTACAGCCGCAAAGTTTTTTTCAGACCCAGCCGGTAGTAGCGGCCAGCTTGTATCTTAATGCCGCCCAATGGGCTGCTGAACTGCAGGAGCAAAACGGTCAGTTCAATCAAATATGGGACCTGTTTTGCGGAGTGGGTGGTTTTGGCCTTCATTTGGTGCAGAATGATCAAAGCCTGCAGGGTATTGAAATTGCCCCGGCAGCCATTGCCAGTGCTACACGCTCAGCAGCAGAAATGGGATTAACAAATGTCAGCTTTCAGGCATTGGATGCTACGGCCTTTGCCAATGCCGCAGCAAAGGCCCCTGATTTACTGGTGGTAAACCCGCCACGGCGCGGTTTAGGGGCTGCGTTATGTCAGGATATTGAACGGCTTTCCCCTGGCTGGCTGCTTTATTCCAGTTGTAATGCCCAAACCCTGGCGGACGATTTAACCAGATTAAACCAATACAAATTACTGAAAGTACAGCTGTTTGATATGTTCGCCCATAGCAGCCATTATGAAGTGTTAACTCTGTTGCAACGAAAGTGATAGCGCTGGATATTGCATCCTGCAAAAAGCCATATATACTGTTTATATATACAGTATATATGGTGATGTATGTCTACCTTATTAGATCAACTCGCCCGACGCCAGTTATTATGGCAAGGCGATAGCCAGCAGTTGGCCTACAGGGCTGTTGCGTCAGGATATCCTGAACTGGATCAGCAGTTAGGTGGTGGCTTGCCGGCAACCGGCCTGATTGATATTCAAACCGAAGCCGGTATAGGTGAGCTGCGTCTGTTGTTACCTTATTTACAACAGCAACAACAGCAGAGCCAGCGTTTACTGGTATTTATTGGACCGCCGGCTGAGCTTTGCGCCGATATGCTGGCCGGAAGCGGGCTTGAGTTAAGCCAGTTGCTGATCATCACCCCGGGCGAGCAACCGGCTTTTGGCCAGAGCTCAGATGAACTGGCTAAGCTGACTCAGCCGGCTAAAAACCCTCAATCTGTAAAAAAGCTTTCGCCACAACAACAGGCGTTATGGGCGGCTGAGCAGTGTCTGCAAAGTGGCTGTTGCGCCAGCGTGCTGCTATGGCCTGCGGTCATCAGTTTAGCTCAGGCCCGACGGTTACAACTCGCTGCAGAACAGGGCGCCGCCAGCATGATTGTGTTCAGGCATAGCAGTCAGGCACTTAGCCTGCCAGTTAATTTAAGTATCAGCCTTAAGCCGGATCCACAGGGACTGCAATTAACTGTGCTTAAACGGAAAGGCAGTTGGCCGGCAGCGCCGTTTCGAATAAGTATGCAACAGAAATGGCCGGTATTGTGCTTAACCGGAACTGCTGCTGAGCCACTGCGCCAGGCTGTTTGAAATGGCTTTGTTTATATATCTGCATTTTCCGGCACTGCAGTTGGATCATCTGCAACTTTCAGCCGAAAGCGACCGTCAATTGCCCGTTGCACTGGTTGATCTGCAGCATCAGTTAGTGCAGTTAAATCCTGCGGCGATTAAGGCCGGCCTTAAACAACACATGGGCCTGGCCAGCGCTGCTGCGCTGTGTCCGGATTTGCAGCTGCTGCCCTATCAGCCAGAGCAGCAAGCTAAAATTCTGCACAACGTTGCCCAGCAGTTGTATCAGGTAAGCAGTGATATTGCCTTAGATAAACCCGCTGGGCTTATTCTGCGTCTTGAAGGCATGTTGCAGCTGTATGGCGGGCTTAAACCTTACTGGCAGGAACTGAGCGCAAAACTCTCTGCGCTGACTTACCGTTATCAGTATAGCTGTGGTGCAACGCCTTATGCGGCTAAATGTCTGGCTTATCAGCAGGCTGGGTTAATTACTGTTGATAACCGGCTGTTTGATAAAGCGCTGAACAGCAGCCCGCTAAGTGCAACAGAGCTCTCGCCAGCAATGCAGCAGCAAATGATCCGGCTGGGGATCCATACCCTTGGTCAGTTACAGTCTTTGCCACCGGCAGAGTTGGCCCGGCGCTTCGACAGTCAGTTGCTGAGTTATCTGGGACGGTTGCGGGGCGATTACTATCATGCGCTGGAGTATTTCCAACCTGAGCCTGGTTTCAGCCGTTATATGGAACTGCTGTATGACATCAGCGACAGTAATGTACTGATTAAACCGCTAGCCAAACTACTGCAGCAACTGGAGCAGCAACTAAGACGGACCAATTGTCAGTGCTATCAACTGCTGCTTAGTTTATTTTTTCGCGATAATCCGCCGCTTAAGCTGAGTATCGGCTCTGCTCAGGGCGAATATAAAGCCCAGGCCTGGCTGGCGTTATGTCAGCTACAACTAGAAAACCTGCCTTTGCCGGAACCGGTGTATGGCCTGCAGCTGGATGTTAATCATTTTGCCGGCCAGCAGCACACTACTGAAGCATTATTTAATCAGCATCAGGCCAGAATGTCGGCATTACAGTTGATATCATTGTTGCAGGCCCGTTTAGGCCATGCTGCGGTCAGCGGTTTAACCCTGCAGGATCAACATTTGCCCGAGATGGCCAGTAAGCGCAGTCTGCCACTGACAAAGGGGGCAATCGGGCAGGCGGTTTTGCCACTTCGGCCAGCATTTTTATTTACCAGACCACAACCCCTCACAGAAGCCGTAACAATTAACCAGGGGCCCGAGCGGTTGTGTCCTGATGGCTGGCAACTGGGTGCGCAGCGTGATTACTATATTGGTCGCAATCAGCAAGGCCAGTGGTTATGGCTGTTCCGAACGGTAAGTCAGCAATGGTTTATCCATGGTTTGTTTAGTTAATATCAAGGCAGGTAACGGCAATGCAATATGCTGAACTGTTTTGTCAAAGCCATTTCAGCTTTTTACAAGGTGCGTCCAGTCCGCAAGAGTTGGTAATCGAGGCCGCATCGCTGGGCTATCAGGCGCTGGCAATAACAGATGAATGTTCAGTTGCCGGTGTGGTTAGGGCCTATCGGGCAATTAATGAGCAGCAACTTGCACTGAAGTTAATTGTTGGCAGTGTGTTTATGCTGGATAAGCTGCAGCTGGTGTTGTTATGCCCGACTAAAGCGGCATATAGCGAGCTGTGTCGGGTTATCACTAATGCCAGAAGGCGCAGCCGCAAAGGTGATTATCAGCTGACAGAATGGGATTTAATGTCAGTAAAGCACTGTTTTATTTTATGGTTGCCAAGTGGAGATAATGCCAGCGATCAGTATTGGGGTAGCTGGCTTACCAGGTATCATGCCAGCCGGTTATGGCTGGCAATGCGGCGCTATTTAAGCCATAACGAGCCGCAATTTAATCAGTATTGTCAGCAATTGGCCAGCCAGTTCCAGCTTAGTCAGATGTGTTGTGGTGCTGTTTTAATGCATCAGCCCGGCCGGCTGGCACTGCAGCATTGCGTCAGCGCCATCCGGGCCGGCAGACCGGTTAGTGAACTGGGGCGTGAGCTGCTAAGCAATACCGAGCGGGCACTCAGGCCGTTGTCCAAGCTGGCTAAGTTATTTCCGGACAATTGGCTGAATGAAACCGCGGTTATTGCCGGGTGCTGCAGTTTTAATCTTAGCGAGCTTAAGTATCAGTATCCGGCTGAGCTGGTGCCAGCAGGGCAAACCGCCAGCAGTTATCTGCGACAGCTGGTTGTTCAGGGCAGCAAAATACGCTTTACCGACGGCGTACCACAAAGGGTACAGGCGCTGATTGAAAAAGAGCTGACCCTTATTAGCGAACTTAATTACGAATATTTTTTTCTGACCATTTACGATCTGGTGCAGTTTGCCCAAAGTCGCAATATTTTATATCAGGGCCGGGGTTCGGCGGCTAATTCAGTGGTGTGTTATTGCCTGCAAATCACGGCTGTTGATCCGCGGCAAATTCAGGTGTTGTTTGAACGGTTTTTATCAAAAGAGCGTCAGGAGCCGCCTGATATTGACGTAGATTTCGAACATGAACGGCGCGAAGAAGTGATTCAGTATTTGTATCAGAAATACGGCCGGGAGCGCGCTGCTCTGGCTGCTACTGTTATCAGTTATCGCTTTAAAAGTGCTCTGCGGGATGTTGGTAAAGCACTGGGATTGCCGGAAAGCCAACTGGATTTCCTTGTCAAAAATATTCAGCGGCGTAATCCTGTTACCCCCTGGCAGCAGCAATTGGGAGCACTGGGGCTGGCTCCTGACAGCGAGACAACCCGCCAGCTTGTGCAGTTAGTGGATGAGCTGCGCGGGTTTCCCCGCCATTTATCGCAGCACGTAGGCGGCTTTGTCATTTCTGAAGGGCCGCTGTATGAACTGGTACCGGTGGAAAATGCGGCTATGATCGACAGAACCGTGATCCAGTGGGATAAAGATGATTTAGAAACACTGGAACTGCTGAAGGTTGATGTGCTGGCGCTGGGGATGTTAACGGCCATTCGTAAATGTTTTCAGCTGGTTAAACGGCATTATCAACGTTCGCTAAGTATTGCCGGTATCAACGCGCTTGGCGATGATCCGGCGGTGTATCAGCTGATCCAAAAAGCCGATACCGTGGGTTTATTTCAGATTGAATCACGGGCACAAATGAGCATGTTACCGCGGTTAAAACCGGCCTGTTATTACGATTTAGTGGTGCAGATTGCTATTGTCCGGCCCGGGCCTATTCAGGGCGATATGGTGCATCCATATTTAAAACGGCGTAATGGCATCGAGCCAGTAAGCTATCCGTCAAAAGAGGTTGAACAGGTATTAAGCCGCACCATGGGGGTACCGATATTTCAGGAGCAGGTAATAGCGCTGGCTATGGTAGCCGCCGGTTTTAGTGGCGGTGAGGCTGATCAGTTGCGCCGGGCAATGGCCAGCTGGAAAAAAACCGGAGAATTACTGCAATTTAAAGATAAGCTGATAAACGGCATGCTGAAGCGCGGATATCAGCAGGAATTTGCTGAGCGGATATACCAGCAAATTTGTGGTTTTGGTGAATATGGTTTTCCCGAGTCGCATTCGGCCAGTTTTGCTGTGCTGGCCTATATTTCGGCCTGGCTAAAACATTATTATCCGGCGGCCTTTTATACGGCATTACTTAACAGCTTACCGATGGGGTTTTACAGCCCGTCGCAGCTGTTACAGGATGCAAAAAGGCATCAGGTTAAGGTATTACCGGTATGTGTTAATGGCTCTTGCCGTGATTATACCTTGCAATCAGAACAAGCGAATTTTGCTATCAGGCTGGGGCTGCGGCAGATAAAAGGGTTAAGTGCTGCAGGGGTTGAGCGCTTACTGCAGCATCGACCTGCTGCTGGTTATAGCTCACTTTCCCAGTTACGACAGGCTGGCCTTAACAGCAGTGATTTACAGGCACTGGCCAGTGCCAATGCGTTAGCAGCGATCAGTGGCGACAGGTACAACAGTCGCTGGCAATTACTGGATAAGCAGCAGAGCCTGCCACTTTTCTGTGCCGAAGAAAGCTTGCAGAATAAGCCAGTGATATTGACAGCAAAAAATATAAAAAAAGCTTCAGAGGCTCAGGAAGTCGCTGAAAAAACCGTACAATATCAGGCTATGGTTTTGCCCGCACCGTCAGAGATAGACGAGGTGTTGGAAGACTATGCCGCTACCGGTCTGAGTTTACAGCAACATCCGATAGCCCTGCTGCGCAAGGCGGGTAAATTGCCGCGCAGTATTGACGCTGAGTCATTAAAAGAGGTGCGGCATAAAAGTCCGGTACGGATAAGTGGTCTGGTAACCTTGCGACAAAGGCCCGGCACTGCTGCCGGGGTTACTTTTATTTCGCTGGAAGATGAAACCGGTACTGCCAATGTGGTGGTGTGGCTGGCCACAGCTCAGGCTCAGCAACAGGCTTTTTTAACGGCGCAAATACTGCAGGTAGACGGTATTTTAGAGCGTGAAGGGGACGTAACCCATGTAATAGCCGGCAGGCTGACCGATTTAAGCCATGAGCTGGCAGCCTTTGCCAGCAAATCGCGGGATTTTCACTAACTATATTACTGGCTCTATTACTAACTGTATTATTAACTTAGTCTGACAATCTGCTACAGTGCCTGCGATTTTTAAGCAGGGCTAATATCATTTTATGCTTTTGGGCTATTTTTCACTTTTTGCCAGCGGCTTTATTGCTGCCACTTTATTACCCGCCTCCTCTGAGGTACTGTTACTGGCTTTGGCCCAACAGGGTTATAAGCCATTGTGGTTGTGGTTGGCTGCCACCTGCGGCAATACCCTGGGCTCCTGCGTCAACTGGTATTTGGGTAAAGAGTTACTGCGATTTCAACATAAGCGCTGGTTTCCGATAAGCCAGGCGCAGCTAGCCAAAGCTGAAATTCAGTTTAACCGCTACGGCAGCTGGAGCCTGCTACTGGCCTGGTTACCGATAGTCGGAGACCCGCTAACCCTGGTTGCCGGCACTTTGCGGGTTCGTTTTGGGCTATTTTTATTATTGGTTACGCTGGGTAAAGGGGCTCGTTATGCATTGTTGTTATTTTTGGCCCGTCAGCTTTGGTAATTCGTTTTACTAATGGCTTTATATGGCCAGATCCGTCATCATTAGCACACTTTATTTTTTGCAGGAAACCAAGATGGAATATCAACTAAGTACAGAAGAACTCAATCGCGTCATTTCGCTGGATGCCGAGCAACGCTATGAATATTTTGTTCAGGCCGTGGCTGATTTAGAAGAGATCTGGATTTTAACTGACGAAGAAGGCTTTGTATTAGTAAGTGCTGAGGAAGAGCGTTGCATTCCGGTATGGCCACATGCTGAACTGGCAGCACAATGGATTGAAGGTGAGTGGCAACACTGTACTGCCAAATCTATCGACGTAAAAACCTGGCTGGATAAATGGACCTCAGGTTTAATTGGCGATGAGCTGGCTATTGCCGTCCTGCCTGACTCAGATGGTCCTGGTGTGGTGGTCACGCCGGAAGAGCTGTCAGAAACTCTGCTTGATGCTATGAGCGATAAAGACTGAGTGCAATTCAATAATTAAGCCGTTATTGCACTAATTCATTGCCGGTGGTGCTGCCGCCGGCAAATGCCATTAAATTGTCACTGGTAATAGTACATATTTGCTGCAACGCCTCTTTGGTAAAAAAGGCCTGATGACTGGTGATCAGCACATTTGGAAAGGTCAGCAGCCGTTTAAATATCTCATCATCTATTACCTGCTCTGATAAATTTTCAAAAAAGATATCGGCTTCCTGTTCGTACACATCTAAACCCAGATAACCAATTTTTCGGCTTTTTAAGCCATCAATTACGGTTTTGGTATTTACCAGGCCACCGCGGCTGGTATTAATCAGCATCACACCATCACGCATTTTGGCCAGCGAATCAGTATTGATTATATGCTTGGTAGCCGGGGTAAGCGGGCAATGTAAACTGATAATATCGCTCTGTGCATATAACTCATTCAGGCTGACATAGTCGTTTGTCAGCTCCGCTGCCGGCTCAATGTCATAGCAAAGTAGCTTACAGCCAAAGCCTTTTAAGATGCGGGCTGTAGCCAGGCCAATCCTGCCAGTACCAATTAAACCAACGGTTTTGCCGTGCATATTAAAGCCTAGTAAACCGTCAATCGCGAAATTGTCATCTCTGACCCGGTTAAAGGCTTTATGTAGCTTGCGATTTAACGTCAGCATCATGGCTACCGTGTGCTCTGCAACCGCCTCTGGCGAGTAGGCTGGCACTCTGGCAATCCGGATGCCCAGTGCTTTGGCGGTAGCCAGGTCAACATTGTTAAAACCGGCACAACGTAGTGCCACCATTTCAATGCCCATTTCGGACATCTGCTGCAACACTTCCGCCGACAGATCATCATTAACAAAGGCACAAATCGCATGGCAGCCGTGTGCCAGTTTAACATTTGCTGAACTTAAGCGGTTTTCAAAATAGCTGAATTGCAGGCTTGGATCAGCCCACTGACCTAAGCCCTTCTGATCATATTTTTTGGCACTGAACACGGCAACTTTCATTTGCAGCCTCGCGCTTGTTTGCGGTCTGTTATTTTCAGATAAGTGTAGATCAGCTGAAGTTGTCATAATTAGCGCCAGATCAAAGTTACAGCAGTTCTTCTATCGCCTGAGCAATGCTGGCGGGTTTAGTGCGGGGAGCATAGCGCTTAACGACTTCACCCTGCTTGTTTATCAGAAACTTGGTGAAATTCCACTTAATAGCCCGTGTTTTAAGCAAGCCCCTGGCACTGTCTTTTAAATGCTCGAATAGCGGTGATGCTTTTAAACCATTAACATTTATTTTAGCCATAACCGGAAAGCTCAGGCCATAGTTCAGCTGACAAAACTGCTGAATGTCGCTGTTATCGCCGGGTTCCTGGCTGCCAAACTGGTTACATGGGAATGCCAGGATCACCAGACCGCGATCTTTATATTGCTGATATAACTCTTCCAGCTGCTGATATTGTGGGGTAAAGCCACACTGGCTGGCCGTATTAACGATAAGCACGACTTTACCGCGGTAAGTTGCCAGATCCACTTCCTGACCCTGGCCATTTTTTACTTTAAACTGATGTATATTGGTCATTCTGCTTCCCGATTATGCTGTAAATTCAGTTTTACGTTCTGATTGCTGGATCCGTCTTTCTTTTCCCAGACTTAGTTTGTAAGCTAACAGCTTATCATTTCACAGCTATAAGTCATTTTTATGTCAATTGAAAGCAAAGGTAAAGTCGCATTTATTGGTCTTGGCGTGATGGGCTACCCTATGGCAGGGTATTTACAGCAAAAGGGTTACCAGGTTTGTGTCTACAATCGCACAGCTGCGAAAGCAACAGCGTGGGTTAATCAATTTGGTGGCAGCCAGGCTAGCACGCCGGCACTGGCAGCTGCAGAAGCGTCGCTGGTATTTTTATGTGTTGGCAATGACGATGACGTGCGCTCGGTAGTGTATGGAGACGATGGTGTGCTGGCAAGCCTGCAGCCTGGTAGCGTGCTGATTGATCATACGACAGCATCAGCTGAGTTAGCCCGTGAACTTAGTGCTGCCTGTGAGACTAAACAAATTGGCTTTTTAGATGCCCCGGTATCCGGCGGCCAGGCCGGTGCTGAAAACGGTGTATTAACGGTAATGCTCGGTGGCCAGCCTTCGGCGTTTGACCAGGCCGAAACCGCCATTATGAGCTACTCACGTTGTGCAAAATTGCTGGGCCCGGCCGGTTCAGGTCAGTTGACAAAAATGGTGAATCAGATTTGTATTGCCGGGGTGGTGCAGGGCCTGGCAGAAGCACTTAATTTTGCTCAGAATGCCGGCCTGGATGGCGCCGCTGTGGTTGAGGTGATTTCCCAGGGCGCCGCATCGTCCTGGCAAATGCAGAACCGTTATAAAACCATGCTGAATGGTAAGTATGACTTCGGCTTTGCCGTAGACTGGATGCGCAAAGACTTAGGCATCGCCTTAAATGAAGCCCGCAAAAACGGCAGCCATTTGCCGTTAACGGCGTTAGTTGATCAGTTTTACAGCGAAGTACAGCAAATGGGCGGTGGCCGCTGGGACACTTCGAGTTTATTAAAACGTTTTACCCGTTAGCCTTATCGGTTGGTTAAAATAACAAAGCCAGAATGTACCTGTTACTTACTGTAGGTACTAAACTGGCTTTGATTAAATAGTTTTAAAACAATAAACATTTAAAACCATTATTTTCAGGTGTATATCGGTTTATTGTGTGGTTAACACCCACTCAGTTAATAAGCGCACCCCAAAACCAGTACCACCTTCAGTATGCAAGCCTTTGCTGCTATCGCTTAACGCATTGCCAGCAATATCAAGGTGGGCAAAAGGTGTGTCGTTTACAAATTGATTTAAAAATAACGCGGCGGTAGAAGCGCCCGTTGACCTGCCGGTATTACGTAAATCGGCCTTCATACTTTTTAGCTCAGGTAGCATGTCATCAGACAGCGGTAAACGCCAAACCCGTTCATGTACTTTTTCACCCGCTTGTGTTAATTGCGTAACCAGTGTTTCATCGTTACTGAAAAGACCTGCATAATAATTTCCTACAGCAGTAACTTTGGAACCGGTCAGTGTTGCGATATCAACAATTGCCCGGGGTTTATACTGCGTTTCTACATGCCAGAGTGCATCGGCCAGTACCAACCGGCCTTCGGCATCAGTGTTAATAATTTCAATGGTTTTACCATTACCGGCCCTGACAATATCGCCGGGTAAATAGGCGCGGTCCGAAATCATATTCTCAGCTAATGCCATAACACCAATAACATTAACCGGTGCCTGTTGTTTGACCAATGTGTGCATAGTTCCCAGAACCGCGGCGGCGCCTGCCATATCTGAGGTCATTCGAAAAATTGAGTCAGCTTGCGTTTTAAGATTATAGCCGCCGGTATCAAATGTAATACCTTTACCAACCACGGCGACCGGTTGTTGCTTGCTGCCTTCCCAATGTACCAGCAACAACCGTGGCGGACGGGCACTGCCGCGGCCAACCGCTAAAATAGCGCCCATGCCAGCTTTCTCAAGCGCTTTTTCGTCCATCACTGTTACTTTAGCACCTAACTTACGTAGTGCTAATGCTTGCTGGACAAAGGTTTCAGGGTAGATGCCACTGGCCGGTTCATTAATGAGATCGCGTGCCAGTGCAACACCTTCGCTAAGCGCATTAAGTTGAACTAAGCGTTCATCAGTCGCTTTTTTATTGCTACTAAGTAGGAACAGGTTACGCTCGGGGGCTGTTTTTTTATCACTTAAGTAACGGTCAAATGTGTAACTTGACAGATCTACGCCGTGACTAAATTGGGCCAGAAACTCAGCTTGGCCGATAGCCGGGTCAATCATTGACGCATCAAGCTGAATATTGCTGGCTGCAGAGTCTTTAAGGCTGCGGGCAGCAGCGGCGCCCAACAAGCTGGCTTGATACGCACTAAGCTTTTCCGGTTCGCCAGTACCCATCAAAACAACCCGCTTAAATTGCGCATAGGGTGCAGCAGGTGATAACCAGGTCAGTGTTTTAGCATGCTTTGCAGTAAAGTTTTCCTGTTGACTGATAGCGGCAAGTTGTGGGTTTGTATTTAATTGTTCAGGGCCAACCAACAATATTAACGTATCAGCATTGTCAGCAATAGTGCTGGTCGTTTTTATGGTAAAGGGTCCTGCCTGCGAAGCAAAGCTGGCCAATAATAAGGTTGCAACTGCGGTTAAACGAAACATGTAATCACACTCCTACAAGAATAATCTGCCCTTATCTTCCCTAAAAGCACGCGTTGAAACAATATTATTGGCTGGGGTCTGTCGCATATTCTTGCTGATACAACAAAAGGCGCAAAAAATTTGCGCCTTTCAGGGTAGAGCTTTACTAATGCAGAGGACTGCCTGGTTATTTGCAGCCAGCATTGGCTGGTTTTAGTTAAATTGCATCTCTGGTATTTCGCCGTCAACAACCAGCTTGCCAGCGGTTTTCTGCTGAATTTCCTCAACAGTAATGCCTGGAGCACGCTCCAGCAGGTGGAATGCACCGTTACGTACTTCCAGCACCGCTAAATCGGTAACGATTTTCTTGACACAACCGACGCCAGTCAATGGCAGGGTGCAGCTTTGCAGCAGTTTACTGTTGCCGTATTTGTCAGCGTGAGTCATGGTAACAACGATATTCATAGCACCGGCTACTAAGTCCATTGCGCCGCCCATGCCTTTGACCAGTTTGCCCGGGATCATCCAGCTGGCGATGTTGCCATTCTGATCCACTTCAAACGCGCCCAGCACCGTCAAATCGACATGGCCGCCACGGATCATGGCAAAGCTTTCTGCTGAGCTGAATATCGCTGCGCCTTTAATGGCTGTGACTGTTTCTTTACCGGCATTAATCATATCAGCGTCCAGCTCTGCCTCAGTCGGGTAGGGGCCCATACCAAGCAGGCCATTTTCCGATTGCAGCATGACCTCAATACCTGCCGGTACATAGTTGGCTACCAGAGTTGGGATACCAATACCGAGGTTAACGTAGTAACCGTCTTGCAGCTCCTGCGCTACGCGCATTGCTACCTGTTCACGAGATAAAGCCATGGTTGCCTCCTTAACCTTGCCGCACCATACGACGTTCGATGCGTTTTTCAAAGCTGCCTTTGATCACGCGCTGCACGTAAATACCCGGGGTATGAATTTGCGACGGTTCCAGCTCGCCCGGCTCGACAATCTCTTCCACTTCGGCCACGGTAATTTTACCAGCTGTGGCAGCCATCGGGTTGAAGTTCATCGAGGTGTGCCGAAACATCAGGTTGCCGTAACGGTCGGCTTTCCAGGCGCGCACTATGGCAAAGTCGCCGGTAATAGCGGGCTCAAGCACATAGTTGCGACCATTAATTTCGCGGGTTTCTTTGCCTTCGGCAACTGGCGTACCGTAGCCGGTGGCGGTAAAAAAGGCCGGTATGCCGGCACCGCCGGCGCGCATTTTTTCGGCCAGGGTACCTTGCGGGGTCAGTTCCACTTCCAGCTCGCCACTTAAAAGTTGTTTTTCAAACAGGGCGTTTTCACCAACATAAGATGCGACCATTTTCTTTATTTGGCGGTCTTCCAGCAAAATGCCCAGGCCAAAGCCGTCCACCCCACAGTTGTTCGATACTACAGTGAGATCTTTGGTTTTCATTTTTTTGATCTGGGCAATTAAGCCTTCCGGAATACCACATAAACCAAAGCCACCGGCAATCACGGTCATCCCGTCCTGCAGGCCGGCCATGGCGTCTTCGTAGCTATGTACGACTTTATTAAACCCTGCCATTTGTTGTCCTCTGTTCGTTGCTGAACGTTAACAAAACTCATGTGTTAAATCACCGGTAATCACTCCGTGCAACTTTGCCAGAACACGCCGTGAATACCTCCATGTAGGCTCCTGTTTTTCATCCATGAAAAACACGGTTCTGGCTAAAGTACACTGCGCGCTTACCTGCTCAGATGGAACAGGCGAGTGCGGAGGTGTTTTTTTCTGAGACCGTTGAAGCCCTGGACGGGCGGAAACGAGCCCCCATGGATGGGTTCACGGCGTGTCGCAGAAAAAATACACGTAGCAATTGCCGGGATGCTGCGAAATCACTATGTGCTAGTTTGCGTGCACTTAGCCTTAAGTGCCAATCCTACTTTAGAACTAGGCTGTTTCCCAAGCTTGCCGGTAATAAACCAACCAGCCTTTGCCAGTGCAGTTAAATCGATGCCATGTTCAATGCCCAGACCATTAAGTAAATACACCACATCTTCAGTAGCGACATTGCCTGAAGCACCGGCTGCATAAGGGCAGCCGCCTAAACCGGCCACGGCACTGTCGATAATGCTGATGCCCCGGTTCAGTGCCACGTAAATATTGGTCAGGGCCTGGCCATAGGTGTCATGAAAATGCACCGCCAGTTTGTCTGCCGGCACCACAGCCAGCACCGCATCAAGCATCGCGTTAACAGTGTTAGGTGTGCCAACACCAATGGTATCGCCCAGTGACACTTCATAGCAGCCCATTTCAATCAGCGATTTGGCGACCCGGGCCACTTCTGAAGGTGCCACTTTGCCCTGGTAAGGGCAGCCGACCACACAGGATACATAACCGCGCACCTTAATGCCGTCTGCTTGCGCTGCTGCCAGCACCGGTGCAAAGCGCTCCAGACTCTCGCTGATTGAGCAGTTAATGTTTTTCTGGCTGAAGGCTTCAGACGCTGCGCCAAAAATTGCCACTTCAGTAGCGCCTGCGGCTTTGGCCGCTTCGTAGCCTTTTAAATTTGGGGTCAGCGCCGCATAAGTCACGCCAGCTTTGCGGGTAATACCTGCAAATACCTCACCTGAGTCGGCCATTTGTGGCACCCACTTGGGTGAAACAAAGGCGCCACTTTCAATGTAACTGTGCCCAGCGGTGCTTAACATATCAATTAAAGCAATTTTATCGGTGGTACTGACGCTTTGCTCGTTCTGCAGACCATCGCGTGGGCCTACTTCAACAATGCGGACTCTTTTTTGCAAGCTCATGCTTCCTCCGGGCTAAAATCGACCAGTTCTGCGCCATCTTTAACCAGGTCACCTGCGGCATAAAATACTTCATTAACAACCCCGTTTTTTGGCGCTTTAATGCTGTATTCCATTTTCATCGCTTCCATAATCACCAAAGTTTCGCCGGCATTTACGCTAGCGCCGGCTTTGGTCATTATTGCCACAATAGTACCGTTCATCGGCGCGGTTAAGCTGCCGGCGTGCTCACTACCATCAAGCTCTGGCGTCACTTCAGTGCGGTAAATAAAGTCGTATCGGTGATGCTTGATAAACACACTGATGGTGTCCTGGTAGCGGCTAACCCGTACCTTAGTTTTATGATCGCCCAGAGTGGCGCTTAGCTCATCGCCGTTCAGCTCAGCTAAACAGCAAATTTGCTGGCCTTGCAGCTCAATAACATAGTGCTGTTGCTGTTCGCGAACGATTAACTGCTCCGCTTTGTCATTGTGCAGTAAATTCAGTAGCACCGCAGGCGTCTCGTTTAAACGCCAGCCATGGCTGTATTGCCAGGGGCTTTGGCTGGTACTGCTTGGTCTTGGCGTCTTTTGCTGCTCCATTATAAATAAAGCTGCCAGCACCAGCGCTTGATTGTTTTCGTTATTGGCTGGCGCAAACAGCTTGTCCTGATGGTGATTGATAAAGTTAGTATCAAGCTCGGCTGCTTTAAACGCCGGATGCTCGGTCAGGCTGGTTAGAAAACTTAAGTTGGTGGTGACGCCGGCAATCCGGTAATCGTCCAGCGCGCGCAGCATGCGGGCAATGGCGCGGTCGCGGCTTTCATCCCAGACAATCAGTTTGGCAATCATCGGGTCGTAATAGGGTGACACTTCATCATTTTCTACCACGCCAGTATCTACCCGCACATAGCGGCTGGCTTCCGGCTGGCGTAAATAGGTTAGCTTACCGGTTTGCGGCAGGAAGTCGTTATCAGGGTCTTCGGCGTACACCCTTACTTCAATGGCGTGGCCATCAATCTGCACTTCATCCTGATTCAGCGGCAGGGCTTCACCGGCGGCCACTAACAGCTGCCATTTGACTAAGTCCTGACCGGTGATCATTTCGGTTACCGGGTGCTCAACCTGAAGCCGGGTGTTCATTTCCATAAAGTAGAAGGAGCCGTCTTCGTCGAATAGAAACTCCACGGTGCCGGCGCCACGATAGTCAATGGCTTTGGCTGCTTTTACTGCGGCTTCACCCATTGCCTGACGCTGCTCAGCGCTGAAATTTGGCGCCGGCGCTTCTTCAATCACTTTCTGGTGACGGCGCTGAATAGAGCAATCGCGTTCGGCCAGATAAACCGCATTGCCATGGTTGTCACAAAACACTTGAATTTCGATGTGGCGCGGTTTGGTTAAATAGCGTTCGACCAGCATTTTGTCGTTGCCAAAACCGGCTTTGGCTTCACGCCGGGCACTGGCTAAAGCATCAGCAAATTCTTCTTTTTTCCAGACAACCCGCATACCTTTACCACCGCCACCATAAGCGGCTTTTAAAAGCTGTGGGTAGCCAATGCTGGCAGACTCTTTAGTCAGTACTTCGTCAGATTGATCATCGCCATGATAACCCGGCACTAAAGGTACCCCGGCATCGGCCATAATTTTTTTTGCGGCACTTTTCGAACCCATAGCGGTAATGGCACTGACTGGTGGGCCGATAAATACCACACCGGCATCAGAACAGGCTTTAGCGAAATCTTCGTTTTCCGATAAAAAGCCATAACCCGGGTGGATCGCCTCAGCACCGCTTTGTTTGGCAATGTCGATAATTTTGTCGCCGCGCAGGTACGAGTCTTTACTGGGCGCAGGACCAAGCAAATAGGCTTCGTCGGCCATCCGGACATGGCGGGCATTGGCATCGGCTTCTGAATATACCGCCACGCAACGAATGCCCAGCTTGTGTGCCGTGTCGATAACCCGACAGGCAATTTCGCCACGGTTGGCTACTAATATTTTACGAAACATAGTTAATTATCCTGTGGCTTAGGCGCTAACCAGTTAGGGCGGCGTTTTTCCAGAAACGCACTCAGGCCTTCCTGACCTTCATCTGATACCCGAATTTCAGCAATGGCCTGGGTTGTATGTGCTACCACATTGTTGCTGATTTTGCGGTTATAAATATTGTGAATAAGGGCCTTAGCCGCGCTGATAGCGGCCGGGCTGTTTTGCAGCAGATTGTCGATTAGACCATTGGCTTTGTCGGCCAGCTCGCTGACACTGGTTACTTCATGCAGTAAACCCAACTGTTTGGCTATGTCAGCATTAAAGCGCTCAGCCGTTAAAAAGTAGCGGCGGCTTTGCCGCTCGCCTAAGGCGCGCATAACGTAGGGACTGATCACAGCTGGGATAAGGCCAATTTTTACTTCGCTTAAGCAGAAACTGGCATTGTCGCTGGCAATGGCGATATCACAACAGGCCACTAAGCCAACAGCGCCACCAAAGGCTGCTCCTTGCACAATGGCAACTGTGGGTTTAGGGAATTTATCCAGCTTGTGCATTAACATGGCCAGCTCGTTAGCGTCGTCCAGATTTTGGCCGTAGTCTTTTTCAGCCATCGAGCGCATCCAGTTTAAATCGGCGCCGGCAGAGAAGTTTTTACCGTTAGCACTTAGCAGTAGTACTTTCACCTGATCGTTGCTGGCCAACTTTTCCAACTCCTGGATCAGCTCAGCAATCATCTGATCGTCAAAAGCGTTATGCACGTCTGGCCGGTTAAGCACCAGGTTGGCCACGCCGCGCTGGTCGATACTTACTTGGGTGTAAACCTGGTTCATCATTTCTCCGAAAGTTATGAGAATTACATCCTAAACACACCAAACTTAGTCTCTTCAATTGGCGCATTCAGTGCTGCCGCCAACGCCAGACCGACTGTCATCCGGGTTTGGGCCGGGTCAATAATACCGTCATCCCACAAGCGGCCACTGGCGTAGTAGGGGTGACCCTGCTTCTCATACTGCTCAATAATCGGTTTTTTCAGGGCCTTTTCGGCCTCTGCCGACAGCGTTTCGCCTTTACGGGCCAGGCCGTCTTTGGTGACCTGGGCCATCACGCCGGCCGCTTGCTCGCCACCCATTACCGAAATGCGGGCATTAGGCCACATCCACATCATGGTTGGGTCATAGGCGCGGCCACACATACCATAGTTGCCGGCACCGTAACTGCCGCCAATAAGCACAGTAAATTTAGGCACCTTTGCGCAGCTAACCGCCATCACCATCTTGGCACCATGTTTGGCAATTCCTTCGGCTTCATATTTTTTACCGACCATAAAGCCGGTAATGTTCTGCAGGAATAACAATGGAATTTTGCGCTGGGCACACAGCTCAATAAAATGGGCGCCTTTTTGGGCAGATTCTGAGAAAAGTATCCCATTATTGGCAACAATGCCGACCGGATAGCCGAAGATGCGTGCGAAACCGCAAACTAAAGTTGAACCATAGTATTGTTTAAACTCATCAAAATCTGAGCCATCCACAATCCGGGCAATCACTTCTTTGACATCAAAAGGCTTGCGTAAGTCGGTACCAACAATGCCATACAGCTCTTTAGCATCGTATAGCGGCTCTTGCGGTGCTTTCACATCCATTTGCACCGGCGCTGGCCGGTTCAACCGGCTTACCGCATTGCGGGCCAGTTGCAGTGCGTGCTCGTCATTTAGTGCATAGTGGTCGGCCACGCCGGAAATTTTACAATGCACATCAGCCCCGCCGAGCTCTTCAGCAGACACTTCCTCACCGGTAGCGGCTTTGACCAGCGGTGGGCCTGCCAGGAAAATAGTACCTTGTTCTTTAACGATAATGCTCTCATCGGCCATTGCCGGCACATAAGCACCACCGGCAGTACACAGGCCCATTACGACGGCAATTTGTGGAATGCCCTTAGCAGACATATTGGCCTGGTTAAAGAAAATCCGGCCAAAATGGAGTTTATCGGGAAATACATCATCTTGCCGCGGCAGGTTGGCACCGCCGGAGTCGACCAGATAAATGCAGGGCAGGTGACAACGCTCGGCGATTTCCTGCGCCCGCAGATGTTTTTTTACGGTAAGCGGATAATAAGTGCCGCCTTTAACGGTGGCGTCGTTGGCGACAATCATGCACTCAACGCCACTAACCCGGCCGATTCCGGCAACTACGCCAGCGCTTGGCACATAGTCTTCATAACATTCCCAGCCGGCAAACTGACCCACTTCTAAAAACGGTGAGCCGGGGTCCAACAATTTCTGAATGCGCTCACGCACGAACAACTTGCCGCGGGCCGTGTGGCGGGCAATTAATGCTTCGCCGCCGCCTAGTTTAATTTGCTGTACTTTGCTGTTCAGATCGTCGACCACGGCTTGCATGGCCTCAGCGTTTTTCTGAAACTCTTCAGTACGCGTATTAATTTTGCTAGCGATCTTGGTCATATCAGTTCGACTCAGTAAATAGCTCGCGGCCAATCAGCATCCGGCGGATTTCAGAGGTGCCGGCGCCAATTTCATAAAGCTTGGCGTCGCGCAGTAATCGACCTGTAGGGTATTCGTTAATGTAACCATTACCACCCAGTAACTGAATGGCGTCCAGGGCCATTTTGGTGGCCAGCTCTGCCGAGTACAGAATAACGGCTGCGGCGTCTTTACGGGTGGTTTCACCGCGGTCGCAAGCTTTGGCTACTGTGTAAACATAAGATTTGGCGGCATTCATCTGGGTATACATATCGGCCAGTTTGCCCTGTACCAGCTGGAATTCACCAATGGCCTGGCCAAACTGCCTACGGTCATGAATATAAGGCACCACCACGTCCATACAAGCCTGCATAATCCCCAGTGGGCCGGCTGCCAGTACCACGCGCTCGTAATCCAGGCCACTCATCAGTACCTTGACGCCACCGCCTTCCTGGCCGAGAATATTTTCAGCTGGTACTTCACAGTCCTCAAATACCAGTTCGCAGGTATTTGAGCCGCGCATGCCTAACTTATCCAGTTTCTGGGCAGTGCTAAAACCCTTGGTGCCGCGCTCAACAATAAAGGCGGTAATGCCTTTGCTGCCGGCATTGATATCGGTTTTGGCGTAAATCACATAGGTATGGGCATCCGGGCCGTTGGTGATCCACATTTTATTGCCATTTAAAATGTATACATCGCCTTTTTTCTCGGCGCGCAGTTTCATACTGACCACGTCAGAACCGGCATTAGGCTCACTCATTGCCAGCGCACCAATATGCTCACCAGTGCACAGCTTAGGCAGGTACTTCATTTTCTGTGCTTCAGTGCCGTTACGGAAAATCTGGTTCACACACAGATTGGAGTGGGCGCCGTAAGATAAGCCGACAGAGGCTGAAGCACGGCTGATTTCCTCCAGGGCCACGACATGCTCCAGGTAACCCAGGCCCGAACCACCGTATTTCTCATCAACGGTAATGCCAAGCAGGCCTAAATCACCAAATTTACGCCATAACTCGTTCGGGAATTCGTTAACCTGGTCAATGTGTTCAGCCCGTGGGGCTATTTCTTCACGGGCGAAGGCGTTAACCTGTTCGCGGATCATATCGACGGTTTCGCCTAAATCGAAGTTAAGGCCTTTGTAACTGCTAATCATGGTAAATCCCCGTTTGCTAAATGCTGAAACCGCCTAGGCGGTTTTGGATTGTTTGGCGTCGGCTAAGGTATCGCGGCAGCGTTTTTCAACGGTTACCAGCTCCATTAGCACTACTTTAATGTCGTCAAGCTGCTGATGCAGTTCACTTTTTTTCTGCTCAATTAATTTCAGCATGGTATTTAATTGAGTTACGCTGCTCTTATCGGCGTCGTATAGTTCAAACAGCTGCCCGGTTTCAGCCAGACTAAAGCCCAACCGCTTGCCGCGTAGAATAAGTTTTAAACGTACCCGGTCACGTTTGCTATAAATGCGGGTCTGGCCATTACGCAGGGGCGTAAGCAGCCGCTGATCTTCGTAAAACCGAATACTGCGGGTAGTAATGTCGAACTCTTTCGCCAGCTCGCTGATACTATAGGTTTTTTCTTCTTTTTGTGTCATAACCGCCTTCCCGAAAAACGCCATCAACTATAAGTGAAGTTTACGTAAAGGTAAAGCTGATGGCAGGCGCTGCAAATCAACAAAAAGTCGATTTGGCTGGCTTTGTAAAGCAAAAATGCCAGATTTTGCTGGTCCGACTGTACAGTTTACTGCACCATTTCCCGAACTATAAACAGCCAACACTACCATAGTGTTAGATAGTTGACGTTGGCGTAAACGTAAATTTGGTGTAGGCTCTTGGGCATCTTTTCAGGCCAACCTTGATAGGAGAGTAAAATGGCTTCTGACAATACCGGACAAAATATTGTAATTGTTGCAGCGAAGCGCACCGCGATGGGTGGCTTTATGGGTGGCTTAACAGACGTTGATGCGACAGTACTGGGTGCTACCGCCATTAAAGCGGCTTTAGAGCAGGCAGGAGTAAGCGGCGATAAAGTCAGTGAAGTGATCATGGGTAATGTGCTGCCTGCCGGCTTAGGCCAGGCTCCGGCGCGCCAGGCGATGTTGAAAGCAGGTTTACCGCTGGGTGCCGGCGCTACCACTATTAACAAAGTGTGTGGCTCAGGTCTGAAGGCCGTAATGCTGGCCAGTGATTTACTAAAAGCTGGCAGTGCTGACGTAGTTGTCGCTGGTGGTATGGAGTCAATGTCAAACGCACCATATTTGTTAGCCAAAGCGCGCAGTGGCTACCGGATGGGCCATGGCGAAATTAAAGATCATATGATGCTGGATGGTCTGGAAAATGCCTACGACGGTAAGGCCATGGGCTGTTTTGCCCAGGGTACAGCAGACGAAAAGGGCATAACCCGCGAGCAGATGGACGCCTTCGCCGTGCAATCGACCACCCGCGCGCAGCAGGCTATCGCCAACGGCGCTTTTGACGCAGAAATTACTCCAGTAACCTACCAGAGCCGCAAAGGTGAAGTAACCTTTAAAGTGGACGAGCAGCCAGGCAATGCCAAACTGGATAAAATCCCTGGTTTACGGCCGGCTTTTGCCAAAGACGGCACTATTACTGCCGCAAACTCCAGTTCTATTTCTGATGGCGCGGCGGCACTGGTATTAATGCGTGAAGCGGATGCCAAAGCACAGGGCGCTACCATTCTTGCCCGCGTTGTGGCGCATAGTACTAACTCAATGGAGCCTGCGCTGTTTACCGTAGCCCCGGTGGGCGCGATGCAAAAAGTATTGCAAAAAGCCGGCTGGGATAAAGAGCAGGTCGATTTATGGGAAATTAACGAAGCCTTTGCCATGGTAACCATGCTGGCAATTAACGAGCTGGGTCTGGATGCAGCCAAAGTTAACGTTAACGGCGGTGCCTGTGCGTTGGGTCACCCGATAGGTGCTTCAGGCGCCCGGATTCTTGTAACCCTTATTCATGCGCTGCGTAACCGTGGCCTGAGCAAAGGCGTGGCCTCGCTGTGTATTGGTGGCGGTGAAGCCGTGGCCTTAGCCGTTGAAGTTCTGTAAATCAGAGCAGTATAAGAAATAACAGGAGTGAGGTTGGGAACCCGATAGCGCAGCCACAGAGTGTCTGAAGATTTGTGCAACAAATCAGAGTTGCTGTGGCGAGCACAGCGGGTATCGCAACCGATCTCTTTGCACCGAAATACCGCCGTTCAGCACAACCTCTTATTAGACATATAACAGGCTGAAGGCACACCTAACAACCGGGAGAAGCAATATGACACAACAGGTTAAGCATTTTATCGACGGCGAGTTCGTCACCTCAAACAGTGACAAACTGATCCCCGTCACCAACCCGGCTACCCAGGAAGTGATAGCCCAGGTGCCTTGCGCAACCGCAGAAGAAATGACCCGGGCCGTTGAATCGGCCAAAGCCGCTTTTTTAACCTGGAAAGAAGTACCGGTATCCGAGCGGGCACGACTGATGATGCGTTTTGCTCATCTGTTAAAAGAACATCAGGCCGATATCGCTGACATTATCTGTCAGGAGCTGGGTAAAACCGTTGAAGACGCTAAGGGCGATGTCTGGCGTGGTATTGAAGTGGTAGAGCAGGCGGCCAATATACCCTCATTAATGATGGGCGAAACAGTAGAGAACGTGGCGCGCAGCATCGACACTTACAGCTACATTCAGCCACTGGGCGTTTGTGCCGGTATTACCCCGTTTAACTTCCCGGCGATGATCCCGCTGTGGATGTTCCCGATGGCGATTGCCTGCGGTAATACCTTTATTTTAAAACCGTCTGAGCAAGACCCGATGACTGTCAACAAGATTGCCGAGCTGTTTGTACAAGCCGGTGCGCCTAAAGGCGTGTTGCAGGTCGTACATGGCGCCAAAGAGCAGGTCGATGCCATTTTGCACCACCCGGATATTAAAGCCATTTCGTTTGTCGGTTCAGTCAATGTTGGCCAGTATATTTATAAAACCGGCACTGATAACTTAAAACGGGTTCAGGCGTTTGCTGGCGCGAAAAACCATATGGTCATTATGCCTGACGCCAATAAGCAGCAAGTGGTTAATGCCTTAGTGGGGGCATCTGTCGGTGCTGCTGGTCAGCGTTGTATGGCAATTTCAGTTGCAGTATTTGTCGGTGCCGCTGCAGAGTGGATCCCGGAGGTGGCCGCTGCCATTGGCAAAGTACGGCCAGGTGTCTATACCGATCCTAATGCCGCTTACGGCCCGCAGATCAGCCCGCAGGCCCGTGCCCGGGTATTGTCGTTAATTGAACAGGGTAAAAAAGAAGGCGCTACCTGTGTGCTGGATGGCTCAGACTGCAAAGTAGAAGGCTATCCGGACGGTAACTGGGTAGGCCCGACTGTGTTCAGTAATGTCACCACCGACATGGAAATTTATAAGCAGGAAATTTTTGGCCCGGTGCTTACCACCATGCAGGTTCCGACGTTGCAGGACGCGTTAAAAATAGTTAATGACAGCCCATATGGTAATGGCACCTCTATCTTTACTGCCAGCGGCGCGGCTGCCCGCAAATATCAGCATGAAGTTGAGGTTGGTCAGGTAGGGATTAACATCCCAATTCCGGTGCCACTGCCATTCTTCTCGTTCACTGGCTGGAAAGGCTCGTTCTACGGTGATCAGCATGCTTATGGTAAGCAGGCGGTGCGTTTCTACACCGAGACCAAAACCATTACTGCCCGCTGGTTTGACGACGATATTCCGGTATCTGGCCCGAATATGTCGATTAACCTGCGTTAAAGTATCCAGGCGGGTGGCAGACTTTACTAAGCCGACCGTTGGAGGCCAGGGATGGCCGGAAACGAGCCCCAGGGAAGGTTTATAGCGTGTCGGCGTGTAAAGTGTGCTGCCAAGCCCCAGATGGTTTGAACAAAATTATAAGGTGCACCGACACCACAACCTGAAAAGGTATATAAATGAATTTCAATTTAACAGAAGACCAACAAGCCTTTGTTGATGTGGCCAAACAGTTTGCTGAACAAGAGCTGGCGCCACATGCTGCACAGTGGGACCGGGATCATCACTTTCCGAAAGATGTTATTCAAAAAGCCGGCGAGCTGGGTTTTTGCTCGCTGTATACCGCTGAAGAAGACGGTGGCATGGGCTTATCACGGTTAGACTCGTCGATTATTTTCGAGCAACTGGCGATGGGCTGTACTGCCACCACTGCCATGCTAACCATTCACAATATGGCCACCTGGATGATTGCAACCTGGGGTACCAGCGATGCTAAAGCCGAGTGGGTAGAGCATTTAGTCACCGGCCAGAAACTGGCGTCTTACTGCTTAACCGAGCCAGGTTCAGGCTCTGATGCGGCGGGTTTACGTACCTCTGCCAAAAAAGATGGCAGTGATTATGTGCTAAACGGCTCGAAGATGTTTATCTCTGGTGCTGGTGAGACTGAAGTATTGGTCGTCATGGCCCGTACCGGCGAAGCTGGCCCGAAAGGCATTTCTGCTTTTATTGTTCCGGCCGATGCCAAAGGGGTAATTTACGGTAAAGCAGAAGAGAAAATGGGCTGGAATGCCCAGCCAACCCGCTTAATTACGTTTGAAGATGTGCGTATTCCGGCTCATTACCTACTGGGTAATGAAGGCGAAGGCTTTGGTTTTGCCATGAAGGGCCTGGATGGCGGCCGGATTAATATCGCCACCTGTTCTATTGGTACCGCCCAGCAGGCACTTAATACGGCCCGCAATTATATGCTGGAACGCCAGCAGTTTGGTAAGCCACTGGCGGCGTTTCAGGCGCTGCAGTTTAAACTGGCTGATATGGCTACCGAGTTAGTGGCTGCCCGGCAGTTAGTGCGCTTAGCGGCGTTTAAACTGGACCAAAAAGACAGCGAAGCCACGGCTTACTGTGCCATGGCCAAACGCTTTGCGACTGACGTGGGCTTTCAGGTGTGCGATCAGGCCCTGCAGCTACACGGTGGCTATGGTTACATTAAAGAGTATCCGCTGGAGCGGCATTTCCGTGATGTGCGGGTGCATCAGATCCTGGAAGGCACCAATGAAATTATGCGGCTGATTATTGGCCGGCGGTTACTGGATGAAGCTGCAGGCGACATACTGTAACATTTTTTCGTAAAGATGAACTTAATCATCAGGAGGAACCGCCTTGTCCACAGCGACACGCCGTAAACCATCCATGGGGCTCGATTTGTAACTGCCGTCTATGGTAGTTACCCTTCGGGCCAGCAGAGCTGTCCAAATTCGTTCCTGAAGAATTTGTCGGCACCATGGCCTCCAACGGTCGCTTTAGAACAAGGCTAATCCTCCTTCTTACCTGAGTACGTTCGGGTAACAAAAAGGAGACATTAATGGCTCAATTAAAACTGGAAAAGCGCGGTCATACGGCGCTTATCACTATGGCAAACCCGCCAGCCAATACCTGGACCCACGCCAGCTTAACCGAGCTGCGCGATACGGTTAAAAGCCTTAACAACGATAAAAACATTTATGCGTTAGTCATCACCGGCGAGGGTGATAAATTTTTCTCAGCTGGCGCTGATTTAAAAGTGTTTGCCGATGGCGACAAAGCCGTCGCCAGTGATATGGCGCGCATTTTTGGCGAAGCTTTTGAAACCTTAAGCGCCTTTCGTGGTGTGTCAATTGCGGCGATTAACGGTTATGCCATGGGCGGAGGGCTGGAAGTTGCATTGGCCTGTGATATCCGGATTGCTGAACAACAAGCACAAATGGCGTTACCTGAAGCGAAAGTAGGTTTACTGCCTTGCGCCGGTGGCACTCAGAATCTGGCATGGCTGGTTGGTGAAGGCTGGGCAAAACGGATGATTTTATGCGGCGAGCGGCTTAATGCTGAAAAAGCGCTGCAAATTGGTTTGATAGAGGAAGTAGTTCCCTCAGGAACGGTGCTAGATGCAGCACTGGCGCTGGCCGACAAAGTGGCTGGCCAAAGCCCGGTGGCAGTGACGGCCTGTAAGAAGCTTATTCAGCGGGGCCGTACTGGCAATATTAATGCAGCCTTGCCGTTAGAACGTGAGTTGTTTGTCGGTTTATTTGATACTAAAGATCAGGTTGAAGGCGTGCAGGCCTTTTTAGAGAAACGCCAGGCTAACTGGGTAAACGGGTGACAATTATGAGCACAGACGTAGTGTTATATCAGGAACTTACGGCTGACAATGGCAAAAAAATTGCGGTTGCTACCTTAAACTCAGAAAAGTCGTTAAATGCACTAAGTTTGCCGATGGTCGAGTCGTTACTGCCGCAAATGCAGTCCTGGAAGGATGACCCAAGCATAGCCATGGTATTGCTGCAGGGCGCCGGTGATAAAGCCTTTTGCGCGGGTGGCGATATCCGTGATTTATATCAGGCGATGAAAGAAAGCCCGGATTATTATCATCCTTATGTAGAAGAGTTCTTTACCAAAGAATATACCCTGGATTATCTGATCCATACTTTTGATAAACCGGTGCTGGTCTGGGGGAATGGTATCGTAATGGGCGGCGGCTTAGGGCTGATGGCCGGCGCGTCGCACCGGGTAGTTACCGGCAGCAGCCGGATTGCTATGCCGGAAATGGCAATTGGTTTGTATCCTGATGTTGGCGCCAGCTGGTTTTTAAACAGGATGCCGCCGGGTTGTGGCATTTTCTTAGGGTTAACCGGCGCCTCTATTAATGCGGCTGATGCCAAATTTATTCATTTAGCTGATCATTTTATTTTGCATGAGGATAAAGCGGCGCTGGTTGATAAGCTGTTAACGGTGAAGTGGGGCGAAACGATCGCCCTTAATCATCAGAAATTATCAGATGTGTTGCGCAGTGCAGAAGAGCAATGTCGCACCAAAATGCCGTTAAGTCAGATCCGGCCACATCAGAATGCTATCACTGCCCTTGAAGACATTAACAGCCTGCCAGAGGTTATCAAGGCGATCAATGCGATAGAAGGTGATGATAAATGGCTGGTTAAAGCCAAGCAATCGCTGGCCTATGGCAGCCCGATTACTGCTCATATTGTATTTAAACTGCTGCAACTTGGTCAGAGCAAAATACTGGCCGACAGTTTCCGGCTGGAGCTTGGCATCAGTGTGCAGTGTGGTCAGCTCGGCGAGTTCCAGGAAGGCGTACGTGCCTTGCTGATTGATAAAGACTTAAAACCAGACTGGAAATATAAGCAGGTTGATGAAGTACCTGCAGATGTTATTGAGCTGCTGTTCAGCTCACCATGGCCGGACAATGAGCACCCGCTAAAAGATCTGGGCTTGTTAGATAGTTAATTTACCCGAACAACTGCAAGGAATTTATTATGGCTAAAGTTGCGTTTATCGGTTTAGGAAACATGGGTGGCCCAATGGCCATCAATCTGGTTAAAGCTGGTCACGTTGTTGTCGCTTTTGATTTATCAGCTGCTGCTCTGGCACAAGTTGAGGCCGAAGGGGCGAAGGTGGCGAGCTCGGCTAAAGAAGCGGTAGCTGGCGTTGACTATGTTATTTCTATGCTACCTGCCGGTAAGCATGTTATCGGCCTGTATTTGGGCGAGCAGGGCATTGCCAGCTCGATCAGCAAACAGGCACTGGTTATCGATTGCTCTACTATTGACGCTGAAAGCGCCCGTAAAGTAGGCACGGGCTTAGCTGAGCAGGGAATTGCCTTTATCGATGCGCCGGTATCCGGCGGGGTAGGCGGCGCCAAAGCCGGCACCTTAACTTTTATTGTTGGTGGTGCGGCACAGGATTTTGAAAACGCCAAAACTGTGTTGAGCAATATGGGTAAAAACCTGTTTCATGCCGGGGTGATTGGCGCGGGTCAGGTGGCAAAAATTTGCAACAATATGCTGCTGAGTATTTTAATGGCCGGTACCTCTGAAGCACTGCAGATGGGTATCAATAATGGCCTAGACCCCAAAATATTGTCAGAAATTATGTTGAAAAGCTCAGGCCGTAACTGGACACTTGAGCTATACAATCCTTGCCCGGGTGTGATGGACAATGTGCCGTCATCCAATGATTATCAGGGCGGCTTTATGGTTGATTTAATGGCCAAAGACTTGGGTCTGGCGCTGGAATCAGCCAATCATAGCGGCAGTAACACCCCATTAGGTGAATTGGCGCATAGTTTATATGTGAAGCATCAGCAGGCCGGCAACGGCAAACTGGATTTCTCCAGTATTTTTAAGATGTTGGAGAAGAAATAAATGAAGCTGCAAAACAAAACTATCGTAATTACCGGCGGAGCCCAAGGCTTAGGCCTGGAAATGGCCCGTATGTGTGCCAGTGAAGGCGCCAAACTGGCGTTAATCGATATGAATGCCGAGCAGCTAGCTGCCGCAAAAGCTGAGCTTTCAGCCACAACGACAGTGCATACTTATAGTGCCAACGTTGCTGACGAAGCCCAGGTTGAAGAGACTTTTAGCCAAATTGACAGCGATTTTGACGGCATCGACGGCCTGATTAACAACGCCGGCATTTTGCGTGACGGCCTGCTGCTGAAATACAAAGACGGCGAGCTGGTCAGCAAAATGTCGCTGGCGCAGTTTCAGTCTGTTATCGACGTTAACTTAACCGGCGTGTTCCTGTGTGGCCGCGAAGCAGCAGCAGTAATGGTTAAGCGCGGCACTAAAGGCGTCATTATCAATATGTCCAGTGTCGCCCGTGGCGGCAATATGGGCCAGACTAACTATGCTGCCTCAAAAGCCGGTGTTGTAGCAATGACTGTAACCTGGGCTCGTGAGCTGGGCCGTTTCGGTATCCGGGTCGGTGCTATTGCGCCGGGGGTTATCCGCACGGCCATGACCGACGCCATGAAACCAGAAGCGCGTGATCGTTTAGAGAAAATGAAACCAGTGGGCCGACTTGGGGAGGCCAGCGAAATAGCCCATACCGCAAAGTACATTTTCGAAAACGACTTTTTCACCGGAAGGGTAGTGGAAATCGACGGCGGCATCAGCATGTAAGCTGGTTAATATGGAAATAAAAAAGACGCTGCGGCGTCTTTTTCTTTTTATGTAATAACCCTAACCAACGATTTTTATATAATAATCGGTAGAGCAAGTAAAAGCACACTCTAGCGAAAGGTTTTTAATAATAATTAAAAAATACCGTAATCATATTTAAAATGCATTTATTGATAATAAAGGCACTTTTTATGTCGCAAATTTCAGTAACTCCTCTCGTTAACGGACAATTACCTCGTGCTCTATAGTTTGGGACGAGAGTAAAAATATAGTAAACATTAAATAAATTGAGAGTTGACAGTGCCAATTTTGGATACTAACCTGATTAAGAATAAAACACATGCCTTAAAAGGAATAAAAATGAAAAAAATCAATGTGCTTTTAGCAACGGTAAGCCTGTTTGCAATAACATCCTCATTGCCTCTTTACGCTCAGACCGATAACCCTGAGCAAGACATGCAGGCATGTAATGAACAAAATTGTGATGATGAAATAAGAAAATTGCATTCAATTGCCAGGCATGGAAGTTTTGACGCAATGACGCTGTTAAGTATGGTGTATGCAACCGGGGATGGCCGCGAAGCTGATCCTGAAAAAGCATTAAGCTTTTTACAGCGTGCGGTAAATCATGATCACCCTATGGCAGTATTTTTGTTTTCTGAGTGGCATCGGCAGGGCATAGTTGTGGCGCAGGACCTGCAACAAGCTGACAAGTTTTTAACCGAGGCTGTTAAACTGGAATACCCACCTGCTCAATATAAAAAGGCGCTGCAGTTACTACAACAACCCGATGAAAACAACATTGCAGAAGGCTTGTCGCTGCTGGAAAAAGCCAGTGAAAAACGACTATTTGATGCGATGTTCCTGCTGGCCAGATTAAAGCAGCAAGGGGCTTTTACTGCTGTTGATTTGGAAGGCGCTGCTCAACTTTTCAAAAATCTGGTGTTGTCCGGCCATCAGGAGTCCAGGCCTTATCTGAAAGAGACGATTGCGATGCTGGAATCAAAACCTGCAGCGGCCGAATTGGTGGCGGATTTGCAACAATCCTATGATATGGAAGTAATTAAGGTTGTTGGCCGCGATTTCAAACCAGCGAATATGCTGACAAATGTGGTAACGCAATTACGTAACCGCGGCAGCTATACTACTGGTATCATGAAAAAAAACTATAACAATGCCTGCTATTCAAGTCCGAGCAACGCTTGTATGACAGTGATTACACAAAGAGTTGATAAAGACCTGGTGCAAATGCTTACCGGGCGGCCATAACGCCCTTTTCAACAGAAACGCCAGCACTGTGTGCTGGCGTTTTCTCAAGGGTAAATAAATCTGCATTTACAGGAGTTAAAATGATTAAAATCATCCCACTATTGTTAATGGCAGGCCTTATTTCGATATTGCCACAGTCTGAAGTGCATGCACAATCAAACGCCCCAGATAACGATAGTATGACTTGCGGCAATGATAAGTGTAACGATGAAATAAGAACCCTGCATCGCATGGCGCGTTTTGGTAGTTTTGAAGCCATGACCTTACTAAGTATGGTATATGCGAAGGGCGATGGTCGTGAAGCAGACCCTCAAAGGGCACTAAGTTATTTGGAACGGGCTGTCAGTTATCGCCATCCTATGGCGGTTTATTTGCTATCCGATTGGTATCAGGTAGGTTTTGTTGTGGCTCAGGACACGCAACGCGCTGAGGCCTTACTGGATGATGCTGTTAAGTTGAACCATGCACCAGCGCAATACAAAAAAGCATTGCAGTTGCTGCAGCAACCAGATAATGCCAGCCGCTCAGAAGGGTTTTTGTTGCTTGAAAAAGCCAGCAAGCAGCGTCTGGTTGATGCGATGTTCCTGCTGGCCAGGCTAAAACATCAGGGCACCTTTACTGAAGCAGATTTGGAAAGCGCTGCTGAACTTTATAAAAAGCTGGTGCTGTCGGGACATGAAGAATCAAGGCCTTTTTTACGGCAGGCAATTCATACGTTAGCAGCAAAACCCGAGGCTGCAGAGTTGGTGGCTGATTTGCAAGAATCTTATGATATAGAAATTATTCAGGTAATTGGCCAGGAGTTTAAAGGTGATGCCGTACTTTACAATGTTGTTTCCCAATTACGACATAAAGGTCTTTATAGCTGGGGCGGCATGAGCAAAAATATGACTGAAAGTTGTGATGGTAGTAATGGTTGCTTTATTGTTACGCCGAAATCAGGTGACTCTGATTTAAATCAGGCACTTTCTGGTCGCCGGTAAAATAGTCAATGACGTGTGTTAAAGCCAGCATCACCCGCTGGCTTTTTTAATGGAAATACTTGTTGCAGAAAAATACTGTGATAGCCTAACTTCTGAAAACGACATATAAAACAGGGAACTGTGCATGAAAACCAGCATACTGCTTGCTACGCTAATATTAACACCAGCATTACTTACCCCCACTTTTGCCATCGCTGATGATAAAGCCGAACTTACCGCACTGCTCGGCGAGTTTTTAGACGGCGCTACCCGCAACGACCCGGCTATTCATAATAAATACTGGGCCGACGAACTAATTTACACCAGCTCAAGCGGCACCCGTTTTGGTAAGGCTGAATTGATGCAATCAGTAACCAGCCGCGGTGAGCTTAAACCCGATGAAATAGGCATGCGCTACAGCAGCGAAGATGTGCAAATTCTGCAATACGGCGATACGGCCGTAGTCGCCTTTACCCTGGTCGGCACCTCAGATGCCGAAACCCTGCGCTTTTTAAATAGCGGTACATTTATCCGTAAAAATGGCCAGTGGCAGGCAGTGAACTGGCAAGCGACTAAAAAAACGGAGTAAGCATTTTCAATACTATTTGATAGTGTAGGCATCCCCTAAACCAGGTGCATTCCCGATTAGAGCTCCCCAGCGTACACTGCGTTCTCTCCCATAAAAGTTGGGGAGCACTAAAACACCACTTTTTTAATCTTAGCTACTGCCACACATAACTGGTAATGAGACCACTTAACACCATCCAGGTTATGGAAATAAAAAACCAAGCAGCCAAGATACGGTCTTTTCTGCTGATATGTTTTTTTACTTCAACCGGGTCGAGCAGCGGATCGCGTGAGTTATTAAATCCGCAAATTGGCAGGAATATCGCCCAGGCGTACCACATTACCCGCCAGCCCGGGCCATCCCACTTACTAATTGTATCTTTCTGAGCCGCCCTCATTTTGCGCTCTATTGGCCGCATGCTAAACATTGCAAAAACCAGCCAGGAAATAACAGATGAAACCAACATTAACCTGAAAAGATTGTTTAGTTTAGTAATGAAAATTCAGTTTCGCTGTTTGCCACAAAGGTTTTCTAATAATTAAAGTGATGATTTTACCCGGCAGATTTCCATATATAACTGCCAATAAGGCCGCTCAATACCATACCGGTTATCGAAATAAAAAACCAAGCAGCCAAGATGCGGTCTTTTCTACTGACATGTTTTTTTACTTCAACCGGGTCGAGCAGCGGATCACGGGAGTTATTAAATCCGCAAATCGGTAAAAATATCGCCCAGGCGTACCACATTACCCGCCAGCCCGGGCCATCCCATTGGCTAATCTTATCTTTATTGCTGGCCTGCATTTTTTTCTCAATAGGACGCATACTAAACTGAGCAAATATTAACCAGGAAATAACCGTTGAAATAAGCAATATTGCGAATAAATCGCCCAACCAAAAGTTTTCCAATTGGACTTCTTTCACCTGCGCATCCTTGTTATTTGATCGTACTTAGCACCGAAGTATTCTTGTGCAAACTCATCAGTCGCTTTAGATGCATTGTAACCAGCATATAAACCTAGTCCAATCAGAACAACCCAGCCTACCGGGCCCAATGCCAGTTTTATACCGATACCTACTGCTACCTTACCTACTAAAAGCCCTGTACCAATTGAAGCAGTTAGTCCTGCACTTTGAACTACCAACTCTCTGCTGCCATCACCGCCGTTTGCACTTACACCTCTAATTTTGTTTGCTCGAAATCCAATATCTACAAGGATAGCGCCATTACCCAGTATACGGCTGTATCGGGCGTAGTTGTTGAGGGCGACAACTTGCTGGGAAGTGCTGACCTGCAAGGTATTTGCGGTGCGCTGGCTACCCGCTGAATTACCATGCATATTGCGGCCACTTTTGGCGACATTAATGCTGCGATCAACATTCGCGAGTGAGGTTTTGGTGTTGCTGGCTTTGTTGAGTGCGGCATAGCGCTTTAACTGGGCTTGGAAGCGTGTAATCAAATCTGCATGTGCCGCACGAACTGCTGCTTCTTTGGCAGCGACCAATGGATTATGAGCGCCTTTGGCTCGAGCTCCGCTAACCGCGCTTTTGGCCTGGCTGGCTTGATGTAAATCTTCCAGCGCAACCTGATATTTTATTAATGCCTTTTGCAAAGCACTACTTTGCTCACTTGCTAAACTGATAGCCGCAGCCGATGCTGGTAAGCCATGTAACTCAATCCGTTCCATTACTGGCTTAATATGTTCATCCACGGTTTGCGCAATAGGTAAGGTGTATTCTTCATAGTGAGAATAAGTTTGGGCAATACGTTGCTGCGCAGCGAGTGGCATGGCCGACATATGTCCGGAAATAAAGCTATCGTTCGGGCCGCAGGAGGTTAAATAGGGTTTACCCGGAACCAGCATATCCATAGTGCTGCTACGGTTAAACTCATTAAAACGGGTGAGTAAATCGGGATCTGACGCAAAAATGTCACTGGCGCGCTGCGCCCGGGTTGCAATATAAAACTCCGCCATATCAATATCCTTATTTTCAGCTTTACGCGGAATTTTAGGCAAAGCATTTCAATATATCAATAAATATTAACTATTATTAAACTAATAAATCACAAATGTCACTTTGAAAGGGAGCTGATACTGCGTCTGGGGAAATTATATTTGTTGATAAATTCGTTTGAGTTTTTTAGGACAACTGCGTAATTCTTAAGCCACCCCACAAACCCAAAAAAAGCGGCGCTACCTCAACAGTAGCGCCGCATCGTGGTTAAAGGTTTTTTAACGGCTTAAAAGAACCCTAATGGATCTTCACTGTAACTCACCAGCAGGTTTTTCGTTTGCTGGTAATGGTTGAGTGCCAGCTTATGGGTTTCGCGGCCAATACCCGATTTTTTATAGCCACCAAACGCAGCGTGTGCCGGGTACATGTGATAACAGTTGGTCCACACTCTTCCTGCTTCAATTTTCCGGCCAAAATGATAAGCCCGGTTCATGTTGCGGGTCCAGACGCCGGCGCCTAAGCCAAACTCTGAACTGTTGGCCAGCGCCAGAGCTTCTGCTTCATCTTTAAAAGTCGACATTGAGATGACAGGGCCAAAAATTTCCTCCTGAAATACCCGCATGTCGTTGGTGCCTTTCAGTATGGTGGGTTGAATGTAAAAACCGCCATTAAATTCAGCGCTTACTTGCTCAATACCGCCACCTGTGAGTACCGTGGCACCTTCTTTTTTACCAATTTCAATGTAGCTTAAGATTTTCTCAAACTGGGCTTGCGACGCCTGGGCACCCACCATCGTTTCGCTATCCAGTGGATTGCCTCGTTTTATCTGTAAGGTGCGTGCCAGAATTCGCTCGATAAATTGCTCGTAAATATCTTCCTGAATAAACAACCGTGACGGACAGGTACACACTTCACCCTGGTTAAAATAAGCCAGTACTGCACCTTCAATAGCCTTGCTGAGGAAAGCATCATCTTTATCCATTACATCGTTAAAGAAGATATTCGGAGATTTACCACCCAGCTCTACAGTGGATGGAATAATATTGTCTGCGGCACATTTAAGAATATGCGAGCCTACCGGCGTTGAGCCGGTAAAGGCAATTTTGGCTATGCGGTTGCTGGTGGCCAGCGCTTCGCCTGCTTCTCTGCCAAAGCCATTCACAACATTTAGAACACCCGCCGGCAGTAAATCGCCAATCAGCTCCATTAGCACCAGAATAGAAGCAGGTGTTTGTTCTGCGGGTTTTAGTATCACGCAGTTACCTGCAGCCAGGGCGGGAGCCAGTTTCCATGCTGCCATCAAGATTGGAAAATTCCACGGAATGATCTGGCCGACCACTCCTAATGGTTCATGAAAGTGATAAGCCACCGTGGTTTCATCTATTTCGCCAATGCTGCCTTCCTGAGCCCGGATACAGCCGGCAAAATAGCGGAAATGATCGGCGGCCAGGGGAATATCTGCCGCCAGGGTTTCGCGAATAGCCTTGCCGTTATCCCAGGATTCTGCGACAGCCAGCATTTCTAAATTTTGTTCTATCCGATCGGCAATTTTTAATAAAATATTGCTACGTATGGTGACTGACGTCGTGCCCCAGGCAGCTTTTGCCTGGTGGGCTTTATCAAGCGCCAACTCTATGTCTTCTTTACCAGAGCGGGGGATTTTACAAAACACCTTACCGTTGACCGGACTAATGTTGTCAAAGTATTCACCGTTAACCGGCGCTACCCATTCACCGCCAATGTAATTGCCGTATTCAGCTTTAAAGTTAACAAGTGCGTCTGCTGTACCTGGATTTGCATAAATCATGATATGTCCTCTGTCCAAATTGTTGACTAAAATCAGCGGTGAGTTATTGTTTATTTAACCGCCATCAGACAACCTTAGCTGAGCGGGCTAACGTAGGCTTGATTTCCAGTCCAGACTTTTTGATTATCAGTCCAGCAGCAGATCCAAAAAGCGGCAAGCAGAGGCACTAAGCGATACTATGAATACATCTGTACTCTCCAGAAAACGGCAACGCCTTGATGTACTTATTGAAAATAAAGTAAGTTTTGCCGGAGAACATGCAGAGCTGAGTATTTATGATACTTATCAGGATGCGCAAAAAGTGGCGTTGCATTCCAGTGAGTTACTTTTTTGCGGCATGATTAGTGGCAAAAAAATTATGCATGTAGCCGACAGTCATTACCACAGTGCCTTTTTACCCAACCAGTCTTTTGTATTGGCGCCACGGCAGAAGGTGCTTATAGACTTTCCTGATGCTTCACTCAATAAACCCACTACCTGCCTGGCGATTGAAATTAGTACCGATAAAATTCGTAACGTTGTTGATGCCCTTAATTTTCAGCAAGAAATTAGTCATGATGATTTTTTTCAGTACGTGCCAAAGTTAGTTCATAGCCAGCATAATATTCAGACCCAGCAATTGCTGGAGCGAATGATCACGCTTTTTAGTGAAAACGAACAGCATCGTGATTACCTGATCGATTTATCATTAAATGAACTGATAACCCGCTTATTACAGCAGCAAAGCCGCGATGTGATGCTGGCAAATTGTCAGCAGCAAACAACAACGCCGCTTGGCAATGTCCTTATTTATATTGAACAGCACTTAAGCGACACGATAGAAATAAACACCTTGTGCAAAATAGCCTGCATGAGCCGCAGTAAATTTTATCAGCAGTTTAAACTGGCGTTTGGGGTGACACCTGCAGTTTGGCAGCAGCAACTGCGCTTACAAAAAGCCTACCGATTATTACAAACTGGCGAGCGGATCAGTCAGGTGTGTTATCAGTTAGGTTTTAATGACCCCAGTCACTTTAGCCGGGTGTTTAAAAATGCCTTTGGCTCTGCTCCGAAACATGTCATTAAACAACGTCATTAAGGTAACCAGGCTATATACCGGTAATGCAGTACGGTCGATATAATTCTGGTAACCTGTGCCTGGCTTCAAACTAGAGAACGAAGGTGAACAATGCGTAAAGTTAAACAAATAAACTTCAGTATTGTGATTAACGCGCCAATAGAGTTGGTGTGGCAGCGGATGTTTGATGATACCGGTTTTCGGATCTGGACGGCGGCCTTTTGCGAAGGCTCATACTATGAGGGTAAGTGGCAGCAGGGGGAGCCGATGCGGTTTTTGTCGCCATCGGGCGATGGCATGGTGGCGACTATTGCCGAGCTGGACCCACTTAAGTTTGTGTCGATTAAGCACCTGGGGTATGTGGTTGGCGGCAAAGATGACTTAAATAGTGAGCAGGTTAGCAGCTGGGCGCCGGCCTTTGAAAATTACTATTTTCGTGCTGTGCCGGACGGTACCGAAGTGAAAATTGAGCAGGAAATTGATCCATCCTATGAGCAATTTATGTCAGACAAATGGCCGAAGGCTCTGCAAAGGTTGAAAACGCTAGTTGAAAACCCTGCGTGAGGGAAAGTGATAACCTTATTTAGGCCGGGTCATATAATAAAATAAAGCGCCAAGTGGCGCTTTATTTTATTACTACAGGTTAAACCTGCTTACTTTTTGGTTTTGCGGCGCGAGAAGCCAAGTAACGCCAGACCAAGCCCCAGTAAGCCTATACCTGCTGGTGTTGGAACAGCAGTTGGCGCAGCAGCTTCGATGCCATTTACCGCCAGCGAAGCAGAATATAAGCGGAAATTCTGCTGGCCAAAACCTTCGTGGGCCATCCACAGAAAGAAGCTTTGGTTAGCGACAATATCGTTAAACATGTCCATTGTGTTGTCAAAATTAAAGGTTCTGGTTGTTATCCCACTACCGACCCTGCCAATTGAAGGGCCTGTAGCACCGCCATTTGATGCTGAGGATGCCGGGCGCAGATTCCAGAACTCTGTAGGGATAAACCCCATAAAAGAGTTGTTACTGTGTGAGAACGTGATAGTCAGTGAAAAAGAGTCAATGCTGTCATAAAGCATATGAGAGAAATTAAATTCATCGTAAAAACGGCCACATGAATCTGCGTTAGTGATAGACAGCCAGTTGCTATGAGCACTATCACAGCTACCATTGGCAAGCACACTTGATGGGGTATATTTGTCTGCTGTATTTCCATAGTCACGGTCAACAGCGCCGATTAAAGCAGCGTGTGCAGGTAAGGCAAATGCCAGAGCGCAAATAGACGTGATTTTAAGTAAATTCTTTTTCATTAACAACATCCTAATGTCTGATTATATAATTGTGACTACGTAAATTTGTAGCCCAAAGGTACTAAGCAGTTTTGGGGCCAATATTGGCCCGTGCGTGCTAAACTGTCTGATATATACTGATAAATAACAAAATGGGGACGCCTAATATTATCATCTTAAGTTCCCTATTAAATGATATGTAAAATAAACAGACACGTTTATCCCGTTCAGAAGCGGGGCTTAATATCTCATTGTAATCAGTTTGTTATGATTTTCTTGAGTGAAATATTGATTATTTGAACCACCAACAGATTTGAACCTTGCCGTCGGCGGCAGGTCATAGCAGCTATTGAACTAGAGACAGAGGACGTTATGGTTAAAATAAAACAGTTTTGGCGCAATAACCGCGGTTTTGTGTTGTTTATCGGCTTAATGCTGGTATTTAGGAGTGCCGTTGCCGATTGGAACGATGTGCCTTCAGGATCGATGCAGCCAACAATTCAAATTGGCGACCGGATTTTGGTAAATAAAATGGCTTACGATTTGCGCGTGCCGTTTAGTACCATGTCAGTGCTGAAGCTAGCTGATCCGAAGCGCGGCGATATTGTGATATTTGCCTCCGAAGCTGCCGATAACCGCTTGGTGAAAAGAGTCGTTGGCATGCCGGGCGATGTGGTCGCGATGCAGCATAATGTGCTGAGTATTAACGGCAAGCAGGTAGATTATACCGAATCGGATCCAGCAGTAGAAACAGAAGCCGGCAACGAATTGCTGTTAACCGAGCAATTAGGTGGTATTGCTCATGCCGTTAAGTTAGCCCCGGTATCAAGTGGGTTGGCTAACTTTGCACCTGTGCGGGTGCCAGAGGGGCATTATCTGGTGCTAGGTGATAACCGTGATAACAGCGCTGACTCGCGGGTGATTGGTTTTGTGCCGCGCCACGAGATTATTGGCCGGGCTGGCACAGTGCTGTTTTCGCTGGATTATGAGAATTACTATTTGCCCCGTAGTGAGCGATTTTTGGCAAAATTATAGTGTGACAAATAAGATGCTGGCAGCATGTATGTTAGTATCGTTGCGTTAAAAGAGAGGCCTGATATTTTATCAATATCAGGCCTCTCTGGTTTAGATGTTTTAAAACGCGGCGACTACAGAAAGCCCGGTAACATTATGCTAGTTATAAGACACGATACTTTCAGCCGTGATCAAGGCATCGTCAAACATGCTGGTATTCAAATCGCCCGAGACACTGACAAAATCGCCTTTTTCTATTTGCTGTACACCTATGTTATCAAGCGGATTGTAACCCATATCGAGCGTATCGATAGTTAATTTTCGTTTACCCGTGTCGATGGTAAAGTTACGGTCCGAAACTGAAGTGACCGTACCTGCCACTTGCAGGTCATAATCTGCAGGCACTGAAAAATAAGTGTAGGTGACCGGCATTGGCTCTTCATCTGCAGAAGATGGCGCTGAAATCATCGTGTTTGAATCTTTAATATAAACACTACCAGCTTCTATTCTTTTCGATTGATAGAAGCCATCATCAACAGCACCATATACTGTTACTTTATCTCCTTCATTGATGCCCCAGCCATCGCCGAGTGAATCCCAGTCGTCGGTTTCCACCAGAATCGTGCCTTCGCCATAATCCAAAGTAAATTGGCTTGGTGTATGCGCTACCACCTGGCCATTTAATGCAACCCAGCTGCCGTCGGTTTTATCTTTGATGTTATCGGCGTGCACGGGCATCGCAAAAACTGCCGCAATAGTCAGAGCACATGCTGTTTTAACAGTACTAATCTTGTTGGGTAAAATATTCATTTTCACACCTCCATAGATTGATTTACGAACCTTTAAAACTAAGCGAGGGTTATTGAATTGCAGCCAAGGTTCTGGAGAAATGCATTGCATTGATAATACGTTTAACCATCGCTCCTATTAATAATCAAGCAAAATACTTACCACCTTATTAATATGGCGTTTATTCAATACTTTATTAAGCGCACTTAATGAATAGACAGCATCAGCTTAATTGAATGCTGTAGGACTTACAGCCTGATGATGAAATAAGTTCTAACACTGAGTATGTAATACTCTTCTAACTATTGGCTTTCGGCCGGCGGGTACGGACGACCAGCTGCGGGTACTGTTCACATAATAGCGTGACATAATGCTGAAATTTAACCTGACTGGATTTCTCCAAGACTGTCGATTTAAGTAATCTGATAGCTTGTTTGCAGTAGCGGAGGTATTTGGCGGGCATCTGAGCACACTTACTGGCAGTTTGCAGAATATTCAGCGCGATGATGGTATTTGTTGGCATATGATCAAAGGTTTCACAGAACAGACTGACTGCCTGAATAAAAAAGCCATTTTCATAGGCATCGGCAGCTTCATTACTGATTTGTTTAATGGTTGCCTTTAATTCCTCATGCCTGACTTTTTCCATCTTTAGCATAATTTTCTGGGTTTCAGTCAGATAATCATCATTAACTAAGTAACCGGCCAACTTATCAATGTAAAACTGGCTGCTATGAATATCACCCAGTTCAAAATAGGCTTTAGCAGCGTCCATGCAACTATCGATAGTCATTTTTTCTGCTTTGTCAGCAACGCCATTGTCAAGCAGTGGCTGGCGTGCTTCAATTAGCATGCCTTTGGCTGCCAGAACCCGGCTGCGTACTACATTAATGGCCTTTTGCCAGCATGGATCTGTAAAGCGTTTACTAACACTGTCCAGCAGCTGGCTGGCGTTTTGAAGAATGACCGAACGCTCAAGCGGGTTTTTGCTATAAGCCACATCAATTAAACTGCGGGCATGGTTAAGGTAGTTTTCCGCAGAATCTTCTACAGAATAACGGGCCGCCGCAACCAGTTTGGCATTAATGCGGGCCGCGGTTTCTTTATCGCCAATAATAACATTCAGATTACTTAGCGTACGTTGGCGTTTAATATTTTTCGGTGACAGTAAAACAGCCTGATATAACGTCTGCTGCGCTGCCTCATACCGGCCATACTTCACCATCAGGTGTGATAACCAGTCCATCGCTTCAACTTTGGTAATGTCATACTGAGTTAAATCAGCCAGTTGTAGCTCTGTATCATCCCAGCGCTCCAGATAAAATGCCGCTATAGCCGCGCCTAACCGGGCCCAGGGCAGGGCTTTATCCGCTATTACTTTTTTATAAAATTGCTCGGCCTGCTGATATTGGCCAGTTTTAAGCAATAACTCACCTTTCATCCTCAGCGCCTGATAAGCAAACTCAGGTTTGTTGGTAACCACTGCATCACATTCTTTAATCGCCTCAGCATCATTATTCTCAAACAAGTTTAAATACACTTTTCTCAGCGCGATTTTTTGTTTTACCGCCCGGATTAATCGCTCGTTTAAAATAGGAAAGGTAAAGGGCTTCAGAATGTAGTCATCGGGCTGAAGTTCAATAACACCATGTACCAGCTGCCTCTGGCTTTCGGCACTGATAATAATAAAGCAGCAAAGTGGTGGCATTAACGCCTGTTGTTTCAGGGTTTCAAACAACTGATATCCATCTTTACCGTCGCCCAGATTAAAGTCGCACAGAATAAAATCAAACGGAATGTTGTGACAACGGCTTAACGCATCGTTAGCATCACGGCTTAAGTGAATGGCTTCAAACCCCATTGTTTGCAGCATAGATTTAACTGACGCCCGAACCGGGGCGCTGTCTTCAACAACGAGAACCTGCTTACAACGAAAAAAACTGGCATCCATGGCGCAACTCTGAGGCGAACTGTTATCGCTAATGTCGAATAATGTTATTGATAGTAGCGTTATATTAAGGCGCAGGTAAAGTAATGAATATTAAGCAGACAAATCAGTTTAATGCTGTCTGGCTCTGGCCAGTATGATTATATTAATCTGTTAAGTATACAGCTGCGTATCAGTATTTGGACAATCTTATAAACAACATTAACAACTTACAGTGGAGCCATGCTATGCATTATCATCGTCTTGCCCACCTGAACCGGCAGGAAGTCCGGATTGATGAGTTAACTATCCATTCTTTTGAGATGGGTGTGTACCTGGTAGAAGTGGTGTTTGACAGCCGCAAAGGCTTTATCGTTGACGACGATAACCGACCACAACAGTTTCAAAGTGTTGAGCAGGTGAAACAGGCATTAACCGAATGTGTGGTACGTCAGGGGTTTTTGGTGCATCAGTCTGCTTATGATGAGATGTGTGGCGGCCCGGAAAAAGTGGACAACACACTTTGTGTCGCTGTCCACCTTGGCCGTAACGGTGACTAAAATACTAGCGGGCTGAACCTGGCGTTAAATGCTGATGTAATTGCTGCCACATTTGCTGGTTACGTTGTTTTAACGTCGCTGCGCGTTCAGCCAGTTGTGGCAGTAACTCTGTTTTGCTGGTTAAAAGTAAATCAATAGCCAGGCATAAACTGTCTGCCGTTAATTCCTCAACGCAAAAGTCAGCCATGGCAAAGTCGCTCATCATGGCATGGTATTTGTGGCTCCAGCTGGTGGCTATACAAGGTACCCCCTGGCTTAAGGCATTTACGGCGCCATGGAACCGTGAGCTTATTACCAAATCAGCACCACCAATAAATGCTTTTACAGCCAGTGGGTCTTCAATTTGCACCAAACCACAGGGTGATAATTTGGCAATCTCAGCACAAAGCTCTGCATCTTCCCGTCCTTCGTGATTAACCAGCACTACCTGATAGCCCAGTAAAGTCAGTTTGTCTGCGGCTGCGGCAAAAGCAGCAATGTAACCAGAGCGCATAGCTTCTGCATCAGCATGGTTATATTTAGACACAACTTTAGAGTTAGGAATAAGTGCCACATAGGGTTTGTCAATAGTTGGCACTTCATGATTGCTCACAGGCATTAAACCAACAGTAAAATCGGGTGTTAACACCACGCTCGCTGGCAACTGGCTTACACAACTTTGCAGGTGGCTTAAAGACACAGGATCCCGCACGAAAATCAGGCTGGCATGCTCAATAATGTCGCGCATGGCATTTTTACTGTTTTCACTGGAAAAAGGCCCAAAAGCTTGCGGCATAAAAATAAACGGTTTGCCGGCAGCCTTAAAACGTTTTACTTCTTTGGCGGTATTTTGCAAAAACTGCAAAGGCCACTGGTCGCCATATGCAAAGCCACTTGCTTCCAGCACAATATCGACGTCACGTTCGGTAACCATGCCATACCGTTTGAATAAGCGCCGTATTGCGGCGGGGAGTTTGGCAATTAAGCCTGTCAGATCCAGCCCTTTGCGCCTGAACGCCAGTTTTTGCCAGGCGCCCAGCCGGGCCCGTTCTGGGTAAGGTAAGTTTGGCCCGGGTGACAGGACCAACTGATAATCCGGCAGACGTTTCAGTCCTTCCAGACATGCCAGTAACATCAGATAAGCACCTTTATTTCTAAACTGGACGCCTTTAATTTCAACAAACAGCGGTTTGCTCATATAAAACCCTTTAATGATGGCCAGGTTTACGCACGGTAATAAGCTGCCAAAGCTGAGTGCGGGTACTGGCGAAGATAAATAAAAAGAAAAAAGAGGCAAAGGCATAGGAAACCAGCGTTGCCCACGCTGCGCCAACAATCCCCATTGTCGGTATCAGCCAGAAGTTAAGTCCGATATTAAGCAGAGCACCCATACCATGACTCATCAATGACAAAGGTTCCTGTTCTGTAATCACCAGGTGCTGGCTGATAAGATAGCGAACAAAAATAAAACAACCCGCCCAGATATGAATGCGCAACACTTCGACCGCTGCGCTAAAATTATCACCAAACAGCAAGCTGATAAGCCAGGGCGCTGCAAATGTCATTAGTAACGCAATACTAAAGCCAGCACTGAAAAACAGCAGTGCGAACCGGCGCAGTTTCAGATAGTACGGGTTCATACCCTGCTGGTAGGTTTTAAGCATATCGGGGTAGTAGCGGGTAGCAAGCGTCGCCGGGAATACATACCATAATTCTGACAGCCTGCTGGCAGCAGCATAAATACCTGCCTGTTCCGACCCTGCCATGGCCCCAAGCATAACAATATCAATTTTCAGATAGACTACGGTTACGATAGCTGACAGCCACAGCCAACTTGAACGCTTCAGTAACGGGATAATTTGAGCGGCGCTAAACCAGCGCGGATGATAGGGGGGCCAGGGCTTCTCTTCTGGCATAAAAGGCTGCTGTTTGTAGCGGTACATCAGGTATTGTGCTGTACCCACCAGCAAAAATTCTATGCCAGTTATCATTAACAAACTGGCAATGCCAAATCCGCTGTAAAGCAGGGCAAGTTTGGCCGAGAAACTGAGCAGGGTAATAACGGTTTTCAGGTAGGCTACGCTTCTAAATGTACCCTGATAGTTGAGGTAGAATTCAAACAACAATAAGCCAAAAAAACTTTGCAGTAAAAACAGTACCGGAATTGCAAAAGCGGTATTGCCGGTGAACATGGTTGGATAAAGCAGATAAAACCCAAGCAGCATCAGGCTGCCACCCAGTAAACCCAGTGCCAGCCGGATGGTGACAGCACTGTACAGCAGGGTCATTGCTTGCTGGCCAGTTTGTTGCTGAACCATCCGCCTTATAACATTATTATTTAGCCCCATACTGGTGAGCGGCACTAAAAAAGCACTCCAGGCCATTACTATAGAATAAACACCCAGTTCACTTGCGCCTAAAACCCGCGCCACAAATATTGTTAGTACTGCTGCGGCTAACAATTTAACCAGCCGGTCGCCCAGCATAGCGGTTGCTCTGGCGACGATTATTTTCTTTAGCATACTATTATTTTCTTCAGCATAAAGTGCTCATAAAGGAGTCAGCATTGGGAAGCATGGTTAGCGCCGGTTGGCGAAGTTATGGCGAATGGCAGAGATAATTCGCCAGATATTTTGCAACAGGCCAATATACAACGCAAACACCAGTGAGAATAATATTAACATTGCCACTTCCGGCACCAGTAAATACTCGCCAATAATCCCGATACAGGCGAAAACCCAGGCCAATGCAGTGATTAAAAGTAATGATTCCCGGGAGTTAAGCCCCAGCCGCAGTGAAATATGATGCAGGTGCTCACGGTCGGCTATAAAAGGTGACTGGCCTTTCAGAATACGCCGCAGCATTATCGCTACCATGTCCATGATTGGAACAGCAATTAACCATAATGCGGTAACTGGACGGAAACTGGCCGTTTCACTTTGGGTACTTATCAGCAACAACCAGATCACCGTCAGGCCAATTAGCATACTGCCGGCGTCGCCCATAAAAATCTTTTTGTTTTTGACCCAGCCCAGGTTAAATGCCAGGTATGGCAGCAAAGCCGCGATAAAAACCAGTGGTAGCAACGCGTGCTCAGCCTGACCCCACAGCAGCATAAAAACGGCGATACTGCCGAAACTGACCATGCTGAGTAAACCGGCCAGGCCGTCAATGCCATCCGTCATATTAAAGGCATTAATTGCCGCAATAACCGCAAGCAGGGTGAAGGGAATGCCAAAAATGCCAAGCTCAATAGCACCGAACCCGAATAAATTACCAAGATTACTAATGTGCAAATCAAGACTGTAGATCATCGCCAGACCTACCACTAACTGTACCGCCAATCGCAACTTTACGCTTAAATCCAGCGCATCATCAAAAGCGCCTAGCACAACGATCACCGCCGCGCAGGCCAGATAATATCCAAGCATCATATCCGACGAGACATGGTTGACTAAAATCAGCAGCAGTGCCAGATATATAGCCAGACCGCCAATCAATGGAACCGCACCAATATGCTGCTTGCGGCCTTTGGGAATATCCAGCAACCCTAAGCCTGGCGCTAATGGACGTAGCAGCAGAATAGCGACTAAGCTGGCTGCTATCGCCAGTAGTACGCTATAAGTTATGTCAGTTGTCGGCATATGTGTTCCGTATCTGCTTTATTCAGCCTGTCGTCAGCTGCTATCGGTTTATAATCTGGTTAAGTACACAGTTAATTAGTTAATATAAGCTAATTAGCTATAAAATAAGTGTTTTTAATCACCGTTGCGCTTATTGTAGTCAGGAATACCGGCTTTTGGACAGCATAACCTTGAATAGCAAATCCAGTGTGTTAATTATTACTAACATGGGCCCGAAACCCTCAGCGCCGTTTCAGGGCCAGTTCGTCCGGCAACAGGTAGACGCACTGGCTTCCCTGCAGCCTGGCTATCATTTTATGCGTTGGCATACTGACTCAACGCTGAACCGGCTGTTGAAATATCCGGTTTTTCTGGTTGATTTTCTCTGGCGATTTATCTTGAGCCGACACAAATATCAGATCCTGCATGTTCATTTTTTTTATCCGACAATCTGGCTGGCATTACTTTATAAAGTGCTTCGTAATCCGGCGGCAAAAATTATGGTTACCTGCCATGGCAGTGATATCTATAAATATCAGCCACCCGGTTTCTGGTACCGCTGGTGTGCCTCTAAAGTTAACCACTGGATTTTCACCAGCGATGCGCTGAAACACCGGTTTTGCCTGCCGTGTCCGCAAAATACTGTTTTGTCTGCCGGTATTGCAGATAGTTATGCTGCTGTTCCTCAGCTGGAGTTCAGCAACAAGTCGATAGACTTACTTTTTGTAGGAAGCCTGGATCAGAACAAGGGCATAGACCGCTTAATTGCCTTGTTACCGTTATTACAGCAACAAAAGGTGGTGATTGCCGGCGCCGGACCAATGCACAGTCAGCTTACTGATGCAGTAAGGCTCTATCCAAATGTTCGGTTAGCAGGCCCGCAATCGGCCAGCGAACTGGCCGGGTTATATCAGCAAGCCCGCTGTTTTATCAGTTTGTCCCGGCATGAGTCATTTGGCCTGGTTATGGCTGAAGCGATGGCGTGTTTCACGCCTGTTGTTGCTACCTTTACCGATGGTGCCAGAGCACAGATTAGGGAAGGGGAGAACGGCTATCTGGTGGCACAGAACAGTGAGCAAACGCCACTGAATGAACAACAGCTTATTGCTGAGCTACACCTTGCTTTAACCAGAGTCTGGCAATTGTCGTCTGAGCGTTACCAGCAGATGCAGCTGGCAGCCAGAGCGTCGGCTGAGCAATGTCTGGTCAGTGGTGTCGCCGCTAAACTTATTCGTTTATATCAGGAAAGGTAAGTTATGTCAGAAGCTAGACAAACCGCGATGCCAGAGCAGGTAAAGATTGGGGTGATAAACGTCGCTGCTTTTAAGAATATGGCCGCGCTGTTGCAGTTTATTGTACCGGAACAGGGCCCGGTATTTGCCGGTTCTGCTATTGCCATTAATCCTGAAAAGGTGCTGACAGCCAGCCGTAATACTCAGTTACGTGAGGTGATTGAAGCCGCTGATATTCGCTACGCGGACGGCATTGGTGTGGTGAAGGCAATGCGCCGTCGTTTGGGGCGGCATGTAGAGCGGATCCCGGGCTGTGAGCTGTGGCAGGAGCTGATGCAGCGTGCCGCCCGTTATCAGGTACCAGTATTTATTATTGGTGCCAAACCCGAAGTGCTGGAGCAAACCCGGGACAAGCTGCTGGCCGCAGGAACCAGTCTGGCAGGCGCTGTCGATGGTTATTTTAGTGACGAGGCGGCATTAATTGCGCAGTTACAACAGACAAAACCGAAAATTGTCAGTGTTGCTATGGGCACACCCAAACAGGAATTATTGATCCAGCGCTTACAAAAGGCCTACCCAGACTGTTTTTATATGGGCGTTGGCGGCACTTACGATGTTTATACCGGCAATGTGAAACGTGCGCCGGCCCTGTGGTGTAAACTGAATCTGGAGTGGGCCTACCGGCTGGCATTACAACCCAGCCGGATTGGCAGGCAGCTTGGTTTACTGCGTTATTTGTGGTGGTACTGGACCGGTAAAGTGTAACAGGATGACGAGCATGAATTCACAACAAAACTGGCCATTAATCAGTGTTTATATGCCAACTTTCAACCGGGTAGCGATGGCATGCCGGGCGATTGACTCTGTACTGGCTCAGGATTATCCGAACTTTGAACTGCTGGTTGTTGATGATGCGTCTACCGATGATACCTGGCCGAGCCTGACCAACAGATACATAAATGATGAGCGGGTCCGGTTTTTCCGGCAACCTGAAGGCAAAGGAGCCTGTGCTGCCCGCAACCGGGCAATAAACGAAGCGCGAGGCGAATTTGTTACCGGGATCGACGATGATGATGAGTTTCTACCACATCGTCTCAGTAGCCTTTATAAAGCGTACGATCCACAGTACAGCTGCGTATGCTCGGGTTACATCTGGGATTATGGCAGCGTGCAGAAAACCCTGTTTGCCACGGATGAAGTCGTGACGTTAAGCGCCTTACTTGATTTACATTCTTTATCAAATCAGGCACTGGTTCAGCGTGAACGAATGCTGCAACTACAGGGTTTTGACGAGGGGCTGGCTGCATTTCAGGATTATGATATGTGGGTTCGGGTGGTGGCAGCTTACGGGCCCGCCAGGCGAATAAGTGATGCCAGTTATAAGGTTAATGTTGGTCATGAGCTTGGCAGGATCACTAACTCTCCAAAACGACTGGATGCGCATAAGCAGTTTGTTGCCAAGCACCGCCCGTTAATGAGCGAGCGCAATTTACAGAATCAGATGTTCTACCGGCTGATGATGGAAAAGCAGCCATTAAGTTTACTGGATCTGATCCGTCAGTGGCGGTTTGGCTTGTTCACATTGAAAAGCCGGTATTACCTTAAGCAAAAAATGGCCTGGCTAAGCAGTATGCGGATCCGGTTGTTCAGTAAAGGATTCTTGGGGTTATTCAAAAAATAATGCTGCCAGCATTTCTTTTAAACTCAATTCTGCCGAGCCGGTTGGCCGGCAGACCGATGCTCAGTACAGGCAGCTGGCCGGCATTTGTGGTGTTTTACCTGGCACCCTGGTTTCTGCTGATTGACAGCATCAGTGGCGCGTTGCAACAAACGACTTTGGCGTTTCCCTGGTCGCTGATGTTTAAAGGTTTGCTGTTAACTCTGCTGGTCTGGCAGCTGATACTCTGGCGCAACAAAAGCCTGTTATTACTAACGGTCCTGCTGCTGTTGGGGCTAAGCGGGCCGGTATACAGCTATCTGACAATTCCGGCACTGAGCGAACATAGCGCAGCGCAGTTTGCCGGCTACGAAGTGCCATTACTGCTTAAAGCATTGGCGCCACTGCTGGCGTTCAGTTTTTTACTGCAATTTTGCCGCCGTTATCCCGACGCTTTTCTGGTGATGGCAGATCGGCTGATGCTGATTAGTTACAGTGTCATTATTCTTAACCTGACGCTCGGCCTGCTGGGTTTCGGTTACACTGCATATCAGCCAATGGATAACGTAGCTCAGCCATTTCTGGGTGTAAAAGGTTTTTTCTATTCCACTAATGAGCTGGCAGCAGTGTTATTGGTTGTCAGTGGCTGGCTGTTATGGCGAAGCTGGCCAGCACACAAAGTGTGCTATCTGTTAGTTAGCACGTTAACGATAGGCAGTGCCCTGTTACTGCTGACCAAAACCGGCTTGCTCGGCAGCTTACTGCTGGTTGCTGCGATACCACTATTGGCGGTACAACCCGGTTTTTACCGGCAGTATGCCAGGTCATTGGCTGCGTTTTTGCTGCTGGCATTGTGCGGAGTATTACTAGTTATATGGTACGCGGAGCCGCTGCTGCGTGCAGCGGGGTTATATGACAAGCTTGCGTATGCTTATCAACAGCGTGGCATTGCCGGCATTTTGCTTTCATCCCGCGACTTGTATTTAACTGTGGTCTGGCAGCAGACTGAACAGCATTACCAACTATTGCACAGAGTATTCGGAGTCGGGGTTGCCGGTGTCAGCGTATTGCTGAAAAAGTATTTTGTTGAAATTGATCTGGTTGATTTGCTGGTATTCTATGGTGTTGCGGGCGGGCTTATATTTTGCATGACGTTTGGCCGGTTTTGCTACAGTTGTTACGGCCGGTTAAACCGGCATCCATTGGCGTCAACGGTTTTATTTATTAACCTGTTGCTGTTGGGGGTGGCGATGCTGGCCGGGCATGTGATTACCTCAGGTATGCTTTGGTTGCCCTGGGCACTGCTAAATGCCGCCGTATTTAATACATATCTGCAACGTTCAGCTACAGGGCAGGACTCCGCGCTGATAAGGGGCACCGATGAAAGATCTGCTTGAACCCTTTTTATATCCACAGAATATTTTCCTGTATTGCCTATTGTTAGCCTGTATTTTTTATAGGAAAAAAGGCCTGTGGCTGCTTCTGCTGGGCTTTTATCTGGCTGGCAATACTTATTTTGCGAATATGGTGCGCAGCCATTATGCAGCACAGATTGGCGGCAGTAGTTTACCACAAAGCAACAGCACCTATATTGTGCTGGGGTGTGGTGGCTCGGCTGACGCGATGCCGGCATGCGCCCGGGCCAGACTGGATCGGCTTGGCGAGGTACTTGGTGGGCAGAGTGCGCCGGTTATTGTTACCACCCGCTACTGTCAGCCTTATCAGGAATATCTGTTAAGCCAGCAGCAACAGCCGTTGGTGCTTGATTGCTTTAATGCCGGAGACAACACTTATCAGGAATTCAGCAGTTTGAGTCAGCGGTTAAATCAACGGCAACGACTGCAATTTATTACCAGCGACTTTCATGGCTGGCGGGTAACTAAACTAATTGAGTATCATCAGCTGAATGCCGGGCTGAGTACCGTAAGCAGCCAGACTTTCCGGCCACTGAATTGCAGCTGGAACTGCATGCTCACGGTTAATCTTAGCAATTACGACTTATACAGCAAGCTGATTGCCGAATACGCCAGTTATCTGGTGTGGCGCGTTAGTGCAGAAACGGCTATCTGGCAGCCTTAATCATCATTTAACGCATTATTAATCATGGTTTGGGTTACCTGGGTAGGTGACACCGCATTGGAGTGAGGCCGCTGGCTGGTGTGACGCCTGAAACAGTAATGATAGAACGCCATCAGTGCTACCAGGGCGGGTAACAAACCAATAAAATAGAAAAACACGGCACTACCAAATTTATCCAGTAACACGCCTGATAACAATAAACCACCAATAGCGCCCAGACCATTTGCCCGGATCAGAACACTGCTGGCTGCCACCATTTGCTGCTTTGCCAGATGATCATTGGTATGCGCGATAGCCATCGAATAAAGGGGCAAGAACAGGGCACCAAACAGATAACATGCAAGATACAGCTGCCAGCCACTGGCTGCTGTCAGCTGTGCCAGCCATATCGCAATAATACTGGAACCAAAACCACACACTGTCATAATCAGTTTTCGATCGAAGCGATCGGATAGTTTACCTAATTGAAACTGCATACAAAGGCAGCCAAAGATAAATATCGCCATCAGGCTGGCAATATGCAGTAGCGACAAGCCCAGCCGGGAGAAATAAACCGGGCCAAAGCCAAACATTGAGGCATAGCCAAATTGCAGAATAAAACAGCCCAGTACGCCCAGTGGCACCATTTTCAGCAACTGACGCACCGGCATTTTTTCTGCCTGCTGAAACGTCGGGGCCGGCGTTTTGGTAATGAGCAGCGGAATAACAGCGGCGCTAATCAGCACTGACACTAAGGTAAACTGGATAAAATCGCGCGGGTCGCCGACGGTAATTAAAAATTGGCCCAAACCAATGCCACCAAACAACATCGAAACGTAAAGAGATAATAAGGTGCCACGGTTCTGATTGTTGGCTTTATCATTTACCCAGCTTTCGGCAATCACGAAAATGGCCGAGAAACAAAAACCTGATAGCAATCTCAATACAAACCAGGCATAAGTATTCACCCAGATAGCATGCAATAAAATACTGATAGACGCCATCGCTGCCAATGCAGCAAAGGCACGGATATGGCCGACCCTCATAATCATTTTTGGTGCCCGGATTGAGCCCAGTAAAAAGCCAATAAAATAGCCGGTCAGCATCAAACCAATACTGACGCTGGCAAAGCCTTCCAGTTCTGCGCGTAAAGAAAGCAGGGTGTTTTGCAGCCCGGTAGTCATACCAACAATGGCGACACCCAGAAACAGTGGCCAGCTTGAGCGAAAAATAGTTTTCAAAACAACCTCTTCCTGTGAAGGTTCTCAGGTAGTTTAACCTAAAGTAACGGTCATTGCTGCACTTGCCCGGCTAATTGACAAGGCCTGGCTACTACCTTAGGCTGGCTTAAAAGACAGAACTCGAGGTGTTTTTGAGCGGTCGACCCTTGCAAGCCTTACCCTGGCGAACCAGTTACGCTGGTAAAACCCGGCGATTTGGTATTGAAATAGAATTCAGTGGTCTGGAGCTGTCTGACGTAGCGCAGTTAGTTGCAGCTCAGCTTAAACTAAACTTGGCAGCAGCGGGCCGTTATCGTTACAAAATGAGCGGCGATAAAGCTGGCGACTGGCTGCTTGAGCTGGATTTTCAGCGTTTAACCAAAATGGGCGAACAGAGCTTTGATGCCGACTCGATAACAGATAATCTGCAGGAGTCGCTGGAGTCCTTGCTGGCTGCTGTAGCCAAAAAAGTGGTTCCACTGGAATTAGTGACGCCGCCATTGCCCTATGCCCGGCTGGATGAGGTGATTGATTTGATCGCGCTGTTACATCAGCACGGTGCCAAAGGCTCGTCTGAATCGCTGCAGTACGCGTTTGGACTGCAACTTAATCCGGAAATTCCGTCAGCAGACGCAACCACACTGCGGCAGATCATTCAGGCATTTGTGTGCCTGCAAGACTGGTTACGCCAGCGCGAGCATATTGATGTTGTCCGTAGCCTGACTTCGTATATTGAACCCTATCCAAAGGCATATCAGCAAAAAATTACCGATTCAGCGTATCAGCCGGCACTAAGTGAACTGATCGACGATTATCTTGAATTTAACCCGAGCCGTAACCGGGCTCTGGATTGTCTGCCGCTATTCCTGCATTTAGACCAAAAACGAGTCAGAGCCGTAACGGATGACAAGTTAATTAAAGCGCGGCCAGCTTTTCATTATCGTTTGCCCAGTTGTGAAATTCATCGCAAAGAGTGGGGGTTGCAGCATGCCTGGGATGGCTGGGCCGAGGTTGAGTTTCTGGCTGCAGATCATCAGCGGTTGGCCGATTGTATGGCTGCTTACCGGCAGCATCTGGCAAAACTGAATAGTACTACCGCGTCGTGGATAAGCAAGGTGGAGCAAACATGGCTAAGCCGGTAATTGCCATAACCGGACCAGAGCGCGGTGCTTTCGGACCGCGGTTTCTGGTGGCGCTGGCCTTGCGTTGGTATGGCGGGAAACCACTACAGATAAGACCGTCAGATAAGGTTGATGTTAAATTATTTGATGGTGTAGTAATAACGGGAGGCCATGATATTGATCCGGTGTTGTATGCCGCCAAGGCTGAAGTACACCCTAAATATGATCCGGCGCGTGATGAGCTGGAACTTGCGGTAATTAAAAAAGCAGAGGCTGAACGCTTGCCGCTGTTGGGCATTTGTCGCGGCGCCCAGTTGTTAAACGTCAGTCGGGGCGGCAGTCTATTTCAGCAACTGACAGAACAGCGCCGGCATACGTCACATCGCTGGACAATATTACCCCTGAAAACCTTGTGTCTGACAGAGCGGGGATCGGCTTTAAAACAAATTTTCCAGAGTGATAAAGCCCGGATTAACAGTCTACATAATCAGGCAATTAACAAGCTGGGTAACAATTTACAGATTGTTGGCCACGATTTGGACAACATCATCCAGGCAGTGGAAGACCCCAGCCAAGATTTTGTGCTGGGTGTTCAATGGCATCCGGAGTTTTTAATTTTTCTGCGCCGCCAGCGTCACTTATTTAAAGCAGTGGTCGAGCAGGCCCGTGCCCGGTTAGTAAAAGGCTAGTGCTTATTGTTGCGGCTGTTGCCAGCAAGCCAGCTTTTTAGCAAGAACAGCGCAAACAGCAGCGCACCACTGATTACGCCATATAAATGCGCCTCAATGGCCACGGTTGCACTGATTAGCTGGCCCAGTTCAGCGTCTGGCCCCTGATACTGCTCATAAGCAATTTTTGCCAGAATTCCAGCAGTAAGTAACACACCACCGGTTTTTCTGGTTTTAATATCCAGTAATGCGCCAAAGAACAATAAACCATGTAAAACACCTGATAAACCAACGTAACGTTGAACCTCAGGGTTCAGCCAGTAGAGCAGCAAGCTTATCAGTAATGAACTAACCAGTAGCTGCCACAGCAGTGACATCTGGCGCTGGTAACCGGCATGCAGCAACATGATGATCAGTAGACCGCCACCATTTAACAGCAAATGATATAAGTTTGAATGCAGCAAATGACCACTGAACAAGCGCCACAGTTCACCGTCTGCCAGCGCAAACCGCTGATATGCCAATAGCTGCTGTTGCGACTGGGGCAACATAAATAACAAAACCGCCAGCAGTAGTAAGCCGCAAAATGGGAGATAGGCCCGGTTAACTTTTAGAAAGGTCTGCATAACTGCCTTGTCTGATTCCGCCTGTTAAACAACAATCAAATATCGCAAAAAAAGTGCGATATCTAAGGTAAAAGTAGCGTTATCCCAAACTAATTTATCGGTAATATCAAGCGGTATTTTGGTTTGTGTTGATTGATAACGCTGAAGCCGCTTGATCTGGCTGACGCTTCTGGTTAGGGTGTAAAGCTGCATAAAGAGAGAGCGTGATATGAAGCTGTTTTATCTGTTGTTTATTAATATCAGCGTGTTGCTAAGCAGTCATGTGGCGGCCGTCAGTTCACCGCCAGCGCAGGAAATTCGTGAACCTGAGGCAGCTACCGGCTTAACTCATCAGCAACTTATCCGCAGCAAACAGGCTATGGTGGCTGCCGCGCACCCGCTTGCTGTACAAGCGGGACAGAAAATTCTGGCCAAAGGGGGCAGTGCGGTTGACGCTGCCATTGCAACCCAGTTAATGCTCGGGCTGGTAGAGCCACAAAGCTCAGGCATTGGTGGTGGGGCTTTTATATTGCACTGGCACAAAGCTGGCCAGCGTCTGACCAGTTTCGATGGTCGTGAAACTGCTCCGGCAGCCGTCGATGGTAACTTGTTTACCAGCAACGGCAAACCATTGGATTGGCGTGCAGCCTATGTCGGTGGCAAGTCAGTTGGTGTACCAGGGGTATTGAAAGCACTGGCCATGGCTCATCAACAATATGGGCGCTTGCCGTGGCCGGCATTATTCGATGATGCGATTACTGCTGCCGAGCAGGGTTTTGACGTAACGCCGCGGATGGCCAGGCATCTTGCCATGGGCTGGAATGAGGGGGTGAAAACCCTGGCGCCGGCTAAAGATTATTTTTATCCCGGTGGCCAGCCACTTACCGCCGGACAGACGATTACCAATCCGGATTATGCCAGGGTCCTCAGAGCTATCGCCAAAGAGGGCGTTATTGCTTTTTATCAGGGCAAAAATGCTGAAGAACTGGTAGCAAGGGTGCAAACTGCGGCCACTAACCCGGGAGCAATATCATTAGATGATTTAAAGCATTACCAGGCAGTCGAGCGCGAGGTTTTATGCCAACCCTACCGACAATACCAGATATGTGGCATGGCACCGCCAAGCTCTGGTGGCATCGCGGTACTACAGATCCTGGGTATCTTGTCGGCATTTGAACTGGACCAAGTGCAACCAGGATCTGCGCAGGCGGTACATTTACTTAGTCAGGCAGCAAGGTTAGCCTTTGCTGACAGAGAGCGGTATCTGGCAGATGCTGACTTTAGCCCGGTACCGGTAGCAGGGTTGCTTGAGCCGGCATATTTAGCCAGCAGGGCCAAATTGATTGATCCTGAAAAAAATTTGCAGACAGTGGCCGCAGGGCAACCGCAAGGTGCAGCACCGCTGGCTGATGCCACTGCACCAGAGTTTGAAAATACCAGCCATTTGTCAGTGGTGGATCAATATGGCAATGCGGTCAGCATGACGACCAGCATTGAGAATGTGTTTGGTTCCGGACTGATGGTCAACGGCTATTTACTGAATAACCAGCTTACCGACTTCAGTTTACGGGCAGAGGTTGACGGCAAACGGGTCGCCAACCGGGTTGAAGGCTCAAAGCGTCCACGTAGTTCAATGGCGCCAATGATGGTATTTGATCAGCACAACAATCTGAAGCTGCTGACTGGCTCGCCCGGCGGCAGCAGAATTATAAATTATGTTGCGCAGAATCTGGTTGCTGTGCTGGACTGGCAGTTAAATCTGGAGCAGGCGATAAATTTGCCGCGTTTTACCCATCGTAACGATTATCTTGCGCTGGAAGCCGGCACACCGCTGGCTGAACTGGCACCTGAACTGGAAGCGATGGGCTATAAGGTCCGGGTTCAGGATTTAAATTCTGGTATTCATGCAATTGAGGTTAAAGCGGATGCTCTGGAGGGGGTCGCTGATCCGCGGCGTGAAGGCACCGCTGCGGGTTTTTAACAGCCGGAATAATGACTGACCATAATAACAATTACCCAAATTGATGCATAAGTAAGAGACATACTATGACAGTAAGCATTAGCCAGAGTGCTGAAGGGGTACTGACCCTCAGCCTTAACCGGCCAGACAAGAAAAATGCGTTAAGTCTGGCAATGTACCGCCAGTTGACAGAGGCGCTGGCTACAGCAGAGCGTGATCCTGAGATTAAAGTCGTGGTGCTGCAGGGTTCGACGAGTTGTTTTTCCAGTGGCAATGATTTGCAGGACTTTCTGTCTGCCGGTGAACTGGATGCTAACCATCCTACTGTTGCCTTCTTGTATCAGCTTAACGCCTTTACTAAACCTATAGTGGCTGCGGTCGCTGGCCTGGCAATTGGTATTGGTACAACGGCACTGCTGCATTGTGACCTGGTGTATGCTGCGCCACAATGTCGCTTTCAGATGCCATTTAGTCAGTTGGGGCTGTGCCCTGAGGCGGCATCGAGTTTGTTGTTGCCGAATTTGATTGGCTATCAACGGGCTGCACAATACTTGTTGCTGGGCGAGTCTTTTGATACGGCGCAGGCGGTGGCGATGGGCCTGGTTAATCAACAGGTTGCCAGTGACCAGTTGCTCGGTTTTGTAGCAGCTAAAGCCGCTGAGCTGGCCAAACTGCCTGCTGACGCCGTGCAACACAGCAAAGCGTTATTACGAGGGAAAATGAAACGCAAGGCTGATAAAGCTATTGCTACTGAGCTGGCGGTTTTCGGTGAGTTGCTAAAAAGTGATGCATGTCAGCAACAATTACGGGACTTCTTTGCCAAAAAGTCACAGTGAGTAACAACCGTCAATAACGTTACGTCGTCAGAAGGTGGCGGTACTGCTGAAAGGGTCAGTTTTTACAGATGTGACCAGCCAGTTGCCACTTTTTTTTATCAGGCTGACGGTTCGCAGGTTATCTACCTGTTTGCCGTCATGCTCGCCACTGAACACCAGCGTCACATCGGCATCGTCATCATATTGCTGACGCAGGTTCTGGCCGCTGCGGTTTACTTCGATGGTGACGGTATCATAAGACATATTCATTAAGGTTCTGGCAACCTGACGGGGGGTGACGTAAGAATCCAGTAAAGCGGCAAATTCTTCGGTACAAAAGCTTTTGGCTTTTTCCAAATCTTTATCGTTATAAAGTGCATGAAAAAACTCGGTGGCGATGTGCTCAGGCGTGCCCCAATGTGCATTACTTTTAGGTTTTTCACCGCAGGCACTAAGCAGTAACAGGCTAAGTATTAATGTGTACACCAGTTTCATCTGCAACTGCCTTTTTAGTATAACCAGGAAAGCAGTGTGGAAGTTTTTTCAGCAACTGTAAAGTAAAAAAGGCCGCATATTGCGGCCTTTGTAATAGCAACATTAAGCTTAGGGTTGCAATTCCTGCTCGGTAAAAATATTTGCAAATAACGGGCTGGATAAGTAACGCTCTGCGGCACTTGCCAAGATAACGACAATGTTTTTGCCGGCATTTTCCGGTTTAGCTGCCTGGCGCTGGGCTGCCACTAATGCTGCGCCCGAGGAAATACCTGCCAGAATACCTTCTTCACGCATCAGGCGGTGAGTGGCGGCAATGGCGTCTTCACTGCTGACGGTTTCTACCTCATCTATCAACTCTAAATCCAGGTTGCCCGGAATAAAGCCGGCACCTATACCCTGAATTTTGTGTGGCCCCGGTTTTAACTCTTCACCTGCTTTAGCCTGGCTGATTACCGGCGATTCTACCGGTTCTACTGCAACGCTGTGAAGTGGCAGGTTTTTAACCTGCTTTAAATAGCGGCTTACCCCGGTAATAGTACCGCCGGTGCCGACACCGGCGATAAAAATATCAACTTTACCGTCGAGGTCATTAAAAATTTCCGGGCCTGTGGTATCTACGTGAATTTGCGGGTTTGCCGGGTTTTCAAACTGCTGCAACAACACATAGCGGTTTGGATCAGAAGCCAGAATTTCATGGGCTTTCTCAATTGCGCCTTTCATGCCTTTCGGACCTTCAGTTAATACCAGATTGGCACCCAGTGCTTTTAACAGCTTGCGGCGTTCAAGGCTCATGGTCGCTGGCATGGTCAGGGTTAATTTATAACCACGGCTGGCTGCGACAAACGCCAGCGCAATACCGGTATTGCCTGACGTAGGTTCGATAATTTCTTTCTCTGCTGTTAATACACCGCGCTTTTCGGCGTCCCAGATAAGGGCTGCACCCAGGCGGCATTTAACACTGAAGCTGGGGTTACGTGATTCAATTTTAGCGTAAACATTGGCACCACCGGTTACGGTGCGGTTTAATTTGACCAAAGGGGTACGGCCGATAGACAATGAGTGGTCTGCAAATACGTTTGCCATAAAAAGCTCCAATTACAAAGAATTTGGTTATAAGAATACGCCAGCAGCATAAAAGGTGAAGTAGCGTTTGGCTATAACTTATATCATTTCACTTTAGCATAGATTGTAGCCCGAAATTTAGCCTGAAGAGGATCAAGATGGCATTTGAAAGTACTGATAATTATATTGTATCTGGCGAACTGTCACTGGCAGTCAATGCTGCAGTAACCCTGGAGAAACCGCTGTTGATTAAAGGCGAACCGGGTACAGGTAAAACCCGATTGGCAGAAGAGCTGGCACAAAGTCTGAACACTGAACTTATTCAATGGCATATTAAATCTACCACTAAAGCGCAGCACGGTTTATATGAGTATGACGCGGTATCGCGGCTGCGCGACAGTCAGCTGGGCAGTGACAAGGTACAGGATATTAATAATTATATTCGTGCCGGCAAGCTATGGCAGGCCTTTACGGCTAAAAAACGCCCGGTGCTGCTGATAGATGAAATTGATAAAGCTGATATAGAGTTTCCAAACGATTTATTGCACGAACTGGATCAGATGGCATTTTATGTCCATGAAACCGGTGAGCAAATTCGTGCCACAGAGCGACCGATTGTTATTATTACTTCTAACAACGAAAAAGAGCTGCCAGATGCCTTTTTGCGCCGTTGCTTCTTTCATTACATTCGCTTTCCTGATGCCGATACATTGCGGGCGATTGTTGCGGTGCATTATCCCAATATTCAGCAGCAGTTATTAAGTACCGCGCTGGAAATATTCTTTGAACTGCGCGAACTGCCGGGTTTAAAGAAAAAGCCATCAACCTCTGAGCTGTTAGATTGGCTTAAATTACTATTGGCCGAAGATATCCCGGCCGAGGTGCTCACCGACAAACAGCAAAAAGGTGGCCTGATGCCAATGTTTGGCGCATTGCTTAAGAATGAGCAGGATGTGGCGCTGGTAGAAAAGCTGGCTTTTTTGGCAAAAAGACAAGGTCGTTAACTATGGTTGTAGCGTGTGCTCTGTTCGCCGGGATCGACTGCAATACTCCTTTTGGCTCATCGCAGCAACTCGCTCCGGCTGGCGCCTGCGCTCAGACACTCTGCGCCGACCAAAACGAGTTTCCAGTCTCACCCTGTTACTCGGGCAACTAAGATGCTAATTGATTTCTTTTTTACCCTACGCAAATACGGCTTAAAAACCAGTATTACCGAATTGCTTGATTTACTGAATGCATTAAAACAGCAGGTGGTTTTTGCCGACACCGAGGCGTTTTATCAGTTGTCACGGCTCTGCCTGGTAAAAGATGAAACTCAGTACGATAAATTCGACCGGGCATTTGCCGATTATTTTGAAGGTGTAGCACAAGTCGATATCGCTGCCAGCATACCGCCGGAATGGTTGGTACCTGAGATACTGCGCAAGCTAAGTGACGAAGAAAAGGCTAAGCTACAAGCCCTGGGTGGCCTGGATAAGTTATTGGAAACGCTGCATGAGCGCTTAAAAGAACAGCAAAAAAAACATGCGGGCGGTAATAAATGGATCGGCACTGGCGGCACCTCACCTTTTGGTGCTTATGGCTTTAACCCTGAGGGCGTGCGCATTGGCCAGCAAGGAAGTGGTGCGCGCCGGGCTGTAAAAGTATGGGATAAGCGTGAGTTTAAAGACTTAGACACTGACAGCGAGCTGAATAACCGCAGTATAAAACTGGCACTTAAGCAATTGCGCAAGTTCGCCCGCAGTGGTGCAGAAACCGAACTGGATTTACAGGGTACCATTCAGGCCACGTCAGAGCAGGGAGGCTGGCTGGACTTACGGTTTATCCGTGAGCGGCATAATGCGATAAAGTTATTAGTGTTTTTTGATGTCGGCGGCTCGATGGATGACCATATCGAGCAGTGCCAGAAACTGTTTGCCGCCGTTAAAACCGAGTTTAAGCATCTGGAGTTTTTTTATTTTCACAACTGCGTATATGAGGGTGTGTGGCGCGATAATAAACGTCGCTATACCGAACAGGTAAAGGTAGACGACATTATTCATACCTACGGCAGCGACTATAAGCTGATATTTGTCGGCGATGCGACTATGGGCCCTTACGAAATTGAATATCCGGGTGGTAGTGTTGAGCACTTTAACGAGTTACCGGGTAAAGTGTGGTTGCAGAGGCTACTCAGCCAGTACCCGAAAGCAGTCTGGCTGAACCCGCAACCAGAGCAGTGGTGGAGCCATTATTATTCTATTGATCTGATTTACCAGCTAATGGCAAAACGCATGTTTCCGCTTACTCTGGACGGCCTGGGAAATGCTATTAAAGCTTTGTTATAAAAACAGAAAATTAACCTATTCAGGATGGGTCGTATGACGTTACTCCCGCCAGCAAAAGCGGTGTTAAAACAAAAGCTATGGCTTTGGTTGCTCTGGCTGGCTTGCTTTTATGGGGTATGGCTGTTTTTAGTGGCTGGTATGGGGTATTGGCCAACTGCCTTAGCGCACTGGCCCATGGCTGTGGCAATGGCCGTTGGCAGCTATGCAGCTGGCTCTACGCCAATGGGTGGGGGGACGGTAGGTTTCCCGGTGTTAGTGCTGCTATTTGAGCTGCCGGCCAGCCTGGGCCGGGATTTCAGTTTTGCTATTCAGTCTATCGGCATGACCAGTGCCGCAATCTTTATTCTGGCAAGGCGTCAGCCATTAGCCTGGGCAACACTCAAAGGCGCGATGCTGGGCGCCTTGCTCGGCACGCCGCTGGGTATTTTCTTTATTGCCCCTTATATTCCTGAGCTGTGGATTAAACTGCTGTTTGCCATAGTCTGGGCCAGTTTTGGCTTACTGCATCTGTTTCGTTTAAATGAAATTGCCGGCCATACCGGCATGACCGATTTTGATGAGCGCTGGGATTTTAAACTGGGCTTGTGGATTGGCGTGCTGGCCGGAGCAACCGTAGCCGCTGTAACCGGCGTCGGTATTGATATGGTGTTGTATACCGCATTGGTGCTGCTATGCCGCGCCGATTTAAAAATCGCTATTCCCACCTCGGTGGTTATTATGGCCTTTACCTCGGTACTGGGTGTACTGGTTAAAACCGTTTCAGGTCAGGGCCTGGCGCCAGGCGTATTTGAAAACTGGCTGGCTGCGGCGCCGGTGGTGGCAATAGGCGCGCCGCTGGGGGTATTTATTGTTGCTAAAATTGGTCGAAAACCGACGCTGTTAGTCGTTGCGACGTTATGTGTCGGGCAGTTTATCTGGACCTTATACTCAGAGCAGCAGCGACTGGGGATGAGTGGAATGTTACTGGCTCTGCTGGCGGTGACTGCCTGTCTGGCAGGGTTTGAATTGCTGCGGCGTTGGGGGGCGGTGTTAGTCGGTGAGAAAGTAGCCAGGGCAGAAGCATCTATGCTGGCAAAAAATAACACCGCAAGTGCGCCCAAAGCGGGCTAGCTGACAGCTAAGGTTAATTGCGGTAATCTGAATTAAAAAACAGGAACATTGATGTTTAATTCCCTAACCCAGATCGGATTGCCTCTGGCGCTTATTCTTATCATGACCGGTGTTGGCATGAGCTTGCGACCGGCCGATTTCAGCCGGGTATTTGCAGCTCCCAAAGCCTTTATTGCCGGGGCTCTAGCCCAGTTACTTTTATTGCCGTTAGCCGCAGTAGCGGTTATTGCGTTGTTTTCATTACAGGCGGAACTGGCGATAGGTTTGTTTATTCTGGCGCTTTGTCCTGGCGGCACAACCTCTAACCTATACAGTTATCTGAGTAAGGCCGATGTTGGCTTGTCAGTATCGTTAACTGCAGTAGTGGGCTTTATTACCCCTTTTACCATACCGTTGTTAGCGGCCTGGGCCATTAATTATTATGGTGGCGCAGAATCCTCGCTAAAGCTGCCGTTGCTGCAAACCTGGCTTACTCTGATGATTGTTAGCGTGCTACCGGTTATAGCAGGTATGGTGTTACGGGCAAAATTCACGGCCTTTGCTAAAGCAGCTGAACCGGTGATCAGCAGGTTTGCTATTATTGTGCTGTTGCTTCTTATTGTTACTATTGCTGTTGATTTGGGCGATGATCTTGGCCGCTATATTGCCAAGGCAGGGCCCGCAGCACTGACATTAAATATTGTTACCATGCTGCTGGGTTACTACGCGGGTAAATGGCTGTTAAAGCAGGAACGTCAGGCCCGGACTATTTGTCTGGAAGTTGGCCTGCAAAATGGCACCCTGGCATTGTTAATTACCACGGGCATTTTGCAAAGCCCGGCGATGTCGATCGCGCCCAGCGTTTATAGCCTGCTGATGTTTGGCAGCGCCTCGCTATTTGCCGTATGGGCCCGGCGCAACGCCGTAACCTGACATTAGGCTCCGGCCTGCTGCAACGTTAGCGTTTTACAGCTCGAGGTACTGTGGCCAGCCCAGTAGCGGATTTGTTAGACCTTGCTTACCCTCAAATGCATCCAGCTTTTCAGGTGAGGCATCTTGTTTTGCCAACGCCTGGTAATCGCGGGCAAATTTAAGTGTCCGCACCAGTGCAGGTACAAAATGCTGCCCTAAATCGTGGCGAATTGCATCAGCGTTGGCTCCGGGTAATTCAGCCAGTGTTGCTTCCGTTTGCATTGTGAAAAAGGTTTCACTGAACCAGTGCGGTTGCAAAGTAATGGTGTGCAGACGCTTTTTTAAATCCTGCCGCACTTTGTCGCCGCCAGTCAGTGCCCGATAAAACACCACTTCTGCCAGCACTTCTTCCAGGCTGAAATGTTCAAATTCGTCAAAATGGCTGCGGACATAAAACTGTTGTTGCAGCAATTGCATCGACTGGCTGCGCCGATGCTCGGTTAATGCCTGCTGATAATGTTGCCAGCCAGACCAGTCTTCCGCATCAGGTGGGCTGGAAAGTAGCTGTAACAGTTGCTCGTCTACTTCACCATATAGTGATTTTGCGCCGCTTTTTCTGCTAACAGTACTAAGCATTGTCCAGCCTTTCTGAAAAGGTTTTACCAGGCCTTCGGGTGCCAGTAGCAGGTGTAATGCCCGCTGTGGATCGCTATCTGCCAGTTCCTGTAAGCCGAGGCTGACCACGCCAATCACATCGTGAGCCGCCTGTTCCAGCAAGTGCATTTTATATTTATTGTAAAACTTATCGGCGAACTTCAGGCTCATCAGCACGGCTTTACTTTTAATTTGCTGCAACTGGGCAGTACTCAATTGCTCTGTTGCCAGGGCTTTATTAATAACAACGCTTAAAAAAGGGCCGCTACTGCCATCCCGAACCATTAACTGCATGTTTTATCCTTTTACTGCGGGGTTAGTCGAGAAAGCTGAACATATCGTCCACTTCAGCAAATTCATCACTGGCCTGGTTTTTCTCTTTGGCCTGCATTACCAGCTCGGTGGCAAACTTATTAATAATGCCTTCCCAACCTGAGTTTTCATTGCGGATAAGGGCTTTAATGGCCTGTTCTACCTGAGGTGCCAGCTGGCGGATCAGTGCCAGTAAACTGCGTGGGTCATCAATACCCAGACCGTGGGCATCTTCGTTCATCTGTCGTTCGGTATAGCGAACGGCTTCTTCCAGATCTTCTTCTTCATCATGCAGCATATCGTGCAGGCCATCATCGTCAGAAACCGCTTCGCCACGGTACAACTCAATGAAAGGAATTGATAAGTAAAATAGCCCGGCCGGGTCTTCGGCAACGCACTCAAGAATTTCAGCTTGCTTTTCTTCGCTGTCCTGAGTTCGGATAAGATAGGTTAAAAAATCGAAGGTATGTTGCTGTAATTCATCAGCATTATTCTTAATTTTTTCTTCCCAGTACAGTGGTTGCTGACAAACAATATCGCGGATCCGTTCCGGGCTCATTAGCTCAGAAATAATAGACGGAAATGAAATGTCGTGCTGACTGTTCATCTGAGTAAGAGTAACGATATCTATATTTTCTATAACTTCAACCAGTTGCTCATCGCTCATAGTGTTGGCGATAAGCTCAAATTTCTTGCTGGCTTGCTTGGGCTCGATAACAGCAAGTTCTTTAATTTCGGCAACCGCGATTTCAATTAAATTTGTCATTCTGGTTTCTCTCTGTTAAAGCGAATTTCGTCATACTGGTTGTCGTAACCGGGTTCGTCTGAGTCTTCGTAATCATCATTGCTGAAGTCGTCGCTACGATAATCGTTATCGTCATAGCTGTCATTATCATCATTTTGCTGTTCATCATTGTCTGCTGCTATTTCGTTATGACCTGCTGTGTTGCTGTTATCGCCAAATTCCATTAAAAATAACACGGCGCAACTTTCAATCAGCAATGGTTCAGAATAAGCGCGTATCGCTTTAACCAGCTCAATATCGGCATTATTAAAGGCGGCAGACGTTTTGAAATCATCCCAGCTTGGCGCTGTGCCGGTACTAAGCCAATGTTGCCATTTCGCTTTTGCTGCCGGTACAAACTTAACCCTGCCATATAGCGCTACTGGCAGATACTCAGGCAGCGAGGCCAACAGTTCCGGGTCTTGCAACAATACGGCTTTCATTTTTGCAGTATATTGCTCCAGCGCTTTAGGTGTTTCCGGATCCAGATAGGATTCGATATTTTCTCTGGCATCAGTTTGCAGAGCGCGAATACGCGTTAAATTAAGTTTTGCAGCCATAGGAGGGGACGACCTTTTCCGGTTAAACAGTATGTGTTAAAACGTTTAATAAACCCTGACAATAATAGCAGATTACTTATTAGTACTGGTTAATAGTACTGGTCCCATAGCTCTTGCATGGCGGCGGCCGGGTCGGTAACGATAACGTTGTTAAAGTCTTTGATAAATGCCGATTTCTGCTTTGGATCAGCAAGCACGTCGTAGGCTTGTTTTACCCGCTGCAATTGAATAGCAGCCTGTTGTTTTTCATCATCAGTCAGCCCCAGCAGTTTGTCAGGGTGGTATCGGTTGGCCAGGCGTTTATAGGCCTTTTTTATATCTTCATCGCTGGCGTTGGTTTTAACGCCAAGCACACGAAAGTGGTTAATCATAGATTGTCCTGCAACAGGGTTATTAAAGCAGTATGGCCAGCTGGTAAGATGACAGCATAAGCAACAGCGGCTGGCCGGTAATAATAGCAGAAGGTAGCGGTGCGACCTAGCGCTTAGTTTTACTACAGATTGTTTAACGGAGCCCCTTATTTTGGCGTCGTATTATTCTGCGTAGGCTGGATAAACCAGCGTGGATCAATATTCAGTTGGAACAGCAGGGGTGAAAACTGTTTAAACTTCGCTGCATTTGTCGGGCACTGGATGTTTTTGGGGTACTGACTTTGCCAAGGATCGTTAACCAGATAAACCAGACTGCCGGCCACGGCAACACCTTCAATCGACGTATTATTCAGCTCTTCATAAGCCGGGCAGTTTTCACTGTTGCGGCCGGTATCGTTGTTGGTTGTGCTGGCTGGTGAAACCGTTGGCGCATAAAAACGGATATTCTGAACAAATGGCGCTTGTTGCTGGCTGATATCAATTATCCATAGATGATCGTCGTTACGGGCGGCGCCGACCAGATAACCCGGGTGGCGGCTATCAGGGTGAGCCAGATAGTCCAGTCCGTTAATCGGATGGTTGTTGGCATCGGGTACCGGTAACCGAAAACCACTGTCTTGTACGGCTAAGAAATCTTCATTACTCCAAAAGTCAGCAGTATAAGGCGTTACAAAAATCATCGGTGCGTTAGCCTGATTTTTCTCAAGCGCAAGATAGAGATTACCGGTGTTGTCAAACGCCAGGCCTTCAATTCCGTCATTGCTGAAACTGCCCACCTGTGCTTCAGCAGGAAACTGCACAGGCCTGACTGCAACAATTTCAGCCTGGCTCAGCGCTTTATCGGTTTTAATTTTCACCAACAATGTTGGGTAGGGCGTTGAGTTGGTTGCTGCATAGCGCTCAGCACAAGCCGGGCTTAACGTGAAGGCCGATGAGTCTTCGGTTACCGTTACTAACGTTGTATCGTCCTGGCGGTCCCAGGTTAATGATTCCCAGTCCGGGTAATCGGCCAACAGTTCGGCAAAGCAGCCATTTATCAGGTGGCTGGCAACGGTTATTTTTACCGGTGGCGCGTTCAGCTGACCGGTGTGGGGGTTAATTCTGAGCAATATATTGCGCATATTGACAGCGGCGCTGTTATCGCCCAGATGAATAAGCTCACCGTGGCGTAACGTTAAACCGGAGCTCTGTGGGTCGACCAGTGTCTGGCCGGCTTGATCAGTCAGCCATTTACCGGCCAGATGCAGCTCATCAGCAACGGCTGCAGAACTTTGGACTATTGCCAGTATTGTCAGGCAACCGGCTAAAACGTAGGGGGAAAAGTGCATCATGTCTGTCCTTGGCAAGGTGGTGTACATCGTCTGACTGCCTTGCCGCCGCAAGAAAGTAGTGGTTTGGTTAATTCAGGTGCTTATTGTGCCAGTTATTTACTGCAGCGCCTATATCCTGCAATATAAATTTAGCCATTTACAAGGTGTGCAGCAATAAAAAAAGGCCACCTAAAGGTGGCCTTGTTCAACGTTTATTGCTTAATAGCCCTGGGAGTGCACATCACGCACCGCCCGACCTGAAGGGTCGGTCATTTCGGCCATTTTGGCATCCCAGGCCAATGCTTCAGGGGTAGAGCAGGCGACTGATTTTCCGCCCGGTACACAGCTGATAGCGCCGGCATGCGGGAAATGCTCTTCAAAAATTACCCGATAGTAATATGCCTCTTTACTATCTGGCGTATTAACCGGGAAGCGGAAGCTGGCGGTTGCCATCTGCTGATCGCTGACTTCCTTGGCTGCATGAGCTTTTAAACTGTCAATCCAGTTATAACCAACCCCGTCTGAAAACTGCTCTTTCTGACGCCATAAGATTTCATCAGGCAACAATCCGTCAAAAGCCTGCCGCAGAATATGCTTCTCCATTTTGCCACCGCCGCACATTTTGGCCTGTGGGTTTAAGCGCATGGCGACATCCATAAACTCTTTGTCCAGGAACGGCACCCGGGCTTCAATCCCCCAGGCTGACATGGCTTTATTAGCACGGTTGCAATCAAACATATGTAAGCGGTCCAGCTTACGTAATGTTTCTTCATGAAACTCTTTGGCGTTCGGCGCCTTATGAAAATACAGGTAGCCGCCAAAAATCTCGTCTGAGCCTTCGCCGGATAACACCATTTTAATGCCCATGGCCTTTATTTTCCGTGCCATCAGGTACATTGGGGTAGAGGCACGAATTGTGGTGACATCATAGGTTTCCAGGAAGTAAATGACATCGCGCAGTGAATCGAGTGCTTCCTGCACGGTAAAGTGCACCGTATGATGCACAGTACCAATAGCATCGGCGACTTTCTGGGCTGCCACTAAATCGGGTGAGCCCGGCAAGCCGACTGCAAAGGAGTGCAGGCGGGGCCACCAGGCTTCAGACTGATCATCATCTTCTACCCGGCGTTTGGCATATTGCTGGGCAATAGCGGAAATCAGAGACGAATCCAAACCGCCTGATAACAGCACACCATAAGGTACGTCTGACATCAGATGGGTTTTTACGCTGTGCTCAAGCGCGGCTTTTAATTCCGCTTCGCTGGCCGGGTTGTCTTTAACCGCATCATAGCTTTGCCAGTCACGCTTATAATAGCTGCGCAGCTCACCTATTTTACTGTCGAAGTAGTGGCCTGGCGGAAACTCTTTAATTTGCTTACACACCGGTACCAGCGCTTTAAGCTCTGATGAGACATAGAGCTGACCGTTCTCGTCATAACCATAGTACAGCGGAATAATACCAATGTGGTCGCGGGCAATAAGATAACGGCTTTGCTCGGCATCATACAAAATAAAGGCAAACATACCGTGCAACTGATCAATAAAATCTGCGCCATGCTCTAAATATAGTGGCAGAATAACTTCACAATCTGACTTGGTTTTGAATGGGTAAGGCGTAGCAAGCTCTTTTTCGAGTTGCTTATGATTGTAGATCTCGCCATTCACTGCCAGAATGTGATTTCGATTATCATTAATAAGCGGTTGGGCGCCATTTTCAGTATCTACAATTGCCAGACGCTCATGCACCAGAATGGCATTATCGTCATTCCAAATACCTGACCAATCAGGACCGCGATGACGTAATAACTTAGATAACTGCAGCGCCTGCTGGCGCAACGCTTTAACATCAGTACTGATGTCAAGCACCCCAAATATCGAACACATGGTAACCTCTATTAATTAATTTCGAATAAACACATTTTGTTTGGCAGTATGTACGTCTAAACGTACCACCTGAATGTGCCATGCCAGTATAAAATTGCAAGCGCTTTTTCGCGCTTTAGCTAAGTAATTCGCGCTGAAAACGTTCAGTGCCAGCAACAGAAAATACAAGCTATGCAAAAAAATGACGTAAAAAACCGATTTACGCCGCCACCATGGTGGGACGCCGGATGTATTTCGGGTAATCCGATCTTTGCCGATCTGGAGCAGTTTTTTAATATTGGCAAGCTAAGCCCCGGGCCAGATATAGCCTGGCTTAATCAGTTTGCGCATACCTCAGAAGTAAAGTTTGTTGATAATGAAGCGCTAAGCGCAGACGGTCGCTATTACGAAGCGTATATTTATGCAACCGGGCAAGTACCCACCCGTAACGAAAACTGGCATGACTTTTTTGGCGGATTAATTTGGTGTTTATTTCCCCAGACAAAAAAATTGCTTAATCAGCTACATATGGAAGAGATATCCAAACACGGGGCAAAGCAGCGCAGTAAACTGCGCAATAAACTGACATTATTTGATGAGTGCGGGGTAGTTATCTGCCTGGAGCCAGCCATGCAGCAGCATGCAGAGATGCTGCGCACGCATCAGTGGCAGCAAACCTTTATTACACAGCGCAGCAACTGGTGGCAGGGGGTAAGGCCGGTTATTTTTGGCCATGCCATATACGAAATGGCCACAGCACCGTTTCTTGGTTTAACGGCCAAATGCCTGTTTTTAAGTGTGCCAGCAGGCTTTAGCCACTGGCCTTTAACAGATGCTTACAGTTTTATTGACCAAAAATTGCAGCAACAAATTGCTAACTGTCAGTTACTTCTTGATAATCAGCAACTGACCCCATTACCGTTATTAGGGGTACCCGGTTGGTGGGCTGAGAATCAGTATAATGATTTTTACCAGAATACAGCGTATTTCAGAGCATTTCGGCCCAGAAAAACAAGCAACGATTAGGAAGCTTAAATGATAGAAATAAAAGGGTTAGCTAAGGCGTTTGCTATCAGCAAAGGCAATAAATTATCGGATACCGAAAAGCAGGACGTGCGTTACAGCGAAAAAGCGTTTCATTCGGTAAGAGATGTCAGTTTTACCTGTGGTAATGGCGAAGTATTAGGTTTGCTGGGGCCAAATGGTGCCGGTAAAACTACCACACTTCGCATGTTATCTACCGCACTGAAACAAGACAGTGGCTCGGTATTTATTAACGATATTGATGTGCTGCAAAAACCGATTCAGGCCCGCAAGGAAATTGGTTTTTTATCGGCGGATACCGGTTTATACGGCAAGCTTACTGCTTTTGAAAATGTTGCTTATTTTGCCAGGCTGCATGGTATGAAAGAAGCCGAAATAAAAAGCCGGATAGATGAGCTGTTTACCCTGCTTGATATGCATAATTTTGCCAATCGGCGGGTAGATACGATGTCTACCGGCATGAAACAAAAAACGGCGATTGCCCGCGCCGTGGTGCATTCCCCTAAAGTGGTTATTCTGGACGAGCCTACTACCGGCCTCGACATTATGACAGTGCAAACGGTCCTTGATTTTATTAAATCGTTAAAAGCGCAAGGCACCCCGGTAATTTTCTCTACACATCATCTGGATGAGGTAGGGGCCTTATGTGACCGGGTTGTGGTTATAGACAAAGGCTTAAGCAGCTTTTCCGGCAGCCTGGCAGAGTTTAAACAGCTGACACCGGGCGGCGATCTACGTCAGGCGTTTTTAGCCGTTATTGCTAATCAGGTTCAGCAGGGAGCAGCATAATATGTGGCAGGTTTACTTTAAAGAATTAACAGAATTACTGCGCGATAAAAAAACCCTCATTTTCGTTATTTTATTGCCTATTCTTATTTTTCCTGTGTTGTTTGGCATCGTGGGGCTGGTTATGGCGACGACCACCAGTAAAGCGATGGAAGAGCAGCACCGTTATGTAATTATTAACGAACAGCAGGCACCGCAATTTGCTGAGGCGCTGTTTTACCATAAAAACTTTAAAAAAGTAGAGACAACATTAAGCTCTGAGCAAGAACTGGTTGCGGCTATCCGTAATGATGAGTTTGATGTAGCCTTGGTTATTCCTGCCGATTTTGCCAGCCGTAAAGCCTCAGTGCAGCAGACTGAGTGGCAGTTAATTTATAACCGCTCGTCGCAGCTTGACTTCATGTACAACTATTTCGATGAAATGCTGAAAACTTACACGGAAGAATTACAGCGCGACACCCTGAGCCAGCTCGGCGTTGACCCGGCTAACCTGACGGCAATACTCAAGCCGGTTGAGCTTACCCGGGTGAATACCGCCGAGCAGCGGGAAAACATTGGTGAGAGCATGGGCGCCATTCTGGCCTACGCTCTGGTGTTGTTGTGTTTAAGTGGTGCTATGTATCCGGCGGTGGACATGGGCGCGGGCGAAAAAGAGCGCGGCACGCTGGAAACCCTGTTAATTTGTCCTGTTAGCCGCACAGCAATTGTTCTTGGTAAGTTTTTAACAGTATTGACTACTGCCTTAATGACTGCCCTGATAACGGTAGTCAGTCTCGGTGTTTGGGGGGCAATAATCAGTGCCTTTGCTGATTTATCCAAGGTGTCGGAAGCGCTGGCCAGCATTACTGTGGTTGATTTAGTGCTGATGTTTTCGTTACTGCTACCTACGGCTGCAATTTTTGCCGCGTTGTTGCTGGCGATATCGATATATGCCCGTACCTTTAAAGAAGCACAAAATTATATGAGCCCGTTGACTATATTGGTTATTGTGCCACTGATGATAGCAATGGCGCCGGGTATGGAGCTGGATGTTACAACGGCTTTAATACCGCTGACTAATATTGCGCTGGCGATTAAAGAGTTGCTAAAAGGCACGGCAGACTATGGTTTACTGGCACTGATATTTGCCTCAACTACCGCTTTGGCGGGAGCACTGATTGCGTTTTGCGTGCACTGGTTCCAGCAGGAAAAAGTGCTGTTCCGTTAAGCAAATTTTATAGAATGGTATTGATAACAATTCGCAGTTAGATTAATATGGCGCTGTCTTGATAGAAAAAGGGCAGCGTCATGTTCGTATGTTTATGCAAAGCAGTGTCAGATAAAGCCATTAAGCAAAACATTGCCAGTGGTGCCTGTACTATGCGTGATCTGAAAACGAATCTTGGCGTCGGCAGTCAGTGTGGGAAATGTGTATCTCAGGCCAGTGCTATTTTACACAACGAGCTGGTTAAACAAGCCCGTGACATCGACGAGTTGGCCAAGCCTGCTGCCTGAACACTCTTTTGTTGCCTGATCATTATCCTTCAGCCCCGGACAATTAAATCTGCGCTTTTTATTCGGTTTTGTTCTGTTTTGTTACCAATAACGCCATAATACTTACTTAACGATAGACCACGCTTAGTTATTAACGACTAAGCTTTGAGAGTATTAGTGATGGAGAGAATATGGATAAAATAAAGCAGGTCGCCATTGTTGGCGGTGTCCACGGTAATGAATTCTCAGGTATCTATTTAATCAAACAATACCAGGCCAGGCCTGAGCTGATTAGCAGAGCCAGCTTCGACTGTCGTTGTGTCTGGGCAAATCCGGAAGCGCATTATGCAAACAAACGATATTTGCACAGTGACTTAAACCGGCAGTTTAAAAATAGTGATTTGGCCAACCCGGCACTGAGCAACTATGAGCAAAGCCGGGCGAAGGTGCTGAATGCTGAACTTGGCCCCAAAGGTGCCGCGAAAACCGATTTGCTGATTGATCTTCACAATACCACCAGCAACATGGGCGCCTGCCTAATACTGACGCAGGCCGGGCCTTTTTATAATCAGTTAGCCGCTTATGTCAAAATGGTTATGCCGGAGGCCATTATTTCCCGGGATGAAGATCATTTCGCTGCTGAGGACCATGCATTAATGTGTACGCTCGGTCGCTATGGGGTATTGGTGGAAGTGGGGCCTCAACCACAATCTGTGCTGCGCCATGATGTATTGGACCTGATGGATCGGATGACCCGGCATATTCTTGATTTTGTTGAGTTGTATAACAATGGCACCTTGCCAGAACTGCCCCGGCAAACTGAAGCTTTCCGTTATTTGTACAGTATTAAACTGCCAATGAATGAACGAGGTGAGCGACTTGGCATGGTACATAAAAATGTTCAGGATAAAGACTATCAGCCGATTAACCCTGGCGACCCAATTTTTATGTTATTTGATGGTACGGAAATTTGTTATGAAGGCGATACGACGGTGTACCCAACTTTTATAAATGAAGCGGCTTATTATGACAATAATCTGGCCATGTCGCTAAATGAAAAAGTGACTATTACACTGGATTAAATAATTAGGTGTTATGTTTTAATTTTGATTTTTTCATGTTATTAATTTGCTATGAGTTTAATGGCGAACCAGGCTGGAGTAGTTTGTATGCCGAAGTTTGTACTTTATTTCTTTTTTATAGCAAGCTGGCTTAACTCTTTAAATTTGGCGTTAGCTGTGCCCATGCAGGCAGAACAGCCGGTGCTGCGCTTGTACACCGAACACAGCCCCCCTGGAGAATATATTGACGCCAGTGGTAATGTTGCCGGGGCAACAGTTGAACTTATTAAGTTACTACTAAGCCGTTTGGACCAGCCTGCAACCATCGAGTTGCTGCCATGGGCCAGGGCGCTGGGTTTAGCCAGAAGCCAGCCCAACAGTGGTATATTCGAAACGGTACGCAATGCCGAACGTGAACCTTATTTTAAATGGGTGGGGCCGTTAAAGGTGCACACCATTGGCTTGTATGGCCGCAGTGATAACTTTGCCGGACAGCAATTTTATACTGGTACCGGTAATAAATATCTGGCATGTGAATATCGTGAGTCGGTGCATGTAAATGCTTTAAAGCGGTTGGGCTTTACCGAAGGACAAAATCTTATTTTGACGGTAAATCATGGTGATTGTTTTACTTTGCTGCTAAAAGGCAGAGTGCAGCTGGTAGTGCTGAATGAGGCAAGTGCCGGCGAGCGAAAATTACAAATGCAGCAGGCAGGCCATCAGTTAGTTATGTTGCAGCCGTTAAGTCAGGTGCGGCTATATCTGGCGTTCTCTCTGGATATTGATGATACCACTATTGGTCGCTGGCAACGGGTGCTGGAACAAAGCTACCTTGACGGCAGTATGAGGGCCCTTTATCAGGGCGTGTATTCTGAGCAGATGATAAGCCGGTTGGAGCAATTCGCCAGTGAGAGGCAAGCACAGTTGCAGTAAGTGGTACTGCAACGTTAAACCAAGCGCTTATGCTTAATGGTTAGCCAGGGCTTTAATTTGTTGTTCGGTTAAGCGATAACCTATCCATTCTGTTTTCGCCTGGGCACCAAGCGCCTGGTAAAATTTAATGGCCGGTTCATTCCAGTCCAGTACACTCCATTCAAAGCGGCCACAGTTATTAGCCGCAGCAATCTTTGCCAGCGCTTTAAAAATTACTTTACCTGCACCGGTGCGCCGGGCTGCCGGCGTAACATATAAATCCTCCAGATAGAGGCCATATTTACCCAGCCAGGTCGAATAGTTATAAAAATAAACAGCAAAGCCAATTGGCTCACCGGCTTTTTCACAAATCAGCGCGTGTGCTTTGGCATCAGCGCTAAACAAGGTTTGGTTAATCAGCTCTACCGAAGTCAGAACTTCATTTTCGGCTTTCTCAAAAATAGCCAGCTCAGTAATAAACTGCAGAATCGTGGCGGCATCATCACTGGTAGCGGCTCTGACCTGAAGTTCTGAAGCTGTTTTATTAGTTAAATCCGTCATGTCTGCTCCGGCTTTTATAGGGTTTCGTATCTGGCTTTCTTCTGAATAAGTTCTATCGCGTAATTGTCCGGATCACGAACAAAAGCAATTTCAGTGGTGCCACCTTTAACAGGGCCGGGTTCACGGCTTATTACACCGCCTTTAGCCCGTATTTTTTCACAGGCCTCATACACATTGTCAACTTCCAGCGCGATATGACCATATGCATTGCCTAAATCATAGCTGCTGGTACCCCAGTTGTAGGTAAGCTCCAGCACGGTATGCTCGCTTTCATCACCATAACCAACAAAAGCTAACGTATACTTATACTCTTTGTTATCTGACTGGCGCAGCAGTTTCATACCCAGTACATCGGTATAAAAGGCAATAGATTTTTCTAAATTACCCACGCGCAGCATGGTATGTAGCATTCGCATACAGACTCCTATTCGGTTTTGTCTTTAAATTCGCACAAATCTTCAATAATACACGACCCACACTTTGGTTTACGGGCAACACAGGTGTAGCGGCCATGCAGAATAAGCCAGTGGTGTACGTCGAGTTTAAATTCGTCCGGCACCACTTTAAGCAATTTGTGCTCTACCTCGTCGACATTTTTACCCGGAGCCAGTTTGGTACGGTTAGATACCCGGAAAATATGGGTGTCTACTGCAATGGTGGGCCAGCCAAAGGCGGTATTCAATACCACATTGGCAGTTTTACGGCCGACACCAGGCAGGGCTTCCAGCGCTTCCCGGTTCTCTGGCACCTCACCATTGTGTTGCTCAACCAGAATACGGCAGGTTTTAATTACGTTTTCGGCTTTGGTATTAAACAAACCGATGGTTTTAACATAATTCTTCACGCCATCAACGCCAAGATCGAGCATGGCCTGGGGTGTGCGGGCCACCGGGAATAAATGCTTAGTGGCTTTGTTTACGCCAACGTCGGTGGCTTGTGCTGATAACAACACGGCAATCAGTAATTCAAATGGCGAGCTGTATTCCAGCTCGGTAGTCGGCTCAGGGTTAGCCGCGCGCAGCCGGCTGAGTATTTCAATTCGCTTTTGTTTGTTCACGTTGCCAGACCTTTCTTACTGCGCTGCGCCAGTGACTCTTGCGCGGGTAATCCCGACCGCCTGATCCTGGCGTTGTTGCAACTTCGCATCTATCAGGTTTTTCAGGGCAATCAGCAGCCCCATGCCAATAAATGCTCCCGGGGGAAGCATCGCCAGTAAAAACTGAGTATCCAGGCTGAATAATTCTATTCTTAGTACTGCTGCCCAGTTACCCAGCAGCAAATCGGCACCATCGAACAGGGTGCCCTGACCTAATATTTCGCGCATAGCGCCCAGTGCCACTAAGACCAGCATAAAGCCCAGGCCCATCATTAAGGCGTCAATGGCCGACGGGATAACTGCGTTTTTAGAGGCGAACGCTTCGGCGCGGCCAATAATGGCACAATTAGTCACGATCAGCGGAATAAAGATGCCCAGAGACTGATATAAGCCGAAGGTAAAAGCGTTCATCAGCAACTGAATGACAGTAACGAAACTGGCAATAATTAACACGAACACAGGGATACGAATTTCCGACGGCACCAGATTTCTTACCAGCGAGACCACAATGTTAGAACCCAGCAGTACCAGCAAGGTGGCAAAGCCCAAGCCTAAAGCGTTGGTTACGGTACCGGTAACGGCCAGTAACGGACACAGACCCAGTAACTGAACAAGCCCGGGGTTATTGCGCCAGAGCCCTTGTACGGTCAGTTCACGCAGTGTATTGGTGTTGTCGCTCATTGGTTTGCTCCACAATTCGCAGGCCGGCTTGCCAGCTCGGGCGTTTGCAATACCAGTAAACCTGCATTGTATATCGCATTTACAACAGCTCGCGGGGTAATGGTTGCCCCGGTAAATTGATCAAACTGACCGCCATCCTTCTTTACTGCCCAGGCTGCCTGGTTATCAGCACTGACTTGCACGCCCTTAACGCTGTCAATCCAGGCGGAACGCCGCCGTTCAATCTTATCGCCAAGGCCCGGTGTCTCCTGATGATTCAGCACCCGACTTCCCAAAACTGTTCCTTCAGGTGTGACTGCAACAATTAAATCAATATTGCCGCTGTAGCCATCAGGTGCCGTTGTTTCAACAACATAGGCGCTGATTTGCTGGCCGTCACGCAACCGGTAAATTGCCTGTGGTGAAGGGCGTCCCAGCAGTGTTTCATTTTTCACTAAAACACAATCAGCCAGTAAGCTTTCGCTGGCGGTGTTTTCAGGTAACACATTATTAAGGACCGCTAATTTATTAGCCAGTTGCTGCTCGGCAATTTTCGGTTGAGTAAGCTGGTTGACCAGACCAAGCAAAGCGACACAGACTATAGCCACTAGCGCCAGCAGCAGGGCATTTTTTGAGATGGGTAGGATCATTTGCCCGTTCCTTTAGCTTTGTGACCATAAGTGCGCGGACGGGTGTAATAGTCGATAAGAGGTACAGCCATGTTGGCCAGCAATACCGCAAAAGCAACGCCATCCGGATAGCCGCCGTATTTACGGATAATAAAAATCATAAAACCAATCAGTGCGCCATACAGTAACCGGCCTTTATTGGTAGTAGAGGCTGAAACCGGGTCGGTTGCAATAAAAAAAGCGGCCAGCATGGTGGCACCGGAAAACAGCTGAAACAGCGGGCTGGGGTTACTGTCGGCGGCAGCCAGCCAGCTGAGGGTACTGAAAATAAATAAGCTGCCCAGCACCGCCAGCGGAATACGCCAACCTATCACGTTAAGTTTTAACAACACTAATCCACCGGCCAGATACGCCAGATTAACCCAAAGCCAGCCAGCGCCGGCAATGCCATAGAAAACTGGCTGTTGCAGGCTCTCTGTTAATGTTTTGCCTGCTGTTAAATCTGTACGTAAGGTGTCCAGCGGTGTTGCCATGGAAATGCCGTCAATACCGGTTTGCAACTGACTGATACTAAAACCACTGCAACTGAACTGGCTGAAAACCGCACATACTGCATCTGACAGGTTCAGACTGTCTGATTGCAGGCTTGCCGGCGGCAACCACTGGGTCATTTGCAGTGGAAAGGCAATAAGCAACATAACGTAAGCTGCCATTGCCGGATTAAACAGGTTATTACCCAGGCCACCATATAGTTGCTTAACAATAACCACCGCGAAAAAGGTACCAATAACAATCAGCCACCAGGGAGCATAAGGCGGTATGGCAATTGCCAGCAGTAAGCCTGTCAGCAGAGCACTGTGATCTTTCAGCGGCGGTAATACCGGTTTTTTCCGCAATTGCATGGTCAGCGCCTCAGCTGCCCAGGCGGTAACAATAGCCAACAGTAGCTGAATTAACACACCATAACCGAACAGCACTGCTTGCACCAGAATACCCGGTAATGCAGCTATTGCGACCAACAGCATCAGATTAGCGGTACTGCGGTTAACTCTGTTGTGTGGCGAGCTGGCAATTTTAAAACTCATGATTTCTCGCTATCAGCTTGTTTTTTAGCTTTGGCCCGGGCAATGGCTGCCGCAATGGCCGCTTTGCGCGGATCAGTAGCGGCTTGCGGAGTTGCCGGCTCAATAGCTTCAGGTTGTTTAGTTTGCTCAGCATCAACTGCTTTTTCCTGCATATCGGCCTGAGCCTGTGCCGCTTTTTTAGCTTTCGCTCTGGCAATAGCCGCCGCAACCGCTGCACTTTTTGCACTTGCCGGGCTCTCTTTCACTGGATCTGCCGGGCTGGAGAGATTGGCAGAGGCCGGGCCAGACTCTGGCGGGGCCTTACTTGTCGCCTTTTCTGCCTGATAAGCGCGTGCCTGTTGTTTTTTAGCTTCCCGCTCGGCAAGTATCTGCTCACGGTCGGCAGGGGCGGTGGTTTGCGCGGCTTGTTTGGCTTTTATCCTGGCAAGTGCCTCTGCCACAGCATTGCTGTTGCTATCAGTTTGCTGCGCCTGTTCCCGAGCTTGTGCCAGTTGCTTATTGCGTGCCATGCGCTCTTGCTTTTCCCGCTCAAGCCGGGCGTTACGAGCCTCAAAACGGGCTTTGGCTTGCTCTGCTTTTACCGCTTCGCGCTGCTGCTCTCTGATATCAGCCTTAGCAACCCGGTAATACTGCACCAAAGGAATTTCGCTAGGGCAGACATAAGCGCAGGCACCGCATTCAATACAGTCAAACAGGTTGTATTCGTCAAGTTTGGCCGGATCTTTGGCTTTGCTGTACCACAACAACTGCTGCGGCAACAGGCTGGCAGGACAAACATCTGCACAGGCACTGCAGCGAATGCAGTCAAGCTCAGGGCCAGCGGCTGGCAACTCATACTGGCTTGGTGCCAGAATGCAATTGGTTGTTTTTATAATGGGAACATCCAGGTTGGGTAATGTAAAGCCCATCATCGGCCCACCCATGATAATTTTCCCGTCGCTCTGATGCTGATAGCCGCAGAATGTCAGTAAATCGCTGACAGGTGTGCCAATTAACGCCCGCACATTCTGCGGCTGACTCAGTGTTTCACCGGTTACTGTTACAACACGCGACAGCAGGGGGTGGTCGTCCAGCACTGCCTGCGCAATGGCATAGGCGGTGCCAACGTTAAGCATGACAATACCAATGTCTATTGGCCGGCGGCCTGCGGGAACTTCTTTACTGGTTAGCAGCTGGATAAGTTGTTTTTCACCACCCGACGGATATTTTGTGGGTACATCACGAACAAAATAATGTTCGCGCTGACTACAGGCGGCTTTAAGCGCTGCGCTGGCAACGGGTTTATCGTCTTCAATACCAATTAATACTGCTTTGGGGTTCAGCAATTTACACAGAATATCAATGCCTTTGACTATGGTAATTGCACCGTCCTGCATTAACGCATCATCAGAACTGATATAAGGCTCGCATTCAACCGCATTAATAATCAGGTAGTCTACCGGCTGGGTCAGGCCGGCTTTTAAATGGGCCGGAAAACCGGCACCGCCCATTCCGGCAATGCCGCTTTCCTGGATCCGTTCAAGAATACTCAGGTTATCACTGGTCGTCAGGTTTAGCGGATACTGCGGGCGCCATTCATCCAGACCATCCGGCTCCAGGGTAATGGTTATATCCGGTAAAGCAGAAGGGTGAGGGCTAATGTGATCGCCAATGTCAATGATAGTGCCGGACGTCGGCGCATGTACCGGCACGGCCATAGAGTTATCAGCACTGGTCAGCGGCTGACCTTTTAATACCCGTTGTCCGCTAGCGACCAGTATGTTGCCGGCCACCCCAATATGCTGTCGCAACGGAATGAACAACCGGTCAGGTAATGGCATTACACCAATAGGCTTCTGTGCTGTCTGTGCTTTACGGGTAGGCGGATGAACACCACCGTGAAAATCCCATAATTTCCCTGCCTGAATTTGCTGAAATAAACTCGGCACCTGTTACTCCACCTGGGTTATCGGAATGGCTTTCAAATCCCATTTCCAGCGCTCTGGCGTTGGGGTTATCGGCAGCATATCAATACAATCAACCGGGCAGGGCTCGACACATAAATCACAACCCGTGCATTCATCGACAATAACGGTATGCATCAGCTTGGACGCACCGACAATCGCGTCTACCGGGCATGCCTGAATACATTTAGTGCAGCCAATACATTCATCTTCACGGATATAAGCCACCCGCTTTATCGCGACGGTCTGGGCAGCGTTTAATGGTTTTGCTTCAACGCCCATTAAATCAGCCAGTTTGCGAATAGTACTGTCGCCACCCGGCGGACACTTATTAATCTCATCGCCATTGGCTACGGCCTCGGCATAGGGCCGACAGCCCGGGTAACCACATTGGCCACATTGGGTTTGCGGTAAAATGTCATCTATTTGTTCTACCAGCGGGTCGCTTTGCACTTTAAAGCGAATGGCCGCAAAACCGAGGACGCCACCAAACAGCAGCGCCAGCCCGCCTAGAATTAACAGTGCAGTAAGCAGACTCATCAGACTTTTACCAAACCGGTAAAGCCCATAAAGGCCAGTGACATTAAACCGGCAGTTATCATGGCAATGGCTGCGCCTTTAAACGGTACCGGCACGTCTGCCGCTGCCAACCGCTCACGCATGGCAGCAAACAAAATTAATACCATCGAGAATCCCACTGCTGCACCAAAGCCATACACTACAGAATTAATAAAGTTATGCCGTTCATTAACGTTTAATAAGGCTACGCCGAGTACAGCACAATTGGTTGTGATAAGAGGTAAAAAAATACCAAGTAAGCGGTACAGGGTAGGGCTGGTTTTATGAACGACCATTTCGGTAAACTGAACTACCACAGCGATAACCAGAATAAAACTTAAAGTACGCAAATACAGCAATTCAAACGGTGCCAGTAAGAAGGTGTCTACCAGATAGCTGCAAATCGAAGCCAGTGTCAGCACAAAGGTGGTAGCCAGGGCCATGCCAATAGCTGTCTCCAGCTTCGAGGAAACGCCCATAAAAGGACACAAACCAAGAAACTTAACCAACACAAAGTTGTTAACTAACACTGTACTGATCAGTAGAAGGAGAAATTCGGTCATAGTTGGGCTTACGTTATTGGGCTCAGACAGCAAACAAGCGGGTATTATGCAATGATGTCAAAGCGGTTACAACCAAACAAACTGTAAGGTTATTGCCGCGGTAGGCGGGTATGTCAGGTTTTTATGGCAGTTAACCGGGCCAACCAGGCAAAGTGGTTAACTGCCAGATAATGTAAGGGTTAAATTGGCGCCGGCTTGCCGACGTAGTACCCTTGGTTACCGTCAATAAATAAAGACTCCAACATGTGTTTCTCTTCCTGAGTTTCAACACTTTCGGCAAATACGCCAACACCAATTCTGTGAGCCAGATCTATCATTAACCGCATAAAGTATTGGTTATTTTTATCTTCATCGATATGCCGTGTATAGCTGCCATCCATTTTGACAAAGTCTGGTTTTAAATCCCGGAAAAACTTAAATGAGGTAATACCAACCCCAAATTTCTCAACGGTGATGCGCGACCCGGCTCGGTGGACCATGTCAATAAAGCGTTTACTGGTTTTCAGGTTTTGTTGCAGACCAAATTCTGATACTTCAAAAATAAGTTTTGCTGCAATATGAGCGTCTTTTAACAACCGCCGTTCCAGCCAGATCACGAACTGATCGTCATGTACACAACGCGGCGACAGATTAAGACCAAAATACTGGTCTTGCAGGTTACGGTTCTTAATAGTGGTTAATGCTGTCTCAATAATTAGCCGGTCCACCGCAATAATTTTATCCAGCTTTTCTGCCATCGCCAGAAATGACGCGGTTGGCAACACCTGATTTTCCTGGGTTTTAAAACGCACAAGAATTTCAGAATAGGCTTTGGCTGAGCGATTTGATGGTTGGATTAGCTGGGTAAGCAGGGAGATGCGATTATTATTCAAGACATCTTCAATCACATTACGCCAGTTCTGATTGCCATAACCACTGCTGGCCATTTCAAGGCCTGCCGAATCTTTTTGTAAGTGCCAGGCATTGGTTTGCTTAGTCTGGGCCAGGCTGATTGACGTATCGGCCACCGCCAGCAGCTCGCCCAGCGCTTTACCACTTTCATAAGTAACCAGGCCGGTGTAAGCAATAGAATCGAGCTCTGCGTTTTTCTGATATTCATTAAAACGACTTTGCAACTGCAAAGCAAAGTTCTCGGCTTCTTTCGGCGTTATTCTGGGCAGTAAAATGCCGAAATCAGAACTATTCAGCCGGAATAATTTGGCGTCTTTATAGGCATCGGCAACTTTACGTACAATATTGGCGACGTCTTTAATATACTGATCACCTTCCTGATAGCCCCGGGTCTGGTTCAGACTCTGCAGCTCAGTACAGCGGGTAATAGCGAAAACACCAAAGTCAGTTTCCTTGGAAACTTTGCAGTGATCCTCATAATACTGAACAAAGCGATTGCGGTTGGGCAGGTCGGTTACCGGATCTTTATAGGCTTCCTCAGCTATCTGATATGCCGCTGTGGTCATTTCGTTATACTGTTTTTTGCTATAGTTCGCCAGCTTTTGTAACGCGACATTAATATCTGAAAACTCTGACGGGATATTATTCCAGTTAGGCTCTGCTTTTTGCGGGTCCTGAATAAAGCCGTCGATCAGCTGGTTAACAGCCTTTGATGTTTTGCGGTAACTGCGGCTAAGGCTGCTTTTGGTAATAATAACAGTAAGCCAGCCAATAACAAAAGGCGCTAAAAGTAATACAAAGCCAAGTTGTTGTAACGGTGCCAGCAGTGGTCGGTGATTAAGCTGATAAGTCAGCTGGATACCATGCTCTTCATTACGTAATAAAACCGGCCTGAACTGACTGCCAGCGGTTTGCAGGGCCCACATTGCGACAGTAGTTGATGTGCGGGCATTATTTTGCTCATGTAAAACCGTGCCATCCAGCTGACTAATCCGCAGACTCTGCAATTCAAAGCTTCGGTCTAATTGCCGGCTCAGAACTTTTGCATCGCCTGACAGGTGATGTTCTAAAATTTGCTCAATGGTATTACGCGCATTCCGTTCGCGAATTTCCACTAGTTTCTGGCTGTATATCACCAGTGCTGACACCGTAACTGCTGCCAGTATCATTGCGGTAAGTAACTGCGCAACCAATAAGGATTTTAGTATTTTCATAAGCCCTGACCACCAAACATAATGTGCTTCCTTGTCTAACGCTTAATATAGTTTAGCTAAAAAGAATAGAAAGCTAATTAAATCAAAAAAATAACTAGAAAGGAATAAATAACGACAGATAGCAGGAAAAACAGCTGAGACGCGATTTTTTGGCTCCCCAAGTTGGACTCGAACCAACGACCTACGGATTAACAGTCCGCCGCTCTAACCAGCTGAGCTATTGGGGAAAAGTGGCACAGTTGTTGACGCTATTGGCTCCCCAAGTTGGACTCGAACCAACGACCTACGGATTAACAGTCCGCCGCTCTAACCAGCTGAGCTATTGGGGAAAAGTGGCACAGTTGTTGACGCTATTGGCTCCCCAAGTTGGACTCGAACCAACGACCTACGGATTAACAGTCCGCCGCTCTAACCAGCTGAGCTATTGGGGAACAGCATTCAACGGGGCGCAATACTAATGCCAGCTATGGACACTGTCAACACTTTGCTGCGGAGTTTTAGCGCTGTTGGGTTTACTTGCATATTGTTTAAGCAAATAATGGTTTTTTTGAATAGACGACAACATTGTTGAAGCGAAATTTTTAGCTACAGATATGAATTCTGACGTTCCGTAATTGCTGCCAGGCCAGTAGTTACGGGCGTCTGTAAAGTTACCCACAGAAGCTGTGGATAAGTCTGTGTGTTATTCTGTATTTGGCGTGGCTAAGCCTTGTGTTATGGGCCTTACAAGGTGGTCAAGTAACTAATGAAAAAAAATAAAGTTAAATAAAAACAGTATGTTACATAAAATGCAGATTGAAGGCATTTCCCTTTAAACTCTCCAAGGTGGCATAAAATAAGCAGGGGCTGAATTGTGAACTATTTGTCGCATGTGGGCGTTTATTCTGAACAATTAAAACGAATACCTCGCTTTTTAAGGCTTTACCATGGTATGGAACCCTGCTTTTAACTACAATAGCGGCCTATTCTCTAGCAGGCAGGATGTATGAGTAACCAGGCGCCGCCAGCCAATCAGATTTTACAGGGCGATATCGGTAGCACACTTCGCAGTATGACAGTGCCGGTTCTGGCCGGAATGTTAACGCTGATGACTTTCAATCTTGTCGACACCTTTTTTATCAGCATGCTGGGCACTTCGCCGCTGGCGGCGATCAGTTTTACCTTTCCGGTTACGTTTACGGTAATCAGTCTGGCTATTGGTCTTAGCATTGGCACCTCGGCGATTATCGCCAAAGCGCTGGGCGCCGGCCATAATAAAGAAGCTCAGGCTGATTCACTTGCTGCTTTGTGGCTGGCTACCTATCTGGTGCTGGCATTAAGTTTACTGGGGATGGCGCTGATTAATCCGATGTTCCGCTTACTTGGCGCCGGTGACGCAACTCTCGGCTATATTCACGATTATATGTTGATTTGGTTTGCCGGTTCAGTATTGTTGGTGATGCCGATGGTTGGCAATGCTGTGCTCAGAGCATCCGGTGATACCAAGACTCCTAGCTTAATTATGGCGTCAGGCGGGGTTGTAAACGCCATATTAGACCCGCTGTTTATTTTTGGTTATGGCCCGGTGCCGGCGATGGGGATGCAAGGCGCTGCATTAGCCTCGGTGCTGTCATGGGCACTGGGCTGTGGTCTTATCCTCTGGCTTTTGTATAAACGTGGTTTGCTGATAGCCTGCTGGCAACCATTTGCAGTTGCTCTACCTATATATCGCAAAATTTTGCGTATCGGAATACCGGCAGCCGGGGCCAATATGCTGACGCCGCTGGCCATGGCTATTTTAACGGCTATTATGGCCAGCTACGGGGCGGCCGCTGTAGCGGCATTTGGTGTTGGTGCCAGGCTGGAGAGTCTGGCATCATTGGTGGTGTTGGCACTATCGATGACCCTGCCACCATTTATCAGTCAGAATTTCGGTGCTGATAAGTTGTCAAGGGTGCAGCAGGCTTACCGGTTGACAACCTTTTTTATTATTCGCTGGCAGTTTGCCATATATCTATTGCTGGCTGCACTGGCCTGGCCAATTGCATCCATGTTTACCGACGATCAGGATGTAGCGCGCTATATTCGCTGGTTTTTGTGGATAGTCCCCCTCGCGTATGGCTTGCAGGGCATCACCATCCTGACTAACTCGTCTTTTAATGCGCTGCATTTGCCGGTTAATGCGCTTTTGCTCAGTTTAATCCGGCTTTTTGTATTTTATGTGCCTCTGGCCTGGGCTGGCGGTAAATTATTTGGAGTAATTGGTGTTTTCGCCGGTTGTGTTGTCGCCAATGTGTTTACTGCCGCTATTGCCTTTAATTGGTTTAACCGGGTCAGATTATTTGAATTAAAGGAGTCAGCATGACCCGTCTATTTGAACTGGTGTCGGATTACCAACCCGCTGGCGATCAACCTGAGGCTATCAGGAAATTGGTCGAGGGGCTTGATGCCGGACTGGCGCATCAGACCCTGTTAGGGGTTACCGGTTCAGGCAAAACCTTTACCATGGCCAATGTTATAGCCCGGGTAAACCGGCCAACCCTTATTATGGCGCACAATAAAACCCTGGCTGCTCAGCTATATGGCGAAATGAAGGAGTTTTTTCCAAACAACTCCGTAGAGTATTTCGTGTCGTACTACGACTACTATCAGCCAGAGGCTTACGTGCCATCAACCGACACCTTTATCGAAAAAGACGCCTCTATCAATGAGCACATTGAGCAAATGCGGCTGTCGGCCACTAAAGCACTGATGGAGCGCCGTGATGTAGTTATCATCGCCTCGGTGTCGGCCATTTATGGTTTGGGCGATCCTGAGTCTTATATGAAAATGTTGCTGCATTTAAAAGTGGGCGACATTGTTGATCAACGCTTTATCCTGCGCCGGCTGGCGGAGCTGCAATACAGCCGCAATGATATTGAGTTTCAGCGGGCGACATACCGGGTGCGTGGTGATGTTATTGATATTTTTCCGGCAGAGTCAGATGAACTGGCGGTTAGGGTAGAGCTGTTTGACGAGGAAATTGAACGGATAAGTATTTTCGACCCGTTAACCGGCGCGATTGAGCAGGTCGTGACCCGCTATACTATTTATCCGAAAACCCACTATGTTACCCCGCGTGAAAAAATTCTGGCGGCGGTTGAGAATATTAAGACGGAGCTGGCCGGGCGCCGGGCAGACTTACTAAGTGAAAATAAATTACTGGAAGAGCAACGTATAGCCCAGCGCACCCAGTTTGATATCGAGATGATGGTTGAGCTCGGTTACTGTTCCGGCATTGAGAACTACTCACGTTATTTGTCGGGCCGGGCTAACGGAGAGCCGCCACCAACCCTGCTTGATTATTTTCCGGCAGATGGCCTGATGTTTATTGATGAGTCTCATGTCACGGTATCGCAAATTGGTGCCATGTATAAAGGAGACCGCTCGCGCAAGGAAAACCTGGTTAACTATGGTTTCAGGCTGCCTTCGGCACTGGACAACCGGCCGTTAAAATTTGATGAGTTTGAGGCGATTGCGCCGCAACGGGTCTATGTTTCAGCAACCCCGGCAAAGTATGAGCTGGAAAAGTCTGGTGGTGAAGTGATAGAACAGGTAGTCAGGCCCACCGGTTTGGTTGACCCGGTGATTGAAATAAGACCGGTTGCAACGCAGGTTGATGATTTAATGTCAGAAGCGCTGGCCCGTGCCAAACTGAGTGAGCGGGTGCTGGTTACCACTCTTACCAAAAAAATGGCAGAAGATTTAACTGAATATCTGAACGATCACCAGATCAGGGTACGTTATCTGCACTCAGATATTGATACGGTGGAGCGGATGGAGATTATCCGCGATTTACGCCTTGGTGTATTTGATGTATTAGTTGGCATTAACCTGCTGCGGGAAGGACTGGATATTCCTGAGGTATCGCTGGTGGCGATTCTGGACGCAGATAAAGAAGGTTTTCTGCGCTCAGACCGCTCACTGATCCAGACTATCGGCCGGGCCGCCCGGAACCTTAAAGGCAAAGCTATTTTGTATGCAGATCGGATCACCGGCTCAATGCAGCGGGCGATTGATGAAACAGAGCGGCGCCGGGCGAAACAAATTGCCCACAATTTAAAACAGGGTATTGAGCCAGCGGCTATCCGTAAGAAAATTTCTGATGTGATGGATTTAGGCCAGGCACCAACTGCACCGACTGCACTGCGTAAAGTGGCGGAGCAGGTAAAACTGATTAAAGGAAAAACGCCTTATCAGTTGCAGGCTGAAATTAAGCAACTGGAACATAAAATGCTGCAACATGCCAAAGATCTGGAGTTTGAGCAGGCTGCTGCTATAAGGGATGAAGTGCAACAACTGAAACAGGCCTTACTGGAAATGTGAGTTACTGCAGAAAAACTTGCTGTCAAAGAACCCTTTTTGATGTTTAATTGGTATTACTGGTCCAATCTGATAAGCGGTTTATTGTTTTTTCTGCATCCCGAAAGGCGGTTGCGTTTTGTCAGACTGGCCGCTTTACTTTTTCGACATCAGCGTTCAGGAATAATATTATGCGGCGTTTTTCACAGGTTTTACTGATAGTCTGCTCTGGCTCCTTATTACTGGCCTGTAGTGAGCCGGCAACAACTGAGACTGAACCGCTGATCCGTCCGGTTAAATTACATCAGGTTGGCAGCGATGCCGGCGGTGCAGTGCGGCAGTTTCCAGCTGTGGTAGAGCCAACCGTGCGGGCAAACTTAACCTTCCGGGTCAGCGGCAAACTCGTTGAGCTAATGGCCCGGCCTGGTCAGCAAGTACAAAATGGCGAGTTACTGGCCAGGCTGGATGACACTGATTTCAAGTTGAAACTGGATCAGGCGCGGGCACGCTATGAGTTGGCTCAGACCCAGTTTACCCGTGCCGAACAGCTCATTGCCCAGAAACTGGTATCACAGGCGGTATTTGATGAGGCCAAAGCTCAGTTGCAAGTCGCGCAGGCTGATTTATCCACCGCAGAAACAGCCCTGAGCTATACCCTGTTACAGGCGCCTTTCGCTGGCATTATTTCCCGCTTACTGGTTGAGAACCATGAAAATATCGCAGCACAGCAACCGATAATGGAGCTGCAGGTAAGAGACCGGGTGGATGTGGTTATCCAGGTGCCGGAAGATGTCATTTCAAATGTTCGCAAAGATTTTGATTACCAGCCTGAAGTGGTGTTCGACTCCCATCCGATGTATCGCTACCGGGCCAGGATCCGCGAATGGGATACCCGTGCCGATCCGGCCACCAACAGTTTTAAAGTGGTATTCAGTATGGCGACACCAACTGAATTTAATGTGCTCTCAGGCATGACTGCGAACGTCATTGCTGAAGTCAGTAAAATTAATGCCGCTTATGTCGATGCCTTGTTTATTCCTGCCAGCGCCATTTTTATGCCGGATGATACCGCGGTAAATCAACAGCAGAGCTATGTCTGGATATATAATCCTGACAATGGCCAGGTACAGCGACGTGCTGTAACGGTCAGCAGTTTAACCAGTGCCGGAGCAGCCATTACTGAAGGACTGACTGCTGGTGAGCAAGTTGTTACTGCTGGTGTCCAACAGCTGACAGAAGGACAGCAGGTAAGGCCCTGGGTGCGCGAGCGGGGACTTTAACTATGGATCTCGCCCTTTATTTTATTCGTTACCGGACGTCTTCCTGGTTGTTTGCCGCTATTTTGTTATTTGGTGGCATCGTGTCATATTCAGGATTGGGCCGGCTGGAAGATCCGCAATTTACGCTGAAACAAGCACTTATTATCACACAGTATCCGGGAGCGTCGCCTACGCAGGTTGAAGAAGAAGTCAGTTATCCGCTGGAAAATATGATCCAGCAACTGCCATACGTTAACCATGTCAGCTCCGTATCATCGGCGGGGCTGTCGCAACTGATGGTAGAGATGAAGGATACCTACCGGGCAAGAGAATTAAAGCAGATTTGGGATGAGCTGCGTCACAAGGTAAATGATTTACAACCCCAACTGCCACCTGGTGTGAAAAGCCCTCAGGTTAAAGATGATTTCGGCGATGTTTACGGTATTTTATTTGCAATAAGCGGTGATGGTTATAGTAGTGAAGAGCTAAGGGATTACGTTGACTTTTTACGTCGGGAGTTGGTGCTGGTACCAGGTGTTGGCAAGGTGGCGGTGGGTGGCGTGCAGCAGCAACAGGTTATTGTCGAAATTTCGCGGCCCCGCTTAACGGCTTTAGGTATTGCCCCCCAAACCTTATCAGCCTTGCTGCAAAGTCAGAATATGGTTGCCAATGCCGGCTCGATTAAAGTGGGGCCAGACCGGCTGCGAATTTATCCAACGGGTGAATTTGAATCGGTAGCAGAATTAGAAAGTCTGATTATCTCAAGCCCGGACTCAACAGAACTCATTTATCTGGGCGATGTGGCACGGGTTTACCGGGAGAATGCTGAGGTTCCGAACCAGCTTATCCGTTTTAATGGTCAGAATGCGCTGACCCTGGGGATTTCCTTTGCTGCCGGGGTTAATGTGGTCGACGCCGGTGAACAGGTGCAGCAACGGCTGGATACACTGGAGTACAATAAGCCGGTTGGAATAACCCTGAATACTATTTATAACCAGCCGGATGAAGTGGCGACATCGGTGAGCGGTTTTATTATGAATCTGGCGGCAGCCGTTGCCATCGTAATTGTGGTGCTGCTGCTGTTTATGGGGCTTCGCAGTGGCATTTTAATTGGGGTAATCCTGCTGCTGACGGTGTTGGGTACCTTTATTTTCATGCGGCAAATGAATATTGAATTGCAGCGGGTGTCGCTCGGCGCGCTGATCATTGCCCTTGGCATGTTAGTTGATAATGCCATTGTGATTACCGAAGGCATTTTGATTGGCATGCAACGACGCTTGAAACTGGCAGATGCAGCCAGTCTGATTGTCAGACAAACGCAGTGGCCTTTGTTAGGTGCTACCGTTATTGCTATTGCGGCATTTGCGCCTATTGGCTTATCCAGTGATGCCACAGGGGAATTTGCCGGCAGCCTGTTCTGGGTATTATTGGTATCGTTGTTACTGAGCTGGGTAACCGCAATTACCCTGACCCCATTTTTTGCCAGCCTGTTATTCAGGGACAAGCCGCAATCAGATACCAAAGCAGAGCAGCTGTATCAGGGGGCAATCTTTACCGTTTATCGTAAAGTTTTACGTTTGGCACTACAGCATCGGCTGAGCACTTATTTACTGACATTAAGTTTGCTGGTCGCAGCCGTCATCGGTTTTGGCAGCGTTAAACAGGTATTTTTTCCACCATCCAATACCCCTATTTTTCTGGTCGATTTATGGCAACCTGAAGGCACTGATATTCAGCATGCCAGTGACGACGCTGTGCGTCTGATGAATTATCTGAAGTCCCTGGATGAGGTAAGCCACGTTACCAGTACCAGTGGTCGGGGTGCCGAACGTTTTATGCTGACGTATCAGCCAGAAAAAAACTTTGCAGCATACAGTCAGCTGATTATCCGGGCCAACGATCGTGATCAACTGCCGGTATTAATGCAACAAACCCGGCAATACATAACTGAACAGCTACCCAGAGTGCAGCATAAGCTATTACGGCTTGAAGTTGGCCCATCTACGCCGGCTAAAATTGAAGCCAGGTTCAGTGGCGGCGATCCTGATGTATTACGAAAATTAGCCATGCAGGCTAAAGAAATTTTGCTGGCTGACGGCCAGGCGGTGAGTATCAGGGATAACTGGCGCGAGCGGGCAAAGGTTATCCGACCCAGGTTTAACGAAGCCATGGCCCGTAGGGCAGGGGTAAGTAAGCAGGATATTGATGACGTACTGCTGACCAGCATGTCCGGTCGTACCGTAGGTATTTATCGTGACGGCACCCATTTGCTGCCTATTGTTGCCAGATCACCATTGGCCGAGCGGGATAATCTGGACGCTTTATACGATTTGCAGGTATATAGCAACAAATTGCAGCGATATGTGCCGATAACCCAGGTTGTTACTGGTTTTGATTTAGTCTGGGAAGATGCACAAATTCAGCGCCGTGACCGTAAAAGAACCATTACCGTTATGGCAGATCACGATACGCTATCTGACGACACAGCTTCGGCACTGCAAGCCAGAGTACAGGCGCAGATAGAGGCGATCCCTCTGCCAACCGGATATTTTCTTAGCTGGGGGGGGGAGTATGAAGCGCAGCAAAAGGCCCAAAAGGCGCTATTTAGCTCGCTGCCCCTGGGGTATTTAATGATGTTTGTGGTAACGGTACTGCTGTTCAACTCTTTGCGAAGTGCCCTGGTGATCTGGGCTTGTGTGCCGCTCGCCATTATTGGGGTAAGTTTTGGCTTATTACTGTTAAATGCGCCATTTGGCTTTATTGCGCTGCTGGGCTTTTTAAGCTTGTCGGGTATGCTGATAAAAAACTGTATTGTGCTGGTCGAGCAAATAAAGCTGGAGCTGAGCGAGGGCAAGGCAGCATTTGACGCAGTATTTGACAGCGCAGTTAGCCGGGTGCGGCCGGTTGCAATGGCTGCCATTACCACAATCCTGGGGATGATACCTTTACTGGGCGATGTGTTCTTTGCCAGTCTGGCGGTGGTTATCATGTTCGGCTTAGGGTTTGCGACAATCCTGACGCTGCTATTTTTGCCTGTGTTGTATTGCAGTGTCTTTAAAATAAAAACGGTGAGCTAGCAGAAGCCTTTTGCACTGCTGCAGCGCCTAATTTCTAATCCAGACGGTGGCTGAAGTTTTTCAGCTGCCGTGCTGCGCTTCCTTATTTGTCTGCTACAGTTATGTGCATAGATAGATTAAAACATTCATTTAATTAATATATTAGCTGGGGTTCTGCTTGTTTTTCCCATCGCCAATGGAATAGGTTAATGGTCTGGTTGTTGTTTTTGCATATCACGAGCCTGGTCATCTGGGCAGCATCGTTATCTGTTATGTTAATACTGATATCGCGGCCCGATGCCGGTCTGAAAAGTGACAGTAAAGTTGATACGCTGGAGCGGGTATGGTTTACCCGGCTGGCGAGCCCTGCCGGCTTGCTTGCAATTGTTAGCGGAACCGCGATATTTGCTTTTACTGGTAATTTCAGTAGTTGGTTATTGCTAAAGCTTACCCTGGTTACCGGCCTGGTATTCTGTCATGTTGGCTCTGGCTTATTGATTTTGTATAGCCACAGACCAAATGCCAGTAGTATTACCGGAAAAAGCATTGGTTTACTGGGTATCGTTTTGGCGCTGATACTGACTATTATTGTGCTGGTGCTGTTAAAACCACAACTGGAGGCATTACGATGGTTTGCCTCCTGACTGGTGCAAAGTGGCTGACCGGTATTTTACGGTTTCGCGTCTTGTTGCAGCATATCGTCAATATTCACTCCTACTGCGTATTCATATACCAGTCGGCCACCCAGATAGCCGGTAGCAATAATCAATACTCCGCTGAGCAACGACAGGTAAAGGCCTTTGGGCATGATTTGGGCCGCAGCGTCCGGCAGACGCATCAGCCAGTTAAAGGTTGCCAGCGACAGCAACATGACCGCCAGTATAGCGTGGCACCAGCCGCTGACCAGTCGTCTGATCTGGCTTACCAGCAGCAAATCCATCAGGCCGGCAGTGCTGGCCAGCCAGCCACCTATTGCACCGACACCCGACAACCACAAACTGGCACGGGCCCAGAATGGATCGGTGCTGTACATATAAGCCAAATCTGTGGCAATCAGTCCGAGCAGTGCCGCGACCGGAAAATGAATAAGTCCCGGATGAACTGGATGGCCAAACACCTTGATTTGGCTGATGATGGGTTCCATCGACATGTTGTACCTCCGCAAATTTCAACGTGGCTTTCAAAGCGGTTCTCGAAGTGGTTCTTTAGGTGGCTTTCAGCGGCAGTACTTCGTTGTCCCGGTAAGTTATTAAAGCACAGTGTAGCAGTATTCTGGTCAGCTATCCTGTTGCTGACTGTCAGCGGTTGCAGTGGGCCTTTTTCCAGTCTGGACCCTCAAGGGCCGGCAGCGGCTGAGGTAGCCTGGCTGTGGTGGCTGATGTTTGGTTTTTTCAGTCTGGTGTTGCTAGCTGTGATAGCGCTATGGCACTACGCTATTAAGCGACGGGCTAACGATATGGCAGAAAGCAGCGTTGTCAGCGGCTGGATTATTTGGGGAGGATTGGTGTTGCCGTCCGTTAGTATTATTGTGCTGCTGATAGCCGGTGTGCCGGTGGGGCAAAGAATGATACCGCTGCCAGCGGACAATGCCATGCAAATTGATATTACCGGCCATCAGTGGTACTGGCAGGTAAATTATCCGGAGCATAATATTCAACTGACAGATACGCTGCATATTCCTGTCAATACAGTGGTTCATCTGCAGTTACACAGTGCTGATGTTATTCACTCATTCTGGGTGCCGAGGCTCGGGGTTAAGCTCGACCTGATACCCGGGCGCAAAAATGTTCTTAAACTGGAGGCATCCGCATCAGGTACTTATCGCGGTCAATGCGCTGAATATTGCGGTGTTGGTCATGCTCATATGCAATTTACCGTGATAGCCCATGAACCAGCTGATTTTGCCGGGTGGTTGGAAAATGCCGGTAGGTCGGGTCTTGAGCAACAGGAGAAAGTGAAAGATGACTGACACCAGGCAGGGCCAGGCAGAGTTAGCCAGTAAACTTGGCCGGGTTTGGGCCAACTTGCCAGGCTTGGGCAGTCTGGCCGCCGTAAACCATGGCACCATAGGCCTGCGCTTTATGGTTACCGGTATGGTGTTTTTTCTGGTGGGTGGCGTGCTGGCAATGTTGTTACGAACCCAGCTGGCGCTGCCTGAGCAGGATATAATCAATGCTGAAACCTATGGCCAGCTGTTTAGCATGCACGGCACTGTCATGATGTTTTTATTTGCTATTCCGGTGCTGGAAGGGTTGGCAATTTATTTAATTCCGAAAATGATTGGCGCCCGCGATTTGGTGTTTCCGCGGCTCAGCGCCTTGGGTTATTACTGCTATCTGTTTGGTGGCATTATTATTATGACCAGCTTGTTGCTTGGGATAGCACCTGCTTCCGGCTGGTTTATGTATACCCCGCTTAGCAGCAGTGAGTTTGCTCCCGGTCCGGGTTCAGATTTCTGGCTGCTGGGAATTACTTTTGTTGAAATATCGGCGATGGCAGCCGGTATAGAGCTCACAGTATCCATTCTATGCAGCAGGGCCAAAGGTATGACACTGAGCCGGATGCCGCTGTTTTGCTGGTACATTCTGGTGATGGCGCTGATGATTGTGTTTGGTTTTCCGCCGTTAATTCTGGCCAGTATTCTGCTTGAGCTGGAGCGTGCTGCTGGTATGCCATTTTTTACCGTGGCCGCGGGAGGCGATCCGCTGCTGTGGCAGCATTTGTTCTGGCTGTTTGGTCATCCCGAGGTTTACATTATTTTTCTGCCGGCAGCGGGTATTGTTTCAACCCTGATCCCGGTTTTCAGTGGCCGGCCTATTGTTGGCTATCGCTGGATAGTCATTGCCATTATTTTAACCGGCTTTATCAGCTTCGGCCTTTGGGTGCATCATATGTTTACTGTGGGCATTCCGCAGCTGGCTCAGGCCTTTTTTTCTATCGCCAGCATGCTGGTGGCAATACCTACGGCAATTCAGGTTTTCGCCTGGCTGGCGACGTTATGGCGCGGTAAGGTGGTATTCCGGCTACCAATGCTATGGATCAGTGGCTTTCTGGTGATTTTTGTCTGTGGTGGATTAACCGGGGTAATGCTGGCGCTGGTACCGTTTAACTGGCAAGTCCATGACACCCACTTTGTCGTCGCCCATATGCACTACGTATTGGTGGGAGGGATGTTTTTCCCATTAATTGCCGGGCTGTATTACTGGTTGCCGTTGGTTTCCGGCCGGATGCCCTCAGCAGTAGTAGGCCGTTGGGGTTTCTGGCTGACGTTTGGTGGCTTTAACATGACTTTTTTATTGATGCACCTGACCGGTTTGCTCGGCATGCCGCGGCGGGTGTATACCTATGAATCCGGAGTAGGCTGGGATAGTTTGAACCTGTTATCATCAATTGGTGGGTTTATTATGGCAATAGGGGTGGCGTTAGTGTTGCTGGACCTGTTGCTGCATTTCTGGTTTGGCAAACGCGCCAGCGCCAATCCGTGGCAGGCCGACACCCTGGAATGGGCGTTGGATATGCCGCCGGCACAGTATAACTTCGCCAGTTTACCCTCGGTAAGCAGCCGCCAGCCGCTGTGGCGGGATCCACAACTGGCTGAGCGCATCAGAACAGGCCAGGAGGGCCTGGCTGATGCTGACAGTGGTTTGCGTGAAACTTACGGCACCTCACCGGTCAGTGCCCAGTTGCAGAAAGTGCTGCAGCTGCCGGGTAATTCGTGGTGGCCTTTATACAGTGCATTGGCCCTGGCGGTCGTGTGTATTTGCCTGCTTTGTCGTTGGTATCCTATTGCATTGTCTGGCTTTGTTGTGGCAATCGTACTGCTGCTACGCTGGAGCTGGGAGAATGGCGGCCATCCGCTAGCGGCCCCGCAGTCAGCGTCACGCCCCTCATCTCTACCTTATGAATCCCGCACCATTGATGGCCCGGGACGCTGGGGGATGATTGTTACCTTACTGGCGAATGGTTCGCTTTACATGTCACTGTTGTTCGGCTGGTTTTATTTGTGGACCGCTGCGCCGCAATGGACGGCACCTGACCAGGGGCCCATATCGGTCTGGTGGCTGAGTTGGGGCGGGCTGGCAGCGTGTGTCAGTGTCTGGTTTTTCAATAAACTATGCCAGCGCCTGGCAGAGGGTGATGACAGACACTTACAACAAAAGCTGTGGTTAAGCGCCGCGTTTGGCATGCTGCATTTCGTGGTCCTGTTGTTGCTGTTTATCAGCGCAGCACTGGATTATCGCAATAACGCCCATGATGCGGTATTGACAGTTGTGCTGTTATACCTGCTTGGCCATGCGGCACTGGCAATAGTATTAACAGGGCTTCAGGCACTGAGAGTTGGCCGCGGTTATGTCAGTGTCAGCTTGCCCTACGAGCCGCAGGTTATTAAGCCATTGTGGTTTTACTATCTGGCGGTGTACTGGCTAAGTTTGGCGCTGTTTTTTATCTTACCTCTGGGATGGGGGAGTCAGTTTTGAGCCGTTATTCCTGGTTTGCCCCCTGTCATCCTGCTCAGCTGGTTTTCGGCCTGACAATCTGGAGTATCTGGTTTGTGGCAATGTATGCCGGCTTATCCGTCGCCTGCCAGTTGGCGGCACCTGCTTCTGAGCAGGGAGCTGTTAACTGGCTTAATGCCAGCTTATTTTTATTAACGTTATTGGTGCTAGCCGTACTGCTGGCGCTGGCCTGGCGGACGTGGCGCGCTTGCCTGCAGCAGCGGAAAGATAAAAATACTGGTGGTGTTAAACATTTTACCGGCTATGTCAGCACCGTATTGTATCTTGCTTCCGCCATAGCAACGCTTGCCGGCGGCCTGCCGGTACTGGTATTTGCGCCATGCAGTTAACAGCACGACGGTTAATCATCAATGCAACGTTAGTGTTGCTTGGCGCTATCAGCTTACCAGTGCAGGCGCACAACCCGCTGCAAAGCGACGGTGCCACATTCTGGGCCGCCTTGGTGGCCGTGGTTATGCTGGCCCTGTTCTGGCTGGTTTATATTCTGGGTAGCATTAAAAGACCACCGCTACTTTGGCGCGCGTTGTTATTTCATGCTGGCTGCCTGTTGTGCGGTTATGCTGCTATCGGACCACTGGATCAGTTGGCAGAAACCAGTGCCAGCGCCCATATGGTGCAGCATATGATGTTTATGGTGGTTATTACCCCGATGTGGGCGCTGAGTCTGCCGTTGCCGCAATTTGCTGCGGCAACCGGGCGCTGGGGCCGGCTGGTCTGGCAGCCGCTACTGAAACTGAGCGCTTATCCACTGAGCCTGGCTTATCTGCATGCCGCTATGGTCTGGTTCTGGCATACCCCACGTTTTTATGTGCTGGCACTGGAGCACCCGTGGTGGCATTTAGTGGAGCATTTCTGTTTTATATTTACTGCGGCGATGTTGTGGTTGGCTGCATTAAGTAGCAACGAGCGTAGTCGCAGCTGGGCATTGCTGGCCTTACTGTTTACCTTGATGCAAACCGGATTTCTGGGCGCTATTCTGACTTTTGCCGATACATTACTGTATTATCCCAGTCATCAGCTGGCTGATCAGCAACTGGCCGGCTTACTGATGTGGGTACCGGGTGGGCTGCCATACCTGGTTGCTGCTGCCTGGCTCGGGTATCGCTGGCTACGAACTAATGCCGATAGTAACCAAAGCCCCGCTATTGACCGATAAAAAAGCCCCGCCAATTTGCACTGGCGGGGCTTTTGATAAAGCGCTTACTGCTTAGTTTTTAGCAGCAGCGGCTTTCTTTTCTTTTTCTTTGGCAATTACAGCGTCTGCTACGTTGGTCGGACACGGTGCGTAGTGTGAGAACTCCATAGAGAACTGACCGCGGCCTGAAGTCATGGTACGCAGGGTACTGATATAACCAAACATTTCTGATAGTGGTACGTCAGCTTTGATACGTACGCCAGTTACACCCGCTTCCTGACCAGAGATCATACCGCGGCGACGGTTTAAGTCACCGATTACATCACCTACGTGATCTTCCGGGGTAAACACGTCAACTTTCATGATTGGCTCAAGCAGTTGTGCACCGGCTTTTGGCATGGTCTGACGGAATGCGCCTTTAGCAGCGATTTCAAACGCGATAGCTGATGAGTCAACAGCGTGGAAACCACCGTCGAATACTTCAACTTCCACGTCTAATACCGGGAAGCCAGCCAGGGTACCGGTAGCCATCATTGATTCGAAACCTTTCTCGATAGCCGGTAAGAACTCTTTTGGAACGCTACCACCAACTACGGTTGATTTGAAGGTGAAGCCTGAGTTTTGCTCGCCCGGACGAATACGGTAATCGATTTTACCGAACTGACCTGAACCACCAGATTGTTTTTTGTGGGTGTAGCTGTCTTCCACTTCACGGGTAATAGTTTCGCGGTAAGCAACCTGAGGCTGGCCTACTACTAACTCAACGCCATAAGTACGCTTCAGAATATCTACTTTGATATCCAGGTGTAATTCACCCATACCTTTAAGGATGGTTTCACCTGAGTCAACATCAGTTTCAACCCGGAATGTCGGGTCTTCAGCTACCATTTTACCGATAGCGATACCCATCTTCTCTACTGAACCTTTGTCTTTTGGCGTAACAGAGATAGAAATTACCGGCTCTGGGAATACCATTGGTTCAAGGGTACAAGGGTGCTTCGGATCACACAGGGTGTGGCCGGTCTGGGTGTTGTTCTTCATACCTACCAGAGCGATGATGTCACCGGCCTGGGCTGACGTCAGGTCAATACGGTCGTTGGCGTACATTTCAACCATACGGCCGATACGCTCGGTTTTGCCGGTGAAAGAGTTCAGGATGGTGTCACCCTTGTTCAGAACACCAGAGTAGATCCGGATAAAGGTCAGAGCGCCAAACCGGTCATCCATGATTTTGAATGCTAAAGCACGGAACGGCTCGTCAGCTGACACGATAGCGTGCTGGCCAGTCTCGTTACCTTCTTCGTCAGTCAGTGGCTGAGGAATAACTTCAGTTGGTGACGGTAAGTATTCAACAACAGCATCCAGCAATAACTGCATACCTTTGTTTTTGAAAGCAGAACCACAGTAAGTAGGGAAGAACGCCAGGTCGCGGCAACCTTTACGGATACAACGCTTAACGTCATCAACTGAAGGCTCTTCGCCATCCATATATGCCATTAACAGGTCGTCGTCCTGCTCTAGCGCAGTTTCGATCAGCTGTTGACGATACATTTCAACGTCGTCAGCCATGTCAGCTGGTACATCGGTAGTGGTATAGTTTTCTGGCTGGCCAGATTCATCCCATACGTAAGCTTGTTTGGTTAACAGGTCTACCACACCTTTAAAGGTGTCTTCGCGGCCAATAGGCAACGTCATGATTAACGGGTTAGCACCCAGTACTTTTTTAACCTGCTCGGTAACACGGATAAAGTCAGCACCAATCCGGTCCAGCTTGTTAACGAAAATAAGACGTGATACTTCAGCATCGTTCGCGTAGCGCCAGTTGGTTTCAGACTGAGGTTCAACACCGCCTGAACCACAGAATACACCGATACCACCATCTAATACTTTCAGTGAACGATATACTTCAACGGTGAAGTCAACGTGGCCCGGGGTATCGATTACGTTAAAACGGTGGCCTTTCCAGAAACAGCTTACGGCTGCTGACTGAATAGTAATACCGCGCTCAGCTTCCTGTTCCATAAAGTCAGTGGTTGATTCACCTTCGTGAACTTCACCTAACTTATGAATTTTACCGGTCAGTTTAAGGATACGCTCGGTAGTAGTGGTTTTGCCGGCATCAACGTGGGCGAAGATACCAATGTTTCTGTATAAGGATAAATCTGCTGACATAGTAATCTCAATAAGCTAGGGTTTGAAAATAGTGCGACAATATACAGGATTTTAAAAAGATTTGCAGAGAAAAAATGTTGTCGGTCGCTAATTTTTTATCCATGCTGTCAATGCAGCCTGACAGAAGATTTTAAATCAGCAACCCCTTAATAAGGAGTTACTATGAAAACGCTTTGCAGCCTGATGTTTCTGATCTGCTCATTCACCTTAGCCGCCAACAGCAGTTTACCCGCTACCCGGCATATTGCGGTACAGGGTACGGCTGAACTAACTACCACACCAGATATTGCTGTTATTTCAATGGAAGTTACCAGTATGCAAAAAACTGCACTGGACGCTAAAGCTGACGTTGATAAGCGGGTCAATACGTTACTGGACGGGCTGAATGATTTTGCCGTTAAAACCGACGATGTTACTGCCAGCAACCTGCTAACCGAGCCAGAGTATATTTATACCGACGGCAATCAGCAGCAACTCGTCGGTTATCGTGCCAATCGCTCGTTGAAGTTAAAATTGACTAATCTTGAGCAGCTTAATCAATTGCTTGATTTCGCATTAAGCGTTCGTATAGACGAAGTACAGGACATTCAGTTGCAGTCTTCTAAAGCTGATGAGTTGCGTAAACAAGTTACAGCAATGGCCGCAGAAAATGCTAAAGCCAATGGTAAAGCGCTGGCCAATGCCTTTGATGCCAGGCTGGGCAGAATTTACAGTATTAATTCCAACAGCCAGCGGCAACGTGGCGGCTATGAGATGATCCAGGTAACCGGTGCCAGACTAAATGCCGCCGATGCGGCGCCCGGCCGTTATTTACAAGCAACGGTAAGCTTCAATAGCACGGTTGATGCAGTATTTGAGTTGTCGGTTAATTAAAGATGCTGAACATTGTTGCGGGCAGGCTGGAATCGCAAGCGGTTATCCAATTACTGCAGGGCCACTTAGACGATATGTATGCAACCTCGCCACCTGAAAGTGTCCATGCGCTGGATATCAGTAAACTACAAACACCAGGTATTCGTTTCTGGAGTGCCTGGCAGGGTGATGCTTTAGTGGGCTGTGTGGCGTTAAAGCAGCACAGTGCCCAGATGGCCGAGATTAAATCAATGCGAACGGCGCCAGAGGCGCGGGGGCAGGGTGTAGGGCGCGCCTTATTGCAGTTTTTGCTTGGGCAAGCCAAGCATAGCGGTATTCGTCAGCTTTATCTTGAAACGGTTTCAATGGACTTTTTCCTGCCAGCCCGCAATTTATACCAAAGCGCTGGCTTTAAGTTTTGTGGCCCTTTTGCTGATTACCCGGATGACCCGAATAGCATGTTCATGATTAAGGAATTGGAGTATTAGGTTATGAAAAGGGAACGACTGGTATTTCCGGTACAACGCCAGTTGGAAGCCTATAACGCCAAAGATCTTGCCGCCTTTATTGCCTGCTACCATCCGGAATCACCTTTTGGTTTAAGCAACTGATTTTTTGCAGCAAACTACGACTCGATTGAGCGGGCGAAGTCAGGCATCTCCGAGTACAATGAGATATTTTATAACCGTGTCCGTAGACACTCAACAATTAGCTATGTCAGCCCGGCAGAGTAAGAGCGCAAATGCGCATAACCAGAAGTCTACTTTTTATGGGTAAGAACACGTCAGCTTTGCTAACTACCGAATTATTAGGCTATGGCCGTGCTGCAGGGTCACCACAGCAACATAATCAAGCCGCCTGCAATCATAAACAGGTTTTCAGACAGCGATACAAACCCAAGCGGTACATTGCTGTCACCACCAACGCAGGCACACTTCAGCTCCCGTTTATCGACATAAACCGCTTTTATTACCGAGATAGCACCCACAGTGCCAATAAAAAGTGAAAACGGTGCAACCGCTAGTGCCGGCAATTGCGCAATCATACCGATCCCGGCATAGGCCTCGATAAATGGATAAATATAACCGTATCGCAGCCATTTCATCGCCAGTAAATCATAGGTGATAAACGAGTTTGTAAAACTGTATAAGTCTTTAAGTTTTTGCACTGCCAGCATGGTCATTGAAAACGCGATAAACAGCATTAAGGTGCGGATTGAAATATAATCGCCTGATACAAAATACTGGAAGGCGATTGTTAGTAAGGCAGCGACAGCAAATATTGCAATAACCGGAGTATAGGTGGTACCGGTTTGACCGGCTTCGCCCTTGCCAAAATAGTCACGCAAATCGTCATAACCGCCGATGCGGTTGTCATCAATAAATGTCTGGGGAGTGGTTTTTACCCCATGCTTTTCTTTAAACCTGTCAGTTTCTTCCCTGGTTCTGAGTTTGTGGTCTTCAACCTTGAAACCTTGTCGTTCTAACAGGTCTTTTGAACGCAAGCCATAGGGGCAAATATGTTGATCGGTTACCATCCGATACAGTGTGGCTGTTTTACTCACTTTGAACTCCTTTAAACAATCTCCTGTAAGCTGCGACACGCCATTGTATTAGTCTGGAAAATAAAGACGATATAGCAAGTATAGCGGCGCCAGCCAGCGCCGCTGGTAAAAGTTTCAAGCGTTACTCAATCTGTCCTCTGATTTCACCGCCGGGAAATTCCGGGGTATGGACGTTAACATAGTGACCGCCTGCGGCCAACACATCAAAAATGCTCTGGGTTAATGCGGCTTCAGCAGGAGCCATCCAACGGTTGACGTTGTCAGGGTCTTGTTCCAGACCAAGTAGCACCGGGCCGTTTTCACCGGCCACACCGGTATGAATATGCGCCATAGTGGCATCTTCCACACCTGAGGTTAGCACCTGTAGCTCCAGCCGGAAATCACTTAAGCCTACCAGCGCATAGCCGTTACCACTTGCCGTGGTGGTGACAGCAGGGACTTCCTGAGCGCCAGACAGCGGGAAGGTGATCAATGCATACTGATCGCTGGCGACAATCTGCCCCCGCAGCTCGCCACCCGGGTTGGCCGGCGTATGCACATTAACGTAATGACCACCTGAAGCCAGTACCGCCAGAATATCAGCGTCAATCATGGCACCTTCCGGGGTAGACCATTTGCCTGCATCATCGGCAGATTGCTCCAGCGCCACCAACACATCACCGTTTAAGCCAATCCGGCCGGTATGAATGTGGGCCATAGTGGCATCATCCACGCCCTCGGTCAGTGCAGTGACTTCAATAGCAAAGTTGCTGGTATTAACCAGTGCATAACCGTCACCCATTGCGGTAGTAATTACTGCCGGCACTTCCTGAGCACCACTGAGCGCAAAGGTTGCCAGCACAAAGTTATCGGTAACAATCTGGCCACGCAGTTCACCACCCGGGTTGGCCGGGGTATGGACATTGACATAATGACCGCCAGAGGCAAGCACCGCAAATATATCCGCATCAATCATGGTATCAGCCGGAGTAACCCACTTACCGGGCTCGTCCATAACCTGCTCCAGACCGACTAATACATCGCCGTTGTTGCCGATACGACCAGTATGAATATGTGCCATGGTGGCATCGTCAACACCTTCAGTCAGTGCAACCAGTTCAACACTGTAGTCAGATGTATTGACCAGCGCATAGCCCATGCCGGATGCGGCGGTGGTCACGGCTGGTACTTCCTGCGCACCGCTTAAAGCAAAGGTTGCTAATACAAAGTTGTCAGTTAAAATCTGGCCGCGTAGCTCACCACCCGGGTTAGCAGGTGTATGCACATTTACATAGTGGCCGCCCGAGGCCAGTACCTGAAACGTCGCTTCATCAAGCTGGGTATCTTCCGGGGTCATCCAGGTACCCAAATCATCTGCAGATTGCACCAGACCAACCAATACATCACCGTTATTACCAATACGACCGGTATGGATATGGGCCATGGTAGCATCATCAACGCCTGTTGTTACGGCTACCACCTCTACCATGTAATCGTCAGTATTAACCAGGGCATAGCCGTCGCCTGCTGCCTGGGTTTGTACCATTGGCACTTCCTGTTTGCCCGATAACGGGAATGTTGCCAGCACAAAATTATCGGTAATAATCTGCCCTCTGAGCTCACCGCCCGGGTTAGCAGGGGTGTGGACATTAACATAGTGACCGCCACCTGCCAGCACGTTAAAGGTCGCTTCATCGATCATGGTATCAGCTGGTATAACCCAAACCCCGTCTTCCTCAGCGGCTTCAAGTGCCACCAGCACATCGCCGTTGGTGCCAATTCTGCCGGTATGAATATGCGCCATAGTGGCATCATCTGCACCCATGGTCCGGACAGTAAGAGTAAGATCATAATCAGTTTGATCCACGGCAGCATAAGCAAAACCCGTGGCAGCGGTATCTACCGCAGGTACTTCCTGTTGGCCGGATAATGGAAAAGTAATGATGACTGTATTTTCATTGACAATCTGACCGCGTATCTCGCCGTCCGGGTACTCGGTGGTATGGACATTGATGTACCATTCGCCATTTTGCAAATCAGCTATCAGAGCATCACTTACCTCAGTTTCGGCAATTGTATACACACCGTTGCTACCGGCACTAAATTCAAAAGCAACGTCACCATTAAATCCTAAATCACCATCGTGAATATGCGCGGCTTGAACATTTGCAACATCAGACAAGTCCATACTGGCCCGGATTTGCCTTAAATCGGTGTCTAGCTCTACCGTGGCTGATGCCATTTGAATTGAGTCAACATTTGGCACCTGCTGCATACCAGACAAGTTGACTTCAAAGGTTTGGTCGGCGCTAAACACCGGTGGTGGCTCAACGATTACCTCATCATCTGAGCCATCGAAACACCCTGCCAGGACAAAGAGTGGCAATACCAGATAAAATAATTTTTTCATAACAAAACCCCTGTATTCTGGTTAAAAAAACACATTCAACATCAAAAAAATGTAACTTCAGCGGGAGTTACGAGCGACTACAGGCATTGGATGCAGCAATTTCAATTTTTATGCTGAATTTTGATTTACTAAATGATTTAAGGCATAAAGCTGTTAGTATCAGCTGGAAACATGCCTGTTTACGACTAAAACGCTGTAGAAGATGTGCTGGTACATTCAGACGAGATAACGCCAGCTTCACCACAGTAAGGGTAGTACACTATTTCAGATCCACAACCACAGGCCGCCACGGCAACCAGCGCAAAGGTGCGAAGGCCGGCTGAGCGCTCCTGCTTTTCCCGGTCCCAGCCGATAGCTACCGCCAGAATAAAAGCAATCAGCATGTCACGGATATGTAATGCGGCAATAGTCCAGTCAATCTCTGGGATTAAGTTCATAAGTTATTGCTACCTGACTGATTTATCGTCAATTAACCAGAGCATAGTGTCTGGCTGCTGATATTTAGACGCGCTAACCAATTGATAGTAGGAGAAAATATTTTTGTAAAAAAGGCAGCCGAAGCTGCCTTTTTAGCTGTTTAAAGCGGTAGCGTTTTATTCAGCGATTGACGCCCATAAGTCATATTCATCGGCTTCATCTACCACAGCATCGATAATGTCGCCTGGTTTAACGTTGGTTAAACCGTTTAAATACACCGCGCCGTCAATTTCCGGGGCGTCAGCGTGGCTTCGGCCAATGGCGCCTTCGTCATCAACTTCGTCAATCAGCACTTTAATGGTTTTGCCAATTTTGCTCTGTAAACGGGCCGCACTTATTGCCTGCTGTTTTTGCATAAAGCGATGGTAGCGCTCTTCCATTATTTCGTCCGGCACCGGGTCGGCCAGCTCATTGGCTTTAGCCCCTTCTACCGGGCTGTATTTAAAACAGCCAACGCGGTCAAGCTGGGCTTCATCCAGCCAATCAAGCAGCATCTGGAAATCTTCTTCGGTTTCGCCCGGAAAGCCGACAATAAAAGTGGAACGAATGGTGAGCTCGGGGCAGATTTGCCGCCATTTTTTAATCCGCTCTAACACCCGCTCAGCTTGCCCAGGCCGTTTCATCAGCTTTAAAATGCGCGGGCTGGCGTGTTGAAACGGAATATCTAAATAGGGCAGTACTTTGCCTTGTGCCATCAACGGAATAATATCGTCGACATGTGGGTACGGATAAACGTAGTGCAAACGCACCCAGATCCCCATCTCACCTAAGGCTTCACATAATGACTGCATGGAGGTTTTTACCGGCGCGCCGTTCCAGAAGCCAGTGCGGTGTTTAACATCTACCCCATAGGCGCTGGTGTCCTGTGAAATCACCAGTAGCTCTTTGACGCCGGCATTTTTTAAACGCTGTGCTTCATCCAGCACTTCACCAACAGGCCGGCTTACTAAATCGCCGCGCATTGACGGAATAATGCAAAAGGTACAGCGATGGTTGCAGCCCTCAGAAATTTTCAGATAGGCGTAATGCTTAGGTGTTAATTTAACGCCATGATCCGGTACCAGCATGGTAAAGGGGTCGTATTTTGGCTTGGGTACAAACTCATGTACCTGCTTTAATACGTTTTCATAGCTGTGCGGGCCGGTAATACCCAGCACGTTAGGGTGCACCTGTCGAATTTCATCTTCCCGCGCGCCAAGACAACCAGTGACGATAACCTTGCCGTTTTCTGCCAGTGCTTCACCGATCGTATCTAACGACTCCTGCACTGCGCTGTCGATAAAGCCACAGGTGTTAACAATAACCAGCTGGGCATCGTCGTAGCTTGGCACGATGTTGTAACCTTCGCTTTTTAACTGGGTAAGAATACGTTCAGAGTCGACCAGGTTTTTCGGACAGCCCAGTGACACAAACCCAATGGTGTTGCCCTGGCTTTGGGCTGGTGTTACCTGTTTAGCCAATGCTTTGGCCGGGGTGTCCAATGTCGTGGTCTGGCTTGGATCAAAGGTTTGTACAGTCATAGTGTCTCTTAAAATGGGTGCTGCCGAAAAAAGTCGGCGGATTATACCTGAAAGCAGCGGAAGAAACAGGTGTTGCTGGTTAAAAAATAGTCAATGTCAGATATTTCCATACACTGTGGCAGATCTGGTCAATACTGTTAGCTGTATAGCTTCTAACGACGGAATAAAACCAACAGGAGTGACTATGTCAGCAAACAACATGATAAACGCTTATGCCGCTATGGACGCCGGTAGCAAACTTGTGCCGTGGCAATATGAAGCTGGTGCACTTGGCCGCAATGAAGTAGAGATAGACGTGGATTACTGTGGCATTTGCCATTCAGATGTTTCTATGCTGAATAACGAATGGGGCATGTCAGCCTATCCGCTGGTGGCGGGCCATGAAGTGGTGGGGCGGGTAGCTGCAGTGGGCGAGGCTGTAAGTCATCTTAAAAAAGGGCAGGTGGTTGGCCTGGGCTGGCATTCTGGCTACTGCCAGGTGTGCAGCACCTGTGGCAGTGGCGATCAAAACTTATGTGCCAGTGCCCAGGGCACCATAGTAGGACATCATGGTGGCTTTGCCGATAAAGTGCGGGCCCAGGCCTCCGCTGTGGTGCCGCTGCCAGAGGGTATGGATGCTAAAACCGCCGGGCCGCTATTTTGCGGCGGTATTACCGTGTTTAACCCGATGGTGCAGTTCGATGTAAAGCCTACCGATAAAGTGGCCGTAATTGGTATTGGTGGCTTAGGGCATCTGGGATTGCAGTTTTTGCGGGCCTGGGGCTGCGAAGTAACGGCTTTTACCTCCAGCGACAGTAAAGCTGATGAAGCAAAAGAGCTGGGCGCACATCACTGTATTAATTCACGCAATGCGGCTGACATTGAGCAGGCAGCCGGCCGTTTTGATTTTATTATCTCGACTGTCAATGTCGCGCTCGACTGGAATTTGTACCTGTCGACTTTAAAACCAAAGGGCAGGCTGCATTTTGTCGGCGCCACGCTGGAACCGCTGGATATTGGTGTATTTAATTTAATTATGGCCCAGCGCAGTGTGTCAGGCTCACCGGTGGGCAGCCCGGCTACCATAGCGAAAATGCTGGAGTTTGCCGTGCAGCACAATATTAAGCCGGTGGTAGAAACCTTTAAATTTGCTCAGATAAATGAAGCGATGGATCATTTGAAAAGTGGCAAAGCCCGGTACCGGATAGTGCTGGAGCGCTAAGCACTCAAAAAAAGCCGGGCACTGCCCGGCTTTTTTAATGGTAGAAATAAACGAATCAGGCTTTGTAAGGCATGGCGCCCAGATAATCTTTCTTACCAACATCCACGCCATTGTGGCGCAAAATGGCATAAGCAGTGGTGATATGAAAATAGATATTCGGCAATAGGTGCTGGATTAAAAACTCTTCACCGGTTAAATATTTGCCTTCCCACCGTGGCTGGCTGACCTTCTGAGTGGCTGAATCAGCAAAATCAGCTTCGCTGAAGCTGTCAAGATAAGCCAGGGTGTCGCTAATCCGCTGAGTTAACTGCTCCAATGTGGTTTCGTCATCTGCATGATTGGGCGCACTGTCTACCTTGCCGGTCAGCCGGGCGGCGCCTAACTTGGCCGTATCGCAGGCAATTTGCACCTGACGAATAAGGTGAAACTGATCCGGTGCCAGGCGGGCGTTTAACAGCACGGCCATATCGACTTTTTTGCTGGTAGCAAAGGCGGCGCCTTTATCCAGAATATGCTGTAAATTTTGCAGCATTTTGCTTGCTTGTACGACGCTTAATTGGAAATACATATGGTAGCCCTCTGGCATGGTTGGGAAAATTGTTAGCTATGGAGTTTGGGATGATTATGCTGACAGACAATGCTCTGCATAAAATAAATATCAGGGTTCGGAAACGCTGGCTTATTGTTGCAACGCCGGCATGTAACCGTAAAACCGCTTGTCAGCCAGATTTTTTCTTTGCATTTATAGCCGCTTGCTAATATAACTGTATTTATTGGCCACCACAGTATTGCGGCCTACTGCAGGGATGAGAAACCGCCAGATGGAACAACAAGAATTAACTGCCTCAGACAAACTCAATGTACTGATTATTGACGACCAGATACTGGTGCAGAATGTCATTAAATCAGCGTTGTTCGAGTTGGGTATTGAAAATGTTAAGTGTGCTGAGAATGCCTATTACGCACTTCGCCTATGCGAGCAAACAACCTTTCATGTGGTAATTTGCGCGTTTAATGTAAAAAGTGATAAAGATGGTTTTCATTTACTTGAAGAGCTGAAATTTAAACGCCATGTCACCAAATGTACGGTGCTGATTTTTTTAAGTGCCGAAACCAGCGAAGATCTGGTTAATAGCATCGTTGAGTTACAACCTGATGATTTCTGGGTTAAGCCGTTAAGCATCAAACATGTTCAAAACCGCTTGCCCGCAACGCTGGAAATTAAGCGAACGCTGTTTAATGTGTATCAGGCGATTGATCGTCACGACTACAGCAAAGCCATTTATTATGCAGAGCGGCATTTACTCAATTCAGGTCTGAGTAAATATCACATGCAGATGAAACGGCTGAAGGGCGAGTGCCTGCTGCATTTACGCGAGTTTACTGACGCCGCGGCTTACTATGAAAACCTGTTACAAACCCATAAAATATCCTGGGTATATCTGGGTTACATTAAAGCCTTACTGGAACAGGATAAACTGGAACAAATCCAGGAGATGCTGCAGCAACTTACCGATAAAACCGATACCCGTTTTGCAACCTACGATATGCTGGCGCATTACTACATTGGCAAGCAGGATTACGAACAAGCTTATACTGAAATCAAAAAAGCCAGTCAGCTGGCCCCCAGAAATATTGAGAGGAATAAGCGTTTGCTGGACTTAGCCCGGCTGAATCATGATCATGCCGGCCAGTATCAGGCCACCATTGCCATGGCGAAAAATGCCCGAAATTCAATTCACGACTCGCCGTTATTACGGCTGAATGTGGTGCGTTCCGGCATTGATTATGCCACCACGCTGGACAAGGCTGACGCAGTAAAAGTGCTGAACCAGGCAGAGTTAATACTTACAGAGCTTGAAAAGCAGTTACCGTTAGTCAACCAGCTTAAAGATCAGTTTCTCGTGGTCCGGGCCCGCTTGCATACTGCGCGGGAAGAGCGGACCAAAGCCGAAAGTATTGTTGATAATCATCTGAGTTTAAGGCCAACCACCTCGGTTGAAGATAACCTTGATAAAGTTAAAGCACTGCATGAACTGGGCCGGCGGGAAGAGGCTGTATCACTTCTGGATGCGATAAAGCGGCAGATCTCCGGCACCGGACTGACAAATCAGGTAGTGGGTAAGTATATTGAGCAGGAAGCGGCTGAGCGCAGTACGGTGCATTTTACTCCGCAGCAACTGAACCGGATGGCAGTAGAGTTTTTTAAACGCAACAAATTTCATGCCGCGCTTAACTCGTTAGAGCAGGCTTTTTCGATCACGCCAAATAATATGAGCGTGGCGCTGAATATTCTGAAAGTGCTGGTGGCCCTGCGCAGCCAGCAGCAGCTGGATGAGGGACATGTTGCCCTGGCAAAAAATGTGATAAGTCAGTTAGAGCATGCCGAGTTAGAGCCAGAGCAGCAGGAAAAATTTGCTGAGTATCAGCAGCAACTGTCATTATTTTAACAATAATTTCCATGCGAGCATGAGTCGGGGGCAGAAAGTTATCAGCGGTATTTACGCTGTGCTTTACGCTTTCGCTCAGCTTCGCGCTCTGCTTTGTCTTTCGACTTAGCCGCTTCCTCGGCCTTGGCGTCTATTTGCTCCTGGCTGACCATATCTGGCGTTTCCAGGGTAACAGGTCCCAGGTTGCCGGCGCGCAACTCAGTGATCAGAATAGTACCAGCTTTTTCTAAATCGACTATGCCGCCTTTGCGCATACAGCCGCGGCGTAACCCAATAGCATCCAGCAACGCCAGATCGTTTTCTGGCTGTTCGGTCAGGTCAAATCGCTGCATCACTTCCTTTGGATATACCTGTAACAAGTAGTCGGCAGCAAACAATGCAATGTCGGCGTACTCAAAAACGGTATCTTTAATTGCGCCGGTTACTGCCAAACGGTAACCACAGGTTGGCGGGCTGAGCTTGGGCCATAAAAAGCCCGGGGTGTCGGTTAAAATAACATTGTTTTCAAGCTTTATCCGTTGCTGAGCTTTGGTAACCCCGGCTTCGTTGCCTGTTTTAGCGATAGTACGCCCAGCCAGGGTATTAATTAACGTAGATTTACCCACATTCGGGATGCCCATAATCATAGCCCTGGCAGGGCGCACCTCAAGATTACGCTCTGGCAGCATGTCATTGCACAGTTTTAACAGGGCTTTGATTTGCTCCGGATGTTGCTGACTGATAGGGATTGCCCGCACGCCAGATTGTTGCTCAAAATGGGCTACCCAGACGGCAGTAAGCGCGGGATCGGCTAAGTCAGCTTTATTCAGTACCTTTATACAAGGAGTGTTACCACGAAGTTGAGGAACTAATGGGTTTTCACTGGAGAAAGGAATGCGGGCATCAAGCATCTCAATAATGATATCAACCTGCGGCATTACCTCGGCAATTTCTTTGCGGGCCTTGTGCATATGGCCCGGAAACCAGTTAATTGACATCAGTTATCCTCAATAGCGCTTTGGGGCGCATCATACGCTATTGTGATTAAGTGCTACAGCAAAAATTGATAAAAGCTAACCAGGGTTATCGGGGTAAGGATTGCCGAGTAAACAGCAGCAGACGGCAGGCGGATAATCCCGAGCCCTTTGAATAACAGCAACAGGCTGTATAAGCCCAGCAGCGGAGGTAATACATCTAACCACAGGCTGTTTGCAGCCTCTGGTATTAGCCATGAGAAAAGCGTACTGCCTGCACTGGCGAAAACCAGCAACAGTAACAGCAGCACATAGTGGCCGGGGGTAAATTCGGGGTTTAAGTTTAAGTCGTCCATTGATCTCTGATTGTGGTTAGCAAGTAAGGTTAATGTAGGAAAAATCGATGTTACTTACCCGTTGTTATTTGTGTAAATATGTAACTAAGCCGCTAGTTTAGTTCCTTATTTAAATAAAGCAACTGCCACCAAAGGTTTTTTCAGTGGCAGCTCAGGCGCGCTATTAATTAAAGCAACGCGACGCCTGACGTTTACTGCTGCAAAGCCGTAACTTCGCCGACATCGATTTCTTCGACTGTTTCTGGCTCTGGTGGCTGAAAACGCCTGATTTGAATAATCATTCCCAGATATGGGTGGTCCAGATAATGCAGCTCACCACTGATAACCCGCCGGCTTTGTTTAACATTGATACTTTGCATACCGTCAGCAGCAAAGCGTCGCAGGTTAAAATCAGTATTTACAAACAGGTAATGATCAAGGTGCAATTTAAACAACCCATCCAGCTGCCAGACGTTGTCAGGCAGGTTTGACAAGCTGTCACTGATCCGGAGAACTTGCGGTTGATCAGGCAAGGCTTCCAGCTTGCCAGCCGCATTCAGTTGATCGAGCAAGGTATCAATAGCGCTGAATAAGTCATCCTGCCGGGGACTCTCAACTAAGGTAAGGCCTGTTGAACTGTCATCGTTAGCGGCTTGTTGCCGGTCCCGACCCCAGTAGTCAACCAACTCGGAATAATCAGCACCGGCAAACCAGCGGCTGGGTACTGCCAGCTTTTCTGTAACGGGAGCCTGGCGCCAAACAGTGTGCAGCAGCACTGTCTGGTTTGGCTGGCGATTAATTTTAGCAGCCAGCTCGGTTAGCCCAAATGCAGAACGAGGTGCCAGATAAGGCACGGGCATATGATTGTCGGATTTGCCAGCCAATTGCACGGGTAAACTTGCAGGCATCGGTAGCTCATTATTTAACAGGATTTCAGGAAACAAACTGGTACGTTGCCAGGCTGCAGGCTGCTGCTCGCTCAGGCAAAATAATGGATAATAGACCGGCTGCCATTGCTGCCAGTCTCGTAATTTGGCTGGCAAAAGCGGGTCTGATATCTGTTCTGTTTCTGCACAGCGCACTAAAGTGCCAAGCAAAGTGTTGATTTGTGGCTGATAGTGAGCAGTGACTAAATCGAAACTGTTGCTCAGGCGAATGGGTGTAACATCGTTGTCGAACTGTTCTTTTAAGTCAGCGCTTCGCGCCGGACTGAATACAATAAGTTCAATTTCAAACCAGCGCTCTGCAGCATTGCTTTGAGCAGTTGCTGTATTACTTGCCGCGAGCAGCACAGCACCAAACACACATTTCAGATAAACGGACATTGTTATTCCAACAAGTTTAAAACGTTGAATCACATTGAGCTTCATGATTTCTCCAGCTGATGCTGACTGAAATCAGCCAGCATATTGGCAACCAGTGTCAGCCTGTCTTTGGCATCTGGACTGGCAATAGTAAAGCGTAGTTTTTGTCCACCTTCGAGCTTAAATATCCGGCTTTGTTGCTGAATAAGGCCAATAATATACGCTGGCGCTACCCTGGTTTTATCGGCAAATTCAATTAAGCCACCTTTCGGGTTGGCCTCAATCCGCCGGATACCAAGCGCCTGAGCCTGCTGTTTAAACTCGGTCAGGGTTACCAGGTTTTTTGCCGCATCAGGCAGCAGGCCAAACCGATCAATCAGTTCAACCTGAACTTCGTCAAGTTCACTTTCGTCTTTGGCACTGGCCAGCTTCTTGTAAAATGATAATCTTAAGTTTACATCAGGGATATAGCTGTCAGGCAGCAACGCCGGAATTTTTAAATCAATTTCACTTTGCTGGCTGAGCATCATATCCAGGCTGGGTTGGCGTCCTTCTTTTAAGGCGGTAACCGCTTCATCCAGCATATCCATGTACAGGGTAAAACCTATAGTTTCAATTTGTCCGCTTTGCTCGTCACCTAATAATTCACCAGCGCCCCGAATTTCCAGATCATGTGTTGCCAGGGCAAAGCCGGCACCTAAATCTTCCAGCGAAGAAATGGCTTCAAGTCGTTTTTCGGCGTCTTTACTTAACCTTTTTGGCGGGGGCGTCAGTAAGTAAGCATATGCCTGATGGTGCGAGCGGCCAACCCGGCCGCGTAGCTGATGCAGTTGAGCCAGGCCAAAGTTATCTGCACGGTTTATTATAATGGTGTTAGCGGTTGGCACATCGATGCCGGTTTCAATTATGGTTGAACACAGTAGCAGATTAAAACGCTGATGATAAAAATCAGCCATAATCCGTTCCAGCTCACGTTCCCGCAGCTGGCCATGGGCGATAGCAATATTAGCTTCTGGCACCAGTTCGCTTAAGTCAGCGGCCATTTTTTCAATACTGGCGACATCGTTATGTAAAAAGTAAACCTGACCACCACGAAGAATTTCCCGCATCACGGCTTCGCGCAGCAGGCCGGCTTCAAATTCCCGGACGAAAGTTTTCACCGCCAATCGCTTCGCCGGTGGCGTGGCAATAATAGATAAATCACGCATACCTGACATTGACATATTCAGGGTGCGAGGAATGGGGGTAGCGGTAAGGGTTAAAATATCAATATTGGCACGTAACGCCTTGATTTTTTCTTTTTGGCGCACGCCGAACCGGTGCTCTTCGTCGACAATTAATAAGCCTAAGTCATGCAGTTTAATGTCATCCTGCAGCAATTTATGGGTACCGATCAGAATATCGACTTTACCGTTGGCAACATCTTCTAAAATTGCCTTTTGCTGTTTCGGGCTGACAAACCGCGATAACACTTCAACCCGCACTGGCCAGTTGGCAAAGCGGTCTTTAAAATTGTCAAAATGCTGTTGAGCCAGCAAGGTGGTGGGTACCAGAATAGCGACCTGTTTGCCATCGTTAACAGCAATAAAGGCCGCGCGCATTGCTACTTCAGTTTTACCAAAACCCACATCTCCGCATACCAGCCGGTCCATGGGTTGCGGGGTTTGCATATCGTTCAGTACCGCAGTGATTGCATCCTGTTGATCGGCGGTTTCCTCAAACGGAAAGCTGTCAGCAAAAGCAGCATATTGTTCCTGATCGATGTTAAACGCATAGCCCTGGTGGGCAGCACGCTGGGCATAGACATCCAGTAATTCGGCTGCGACATCGCGGATTTTCTCGGCAGCTTTGCGCCGGGCCTTTTCCCAGGTGTCATTGCCAAGTTTATGTAACGGTGCATGATCCTGATCGCTACCGGAATAGCGGCTTAGCAGGTGCAGCGATGAAACCGGCACATAAAGCTTACTGCTGCCAGCGTATTCAATGGTAACGAATTCGGCGCTGATGCCACCGGCGTCCAGCACCTGGAGGCCCTGATACCGGCCAACACCATGCTGTAAATGCACGACAGGCTGGCCTTCGCTTAGCTCTGCCAGATTGCGGATTATGGTATCGGTCGAAACCTGCTGGCTTTTTTTGCGGCGCCGGCGCTGGCTGATTTTCTGGCCAAACAGTTCATTTTCACTAATCAGGGCCAGCGGCGGCGTAGTGCTGATCAGTGTACCTTGTTCCAGCGCGCCGACCAGCATCACTAAATCTGCATCACTGCTGGCAAAGTCGGCTAGTTTAGTAATTTCCGGTGCCCGGATACCGGCTTTATTAAACAGCTGATGCAGGCTTTCCCGCCTTCCTTCACTTTCTACAAAGAATATTGCCCGGCCATTTTGTTGTTTTAATGTCAGCAGAAAATCGCTGAGCAAACTCAGAGGTTGCTTTAACTGATGCTGGATATTCAGCTCTGGCAGGGCCGATACCGGTGCGTTTTGCTGACCGGGTTTTACGGGCAGGGTAGCCCGGCTTAGCTTGATCCGGCTGAAGTTATTTAACTCACTGAATAATTCGTCAGTTTGCAGGTACAATTCTTGCGGCTGCAGCACGGGCCGCATGCTGTCTATCGCCCGATCGTGATAACGGCGTTTTAATTCATGCCAGAATTGATTAGCGCTGTGTTCAATGTCACCAAAGGTTAAAGCAATAGATTGCGGCGGCAGGAAACTGAATAAGCTGGCGGTCTGCTCGGCGAACAACGGTAAATAATACTCTATACCAGCAGGGAAAATGCCTTGAGTTACCTGCTGATATAACGACTCTTTTTCATTGCGCGCGGCAAAGCGTTCGCGGTAGCGCAAGCGGAACCGTTCGATGGCTGCTTTATCTGTAGGAAACTCATGGGCGGGCAGCAGCTCAATGGAATTAACCTGAGATAAACTACGTTGGTTATCCGGGTCAAAAGTGCGGATGCCATCTACTTCAGTATCAAAAAAGTCGATCCGAAACGGCAAGTTGCAGCCCATTGGAAATAAATCCAGTATTGAGCCGCGGGCCGAAAATTCACCGTGTTCCATTACCTGATCAACAGCGCGGTAACCCACGGCGCTAAGCTGCAATTTTAACGCGGTTAAATCAACCTGCTGTCCCTGCTTTATCAAAAAGCTGGCTTGTTCCAGGTAATTGCGCTGACTTATTTTTAGCAGCAGGGTACTGACCGGCACTATAACCAGGCCATGGCTTAACCGGGGAAGCTGATACAGGGTTTTCAGACGCTGGGAAATAATATCCTGATGCGGTGAGAAAACATCGTAAGGCAGGGTTTCCCAATCTGGCAGCGTTAACACCGGGCAACCACTGTCGTGCATAAATACGGCCAGTTCCTGTTCTAGCCGCAGCGCGCTGGGAGTATCTGGCACCACTAACAGATATACGGCGGGTTCAGCCTGCACCAGTTGCGCAATGGCATAGGGCAGTGCAGCGCCATGCAACTGGCCCCAACTAATCTGATCCTGCTGGTGCTTAATCCGGGGTAGAAATGTAATAAAACTCATTGAACGCTGAAACCCTATACAAAATGCTTATCAGAAAAGTGTCACGAGAAAAATGTTTCGCTAAGCTGGCTACCGGTGCTTATTCCGGCAACTGGCGCTGCGCCGCCTTTTGTTTCAGCTGACGTGATTGCTGATGCAAACTGGCTCGAACAATAAGCTCGCGATCTTGATCTCTAATCCGGCGAAACACAACCTTTATTTGCCAGCCAGTGCCGGCCTGCTCAGCGCTGATAACCTGGCCAAGGCAATATATCGCCCCTTCATTTTCAGCCAGAAATACTTTTAACTCTACAACACTCAGCGGTGGTATGTGCTGTTCGCTCTGTAAGCATAAGCCTGCACCGCCATAGCTTAATGTAACCTGACGATGTTCAGCGTTATCTTGCTGGCGCAGTACGTAATGCAGCAGCAAGTCAATTTTACGGGCTTGTTGTTGCAAATAGTTGGCCAGCTCATCAGCCAGTTCGCCAATCCGGTTCAGCGAGCGCAAGGCTGACATATTAAGACTGCCCATTTCACCTGCCAGCAGAAAAGGTTCCGGAATACTGCTGATAAACGTCTGCTCTGAGGGCAGGGGGTCGTTTAAAACTTTACAATTGACAACAATATCGTGCTCAACACTGAAATAATCGTGATAAGCGTCAGTTAATGACTGTAAAATAGGGTCCATAACAGGCCTCGACTAAGGTTGCTTGTTATTATGGCTAATAATCACTATTATCAGCAGCGATTTTTGCAGCTAATTTATCATCTAACCGAGGCAAAGTCCTGAATATTAACATGCAATTACCCGTCAGCCTTTTGCTGGGCTTACGCTACAGCCAGAGCCGCAAGGGCAATGCCTTTATTTCTTTTATTACTTTTTTTTCCGTCGCTGGCATTTTGCTGGGTGTGATGGCGTTAACGCTGGTCAGCTCAGTGATGAATGGCTTTGAAGGCGAATTGAAAAAGCGGATCCTGGGCGTTATCCCGCATGTAGTGGTGCAACCGCAAAGTGCAGATACTTCCTGGCAGGCAGAATTAAAACCAGGTGATGCTGTGCAGGACATCAGTCCGTTTTTGCAGGCAGAAGCTTTGGTTCAGTCGCCGCGACAGCTTAATGCGGTGATGTTGCAGGGCCTGAGTGCCGAACATATTCCTCAATTTTTACAACAAGCATTGGTACTGGGCAACTGGCAGGATTTTGCCGATAGTCGCTATGGCGTAATATTGGGCAGGGGGCTGGCCGAGCAGCTTGAAGTAAGCCGAGGTCAGCAACTGCGCTTTATGCTGGCTCAGGGGGGCAGTTACACACCGGTTGGCTGGTTGCCCCGCCAGCGATTGTTTGAAGTGATAGGCATCGTTGATACCGGCTCTGAAGTTGATAATGTGCTGGCGGTTACCCGGTTAGATGATCTTGCACGCCTGCTGCCTGCTAACCAGCGTCAGCCTGCCTGGCGTTTGAGTCTGGCAGAGCCTTTTGCTGCGCCGCTGCTGGCAGCCCGGCTCAGTGAAAGTAAGCGCTTCAGTGATGTTACCGACTGGCGGCAAAGCCAGGGTAAATTATTTGCGGCAGTAGCAATGGAAAAAGCCATGATGTGGCTGATGCTGTTGCTGATAGTTGCCGTGGCGGCCTTTAATATTGTATCGGCGCTGGTAATGATGGTTACGGAAAAACAAGCCGAAGTGGCTATTTTAAAAACCCTGGGGATGAAAGACAGTCAATTGTTTGCTGTGTTTACTTTTCAGGGCGTCGTTAATGGAATGATTGGCGCAGTGCTCGGCGTGCTGGCTGGTTTGATATTGTGTATGCAACTTAATGAAGTGTTAAGTGTGTTTGGCTTACAACTGGCCAGCGGTATTGCCTTGCCGGTAGCGGTAAATCCATTACAAATTGCCACCATTTTTTTTAGTGCAGTGGGCCTGACGTTGCTGGCAGTGCTGTATCCTGCCTGGCGGGCAGTTAAAGTTAATCCGGCGGAAATTTTACGTGATGAATAAAGTATTAGAAGCCACTCAAATCTGTAAAAGTTACCGCGATGGTGCGGCAGAAACCCAGGTACTGCACAATGTCAGTCTGAGTGTTGCCGCAGGCGAAATGGTGGCAATAGTGGGGAGCTCCGGTTCCGGTAAAAGTACCTTGTTGCATATTTTGGGGGCACTTGATTCGGCAGACAGCGGTTCGGTAGCTATCGCCGGTCAGCCTCTGGCAGGCCTGAGTTCGGCAAAGAAAGCCGCGCTTCGCAATCAGCAACTGGGGTTTATTTATCAGTTTCATCACTTACTGATGGATTTTACCGCGCTGGAGAATGTGGCGATGCCACTGTTCATCCGCGGTGAAAAACGCTCGCAAGCACTTGCCAGAGCGTCTGAGCTGATTGATAAGGTAGGGCTTGGCCATCGCGGCCATCATAAGCCTGCTGAGCTCAGTGGTGGTGAGCGCCAGCGGGTGGCGATTGCCAGAGCGCTGGTAACCCAGCCGTCACTGGTCCTTGCTGATGAACCAACCGGCAACCTGGATGAGCATACGGCAGAATCAATATATCAGTTGTTACGGCAGCTTAATGCCAGCATGGCGACCAGTTTTGTGGTGGTAACCCATGACACAGAACTGGCAGGCCGGCTTGATACCCAATACCTGATGCGTGAAGGCCAACTTGAGGTGATGCATGGCTAGTCTGGCCTGGCAATTGGCAAAACGCTATCGCTCAACCCGCCACACCAGTGGTTTTATTCGCTTTATTTCAGCATCCTCCACTAGCGGCATTGCGCTGGGCGTGGCAATTCTGATCCTGGCGCTGTCAGTGATGAATGGCTTTGAACAAGCGTTAAAGCAGCGCTTACTGGCAGTGATCCCCCATATTGAGCTGGAGGCAGTGGATTACTCACTACCCGACTGGCAACGTAAGCTGCAAACGTTAGCCAGTGTAGATGGGGTAAGAGCCGGCGCACCCTTTATTAAAGCCAATGGCATGCTGCGGCATAGCGGCGCGGTTAAAGCCGCTCAGGTACGTGGCATTAACCTGCAGTTCGAGCAGCAGTTGAGTGCGGTTGCTGAGTTTGTCACAAGAGGCAGCATGGCCAGTCTTGATGCCGGGCAGATAGTATTAGGCCAGGGCATAGCTGACGCGCTGGCCATTGAAGTTGGCCAGAACTTACAACTGATGTTACCCCGCTTTGCAGCGGATGGCAGCCTGGCCAGTCATCGTACTGTTAATTTAACGGTCAGCGCAGTTGTCTCACTTGGTGGACAGCTTGATTACAGTCAGGTTTGGGTGGATATCAATGCACTTTCGCAGTGGCTGGGGGTACCAGAGGGCGAAGTGCATGGTCTGGCGTTTCAGATAGACGATGTATTTGCTGCACCGCAAATGGCCCGGGTGCTTGGTCGGTTGCTTGAGCATCATGTTTATCTGCAAGACTGGTATGGCAGCCAGGGGCATGTTTACAACGATATTCAAATGGTACGGGCCATTCTTTATCTGGTACTGACCCTGGTTATTATGGTGGCCTGTTTTAATATTGTGGCAACGCTGGTGATGGCAGTGCGGGAGAAAGAAGCTGACATTGCTATTTTACTGACCATGGGGATGGCGCCCGGTCAGCTGATTAAAACCTTTGTGTTACTGGGCTGGTTGAATGGTTTAATTGGTTCTGTGCTGGGAGTGGGGTTTGGAATATTGCTTGCCAGCACTATCGAGCAACTGTTTGCGTCGTTAACCCGCTTTCTGGGAAGTTCGCTACTTGACCCGAGTATTTATTTTATTGATTTTGTGCCATCAGTGCTGCGCTGGCAGGACGTCACCCTGACGTTCACTATCGCTTTGTTGCTAAGTCTGTTAGCAACCCTTTATCCGGCCTGGCGAGCCAGCAAAGTGGAACCGGCCGCTGTGCTGGGTCAGCACTAATTACCTGACGCGCCTGTTTTTAGCCTGGCACGTCAGCTTTTTCTTTTTCTCAGTAACTTGGCCAGCTGAGCCTTTTTTACTGACAATCGCCAGAGCCAGTCAATCAGGAAATAGCCACTGATACTGGCCGTTATCGCCATTAATAATGACCCCAGTAAAAACGGTTTACCTATGGTATGCATACTATAGCGCAGCCATTCCATGCTTGCTTCAAATGCAAATGGCTCCAGCGGCCGGGCCAGAACCACAGTACCAATCAGATAACTTAAATAGAACATAATTGGCATAGTAAGCGGGTTAGAGGTCCAGACTAATGCCAGAGTAAGCGGCATATTAACCCGCAGCGGGATCGCCGTGGCAGCAGCGGCAACCATTTGAAACGGCATGGGGATCCAGGCCCAGAACAGGCCGACAGCAAAAGCACCGCGCGCTGAGCGTCGGTTTAAATGCCAAAGGTTACCATCGTGTAATAAACTGCCAAATAAATTTATAAGTTTTTGTTGCTTGATTTTTTCAGCTGATGGTAGATATTTTTTAAATAGTTTTTTGGGCATTCTAACCTGTATAGAAAGAGGCCATGCTAGGATTCTGCATCGGAGTTATTACAGCCAGCCTATTGTCATTATTTTTGCCGATAGTGCCACCTTTTTTCAGCATTTTTTTTGTAATGCTGTTTTTAACGCTGTTTATCCGGCGCCGGCTTTATCTGCTGCTGTTGCTTGGGGCGGCCAGCTTTCTGGCCAGTTGGAGCTGGCAGTATCATCAGTATCAGGCCGCCCAGCAGGCAATGCTCCACTTGCCCGGGGCACCGGTGTTGGTAAAAATCGATACCACTCCAAAGCATTACCCCGACTATACTCAGCTTAGTGCAACTGTCGTCAGTGGGCCAGCAGCAGGTTACCGGTTAGCATTACGCTGGCAGCAACCACCTGCTTTGGCATCTGGTCAGTATTGGCGGTTGCGGTTGCACTTAAAGCCGGTGCATGGTGTAGCTAACCCCGCTGGTTTTAACAGCCAGACACATTATTATATTAATAGCCTGGTAGCCTCCGGTTTCGTGGCGCGGGGGCCGCAAATTTTACTCGGGCAGCAACATTCAGTGCGTCAGCAGATTGTTGCCCGGGTTGAGCAGGCTACTTATCCTTATCGCACAGAGCCGTTACTTAAAGCGTTGGCTGTAGGAGAGCGTGAATTTTTGGATACCCTTTGGCAGGGGGCACAACATTCAGGTCTTGGCCATCTGCTGGCTATTTCAGGTTTGCACATTGGTCTGGTGTTTGGCTGGGTATTATGGCTTGGCGGCTGGAGTAAAGGGCTGTTAGCTATCCGGCGTCAGCAGCAGCTGGTGCTAATTTGTGCGCTTGCGGCGGCACTGCTGTACGCCTGGTTGGCCAGCTTCGCTATTCCTACGCTACGGGCCGTTACTGCGCTGTCTATTCTGGTTATTTGCCGCAGTCAGTTGGTTAATATATCCCTAAGCCGGTTCTGGCTGTTGTTCGTTGCTTTAATGTTACTGGTTCAGCCTTTCTGGGTACTAAGTGCCAGTTTCTGGTTATCCGTGCTGGCTGTAGCAATTATTTTTATTGTTATATGGCGTTATCCGCTAAACGGCACCAGCTGGCAGGCAAAGGCAAAGTGGTTTTTGCTGTTTCATTTAGTCTTAAGCCTGTTAATGACATTACTGGGCGTAGTGCTATTTGGCGGTTTCAGTCCGTTAATGTTGTTGTCAAACCTGTTGTTCGTGCCCTGGTGCAGCCTGATTGCAATCCCGTTATTGTTGGTAAGTTTATTTCTGACCGTAGTTGGACTGAATATCAATGTGGCCTGGCAGCTTACCGATCTCGCTTTTATGCCGCTGCTCTGGTGGTTAGAGCATAGTGCCGGCCTGCAAGTATGGTGGCCTGTATCACAGGCGTCTGCTCTTTCGGTAGCGCTGACGGCAGTTTTACTGATACTTATGCTGATTTATTCCAGAAAAGCGGCACTTTTGTTGTTGCCGCTGTGCATACTTTTCCTCAGCGGTAGTGCGCTTCAACCCCGGCACTGGCAGCTGCACCTGCTGGATAGTGGTCAGCGCCAGCTTATACTGTTGCAACGTGGCTCAGTGGCGCTGCTTTATGATCTTGCTCCTGCCGGCGCAATACAGGACATTGCCGAACAACAATTGCGCCCGGTATTGCGGCAACAGGGTATACACCAGCTGGATATTGTGCTGTTTCGTCAGCAGCGCTCCGAGCGCGGCAGGCAGTGGGCTAAGTTAACAAACTATCAGTCAGATCAGGGTAGCCTGACGCAATTCAGTCAACAGCTGGTAACCGGTGGCTGCTCTGAACTGCCAACAAGGTATCAGGATGTTGCAATAGAGGTGCTGATAGCAGATAACGCTGACAGTTGTATTATTCGCCTGACAATAGGTCACTGGCGGGTACTGATCCCCGGGAAAATCAGCACGGCGACAGAGCAGGCACTTATCGCCGGCAACGATGATTTACGGGCGGATATACTGGTGCTGGCAAATAATGGCAGTGCCACAGTTAACAGCCTGGCCTTGCTGGAACAGGTGCGGCCGGTGCTGGCGTTAAATGCGGCCGCGTTTATGAATGGCTATCAGCATCCTGCAACAGCGGTTGAACAACGGCTGGCCTTACTCAGAGTACCGCTGCTTAATACCGCTGATTACGGGGCGATTCGCCTTGAGTTTACTGATGAAAATATCCGGGTTAGCAGCTGGCGGCAGCAAAGAATGCCGTTTTGGCTGGAAAAGCCGCCGCCAATTGCTGAAACCTTGGCAACAACACGCTAGAATAAGCAAAATTTAAATGGCAGGATTAACCATTGTCAGTATCTCAAACAAACCAAACGGGAACCGCCCGTCGTTTATTACGGTATGTTTTTCCTTATAAATTCGGTTTTCTGGCAGCAGCATTGGGTATGCTTGGCTATGCCCTGATCGACGTCTATTTTATTTCTAAGCTGCCTGAGTTTATTGACGTTGGCATTAATGATAAAAACAGCGAATACCTGCGTTACGCGCCGATTTTTATTGTACTTATCTTCTTCTTGCGCGGCGCTTTTAATTTTGTTGCCAGTTATTGCCTGAACTGGGTGGGCACTCATGTCGTCAAAACCTTACGTCAGCAATTATTTGAACAGTACATGCGGTTACCAGTCAGTTTTCACGATCAGCACTCTACCGGCGAGCTGATTTCGAAAGTGACCTACAACACTGAGCAAATAAAACAAACGACTTCGCGCTCGCTGTCAGTACTGCTGCGTGAAGGGGTGTTTGTTATCGGTTTGCTGGTGATGATGTTTATGCTGAGCTGGCAGTTATCAGCGATTTTTCTGTTAATAGCGCCGGTAATTGCTGTGGTAGTCAGTTTTGTCTCCAAGCGTTTCCGGCTACTGAGCCGCAATATTCAGAATGCAATGGGTAATGTCACTACCTGCTCTGAGCAAATGCTTAACGGCCACAAAGTGATTTTATCTTTTGGTGGTCAGCAAATTGAGAAAGACCGCTTTTATAAAGTTAATAATTTAACCCGCCAGCAGGATGTTAAGCTGGAGGCTACCCGGGCCATCAGCGTCTCAACTATCCAGATTATTGCTTCTTTTGCCTTGGCTTTTGTGGTGTATATGGCCAGTTTCCCGGAAATGCTGGAAAGCCTTTCGGCTGGTACCTTTACCACTATTGTCACCTCCATGGTTGTTATGCTGCGGCCTCTAAAGCAGTTAACTACGGTAAACAGTGAGTTTCAGCGGGGCCTGGCAGCAGCCAAAAGTGTTTTTGCGGTGCTGGATACGCCGGTTGAACAAGATACCGGCACAGTAAAACTGAGTAATGTGCAGGGCGATATTCGCTTTGAAAAGGTTAACTTCACCTATCCCGGACATGATAAACAAGTATTGTTTGATATTAGCTTTAGTGCAAAAGCCGGTCAGACCATAGCGCTGGTTGGCCGCTCCGGCAGCGGCAAAACCACAATTTCCAGTTTGCTGCCGCGGTTTTACGAGTTAACCAGCGGTGATATCAGTATTGACGGCCAGAACATCAGACAATGTACGTTACCGTCGCTGCGCAATCAGATGGCTATTGTATCGCAACATGTCACACTGTTTAACGACACCATTGCCAATAATATTTGTTACGGGCTTGCTGAACACGTTGACCCTGCCACATTGCGCGAAGTCGCTGACAAGGCCCATGTAATGGAATTTGCCAGTCAATTACCGCAGGGTCTTGATACGGTAATAGGTGAGAACGGCGTGAGTTTATCTGGCGGCCAGCGCCAGCGTATTGCTATTGCCCGCGCATTACTGCGCCAGGCTCCGATCCTGGTGCTGGATGAAGCAACTTCAGCGCTTGATACTGAATCAGAGCGGAAAATCCAGGCTGCGCTCGATGAATTACTGAAGGGCCGCACCAATATTGTTATTGCCCACCGCTTATCGACCATTGAGCAAGCTGACAAGATTATTGTAATGGAGCAGGGAAGGATAATTGAGCAGGGCACTCATACCGAACTGCTCAGTGCGAAAGGAACTTATGCCCAGTTGTATAAAATGCAGTTTGGCACAGAGCAATGAAGCTACTGGAGCAAAGCTGGTATCAAAAGGGGCACTGGTTAACACTTATCTTATTACCTTTGTCGGCAATTTACTGGGTACTTAGCAGTATCCGGCGTTGCTTGTTCAGGCTGGGTATCATGCGCAGCCATAACCTTGCGGTGCCGGTGGTGATAGTGGGCAACATCAGTGTTGGTGGTACCGGCAAAACGCCATTTACACTGTGGCTTTGCCAACAGTTAAAGGCAAACGGAATAACAGCCGGCATTATCAGTCGTGGTTACGGCGCGAAAATCAGCAAACCAACCGCTGTCAACGCCGACAGCAAAGCCGGTGAGGTAGGGGATGAGCCATTGCTGCTGGCCCGGCGCAGTAATTGCCCGGTAGTAGTGTGCCCAGACCGGGTTGCAGCAGGCACTGAGTTATTATCCCGGCATCAGGTGGATATCATTATTTGTGATGATGGTCTGCAACACTACCGGCTGGCCCGGGATCTTGAAATTGTGCTGATAGATGGTAAACGACGGTTTGGTAATGGCTTACTGTTGCCGGCCGGGCCACTGCGGGAGCGGCGCTCCCGCCTGAAAAACGCCGATATTATCATCGCTAATTCCGGTGAGGTTTCGCAGGCAGATTATCAGATGCAACTTAGCGGTAATGTTGCCATAAGCCTGCTAACCGGTAACGTGCTTTCAGCTTGCGATGTTACCCTGGTAGCCGGCATCGGCAATCCGGAGCGGTTTCAGATAACCGCACGACAGGCAGGTTTTAATGTGATCGGCCAGCATTTTTTTGCCGATCATCATCAGTTTACTGCGGCTGATTTTGCTGAGATAAGCGGTCCGGTACTGATGACTGAAAAAGATGCGGTAAAATGTCAGCAGTTTGCCCGTGATAACTGGTATTTTCTGAGGGTTGACGCCTTCTTCAGCCCGAATGATAGTACTGACATTATAAGTAAAATTACCCAATTATTGGAATGACTATGCCTATAAACGTTGCTCTGACTGAAATACTTGCCTGTCCGTTGTGCAAAGGCAAGTTAAAATATGACAAAACGGCGCAGCGCCTGATTTGCCTGGCTGATGCGTTGGCTTATCCGGTTCGGAATAACATTCCGGTGCTGATCGCGGATGACGCTGAACAATTAACGGCGGACGAGGTTAAAAAATGGCGTTCGTAGTGGTTATTCCTGCCCGCTACGCCAGCAGCCGGCTACCTGGGAAGCCGTTGGCAGATATCGCTGGCAAAACCATGATAGAACGGGTTTATCAGCAAGCTCAGAAAAGTGGTGCCAGCAGGGTGGTGGTAGCCACTGACGATAGCCGGGTAGCAGCAGCAGTTGATGAATTTGGTGGTGAAGTCTGTATGACCGATCCGAAGCACAATTCGGGTACCGAACGACTGGCAGAGGTGATTGAAAAATTGCAGCTTGGAGCTGAAACCATTGTTGTTAATGTGCAGGGCGATGAACCTTTTATTCCGCCGTTAATTATTCGTCAGGTTGCAGAGAATCTTGCCGGGCAGCAAAGGGCCAAAATGGCTACTTTGGCGGTACCGCTGCGACAGGGTGCGGAAATTCGTAACCCGAATATTGTTAAAGTGGTAACAGATCGCAATGGCTACGCCTTATATTTCAGCCGTAGCGTGATCCCATACGACCGGGACGGTATTGTCGCTGATGATTTGGCCAGCCATTACCGGCGGCATATTGGTATTTATGCGTATCGGGCCAGCTTTATTCAACGATACGTTAACTGGCCCGCATCGGCACTTGAGCAAATTGAAAGCCTGGAGCAATTGCGGGTGTTGTGGCAAGGCGAAGCTATTCACGTTGACACGGCACTGGAAACGCCGGCCGTCGGGGTGGATACACCCGCTGATCTGGAACATGCCCGTCAGTATGCATTGAACCAGCGCCAATGAGTTATATACAATGAGCCAGGCCTTTGAGCTGGTAGCACAAACAGCTGAGTTTGTTGTTTTGAATAAAGCAGCGGGTGTCAGTTTTCACTCTGAGCAAGGCGCTGGTCTGGTGGTTCAGGCAGAGCAGGCACTTGGCTTTAAACTGTATCCGGTGCATCGACTGGACAAAGTGACCTCTGGACTAATAGTACTGGCCAGAAGCACTGAAACAGCGGCTGAACTTACCCGTCTGTTCAGTACTCAGCAGGTGCAGAAATATTATCTGGCGTTAAGTTTGGCTAAACCTGTTAAAAAGCAAGGTTGGGTGAAAGGCGATATGGCAGCTGCCCGCCGTGGTGCCTGGAAGCTGCTGCAAACTCAACACAACCCGGCAGTGAGTTATTTTATCAGTCAGGGCTTTGCCGATATGCCATTGAGGGCATTTCTGATTAAACCCTACAGTGGCAAAACCCACCAAATCCGGGTGGCATTAAAAAGTGTCGGGGCGCCTATTGCCGGAGATACTCTGTATCAGGGCGCTGCAGCTGATCGGGTGTATCTGCATGCGTTTGCGCTCAGTTTTTCCGTCGCAGGTAAGCTGTATTGCTATCAGCAATTGCCAGAGCAGGGTAGTTATTTTCAGCAGCTGACCCATTCAGGTGCATTCCGAAAGTGGGCCGAACCCTGGTGCTTGCATTGGCCCAGCTTTCAAAAACCGCAACTAACAACAACCGCAACAGGTTAAGCATTACAAATGTCTGATTACTTACTTCGTTTTGCCGGTATTGGCCGGCTTTATGGTACAGCTGCTCTACAGGCCTTTGCACAGGCTCATGTCTGTGTTATCGGCATCGGTGGGGTGGGCAGTTGGGCGGCAGAGGCCCTGGCGCGCTCGGGCATTGGCGAAATTACCCTGATAGATCTGGATGATGTTTGCATCAGTAATGTTAATCGTCAGCTGCATGCATTAACTGACACGGTGGGGCAGGACAAAGTTGCAGTGATGGCGCAGCGGATAAAAGCGATTAACCCTGAGTGTATTGTTCATCAGGTAGAGGATTTTATTGCCAGCGACAATTTGCACAAATATATCACGCCAGACATGGACTACGTGGTTGACGCTATTGATTCAATCAAAGCCAAAGTTGCGTTACTGGCTTATTGTAAGCGTAACAAAATCAGTGTAATCAGTACCGGCGGTGCTGGTGGTCAGACTGATCCGACCCAAATTCAGATAGCTGACTTAACCCAGACCATTAATGATCCGCTATTGGCCAAAGTACGAAATACGTTGCGCCGTGATTACAACTACAGTAGAAACCCGAAGCGGCGCTTTGGAATTGAATGTGTGTATTCTACCGAGCAGTTGGTCTATCCACAGGCTGACGGCAGTGTATGTCAGCAAAAGACGCCGCAGCAAACCAGTGACGGCGAAATAAGCAGTATGCGATTGGACTGCAGCGGAGGCTTTGGCGCTACTACGGTGGTAACCGCCAGTTTTGGTCTGGCAGCAGTGTCGAGGGCGCTGAAGAAAATAGCCGTTAAAGCGAACCAGTAATTCAGTTTTAACGACAGCAGTCTTTGATACTGGCCATCATCGCATTTAAACCACTGCCACGTGACTGACTGAGGTAGGGCTTTAAATTTAGTTTATCAAAAGCATGTTCCAGCTCGAATTTTTTTAATTCGGTATTACTCATGCCATTAACCAGACAAAGCATGATAGCCATCAGTCCCTTCACAATCCGGGCTTCGCTGTCCAGTACAAAAAAATGCTGGTCCTGATGCTGATTGTAATAGTGCATTAACCAGGCCCTGCTTTCACAGCCTTTAACCAGTAAAGAGGGTTGTTTCATCTTTTCCGGAATGGGCGGTAATTTGCGGCCCAGCAACATCAGAATGCGATATTTACTCTGCCAGTCTTTAGCCTGGCTCAGTTCGGGTAGATCTTCGGCATAAATCTGACTGAGCGCCGGCCTGGTGTCTGCAAGTAGTTGGTCTAGGGTCATGCCGTTAATATCTCCACGGCCTGCGTTAGTGCGTGCAGGCTGGTTGCTACATCTGCCTCTGTATTATAGGGTGCAAATGAGAATCTTACTGCGCCAGCTAATTTTAGCTGGTTGAACAGCGGCATTGCACAATGCTGGCCGCCCCTTACTGCCACAGCTTGCTGGCTAAGCAGTTCTGCTACATCTGCCGGGTGCTCGCCTTGTACATTCAGCGTTACAATACCCGCATTATGCACAGGGGATGACAAAATATCCAGCCCGGGGATCTGACTAAGCCCTGAAAAAAATTGTTTTAATAACATTGCTTTATATTCTTTAATTTCATCAATGTTAAATTTTTGCAGCCAGTTCACGGCGGCAGCCATGCCGATAACCCCTGCTATATCGGGTGTTCCCGCTTCCAGCCGAAACGGCAAAATGTTAAATAAGCTGTGACTAAATTGAACTTCGCTAATCATTTCGCCGCCACCATAAATTGGTGTCAGTTGCTCCAGCAGGGCAGTTTTGCCATACAGCACTCCTGTGCCGGTCGGGCCATATAATTTATGAGATGACCAGACATAAAAGTCTGCATCGAGCGCCTGGACGTCAAGCTTTTCATGCACGATGCCCTGGGCACCATCGATCACGGTTATGGCTCCGGCATTTTTGGCAAGCTGTACCATTTCAGCAACAGGCTGGACATGACCCAGAACATTGGAAACGTGGCTAAAACTGACCACTTTCGGCTTCTTTTCCAGTAACTGAGCAAAAGCAGTCTGGTCAACCTGATAATCATTGGTTAACGGCACAACATCCAGTTGCACCCCGAAGCGCACGCAATGCAGGTGCCAGGGAACAATATTGGCATGATGCTCCAATGCGGTAATCAGTACCCGATCACCCGGTTGCAGCACGGTGTGCATCAGGCCATATGCAATTTGATTAAGTGCTGCAGTGGCGCCACTGCAAAAGATGATTTGCTGACGCTCCTTTGCATTAATAAAGGCGGCAATGTCATCTCTGGCCTGCTCAAACAAGCGGGTGGCGTGCTGGCTTAAATTATGGGCACCCCGATGAACATTGCTATTGCTGCGCTGATAAAAATCATTTACCGCGCTGACAACAGCCCTTGGCTTATGCATTGTTGCCGCATTATCCAGATAAACCCAGCCAGGGTTTTGCAAAAAGAACTCGAACTGGCCACGAAAGTTTACAGGGTCGAAGGTGTGCATAATGTCTCAGAAGAATAATAAGGTATAAAGAGTGTCAGCGCTGGCCAGTGATTAAGCAAGCTCCGCCACGGGAATTCGAGTATAAAAAAAGCGGCGAAAGTCGCCGCTTTTATCTGCTGTGACAAGCTTAACGCTTGTCCAGCTTTTTAAAATCACGGCTGGCGTAACCGGTGTAAAGCTGGCGAGGCCGGCCGATTTTATGGCCTTTTTCACCGAGCATTTCGTCCCAGTGCGAAATCCAGCCTACCGTGCGGGACATGGCGAAAATAACCGTAAACATACTGGTTGGAATGCCAATGGCTTTTAAGATAATACCACTGTAGAAATCGACATTCGGATACAGTTTTTTCTCAATAAAGTAGGAATCTTCCAGCGCAATTCGTTCAAGTTCCATTGCAACGTCTAACAGCGGGTCTTTCACGTTCAGCTCTTTCAGAACCTCATGACAGGTATCACGCATAACTTTGGCCCGTGGGTCAAAGTTTTTGTATACCCGGTGACCAAAGCCCATTAAGCGGAAGCTGTCGTTTTTATCTTTTGCCCGGGCTACAAACTCCGGAATACGATCAACAGAACCAATCTGTTGTAACATTTTCAGACAAGCTTCATTGGCGCCGCCATGTGCTGGCCCCCACAATGAAGCAACACCGGCCGCGATACAGGCATATGGGTTGGCGCCAGACGAGCCAGCCAGCCGTACCGTAGAGGTTGAGGCATTTTGCTCATGGTCAGCATGCAGCATAAAAATCCGGTCCATGGCTTTGGCCAGTATTGGGCTGACTTTGTAGTCTTCAGCAGGCACTGAAAACATCATGTGCAGAAAGTTTTCAGAATAGCTTAAGTCGTTACGGGGATACACAAAAGGCTGACCAACAGTGTACTTATAAGCCATCGCAGAGATGGTTGGCAGTTTCGCAATTAAACGATGGGCACTGCGTTTGCGTTGCTGTGGGTCGTTAATGTCTAAATCAGAGTGATAAAACGATGACAACGCGCCGACTACGCCGCACAACATCGCCATCGGATGTGCGTCAACCCGGAAACCCTGGAAAAAAGAGGCAATTTTTTCATGTACCATGGTATGGCGGGTGATAGTGGTAACAAAGTCGGTATATTCTTTCTTTTTAGGTAACTCGCCTTCAAGCAGCAGATAGCACAATTCAAGATAATCTGACTGCTCTGCCAATTGTTCAATCGGGTAACCACGGTGCAACAGAACACCATTATCGCCATCTATATAAGTAATTTTTGATTCGCAGGAGCCTGTAGACATAAAGCCCGGGTCAAATGTGAAATAACCTTGCTGCCCGAGCGTACGAACGTCAATTACGTCAGTACCAGCCGTGCCAGAATAAATCGGTAACTCAAATGACTTACCATCAATCTGCACGACGGCCTTTTTATCTGCCATTGGATTTCTCCTAATTGTTGTAGTTTCGGATTCTAAGGGTATTGCCGCTATTCTACTCGCAAACTGCCCCCAGAAGTCAATTTTAATGCGTATTTGCTTAATAAGTATTCGACTCTAGTAGTATTGTCAGTTACCCCTGAATGTGTAATGTTTCGCATGCGGAATTTTCCGGCTAAAACCAAACAAAAATTGTAATAAGCGCTTATGAAATATATACTATTGCCGGCGTAAAATCAGTTCACCAGCCAGATTGTTTTTGTTGAACCAGCTTGAACAAAAACGAGTATATCGCCACGGCGGGTGACTGTTTTTGCAGCACCTAAAACAACAACTAAGCTCTGTACGAGCATCGATAGGCAAGAAACTGTGAAAAAGCAAAGACCAGTAAATCTAGATTTATCAACGATCTCTCTACCTGCAGCTGCCAAAGCGTCGATTTTGCATCGTGTTACCGGTGTAGCAATGTTTTTCGCTCTGGTGTTCGTTATCTGGGCATGGGCATATTCATTGCAAAGCCAGGCCAGCTTTGATTACGTGCAATCCCTGATGACATCTCATCTGGCGAAGTTTATCGCCTGGGGCACTATTACCGTGCTGACTTATCACTTACTTGCCGGTATTAGACACCTGGTAATGGATATGGGACATTGGGAAGAGCTTAAATCAGGTACCTTAAGTGCCAATATCATTATGGTGTTATGGTTAGTATTAGCAGTATTAGCGGGAGTATGGTTATGGTTCTGAATCAGGCAAGTTTAAAACGTGACGGCGTCCAGGATTACGTATCGTTGCGCGCCAGTGCCATAGTACTGACCTTGTATGCCCTGTTTATTCTTGGTTTCTTCTTAGTCACGCCAGTGGTGACTTTTGAAGTGTGGCAGGGCCTGTTTGCTAATATGGCCATGAAGGTGTTTACCCTGCTGGCGCTGATCTCTATCGCTGTTCATACCCGTATAGGTTTATGGCAGGTGCTGACTGATTACGTTAAATCAGCCCGGCTACGTGCAGTTTTGCAATTCTTCCTTTACGCACTGGCCTTTGGTTATGTCGCGGTCGGCTTATTTGTGTTGTGGGGTGCTTAAGTGAATATTCCAGTAAGAGAGTTTGACGCCATTGTTATTGGTGCGGGCGGCGCCGGCATGCGTGCTGCGTTGCAGATAACCCAGTCAGGTTTAACCTGCGCATTATTATCCAAAGTATTTCCTACCCGCTCGCATACCGTATCAGCACAAGGTGGCATTACTGTAGCCCTGGGTAACTCGCACGAAGATAACTGGGAATGGCATATGTTTGATACCGTTAAAGGGTCAGACTATATCGGCGATCAGGATGCCATCGAGTACATGTGTAAAACCGGCCCTGAAGCTATCACCGAGCTGGAGAATATGGGTTTGCCTTTCTCGCGTTTTGAAAATGGCCGGGTGTACCAGCGGCCTTTCGGTGGTCAGTCAAAGAATTTTGGTGGTGAGCAGGCAGCACGTACTGCAGCTGCGGCTGACCGCACTGGCCATGCTCTGTTGCATTTGTTGTATCAGCAAAACGTAAAAAATAAAACCCAGGTGTTTTCTGAATGGTATGCCCTTGATTTAGTGAAAAATCAGGACGGCGCCATTGTCGGGTGTACGGCAATTGATATTGAAACCGGCGAAGTGGTCTATTTCAAAGCGAAAGCAACTGTGTTAGCTACCGGTGGTGCCGGACGTATTTATGCCTCTACCACAAATGCACACATTAATACCGGTGACGGTGTGGGTATGGCGCTGCGTGCCGGTGTGCCGTTACAGGACATGGAAATGTGGCAGTTCCACCCAACCGGTATCGCCGGTGCCGGTACCCTGGTGACAGAGGGCTGTAGGGGTGAAGGCGGCTACTTGCTGAATAAAGACGGCGAGCGTTTTATGGAGCGTTACGCACCAAATGCTAAAGACCTTGCAGGCCGTGATGTGGTAGCACGCTCCATGATGACCGAGATTCGTGAAGGTCGTGGTTGCGATGGCCCCTGGGGCGTTCATATTAAATTAAAGCTGGATCATCTGGGTGAAGAAGTACTCGAAAGCCGTTTACCCGGCATTTGTGAACTTTCCCGGACTTTTGCTCATGTTGACCCGGTAAAAGAACCTATTCCTGTCATTCCAACTTGTCATTACATGATGGGCGGTATTCCAACCAATGTGCACGGCCAGGTTATTAATCCGAAAGCGGATGGTTCTGAGTCAGTAGTGGCGGGTTTATTTGCCTGTGGCGAGATAGCCTGTGTTTCAGTACATGGTGCTAACCGTTTAGGTGGCAACTCGTTGCTTGATCTTGTTGTATTTGGCCGGGCCACAGGTTTACACCTGGGTGAAGCTCTGGCGGCAACTGCTGAAGCGCGTGCAGCGTCTCAATCTGATCTTGATGCCGCGTTAGCACGGACCCAGCGTTGGGAAAACAGCAAAGCCGGTCAGGGCGAAGACCCGGTGCAAATTAAGAAAGACCTGCAAAAATGTATGCAGCTTAACTTCTCAGTTTTCCGGGAAGGTGAAGCGATGGCTGAAGGCCTGGCCGAGTTGAAAGAAATCCGGGAGCGCCTGAAATTTGCCCGGTTGGACGATAAGAGTTCTGACTTCAATACCATGCGGATAGAATGTTTAGAGCTGGATAACCTGATGGAAACGGCATATTCAACTGCTGTGGCAGCGAATTTCCGGACGGAAAGCCGCGGCGCGCATGCCCGTTTTGATTTCCCGGACCGTGATGATGAGAACTGGTTGTGTCACAGTGTTTACACGCCTGACACCGAGTCAATGTTTAAGCGTAAAGTTAACCTGGAGCCACAGTTCCGGGAGGCCTTCCCGCCAAAAGCTCGTACGTATTAAGAGGCGCAGTTAAAATGACTACACTTGAATTTTCAATTTACCGTTACAACCCTGATGTTGATACCGCGCCACGGATGCAGGAATATACGCTGGATAATCCGGAAGGCCGGGACATGATGGTGCTGGATGCGCTGCTGAAGCTGAAAGAGCAGGATCCAACTTTATCGTTTCGTCGCAGCTGCCGCGAAGGGGTCTGTGGTTCTGACGGTTTAAATATGAACGGCAAGAACGGTTTGGCCTGTATCACGCCATTATCAGCACTTGGTAAAGGTAAGGGCGGTAAAATCGTAGTCCGGCCATTGCCGGGCTTGCCGGTCGTCCGCGATCTGGTGGTAGATATGAGCCAGTTCTACACCCAGTATGAAAAAGTTAAGCCTTATCTGATTAACGATGATAAGTTGCCGCCAGCTGGTGAGTTTTTGCAAACTCCTGAAGAGCGCGCTAAGCTTGATGGCTTATACGAATGTATTTTGTGTGCGTGTTGCTCGACATCATGCCCGTCGTTTTGGTGGAACCCTGATAAGTTTATTGGTCCGGCCGGTTTGTTACATGCATACCGCTTTTTAGCTGACAGCCGCGATACCGCTACCGAACAGCGTTTAAATGATTTAGACGATGCATTTAGTGTGTTCCGCTGCCATGGCATTATGAACTGCGTAAATGTTTGTCCAAAAGGGTTAAACCCGACCAAAGCTATTGGTCAGATTAAATCGATGTTGTTAAACCGGGCGCTGTAATGCGCCCTTATTTTGGTTAATATTTGAAAACCGGCCATTTCGCAAGCGAGATGACGGTTTTTTTGCTACTTTTTCCAGGTGCTCAGAAATTAAGGGAAACTAAATGCACGAAGGTGTAATGAAGGCGTGGTTAGAGTCTTCACATCTTGGCGGTGGTAACATGGCCTATGTGGATGAACTCTATGAATCCTACCTAGCAGAGCCCACCAGTGTTGGTGACGAATGGCGGGAGTTTTTCGCCGGTCTGCCAAAAATCGATGGGGTCGATCTTGAAATCCGACATGCTGATATCCGTCAGCAGTTTGCCGATTTAGCCCGCAACAAGCACCGTGAAGTGGTGGTTGTTAACTCAGGCAGCGCCACTGACACGCGTCAGGTTAAAGTGCTGCAACTGATTAATTCTTATCGTTTCCGTGGTCATCAGCATGCCAACCTTGACCCGTTAAATCTGTGGAAGCAACCCAGAGTTCGCGACCTGGAATTATCGTTCCACGATCTGTCTGAAGCTGATTACGATACCGAGTTCAATGTTGGATCATTTGCCAGTGGTCAGGAGACGATGAAACTGGGTGATCTGCACAAGGCGCTGGAGAAAACCTACTGTGGTTCGATCGGCGCTGAGTACATGCATATAGTCTCAACCGATGAGAAGCGTTGGATCCAGCAACGGCTGGAAGGCAGCCAGTCTACTGCCGTATTTGATAAAGAAACCCGGAAGCAGATTTTAAAAGGTCTGGTTGCCGCTGACGGTCTGGAAAAGTATTTAGGGTCTAAATTCCCCGGGGCTAAACGCTTCGGCCTGGAAGGCGGCGATGCCATGATCCCAATGCTTAAAGCGATGATCCATCGGGCAGGCGAGCAGGGCGCTAAAGATTCTGTTATTGGTATGGCGCACCGCGGCCGTCTGAATACCTTAATTAACGTTTTGGGCAAAAACCCATCAACATTATTTGACGAATTTGCCGGTAAATACGAAGTTGTCGGTGCCGGCGATGTTAAATACCACATGGGTTTCTCATCAGATTTTGAAACCAAAGGTGGCAATGTCCATCTGGCATTGGCGTTTAACCCGTCGCATCTGGAAATTGTTAACCCGGTGGTGATTGGTTCGGTTCGGGCCCGCTTAGACCGCCGTGGTTGTACCGACGGTTCACTGGCATTACCTATCACTATTCACGGTGACTCTGCATTTGCCGGTCAGGGTGTGGTAGCAGAAACCTTCAATATATCGCAAACCCGCGCCTTTAAAGTTGGTGGCACAGTGCGGGTGGTGATTAACAATCAGGTTGGTTTTACCACATCGAACCCGGAAGACACCCGTTCTACTCCTTACTGTACTGATATTGCCAAGATGGTGCAGGCACCGATTTTCCATGTCAATGGTGATGATCCAGAGGCCGTGGTATTTGTTGCCCAACTGGCGGTTGACTATCGCAATACCTTTAAACGTGACGTGGTTATCGACCTGTTCTGTTACCGTCGAAATGGTCACAATGAGTCTGATGAGCCTAACGCGACGCAGCCGCTGATGTACCAGAAGATTAAAAAGCATCCTACGCCGCGCGAAATCTACGCTAAGAAACTGGTAGATGAGGGCGTATGTACTGAAGATGATGTCAAAGCTCTGATCAATAACTACCGCGATGCCCTTGATAAAGGTGATTGTGTGGTTGATGAATGGCGGCCGATGACAGAGCCTTCAGTTGACTGGACCCCATTTCTTGGTCATGACTGGGACGCAACCTACGATGCAAGTGTGGCGGTTGAAAAGCTGGTTGCACTGGGCGAAAAAGCAATCCATGTTCCAGACAGTGTTACATTGCAACGTCAGGTAAACCGGGTGTATGAAGACCGGGCGCTGATGTTAGCGGGTGAGAAGAAGATCGACTGGGGTATGGCAGAAATTCTGGCATATGCAGTAACGGTTGCTGAAGGCAGCCGGATCCGTTTTGTTGGCCAGGATTCAGGCCGTGGTACATTCTTCCATCGCCATGCGGTATTACATAATCAGGAAGACGGCAGCACCTATACACCATTGAATAAAATCAGTGATGAACAGGGGCCGTTTCAGATTTTTGACTCTGCCTTGTCAGAAGAGGCGGTACTGGCAATTGAGTATGGTTATGCAACTGCCGAACCGCGTGCCCTGGTGATCTGGGAAGCGCAGTTTGGTGATTTTGCTAACGGTGCCCAGGTTGTTATTGATCAGTTCTTAAGCTCGGGTGAGCAGAAATGGGGTCGGTTATGTGGCCTGACTTTGTTATTGCCACATGGCTACGAGGGGCAGGGACCAGAGCACTCGTCAGCACGATTAGAGCGATTCCTGCAACTGTGTGCTGATCACAATATGCAGGTATGTATCCCGACCACACCGGCCCAGGTGTTTAACATGCTGCGCCGGCAAATGGTTCGTCCGATGCGCCGGCCATTGATTGTCATGTCGCCCAAATCGTTACTGCGTCATCCGCAGGCTACCTCTACGCTGGAAGAATTGGCCTCGGGCAAGTTTCTTAACGTTATCGGTGAGATTGATGACATTAAGCCAGAAGACGTTAAGCGAGTCGTTTTCTGTAGTGGTAAGGTATATTACGAATTGCTTGAAGAGCGGCGTAAGCGCGAACAAACCGATGTGGCGATTATCCGGGTTGAGCAGTTATACCCATTCCCGCATGATGAAATGCTCGAAGTGCTTAGCCAGTATCAGCATGTTACTGACTTTGTCTGGTGTCAGGAAGAGCCACAGAACCAGGGCGCCTGGTACTGCAGTCAGCATCATTTCCGCGCAGCTATCCCTAAAGCAGGCTATCTGACGTATGCCGGCCGTGAGGCCTCGTCGTCGCCGGCGGTAGGTTATCTGTCTGTTCATAATAAGCAGCAGCAAGCGCTGGTAAATGACGCTCTGACCATAAAATAATAACTTGTCCGGCCCGCTTAGCGGGCCGGTCGAACGAAATAAGACTAACCGCTAAAAGGTGAAAAAGTGGAAATTAAAGTACCCGTACTTCCAGAATCTGTTGCTGATGCAACCATTGCCACCTGGCACGTTAAAGCAGGCGAAGCCGTAACACGCGATCAGGTATTAGTTGATATTGAAACCGACAAAGTGGTACTTGAAGTGGTTGCCCAGGCTGACGGTGTCATGGGTGAAATCATTCATGACACCGGTGCTACAGTAACTGCAGAAGAAGTTATCGGTAAAATGGAAGCCGGTGCTGCACCGGCTGATAAGAAAGAAGACTCATCAGCAAAGAAAGACGATAAAGCCGACGCAAAAGCCGACAGCAAAGCTGAGACCAAATCTGCGGCTGGCGCTGATGCAAAATCTGACGACAGCAATGATGATGCGTTAAGCCCATCTGTGCGCCGGATGATTTCTGAAAAAGGTTTAGATGCCAGCAAAATCAAAGGCAGTGGTAAAAACGGCCGGGTAACCAAAGAAGATGTTGAAAAATTTGTTGCCAGTGGCAGCAAATCGAGCGGTTCAGCCAGTGCTGCGCCTGCACCGGTAACTGGTGATCGCACTCAGAAGCGCGTGCCAATGACCCGCCTGCGCAAAACCATTGCCAACCGGTTACTGGAAGCGAAAAATTCAACGGCCATGCTGACAACGTTTAACGAAGTGAACATGAAGCCGATTATGGACCTGCGCAAGCAATACCAGGACGTTTTTGAGAAACGTCACGGTATCCGGTTAGGCTTTATGTCGTTTTATGTTAAAGCGGTAACCGAAGCGCTGAAACGGTTCCCTGAAGTGAATGCTGCTATCGATGGTGATGATATTGTTTATCACAACTACTTTGATGTCAGTATTGCCGTATCGACGCCGCGTGGTCTGGTTACGCCTGTATTACGTGACTGCGATAAGATGAATCTGGCTGAAATTGAAAAAGCCATTAAAGACCTGGCACTAAAAGGTCGTGACGGCAAGCTGGCGATGGATGATTTAACCGGTGGTAATTTTACCATTACCAATGGCGGTGTATTCGGTTCTCTGATGTCTACGCCAATTATCAACCCGCCACAGTCTGCTATTTTGGGTATGCACAAAATCCAGGACCGGGTAATGGTAGTCGATGGCAAAATGGAAATTCTGCCAATGATGTATCTGGCGTTGTCTTACGATCACCGGATTATCGATGGTAAAGAGTCAGTGGGTTTCCTGGTAACCATTAAAGAATTATTGGAAGATCCAACCCGTATTTTACTGGATATTTAATTATTCAGAAAAAGTGCACAAAAATGCTGTTGTTTCGCGACAACAGCATTTTGTATTTCGCCGGTTGGCACTATAATATGCGCCGATCGAAACATCAGGCTGCACCATAACGGGCAGCTTCCATATTCAAATGAACGGAAAATAGCCATGAATTTGCACGAGTATCAGGGTAAGCAACTGTTTGCCCAATATGGTTTGCCTGTATCTAAAGGCATCGCCGCAGCTACTGTAGAAGAAGCGGTAGCAGCTGCAGATAAAATCGGCGGCGATATGTTTGTTGTCAAAGCTCAGGTTCACGCTGGTGGTCGCGGTAAAGCGGGCGGTGTGAAGCTGGTGAAAAGCAAAGAAGACATCAAAGCCTTCGCAGAAAAATGGCTAGGCAAGAACCTGGTAACCTACCAGACTGACGAAAAAGGTCAGCCGGTTAGCCGTATCCTGGTTGAACCTTGTACTGACATTGCGCAGGAGTTGTATTTAGGTGCAGTAGTTGATCGCGCTTCGCGTCGTATTGTATTTATGGCATCAACTGAAGGTGGCGTGGAAATTGAAACTGTTGCCCACGAAACGCCGGAAAAAATTCTGAAAGCGGCTATCGACCCGTTAGTGGGTGCTCAGCCATATCAGGGCCGTGACCTTGCCTTTAAATTAGGGCTGGAAGGTAAACAAATTAACCAGTTCGTTAAAATCTTTATGGGTTTAGCAAAACTGTTCCAGGAAAAAGATCTGGCGTTGTTAGAAGTAAACCCGCTGGTTATTACCCCGGCAGGCGACTTACACTGCTTAGATGCCAAACTGGTTATCGATGGCAACGCTTTGTACCGTCACCCTGAATTAAAAGAAATGCAGGACCCGTCGCAGGAAGATCCACGTGAAGCACACGCTGCATCATGGGAGCTGAACTATGTTGCCTTAGGTGGTGATATTGGTTGTATGGTAAACGGTGCCGGCCTGGCGATGGGTACCATGGACATCGTTAAACTGCATGGTGGTAAGCCAGCTAACTTCCTGGATGTTGGCGGCGGCGCGACCAAAGAGCGCGTGGTTGAAGCATTTAAAATTATCCTGTCTGATGATGCTGTTAAAGCCGTATTCATCAACATCTTCGGTGGTATCGTGCGTTGTGACATGATCGCTGAAGGCGTAATCGGCGCAGTGAAAGAAGTTGGCGTTAAGGTACCAGTTGTTGTTCGCCTGCAAGGTAACAACGCAGAATTGGGTGCTAAAGTGCTGTCTGAAAGCGGCCTGAATATCATCGCTGACACAGACCTGACCAGTGCTGCCAAGCAAGTGGTTGCAGCAGCGGCTAAGGCATAAGGGGTAAGTAATGAGCGTATTAATTAATAAAGACACCAAAGTAATTTGTCAGGGTTTCACCGGTGCTCAGGGTACTTTTCACTCTGAGCAGGCTATTGCCTACGGTACCAAAATGGTTGGTGGTGTAACGCCGGGTAAAGGCGGCCAGACTCACCTGGGCCTGCCAGTTTTCAACACTGTTCAGGAAGCGGTTGATGCTACCGGTGCTACTGCATCTGTAATTTACGTACCTGCACCTTTCTGTAAAGACTCCATTCTGGAAGCGGCAAACAGCGGTATTCAGTTAATTGTTTGTATTACAGAAGGTATTCCTACGCTGGACATGCTGGATGCCAAAGTTAAGTGTGATGAATTAGGCGTTACCTTAATCGGCCCTAACTGTCCGGGCGTTATTACACCAGGTGAATGTAAAATCGGTATTATGCCAGGTCACATTCATAAGCCAGGCCGGGTAGGTATTGTATCCCGTTCAGGCACATTGACTTACGAAGCCGTTAAGCAAACGACTGATCACGGTTTTGGCCAGTCAACCTGTGTTGGTATTGGTGGCGATCCAATCCCGGGTTCTAACTTTATTGATATTCTGAAGCTGTTCCAGGAAGACCCGAAAACTGAAGCCATCGTTATGATCGGTGAAATAGGCGGTTCTGCTGAAGAAGAAGCTGCAGCTTATATCAAAGAGCACGTAACCAAGCCAGTCGTGTCTTACATTGCTGGTGTTACCGCACCAGCAGGTAAGCGGATGGGCCACGCCGGCGCTATTATCTCTGGTGGTAAAGGTACTGCAGCTGAAAAGTTTGCAGCACTGGAAGATGCCGGTGTTAAAACCGTTAAAAGCCTGGCAGATATCGGCCAGGCACTGAAAGAAGTTACCGGCTGGTAAATAGCCAGTAAGGTCTTAACTAAAAAAAACCGCCAGCAGGCGGTTTTTTAGTTAATCGGACTGAACCAGCGACCAATTAGCGTAAATTCGCGGTAAACACACATTTTTCATTGCAATTCATTTTTCAGACACTAGTATAGATCCCGAAGTCGTTGAACTTTGACAGTGTGGTATTGTCATCGGGCAGCGCGCAATATAATAAAAAACCATTCAGGAAGCTCATATGAAAAACTTTGCTCCAATAACCAGGAAAAAACCACTGGCATTGGCTGTCAGCTGTGTGCTGGCCTCATCAATGTTTAGTCTGCAAGCGCAGCAGCAAAACGATGAAACAGAAAAAGCCGAAGAGAAAACCGAACGCATTCAGGTAGTCGGTTCACGTATCCGTAATGATGGTCTGGATCAGGCTGCGCCTATTGAAATAATAAATGCCAGTGCTGCTGCCAGCCAGGGTATCAGTAACCTGGGTGAGTTATTACGTAACTCAACCGTGGCCGCTGGTTCAAACCAGATCACGGCTGCAGCCTCTACTGCTTTTGTTACTGAGGGTGGTACCGGTTCAGAAAGCATTTCATTACGGGGCTTAGGTGCTAACCGTACTCTGGTGTTGTTAAATGGTCGTCGGGCAGGCCCGGCTGGTACCCGTGGTCAGGTATCATCGTTTGACCCGAACGTATTACCGTTATCAGCCATTGACCGGATTGAAATCTTAAAAGACGGTGCATCATCATTATATGGTTCTGACGCTGTTGCCGGTGTTATTAATATTATTACCAAAAAAGGTGATGAGAGTTCAGTTAACTTTAACACCTCACAACCAAGCGAAAGCGGCGGTGAAAACTATCAGTTAAATGCGACTTATGGCCGGACTTTTGGCCGCGGTTCGTTCCGGGTAGTAGGTGATTATAAAAAGCAACAAGAATTAGCCCAGGGCCAGCGTAGCTTCTTTAATTGTGCTGAGCGCTATTATTTTGACCCGGCAAGCGGTGAGCGGGCAGACCCGATAGATCCGCGTACGGGCAGTTACCACTGTAACGATTTATTATGGGGCCATGTCTGGTTGTATGACTACCAGGGTGATGGCGGTAACGTACCGGCTGGTGCCAAAGCCCAGTTTGATTATGATGGTGACTTAGCAAATTATATTCCGGGTTTTGCAACCGATCCATCTAATCCTGACTTTATGGTTACTCCGCCGGGCTGGTTCCCGGTTGCTTATGACCGTGCTTCTGACGCTGTTACCAACGCTGACCATCCATTCCAGGACCTTGAGACTTTAATTCCGGAAAATGAGCTGATTACTGCTTATGCTTCAGGTGATTATGAACTAAGCGACAGTGTTATGTTATACGGTGAGGCGTTATTAAACCGTCGTACCACCACGACTAACGGCTACCGTCAGTTCTGGAGTTACAAATATAATGAGGACTTCTTCGCCGGTGACCCGTTAAGTGCTGGCTGGACCGGTGCTCAGTGGTTAAGTCCAACTGCTATTACCGACCATTCAGGCGGTGAGGTAACAGTTGATTACCGTCGTTTTGTTCTGGGCTTAAATGGTGACTTTGGTAACTGGTTCTGGGATTTGGCGTTTCAGGATAGCCATAGTGATGGTGATTATCAGTCTCAATTAATTTATGAAGATGCGATTTCACCTTATAACTTTGCTTCAGGCTCTTGCGTTGGCGAAGTAACCCCGATACGTGGCGTACCTTGTGTTGATGTGCCCTGGTTAGACCCGCAGTTCCTGGCTGGTAATATTACCGGTGAAGTGCGTGATTTCCTGTTTGGCGAGCAAACCGGTAATACCGTTTATAAACAGCAATCACTGGAAGGTTATATTACAGGTGATTTGTTTGAATTACCGGCAGGTCCTATCGGCTTGGTGGTAGGTGCCAGCTATCAGCGTGATTCCATTAAAGATACCCCAGGCGTAGAAACCTTACGGGCCAATACCTGGGGTCAGACCTCAGCCGGTATTACCGAAGGTAAGCACAATACCAGGGCGGTATATACTGAAATTCAGATCCCGTTCCTGCGCGATATGCCATTGGTTGAGTCTTTGGATTTCAATGTGTCTGGTCGTTATACCGATGTATCATCTTATGGTAGTGATTACACCTATAAAGCCGGTGTAAACTGGCAAATTGGTCAGGGTTTCCGTCTGCGGGCATCGCGTGGTACGTCGTTCCGTTCACCAGCTTTGTTTGAACTGTATCTTAATAACCAAACCAGCTTTGTTGGTCAGCGGGCTATTGACCCTTGTATCAACTGGGGTGATGGCTTAGCAGCAGGTACGACCAGCGAAATCGTCGCTGATAACTGTGCGGCTGACGGTATACCGGCTGATTTCGGTGGTGGTGCAATTTCTGCAACCGTTACCACAGGTGGTGGTGCTGGTCAGTTGGAGGCTGAAACCTCCGTTGCCAAAACCATCGGTTTGGTTTGGATCCCTGAGTTCACTGATCATAATGTTAGTGCGTCAATCGATTATTTTAATATCGAGATTACCGGTGAGGTAACTAACTTATCTGCCGGCCAGATTGTTGGTAACTGTTATGTTTCAGAAACATTCAGCACCGAGCCGTTATGTACTCAGTTTGACCGTGACCCGACCGATTTACGGATCACCGATGTACGTGGTGGTTATCTGAATATCGCAACCCAGGTTAACCGCGGTATTGATTTCCAGGTAGGCTATAGCACAGATACGCCGATTGGTCAGTTAACTGCTACCTATCAGCATACCCGGCAGTTAGAAGCGTCACAGCAGCTATTCGCCACCAGTGACTCAATCGATCGGACCGGTGAGTTTGGTAGTCCGAAAGATGTCGGCAACCTGATGGTAGCGCTGGATTACGAAGACTGGACCTTTAACTGGACTGCCCGTTACACCGGCGAAGTGTCAAACTACACCCGTTATGGTCAGGGCGAGTATCGTGACACCGGTTCATACCGTGGCGATGAAGTTAAGCTGGTATTACACTCTGATGCGATTATTTATCACGCATTCTCGGTAACCAAAGACTTCCGCGATGCAGGTGTTGATTTCACCTTTGGTGTGGCCAATGCCTTTGATAAAGAGCCACCAAAAGTCAGTGCCATTGGTGGTGTTACCCGCTTAGGTACCTCTGCTTTCTACAGCCAGTATGACTGGTTAGGCCGCCGTTTATTTATGAACGTCTCTTACGAGTTCTAAATTTGCAGCAGTCAATACTAAAAAATGCCGGCTAATGTCGGCATTTTTATTTACATAGCAGCTAAAAACGAGGTAAAACCATAGTAATGCATTGAGCGCTTAGTTGCGTTTTTTGCAACCTGGCAGTTTTCCATTGGTTATCAAAAATATCCACAGAACAATATAAAGAGAGTCACATGCCTACGATCCGCGCTAAACCTGACACGCTAAATGATATTAATGCTAACTATCAGCAGTCTGAGCTTAAGCAGCCGGTTTTTCTGAATTCAGTGCCAAAATGCGGTACGCACCTGCTTAAAAATATCTTCAGAATGTTTGTGCCGGTGGCGCAGCAGTATGATCAGCAATTTATTCAGATCCCGATATTACAACAACATCTGGCCGCCTTCAGCGCCAGTCAGCCAAAGCTTAGCTGGGGCCATTTATTATTCTCAGACAGCTCAGCCATTGCCCTGAAACATGTCAGGCAGCTGGTTATAGTGCGTGACCCGTACGACTGGGTGCTGGCCCGCGCCCGTTTTTTTCTGTCTGATACTTTTCAGGGTTCAATGGATCATTTAAAAGACGGCAAAGTATCGATAGAGCAAATGCTGAATATGATGATTTTTGGTATTTATCAGAAAGCGCCAACCCTGAATGAAATTTATACCCATAACGCGGTGGCCTGGCTGGGCACCGGCAGTAAGCTAGTTCGTTTTGAAGATGTGATTAGCCATCTGAAAAAACTGGACACGCCGCAGGCTGAAGCCTTTTTTTTGGATTTATTGCAACCATTGGGCTTAGCCGAATTGCCAGCAGACTGGCGGGAGCGGGTGCTAGCGGGTGCTGATAAGGAGCAAAGTGGTACTTATCGTGAAAATCTGGCCGGGCAAAAAGTAGAGTTACCTTCAGTATTACCTGATATGCAAAAGCAGCTAGTAGAATATGCGGCACCTGGTTTACGCCGGTTACTGGGTTACTATTAAAATTATAAAACGCAATATGTGGTGGAAGCCTTAATGCAACAACGTAAAGTACTGATTGTCGGTGGTGGCTCGGCCGGCTGGATGACGGCAGCCTATCTGAATGGGGCACTGAACAAGCAGGGCACAGAGCAGAACGTGCAGATTGAATTGCTGGAATCGCCCGACATTCCGCGGATTTCGGTAGGTGAAGCTACCATTCCGTCAATGCGTCATCTGTTAGCGGTAGTTGGGGTCGATGAGCGGGAGTTTATGCAGGCCACGGACGCCACCTTTAAACAGTCAATTAAGTATTGTAACTGGGTACATAATGACAACAGCTTTTATCATCATCCTTTTACCAGCATGCGGGTGCAGCCTATCGACAGAGCGGGTAGTGACTGGCTGAAAAGTGATCGCAGCATCCCTTTTATGGAAACGTGCTCGGCGCAACCGATTATTTGTGAGATGGGCCTGGCGCCACTAATGTTGGGTAAGTGGGATATGGGGTCGCGTTTAAACTATGCCTACCATATGAATGCTCAGAAATTTGCTGATTACCTGCGTGATTTCTCTGTCGCCCGCGGTGTGGTGCACACCCTGGCGAATTTAGCTGATGTTGAGATGCAGGGGAGTGATAAAATTGTTGCTGTTAACACCGATCAGCAGCAGCGGATAACAGCCGATTTATTCGTCGATTGTACCGGCTTTAAAGCCAAGCTGATTGAAGAAAAGCTGAATGTTGGCTTTGAAGATTGCTCACAGTGGTTGCTGTGTGATCGGGCCGTAACCATGCACTTACCTTATGATCAATTTTACCCCGGTATGGTAAGACCATACACCACAGCTACAGCGCTCTCGGCAGGCTGGATTTGGGATATCCCCATGCAAAACCAACGCTCAGTTGGCTATGTCCACTCCAGTCAGTTTATCAGCAAAGAGCAGGCAGAGCAGGAGATGCGCGCGTATCAGGGGGCGGGTACTGAGCATTTGCAGGCCAGATTTGTTGATTTTAAAGTTGGTCGGCGTCAGGGGAACTGGCGGGGCAATTGCGTGGCCATTGGCTTATCCGGCGGCTTTATCGAGCCGCTTGAATCTACCGGTTTATACCTGAGTGATTTAGGGGCGGTGTTACTGGCAGAGCATTTTCCTTTCGATGATCAGGATATGGAGGTATTGGCGGGGCGTTACAATAGATTAATGGCCAATCGTTTTTATGAAATTCTTGATTTCATTAATATGCATTACTGCATGACGAAACGCACCGACACCGCATTCTGGCGGGAAGTACAAAAACCAGAGCGGATCACCGAGCGGTTAAAAGCAAAACTGGCGTTCTGGCGGATTAAACCACCCAGTGCCCATGATTTTCAGGACCAATGGTATCCGGGTATGGCAACATCGGCTACAGAAATTCAGCCATTGCCCTCAGCCGATAGCCGGGCTGCAGTTGACACCGGCGGTTTATGGAATCATGAAAGTTACGAATGTATTCTATATGGTATGGGCTTTCTTGAAGACGAATGTCGGCAGCGCTACGGCCCTGATTTACCGCCTACCGGTGTGCATCCTGCCATTATTCAGCGCCTGCAAATGGCCCGGCAAAAACTGCCACCGCATGCTATCTGGTTAAACCGGGTGTTGGGTATGCCAGAGTACCCTACAGCATCCAAACCCAGAGGCTGGGTGTAACTCTGAATTAAGCTTACATAAGCACAATGGCTGGTTTTTTACTGACAGGCAATAGCTACTGCCTGCAGCAGTGTTATAATGCCGGCCATTCTGGTTATCATTATTTGTATTAACAAGGACATTTTTCATTATGGCGGACGTTGAACATCGCCCCAGCAATTTTATCCGGCAAATTATTGATGCCGACCTGGCCAGTGGCAAACATAATGCGGTACAGACCCGTTTTCCACCTGAGCCTAATGGCTTTTTACATATTGGCCATGCCAAGTCTATCTGTTTAAATTTTGGTATTGCTGAAGATTATCAGGGCCAATGTAATTTAAGGTTTGACGATACTAACCCTGAAAAAGAAAACATCGATTTTGTTAACTCAATCCAGCAGGACGTTAACTGGTTAGGTTTTCAATGGAATGGTAATGTCCGCTATTCTTCCGATTACTTTGATGCGTTGCATGATTTCGCGGTGGAGTTAATCAGCAAGGGGCTGGCCTATGTTTGTTTTCTTAATAACGAGCAGATGCGCGAGTATCGTGGCAATTTAACCCAGCCTGGTAAAAACAGTCCGACCCGGGATACCTCTGTTGAAGAAAACCTGGCGTTGTTCGCCAAAATGCGGGCCGGCGGCTTTAAAGAAGGCGAGTGTTCTTTACGCGCTAAAATTGATATGAGCTCCAGCTTTATGTGCATGCGGGATCCGGTAATCTACCGGGTTAAGTTTGCCCACCATCACCAAACCGGTGACAAATGGTGCATTTATCCGATGTACGATTTTACTCACTGTATTTCGGACGCGCTGGAAGGTATTACCCATTCGCTATGTACGCTGGAGTTTCAGGACAACCGTCGTTTATATGACTGGATCCTTGATAACATCAGCATTAATTGCCATCCACAGCAAATTGAATTCTCCCGCTTAAATCTTGAATATGCGGTGATGAGTAAGCGTAAACTGCAAACTTTGGTAGAGCAGAAAGTGGTAACAGGCTGGGACGATCCACGGATGCCGACCATTGCCGGTTTGCGCCGTCGCGGTTATACCCCGGCAGCCATTCGGGAATTTGCTAAGCGCATTGGCGTAACCAAGCAAGATAACGTGATTGAAATGAGTGCGCTCGAGGCCTGTATCCGGGAAGATTTAGATGCTGCTGCGCCACGGGCCATGGCGGTATTGGATCCGCTTAAAGTGACGATAACCAATTACCCTGCAGACGGTATTGAATGGCTTGAATCGCCTAATCATCCGAAAGATGAAAGCATGGGTAGCCGTAAACTGCCATTTGGCCCGGTGGTGTATATTGACCAGGCTGATTTTCGGGAAGAGGCAAATAAAAAGTACAAGCGGCTGGTATTAAATGGGGATGTCCGGTTGCGCAATGCTTATGTTATTCATGCTGATGAAGCAGTGAAAGACGCGGACGGTAATATTGTAGAGTTAAAATGTAGCTACTTGCCAGAAACCCTTGGCGAAAACCCGGCAGATGGCCGCAAAGTGCGTGGCGTTATTCACTGGGTGGAAGCGGCCAATGCTATCCCGGCAGAGTTTCGGGTGTATGACCGCTTGTTCAGTGAGGCCAACCCGGCAGCGGCTGAAGATTTCCTGACGGTAATTAACCCTGAGTCGCTGGTGGTTAAATACGGTTTTGCTGAGCCATCACTGGCAGCGGCGAAAGTGGAGCAGGCGTATCAGTTTGAACGGGAAGGTTACTACTGTGCTGACCGCGACTCGGCTGCCGACAAGCTGGTGTTTAACCGCACTGTAGGCTTGCGTGATAGCTGGGGTAAGTCGGAGGAGTAAACTTTACTCTTCGTTGCAAATAATAGAGGCCACAGTCGTGGCCTCTATTATTATAAAATTAACGCTGGGGTTATTTTTTAAACAGCACACCTAAGCCAATAATGGCCGCCAGGCCACCACCCACCAGATACCAGACTGCATTGTCGGTTGGGCTGCCTGTAACAAACTCGCTAACCTCAGATGCTGCTGAGTTATAAGCGTTGTAACCAAAATAAAGTAGCACCGCACCCACAACTATTAACGCTAAACCAATAATTTTATTCATAACGTTCTCCTTTGTTATCCACATCAGTCTAGCTAATAATTTAATTAAAGCAAATCAGCGTCTTATAAAACTAGCTGAAATCTTTAAAATCACCCAGAATGGCTGTGGCGATGGGTTGTTTGAGAATAGCCTGGTAGCAAAGTAAACTTAACAACTGTGTTTTTCAGATTACTTAGTCCGATTTTTAACCGTTAGCTGAGGCCCGCATGGATTTGTTTTTAGCAGTACTATTTTTTGCATTTTCAACGACAATTACCCCCGGCCCGAATAATGTGATGATCATGTCATCCGGGGTAAATTACGGCTTCAGACAAAGCGTGCCGCACTGGTTAGGGATCTGCTTTGGCTTTCCGCTGATGGTATTGCTGGTCGGGTTGGGTTTTGGGGTGGTTTTTGACCGCTACCCGCATTTACATCAGCTGATTAAAATTCTGGGTACTTTGTATTTAATCTGGCTGGCCTGGCGGATAGCCAGTGCCCGGCCCGAAACCATTGCTACCGGTAAAAGTAAACCATTCAGTTTTTTGCAGGCGGCGCTGTTTCAATGGGTAAATGGTAAAGCCTGGGTAATGGCTTCCGGTGCAGTGGCGGCCTTTACGTCTGTTACCGGCGTATACTGGTATCAGGTTATGATGATTACCCTGGCGTTTTTACTGGTTGCCTTTCCATGTGTAGGGGTATGGTTGGTGTTTGGTGCCGGCCTTAAAAAGGTCCTGACCAAACCGTTATTTCAGCGAATATTTAATATATTTATGGGCTTTATTTTATTGTTGTCAGTGATACCTGTCATTATTGAGATCTGGCGTTATTACTTCACAGCAGCAAGTTAAGCCTGTTAAGCTAAAGGTTATGAACGGGTCTGAAGAAAAAATTAAACTGGAGCATGAAGCAGCCCGGATATTTATGCGGCTGTATCAGCATCGGTTTGGGATTAAAATGCGTCATATCTGGCATAACGAGCCGGCCAGACCCGACGTATCATGCTATTACGATGGCAAAAAACTGGATTTAGAAATTGCCCACTTATATGGCAGTGAAGTGGAGGCTATGCATATTCTGGGCAGAGCTATCAGTGCCCAGACTCACCGTGAGTTGATGGCATTACTCAGAACCCCGCCAGAGCACAGGCTACTTACGGCATTAAACCGGATCATCAGCAGTAAAGCGCAGAAGCATTATCAGAGTGACAATGTCTGGTTGGTTATCCGCAACGCTAATCCGCTATGGACCCGGCAGGACATGCTGTCACATTGCGATAAACTTCATTTACCAAAAGCGCATCCGTTTAACGAAATCTGGTTGGTAGGTGATATGGCTGGCGAGTCTGGCATTCTGCCATTGTATCCGCCAGTATTGCGACAGCAGGAAAGCCTGCAATGCTGAATTTTTATCGTGTTTTAGCTGGTAAATTACAACCGTTGCAACCAATCTGGCTACTACTGGCCCTGGCCAGTCTGGGCTGGCTGGTTTATCTGTTGCTGCTGGCACCGGTGGACGTCAGTCAGCGCTGGCAGCTTAGTGCACTGGTCAGTTTTGCCTTTATGCTGAATATGATGCTGATAACACTGCTGTTTGCTAATCAGCCCACCCCGGCAAATGCAACTAATTATTGGCACAAGTTGCAACAGCGTTTGAAATGGCTGATGCAAGCTTTGCTGGCCTGGCTGATAACGATTTTGTTTTTAATCATTTTTTGGCTATTCCTGCGTATTGCGATGGGTATAATAGCGCCGTTAATACTGTAATTAGAAAACAGGTAGTCTTTTGCAACAGCTAAACCAATCTGACGAACGCGGGCTATGGCGGGTATTCTGCTCGGTCGTCGATAATTTTGGTGATATTGGTATATGCTGGCGGTTAAGCCGGCAATTGGTCGCAGAGCATAATATCAGGGTTGAATTACTGGTTGATGATCTGCATAGCTTTAAGCAGATTTGTCCGCAGGTAAGGCCTGAGCTCGCCAGCCAAACAATTGCCGGGGTTGAAATACTGTTCTGGCCAGAGGAAAACTGCCCATCGCTAAACTGGCAACAATTAACGCCTGCAGCCGTGGTTATTGAAGCGCTGGCTTGCACCATTCCTGATGTTTACAAACAACTGATGGCCAGCCAGCAACCTGCTCCTTTATGGTTAAATCTGGAGTATTTGTCAGCAGAAGCCTGGGTTGAGGGGTGTCATGGCCTCAGTTCACCTCAGGGGCACGGAGGGGGGAACAAATATTTCTTTTTCCCTGGGTTTAGTAATAAAACCGGGGGCCTGCTGTATGAGCAGGACCTGTCGCAAAGGCTCGATGCCTTTAAAGCTGATAACCAGGCTCAGCAACGATTCTGGCAACAACTCGGGCTGAACACTGAGCAGTTTGAGCTTAAAATTTCTATGTTTGCCTATAGCCACAGCCAGATAGCCAGTTTGCTTAAGCAATGGCAACAGCTGACCGTCGACGTATTATGTGTGATCCCGCAAGGTGAACTGGCAAACGAACTTGCCAGGCAGTATCCGCAGCTGTTATGCGGCGCAATAGTGCAACTAAACCAGCTTTACTTAAAAGTCATACCGTTTCTGGCGCAGCCGGATTACGACTTATTGCTAGCTGCCTGTGATTTGAATTTTGTCAGAGGAGAAGATTCCATCATCAGGGCCCAATGGGCAGGCCGGCCATTTATCTGGCAAATTTATCGCCAGCAGGAAAATGCTCACCTGCTTAAGCTGGCAGCTTTTTTGGACCACTATTGCCGGCAGATGCCGATCGGGCTTGCCGACATTACCCGGCAAAGCTTTTTAAGCTGGAATACGGATTCTGATCTGACTGATAGCTGGAATAGTTTTTACCCGGTAATGCAACAACTGGCAGATTATAACTTGCTGTGGCGAGCGCAATTACTGGCAAATGGAGATCTTGCCAGCAACCTCGTGCACTTTGCTAAAAAAAAATTTATAATAACGCCCAATTTTTCCCAACAATGAAGATATTTCAATAATGATGAAAACAGCCCAAGAACTGCGCGCTGGCCAGGTAATTATGGTTGGCAATGAACCGATGGTAATTTTAAAGGCCGAATTTAACAAATCTGGTCGTAATGCTGCCGTTGTTAAAATGAAAATGAAAAACCTGCTTAATGCCCAGGGCATGGAGACGGTATACCGTGCCGACGATAAATTTGAGCAGGTATTACTGGAAACCAAGGAAGTCACTTATTCTTACTTCTCTGATCCTATGTATGTCTTTATGGATTCTGAGTACAACCAGTACGAAATTGAAGCCGAGAACATGACTGAAGCACTGAAGTACCTGACTGATGGTATGGAATGTTCTGTTGTATTCTACAATGAACGGGCGATTTCAGTAGACTTACCAACCATCGTTGTGCGTGAAGTGGTTTACACTGAACCGGCAGCCAAAGGCGATACTACCGGTAAAGTGATGAAACCGGCAAAACTGGATACCGGCTTTGAGCTGATGGTACCGGCGTTTGTTGATATTGGTGATAAGATTGAAATTGACACACGTACTGACGAATATCGTAGCCGCGCGAAGTAATTCCGTGTGTTAATACAAACAAAGGGCGCGTTGTGCGCCTTTTGTTGTTTTACAGCCTCTAACAGGATTGCACTGTGACCAACAATGATGTGTTACGCCGCTTGCGGTATGCTTTTGAATATAATAACAGCACCATGAGCGACATTATGGCGCTTGCCGGCCAGACCCCGAGCCGCGAACAAATGATCAGCTGGTTGAGTAAAGACGACGACAGTACGTTTGCTGCCATGGCTGATGTTGATCTTGCCCGCTTTTTAAATGGGCTTATCATTTACAAGCGTGGCAAAAAAGACGGGCCGCAACCAGAGCCTGAGCAACGACTAAATAACAATATTATTTTCCGCAAGCTGAAAATCGCCCTGGATTTCAAAGATGATGATGTACTCGACGTAATGACCCTGGCTGATTTCCGCTTGAGTAAGCCTGAACTGAGTGCGTTTTTCCGCCGCGCCGATCATAAGCATTTCCGGGCATGTCAGGATCAGGTACTGCGAAATTTTATTAAAGGTTTACAGCTGAAGTTCCGGCCCGGCACTGCCACTGACGACCAGGAGTAAATTGATGAGCAATGCAGCCGGTTTTAGCAATAACCAATTGGCAGTAGAGCAGATAACCCCGCTGCAGGCTTTGCAATCTGAGGCACTGAGCAGTCGTTACCGGCTGTTGCGTCAGGGCGTTAACGCTGGTTTTTTTGCTGGCCTAATGCTACTGATCATGCTGTTGTGGTGGCAGCCATGGTGGCCTGTACCTGCTGATCTAATGCAGGTAATAACGCATGCGCTGTGGTTGGTGCCGCTGTTCGGTGTTTTGCGGGCTTTCTACTGCTGGCAGGCTGATAAAAATAAACATTTCGCGCTGCGTGAGCATGATATCAGTTACAGTTCGGGTATTTTTTTCAGGAAAATGATCACCCAGCCGGTAGTACGGATACAGCATATTGAATTAAAGCAAGGGCCATTGGAGCGCAAAGCTTCGCTGGCCCGTTTGCAGTTGTTCAGTGCCGGTGGCGCTTTACACACTTTTGAGATTCCGGGGCTTAGCCTGACTCAGGCTCAGCAGATCCGGCAGTTTGTATTGCAGCATAAGGATGCCTTGCAAGATGAACAACAACAATGAGGCTGTTGCAGCTCCTGTATCTGAGCTGAAGCAGACCGTCAGCCAGGCAGAATGGCAGCGGGTGTCACCGATTGCTATTTTATATTTTGCGGTGGCGGTGCTTCGCTTTTTTGCCGGCCAGTTTGTCTATCTGATCCCGCCTTTTATTTTGCTGTTTAACCGGATTAAAGATAACCCCGGGCTGGCTATTGGCATGTTAACCGGTTTGTTACTGCTGATTACTGGCGCAGCACTATTAAAGTATTATTATTTTCAGTACCGCTTGTCAGCAGGTACGGTAGAAATCCGCTCAGGGGTGCTAAGTAAAAAGTATCTGAATCTGCCATTTAACCGGATCCAGAATATTAAACTGGAGCAGCCGATTTTTTATCGTCCGGCCGATTATGTTTGTTTGCAACTGGATACTGCCGGTTCCGTACATCAGGAAGCCAGATTAGTTGCCCTCAGCCGGCCGTTTGCAGAGGCGTTAAAACAGCATATTCTCGATTTGCGTCATTCTGTAACAGATGAATCACCATCTACCGAGCAGCAGCAGGCGAGCTCTGAGCCACCTGTTGTGGCAGAGCAGCTGTTAAATCAGCGCAGTCTGGCAGATTTAGTTATTCATGGGATCAGTAATAATCGGATTTGGTTATTTTTAGGCTTAGCTGCACCCTTTTATAATCAGCTTGCTGACAAAGTACTCGAGCTGTTATTAATGGCCGGTATCGATTTGCCGGCGTTGTTCGACCCTGGTCAACAGTCGTGGTTTGTAATTGGTCTGTATGCCTTGTCGCTTACCATGTTGATTATGCTGTTATTCACGTTGTTTTCGGTACTGGGTTCAGTATTAACGTTTTACGGCTACACCCTGCATAAAAAACAGCAGAATTACATCCGGCGCAGTGGTTTGTTAACCCGGCATGAAGTCAGTATGAAGCTGTCCCGCTTACAGTGTGTTGCGCTAAAGCAAGACTGGCTGGATATGTTGCTCGGCCGGCTTAACTTGAACTTTGAGCAGATAAATGGTCAGCAGCAAATTGCGACAGAGCAGAAAATTATGGTGCCGTCAGTCACTTTGAAGCAAGCACATAACCTTGTGCGCGATGCCTGCCCTGACAATAAGCTGAGCAGCGTCACTTTCAACCACATTAGCCGGCGTTTTATCTGGCGCTACCTGTTGTTGTACTGGTTACCGGTTGCCATTGTTGCGCCGCTGTCGCTGTGGTTGCGACAACAACCGGAACTGGCGTTGATTAGTGTTGTGCCGCTGTCGTTCTGGGCACTGTTGATTGTAATGCGCTGGTATCGCTATGGTTATGCCGCAGACAACAATTATTATTATATCCGGCGTGGCTATTTCGGTGTCGATTATTATTGTTTTGCCAAATATAAGCTACAGCAGGTAACCTTCAGGCAAAGTTGGTTAATGCGTCGCGCCGGTTTGTGTTCAGTTAAACTGGTACTGGCATCCGGTGCGCTAGAAATCCCTTTTATTAATGAGACCGATGGCCGGGCATTGCTGGAGCAGGGGCTTTATCAGCTACAACAAAGCAGAAAGGCCTGGATGTAGCGCTTTTTAGCAGCGTGGCAAAGCCTGGCTGAAGCCGTTGACTTATCGGCTTTGTAACTGCAAATCTGCCAGGGTGATATCGGCGTGGCTATGTTTCAGCTGACTTAGTAACAGCAAAGCGCAACTGTACGCATCTGCCAGTGCATGATGCTGACCGCTTTGCGGCAGTTTATGCCGTGTTAAACATTGAGGTAGTCGCAGCGCATCTTTTTTCATGACAATGCCCTGTTTGTGCAGGCGGTACAGCTCGATATTCAGTGTGTCAATAAAGCTGAATTTTGCCATTTTGCCGAAAATACGCTGACTTGCGACTTGTAAGAACCGGCAATCGAGCTGGCTGTGGTGGGCTACAAAAATATAGCCTGCGTAGCGTTGTAGCAATTCAGTAAGCACTTCTGTCAAATCATGAGCCTGCTGAAAATCTTTGTCGTGCAGGCCATGAATAACCGCACTCTGGCCAACACTGACCGGGCTTTGCACCAGATAATGCCGTGCTTCATTTAATATGATTTCATGCTTGCGCACCGGCAGCCAACCCAGGCTGACGATGTGATCCTGTTTTGGATTTAAGCCGGTTAGCTCCAAATCAATGATCAGAAACGGGCAGTCGGCGGCTCTGACCGACCCTGGCGGCAGTGTTTTCTGATTAAAAGTCTGCACTATTGTGCTTAGCGGTGAGTTTTTATCAGATAACCAGGCCAGCATATTATAAGTCCCGGCAAAACCGTTGTTTTAACGAAGACTGAGCATCGTTGATTACGGTAAGGCTGTCTTTAAGCTGATGGCGTTGTAAACCAGATAATACGTTGGGATCTAATAAGTTACTGACATCATGCCCCTGCGCCAGATCATGCTGATGTTTGTCCCAGCGCAGTTGCGCCAGCACGTCAAAGGCGTCAGATAAATTCTGGGTATCTTTGCTGTCCATGACACCGCTGGCAGCCAGTTGCACTAAACGTTGGCGGGTATTAATTTCACTGATCCCGGCTGCCAGCGCATACACTCTGACAATATCGGTAATTAAGCTGATACCCCGTTTTTTTAAATCCAGGCCTTTTTTCTGTTTACCGTCATGCTCCAGAATAAAATTACGCAAAAAGCTTAGTGGTGCACTGCGTTGTAATGCAGTTTGTGCCAGATGATACAAAAACAGGGCGTTATCCTGAGTTCTGGCCAGAATGTCCTGCTGTAAGGCATTAAATAGCCCTCTGCTGCCTTCTATAATCCTTAAATCAAAAAAAATACTGGCCTTTAACAAAGCGTCAGGGGTAGGGCTATTGACCCATTTACCAAATTGGCCGGACCAACCTTTTAAGCTTAGACGCAGCGCGGAATTGGAAGCCATGATGTTGCCCGGACATAAGGTAATACCGCAACGGGCCAGTCCCTGACAAACAAAATCGGCCAGCGCTGCAAAGTACTCCGCTATCTCACCCGCAGGCTCTTTTTCCAGGAGCAGGGCATTATCCTGATCAGCATTTAAACTCTGATCCATTCTGCCTTGTGAGCCAAAAGCCAGCCAGCTGAAAACACAGGGCGCAGGCCCCAGTTCAAGCTGGGCCAGAGCAATTAAACGCTGGGTCAGCGCATCGGTAATAGTGGTAATTATATGTCCTGCCTCATGGGCAGGGACCTGCTGCTTACCCAGAGTCAGTGCCAGGCTACTGATTTGGCTGGAACAATGTTCGAGACCGTCAACGCTGGTTTGCCGATGAATTTCGCCAATCAGATACACCGGATGATCCTGCTGGGAGCGAATAATATCGGTAGCGGTAATCATCGAATAACTTTGCTGATTGTCCAATACCGGTAAGTGATGAATATTATGACGGCTCATCAATTGCACAGCTTCAAATAAATAGGCATGTTTATCGATAACATGAGGTTTGGCGGTCATCACCTGGCTAACTTCAGTATTTGCAGCCAGACCTGCTGCCAGCACTCTGCTGCGCAAATCCCGATCGGTGATAATGCCGATCAGTTGCTCATTCTGCTCAACCAGTAGTGACGATACTCTTTTCTCCGTCATTAAGGTTGCTGCTTGTTGCACACTTTGCCCGCCATCTATTGCAATTTTACGGGCCTGGACAATGTCACTTACTTTTAAGGTAAAACGTGAGTTTTGTTGCTGTTCTTTATATTGATGCAGGCGGCGGCCGAATAAACGCTGGAAAAAAATATCAATATTTTTATACTGATAGCGTAACTGATGAAAGGCATCAGCATTTAACCAGTACACCAGACCATCTTCTTCACATACCAGGTTATCGTTGTCACTCAGACCAGTCAGCAGTAGCTGATAGCCATAAAAGTCACCTTCTTCCAGCTTAGTCAGCAGGGTTTGCTGATCACTGTACAGGGCAAAAATGCCGGTTCTAACAATCATTAACCGTTCTGAGCTTAGCTGTATCGTTTCACCTTGCTGGCAATAGTACACATTGATATTGGCGCCAAGGTTGGCCAGCTCAGCGGTAGCAAGCTGATCAAACGGGGTGGTTTTGGCTAGAAAGGTCGTAACCTCCGCAACGTCCATATAACCTCAGTAAAGTTAGCTAATCGTTATTCATAGATAGCTGGCAAACATTTTAAACAGACTGACGTTGACACACCGCCAGCAATAACGGGTCATTGTCAGCCAGTTTATGCCAGACGGCACTCACTGCTTCCCCCGGAGCCGGGATTTGCAATTTTTCAGTGAAGTCAGTGCGGGCCTGCTGCTGGCAATGGATCACTTGCGGTACCCGCTTGGCTGATAAGCGGCGTTCAAAAAAGTATAACTCAACCAGCCAGATATCAGAATTACGCTGATTAGGCGCTGCTTTGGCAACGTCTGCAGCAATAAACCGTAATGTCTGCGGATACAGATAACTCCAGGGCCGCCAGATTGCCTGCTGTTCTACCGTGCGAACTACCACAACGCCTTCTGGTAGCATTCCTGCCTGATGCTGATACCAGCTATATTCACTTTGTACCTGAAAACTTAGCATGCCCAGTCCGGCAAAAGCCGGAATCAGCCAGCGTGGTGCTTTTTTCCTGCTAATAAAGCGGATGGCCAGGGCGATACCTGCAGCACCGAGACCGGCGAAAATTGTCGCAATTAATTCCCACAACATAGGGTACCTGCTTATCTTCTTTTCTAAAAAGGCGGGCTTTCAGATGAAAGCCCGCTGCTAGCACAACCTTAGCAGATGACAACTGCTTTAGTTGCTATTGTTTTCTGCTGTACGGCAACTCAATGGTCTACTGCCTGGCCAGCACCACGCGGGAAGCGGACACTTTCCACCAGCTCCTGAATACGCACCGGTGGTGGTGCAGTCAGGGCAGACACGGTAAAGGCAACAGCAAAGTTAATCATTGCACCCACAGCACCAAACGATAGTGGCGAAATGCCATAGCCGGTGCCACCAAACAGCCAGTTTTGTGGAATATTTTCAAAAGTAGCAGTGCCGGGAATAAAGAACCAACCCAGGTACAGGAAAATATAAACACAAGTTGAAATTAATCCTGCCAGCATACCGGCAATCGCACCGACATTATTTACCCGCTTGGAGAAAATCCCCATCATTAATGCCGGGAAAATAGAAGCGGCAGCAATACCAAATGCCAGGGCGACTGTCTGTGCGGCGAAACCGGGCGGATTCATACCCAGCCAGGTGGCAACGACGATAGCAACCCCCATAGAGATCCGCGCCGCCATCAGTTCACCTTTCTCGCTGATATCTGGTTTGATTGAGCCTTTAATTAAATCGTGGCTGATCGCAGAAGAGATAGCCAGCAACAAACCCGCTGCGGTTGAAAGCGCGGCAGCCAAACCACCTGCAGCAATTAAACCAATAACCCAACCTGGCAGATTAGCAATCTCAGGATTAGCCAATACCAGTATGTCATTGTTAACGGTTAGCTCATTACCATTCCAGCCACGCTCTGTTGCTGTAGCAGCAAAGGCGGGTGTATCGTTATAAACCTGGATCCGGCCATCACCATTTTTATCATTAAACTGAATTAAGCCGGTGGTTTCCCAGGTTTTCATCCAGTCTGGCCGCTCTGCATACTCAATAGCATCTGCGGTAGGGCCTGCCGGATAAATGGTGGTCATCAGGTTTAAGCGTGCCATTGAAGCTACAGCGGGTGCAGTTAAGTACAGCAGGGCAATAAACACCAGGGCCCAGCCGGCAGACCAGCGGGCGTCGGCAACCTTTGGTACCGTGAAAAAGCGGATAATAACGTGGGGTAAACCGGCAGTACCAATCATCAGTGACAAGGTAAACAATACCATGTTGAGTTTGTTATCAACATCAGCAGTGTAATCGCGGAAACCCAGCTCTCGCACAACTTCATCAAGTTTTGCCAGTAACGGCATGCCGGATTCAGTATGTTCAGAGAATAACCCCAGCGGTGGTAAGAAATTACCGGTCAGTTGCAGAGAAATAAATACTGCCGGAATAGTGTAGGCAATAATTAATACCACATACTGGGCTACCTGGGTGTAGGTAATACCTTTCATGCCACCCATAACTGCGTACAGGAATACGATAATGGCGGCGATAATCAGGCCCCAGTCGCTGCTGACTTCCAGAAAGCGTGAGAACGCTACACCCGCGCCGGTCATCTGACCAATTACATAAGTAACTGAGGCAATGATCAGGCACGCTACTGCTACCAGTCGTGCGCCGGTACTGTAGAAACGATCACCGATAAAGTCTGGTACGGTAAACTTGCCGAACTTACGCAGGTAAGGGGCAAGCAACATGGCCAACAGCACATAGCCACCGGTCCAGCCCATTAAAAAGGTTGAATTAGCATAACCGCCGGCGGCAATTAAGCCGGCCATAGAAATAAATGACGCTGCTGACATCCAGTCGGCTGCGGTGGCCATGCCGTTCATTACCGGGTTAACACCGCCACCAGCCACATAAAACTCTTTAGTGCTGCCAGCCCGGGCCCAGATTGCTATTGCGATATAGAGGGCGAAGGAGCCGCCAACAAATATCAGGTTTATTGCAAATTGACTCATCCTGTTTACTCCTCGTCCACGCCGAATTCCTTATCGAGTTTGTTCATTCTCCAGGCATAGAAGAAGATCAAAGCGATAAAGGTTAGAATTGAACCCTGTTGCGCAAACCAGAAACCCAGGTCTGTGCCGCCCACCGGTATACCTGCCAGATAAGGCCGCAGCAAAATGCCAAAGCCATAGGACACCAGCGCCCATATCACCAGACTGCCGATGATCAAGCGAAGATTCGCCCGCCAGTAGGACTGGGCGTTATTTGTATGGTCCGCCATCGTATTTCTCCTTTAGTTATTTTTATCGAGCATTGTTAATCTAGCAGCAGTTACCCCGGGCGCCAGCCCGACTTTAGTCGAAGCCTGCCAGCCAGAGATTGACAGCGCGGGGCAGGCAGCTCAAAGTATCGCTATCAAAATTGCGGGAGAAAGCAGTGACGGCATGGACTGTAGCCTTATTAGCGCTGATTTATGTTGGTGGATTGTTCTGGATTGCCAACTGGGGTGAGCGCCATGCCGATGACCGGCTTATACGAAAGTATGGAGGCTTGATTTATAGTCTGGCACTGGCGGTGTATTGTACTTCATGGACCTATTACGGCGCAGTTGGCACCGCCGTTACCCGGGGCTGGGACTATATTCCCATTTACCTGGGGCCGGTTTTACTGTTTATCTTTGGCCAGCCTTTTTTATTTAAACTGCTTTATGTCTCAAAAAAACAAAACGTAACGTCCATCGCTGATTTTATTTCTGCCCGCTATGGCAAACGCCGCAATATTGCCATGTTAGCAGCAATAATCTGTCTGATCGTGGTGGTACCTTACATCTCGCTGCAGCTAAAAGCCGTTGCCAGCTCTTATCAGGTGTTGCTCGGTGGTGACTTCTCTGATATTTCCGGAAAATGGTATCAGGACAGCGCATTGCTCAGTGCTGTCGCTATGGCGTTTTTCGCTATTTTATTCGGTACCCGCAAGCTGCACTTAACCGAGCAAAACCGTGGCGTTATGGTGGCGATAGCATTTGAATCGGTGGTTAAACTGTTTGCGCTGTTAACCCTGGCCATTGCGGTATATGTTTTTATTCTGGACAAAGAGCAGAATGTGCTGAGGGCATTTGCTGCTCATGCCAGCAGCCAGCAGGCCAATTACAGCACCTCTGGTGTGGTTGAATTTATTACCAAAACCCTGTTAGCGATGGCGGCTGTGTTTTTATTGCCCCGCCAGTTTCATGTCGCTTTTGTTGAAAATGTCTCGCACCATCACCTGCGTCATGCCAGGCGCTGGTTTTCCGGCTATCTGGTGCTGGTCACCCTGGTGGTGGTGCCGCTTGCCGTAGCCGGGATGCAGATGTTTCCGGCGATGCTGGGCCAGGCTGATAGTTTTGTGTTGCTGATCCCGGCGCAATCGGGCTGGAACAGCTTAAGTGTGCTGGTATTTATTGGTGGCTTCTCTGCCGGTACCTCGATGATTATTATTGCCACTCTGGCCTTAAGTACCATGATCAGTAATGACGTGGTTATGCCAAGTTTACTGCAGTCAAACCGGCGTAAAGGCATGCCGCATGATTACAGTTTACTGATCCTGCTGGTGCGCCGGGCAATGATCATGCTGGTGATGGGGCTGTCGTATTTTTATTATCAGATTTTTGCCCGCAACTATGAACTGGCTGAAACGGGTTTACTGGCATTTGCATTGTCGATTCAGCTGGCACCCGCAGTGCTGGGCGGTCTTTACTGGCGCAGGGGCAACGCCTGGGGGGTTTACGGCGGTTTAACATTGGGGCTGGTATTGTGGTTTTATACCCTGATGTTACCGCAACTGGTCAATGCCGGGGTGATTAACAGCGATATTATGCAGCAGGGTTTGCTGGGGATCTCCTGGTTGTCACCAACAGGGATGTTTGGCATTAGCCTGGACAGTTTAAGTCATGGTGTGTTGATATCGCTTGGTTTCAATATTCTTGCCTACGTTATTATTTCCCTGTTTACTCACGGTAATTTGCAGGATCGGCTGCAAGCCGTGGCGTTTGTTAAGCCTAATTTACCCGTCGACCATCAGGATACGCCAGCCCGGCGGATCCGCATTCATAATTCGGATTTAAAAACCTTACTGGAGCGCTTTGTTGGCAGTAACCGTGCCATTGAATGCCTGGCCGAATTTGGTCGCAAACATAAGATCAGCCTGCAACTGGATGACCTACCAAGTGTTGGTCTGGTAGAGCATGTTGAGCGCGAACTGGCCGGGGTTATCGGCGCATCTTCTGCATCGGCCATGGTTAATGCCGTGCTGGAAGGCCGGCAGCTGGGCTTTGAAGATGTGGTTACCTTGTTTGACGATACCACTCAGGCTATTCAGTTTTCGCGAAAAATACTGTTTTCAACCCTGGAACATTTAAGTCAGGGGGTCAGTGTGGTTGACCGGGAGCTGAAACTGGTTGCCTGGAATAAAGCTTACCTGGAAATGTTCAGCTATCCGGAAGGCATGGTTCGGGTTGGCCGGCCTGTTGCTGATATTGTCAGACTTAATGCCGAGCGTGGTCTGTGTGGCCCGGGGAAACCTGACGAGCATGTAGAGAAACGGATTGCCCATATGCAAAAAGGCACGGCCCATGTGTTTCAACGCGTCCGCCCCGATGGCAGAGTAATAGAAATGCGCGGTAATCCAATTCCGGGTGGCGGTTTCGTTACCAGTTTTACCGATATCTCTGAGCATGTGAAAGCAGTGCAGGCGCTGGCAGAGGCGAAACAACACCTGGAAGAAAGAGTGCAGGAGCGAACCCAGACCATTTCAGATATCAACCATGAGTTACTGGCTGAAGTTGGGCGGCGCAGGGCCACAGAGCAGCAACTGTTGCAGGCAACAGCAGAAGCTGAAACTGCCAATGCGTCAAAAACCCGTTTTCTGGCGCTGGCCAGCCACGATATTCTGCAGCCGTTAAATGCTGCCAGGCTATTTACCGCAGCACTTAGCGGCGCGACGGACAAGCAGCAACAGCAGGCTATTCTTGGTCAGCTTGATAATTCACTCAAAGCCTCAGAGGAGCTGATTTCAACCCTGCTGGAAATTGCCAAGCTGGATGATGGCAAGTTACAACCTGATGTTCAGCCCGTTGCCCTGCAAGATTTGTTATCACAACTGGCCGATGAGTACCGTTTAGTTGCCAGTCAGAAAGGCCTGCATCTGACCGTACGACCAGCAGACTATACGGTGTTAACAGATTCAACATACTTGCGGCGAATTTTGCAGAACTTATTGTCGAATGCCATTAAATACACGGCAAAAGGGCGGATCCTGCTTGGATGCAGAAAACATGATGGCCAAATCACTATTCAGGTATGGGACACCGGCCCGGGTATTTCATCTTATGATTTAGAGCGGATCTTTGAAGACTTTTACCGGATTGATGCCACTGCCAAAGGCCAGCAGGGTGTTGGTCTTGGTCTGGGAGTAGTGCATCGGATGGCAAAATTATTAGGCCATACCTTAGATGTCCGCTCCTGGCCAGGTCATGGCTCACTGTTTAGTATCAGTTTACCGCTTGCGCAGCAGCGTCAGCGAACACAGCTGTCATTGCCAACCCAGCAGCCTCAGCGGCCACTGCCGGGTTTAACCGTGATATGTGTTGACGATGATGCTGCTAACCTTGCTGCGTTAAAGGTATTGCTGGAGCAGTGGCAGATAGCTGAGGTAACGTGTTTTTATGACGAGCAGGAACTGCTGGCTTACGCCCGGACAGCAGCAGCGCCTGATGTTATGTTAATCGACTATCAGTTAGGGCAGCATGCTAATGGTCTGGACTTATACCAGCAAATTAAACCGTTTTGGGGCAGTGTAGGGGGCATTCTGGTATCTGCATCACCTCAGGCAGACCTGGCCGCTCAGGCCAAGGCTGCAGGGTTGATGTATCTGACAAAACCTATTAAACCCGGTGCGCTTCGGGCCAGCCTGAATCATTTTAAAATGCTTAAGCGCAGCAGGCAGTTGCCAGACAGTAACTAGTGTGATGGGCACAGGGCTTTACCGGCTGGTCAGCAGCACAGCAGCACAGCGGCAGATGTGCCGACGGTTTAATGGTGCTGGGCCATTGCCCGGTCTACCGGTGGTTCCAGAGTAAGTCGCTGGGCCTGTATAACAACCTGAGTACGGTTTGTGCAATTTAGTTTGCGAAAGATGGCGGTAATATGCGCTTTAACTGTTGCCTCAGAAATATGCAGATCGTAGGCGATTTGTTTGTTCAGCCAGCCTTCGGTCAGATAGTAAAGGACTTTGTATTGTTGCTGAGTAAGCTGGGCCACCTTGGCCGCTAAATCTAAATCTTCTGCGGTGCTTTGCTCCTGAAAAACAGCCTTTTGCAGGTTAGCCGGAACCCATAGCTCACCTGCCAGCACAGCATTCAGAGCCGTACTGATATCCAGAGGATTAGCCGACTTAGGAATATAAGCTGAGGCACCAAAAGCGATGACCCGTCTTATCACATCCAGGTCTTCGCTGGCTGAGATAACAACAATGGGCAGGCTTGGATAGTTTTTTCGCAACTGAATTAAGCCAAGAAATCCACAGTTGCCCGGCATATGTAAATCAAGCAACAGCAAATCGGTGTCGGGGTGTTGTTCCAATGCAGTGCAGGTGCTATCAAAACTGTCGGTTTCAATAGTCGCCTTAGTGACAAAGGTACTGCTTATCGCATTAATCAGTGCGTTGCGAAACAACGGATGGTCGTCAGCAACAATAAGCTTTGCCATATAAATTCTCCGGTCATGTCCAGGATTATAATTATTATAAAGGCCGCAATGGCGGCCTTTTTGCTGCAACTGGAACAACGTAAGTGTACGCTGTTTTTTTTACTTATTTACGATTTAAACGGTTATTTACTAAAATATCAACTACTGATGGATCAGCCAAAGTGGAAATGTCGCCTAACTGATCATGTTCATTGGCCGCAATTTTACGCAGGATCCGCCGCATGATTTTACCCGAGCGGGTTTTTGGTAAACCGGCAGGCGCCCATTGCACTAAATCTGGTGTCGCTATTGGTGATATTTCTTCCCGGACCCAGGCTCTGATAGCTTTAGTAAGCTCATCACTGGGCTCAACGCCAACCCTTGGGGTAACATAAACATAGATACCCTGGCCTTTAATATCATGTGGGTAGCCGACGACGGCTGCTTCTGCAACCGCATCATGGGCTACCAGGCAGCTTTCAATTTCTGCGGTTCCAAGGCGGTGGCCTGAAATATTCAGCACATCGTCAACCCGGCCGGTTAGCCAGTAATAGCCGTCCTCATCGCGTCGGGCACCATCTCCGGTAAAATACATTCCGGCATAGGTACTGAAATAGGTTTGTTCAAACCGATCATGATCACCATATAAAGTGCGCATCTGACCAGGCCAGCTGTCGAGGATGACCAGATTACCCTCGGCTACACCATCACGTTGATTGCCTTCATTATCAACAATCGCCGGTTTTATACCAAAAAAGGGCCGGGTAGCTGAACCCGGTTTCAAGGCAGTCGCACCGGGCAATGGTGTGATAAGAATGCCACCCGTTTCAGTTTGCCACCAGGTATCCACAATCGGACACTGGCTGCTGCCAACTTTTTCATAATACCAGTTCCAGGCTTCCGGATTTATTGGTTCGCCTACACTGCCGAGTATTTTCAGTGAACTTAAATCAGCGCCTTCTACCGGTGCGTCACCATGCGCCATCAGGGCACGGATTGCGGTAGGGGCAGTATACAAAATGTTGACCTGATATTTATCAACGATCTGAGCAATGCGTTTTACGCTGGGATAGGTAGGTACGCCTTCAAACATGACACTGCTGGCACCATTGGCCAGAGGGCCATAAATGATATAGCTGTGTCCGGTTACCCAGCCGACATCTGCAGCGCACCAGTAGATGTCACCATCATGATAATCAAATACATACTGGTGGGTCATCGCCGCATACACCAGATAGCCGCCGGTAGTGTGCAGTACTCCTTTGGGTTTGCCGGTCGAGCCGGATGTGTAGAGAATAAACAGTGGGTCCTCTGCATTCATCGGCTCTGGTTCACAGGTTTTACTCTGACTGGCAACCAGCTCGTGATACCAGATATCACGGCCATTATGAAAATCAATATTTTTGCCAACGTGTTTAACAACGATAACATTCTGAACCGGGTTACTCTCACCAAGGTGGCCCAGGGCTGCATCAGTATTATCTTTTAAGTGGGTGGCTCTGTTGCCGCGCAGCGCCTGATCTGAGGTTATAACTAATTTGGAATCACAATCGACAATTCTGCTGCCCAGCGCATCAGGGGAAAAGCCGGCAAAAACGACTGAATGCACAGCGCCAATCCGGGCACATGCTAATAACGCTACCGCTGCTTCGGGGATCATGGGCAGATATATTGTTACCCGATCACCTTTTTTAATGCCTAATGACTTCATGCCATTAGCCAGCTGACATACCTGATCATACAATTGCTGATAAGTTACTGTTTTCTGAACGCCGGGTTCGTCACCTTCCCAATAAAATGCGACCTGACTGGCCCGTTTTGCCAGATGCCGATCCAGGCAGTTATAGCTGGCATTTAAGGTACCATCACTAAACCAGTTTACTTTAACGTTGCCTAACTCAAAGCTGGTGTCTTTAACTTTGTTGAATGGCGTGATCCAGTCAAGGCGCTTTCCCTGTTCAGCCCAGAACGCTTCAGGCTGCTCGACCGACTGGCGGTACATTTCCTGATAAACATCGTCAGTGATATGGGTTCTGGTTTTGGCCTTCGCACTTACCGGATAAAGGCTTGGATGTGACATAGTTTCCCCTGTGGATCTGCAATATTAAAATAATGATTTATAGCTAATTACTTTCTAACGAAATCAGGCGCAAATTGAAATTAGACCATAGTCTAGCCAAGCTTTTGTCAATTCGCTAACTGCGACTAAAGGCTAATTGCGAACTTAAAGAGTGTCACCCAAAGTTGTACCGTCAAAATCCAGATAACGCAAACCAGATGTTATTACAATAATAAAGATGGAGAACTTCAGATGAGACAGAGAAAGACCCTAAGTGTCCTTACCACCGCTATAATGCTGGCACTATCAGCTGGCAGCGTTCAGGCAAATGGTTTTAATATTGGTGATACTGATGTGACCTTTGGTGGTTACGTTAAGCTTGATGCTATGTACACTGACAGCTCCGATGGGCAGGTTGCGACCGGTATTGGCCGTGACTTCTATATCCCAAGCCTGACACCGGTGGGTGGCGCCGATGAGGGCGGCACCTTTGATTTTCATGCCCGTCAGTCGCGTTTCTTCTTTAAAACCACCACTCAGCTTGAAAATGGTAAAACCCTTGGTGGTCACATTGAACTCGACTTTATGGTAACAGCAGGCGGTGATGAGCGGATCACCAACAGTTATTCTCCGCGTCTGCGTCAGGCTTTTATCACTTACGATGGCTGGTTATTCGGCCAGACCTGGACAACGTTTATGGACCTGAGTGCATTGCCGGATACGCTCGACTTCATTGGTAACACAGATGCCATGCCATTTGCCCGCCAGGCTATGATTCGCTACACCAGCGGTAATTTCCAGGTGGCGATTGAAAACCCGGAAACCACTGTAACACCATTTGGCGGTGGAGGCCGGATCACTACCGACGATAATGCCACACCGGATCTGGTATTGAAATATGGCCAGAAAACAGAGTGGGGTAACTGGTCTGTTTCTGCGCTGGTGCGTCAGCTGGCCTATGAGACTGCCACCATTGATACAACTACGTCAGCCTTTGGTTTAAGTGCCACAGCAAAAATAATGTTAGCGAATAATAATGATATCAGGATCACCGCCACCACAGGCTCAGGTGTTGGCCGTTATATTGGTCTGAACACTGCAAACGGCGCCGTGCTTGATGCCAATAACGAGCTTGACGCTATTGACTCTACTGCTTTTGCAATTGCCTATCGTCACAATTGGAACAGTCAGTGGCGCAGTAATCTGGTTTATTCAATCTTAAGTGTTGATAATGATATTGGCTTAACCGGCGCAGGTGTGACGAAAACAACTGATAGCTGGACAACCAACCTGATCTATCAGGCGGCCAAAAAACTGATGTTTGGTGTTGAATATAAGCTGGCCAACCGTGAAGTTGAATCAGGTCTGGATGGTGATATGCATCGCTTGCAGTTCAGTGCCAAATACGATTTTTAAATAAAAAAACCAGCGCTCAGGCTGGCTTTTTATTACAGACGTAGTCAGGAAAGCCCCCGATGCCGGGGGCTTTTTGTTACTCTGCTTTTTCTGGCTTGGTCATCGGTGCACTGGCTGCTTGCCGGGCAAATGCTGAACCTGCCGGGCGGCTCGAGCTACTTACCGCCGGGCGCTCTGCAGCACTTACTGCAACTGGCGTATCGGCGGTGCCAGACTCTGCAGTTGCCGCTTCAGGCTTCGCCATATCAGCTACTACCATATTACCAAAGCGGCTGGCAGGCTTTGCCTGGGCAGCTTTAGCTGCAGGTGTTGCTGCACTGGTTTGAGGTGCAGACTGTTTAACCTCGGCTTTTGCCGCTGGCTCAGTAACAACTGGCTCTGCCGGAGCCAGGTTCAGCTCTGACTGTGCCGGTGTATCCGCAGTATTTTTTACCTCAGGTCTAACATCAGCATCAGCAGCAGTGTCGGCTGTTTTACGTTTGCCGCGTGGCCGGCCAGGCTTAGCCCTGGCTTTAGCCGGCGCTTTTGGCTTGGCCTCAGCACTATCTTTTTCAACATCAGCTGGTTTTACGTCGGCTGCAGCACTATCTGTTGCTTTATCTTCAGCTACAGGTGCGGCTTCTGTCACTGTTGCCGCTTCAACTACCGCATCCGATGTCGCTGCAGTCTCAGCTTGCGTTGCCAATACAGACTCAACTTCTGGTTCAGCTATCGCTGAAGTCTCATCGGCTTTACTGTTATCAGCTGTTACCCCATCTGTAGCCGCAGCCTGGTCCTGCTGGTCTTTTTTGCGCTTCTGACCCGCGGCCCGCAAATGCCGTGGTGAACGACGGTTGCGGCTGCGTGGTTCTGCTGACTCTGTTTCATCCTGCTCTGCAACCGTTTCAGACGCATCCTGGCTGACAGGTTTCGTCTCAGCTATCTGTTGAGCAGCGTCTGTTTTGTCAGTACTTTGTTCTGCAGCAGAAGCCTGGGCAACGGCTTTTGATTCAGCAACTGTTGTTTCAGAGGCAACCGGCTCACTGGCAATGGCCTCAGTTACCGGCGTGCTCTGAGCGGTTACAACCTGTTCCGGGGCGCTGCCAGGTGTCTCCTGCTCAGAAACTGCCGGTTTGTCAGCACCAGTAACCTCTGACGTGCTATCAGCCGGTTGATTCAGACGCACTGACTTGCGCATATTCCGACGCTGACGCCGCTCTGCTGCAACACTACGCTCTTTTGGTTCATCTGAGGTTTCAGCAGATGTCGCATCTGGTGCCCGCTCAGTCTGAGCTTTCCTGTGGTCTTGCTGCTTGCTCCGGTCCTGGGCAGGACGGGGCGCACGCTCCTGTTTAGCAGGTGCTGCCGCCGTGTTACTGCCTGTTTCGTCTTTCTCAACTGCCCGGTCGGCCTGATCCGGACGGCGACGCTTATTATTCCGACGACGGTTATTGTCGCTCTTGCCATCAGCTCTGCTGCTGTCGCGATTAGTATCACGTGCGCCGCGGCTATTGTCGCGGTTAGTTCTGCCGTCTTCCCTCTTAGCTGTATGCTGCGGGCTTGACGTTTTGCTATGCTCAGTTTTCGGGTCACTGCCGGTAATTAAACCTTTAAACCACTTACTCAGCTTGCTGAACAAATCAGGTTTTGCAGCAGTAACAGCTGCAGGAGCAGAACGGGCAGGGGCCGATTGGGCAATATTAATGGCTGACACTGCCGGTTTTTCCTTAACAACTTCCACACTTGGCTGATAAGGTTTACTGATCACTTCCGGCGCTTTAACCATGTTGTAACTGACGTCATCCAGCTCTTCATCAATCCGGATCCGGGACACTTCATAATTCGGTGTTTCCAGGTGTTCATTTGGAATGATGTAAATCTGAATGCCATTACGTTTTTCAATGCGCCTTACCGACTCACGTTTTTCATTCATCAGGTAAGTTGCAACAGAAACCGGCACCTGCGCATGGATCTGGCTGGTGTTATCTTTAATGGCTTCTTCTTCAATTAAACGCAGAATAGATAATGCTGAGCTTTCAGTACCACGAATGGTGCCCCGGCCATGACAGCGGGGACAAACATGGCCAGCTGATTCACCCAGTGACGGCCGTAAGCGCTGCCGTGACATTTCCAGCAAGCCAAAACGGGAAATCCGGCCAATTTGTACCCTGGCCCGGTCATGTTTAACCGCGTCTTTTAAACGGTTTTCCACTTCCCGCTGGTGCCGTACCGGCGTCATATCAATAAAGTCGATAACAATTAAACCGCCCAAATCGCGCAGGCGTAACTGGCGGGCAATTTCATCTGCGGCTTCCAGGTTAGTATTAAACGCGGTTTCTTCGATGTCACCGCCTTTGGTGGCCTTGGACGAGTTAATATCAATGGCGGTTAACGCTTCAGTGCCATCGATAACAATAGAACCGCCTGAAGGTAAACGCACTTCACGGCGAAACGCCGTTTCAATCTGGGTTTCAATCTGATAATGCATAAACAGCGGTACTTCGCCGTCATACATTTTTACCCGGTGGGCAAAATCAGGCCGGAATTGTTGAATGTAGACTTTGGCTTCTTCAAAAATTTTCGGGTTATCAATCAGAATTTCGCCAACGTCGCGACGCAGGTAATCGCGGATGGCGCGAAACACGACGTTACTTTCCTGATGAATAAGGAATGGAGAGGGGCGTTTCGCTGCTTCTTCGGTAATCGCAGACCAATGTTTAAGCAGAGCTTTTAAGTCGTAATCCAGCTCTTCGTAGGATTTACCTACACCTGCAGTGCGGACAATCAGGCCCATACCATCCGGCATGTCTAACTGACCCAGTGAGTCTTTTAAATCCTGACGTTCATCGCCTTCAATCCGGCGCGAAATACCACCAGCCCGCGGGTTGTTCGGCATCAGCACCAGGTACGACCCGGCCAGGCTGATAAAGGTAGTTAATGCGGCGCCTTTCTGGCCACGTTCTTCTTTATCAATCTGAATAATAACTTCCTGACCTTCTTTAACCACTTCTTTAATATTCGGGCGGCCATCGAAGCTATAACCTTTGGGGAAATATTCGCGGGAAATTTCTTTCAGTGGCAGGAAACCATGGCGATCGGCGCCATAGTCAACAAACGCCGCTTCCAGGCTGGGTTCAACCCGGGTGATTTTACCTTTGTAAATATTCGCTTTTTTCTGTTCATGTCCCGGACTTTCTATGTCCAGATCGTAAAGTTTCTGGCCGTCAACCAGTGCAACGCGGATTTCTTCTTCCTGCGTAGCATTTATCAGCATTCTTTTCATTGTTGGGTGACTCTATTATGCAGCCACAACACAACCTTACCGGGCACCTGGGTGTTCAGATGTTATCAGGCATCAAATAATGCAATCTCCCGACTGGGATACCTGAGGGAACCAAATTGTCACTATTTACAGTATAGTTATCTGTTTTCGTTTGAATCTGAAACACACCGCCGTTCGGCGTTGCGTTATAGCAAATTATTCTTGTTGCTCAGGTTACCGGAAATTGTGTTTTGCCATTATTGGTAACAGATTACGCAGCATTACCTCAGGCAAATGGCGTTATTTAAACGCCGGGGCTATAAAAACGTTGGTTTTCACCACGATTTCGGTATGATCACATCCCCTAACGGTGCCGCACAATTTCTCTTATGTCACGTTGAGCGCCCTAATTGCCACATTTTGGCATAATTAGCCGGGTGATTATCCCACTAATGTGCATTGGATAGCAACTTAAAAGTAATTTTAGCAGAGTATTTAAAGCACATGGCAGATGAAATCAAATTACCAATACAAATGATTGAAATCGAAGATGATTTTATCGGTCAGCGAATAGACAATTTTTTGCTGGCACGGCTTCGAGGTGTGCCTAAAAGTGTTATTTACCGGGTTTTACGAAAAGGTGAGGTGCGAGTTAATAAAAAGCGGGTCAAACCTGAGTATAAGCTGCAGCATGCTGATGTCGTCCGGGTGCCACCATTAACCGTTGCTGCTGAACCTGATCGGGTATCGGTCAAGTTAAGCCTGGTCAGTGAGCTTGAAAGCCATATTCTGTTTGAAGACAATGACCTGATTGTACTGAACAAGCCCTCTGGTATGGCAGTACATGGTGGCAGTGGTCTGCAGTTTGGGGTGATTGAAGCGATGCGGGCTTTGCGGCCACAGGCAAAAATGTTGGAGCTGGTGCACCGGCTTGACCGCGATACGTCGGGCTGTTTGCTTATCGCCAAGAAACGTTCGGTACTTACTCATTTACACGCCCAGTTACGCGATAAAACGGTTGAAAAAAAATACTGGGCGCTGGTAAGTGGTGACTGGGACAATAAAGTTCGTAAGGTAACGGACTCCCTGCGTAAAAATACCCTGCAGTCGGGTGAACGGGTGGTAAAGGTTGACGAAGTTAATGGCAAGCCCTCAGAAACCCGCTTTCGGATCCTGCAGCGCTATCAGCAAGGTACTTTGGTTGAAGCCTTTCCGGTTACTGGCCGGACTCACCAGATCAGGGTGCATACTGCCTGCAAAGGGCACCCTATTGCCTGCGATGATAAATATGGTGATAACGATTTTACCACTCAGATGAACCAAATTGGTTTAAACCGGTTATTTTTGCATGCGAAAAGCCTGAGCTTTACTCATCCCGCCAGCCTTACCACCATGCGGATTGAAGCCCCCCTTGACGAGCAATTAGCAAACGCCCTGACAAAATTAACGAGAAAGTAGTTTGAAAAAAAGTAGTTTGAAAAAGAGTAGTGTGGAAAATAGAAGTTTGGAAAATAGTAGTCTGGATGAAAGCAGTAAAACCGAAGTAAAACTGGTTATTTTTGACTGGGACGGCACAGTCATGGATTCAGTTGGCCGTATTGTGTCGTCAATGCAGGCAGCCGCTGGTTTAACTGGTTTGGTGGTGCCAAGCAGCTATGCGGTTAAGCAAATTATTGGTTTGAGCCTTGATCCAGCATTTGCAGTATTGTTTCCCGATACCAATCAGGCGCAGCGCAGCCAGTTGTTTGAACATTACCGCGATCACTACACTATATACGATACAACGCCGACACCGCTGTTTAATGGTGCAGAACAGGTGCTGAAAACCCTGGCGGAGCAGAATATTCTGTTGGCCGTTGCTACCGGCAAAGCCAGAAAAGGCCTGGATCGGATGTTTGCACAAACCGGGCTGGGTCATTACTTTGCAACCAGTCGTTGTGCAGATGAAGCTCAGTCGAAACCGCATCCGGATATGTTATTGCAAATAAGTCAGCAACTTGGAATTAAACCAGCGAATGCCATCATGGTAGGTGATACCAGTCATGATATGAAAATGGCCCAGACCATTGATATGTCGCGGGTTGGCGTGACGCATGGGGTGCATGGAGCTGAAGTGCTAAGCCAGTTTCAGCCAAAAGCGATTATCGACAACTTACCGGCCTTGCTGCCGCACGTTTAACCAGTTTACCCCGGCTAAGCGGTCTGCATACTGGCCGGGCGGTTTCAGCCACCCTGAGTTAATAAATTAATCCCTTCGTTTCTGAGCAAGTGCAGTAGCCTGATCAGCGGCAGACCAATCAGGCTGTTTGGATCGTCACCACGCATGGCACTGAACAGACTGATGCCTAAGCCTTCGCTTTTAAAACTGCCGGCACAGTCGAGCGGTTGCTCCCGTTCAACATAAGCCGTAATCTCGGCAGCACTGAGCGTTCTGAAACAGACAGTAAACGGCTCAACCACTTGCTGACAGTGTCCGGTTGCAGCGTTAATCAGTGCCAGACCAGTTAAAAAGGTGACACTGTGGCCACTGAACTGGCTTAACTGACTGATGGCATTATCCATGGTATGCGGCTTGCCAATAATCTGCCCGTTAAATACGGCCACCTGATCAGAGCCAATGACCAGCCCTTCGCTGAGCGTGGTGGCAACGGCCTGCGCCTTCGCTCTGGCCAGCCGGCGAACCAAAGCCGTTGCATCTTCGTCAGGCAGCGGCGTTTCATCGGTTTCAGGTTTGATTGCGGTAAAGTGTGGAGTTAATTTCGCCAGTAATTGCTGCCGATAGCGCGAAGTGGATGCCAGATACAGTGCGGGCAGCGCAGATTGATTCATAAAACCTCCAAAGCAGGCTAATAAAAGGTTATTATGCCTACTGTGTTCATGTTGTACAAAGTGCGGTGTTTATGCCGTTAATAAAAAGCATAAAAAACTGTGGGAACCCTTTGACAGCAGGGGTTGGGTTCTATATGATGCGCGCCTTATGCAAAAAGTGAAAATACCTGTTACGCTGGACCCGGTGAAAGCTGCTCAAAAGCGGTCAACTTTCGATGGCATAGTGCCATTGCAAAATCTAACCCGGTTAGCAGAGAGTCTGGTTGAAAAACAAGGCGAAGTAGCAGTACGAATTGAGTGCGGAACAGACGAGCAGGGCCTTGCAGTGTTAAACGGCGCGGCGGCTTGTCCGGTTACTGTACGCTGTGAACGTTGTGGCGAGCCGATGAAGCTGGCGTTAGACAGTGAGTTTGTCTACACACCAGTGAAAGGGGATGATGATGCCGCGCTGGCTTTAATACCAGAGCGTTACGATGTTATCGAGCGCGACGAGCATGGCGAAATAAATTTACGGCAGTTGGTTGAGGATGAACTTATTCTGGCATTACCACTGTTTCCAATGCATGATGCAGCAGATTGCGATATCAGCGCTGATGCGATGAGCTTTGGAGACATAGGGCCAGAACCAGAAAAACCAAACCCCTTTGCCATACTGCAAGAACTGAAAAAAAAGTGATTTAGGAGAAAGACAATGGCTGTTCAGCAAAACAAAAAATCTCGTGCACGTCGTGACATGCGCCGTTCTCACGATGCGTTAACTGGCCCTACGCTGTCAGTTGATTCAACAACTGGTGAAACTCACCGTCGTCACCACATTACTGCCGATGGTTTCTACAAAGGCCGTAAAGTAAAGTAAGCCTGGATGCACCTGGTGCAGCCAATCAAAATTAAGCTTGCTTTAGATATGATGGGGGGCGACCATGGCCCCCTTACTACTATTCCTGCCGCCCTGGCAGCGATTGCTGAATTCCCCCGCTTAGAATTAGTGTTGTGTGGCGACATTGACATGTTGCAGCAGCAGTTACGTTTTCATGATTGTTTTCCCCATCCTCAGCTTACCCTGGTTGCCAGTTCTAACGATGTTGGGATGGCTGATAAACCGTCCGTTGCCCTGCGCAATAAGCGTGAATCATCAATGCGGCGGGCACTAGATCTGGTAGAGCAGGGGCAGGTTCAGGCCTGCGTCAGTGCCGGAAATACCGGGGCATTAATTGCAATGGCCCATTATGTTCTGAAAATGCTCAATGGTGTCGAGCGTCCGGCGTTAATCAGCGGTTTACCCAGTTGCAAGGGTAACCCGGTTTATATGCTGGACCTGGGTGCCACCGTTAACTGTGACGCGGATACCTTATTTCAGTTTGCGGTAATGGGTGCAGTGATGGCAGAAGAGGTAGTGGGTATCCGCTATCCGAAAGTCGCACTACTGAATATGGGCGAAGAAGAAATTAAAGGCTCTGATCAGATAAAGCGGGCATCGCAATTGCTGACCAGCTGCAATGACATTAATTACATTGGCTATATTGAAGGCGATGATATATTTTCCGGCAAAGCAGATGTTATCGTCTGTGATGGTTTTGTTGGTAATGTCGCGCTGAAAACCTGTGAAGGGGTAGCCAAACTTATTTTACGTCGCTTTGAAACCAGTTTACGGCAAAAAGTCAGTGCCCAATTTTTCGGCTGGTTACTGAAACCTTTTATAAAAAGTCTTTATCAGGGGGTGAACCCCGACCACTATAACGGGGCAAGTCTGATAGGATTGCGCGGAATTGTAGTGAAAAGTCACGGAAATGCGACAAAAGACGCATTTTTAAGTGCCATCCGACAAGCGGTGCGTGAGGTTGAACGTCAGGTGCCTGCTAAAATTAAAGATCGGCTGGAACACGTATTAATTGATAAAGCATAGGTTCGCATGTACTCACGCATTATTGGTACCGGGAGTTATTTCCCGTCTCAGGTTCGCACCAACTCTGATTTGGAAACCATGGTCGAAACCACCGACGAATGGATTATCGAGCGGACCGGCATTAAAGAAAGACGGATAATTGGTGCTGACGAATCTGTCGCAACCATGGGCGCCCGGGCAGCGTTAAAAGCCATAGAGGCTGCAGGGGTAGATAAAGACAGCATTGAGATGATTATCTGTGCCACCACCAGTGCATCGCGGGCTTTGCCAAGTGCAGCCTGTGAAATTCAACGCGAACTGGCTATTCCTGCTATCCCTGCTTTTGATATTGCTGCTGCTTGTGCCGGCTTTTGCTATGGCTTAAGTGTGGCTGATCAGTATATTAAAACCGGCATTGCCAAACGCATTCTGGTAATTGGCTCAGATTGCCTGTCACAATTAGTCAGCCCGGAAGACCGTTCCATGGTGATTTTATTCGGTGATGCGGCAGGGGCTGTATTACTGGAAGCATCAGAGCAGCCGGGCATTTTATCTACCCATATTCACGCCGACGGCAAGTATTCAGAATTATTGTATGTCGATAATCCCATTCGGGGCGATGAAAGCTCTGTCCATAATTCCTGGGGTAGCATGAAAGGTAACGACGTGTTTAAAGTGGCCGTTACCAAGTTGTCGCAGGTGGTGGAGCAAACCCTCAGTGCCAATAATATGGATAAGTCAGAAATTGACTGGTTGGTGCCACATCAGGCTAATTTGCGGATTATAGCGGCGGTTGCCCGTAAACTGGATATGTCGATGGACCAGGTGGTAATAAACCTCGACCGCTATGGCAATACCTCGGCGGCGACAGTTCCGACTGCGCTGGATGAAGCGATTCGCGATGGCCGGATTAAACGCGGTCAGACCTTATTACTGGAGGCGTTTGGCGGTGGTTTTGCCTGGGCGTCTGCATTGGTTCGTTATTAATTTTTTGATTTTCAGTATTGGTTAAACGCGCAGGAAGAAAAATGACTCAAAAACTTGCCATTGTCTTTCCCGGTCAGGGTTCACAAAGTGTTGGTATGCTAAGCGATTTGTATCAGCAAGATATTGTCAAAGATACGTTCGCCGAAGCGTCTGCGGCGCTGGGCTATGACTTATGGGCGCTGGTGGCTAATGGGCCTGAAGCAGAGTTAAATGAAACACATCGCACCCAACCGGCATTGTTAACTGCGTCTGTTGCTATCTGGCGGTTGTGGCAACAACAGGGCGGTGAAACGCCCGTTTATCTGGCAGGCCATTCACTGGGTGAATATTCGGCGCTGGTTTGTGCCGGAGTATTACCGCTGGGTACTGCTGCTAAGCTGGTTGAACAGCGCGGTCATTATATGCAACAGGCTGTTCCAGCCGGCGTGGGCGGTATGTCAGCTATTATTGGGCTGGATGATGCTGCCATCGCCACCGCCTGTGCCGAGGCAGCTCAGGGTGAAGTAGTGGCACCGGTGAATTTTAATTCACCAGGACAGGTGGTGATAGCAGGCCATAAAGCGGCCGTGGAACGTGCCGGTGAATTGTGTAAAGCTGCCGGTGCCAAGCGTGCTTTACCGTTGCCGGTTAGCGTGCCATCACACTGTGCGCTGATGCGCCCCGCGGCGGAGCAACTGGCCACTGACCTGGCCGCACTGACTTTTAATACACCAAAGTTACCTGTAGTAAATAATGTTGATGTCAGCATCGCCGTCGACAGTGCGGCAGTAAAAGATGCGCTGGTTCGTCAGTTATACAGCCCGGTTCGCTGGACTGAAACCATTGAATGGCTTGCTGCCAACGGGGTTACTGATGTAATTGAATTAGGGGCCGGCAAAGTGCTAAGTGGCCTGATTAAACGTATTGATAAAAATCTTAATAGCAGTTCAGTTAATGACCAGGCGTCTTTCAGCGCTGCATTAACCCAGCTAACACAGGAATAATGATGACACATTTACTCTCACTGGAAGGCAAAGTTGCCCTTGTTACCGGCGCCAGCCGGGGTATTGGCCGAGCTATTGCCGAGCAATTGGCGGCACTGGGTGCTAAAGTTGTAGGCACGGCTACCACAGAGAAAGGCGCTGCCGCTATTTCTGCTTATCTGGCAGACAAAGGCCAGGGTCTGGTTCTTAACGTTACTGATGCCGATTCAATTGAACAATGTTTAACAGAAATTAAAAACCAGTTTGGCGAAATTGATATTTTGATTAATAATGCCGGTATTACCCGCGATAATTTATTAATGCGGATGAAAGATGATGAGTGGTTTGACATTATTCAGACTAACCTGACATCGGTATTCCGGTTGAGTAAAGCGGTCTTGCGCAGCATGATGAAAAAACGTTATGGTCGCATTGTCACCATCGGATCGGTGGTGGGCTCTATGGGTAATGCCGGTCAAACCAACTATGCAGCGGCTAAAGCCGGTGTGCTTGGTTTTACTAAATCGCTGGCGCGGGAAGTGGCGTCACGCGGAATTACCGTTAATGCGGTGGCACCTGGTTTTATTGACACAGATATGACGAAAGAGCTGTCTGACGAGCAAAAAGAGGCAATATTCTCTCAGGTTCCTGCCAACCGGCTGGGACAACCAGAGGAAATTGCCGCAACAGTCGCTTTTTTAGTGTCGGCACCGGCAGCGTATATTACCGGTGAAACAATTCACGTTAACGGCGGGATGTATATGCTGTAAGCAGAGCAGGTTTGACCAGCAAAAAATGCTGGTAAGCATGCTTGCAACAGTTGCAGCTTACGCATAAACTAGCGCCACACAAAATTGCACGAATTGTTGCGATTTATATGAGAAAAAGGAAGAAAAGATGAGCAACATCGAAGAACGCGTTAAAAAAATTATCATCGAGCAACTGGGTGTTAAAGAAGACGAAGTGAAAAACGAAGCGTCTTTTGTTGACGATCTGGGTGCCGACTCACTGGATACCGTTGAGCTGGTAATGGCGCTGGAAGAAGAATTCGATACTGAAATCCCTGACGAAGAAGCTGAGAAAATCACTACTGTTCAGTCGGCGATTGATTACATTAAAGCCCACGCTGAGTAAGCGAAAAGCTTGTAAAACGGGTAGCTTAGCTACCCGTTTTCGTTTCAAGACAGATATAATTTGCTAAGACGGAGGACACGATGGCAAAACGTCGTGTGGTAGTGACCGGTCTGGGAATGTTAACGCCGTTGGGCAATGACGTAACCAGTAGCTGGCAGGCTATGCAGCAGGCCCAGAGTGGTATTGGTTTTATTGAGCATTTTGATACCAGTGCTTACACTACAAAATTTGCAGGTCTGGTTAAAAACTTTGATGTAGAACCTTATTTCCCGGCAAAAGATGCCAAAAAGATGGACTTGTTCATCCAGTATGGTGTGGCCGCAGGTATTCAGGCATTTCGTGATTCAGGTTTGGAAGTCACAGAGCAGAATGCACCGCGTATTGGCGCAGCCATTGGCTCAGGTATTGGTGGTTTGGGATTAATCGAGGAAAACCACACTAAATTACTTAACAGCGGCCCAAAACGCTTATCTCCGTTTTTTGTACCCTCAACCATTATCAATATGATAGCTGGTCAGTTGTCGATAAGCCTTGGCTTGCAGGGGCCTAATATCAGTATTGTGACGGCCTGTACCACGGGTGTGCACAATATTGGCCAGGCCGCCCGGATGATAGCTTACGGTGATGCTGATGCGATGATAGCCGGTGGCGCTGAAAAAGCCTCTACGCCATTAGGAATGGGCGGTTTTGGTGCTGCCAGAGCCTTATCAACCCGTAACGATGCACCTGAGCAAGCCAGTCGGCCGTGGGACAAGGATCGCGATGGATTTGTACTGGGTGACGGTGCCGGTGTAATGGTTTTGGAAGAGTATGAACATGCTAAAGCCCGCGGCGCTAAAATTTATGCCGAGCTGGTAGGCTTTGGCATGAGCGGTGATGCTTATCACATGACATCACCTCCGGAAAGTGGCACCGGTGCCGCGCTGGCAATGAAAAATGCCCTGCAGGATGCCGGAGTAACGCCGGAACAGGTGCAGTACATTAATGCCCATGGCACCTCAACCCCGGCCGGTGATATTGCTGAAACTATGGCCATTAAATCTATTTTTGGTGCAAAGCCGGCTAATTTGATGGTCAGTTCATCAAAATCGATGATGGGCCACTTATTAGGTGCTGCTGGCTCTGTTGAATCAATTATTACCGTATTGTCATTACAGAATCAGCTGGTAACGCCTACCATTAATCTGGATAACCCCAGTGATGGCTGTGATCTGGACTATGTGCCACATACCGCCCGTCAGGCAAAGCTTGAGTATGCGCTGTGTAACTCGTTCGGTTTTGGTGGTACCAACGGCTCTATTCTGTTTAAGCGGTTATAAACGGAATACTGTCAGACAAAGGCTGCTGCGGCAGCCTTTGTTTTATCTGCAATTTAAGGCATACTCGGTTTTATTTCCCTGTTGTTATTCAGTAACGTGATCAACACTGTCAGCATTAATGATCGTTGTTTTTTATATGGCGATGGCTTTTTCAGCACCGTCCGGGTAAGGCATGGACTTGCTGAATTGTGGCCATTGCATCTGGCACGGTTACAGGAAACCGCCCGGCAGCTGGCTATTAATGTTACTGACTGGCAAGCGCTGAGCCGCGCAGTTACCGCAGCCATTGAAACTAAAGGCTTAAGCGATGCGGTGTTGAAAATTCAAATTTCCCGCGGTGAAAGTAACCGGGGTTACAGCCCGCTTGGCGTGACAGCCGCCAATCTGGTGATCAGCTGCAGTGCGTTGCCGGACTATAGCCACTGGCAACAGCATGGCGTTAAGGTGGCGTTGGCTGAGCTGCGACTGGCCGTGCAACCTGTGTTAGCGGGGCTGAAACATTGTAACCGGCTGGAGCAGGTACTGCTAAAGCGGGAAGCCAGCGAGCGGCACGTTGACGATTTGCTGGTTTGTGATCAACAGGGTTTCATCACTGAGGCGATTGCCGCTAATGTGTTTATGCATCGCGACGGCCGCTGGTATACGCCAGAGCTTAGCAGGGCAGGCGTGGCGGGTGTAATGCGCAGTCATCTGCTGCGACAGCGTGATATTGAGCAGGTAAACTGGCAGCTACCGGAATTGGCTAATGTCGATGCGATGGTGCTGAGCAATGCGCTGATGGGCCCTGTGCCGGTGCAGTCTTATAATAACCAGCCGCTAAATCTGGCGCTGGCTAAAACCTGGTGTAACGCATTTTTATGATAAAAAAACTGGCAGTGTTCTTGCTTCTGGCCGGCATCGCTGTGGTATTGGCAGTGGGGTATGGCTTTAGCCAGCTGGCACAACGGCAGCTGGCAATATCAGAGCGCTACTTTACTGTGCCCGCAGGTACCAGTGCCCGTGGCCTTTGTCAGCAGTGGCTGGCACAGGGCCAGCTTAAAACCTGGGACTGTCAGTTATTGCGCTTGTATTTAAAGTGGCAGCCCGATTTGGCGAAAGTGCGCCAGGGCACTTATCAGACACCGGACAAGCCGGATTTGTTGTCATTGTTGCGCTTGTTTGCCAGCGGCGAGGTAGCGCAGTTCAGCCTGACATTTATTGATGGCGAAACGGTTCAACAGGCGTTGACCCGTTTGCAGCAAGCTGAGTTTTTACGCCAGGATATTAATGACACCAGTCAGATCCTGGCATTGCTAAACTGGCCGGCCGATTGGGGGGCAAAGCCGCAGCATCCGGAGGGCTTATTATTTGCCGATACGTACTTTTACACCGCAGACAGCACTGCCAGTCAACTGGTAACCCGGGCGCAACAGGCCTTGCTGCACCAAATTGAGCTGGCCTGGCAGCAACGGCAGGGCGCGTTACCATTACAAAACCGCTATCAGTTGCTGATAATGGCGTCGTTAATTGAAAAAGAAAGTGGCTTACTGGCTGAGAAACCGCTGGTCAGCTCGGTATTTGTTAACCGCCTGAACACTAATATGCGGCTACAAACCGACCCAACGGTCATTTATGGCTTAACAGATTACAGCGGCCGGATAACTTACGCTGATTTGCGTAATCCGCACCCGTACAACACCTACCGGCATCATGGTTTGCCGCCGGGCCCTATCTCACTGGTTGGCGCCAGTGCCTTACTGGCAGCTGCCCAGCCAGATGTCAGCGACTATTTTTATTTTGTCAGCCGTGGAGACGGTGCGCATGTGTTTTCAGAGACACTGGAGCAACACAATGCTGCGGTAAGGAAGTATATTTTGGATAAAAAAGATGACTAAGCCCGGTAAATTTATTGTGGTGGAAGGGCTGGAAGGGGCTGGTAAAAGCAGTGCTATCGCGACTATCCGACAGTGGCTGCAGCAACAGAATGTGCAGGTTGTATGCACCCGCGAGCCCGGCGGAACGCCTCTGGCTGAGAAACTGCGCAATCTGGTCAAACAGGTAGATAACGATGAACAACTGGCGCCGCAGACTGAGTTATTGCTGATGTATGCGGCCCGGGTGCAATTACTGACTAACGTGATCCGTCCGGCGCTGAACCGCGGTGACTGGGTGCTGGCTGACCGGCACGATATGTCATCCCGGGCTTATCAGGGCGGTGGCCGGCAATTAGATGAGCAGCTGATTAATAACCTGCGCAGCACTGTGCTGGGCAATACCCGGCCGGATCTGACCCTTTATCTCGACATCGATCCGGCAGTGGGGCTAAGCCGTGCCGCCGCCCGGGGCGAGCTGGACCGGATTGAGCAGGAACAGCTGGCGTTCTTTGTCAGAACCCGGCAAAAATACCTGCAAATTGCCGCGACCGAGCCTGATATTGTCAGCCTTGATGCCAGCCAGCCGCTGGAAATTGTGCAGCAAAACATCATTAATGCCTTACAACAGCATTTCAAAGGCCAGGCAGATGGCTGAGCTTTACCCATGGTTTCAACCGCAGTTTTCGCAAATGCTTTCGTTGATAAAACAGCAGCAACTGGCACACGCTCTGGTACTGTGCGGCCAGGATGGTATAGGTAAAAGTGCGTTAGCTGATGCGCTGGCTGCCGTATTACTTTGTAAAAACCGGCAGAGTGACGGGGCATGTGGCCAGTGTAAAAGTTGTTTGTTACGCCATGCCGGCAACCATGCAGATTTATTGCACCTGCGCACTGATACCCAGCATCTTGGGGTTGACGCAATTCGCCAGTTAAACAATTTTACCCAGGGTGCAGCACAGCAGCATGGTAACCGGGTTGCAATTATTCCCAAAGCAGACAGCATGACTGAAGCAGCCGCCAATGCGTTGCTTAAAACCCTGGAAGAGCCACCTGCAGGCTGTTTTATTGTGCTGGTTACCAGCAACTATCTACAGTTATCAGCCACTATTCGTAGTCGCTGTCAGCAATGGCAGCTCAGCGCGGCTAATCAGACTGATACAGCACAATGGCTAAGCACAAAAATAACTAAACCGCCACCGGCTTTTTTACTTGAGTATTGTCAGGGGGCGCCGTTAAAAGCGCTGAGTTTGCTGGAAAATGGCACTGCAGAGAGTCTGAGCGACACCCTGAGATTGCTGGACGAGTATTTTAATGGCAAGCTGCTGCTGTCAGCGGCGGTTAAGCAACTGGACGGCCAGGCTGAACTAAGCGGGTTGCTGAGTTTTTATATCAGGCAGCGGCTGGCACAGCCTTTAGCGTTTTTAAAACAACAGGCTGTTTTAACGGCATACCAACGTTGGTGTCGTGACGCGACCCGGATAATAGGGCAAAATAGCGCGTTAGCATTAACCGATTTACTCACTGAATTAAAAACCTTGTTGCAACATCCGGAGGCAAAATGGAAGAGCTGACCCTGGGCTTTAGCGATAACAAAGAATTGTACCGCTGCTACATGCCCTTTTTTAAGAACGGTGGTTTGTTTATCCGCTCGGCCAGGCAATACAAGATGGGCCAGTCATTAGCGCTGAGTGTCACTCTGCCTGACGCGTTGGAGCCAATGGTAGTTACCGGCAAGGTTGCCTGGGTTGCGCCTCATGGTTCGCAAAGTGCTAACCCGGCGGGAATTGGTGTCGCCTTTATTGATGATAAAAGCAATTTAGCCAGTAAAATTGAAAAGCTGATTGGCGGCATGCAAAACAGCACTGACCCAACCTATACCATGTAATAGCATGAAAACGCCGGAACAACAGTTAAGGCTAAAAAGTTAAGAGGTATTTTTTGTTTGTAGATTCTCACTGTCATCTGGACCGGCTCGAGCTCGATAAACTTGGCTTGAGTTTACGGCAGGTTATTGACGCAGCACTTGAGCGCAAGGTCGAGCATATGCTGTGTGTCTCGGTCAGCCTGGCTGAGTTTAATGATATGGCGGCAACCGTTGCCGATTATCCGCAGGTATCGGTATCCTGTGGTGAGCACCCGTTGCATCAGACAGGCACAGTAGATCCGGAGCAGTTATTACAGCTGTGCCAACAGTCAAAAGTAGTGGCTGTGGGCGAAACCGGGCTTGATTACTTTTATGCGCCAGAATCGAAACTGGCCCAGCAAGCGGCATTTGTCAGTCATATAGCGGTTGCCCGCCAGGTTAATAAGCCGTTGATTGTTCATACCCGTGATGCCCGCGAGGACACCATTGCCTTGTTAAAGTCTCATCAGGCAGAGCAGGCTGGTGGGGTGCTGCATTGTTTTACCGAAAATTATGAAATGGCCAAAGCTGCGCTGGATTTAGGGTTTTATATCTCGATTTCCGGCATTATGACGTTCCGCAATGCCGATGAGCTGCGTGGTGTCGTTAAAAAGTTACCGCTTGACCGGTTGCTAATTGAAACCGATTCACCTTATCTGGCGCCGGTACCGTACCGGGGCAAAACCAATCAACCTGCATATGTTACCGCGGTCGCAGATGCGATAGCTGAGCTTCGGGGCATCAGTGTTGCCAGCCTGGCTGAGCTGACTACCGCCAATTTTTATCGGTTGTTTTCTCGTTGCAAGCCTGGGTTAAGTAGCTGATTAGCAACAATTAAGCGGTTAGTTGCAAGCCGAAAGTGGCAGATAAAAGAAGCCCAGAACCAATCCGAATTGTTCTGGGCCTAGGGGAATGGCTCATAGGGAATGAGCCGTGCGCTATCGAAAAACTGTTACAAATAAGGTAAAGGCAAGTGTAGTAAAGCTAATTGATTTTTTCCTGCTGTTGTTTTGTCTTCGTTTCCCTGTTATAGCAAAGTTACCCACCGTTTCTGCTCAGGTTATACCCTGCTTATCCCCGTTTTCTTCGCCGCTGTATAGCGTGCCTGCAGTATTTGTCCTTAATTAGGGGCAAGATTTGGTTATATGATGTTTGAATTAGCTGTTAATTTTTTATAAGTAAAAAGTCTAAAAATTAATCTGTTCTGGTGTAATTAATCAGTGGCAGTTGCGGTGTTGTCTGCTGTGATAATCAGTGACAGATATACGACTTTAGGCGTAAATTGTCGACAATCTATGGGCGTTTGGCTTGACACCTAATTAAATTAAGCTTAAAAAGGGCGCAGTTAATAATTATGTCGACAATTTATGCATCAGGTTCATCCTGCCTTACGGCAACCGGTTACTGCGGCTGACCGGGTATTACAGGAAATTCAGCGGGCGATTGTTGAAGGTGATATCGCTGCAGGTAGCAAAATAAGTGAGCCGGAACTGGCGCGCCGCTTTGACTTAAGCCGGGCACCGCTGCGCGAAGCACTGGCACGCTTAGAGCGCTGCCATTTAATTGAACGGATCCCGAATGCCGGTGCCAGAGTAGTAAAGTTGTCTGTAGCAGGCTTATTGGCGTTGTATCAGCTTAGGGAGAACCTGGAAGGGTTGGCCTGCAAGTTGGCTGCCGAGCAGATGAGCGATACAGAAATAGCCGAAGTACGGCAGTTGCTCGATCAGCACTTATCATCACAACGGGTAAGGGAAGGCGAGAGTTATTATCAGGAAGCCGGTGATCTGGACTTTCATTACCGGATTATTCTGGGCAGCAAAAACAGTTATTTAATTAATATCTTATGTGATGAGCTGTATTACCTGGTACGAATGTACCGGGTGCAACTGGGTATGAACGGGCCACGGGTATCGCGGGCGTTCGACGAGCATAAAGCTATTATTAATGCCATTGCAAACCGTGACGGTGAGCTGGCTGATTTACTGATGCGCCGGCACATTGCCGCATCGCGTCGCAACATAGAATTAAAACTTCAACAAATGGGAAGCTGATATGGCTAACACACAAACTGCCGGCGCCAGGTTCCGCGCCGCTATCACTGCAAATAAACCACTACAGATAGTCGGTACCATTAACGCTTACACGGCAATGATGGCTGAGCGCTGTGGCCATCAGGCTATATATTTATCGGGTGCCGGCGTGGCAAATGCGTCTTTTGGTTTGCCGGATCTGGGTATGACCTCATTAAATGACGTATGTGAAGACATTCGCCGTATTACCGGCGCGACCAGCGTGCCGCTGTTGGTTGATGCGGATACCGGTTGGGGTGGGGCCTTTAATATAGCTCGTACGGTTAAAGAAATGAGCCGGGCCGGTGCAGCGGGTTTTCATATTGAAGATCAGGTGGCGCAAAAGCGTTGTGGCCATCGGCCAAATAAAGAAATTGTCACCTTAAATGAAATGGTTGACCGGGTGAAAGCCAGTGTTGATGCCCGCGATGATGAAAACTTTTTTATTATGGCGCGCACCGATGCCTTAGCTCAGCAAGGGTTAGATGCGGCGCTGGAGCGGGCATTAGCCTGTGAGGCTGCCGGCGCCGATGCTATATTTGCCGAAGCAGTGCATACCCTGGAACAATATCAGGCATTTACTAACGCATTAAGCATTCCGGTATTGGCCAATATTACCGAGTTTGGTCAGACACCGCTGTTTAACAAAGACGAGCTGGCCAGTGTTGGGGTGGCGATGGTGTTGTATCCGTTAAGTGCGTTCCGGGCAATGAATAAAGCCGCGTTGAATGTTTATCAGTCTATTCTGGCAAATGGTGATCAGAAAGCCGTGGTTGATACCATGCAAACCCGGGCTGAGCTGTACGACTTTTTAAATTATCACAGTTTTGAGCAGAAACTGGATGCGCTGTTTAGTGATGGCAAAAATAAGTAAAAGCGGGCGCACCCGATAGCAAAATGCGTTAAACAGACTTTGTAAAGAATTGGAGCAAGACAATGGCAAATGCAAAAACATTATCAGGAGCAGGCCTGCGTGGCCAGGTGGCAGGTAAAACGGCCCTCTCTACCGTGGGTAAAACCGGTTCCGGCTTAACTTATCGCGGGTATGATGTAAAAGATTTAGCGGCCAACTGTGAATTTGATGAAGTGGCTTTTCTTATCCTGAAAGGCGAATTACCCAATAAAAGCGAGCTGGCACAGTATAAAACCAAGCTGAAAAACATGCGGGCATTACCACAGGCATTAAAAGATGTACTGGAGCGGATCCCGGCGTCGGCGCATCCGATGGATGTGATGCGTACCGGTTGCTCTATGCTGGGTAACCTGGAAACTGAGCAACGTTTTGCTGAGCAGCAGGATATTACTGATCGGATGCTGGCAATATTCCCTGGTATGGTGAACTACTGGTACAACTACAGCCACCATAACAAGCGGATTGAGGTAGAAACTGACGCAAACTCTACAGCAGAGCAGTTTTTATGGACGCTGCATGGTGTGAAGCCGACAGCCCTGCACACCGAGGTAATGGAAGCGTCATTGATTTTATACGCGGAGCACGAGTTTAATGCCTCTACCTTTACCGCCCGCGTCTGTGCATCTACCCTTAGCGATATGCATTCCTGTATTACCGGCGCTATTGGCTCGTTACGCGGCCCGCTGCATGGCGGCGCAAATGAAGCGGCAATGGAGCTGATTGAAAATATGAAAGATCCGGCCGACGCCGAGCAAAAACTGCTGGGTATGCTGGAGCGCAAAGAAAAAATTATGGGCTTTGGCCATGCCGTGTACTCAGAATCAGACCCTCGCAATGCGGTGATTAAAGCCTGGTCAGAGAAACTGGCTAAGGCTAATGGTGACACCCGTTTGTATGATGTGTCAGAGCGCTGTGAAGCAGTAATGTGGCGTGAGAAAAAGCTGTTTTGTAACGCCGATTTTTTCCACGCCTCGGCTTACAACTATATGGGTATTCCCACTAAATTATTTACGCCAATTTTTGTTTGCAGCCGCTTAACCGGCTGGGCCGCCCATGTAATGGAGCAGCGCGCCGATAACCGGATCATCCGGCCAAGTGCCGATTATGTAGGTGTGGAGCCGCGCAGCGTTAAGCCAATTAATGAACGGTAATTAACATGAATAGTGAATATCGTAAAAAACTGCCCGGCACCAACCTGGAGTACTTTGATACCCGGGCCGCTGTTGATGCAATTGAACCCGGCGCCTATGCCAAACTGCCTTATACCTCACGGGTATTTGCTGAGAATCTGGTGCGCCGGTGTGATCCTGCAACCTTAACCGACTCTTTAAAGCAATTTATTTACCGCAAAAATGACCTGGATTTCCCATGGTATCCGGCGCGGGTAGTTTGCCATGACATTTTAGGCCAGACCGCACTGGTAGATTTAGCCGGCCTGCGTGATGCCATCGCAGAAAAAGGTGGCGACCCGGCCAAAGTAAATCCGGTGGTGCCTACCCAGTTAATTGTTGACCACTCGCTGGCGGTTGAACATGCCGGCTTTGAGGCTGATGCCTTTGAAAAAAACCGGGCTATAGAAGACCGTCGCAATGACGATCGGTTTCACTTTATTAACTGGACCAAAAAAGCTTTTAAAAATGTCGATGTTATCCCACCGGGTAACGGCATTATGCACCAGATCAATTTAGAGCGGATGTCGCCGGTGGTGCATTCACTGGATGGCGTGGCGTTTCCTGATACTTTAGTGGGTACCGACAGCCACACCCCACATGTTGATGCACTGGGCGTAATTGCCATTGGCGTGGGTGGCCTGGAAGCTGAAAGTGTGATGCTGGGCCGGGCCAGCTGGATGCGCCTGCCCGATATTATCGGGGTAGAGCTGACCGGCAAAGCACAGCCTGGCATTATGGCCACTGACATTGTGCTGGCGCTGACTGAGTTTTTGCGTAAACAAAAAGTGGTATCCAGCTATCTGGAGTTTTACGGCGAGGGTGCCCGTAGTTTAAGCCTCGGCGATCGGGCCACCATTTCCAATATGACACCGGAATATGGTGCTACCGCTGCCATGTTTTCAATTGATCAGCAAACTCTGGACTACTTAACCCTGACCGGTCGTGATGCTAAGCAGGTGCAACTGGTTGAAACCTATGCCAAAACAGCAGGTTTGTGGGCCGACAGTTTAGCAACAGCAGAATACCCACGGGTACTGAAATTCGATTTATCCAGTGTCGGCCGTACCATGGCCGGGCCGTCCAACCCGCACGCCAGGCTGGCGACCAGTGATTTAACCGAGCGCGGTATTGCCGGTAAATACGAGATTGAAGAGGGCAAAATGCCGGATGGTGCGGTAATTATCGCCGCCATTACCAGCTGTACTAATACTTCTAACCCCCGCAACGTTATCGCTGCCGGCCTGCTGGCCCGTAACGCCAACGCTAAAGGCTTAACCCGTAAACCCTGGGTTAAAACGTCACTGGCACCGGGGTCCAAGGCAGTGCAGTTGTATCTGGAAGAAGGGCATTTATTGCCTGAGCTGGAACAGCTGGGCTTTGGTATAGTTGGTTTTGCCTGCACCACCTGTAACGGCATGAGCGGTGCGCTGGATCCGGTTATTCAAAAAGAAGTGGTAGAGCGCGATTTATACGCTACGGCAGTGTTGTCGGGTAACCGTAACTTTGACGGCCGTATTCATCCATACGCCAAGCAGGCGTTTTTAGCGTCGCCAGCGCTGGTAGTGGCGTACGCCATTGCCGGTACTATCCGCTTTGATATTGAAAAAGATATTCTGGGCTATGACGATAAAGGCAACGCTATTACCTTAAAGGATATCTGGCCTGATGATGCTGAAATTGATGCAGTAGTGGCAAAAAGCGTGAAGCCAGAGCAATTTCGCCGGGTGTATGAGCCAATGTTTGCGGTAGATGTTGATTACGGTGACAAGGTTTCCCCCCTGTATGACTGGCGACCGCAAAGTACTTATATTCGCCGCCCGCCATACTGGGCGACAGAAGGTGAGGGTGCTATTGCCGGCGAGCGCAGCTTAACCGGTATGCGGCCATTGGCGGTGCTGGGCGATAACATTACCACTGACCATTTATCACCGTCGAACGCCATTATGCTGGACAGTGCAGCGGGTGAATATCTGCATAAAATGGGGGTGCCGGAAGAAGACTTTAACTCTTACGCTACCCACCGCGGCGACCACTTAACGGCGCAGCGCGCCACCTTTGCTAACCCCAAGCTGATTAATGAAATGGCAATAGTGGATGGCAAGGTAAAGCAGGGTTCGTTAACCCGGCTGGAGCCCGAAGGCAAGGTTATGCGGATGTGGGAAGCGATTGAAACTTACATGCAGCGCAAGCAGCCACTGATAATCATCGCCGGTGCTGATTATGGTCAGGGTTCATCACGGGACTGGGCGGCTAAGGGCGTGCGCTTAGCCGGGGTAGAAGCTATTGCTGCAGAGGGCTTTGAGCGTATTCACCGTACTAACTTAATTGGTATGGGCGTATTGCCACTGGAATTTAAACCAGGTACTACCCGTGAAACGCTTAAGCTTGACGGCACAGAAACTTATGACGTTACAGGTGAGCGTAAGCCACGGGCCGAGCTTACCCTGGTTATTCACCGTGCCAACGGCGAAACCCTGCAGGTGCCGGTAACCTGCCGCCTGGATACGGGCGAAGAATTGTCGATATACGAAGCCGGTGGGGTACTGCAGCGCTTTGCCCAGGACTTTTTGCAGGGCGCGGTTTAACGGTAACAGATAGCTATAGTCCCTTTGGGGCTTCGGTTGCAACTCCCCGAAAAGCTCGCCACAGCAATTACGCTGGTCAATCCTGCCCATCGCCGGAGGCCAGCCAGAGGCTGTTCAAATTCGTTCCAGACGAATTTGTCACTTCGCTGCTGGCGCGCTCGTTCAGACACTCTGTGTCGACTTGTCGGGGATTCCAACCTTCGCTATCAAGCTAAGCTGACATTGACAAGGGAGGGCCGATGCCTCTTTATGTCATCACAGAGTGTCTGAGCCCTGCCGAAGGCATTAGGGCGAGTTGCTGTGATGAGCAGAAAGAGGTTGTCGACCCGGACTAAGCAAATTTCGTAAAAAGAGGTCAGTACTCATGTCTGTACCACAAATCAAAATCCCTGCCACCTATATGCGGGGCGGAACCTCGAAAGGGGTATTTTTCAAACTGGACGACTTACCAGAAGCGGCCCGGATGCCGGGCGCCGCGCGCGACAGTTTGCTGCTGCGGGTAATTGGCAGCCCAGACCCCTATGGTAAACATACCGATGGCATGGGTGGCGCAACGTCAAGCACCAGCAAGGCGGTTATTTTAAGCAGAAGCAGCAAAGCCGACCACGACGTTGACTATATTTTCGGCCAGGTAGCGATAGATAGCCCTTTTATCGACTGGAGTGGCAACTGCGGTAACTTAAGTGCTGCAGTAGGCTCCTTTGCTATTAGCAACGGCCTGGTCGATAAAGATCGCATTCCGGAAGATGGCATTTGTACCGTGCGGATTTGGCAGGGCAATATCGGTAAAACCATTATTGCCCGGGTACCAATAACCAATGGCGAAGTACAGGAAACCGGCGACTTTGTGCTGGACGGCGTAACATTCCCGGCTGCTGAAGTGCAAATTGAATTTTTAAACCCGGCAGCCGACGAAGGTGAGGATGGCGGGGCGATGTTCCCCACCGGCAATCTGGTCGACGAGCTTGAAGTACCGGGCATTGGCCGGATTAAAGCGACCCTGATTAACGCCGGTATTCCTACTATTTTTGTTAATGCGGCTGACATTGGTTATAGCGGCACCGAGTTACAGGGTGCAATAAACGGCAATGAAAAAGCATTAAATCGATTTGAAGCTATCCGCGCCCACGGTGCGCTTAAAATGGGCTTAATTAATAACATTGAGCAGGCTGCCGTTCGCCAGCATACCCCGAAAGTCGCTTTTGTTGCCCCGCCAAAAGGCTATGTGTCGTCCAGTGGTAAAGAAGTAGCAGCGACAGATATCGACTTGCTGGTACGGGCATTATCAATGGGTAAACTGCATCATGCCATGATGGGCACCGCTGCCGTGGCCATTGGCACTGCCGCTGCTATTCCGGGTACGTTGGTTAACCTGGCCGCCGGCGGCGAAGCACGCGAGGCCGTGCGCTTTGGCCACCCGTCAGGTACCTTAAAAGTAGGTGCCGCAGCTGAAAAGGTAGATGGAGAATGGACCGTTACCAAAGCCATAATGAGCCGCAGCGCGCGGGTGCTGATGGAAGGCTGGGTACGCATACCCGGCGACTGCTTTTAATCAGAAATAGTTAGTAAAACAGGGCGCTTCGGCGCCTTTTTTTATAGCAGTTGTGATAGTGGGCTTTTGACACCACTGGCGCCTTGTTTAAGTACGTGAGTGTAAATCTGGGTTGTTCTAACATCGGTATGGCCAAGCTGCTCTTGAACCGTGCGAATATCCATACCTGCTTCAAGTAAATGAGTCGCAAACGAATGCCGCAGTGTGTGACACGTTACCTGTTTGCAGATGCCTGCTTTTTTGCTGGCGGTTCTTACGGCTTTTTGTAATGACGTCTCATCAATATGATGTCTGCGTAATACATTAGATTGAGGGTCGATACTTAAACGGGTAGAAGGAAACAGATACTGCCATCCAAGCTCTTTTGGTGCGCTTGGGTATTTACGTGCCAGCGCAAAAGGTAACCATACCCCGGCAAATTCCGCTGTCTGGATATCTTGTTGGTAAAACGCTTGTACCAGCGTAATTTGGCGGCGTAATGGCTCAATTAATTCCGGGGCTAAAGTTACTCTGCGATGTTTACCGCCTTTGCCGTGCCACACCATCAAAGACAAATAGTCGAAATCGATAGCATTGACCCTTAACCTGACGGCCTCCATTAACCGTAAGCCGCTACCGTACAGCAGCTGTGTCAAGAGTAAATATTGTGGGTCCATGCAAGCAAAAAGCTGTGTAACCTCAGGCTTAGTAAGAACAACGGGTAACTTTCGCGGTTTAGCTGCCTGATTAAAGTTAAGATTTAATGCCAGTGGTCTCTTAAGAATCTCTTTATACAAAAAACTTAACGCATTAAGCGCAAGTGCCTGAGTTTGCACTGCAACATTTCTGGTTACGGCCAAGTGCGTCAAAAACTGCTCTACATGCTGCTCAATCAGATCTTTTGGATGTTGCTTTTTGTGAAATAAAATAAAAAACTTAATCCAATGCAGATAAGTTTCTATAGTGCGCTTTGCATAGCGTCGGGTATACATTTCATCAGCGATGAATTGCAAAAACGGTGATGATTCTTGCATTAAGCACCTCCAAATAAACACTGTTTAAGTATACAGTTATTTTAGAAATGTCAAATTTGCCTTGTTAGGCGGGTTACCCCGTACTTTCTGCTAAGTCAAAGCACAGTGATGGTTCAAATCATTGTATTTTTTATAAATGATCGGTAATGTAGCAAACATAAAATTTACAAGTACGGGTTAACCCGTGTTTAAGTGCGGGTCGACCCGCCCAATAAGCGTTATGCGCTTAGTTCACCGGTTTACCAGCTGACCTAGGAGGGTCGCATGAAAAAAATCTTAGTAATAGCACTCATGGCTTTTGTTCCCTGCGTTAGTTTTGCTGCAAAGGAATACTTGGAGGAAGTGGAAAGTGAAGTACATGAGGTGGAAGGAACTGTTGCGGAGATATCGTTAATAGCGAAGTCTTGCATTGCTCAGAACGTCAGAAATGAAGGTGTCAGAATTAGTGACAGTGCAGCCGGGAACGGGCTTTTTGGAGTTGGCTCTGGCCCAGGACAGTCAGATCAGGTCGAGGGAGGCTCTGTTATCGTAAGTGCAGACGTAGAGCATGGGTCAATTACTGCAAATAATCGCGTGGACTATAGGTCGAAGATGCTCGCGCACAACGTCAAGAGCACCATGACATTCCTTGCCAAAGATGGAAAGTTCAAAATTCGTCATACCAATATAGAGTATCTCCAGAAAAGTACCGGTTCTATGAGAAATTCAGGATACTCCCGTGTTGGGAAATGGTTTGGTTCGGGGTGGAAAGATGCGGAGAAAGCACTGAGCGGAGTGTCTGATAAGGTTGCTGAATGCGTGAAGGCTGGCCCCGAAAAGGAGAACTGGTAAGGCATAGTGGGCGGGCGCATAACAATAGGCTGCACCGGATAAATTTCCGCTGTCATCTTTTGTGCATTAAGCCGCACAAAAGCCGCCAACAAAAATTTACCCGGTGAGCCGGGCGTTAGTTGCACGGAGCATCATGCTAAACCTTAGTTCAGCAGTCTTATTAACAATCATCAATATGGCTTATGCTGCTGTAATTTATCTGTCTCTTCATGGTTGGCTCGTTCAACATGAGCCAAGCGGCATGCAATTGCTTATGCACGTTTTCGTAACTACACCAGTTATTGTAGTTACCACACTTTGGCTGTTTCTACTTAGCAAATCTGGTAAATGCAGCGCCAAATTCTGGAAGCTTAATCTTGCAGGCTTGCTTGCTCCAATTATGAGTATTCAAACTGGCGTCACTTATTATCATTACGACAAAATTGGCCTAGCAGTAACCATCTTGGTTCCTATAGCCTTAATAACATTATTAATCAGCGAGTTTCGTCGTCATGCAAGCAACTAACAAGGCAAGTCAGCAACGCACCTTCGGTGCTGGACTCGCTAACGCTCGCCGCTGCTTGCGGCGTTGGTATGACTCCCCAAGTCAAGCAAGTTGAATAAATCCCTGCTCATTTAAGAACCATCTTTTTGCTGTTAAAG
>NZ_JAHRID010000017.1:3299-3693 GCF_019100565.1 Arsukibacterium indicum | reverse complement strand
AATGCCTGACCGCCGTATGTCTTAGCTAATACGTTAGTGATAGCAGCTGTCAGAGTAGTTTTACCGTGGTCAACGTGGCCGATAGTACCTACGTTTACGTGCGGTTTTACGCGTTCAAATTTAGCCTTAGCCATAAGTAACCCTTATTAAACAAAACGGCGGTTATAAATTGATTTGTATACAAACGAGAGGCGAACAAGATGGTGCTGATACCCAGAATCGAACTGGGGACCTCATCCTTACCAAGGATGCGCTCTACCGCCTGAGCTATATCAGCAAGTAACATGTTTTGGAGCGGGCAGCGGGAATCGAACCCGCATCATCAGCTTGGAAGGCTGAGGTAATAGCCATTATACGATGCCCGCGGCCTACTCGTAGCTATTTGACTGACTGA
>NZ_JAHRID010000017.1:0-3211 GCF_019100565.1 Arsukibacterium indicum | reverse complement strand
TAATGGTGCCGCTTATCCGAGTCGAACGGATGACCTACTGATTACAAGTCAGTTGCTCTACCAACTGAGCTAAAGCGGCACTACGTCAGTGGGTGCGAATTCTAGTAGAATGCCGGAAGCGGCGCAATAGAAAAAAACAAAAAAGACCATTTTTCTTGTCTGAACGCTCAATTCCTGTGCAAATAAAGCATTAGTGGTCAATATATCGGCCAAGACCCTGAAAAATCAATAAAGGTTCGGTGCTGATAACTAAATCAGACAACTGAGGTTTCAGATACAATGCGTCTCCGCCGGTAAGAACTAAGTGTTCAGCTTTATTTAATAGCCAACCTTGCTTTATTGCGCCGATAACTGCTGCCAAACAGCCATTTTGCAAACAAGCGGCCGTCTCTCTACCGGGAGTTATTCTGGCATCCAGCATTTCTTTGTTAAATACCTTTGCAGTTTGCTGCACAACACTTTGCTGCTGCAAACGTAAGCCCGGCATAATCCAACCACCAAGGTGCATGCCATGCTGATCTAGCCAGTCAATTGTCAGCGCTGTTCCTGCATCCACAATCATTACTGACTGATTTGTAAAGCGCTGGTTAGCACCTAACAAAGCTAACCAGCGGTCAACCCCAAGTAAATGTGGTTCAGCATAACAATTTGTCACCCCAAAAGCCTGGGCCTGAGAACCAATCTGCCGCCATGGTAAGTGATCGATCTCTAATTTGAGTTTTAATGCATGGAGTCGCTGGTCATTTGCAACACTGGCAAAGTAAACCGCCACCAGAGGCAGATCTTTCAGAGCTTCAGCAGTTAACTGCGGTAATGCGCTTATCGTGCCGGAATTGAATATCGCTGCTTTTTCACGGGTATTACCAATATCGAGTAGTAAGTACATTTAGTCTCCCGGCCGTAAACTTAATTCGCCACCGTAGTAAACGTCTGTAGTGCTGCCATTGTCGATAATAATGCCACCTTGTTTATCAACACCCCGACATATTCCGACAATGGGTGATTTCCCAAGTAATGAAACCTTGCGGTTTGCATATAAATCATGCTGATTATACTCGGTGACAAAATGTGCAAAGCCATTTGCACTAAACTCCTTCAGCACATTAACGAGTTGCTGCTGTAACCTGACAATTAGGATGTTGCGGTCAATATGCTGCATCATTTCTGATCGAAGATCAGTATAGGGCTGATCAATATGCTGGCTACTCTGCTCTGACATACTAATGTTTAATCCGATGCCGATAACAACATCACAGCCTGCATCAACCTGACCTGACAATTCAACCAGAATACCTGCCAGTTTACTGTTGTTTACATAAATATCGTTTGGCCATTTAACTTTCGCATTTATTGCATACTGATTGTGCAGCAGTCTGCATACGGCCAGCGCAACAACTAAACTTAATCCCATCGCAGCAGGCACACCCTGCTCCAGCCGCCAGTAACATGAAAAATAAAGATTACTGCCAAAAGGTGAATACCACGAACGCCCGCGCCTGCCACGGCCTGCCGACTGGGCCTCAGCTACAATAACGGTACCTGGTTCCAGCATTTGTCCAGTCTGCAACCGCTGCAGCAGTTGGCTGTTAGTAGAGTCAGTAATATGCTGAACCAGAATTTGTGAAATTCCAGCTGGTTGCAGGCTTTTGATTTTATTAGCATCAAGCAGTTGAATAACTTGAGCTAATTTATAGCCTCGGCCTTTTACGCTGAAGATTTCCAAACCATGATGCTTGAGCTCGTGCAGATAGTTGGCTACTGCTGTCCTGCTTACACCAAGTTGTTCCGCCAGCCATTGTCCTGAATAGAAATTACCATCGACCAGATATTGTAATAACTGGCGCTGACAAAGCAGGCTGGTTTTAGACATATTGCTGACCATGACTGTCCAGCAACCGTACCTCGGGTTCAAGATATATCTGGTATGCCAAATTCACTTTGTTCTGAATCGAGCCGATTAAAGACAGTAAATCTTCCGCCCTGCCATTACCATAATTTACGATTACCAGGGGCTGTCTTTCATAGCAACCAATATCATTCCTACTAAACCCTTTAAAACCTTGCTGGTCTATCAGCCAGGCCGCAGCCACTTTTACCTTGCCGTCTGATTGTTTGAATCCAGGAATAGCTGGATACTTAATTTTCAATTGCTGAAAGGTATCGTTACTAATAACCGGGTTCTTGAAAAAACTCCCGCAATTTGCCAACTTCCTGTAATCGGGTAACTTACTGTTGCGGGTAACTATAACCTGGTTATAAATATCTGTTATTGAACTGGTAGCCGCTAATGTATCCAGCCCTTGATAGCTAAGCACTGGCTTTGCTATCTTTGACAATGTAAGCCCAACTGCAACAATAATACCTTTACCTGCTAACTCATTTTTAAACACACTGTCCCGATAGCCAAACTTACAAGCTTGCGTATTAAACCGCTTTACAGAGTTTGTTTTCCAGTTAAAAAAATCAACATAGGCACAAACGTCGGCCAGTTCAACACCATAGGCACCGATATTCTGTACAGGTGCAGCACCAACCGAACCCGGAATTAACGCGAGGTTTTCAATCCCCCACAGTTGCTTTGCAACGGTTGCAGCAACCAGCTGATGCCAGTTATGACCCGCTTCGACATGCAATAAACAGTGATCTTTATCCAACCACTTTTCTGTTATAGTTGTACCGATAAAACGAATGATAGGTCTGTTTTGCTGTTCAAGGAAAATGGTATTGCTGCCCTCTCCCAGTACCAATGGTACTGAGCTAATGTCTAGCTGCTGTAAATCAGCCAGATTAATTACTTCAATAACGGTAGCCAGGCGGGTTTTCAAACGAAAAGTGGAATAGAGCTCTGCAGGCTGATCGTGGAGGATATGCATAGTAAGGCCACTGACAATATATGGCGCCATTGTAAAGCCGATAAATCTCCAGCGCAATTTCACAGTCAATAAAAAAGCCCCTGCTCTTTCGAGAGGGGCTGTTTTATTGAATTAGGAGGCTGCGGGGCTGGCCTCCCAGCAGTGTACAACTTTGCTCACCCCATCCCTGGGGTTCGCCGCTTCGCGGCCAGCTGAAGCTGTCCAAACATGCTCCGGGCATGTTTGTCGCATGGGGTCGCCCTGCTCGAGCAGTACACCGTCACCAAATCTCAGTCAATAAAAAAGCCCCTGCTCTTTCGAGAGGGGCTGTTTTATTGAATTGGGAGCCTGGCGGTGTA
>NZ_JAHRID010000016.1 GCF_019100565.1 Arsukibacterium indicum | reverse complement strand
CTTTAACAGCAAAAAGATGGTTCTTAAATGAGCAGGGATTTATTCAACTTGCTTGACTTGGGGAGTCATACCAACGCTGCCAGCAGGCGCGCCGCTGTTTGGCGTCGCTTGCCTGGCCTTGTTAGCAGCCCACACCAATCTTGCGCGGCTTACAGCACTGGCAAACCCGAACAACGGCACGCTGCTTTTATTTGAAAACTACTCTGGCCAGCTGCGATACGGCGAGCCAGCCGGAGCCTGAAATCTGTTTTAGCGAAGCCAAGAAGCATAATGCGACAACTAATTCGGCAATATAATGGTCTGGATCGAACGGACAAGCGTGTGCGACCAGACTCCATCCTTATTGCCATTGGTCAAATAGACGACAATATAATGATCATCCAGATTGTCATCGAACAGAATACGCACTCTTACCTTGGTGCCACCATCATGACCAACTTCGTGCCAACGCCCCCACTCACCATAGTCCCAACCATTTGCAAAAAAACCAGCAGCACCATTTTTAAGTTTAAAGGGCTGCCATAGGCGAAGCAGTTCTGCTTTTGACACAACACGCCCATGCGCTACGGCGGACATAAATTTACCTAAATCATCCAGTGTCATGTACGCTCCTACATTTGCGATGCTGTAATCCGGCCATGAGATCGACAGATCAGGCACAACCTGGCCTGCTCCCGCCCGATAGCTTTTAACAAGGCGTGTCTCAGGCACATCAGCAAGGTTGAGCCACGTCTCTTGAAGGTTAAGCGGTTCAATGATTTTCTGGCGTAACAGCTCGCGGTAAGGCGTATGTGTTATGGCCTCAAGTACAGCAGCAATCACTAGGTTGTTGGTATTGGTATAGCTTGTACGCTCACCCGGCGAAAATACAAGCGGAACGTTGTGTAACTTTGCAAATACAGAATCCAAGCTGGCTGGGAACGGGCGCGAGAAATCATTGCTGTCAAAATACTCAGGAATTCCCGAAGCATGATTTAGATACTGCTCGATACGAATACTACGCCAAGAAAGTGGCAGATTGTCGATATAAAGTGAAGCAGGCGCAGAAAAATCAAGTTTTCCCTCTTCCTGTAACTTCATAGCGAGCGTGATAGTGAATAGTTTAGTGATGGAGTAGACCGGAAAGACCGTCTTCGGCGTTACCAGTGCACTATCTTCGATCGCTTTGCTACCAATGGCATTGCGATACAAAATCTCGCCGTTGTGAAGTACAAGCACGGCCTGGCCGGGAATCCCGTGCTTTTGCGCATTTTCAAACAGCTGAGCATCAATAGCAGCACGGTAATCGATAGTTGACGGCTGAGTGCATGCAGTACAAAGAGACAACAAATAAAGTAAAACAAGCACACTGAATTTAGTCATTTAACATCCATATCTAAAGAGTACATCGTTATTGCACCGACCTAGCTTTTGCAAGCTAACGACGCGCTAAACGGCGCGAAAGAAGTGAGCGTCCGAGGTCACGTATTTTGTGGCCGATTTTGAGCGCCTTGTTAGCATTCTGCTTACCATAGGTACATACTTGACTTCTTATTGAGAATCTTCAGCTCGAACGATTCTGCACATGCGCCGCCTGCTAAGCCGTAGCAGACATGCAAAGGCAATAGGTGCTCTTCTCGAGGGTGGCAAAACCGAGCACCCGGCGCTTTTACCCATTCACACAGTCTTTGTTTTCTTTCTTCTTCAGAGATATTTGTGTTTGAACAAGTATCCAATAACCAAGACTCAAATGCTTCATTCAAATCTTTTGACTCCGTAGTTTCTGGAGCAAAAAAGGCCTTCATATTGTGAAAAGAAAATCCTGACCCTATCAAAAGTAAATCTTCATAGTCTAAGCCCTGTAGCGCCTGACCAATACTAATATGCTCGGCAGGACTTAAGTTATTAAGAAGCGACAACTGAATACAAGGAATATCAGCATCTGGGTACATTATTTTTAGCGGTATGAACAAACCGTGATCAAAGCCCCTTTGTTTATCGAGATTGCAAGCAATGCCAACACGCTCTAGCTTTTCGTGGATTTTATTTGCAAGCAGTGCCTCGCCCTTGCAGGGATAGGTAATACTGTAAGATTCTTCTGGAAATCCATAATAATCATATATAAGCGATGGGCTCTCGCCAGCAGTAATTGTTGGCAATTTCTCTTCCCAGTGTGCACTCACAACCACAATGGCCGATGGTTTACGTAATAAAGATGTTATGCTTTTTAAGCAATCAACCATTTCTGTATGCCCAGCATCGCCCAAAAGAGGCATTGGCCCGCCGCCATGCGACAAGAACAATATTTGAGGTTTAGAGCTCATAATGACTTCCTTATTTGGTAAATGCTAACGCCCGCCACAAACGCGAGCAACTTGTTGCGAGTCGAGCGCCCAAAGGGCGCGTTTTTGATGGCGTTTGTTATACGCACATGCTTTCATTTGAATTTTTTTAACCATTCTTTATTATCTACGTCCCAATGATGACCAGCTTTCTCAGCCATCAGAAAATACTTAGTTTTATCACCCTCGGACATCCAGTCTGGTTTAGTTTCAAAAGCGCAAAACTCAGGATGCAAGGCGTCAATTTGTTTTTTCGATTCAGCATCTACCAGAAACCATATGCCGCCAGTTCCGTAGTCACAACAAACTAGAAACGTCCTTTTACTCATAGAGCCTCAGTGCGTATAACGCTCGCAGCACAGGCCGAAACCCGCGCAGCGGTTGAGGTCCAGGCCACGCAGTGGCCGTTTGTGACTGCGCTTGTTAGGCATGGCTCGCAAACTGCCGCCTTTTTACATACAAAGTAATACCCAATATGAGCCCAAATAGGGTGCCGATTGGAAAACCAATAAACAGTACAACTGACGAAACTAGCCAGAAATTAAAATAAACCCGTGAGCGATAGCTAGAAAAGAACAGTACTAGCATAGCGCATACCCATCCCGGAAATGCCAAAATCAAGAAGGTTACATAAGGTATGAGAGCTTTAGAGATGTTGCCGGCAGTTGCCTTTGGATCTGGTGCATCCCTGCCACTTACCAGTCCTTGATAAACATCATAAAGCTCGATAAAAGAGACTGCCCAACCAACATATGAAAAAATCAGCAAAATACTTAAAAAAGAAAGAATTTTTTCAAGTAGCTTGTTTCCTTTTAACTCACCTTGACCTGAACTGATAATATCGCTCAAATTAAACTCCAAAATGCCTAACGCCCGCCACAAACGCGAGCAACGTGTTGCGAGTCGAGCCGCGAAGCGGCGTTTTGATGGCGATTGTTATAAGCCACCACCAGCAACCTCAGGATAACGTTTAACCCACAGATCGGTATTGCCAGTATCTTTATACCACCTGATTGTTGCCTTAAACATTTCAATACCAACCTTAATAGGTATCTCTGAATGACCACCGCGGGAGTCCGGTTCATAAGGGTAACGAGCTTTAATAAATAAATTATCATACTGTTGAAACCAATAATCATGGTTATTGAAACCAAGCTCCCGATAAATTACGGGGTCGATTCTTGCAGCAAGCTCGGTAAAAAGATGTAACCTTTTACCCTTAATTTCGTATTGTTCGCCTATTGTACCTTTCCGCTTGTTATCGGCAGGCTCAGCAGAAAAGCTTTTAAGAATAATCTCTATTGCTATGGCAGCATTAACCATCGCTACATTGCATAGATTTGGTTGTTCCCATAGCAATTTAGCCGCGCGAAGGTAATCTGATGCGGATTCAAGCATGTAAGGAGACTGATTTTTACTCATTACTTGTCCGTGGCTTATAACGCTCAAAGCAGCTGCGCGGTACGCGTCGGCTGGCTTTGCTTGTTAGCAGCCTGAACCGGACTTGCGCGGCTTGCCGCACTGGCAAACCCGAACAACGGCAGGCTGCTGTTACTAAAAACTAAACCGGCCAAGTGCGATACAGCGAGCCAACCGGAACCTGTAAAACTGTTAAGCGAAGCAAAAAAGAACAACGCTACCGCCACAACCGTTTGCAGCAAACCCGCAAACTGGCGAACTTAACCGTTTGGCGCTGCCGCTAAGAATACGAAACGCGAGCAAGGCCGGAAAAAAATACTGACTGAAACCGTTAAAACCCGAACACCTGCTAACGCAAAGCACATGGGCGGAAAAACGCGTTAGCGTTTGAGGTCCCAGCGACCAAAGGGAGCGAGTGATGCGCCTTGTTAGGCATACTGCGCACCAACCATAAATAAAGGCAACCAAACGGCAACCGATACAAACACAACACCTGTGATAGCAAAAAATGCAGCACTACCAGCAGCATGCGAAAAATATACCGTTGGGCGACTAGCTAGGTGTTTATGAAAGTTGTTTGATATTGCCTTGAATGTGGCCTTTATTAAGTCGATTTGGAATTGTGCCCAGGTGAGAAAAGGCTTGAGCGCTATAAGCAAACACGCAAATGCCACCTCTAAGCCTGCCACCTCAACGAACAGCAGCAGGTAACCGGCAAATGGTGTAGCTATTAAAATGGCCAGAAGCATCAATGCTCTTTTTAACCAAACATGACGATTGAGAAAATCCATCTACTGTCCTTATTGCCTAACGCTCAAAACAGCGGCGCGGTACGCGTCCGACTGCTTTTGTTTGTTAGCAGCCTACACCGAACTTTCGCGGCTGGCCGCACTGGCAAACCTGAACAACGGCAGACTGCTTTTAATTAAAAACTACACCAGCCAGCTGCGATACGGTGAGCCAACCGGAACCTGTAAAACTGTTAAAGCGAAGCCACGAAGAACAACGCTACCGCCACCACCGTTTGCAGTAAACCCACAAACTGGCGAGCTTTGACTATTTGCCAGTGCTGCTTGGAAAGCCAAACACGGGCGATGCCGGAACAATACTACTGACGAAAACCTTTAAAACCCCGAAAGCCTGCTAACGCTGAGTGCAGCGGCAGTTTGTGGAGTGGCGTTTTGTGCTAGCGCAGCGACCGGCACAAAAAAGCCACGGAACAAACTGTCCGACTGGCACGTATTGTTACATGTTTTTATGCCCATTCAACACCACCAGGCAGCTTATAACTACTGTACTCAAGATGAAGCACCCTGCGAGGGCGAGTTGACTTAGCTTTGCTTGATGAGTGTAGTATATGCGGGCGCATGATCAACGCAGATCCAACTGGAGCCTCACAGCTTATTGCAGAATGCAATTTTGAATAGCTATCAATTGACGGCTGTGACATAACACCTTCTTTATGGCTGCCGGGGATTAATCTTAGGCAACCATTAGATTCTGTTGATTCGTCTAAGTGAACCCTAAAAGTGACCATTTTTTCCAAGACTTCGACTGGCGGTTGTACATGCAAAACTCCATCCTTTTGACTCCAAGGACCCCAGCCTGGAGAATCCAGCTTTTTTGAAACTGTCACAGTCTTATCTTGATGCCAAGTCACCAGCCAATTATTTTCAGTAGATTTTATAAAAATAATCGCACGAACTAAGCTTGCTTGAGCGGAAAGGTAATGTGACGCAAGAGATATAAACTTCGTACTTTCTGCGAGAATCTTGACTGGTGCAATCTTCTTTTCGGCATTTCGAATTCCACCCCCCTTGCTTTCATATTTTTCAATCTCAAAGGTAATCGACTCGATCTCATCAGTCGATATGACATTTTGTACTATTTCAAAACCATCCTCTAAAAATGGCACAACGCTATTTCCTTGGCGACATGTAACGCATTGCTAATGGGCTGCCGCAGCGCAGCGTAGGCAGTCCCGTGGAGGCCACGCTGTTTGTGGCCGGAACGAAATTAAGTAACTTGTTAGGTTTCATTGCATTTCACCAGAACACTGACTTCGCCGCCTTCGCTGTTATATGACAGCGATTCCTGGATAATTTCGCAAGCAGCATTTTTATCCAATTTTTCATCAATATCAGTTTGAACAAAATTGAAATATTCTTCTTTTGCTTTGGCATCAGTCATAGATGGAAAGATAATTTTAGAGTAGTGATAAAAATATACACCTTCTCCGTATTGTGCTGCATTCGCAGATTTTGATCTTGGATCAAGCTCAACAAAATACGGGGAACTCGAACATCCACAAAGAATAAGTAAGGTGACCAACTTTATTGTATGGTGATTTTTCATTCCAGAAGCCTAACGCCAGCCAGCATGCGCGGCTACGGAATGGAGGCGAAGCCGCAATGTAGTAGACGTCGCCGTGCCTGGCCTTGTTAGCATCTACCGCTCCCCTGCCCATGTCCCATCAACATTAATAATCTTGCACGGATGTTCAGCTTCGTGTCTTTTGTTATTTCTTTGACAATCAATCAAAGAGTTGTCTATCGCGTGCCTTATCGAGGTTCTGTTGGACTTCCAAGACCAAGCGCCTACGTCGGATTGAGCAAAAGCCTTGTGTTCAGTTGCATGGACATATTCCTCCCGATACGACTTTAAGGCTTGATTCGTCATTATCGCGCTCTCTCCAACAGCTTTTTGTTCAAAATACGGCTCAACGGTTTCGCTTGTTCTCGTTGCTGTAGGAATTGGTTTTTCAAAGGTTGCACATCCAACCAGCAAAGCAATAAATACGATGAGGATTCCTGATCTCAAGTCTGACTCCTTGATTGATGCTAACGCCTGCCACAACGGCTTGGGTGAAGTGGCGGCGTTTTTGCGTCTTTTTGCAAAAACGGTGACAGTTTGCCCAAGTCCGATTGATGGCACTTGTTATACGATTTACTTGCACCAGACATAGAAATTACCAATGTTTTCTGGCGCACCAACCAAACCGAAGAACAAATAAGCGCTGTTTTCTTTACTATTGTTTAATGAACAATCAATGCTTATTTGCGCCTTATAGCCATCTTTGTTTTGGCATTCAAAAGAACCTTTAGCTAGCCCAGCATCCTGATTTAGGACGGTGGTTTTACAAAAAATACCAACGGGGCTTCGCCAAACTTCTTTAAGAATTATTGATTCAGCCTCATTAAACGGCAGTACAATTTCCTGATCAATTTCGCCGTCAACACTACGTACAACATGAATGTTGTTTATCTCTGATGCATTTAAAACATTCGATACTAATAAAACAATCCATATTATTAGCAATTTATTCATGTTGACTTCCTTTCGTATAACGCAGCCAGCAGCGGCCGAAAAGCCGCGTAGCGGATTTGAGGTCCAGCGACCAAAGGGAGCAGTGCTGACTGGCCTTGTTAAATTTTATCAACTCTGTTCTGCTTTCTTTGCAGGCTGAGTCACTATTAAGAAAATTATGTACCCCAGTAACGGAAAAAATACAACCGCTAACGACCAGCCTAACTTTGCACCACCGTGTGAACGGTTCGAAATAACAACATGTAGCAGCGGTAGTGCCAAGACGATTAATAAATGCCAAATACTTATCCCACCAAAACCCATAAATTGTTCCTTATAGTCCTAAATATAAAGTTGCTCGTGCAGCCGCTTGGTAATTTAACGCTTAGCACACGGGCGACGAGCCGCGCAGCGGATTGGCGTCCCAGCGGCCGCAGGCCGCGAGTGATGCGCCTTGTTATGTGTTTGATAAAGCATTGAATTTTTTGATGACGTAGAAAACCATAGCAACATTTACAGTACCCATAATTGCCAGAAGCTTAACTAAAATGCCAATTTCTGGCGCTTGAGCATATACAAAACCTATTGCAAAAAATGACATGGCAACGAAGCAAAATGCCAAAACAACCAGCATTTTGAAATCCGATTTAGCATTCCGTAACTTAATCACATTTAAGACGTTTGACATTAAACTAATACCTCTGAAAACACATAGACATAATGACTCCCCAAGAGGTGCTGACCTCCGAGTTCGTGGGTTAGTTTTGCAACCAGAGCCATACTGT
>NZ_JAHRID010000015.1 GCF_019100565.1 Arsukibacterium indicum | reverse complement strand
GATTTCTATTGGCGAGACTGGCATTGGCCGGCCTTCAACCTGGCTGATATTGCAATTGTCCTCGGTGCCTTACTTTTAGTTTCCAGCAGCCGTTGGGTGAAGCGTTAACAACCAGGCAAATAATGCCAGACTGATTGCAGCAGGTAACAGCACCCAGGCTGAAGCTCCTTTTTTCAGCCACAAGTAAGGCAAATAGCAACCGACAATTTCTGCTATTGCAGTAATGATAAATAAACCTAACGTTGTAATGACGGTCACTTCACTGCACCTTATCCGGGAATTCATCCCGACAATGTTCTTGTGTTAACTCCAGTTCTATCGTGGTATGTGCTAAATCAAACTGCTCCAATGCGTTAGCAATACGCAGCTTAATATCGGCATAATGGTTTGCAGTAAATGCCTTGCTGGCATTGGTTACCACATGTGCGGTGAGTACATGATGTTCACCATCAAGCGACCAGAGATGCAGGTGATGAATGCTGTCTAACTCATCAATTTTCAGCAAAGTATCTTGGATTTCATTTTGCAATTTGCTATCTGGCGCGGCTTGCAGAAATAGACGCGCAGTTGTGCTGAGGTTTCGTAAAACATTAACCAAAATAAATAAGGTGAAACCAATAGAAAGCAAAGGGTCAAGGATAGGCCAATCCACAAATTGCAGCACAATAGCCACAACCAAAACTGCAACCCACCCAAGAACGTCTTCAAGCAAATGCCAATTCAGCACTTTTTCATTCAGTGTATTTCCTTTGCTCAAGCGGTAAGCGGCAAAGCCATTGACTGCAACACCCAGCACAGCTAAAGCCAGCATTCCCTCTGTCACTGGCATTACCGGGTTAGCCAGCCGCGGTATTGCCTCAGTCAGTACCCAAACCGATCCGGCAATCAATACCAAGCCGTTAATTAAGGCGCCAAACAATGACAATCTGCGGTAGCCGTAAGTAAATTGTCGGTTTGCAGACTTTCGGCCAAGCCGGTTCAACAGCCATGCACTGCCAATAGATAAGCTATCACCCAGGTCATGCACTGCATCTGCCATAATTGCTGTGCTGTTGGTTAACCAACCGCCGATAAACTCAATTAGGGTAAAACCCACATTAAGAAAAAAAGCCATAGCGATCCGGTTGTCGCTGTCGTCTTTGATATATGAATGGTTGTGCTGGTGCATTAAGACTCACCTATTTATTGCTGATAACAACTTAGTTGGTTTGACTAACGGCTTCATTCAATTGTTTTAAAATACCACAGTGCTCTACCGTGCGCTTCGAGTTGCAGCTAAGACGTAAAGCCTTTAGTTGTTTATTAAGCTGCGTTAAATCCGCTATGCGACGTTCTACCTGCTCGATATGCTGTTCAATCATCTGATTAACATCATCACACTGCGACATTGGCGAGTCATTCAAACTCAGTAACTGACGAATTTCTGCCAAACTCAGATCTAAACTCCGGCAGTGTTTAATAAATAGCAACCGCTCGATATCAGCGTGATCGTAGAGGCGGAAATTACCATCGCTACGTAATTTCGCCGCAAGAAGCTGCTCCTTTTCATAGTGACGGATGGTTTGCACAGAACAGCCAGAGATTTTTGCCAGCTCTCCAATCTTGATCATCTCGATACTGCCTATTGACTCTATAGTAACTACAGAGTTTAAACTAGGTTTCATATCAACCCAAGGTTTATCGGTTATGAATGCAAAATGCTGTTCCAATGATAAGTGTAGCGAAACGGGCAACAGTGAAAATAGCGCCGTTGATGCACCTGATAAGCATGCAAAATATGCCTACCTTAGTGAATTTAGGGTGCCTAAAATGGACTGCCCTGCCGAAGAGCGTTTGATCCGTATGGCGCTGGAAACAGTTGAGCCCGGTGTTCTGTTACAGTTTGATATCCGACAAAGGCAGGTTCGCGTTTTTCACACGGTGAATGCCAATGAAATTACAACAAAAATGCACAGCTTAGGGCTGGGCGCATCGCTGACAAAGACCGGGCCGGTGAAACCCGAAGAGGTAACGCAGGCCAGACAATCCACAGCATCAGGTTCGCTGCGTGAGGAGTTAATTTTAAAATGGTTGCTGGGCATTAACGCGGTGATGTTTGCAGTAGAGTTTGTGACCGGTTGGCTGGCTCAATCAACCGGGTTAATAGCCGACTCTTTGGATATGTTTGCCGATGCAGCGGTATACGGGGTTGCGCTATACGCAGTCGGGCGTAGTAGCAAGGTTCAATTAAACGCCGCACAGCTTGCCGGCTGGCTGCAATTAATTTTAGCTTTTGGGGTGATCAGTGAGGTGATACGGCGCTACCTGTTTGGTAACGAGCCAGTGTCGACGTTGATGTTAATTATGGGCGCTATTGCTTTGGTTGCTAATGTGATCTGTCTTTCGTTAATTCATCAACAAAAAGAAAGCGGCGCGCATATGAAAGCCAGTTGGATTTTTTCTGCAAATGACGTTATCGCAAATGCAGGGGTGATTTTGGCCGGATTATTAGTCACCTGGACCGGGTCACGCTATCCGGATCTGGTAATAGGGTTCATCATTGGATTAGTTGTACTCAATGGTGCGCGCAGGATTTTACAGCTAAAAGCGTAGCTTGTTGTTAAGTCGCAATAGCGCTACCATAGCGCTAACTTACTGAGGGATTTATGTTAGGTCGTACATCAGGCTTATTATTACTGTTGCTGATTATGCTGAATCATGCCGTGATGGCCTGTGATGCGTTAGTTATGCATTTGCCCGATCATGCCCATACCTACACTGACCTGCAACATGAACACTGCCACTCAGATACCCTTTTCGACGTAAGCAGTGAGCAAGTCACTGAACATAACGTTGAACATAACTCTGAGCATGATACCGACGAACACAGTAATCATGCTCATGTCACCTGCTATATCGCTTTTTTTCAGGGCATGGAGGTGCTTAACTTCCGTGACAGCGTTATAGCCGCTACCCAACCAGGGTTAAACCTCATTAGCTATCGCCCACCGGTGCCGCCGCCAAATATCTGATCCTGCTTGTTTATCCTTTTTATTAACGATTAACTTTCAGGAGCATACCCATGCGTATGACACTAATGCTGCCAGCAATACTGGCGGCGGTATTTTGCGCGCTTCCGCTACGTGCAGAGCCGCAAGCACTGACATTACAACAGGCAATAGATAAAACACTGCAACACAACCCGCAGCTGCATCAGTTTAAATTTACCCAACAGCGACTGCTGGCAGAGCGTGATGTGCAAAGCCTTAAACCCGGTTATCAACTCGGTGTAGAGCTTGAGAATGTTGCGGGCACCGGAGAGGCCAGAGGGCTGGCCGGTGCTGAGCTGACAGTCGCCTTATCTTCCGTGATAGAGCTGGATAACAAAGCTCAGTGGCGCGCTGAGGTAGTAGACGCCAGGCTCAATACTCTTGATTGGCAGCAACAAGCGCAAACCCTCGATGTGCTGGCCGAACTTACCCGCAATTATATTAATCTATTGGCCAGCCAGCAGGAATTGACACTGACAGAAGAGGCAGTAGAGCTCTCAGAAGCCCTGCTGCAAAGCGCAGAAAAACGTGCCGCCAGCGGTGCCTTGTCAGATGCTGAAATCATGCGGGCAAAGGCGCAACTGGCTCAGGTTCAGATCGGGCGGGACGCCCTGTTGCAGCGCATTGAGCGGCAAAAAATAGCCATAGCACGTTTTTGGGGTGATACCAGCGCCAACTTTAACGTTGTGGCAGGTAATTTGTTTGCTTTTGGTCAAAGCCGCCCTTTTGCCGAGCTGTATCAGCGGCTGCAACAATCGCCGGCGTTAACCATTTTTGCCTCTGAACGTCGGTTAAAAGACGCTGAAGTGCGACTGGCGCAAAGCCAAAACCGCGCAGATCTGAGTTGGCAAGTAGGGGTAAGACGCTATCAGGCCAGTGACGATACAGGCCTTACCTTTGGTATCTCAGTGCCATTATTTGCTGAACGTCGCAATAGTGCAGCCATCGAAGCTGCGCTGGCAGAGCGAAACAATGTCGAGTATCGGCAGCAGGATAGCTTACTGATCCTGCATGAACGCTTGTTTGATGCCTACTCGCAACGGCAGCAATTCATTACCAGTCACCAACAGTTGGCGCAGTACGTGATCCCCAACCTGGAACAAGCGCTGGATCTTACGCGTGATGCATACCAGCGCGGGCGCTCAAATTATCAAGATTGGCTTAATGCCCAGCAAGAATTGTTGCAGGCAAAAAGACAAATACTGGAAACCGCCACTGCGGTGCTATTGAGCCAGGCGACGATTGAACAGCTTACCGCCGAGCCGGTAACGCAGTAACTGACAAGATTATTGCCCCGCTGCCGCACTTCATTAACTGTGCGACGTGGCAAACAGAATATACAGGAAGATAGCATTATGAAACCACATGTAACACTGGCAATGTTTATTGCAGCCTGGCTGATGCCGATGCAAGTAATGGCCGCCAATGAGCAAGAACATGCGCATGTCCATGCCAAAGAGCAAGCGGTAAAACCGCAATCTGACGCTAAGAAAAATGAAGAGCACGAAAAACACGGCGAGAACGAAGAACATGAAGAACATGAAGAACACAATGAGCATGAAGGGCACGACGAAAACGACGAGCATGAACACAATGAAACCCTAAGCAGCCGCATTAGTGATGATATGGCTACGGCGGTAAATATTGTCACTGATCGTGCTGACAGCCAGTTATTACGCCAACATCAGGTGGTTTATGGCAAGCTTAGTGCTGATCCAAACCGCATAAGCCATGTTAATGCCCGTTTTCCCGGTCTTCTTACCTCGGTGAAATTCTCACTGGGTGACAGCGTAAAAGCAGGCGATGTGCTGGCCGTTGTCGAGTCAAATGAGAGCTTAAATACCTATGCCATTAAAGCGCCAATTGACGGCGTTGTTATTCAGCGCAGCGCCAATGTTGGTGAAATCGCACAGCAGCAGACGCTGTTCAGCATTGCTGATTTTGGCAGCCTGTGGGCCGATTTTCGCGTGTACCCATCACAACAAGATGCTGTCGTGACAGGACAAAAAGTGGTCATTATGGCCGCTGACACTGAGATTAACGGCGTAATTGCGCATATCATTCCATCATTAACCCAGCCCTATCAACTGGCCAGAGTTAAGCTGGATAACCGTGACGGTAAACTATCGTCCGGGCAATTGATCGAAGGTGCTGTGATAAGCGGTGAATTCAACGTTGAGCTTGCCGTTAAAAAATCGGCCATTCAAATACTGGACAATAAAAGCGGAGTCTTCGTAAAAAACAATAGCGAATATGCCTTTACCCCATTACAGCTTGGCCGTAGCGACATGGATTATGTCGAAGTGATTGCCGGTTTAAAGCCCGGCCAGTTGTATGTCACTACAAACAGCTATCTGTTAAAAGCGGATATTGAGAAATCTGAAGCCGAGCACGCGCATTAAGGGGGCACTATGATTGAATCCATGTTGCGCCTGGCTATTGCGAGGCGGTATCTATTTTTAACGCTGACACTGTTGATTATTGCCATTGGTAGCTGGAGCTACCAACAGTTACCGATTGATGCAGTGCCGGATATTACTAACGTTCAGGTACAAATAAACACCGCAGCACCGGGTTATTCGCCACTTGAGGCCGAGCAGCGTATTACCTATCCGGTAGAAACTGCCCTGTATGGCTTACCCAATTTAAGTTATACCCGTTCTTTGTCTCGTTATGGCTTGTCACAGGTAACGGTGGTATTTGAAGAAGGCACGGACATCTACTTTGCCCGCAATCTAATCAACACCCGGTTGGGCGCTATCAAGGATATGTTGCCTGAGGGCATAGAGCCTGAAATGGGCCCTATTTCAACCGGGCTTGGTGAAATCTTTATGTATACCGTGCAGGCCAAACCGGGTGCACTGCAACAAAATGGTTCACCTTACGATGCCATGGCACTGCGGGAAATTCAGGACTGGATAATAAAACCTCAGCTGGCACAAGTTAAAGGTGTGGTGGAAGTAAACAGTATTGGCGGCTATAACAAGCAATACCATGTGTTACCCGACCCACTGAAACTGCTTAATTATGGCCTGAGTATTAAGGATATTGAGCTGGCCCTGCAAGCCAACAATGACAACAGAGGCGCTGGTTATATTGAACGTGAAGGCATGCAACTGCTGGTACGCTCGCCCGGTCAGTTAACCTCTCTGGATGACATTGCTAATGTCATTATTACGCAATACGACACAATACCGGTAAAGCTGAGTGACGTTGCCGACGTTGCCATTGGCAAAGAGCTGCGAACCGGTGCGGCAACTCAGGATGGCAAAGAAGCGGTGCTGGGTACCGCCATGATGTTAATTGGTGAAAACTCACGCACAGTGGCACGGGATGTGGCGCAAAAGCTGGAGCAGATCAAAAGCTCTCTGCCAGAGGGTGTTATTGCTGAAGCAGTATATGACCGCACCACCTTAGTGGATAAAGCCATTGCAACCGTCAGTAAAAACCTGCTGGAAGGCGCATTACTGGTGATCGTAGTGTTGTTTATCCTGCTGGGCAACCTGCGGGCGGCGTTAATCACTGCGGCGGTGATCCCGCTATCAATGCTGATGACCATTACCGGCATGGTACAAGCCGGCGTTTCTGCCAACCTGATGAGCCTGGGTGCGCTGGATTTTGGCTTAATTGTTGATGGTACGGTGATTATTGTCGAGAATGCGGTTCGCCGCCTGGCGCAGGCACAGCACAACGGCCGTATCCAACCGCTAAAAGAGCGCTTAAATACGGTGTATCTGGCAACTGCAGAGGTTATCCGGCCCAGTTTGTTCGGTGTGGCCATTATTACTATCGTGTATATTCCTATTTTTTCGCTGACCGGTGTCGAAGGTAAAATGTTTCATCCTATGGCAGCGACTGTGGTGATGGCCCTGTTATCCGCTATGGTGTTGTCGCTGACCATTGTGCCTGCCGCTGTGGCGGTGTTCTTAAATGGTAAAATCAGTGAAAAAGAAAGTGCGGTCATAAGAGGCGCTAAAACCCTGTACGCACCGCTATTAGCGCTGGCACTCAAATTTCGCTGGCTGGTGATTGGTTTGGCCAGTGCTCTGGTTGGTGTGTGTCTGTGGTTGGCGACCACGTTGGGGGCAGAGTTTGTGCCTCAGCTTGATGAGGGCGATATCGCTTTACATGCCATGCGTATTCCGGGCACCGGCTTAGAACAAGCCGTTGCAATGCAGGAAATTCTGGAGCAGAAGATCAAAACCTTTGCTGAGGTTGATAAAGTGTTTGCCAGAATTGGTACCGCAGAAGTGGCGACCGATCCGATGCCACCCAATGTGGCTGACAACTTTGTGATATTAAAACCGCGCAGTGAATGGCCCAATCCGGATAAAACCAAAGCCCAATTGGTCACTGAAATGGAAGCTGCTTTGGCGACATTGCCGGGCAATAACTATGAATTTACCCAACCTATTCAGATGCGTTTTAATGAACTGATTTCCGGTGTACGAGCAGATCTGGGTATTAAGGTATTTGGTGATGATTTAGAGCAGCTGGTTACAAGCGCTAATCAAATTCTGCAAGCCGTCAACAAGGTGCAAGGTGCTGCGGATACTAAAGTGGAACAAGTCACTGGTTTGCCAACCTTGTCGGTGATCCCCAACCGAACTGCGCTTGCCCGTTACGGCTTAAATGTGGTTGAACTACAGGACTGGGTATCAGCGGCAATTGGAGGTACGTCGGCCGGTATTCTGTATGAAGGTGACAGACGCTTTGAGCTGATTGTGCGCTTGCCGGAAACCCTGCGTCGCGATCTGGACAAACTGGCGGTGTTGCCGGTGCCATTACCAAATGGGGACTTTGTACCGTTACAGGAAGTGGCTACCTTAGATGTGTCGCCTGCGCCGGCGCAAATTAGTCGTGAAAATGGCAAACGCCGGGTAGTGGTAACCGCGAATGTGCGCGGGCGAGACCTTGGTAGTTTTGTAGAAGAGGTAAAGGCCCAAATCAACCGTGACGTTAGATTACCAGCCGGTTACTGGCTGGACTATGGTGGTACTTTTGAGCAGCTGGAGTCCGCCAGTCAGCGCCTTAGCATTGTGGTGCCTGTTACGTTGCTGCTGATTTTAGGTATTCTGGTGATGGCTTTTGCGTCATTTAAAGATGCGTTGATTATCTTCAGCGGTGTGCCGTTGGCGCTCACCGGTGGTGTGTTGGCCTTGTATTTGAGGGGTATGCCTTTATCAATCTCTGCTGGCATTGGCTTTATCGCCTTATCAGGCGTAGCGGTGTTGAACGGTCTGGTGATGCTGAGCTTTATTCGCGATCTCTGGCGTGAGAAAGGTGACTTGCTGTTAGCGATAACGGAAGGCGCGCTTACCCGGTTGCGCCCTGTGCTAATGACCGCTTTGGTCGCGAGCCTCGGTTTTGTGCCGATGGCGATTAATATTGGCACCGGTGCTGAAGTGCAGCGCCCGCTGGCGACAGTGGTGATTGGCGGTATTATTTCGTCAACCTTGCTGACATTGTTGGTATTGCCCGTGTTATATCATTGGGTGCACAAAAACGATAACCGCAAACAGCAAACGGAATAATCATTAACCTGCTTCGCTGCAGCATTGGGCTGCAGCGAAGAACGTTTTGGCAATAGTATGAGTGTTTATGCTAATACGATTAAAACGATAACCGCGTAAATAGTCAGGCGTATTAAGACGTCCCGCCAAATGGGGCTGTCAGCTAGCAAGGGTTGCAAGTCAGCTGGCAAGGGCACTGGCTTTAAAGCAGAGATATTCGCGCCTCCAGGATTTCCCCTTGGAACCCAACCAAATATAAAACCCGGAACCGTTGCTATCAAACGGACGATCTGACCAATAACCTCGCGATTATCATTGCGTTTAAGCCCAATTCGTAACATCTGCCAGTGCGTCGCTATGTGCGGTATAAAATATCTCTGCCCTAAAATATGCGCTCTTTCAAGAGACTTAAACGCATTGTCTAAATCATTGACTTGTTCAGCCTCCATGGCTGAGTGTAGTGGCACACTAAATTTGGCCACCTGATTAGAGGTGTTATCATACACCTCATAGATGATTAGGTGACACTATGA
>NZ_JAHRID010000014.1 GCF_019100565.1 Arsukibacterium indicum | reverse complement strand
AACCAGATAATCCGATGAGATGCCGGTCTGTCTCACTCTCATGCAAAGGTAAGATCAACCATTTAATCCGCTTACCCGAATTTTTTACCCTTTTCTGATTATTGATACTTTTAATCTTTTGCCGACTATAATGCGTACACGAATACATAACTTTTACGTAAGGAACTTGGCTATGAGTCAATCAACTAAAAAAGCCACGCTTTACAGAATGTCGACACCTGACCACCAATGCCCTTTCGGTTTAAAAACCCGGCACTTACTTAAAGCCAACGGTTACGATGTGGACGACAACCTACTGGAAAGCCGCGAGGAAACCGACATATTCAAGGAAAAACACAACGTCGATACCACTCCACAAGTGTTTATTGGTGATGAACGCATCGGTGGGTACGAAGAGGTTCGAGCCTTTCTTGGAAAACCTCTTCCTGACCCTGACGCAACCAGTTACCGACCCGTTATTGCATTATTTATTATGACAGCGCTCCTCTCCGTAGCCACGTCGTGGTTGTCTTTTGGTCGCGCATTTACCGGACAAACCATCGAGTGGTTCATCAGTTTCTCGATGGTGGTTCTGGCCTTGCTCAAACTCCAGGACGTAGAGAAATTCTCTACCATGTTTCTCAACTACGATCTTCTCGCCAAAAAATGGGTGCCTTATGGCCGTGTTTACCCCTACGCCGAAGGCTTGGCGGGTCTGTTAATGGCAGCGGAATTTGCTCATGTCATTTCCATCCCTATTGCGTTATTCATAGGCATCGTGGGTTCTGTCTCCGTTTTTAAAGCCGTTTATGTCGACAAACGTGAGCTAAAATGTGCCTGTGTCGGTGGCTCAAGTAATGTGCCGTTAGGCTTCATTTCGCTCACTGAAAACCTCATGATGGTCGCTATGGCTATCTGGATGTTTTTTACAATGAACTAGAAAAGGAGCGCTATGCGCTCTTTTTCTTAACGCTTTTTACGTAAAAACAAAATCTCACCAGCGGCAATCAATGCCATACCGATAAGAGACGCCCAAATAACCAGCGGATCGCTTGTCCATTTCACCCATATAAAAGCGGCTAAAACGATGACATCTAGCGTGATTGCGCTGACAAGTATGTAAATATTGGCATTCACTTTTTGTCTAAGATGTCTCAATACCCCCCAGTGGATCGCAATGTCCATAACGATATAAAAAATAGCACCAAGCGAAGCGATTCGGTTCAAATCGAAAAAAGCAGCTAAGACCATAGCCATCACGATAGTGTAAACCAGTGTGTGCTTCTGAATGGAACCTGGCATCCCAAAATGACTGTGTGGCACAAGTTTCATATTGGTCAACATAGCCAACATTCTCGAGACGGCAAACGCGCTCGCGATCACACCGGATACCGTTGCGACAATTGCAAAAGCGACCGTCACCCAAAGTCCAGTCTCGCCATAGACGGGTCTGGCAGCTTCAGCAAGCGCATAATCTTTCGCTTTCACAATCTCATCTATGGACAGGCTCGAGCCAACCGCCAGAGTGACCAGAACATATATTAACGCGCAGATAATCAAAGAAATAATAATGGCACGCCCGACATTTTTCTTGGGCTCAACAATTTCACCGCCACTATTGGTTATTGTTGTAAACCCTTTGTACGCAAGTATGCTTAAAGCAATCCCCGCTAAAATACCGCCGCCGGTAGCTTCTTCTGGAATAGCCGATATCGATTCAAACTGAATGCCTGAGGCCCACAAACCACCAGCCGCTAAAACCACCAATCCTAAAGCCTTAACAAAGGCCATAAAAAACGAGAACGTTTGAATAAACTGATTACTCAAAATATTGATAAAAAACGCAAAGACCAGCAAACCAACCGCCAACAACGGGACAAGCCACTGCGCTTCAAAAGAAATTAATTGACTGGTATAGGACGCAAATGTCCGAGCGACTAAACTTTCATTAATCACCATAGAAAAGTACATCAAGAGTGCGAATATTGCCGTCACACTTCCTTTCCCATAGGCTTTACTGAGGAACATCGCAATGCCCCCCGCTGACGGGTATGCTTTGGCCAGTTTCACATACGAATAGGCGCTGAAACCGGCAATGATACCGCCGCACACAAACGCCAGTACAAACCACTCTCTTGCTAGCTGAGCAACTTGTCCTGTCAGTGCAAAAATACCAGCGCCAATCATGACACCAGTCCCCAGCGACACCGCCCCCCAAAGACTAAGGCTTCCTTTCTGATAACCCTGATGTCCGTGTTCGTGATCGTGTTCCGCCATAATCAGCTCCTGTGGTTGACGTTAGTTGGACCAGTGAATCCGGATAATTTTCCAGCCAGACTCCGGGGTATGTGAAACGGTTACAGTTTCATTCATCGTTAAATCAATCTCACGCCCGTTGTACGCCCCGGAAATACTATATCGAGAAGTGATCACAGCAAGGCTAGCCACTTCATATCGTGTTCTTTCAATCAGCTTGGAAGGAACCGCCTGGCTAAATTTGATATCTGACTTAAGATGATGAGCACTGTATTCAGCCAGGGACCGTTCAACGCCACCACCTTCAAAGATAAGCACATCATCGGAAAGCACGTCTTTAACGACCTCCGTGTCACCTTCAGTTAAAGCAGTTCGAAATGCATCAAGCACAGCGGTCGGCTCAGATAGTTTTTCGGCGCTACTGGGCGCTGAAATAAACATTACCGAAACCATAAAAACACTCACAAGTAATTTCATTCTTCTTATTCCTTACATTAACCGGGGGAAAACGCGCTGCTTAGCGCAGAGGCCAGGGTAAAAATAGTGACAGCCAATACCATTTCCGCCGTTATGGAGTTTTTGAGTCGCTTGGCGGCCGCGTTATCATTTAATTGCGGTACGAACTTTAATTTATGCAATGCGGCAACAAGGAGAATCAGCGCCACAAACACAAGTTTCGCTAGTAGTACCGTGTCATACGACGTAAGCGGCAGCTCTGGCATCCATCGCCCTGTTGCACTACGATACATAACCAAGCCCGCAATAAGGAGTATTGGAACCGCTGCAGACATATGCACACCAAAACGCTCCATAATGGCTTTCGCTTTAGCAAGCGGTACCGACGTTGCCAGCTTTCGCAATGAGTTAAGACTGCCGAACCAAACCCAAGCGACTAACAAGTGTGTTAAAAGCGCTAGCTTTCCCCACCAGACGGCGTCACTGCCGTGACCAATACTTAAAAAGCTCCATCCCATGAGTCCAATGGCGACAACATATAGCACCCACTTTATACGTTTTAGCTTAACAACGGAGTAAACAATCCAAGCAATAGCAACCGCTATCTGAAGTTGGATGAACAACCCAACAGGGCCGGTCCATATAAACTGCATGTAGGTCGTGTCAATCATGCCGGCAAAGCCTTCAGCAGCAAAACTACCGACTCTCAGAAAAAAATACAGAAGGCTTGCCAGTAATAGAAGCCACGCAACAAGGCTATTCTTTCGTTCAGACTGCTTTTTTAAACCGGACAAATAAACGATATAAGGCGAGGCGGTCATCACCGCGTTAAGCCAGAATATAAAGGCCAACGTTAAAACGCTGGCCACACTCCAAAGGGTCATCATTTCACCTCAAAGCTAAAATCACCCGATATTTTATGACTGTCCCCACCCATTGCCGTCCAATAAACCGTATAACCACCTGACGCCAAATTGTTTTTAACAGCAATTTCGTACGCTGCTTTGGGAGTCATGCTCATCGAAAAGTCCAGCGGATGCATTTTACCGTCATCTGAGTGCAGCATAATTTTAGCCAGACGAACATCACCGGAAAAATTCATCGTAATTTCCGTAGGTGACTCGGACAAAGTAGCACCGTCCTCCGGGCTACTGGATGTTAGGCCGACGTGAGCGCTGGCCCATGCACTAAAAAATAACGCGGTACCGAAGGCTAATTTAAGTACGTTTTTCATGTTGTTTCCTCTTTGTTTTATTATCAATTAAAACCAAACTCTGGCCCCAAGGACCACGCCTGTTTCTGTGGTGTCTTCACCCATTCGTTTCATTTCATCTGCCGTATTTCCTAACGCCCCGTTCCAATACACACCGATGTAAGGGGCAAATTCACGACTTATTTCATGGCGATATCGCAACCCTACGCGCAAGTTGCTCAAGCCACTTTGCCGTTCATATTTGTCTGAGTCTGTCAGGTTGGCTGTTAACTCAATGCGAGGTTGTAAGTACGAGGTTTGTGTTAACTGCCACTCGTACTCGGTTTCGCTAACAAATTGGACATCGCCTTCTTCGTTCATCATCAAAGAATTATCCATTTCAAACCAGTACGGCGCCAACCCCATAAAACTCACGACAGCATAATTTTCCATAGACGCGTCCGACGATAAGGTACCTCGCGTACCAATACCGGCCTGAAACGACCAAAACGGAGACACCAAGTATCCATACAGCAGTTCGGCACTTTCCAAGTCAGTGGGCTCACCGTCGTCTTGAACATTCTCCCCTTCACTCTTGAAAACAGCTCGGTGATAGTCACCGCCATACCAAGCCATCATGTCCCAGACGGCTAGGTTCTCTTCCTCGTTGGTTCGCGTTAACTCCAACCGATCGAACAGTACTTGCCCGGTGTAATATTCTTTGACGGGTTCAGGCCAGTCCTCTTTCGCATGTCCGGCGACTGCTAAACCTGGCAACAACGCCGCACCCACTAATAATGATTTACCGTACATAATTGTCCTCCTTATGCGACATTGACCACACGGAACATACCCGCTTTCATGTGATACAACAGGTGACAGTGGAACGCCCAACTACCCGGCGCGTCTGCCGTTATCAATAACGACACTTTTTCGCTCGGCTTCAGGCTAATCGTATGTTTGCGTGGGCGTGGATACTGTCCGTTTTCAAGTTCCATCCACATACCGTGTAGGTGTATGGGGTGGTCCATCATCGTATCGTTTACCATCACCAACCTCAGTCGTTCTCCATGATGAAACTGAACCGGGCCATCCACTTCGGTAAACTTCTTCCCGTCGAAAGACCACATGTAACGCTCCATATTACCCGTTAAGTGCAGCTCTATCTGTCGTTCGGGCTCCCGCGTATCCGGCCATTCATGCGCGCCGACCAAGTCGGTATACACTAAGACTTTATGATCAACGTCTTCCAATCCAATCCCGGGTTCATGCAAACGGCTTACCGGGTTTGTAGCAATCATAGCCGCCCCGGCGCCATGTCCGGACTCACGGTGTTTGATTTTAATGTTTTCGACCGGGAGCTCTTTTTTATGTGTCATTTTATGCGTCATATGGCTGTTATTGCCGCCCATATGCTTCATATTCATGCTATTGCCTTTCATATCACCGGACATCGCCATCGCTCCCATGCCCATAGCGGCCATGCCTCGCTCAGAAACTTGCCGTAGTTCAGGCACTTCAGCCTCAAGACCAAGTTCCGGCGTTAATGTACCTCTGACATAACCACTTCGATCAAAGCTCTCAGCATAAATAGTGTAAGGCTTGTTTTGCTTAGGCTGGACAATTACATCGTAGGTTTCCGCCACACCAATGCGGAACTCGTCAACTGGCACTGGCTTCACAGGCTGCCCGTCAGCGGCCACTACCGTCATTTCCAACCCAGGGATCCTCACATCGAAATAACTCATTGCTGAACCGTTAATGATACGAAGGCGTACTTTTTCACCAGGCTTAAACAATGCTGACCAGTTCATCTGTGAATCGCGGCCATTCATCAGGTAGGTATAAGTACTGCCCGTCACATCCGCAATATCACGGGGGCTCATTCGCATTTGCCCCCACATTTCTCGTTGCTTCCAGGTTTTCTCTAACCCTTGCTGTCGCACGTCCTCGAAGGTCTCAAATATCGTACGTTTTTGATAGTTATAGTACCCCTCCGCAACTTTCAAGTTACGAAACACGGTATCCGGATCTTCGAATGTCCAGTCGCTGAGAATAATGGTATGTTCTCGATCAGCACCAATGTCTCCGTCTTTCGGTTCAATCACTAACGGCCCCAGGTGTCCCAATTGCTCCTGCAAACCGGAATGGCTGTGATACCAATAAGTTCCGTTTTGCTCGACATCGTAGCGGTATTTGAACGTTCGTCCTGGCTTTATCCCTTCGAAAGATACGCCAGGCACGCCATCCATATTCTCCGGCAATATAATTCCGTGCCAGTGAATTGACGTGTCTTCCGACAACCGGTTAGTCACATTTAGCTTTGCTCGCTGCCCTTCTTTTAAACGAATCAAAGGGCCCGGCATTTGGCCATTGATGGTTATTGGTGCTCCTACTTTATTTCCCACGAGCAGTGGGGACTTTGCAATAGTCAGATCAATCTCATCGTTTGTCAGGATCTGATCTTTAAAACTGCGTCCCTGAGGAGCAGCCCAAGTTGGGGCTACTTTGGCGATTGCTAAAGCAGACGCCACAGTGAATGCAGATTTAATAAACTTTCGACGCCCTTTGTTAAACTCATTGCTCATTATGACTCTCCTCTTTTGAGGTTAAATTTTGATAACGTTGAACGTCCTGTTCCTTATCAGACGGCTCATCAGAAACCGATGATTTAAACCCTTTAATCGCACTACCAAGATCGGAGCCCAGGGTTCGTAGCTTTTTGCTACCAAAAAGAAGAATGACAATAACCAGTAAAACTCCTAACTGAACCATACTCATGCCGCCAAATCCCATAGCTAAAGCCCTCCATTTGAGAGTGCTTGCTGCTGCTCTAAACTTGCTATCTGCTTATAAGGTGTAATTGAACCGTCCTTTTTGATTTCATAGACCGTATACGGTTGAAACCGAGTACCCATTTCCATACCAACAGACCCTACCGGCATGCCAGGAACAGTTAATCCAATGCCATTGGCTGACTTTTTCCCAGCTAAATAATGAGAAACCAATGTAGGAGGAACGTGCCCCTCAAAGACATAGCCATTACTAGAAATAGCGGTATGACAGGATTGGACCTCGGCACTAATACCGGCATCACGTTTTCGTTGGGTCAAGTTGTTCGGATGTTGTACGGACACACTAAAGCTATCCGGTAAAGCTTGTAACCACTTTTCACAGCAACCGCAGTTGGGATCTTTTAGAACGGTTAGTTGCTGCTCTTCTACATCGGTTGCAGATACAGACACGGAAAACAGCATCGCCAAAACAGCGATATTGCGTTTGATAGACATAATTATTCACCGATTAATAAGTTTTAAGGGAGCACGCCGAGCGTGTGTTAAATTTCTAGTAACTTATTAAGCGGTAATTATTGGGGGACGGAATAAACTAGACGCGTGTTTGGCACGAATTGAGGTGTCAACAGGTACGTCGACTTTAGTAGAGAAGTTAACTGCAGCGGCATTAACCGAAGAAGACTGTCCGACAAATAAAACCGAGCCGCCGGAACAATGCCGAATGGTCATGTCAGCACAGCACGAGTTATGCTTTTGCGCCTCATGTTCACAATCGCTTGCGTCTGCTTCCTGCATCATGCTGTGCTGCATTTGCCCGTCATCATGGCATGCGTGAGCATCTGCCGTTTGCGAAAACGACATCGACACCAATAGCACTGTCATTAATAACAGAATTCGAATTAGCACGAGCACCCTGCTTTTTGCAATTTAATAAACTTCAGTCTAACGTCATTTTAACGCATGTCAAATAAGGAGCAGATAATGATGAATCACGAAATGTTCGCAGGTATGGGCTTTCTATGGATGCTGATTGTGGGAGCTATTTTTATTGTTCCCGCATGGCGTATCTGCCAACGAGTTGGCTACCCTGGTCCATTGGGTCTTCTGATTGTTATCCCTATCGCAAATATCATTCTTCTTTACTTTATAGCGTTCGGCCCATGGAAAAATGTTGATAAATAGCTAATTCACTTTAACCAAAGCAACAAGTATAGCTTTTCATCTCTGATCAGAAGCACGAATTTATGGGTATACGGATTTAATGGTTGATGGGGCACCTTCACCCCATCAATCTGATACCACCCTCAGATGGTTGATAGATCGACTCCGTAGTTGAGTTCCTCTGCGAAGTCCGGCAGTCCGTAACCGATGGTTTTCTTGTAGAAAGGAGAGACCTTCGCAGTCGGTGCCTTCTTCTTGTGCTTCGTGGTGTAGAGCATTCGTGCCCGCATCACCTCGAAGGAGTAACCGCGCCCTTCACGGTTCTTGTCCTTGGCCAGTCGGTTGATGGACTCCGTGTAAGCGTTGGTGACGGGCATGTCCGTCTCGAAGTAGGTCATGGTCTCTTCGCGCCAGTTTCCCACTGCCCTGACCAGATCGCTCCAGACTTCCTTTTGGCCCTTCGGGATGGTGGCTATCCACTCGTCCAGGGCGGCTTCTGCCTGGAGCCGTGTGGTGGCGTCCCAGATGCCGTAGAAGCGCTCCTTGTGCTCGTAGGCGGCCAGCAGTTGCGGGAACGCGCCTGTCCAGGTCTCCATGATGAGGCGCTCCCGGTCTGAGACTTCGTGAGCGCGTTTCAGCAGGATTTTCCGGTCTCCCTTGAGAGTCCGGCTCTGGGACGGTTTCAGCTCCTTTCTGAGGCCCTTGCGCACTCTCTCTAGGGCATCGTTGGCCATGCGCACCACATGGAACTTATCGACCACGATACGGCCCTGGGGCAGCACAGCCTTGACCGCTGCCCGGTAGGGGTTCCACATGTCCATGCTGACGATCTCGACCTTCTGCCGGTCTTTCAGCTTCATCAGGTAGTTGGTCACCACGTCCTGGCGGCGGGTGGCCAGCAGGTCGAGCAGGGTTCGCTCCTCAATGTTGGTCAGAATGCAGCGGTAGCGCTTGTTCAGGTATAGCTCGTCAATGCCCAGGATGCGGGGCGTCTCGAAGCGGTGCCAGCGCCCCAGGAACTCGGCGCGGGCGTTGAAGATGTCGCGCACCGTCTTCTCGTCCAGGCCGGTCTGTGCCGCCACAAAGGTGTAGGGGTGGTTGAAGGATTCCTTCTCCACGTACTCATGCAGCCGCAGTGTCATACGGAATCCGTCCACCGATCTCCGGTAGCTGGGGCCTGAATGTTGTCTTGCAGGCCCGGCAGGTGTATCGGCGGCGGACCACCCAGAGAGTGACCCGCTTGCCGTGGATGGGCAGATCACGATAGGGAACGTCACGCTTGCCGAACCGTACGAACTCACCCTGCACGCCGCATTCCTCGCAGGCGATGGGATCGGGCACGTCCACCTGGAAGTGCATTTCGTCGTCGGTTGATTTGCAGCCCAGTACTTGGAAGGATGTTGTCGGGAAGTTCGGTCATGGTGTTGTATAGGCGTAGGTGTCAGTCAGATCCATCCGGCTCGGCATTGGTGTTTGCTTTTTTACCCAACAAGCTGCTGGAAACGAAAAGTAAGGCACCGAGGACAATTGCAATATCAGCCAGGTTGAAGGCCGGCCAATGCCAGTCTCGCCAATAGAAATC
>NZ_JAHRID010000013.1:3272-15645 GCF_019100565.1 Arsukibacterium indicum | reverse complement strand
AGGTTTACGCTTCGCTATCCGTGAAGGCGGCCGTACTGTAGGTGCTGGTGTAGTATCTAAAATCATTGCTTAATTCGCAGTGAAAAAAGAAGGCTCCGTAAGGGGCCTTTTTTGTTTTAGTCTTCTAAATATCATGCAATAAGATACGGTAAGCTTGTTTTAGCACGCTAAGGCAGTATAATGAGCGGCTATTTAATGGCTGGGTAATAATGCAGCCATTTAAAAGACTGAAGGGGCATAGTTCCAATTGGTAGAACAGCGGTCTCCAAAACCGATGGTTGGGGGTTCGAATCCCTCTGCCCCTGCCAAATTTAAGGTAACAGCGGCTAACTGCTTTGCCTGATAGTTAATAACGACTGGCATGATACACGCCAAATTGAAGTGAGTTAGAGCATGAGCGTTGCGAGCGAAAACCCGAAAAGTGGGCTTGATCTGGTTAAATGGTTATTAGTCTTTGTCATTCTGTCATTGGCAGTGGTGGGTAACTATATATTCGAACTGGGTGCGTTAGAGCGTGCTATAGCAATCGTTGTGCTGGTAATTGTTGCCGGTGTGGTTGCTGGACAAACCCATAAAGGCCGTACCTTTATCAATTTCGCTAAAGAGTCTCGTTCCGAAATCCGCAAAGTAGTATGGCCAACCCGCCAGGAAACAATGCAAACAACGTTGGTGGTAATAATAGCAACCATTATTATGGGCTTATTATTATGGGGCCTGGATGCTATTTTATTGCGGGTTGTTTCTTTCTTTACCGGTCTGGGGATTTAAGCATGGCAGCAAAAATGCGTTGGTATGTCGTACAAGCGTTTTCAGGATTTGAGCAACGAGTTGCTACCTCACTGCGCGAATACATCAAACTTAACGAAATGGAAGAAAAGTTTGGTGAAGTTTTAGTTCCTACTGAAGAAGTTATTGAAATGCGCGCCGGCCAAAAGCGTAAATCGGAGCGCAAGTTCTTCCCGGGCTACGTATTGGTACAAATGGAAATGTGTGAAGAAGCGTGGCACTTAGTAAAAAGCGTGCCTCGAGTTCTGGGTTTTATTGGTGGTACTTCAGACCGTCCGGCACCCATTTCTGAAAAAGAAGCCATGACTATTCTGAATCGACTACAGGATAATGCCGACAAACCGAAACCTAAGACGCTGTTTGAAGCTGGTGAAGTAGTTCGAGTTACTGAAGGTCCATTTGCAGACTTCAATGGTGTTGTAGAAGAAGTGGATTACGAAAAAAGCCGCGTAAAAGTATCGGTATTAATTTTTGGCCGCGCGACCCCGGTAGAACTGGAGTTCGGACAGGTAGAAAAAGCGTAAATATATTAATTGAAACGGGGCGCTGATTAAAATATAATCTGCGCCCTTTTTATCGTCAGGGGAGCCGTTTGAGTAATTGTCCTCGCATTTACAAGGCTACGACCCTATAACAGAGGTGAAACATGGCAAAGAAAGTCACAGCACTTATTAAGCTGCAGGTAAAAGCCGGTATGGCCAATCCTTCGCCGCCAGTTGGTCCGGCATTGGGTCAGCACGGTGTTAATATCATGGAATTCTGTAAAGGCTTTAACGCCCGTACTGAAAGCCTGGATAAAGGAATGCCGATCCCAGTAGTAATTACTGTATACAGCGATCGTTCTTTCACGTTCGAAACCCGTACCCCACCAGCGTCGTTCCTGTTGTTAAAAGCAGCCGCACTGAAGAGCGGTTCAGGTCGTCCGAATACCCAGAAAGTTGGCAAGGTAACAGCTGCTCAGATTGATGAAATCGTTAAGATTAAACAACCTGATTTAACAGCTGCAGATCATGCTGCTGCGGTGCGTACCATTGAAGGTACTGCTCGTTCAATGGGCTTAGTGGTGGAGGGCTAATCGATGGCTAAATTAACAAAACGCGCTAAGTTAATCCGCTCTAAAGTAGATTCAACCCGCGAATATGACATCAACGAAGCTGTAGCTTTGTTAAAAGAATTAACTGCCGGCAAGTTCGTTGAGAGCGTTGACGTTGCAGTGAACCTGGGCATTGACGCTCGTAAATCGGATCAGAACGTGCGCGGTGCTACTGTACTGCCACACGGTACTGGCCGAACTGTCCGTGTTGCTGTATTTACTCAGGGTGCGAACGCAGAAGCCGCGAAAGCTGCTGGTGCTGACATCGTAGGTATGGAAGACTTAGCTGAGCAGGTTAAAAAAGGTGTAATGGACTTTGACGTGGTAATTGCTTCTCCGGATGCGATGCGCGTTGTTGGTATGTTAGGTCAGATTTTAGGCCCACGTGGTTTAATGCCTAACCCTAAAACCGGTACTGTTACCCCTAACGTTGCTGACGCAGTTAAAAATGCTAAAGCGGGTCAGATCCGTTACCGTAATGACAAGAATGGTATTATCCATTCAACCATCGGTAAAATTGACTTTGACGCTGACAAGTTAAAAGAAAACTTAGAAGCGTTATTAGTTGCTTTAAAGCGTGCCAAACCTTCTGTAGCGAAAGGTGTTTTCATTAAGAAAGTAACCATTTCTTCTACTCATGGTGCCGGCATGACTTTAAACCAGGCTTCTCTGAGCGCAGTGGTTTAAGGCTTAGCTTTACAGCAGGGCGGTATTGTTCTATAATCCCGCCCTCAAAAAATTCGGGTAGAAGTGCTGAATTTGCTGGCAAAAGCCAAAAATAAGCACTTCCGTCCAAGACCGTAGGTGCAATAATGCGTAAGCTGCGTTGCTTAAAACATCAACCTACGCAGACGGTGCAGGCCCCAGAAAGAATTAAATTCAATCTGGTCTCACCGTAAATCGCGCGCCTTTGGGAAACCGCAGGCGATGTGTAGGAAACCGGGTAACTATTATCCGGATGAACCAGGAGTTAAGAGCCAATGGCTATAAAGCTTGATGACAAAAAAGCAATTGTTGCTGAAGTCCAGGAAGCTGCCAAAGGTGCTTTATCTGCGGTAGTCGCAGATGCTCGTGGTGTCACTGTAGGCAACATTACTGCCTTGCGTAAGCAAGCCCGTGATGCTGGTGTTTGGATGAAAGTTGTCCGTAACACCTTAGTTCGCCGTGCAGTAGATGGCACCGAATTCGAGTGTCTGAAAGATGCATTCGTAGGCCCGACACTGATTGCGTTCTCTAAAGAGCACCCAGGTGCTGCAGCGCGGATCTTTAAAGATTTCGCCAAAGATAACAAACAGTTCGAGTTGAAAAGTGCCGCTTTTAATGGCGAAACAGTAAGCATTGATGTTTTAGCATCGTTACCAACTTACGACGAAGCTATCGCACGCTTAATGAGCACTATGAAAGAAGCAGCAGCCGGCAAACTTGTACGTACAATTGCCGCGGTTCGCGACCAAAAACAGGATCAAGCCGCGTAATTTTGCGTGTAGTTTGATGAGTGGAATTTAATTCGGGATCCGTCCCCTAATTTAGGAATCTGAGCAATGTCAGTGACTAAAGATCAAATCTTAGATGCTATCGCAGCAATGTCTGTAATGGATGTAGTTGAATTAGTATCTGCAATGGAAGAAAAATTCGGTGTATCTGCCTCTGCCGCTGTAGCTGTTGCTGCTGGCCCGGCTGCCGCCGCTGAAGAACAAACAGAATTCAACGTAATTCTGGCCGCTGTTGGCGCTAACAAAGTATCTGTTATCAAAGCAGTACGTGGCGCTACTGGTTTAGGCCTGAAAGAAGCGAAAGACCTGGTTGAGTCAGCTCCTGCTGCCATCAAAGAAGGCGTTTCTAAAGATGAAGCAGCTGCTCTTAAGAAAGATCTTGAAGAAGCTGGTGCATCTGTTGAAGTTAAATAATCCGGTAAAAACCGGGTTAACTGCCTGAGATTCGGGCTGGGCTGGTGATGAATTAATCACCGGCCTTTTTGCGCTGTGGGACAATGATTTCCCCACCCCTGCTGTTACCATGTCTGGTAGCAATAAATTACCGGTAATTCGGTAGTTGGGAAAAAAATCAGCAAGCTGAGGAACCCCATGACTTACTCTTATTCTGAGAAGAAACGTATCCGTAAGGACTTCGGCAAACGTCCGGAAGTACTGGATGTGCCATACCTGCTATCGATTCAAATCGAGTCTTTCAGCAAATTTATCGAGCCAGATCCGGAAGGTGAATACGGTTTAGAAGCCGCGTTCCGCTCTGTATTTCCAATCAAAAGCTATTCAGGCAGCGCGGAATTGCAGTATGTCAGCTACCGCATTGGGGAACCTGTTTTTGATGTAAAAGAATGTCAAATCCGTGGCGTAACCTACTCTGCACCATTGCGGGTAAAACTGCGTATGGTGTTATTTGATAAAGAAGCACCAGGCACGATTAAAGATATCCGTGAACAAGAAGTGTACATGGGTGAAATCCCGCTAATGACCGAAAATGGTACCTTTGTAATTAATGGTACTGAGCGGGTTATCGTTTCTCAGCTGCACCGCAGCCCGGGCGTATTCTTTGACCACGACCGTGGTAAAACACACTCTTCCGGTAAAGTATTATATAACGCCCGCGTTATTCCTTACCGTGGTTCATGGTTAGACTTTGAGTTTGATGCCAAAGACAACCTGTTTGTCCGGATTGACCGTCGCCGTAAATTGCCAGCGACTATTTTGCTGCGGGCGCTGGAATTCAGCACCGAAGAAATTCTGGCTACCTTCTTTGAGAACACTAAGTTTGAAGTGAAAGAAGGTAAGTTACTGATGGAAGTGGTTGCTAACCGCTTGCGTGGTGAAACAGCTGGTTTTGATATTAAAGACAACGATGGCGAAGTTATCGTAGAGCAAGGCCGTCGGATAACTGCCCGTCATGTGCGCCAGCTGGAAAAAACCGGCCTGACCATGATGGAAGTTCCACATGAATATGTAGTAGGCCGGGTACTGGCTAAAAACTACGTTGATACCAGCAGTGGCGAAATTGTTGCTGAAGCGAATGCTGAATTAACGCTGGACTTGTTAGCTAAGCTGACGAAAGCTGGTTATGACAGTTTTGAAACGCTCTATATCAACGATTTGGATCAGGGGTCTTATGTATCTGAAACAATTCGTATTGATCCAAGCAACAACCGGATTGAAGCACTGGTAGAAATTTACCGGATGATGCGCCCGGGTGAACCACCAACGCGCGAAGCTGCTGAAACTCTGTTTGAAAATTTATTCTTCTCCGAAGACCGTTATGACTTATCAACGGTTGGCCGGATGAAATTTAACCGCCGGGTTGGTTTTGAAGAAAACATTGGCGCAGGTGTTCTGAGTAAAGAAGATATCCTCGCCGTGATGAAAGTATTAATCGACATTCGGAACGGTAACGGTGAAGTTGATGATATTGACCACTTAGGTAACCGTCGGATCCGTTCTGTTGGCGAAATGGCTGAAAATCAGTTCCGGGTTGGCTTAGTTCGGGTTGAGCGTGCAGTGAAGGAACGTTTGTCACTGGGCGACTTGGATGCCGTGATGCCACAGGATTTAATTAACGCCAAGCCTATTTCAGCAGCGGTAAAAGAATTCTTTGGTTCCAGCCAGTTGTCACAGTTTATGGATCAGAATAACCCGTTGTCAGAAGTGACGCACAAACGCCGTATTTCTGCACTGGGCCCAGGTGGTCTTACCCGTGAACGCGCAGGCTTTGAAGTTCGTGACGTGCACCCAACCCACTATGGCCGGGTATGTCCGATTGAAACCCCTGAAGGTCCGAACATCGGTCTGATTAACTCGTTGTCAATGTTTGCCCAGACTAACGAGTATGGTTTCCTAGAAACCCCATACCGCCGGATTGAAAACGGTGTTGTAACTGACGAAGTCGACTTCTTGTCAGCAATTGAGGAAGGCAACTTTGTCATTGCCCAGGCAAATGCTGAACTGAACGATGAAAATCGGCTGTCAGAAGAGTTAGTACCTTGCCGTTATAAAAATGAATTTACCCTGATGCCTTCATCAGAAGTGCAATACATGGACGTAGCGCCACAGCAAATCGTATCGGTTGCGGCAGCGCTCATTCCGTTCCTTGAGCACGATGATGCTAACCGGGCACTGATGGGCTCGAACATGCAACGTCAGGCTGTTCCTACTTTACGCGCTGATAAGCCGCTGGTAGGTACCGGTATTGAACGGGTTGTAGCGAAAGACTCTGGTGTAACTGTAGTTGCGAAACGCGGTGGTACTGTTGATTATGTCGACGCCAGCCGTATCGTTATTAAGGTGCATGAAGAAGAAATGATAGCCGGTGAAGCCGGTATCGATATCTACAACCTGACTAAATACACCCGTTCTAACCAGAACACCTGTATTAACCAGCGCCCTTGTGTAAATCACGGCGAGCCAATCGAACGTGGTGATGTACTGGCTGATGGTCCGTCTACCGATTTAGGTGAACTGGCGTTAGGTCAGAATCTGCGCGTGGCATTTATGCCGTGGAACGGCTACAACTTCGAAGATTCGATTTTGTTGTCTGAGCGTTTGGTTCAGGAAGATCGTTTAACCACAATCCATATTCAGGAATTAAGCTGTATCGCCCGTGATACCAAGCTTGGCCCTGAAGAAATTACCGGTGATATTCCTAACGTCGGCGAGTCAGCACTAAGCAAGCTGGACGAAGCAGGTATTGTTTATATCGGTGCTGAAGTGAAAGGCGGTGATATTCTGGTTGGTAAGGTAACACCTAAAGGTGAAAGCCAGTTAACCCCGGAAGAAAAACTGTTACGAGCTATTTTCGGTGAAAAAGCTTCTGATGTAAAAGACACCTCACTGCGGGTACCAAACTCAGTAACAGGTACTGTTATTGACGTACAGGTATTTACCCGTGATGGCGTCGAAAAAGATAAGCGTGCCCGCGAAATCGAGGAAATGGAAGTCAAACAGGCTAAGAAAGACCTGAATGAAGAATTCCGTATTCTGGAAGCCGGCATCTTTGACCGTGCACGTAATTTGCTTGTGCAAAGCGGTTTAGACCGTGCCAAGCTTGATACCTTAAAAGGCGATGCACTGTTTAATCAGAGTCTGAGCGACGAAGAGAAGCAGAACGATTTAGAGCAGTTAGCGGCTCAGTACGAAGAAATTCGGGTTGAGTACGATAAGAAGTTTGAATTAAAACGCCGGAAAATTACCCAGGGTGACGATTTGGCACCTGGCGTACTGAAAATTGTTAAAGTGTATCTGGCCGTTAAACGCCGGATCCAGCCAGGTGATAAAATGGCGGGTCGTCACGGTAACAAAGGTGTTATTTCTACTATCGTTCCGGTAGAAGATATGCCGTATGACGAGAAAGGTCAGCCTGTTGATATCGTACTGAACCCGCTGGGTGTTCCGTCACGGATGAACATTGGTCAGATCCTGGAAACTCACCTGGGCTTAGCGGCTCGTGGTATTGGTGACAAGATCGACGGCATGATCAAAGATCAGAAAGAAATCGCTGAAATACGCGACTTCCTGGTTAAAGTGTATGCGTTAGGCGAGTCACGCCAAGATGTCGATGTTGCTAGTTTCACTGATGATGAAGTACGCCGCCTGGCGCAGAATCTGCGTAAAGGTCTGCCAGTGGCAACACCGGTGTTTGATGGTGCAAAAGAATCAGAAATCAAAGAGTTATTAACACTTGGCGATTTACCGACCAGCGGTCAGATCACCTTATATGATGGTCGTACCGGCAATACCTTTGAACGTAAGGTGACGGTTGGCTACATGTATATGCTGAAACTGAACCACTTGGTTGATGACAAGATGCACGCGCGTTCAACCGGTTCTTACAGCCTGGTTACTCAGCAGCCGCTGGGTGGTAAGGCACAGTTCGGTGGTCAGCGTTTCGGTGAGATGGAAGTGTGGGCGTTAGAAGCTTATGGTGCGGCTTATACCCTGCAGGAAATGCTTACTGTTAAGTCTGATGACGTCAACGGTCGTACCAAGATGTATAAAAACATCGTTGACGGCGACCACAGAATGGAACCTGGTATGCCAGAATCTTTCAACGTACTGATGAAAGAAATCCGTTCGCTCGGTATCAATATCGAATTGGAAGAGGAATAAACCGACATTTAGTTGGCGGGGCAGTGCGCTGCCCCATTCCGGTTTACCTCTTACAGGAGAGCAAAGGTGAAAGACTTATTAAAGTTTCTGAAACAACAAACTAAAACTGAAGAGTTTGATGTTATTCGTATCGGTTTATCCTCACCGGATATGATCCGTTCATGGTCATTTGGTGAAGTGAAAAAGCCAGAGACGATCAACTACCGTACCTTTAAGCCAGAGCGTGACGGTTTATTCTGTGCCCGGATTTTTGGTCCGGTAAAAGATTACGAGTGTCTGTGCGGTAAGTACAAGCGCTTGAAGCACCGCGGTGTTATTTGTGAAAAGTGTGGCGTTGAAGTCACCTTAACCAAAGTCCGTCGTGAGCGGATGGGCCACATTGAGCTGGCCAGCCCGGTTGCTCATATCTGGTTCTTAAAATCATTACCAAGCCGGATTGGTTTGCTGCTTGATATGACATTACGTGATATTGAGCGTGTGCTGTATTTTGAAAGCTATGTGGTAACTGAGCCAGGCATGACGTCACTAGAGCGTCGCCAGATGTTAACTGAAGAAGAATATCTGGATGTACTGGAAGAGCATGGTGACGAGTTCGAAGCTAAGATGGGCGCAGAAGCCGTGCTGGATATTCTGCGTGGCATCGATTTAGCGGTTGAAATCAAGCAAATGCGTGAAGAGTTGCCAACTATCAACTCTGAAACCAAGCGTAAAAAGATTAGCAAGCGTTTAAAATTGATGGAGTCGTTCTTCACCTCAGGCAATAAACCAGAGTGGATGATTATGACAGTGCTGCCTGTGTTACCGCCGGATTTACGTCCCTTGGTACCGCTGGACGGTGGCCGTTTTGCAACGTCTGATCTGAACGATTTGTACCGTCGGGTTATTAACCGTAACAACCGTTTGAAGCGGCTGTTAGATTTATCTGCACCTGACATTATCGTCCGTAACGAAAAGCGGATGTTACAGGAAGCGGTAGACGCGTTATTAGATAACGGTCGTCGCGGTCGTGCTATTACCGGTTCTAACAAGCGTCCGTTGAAATCTTTGGCTGACATGATCAAAGGTAAGCAAGGTCGTTTCCGTCAGAATTTATTGGGTAAGCGCGTAGATTACTCAGGCCGTTCAGTAATTACTGTTGGTCCTACTTTACGTCTACATCAGTGCGGTTTACCGAAAAAAATGGCGTTAGAACTTTTCAAGCCATTTATTTACGGCAAGTTAGAAACCCGCGGTTTAGCTACGACTATTAAAGCGGCTAAAAAGATGGTAGAGCGCGAGGAAGGTGCAGTATGGGATGTATTGGATGAAGTTATCCGCGAGCATCCGGTACTGTTGAACCGTGCACCAACTTTGCACCGTTTAGGTATTCAGGCATTTGAACCGGTACTGATTGAAGGTAAAGCAATTCAGCTTCATCCACTGGTTTGTGCCGCTTATAACGCCGACTTCGATGGTGACCAAATGGCGGTACACGTACCGTTGACTATTGAAGCGCAGTTAGAAGCCCGTGCGTTGATGATGTCAACCAACAACGTGTTATCACCAGCAAATGGTGAGCCTATCATCGTCCCTTCACAGGACGTTGTATTAGGTTTGTATTACATGACACGTGAAGCGATCAACGTCAAAGGCGAGGGCATGCTGTTCAAAAGTGCGAAAGAAGCTGAGAAAGCATTCCGCGCCGATTGTGCCAGCCTGCACGCTAAAGTAAAAGTACGGATCACTGAAGTTGAAATCGCAGAAGATGGTACTCGTACTGAGACGGTAGCCGTGCGCGACACCACTGTGGGTCGTGCCATATTGTTCTCAATTCTGCCTGAAGGACTGGCGTTTGATTCAATTAACCAGCCAATGGGTAAGAAACAGATATCACGGTTATTAAACGGTGCTTATCGTCGTATCGGTCTGAAACAAACGGTTATTCTGGCTGACCAGATTATGTATACCGGTTTCCACTATGCAATGTTGTCAGGCGTGTCAGTGGGTATCGATGACATGGTGATCCCTGCTGCGAAAACCGAGATTATCGACGCTGCAGAAACTGAAGTTGCTGAAATACAGGATCAGTTCCAGCAAGGTCTGGTAACCGCCGGTGAAAAGTACAACAAAGTTATCGATATCTGGTCAACAGCTAACGAAACCTTGTCAAAAGCGATGATGGACAACCTGTCAAAAGAGTCTGTGGTTGACCGCGAGGGCAATACCGTCGAGCAGCAATCATTTAACTCAGTGTATATGATGGCTGACTCAGGCGCCCGGGGTTCACCAGCGCAGATCAGGCAGTTATCAGCAATGCGTGGTCTGATGGCCAAGCCGGATGGTTCAATTATTGAAACGCCTATTACAGCGAACTTCCGTGAAGGCTTAAGTGTACTTCAGTACTTTATTTCTACCCACGGTGCCCGTAAAGGTCTGGCCGATACTGCACTGAAGACCGCGAACTCAGGTTATCTGACCCGTCGTCTGGTTGATGTTGCCCAGGATTTAGTAGTAACTGAAAGTGACTGTGGTTCAGATCAGGGCATCATTATGAAGCCATTGATCGAAGGCGGTGACGTAGTAGAAGGCCTGCGTGAGCGGGTACTTGGCCGGGTTGTTATTGGTGATGTAGTATCGCCAACAACAGCTGAAGTGCTGGTTGCCGATGGCACCATGCTCGATGAACAACTTTGTGATTTAATTGAACAAAATTCAATAGACGAAGTGCATGTTCGTTCAGTAATCACTTGTCAGACTGACTTTGGCGTATGTGCTAAGTGTTATGGCCGTGACCTGGCGCGTGGTCACCTGATTAATGCCGGTGAAGCAGTCGGTGTTATTGCCGCCCAGTCAATCGGTGAACCAGGTACCCAGTTAACGATGCGGACCTTCCACATCGGTGGTGCGGCATCACGGGCGTCTGCAGAAAACAGTGTTCAGGTGAAAAACGCCGGTACGTTAAAACTGCACAACGCTAAGTTTGTTCGCAACGCCGATAATAAGATTGTTATTACCTCACGTTCTGCCGAAGTAACAGTATTCGACGAGTTAGGTCGTGAGAAAGAGCGTTATAAGCTGCCGTACGGTTCTATTATGGCTACCGATGACAATGCCAAAGTGGCGTCAGGTCAAATCGTGGCAAACTGGGATCCGCATTCACACCCAATTATTGTTGAGCGTGGCGCCAAGGTTAGCTTCAGTGATGTTGATGATACCAACACCGAAGTACAACAGGATGAACTGACCGGTTTAACCCGGACAGTGGTTAAAGATTTGGCCAAAGCTAATGCGAAAGAGCCAAAACTTATCCTGGCGACTGACGATGGCGGCCTGCAGGAAATTCGTCTGCCAAGCTTTACCACAATCGAAGTTGCCGATGGCGAACAGGTGTTGACTGGTGCAGTATTAGCTCGTATTCCGCAGGAAAGCTCGAAAACCCGCGACATTACCGGTGGTCTGCCTCGCGTAGCGGATTTATTTGAAGCTCGTAAACCAAAAGATCCAGCCATCCTGGCCGAAATTTCTGGTGTTATCAGCTTCGGTAAAGAGACCAAAGGTAAACGTCGTCTGGTGATAACACCAGAACAGGGTGATGCTCATGAAGAGATGATCCCGAAATGGCGCCAGGTTAATGTGTTCGAAGGTGAGCGCATTGAAAAAGGCGAAGTTATCTCTGAAGGCCCTGAGTCTGCACACGATATTCTGCGTTTACGTGGTATTCACCATGTTGCCAGCTACATCGTTAACGAAGTTCAGGACGTTTATCGCTTACAGGGTGTAAAAATTAACGATAAGCACATCGAAACGATTATTCGTCAGATGTTGCGTAAGTGTATTATCACCAGCCCGGGCGATAGCGAATTCCTGGAAGGCGAACAGGCTGAAGTGGCCCGCGTCAATATCGCTAACCGCGATTTAGAAGCGGCCGGCAAAATGCCAGCTCAGTATGAGCGTGCCTTATTGGGTATTACCAAAGCGTCACTGTCGACCGATTCATTTATCTCGGCAGCGTCGTTCCAGGAAACAACCCGCGTTCTGACAGAAGCCGCTGTTGGTGGCAAGTTTGATGAACTACGTGGTTTGAAAGAAAACGTTATTGTTGGCCGCTTGATCCCGGCAGGTACTGGTTTTGCTTATCATCAAAACCGTGCCCGTTTACGTCAGCGTGGCAGCAATACCGATGTTGTTGAACCGTCAATGAGTGCAGAGTCAGCCGAACAGGCTCTGACCGATGCACTTAATATGAATTTGTCGGGCAACGACGAGTAAGAAAGGAGCAAGCTGTTTGCTGGTGCTTAAAAAGCCGGCAAACAGCATTGTAACTTGACAGGTCAAAGCTTGACCATTAGAATTCCGCGACCCTAATTTTGGGGTGCGGAATTTTCACGTTTATTGGGTATTTATT
>NZ_JAHRID010000013.1:0-2857 GCF_019100565.1 Arsukibacterium indicum | reverse complement strand
TAAACAACTTTTTTTCTTTAATGTATTAAAAGTTTTGGAATCACCTGAAGCAATCGGAGTTACGAATGCCAAGAAGACGCGTCATAGGTCAACGTAAAATTCTTCCAGATCCTAAGTTCGGAAGTGAATTACTTGCCAAATTTGTAAATGTCGTTATGGTCGACGGAAAAAAATCCACAGCCGAATCAATTGTATACGGCGCCTTAGAAATTGCAGCTACCAAATCGAAAAAAGAGCATATTGATCTTTTCGAAGTTGCATTAGACAACATTCGTCCAACTGTCGAAGTAAAATCACGTCGGGTAGGTGGTTCAACCTACCAGGTACCATGTGAAGTTCGTCAGGTTCGCCGTAATGCTCTGGCTATGCGTTGGTTGGTAGAAGCTGCCCGTAAACGTGGTGAAAAATCAATGGCTCAGCGTTTAGCTGGTGAAATGCTGGATGCCATCGAAAACAAAGGTTCTGCGGTTAAGAAACGTGAAGACGTGCACCGTATGGCCGAAGCGAATAAAGCATTCGCTCACTTCCGCTGGTAAGCAGATTCTAGATAAGAGGACACTATTGTGGCACGTACTACCCCAATAGAACGCTACCGCAACATTGGTATCTGTGCGCACGTAGACGCGGGTAAAACCACGACTACGGAGCGGGTACTTTTTTATACTGGTCGTTCGCATAAGATCGGTGAAGTACACGATGGCGCAGCAACCATGGACTGGATGGAGCAGGAGCAGGAGCGTGGTATTACTATCACGTCCGCTGCGACAACTACCTTCTGGGCTGGTATGCAGGCACAGTTTGAACAGCATCGGATAAATATTATCGATACACCGGGCCACGTTGACTTCACGATTGAAGTTGAGCGTTCGCTGCGGGTGTTGGATGGTGCTGTCGTGGTGCTGTGTGGTTCGTCAGGGGTTCAACCTCAGACTGAAACTGTATGGCGCCAGGCAAACAAGTACGAAGTTCCTCGAATGATTTTTGTCAACAAGATGGACCGGACCGGTGCTGACTTCCTGCGGGTAGTTAAGCAGGCCCGGACCCGTCTTAACAGCACTATTGTGCCTATTCAGTTGCCAATTGGCGCTGAAGACAACTTTAGTGGTGTTGTTGACCTGATCAAAATGAAAGCAATTAACTGGAACATGGAAGATCAGGGGATGACCTTCAATTATGAAGAGATCCCTACTGACATGTTGGCAGAGTGCAAAGAGTGGCGTCAGAACCTGATAGAAGCTGCGGCTGAAGCCAGTGAAGAACTGATGGAGCGCTACTTAGAAGGCGATGAGTTCTCTGAAGAAGAAATCAAAGCAGCCCTTCGTGCACTGACTTTACGAAATGAAGCGGTATTGGTGTTGTGTGGCTCTGCCTTTAAAAATAAAGGTGTGCAAGCCATGTTAGATGCGGTTATAGAATATCTGCCGTCACCGACAGAGGTTAAGGCAATAAACGGTATTCTGGAAGATGAGTCTGAGGGGGAGCGTCATTCAAGCGACGATGAACCTTTCTCAGCACTTGCTTTTAAAATCGCGACTGATCCATTCGTTGGTACGTTAACTTTCTTCCGCGTCTATTCCGGGGTGGTAGAGGCAGGTTCTGCTGTCTACAACTCGGTGAAGCAGAAGAAAGAACGGATTGGCCGGATGGTACAAATGCATGCCAATACCCGTGAAGAAATTAAAGAAGTTCGTGCCGGCGATATCGCCGCCGCAATTGGCTTAAAAGATACCACCACAGGCGACACCTTGTGTGATGAGAATAATATTATTATTCTGGAGCGCATGGAGTTTCCTGAGCCGGTTATCTCGGTAGCCGTTGAACCAAAAACCAAGGCTGATCAGGAAAAAATGGGTATCGCGCTGGGTAAACTGGCAGCAGAAGATCCTTCTTTCCGGGTGCATACTGACGAAGAAACCGGCCAGACCATTATTTCGGGTATGGGCGAATTACACTTAGACATTATCGTTGACCGGATGCGTCGCGAGTTCAAGGTAGAAGCTAACGTGGGTAAACCACAGGTGTCATACCGTGAAACGCTGCGTCAGGCCACTGAAGTTGAAGGTAAGTTTGTACGTCAGTCTGGTGGTCGCGGTCAGTTTGGTCACTGTTGGCTGAAAATCGAACCGCAGGAAGAAGGTGCAGGTTACGAGTTCGTCAACGCGGTAGTGGGTGGTGTTATTCCGAAGGAATACATTCCTGCCATCGACAAAGGTATACAAGAACAGATGAAAAACGGCGTATTAGCGGGCTATCCGGTAATCGATGTTAAAGTCACTGTTTTTGATGGTTCATACCATGATGTAGACTCTAATGAGATGGCATTTAAAGTTGCTGCTTCAATGGGCTTTAAGAAAGGTGCGCTTCAGGCAAAACCGGTTATTCTTGAGCCTATTATGAAAGTTGAAGTGGTAACGCCGGAAGAGTTCATGGGTGATATAGTAGGCGATTTAAACCGTCGCCGCGGTATTATCCACGGTATGGACGATGCCCCTGGTGGTATCAAAATCGTTGACGCAAATGTTCCGTTATCAGAAATGTTTGGTTATGCAACCAACATGCGTTCACTGAGTCAGGGCCGCGCCTCATACTCAATGGAGCCTCTGAATTATCAGGAAGCACCAAACAACGTAACTGAAGCGATTATCGCTGCACGTAAGTCTAACTAATCAATTAGTATGGCCCGGTGTATGTCGGGCTAACATTAAATATAGAAGGGTCTACACATGGCTAAGGCTAAATTTGAACGCGTAAAACCGCACGTAAACGTAGGTACCATCGGTCACGTTGACCACGGTAAAACTACTCTGACAGCTGCTATCACTAACGTATTAGCTAAGACATACGGCGGTCAGGCATT
>NZ_JAHRID010000012.1 GCF_019100565.1 Arsukibacterium indicum | reverse complement strand
AGGTTTACGCTTCGCTATCCGTGAAGGCGGCCGTACTGTAGGTGCTGGTGTAGTATCTAAAATCATTGCTTAATTCGTAACTGAATAACAGTAATGTAAAGAAGGCTCCCCTGTGGAGCCTTTTTTGTGGTCAAAATAAAATTCAAACGCATGTTTGAATGCCTTGTTTGAGCACGAGGGATATGCCATATTGTCAACTCATCCGTCCAGTGAGGAATTTGCAATGAGCAGCTATCAGGCCCCGATAAATGATATGACCTTTAACTTGTTTGATGTCTGGCAACTCGATAAATATTGGCAGAGCAATGAGCAATTACAGGACCTGATAGAAGCCGATACGGCAAAAGCAATTCTGGAGGAAGCGGCTAAAATTTGTGAGCAGCAAATCGCCCCATTTGCTGCTGAGGCTGATCAGCGCGGTGCGCAGTTAGCTGATGGAAAAGTAAGCTTACCAGAGCATTACCATGCCGCGTATCAAAGCCTGGTTGAAGGCGGCTGGACCAGCTTAAGTGGCGATCCAGAGTACGGCGGTATGGGCATGCCAAAGGCATTGTCAATGATGGTAGACGAAATGCTTTGCAGCGCCGATATTGCCTTTTCACTGTATCCCGGTTTGACTGCCGGTGCCTGTGTTGCGTTATTGCAGCATGCCGATGACACCACAAAACAAACTTATCTACCAAAACTCTATAGCGGAGAATGGTCGGGCACCATGTGTTTAACTGAATCGCATGCTGGCTCTGATCTGGGCATTATGCGAACGACGGCTAAACCCAATGCTGATGGCAGTTATGCGTTGAATGGCTCAAAGATTTTTATTACTGCTGGTGAGCATGATCTGACGTCGAATATTATCCATCTGGTGCTGGCTAAACTACCTGATGCACCTGCCGGTAGCAGAGGTATATCGTTATTTCTGGTTCCGAAGCACCATCTTGATGCCAGCGGCGAACCTGGCGAGCGTAATAACGTAACTGTGGGCTCAATTGAACATAAAATGGGCATAAATGGCTCAGCGACCTGTGTGTTAAATTTCGATGATGCCAAAGGCTATTTAATTGGCGAGCCGCACCGGGGCTTAAGTTGCATGTTTACCATGATGAACTACGAAAGATTATCGATGGGTAGCCAGGGGCTTGGCGCCGCAGAGCGGGCCTATCAGAATGCGCTTGCTTATGCCAAAGAGCGTTTACAAGGGCGGATAAAAGAACAAAACGCTAATAAAGCCGAGCCAATTATTGGTCATCCAGATGTGCAGCGGATGTTGCTTAATATTAAGGCGATGAACGAAGCTGGCCGGACATTTGCTACCTGGGTAGCGGCACTGCTGGATAAGTCAAAATATGATAACTGTGTTGTATCCGGCCAGCGTGCTAATTTACTAACCCCAATTGCTAAAGCTTTTATGACGGATCAGGGTTTTGATGCTTGTGTTACTGCGCAACAGGTGTTTGGTGGTCATGGTTATGTCAAAGAGTGGGGCATGGAGCAGCTGGTTCGCGATGTCCGGATAGCCCAGATCTACGAGGGCACCAACGGTATTCAGGCCGCAGATTTTATGCTGCGTAAAGTGGCAGCTGACAAAGGCGCAGTATTATTCAGCCTGCTGGACGATATTATTGCAGAGCTGACTGATAAACCTCATGTTGCAGCTGCACCTCTGCTAACTGCAGTTACTGACTTGCAATCCCTGACAAGCCGGTTACTGCAACAGGAAAGTCCAATACTTGCCGGCGCTGCCTGTGATTTTCTGGCACTGGTCTCGTACATATTGTACGGCTACATGTGGTATAAAAACCTGCAGGCACTGGATAACAGTAAACATAGTAGTCATTTTACAGGCGCTAAAACCCATACCGCTAACTGGTATTTCAGCCGAATACTACCAAGAGCATCTGGTATTAGCGCAATATTAAACACTGACTCTGCAATGCTGTATAATCTGGCCCCTGAAGGTTATTAATCAGTATTGCAGTTGCTATGCAAACAGCAGCAAGCTGAAAAAGCTCTGGTTTAAGGAATGTTATGAAGTTTTTACTAGCTTGCCTGTTGTTATGCAGCGTTATGCCATTATTTGCCGCAGATGCCTTAGATAAGCGTTTAAAAGCCGAGCAATGGGACAATTATGAGCCCTTTACACTACTACCGCATAAAACTAACTTTCTGATGCCGATCAGTTATGTTGACGGTATCGCCGATACGTTAAGCCGGGACGGTGTCAGCGCTCCTTCTGATAACCTTGAAGCAAAGTTTCAGCTAAGCCTGAAAACGCCCCTCTGGAGCAAAATATATAAAGATAACGGCTATCTGTTTTTTGCTTATACCCAGCAGGCTTACTGGCAAGCTTATAACTCAGAAGTATCATCACCATTTCGGGAAAATAACTACGAGCCTGAAATCATCCTGATGATCCCGCACTACCGGAACTATGAAGAGGCGGCGAGCCGGATCATCAGTTTAAGTCTTTCTCATCAGTCAAATGGCCGTGCCGGCGAGCTATCTCGCAGCTGGAACCGGTTAAAACTAAGCTGGGTGACTTCAATAGGTAACGTTTTTATCAACTTTGAACCCTGGTACCGCTTTGACGAACCACGTAAAACGTCAGTGGACGACCCGGAAGGAGATGATAATCCTGATATCACAAAGTATATGGGCTGGTTTGAATTATCAGCGGCCTATAAGCAAGGTGATGCCACCTGGCGAATGATGGTGCGTAATAACTTACGCAGTGACAACAAAGGCGCACTGCGGCTGTCGTATTCTCGGCCGTTCAACCGGCATATCCGCTTGTATGTCGAGTTATTTAATGGCTATGGTGAGAGCCTGATTGACTATGACCGTTCTGTTACCCGTATTGGACTCGGTTTTGAGCTGAATGATATTTTGTAATGGGATTAAACGCGGATGCGAATTTAGTAAGGCATAAAGTAGGGTGGTTCAGATGGCGGGATCTGCAATAAATGACGATAATAGTGATATCCATCCCAGAATTGCCAGTTACTTAAATCTATAAATTCAATCCATTTCTCACCAGTATCGTCATCTTCTTGCCAACGAAACTCACAGTCGTCCATGCGTTCGCAAGTACCTTAAGCTTGTTCTTCCGCGCACTCCTGATAATCTATGTCATCTTCCCATTGAGGTGACTGTGTATCATCCCATTGGCGAATAGTATTTGTAGATGGGAGACGTTGTTCTAAGAAGTAAGATATGTTTTCGGTTTTGTCTGCGTTATTTCCAAAAATCACATGATTGACCTGCTCTGAAATATGTTGCGGCACTTTTGTTTCAGTTCGCTCGTTAAATACATAATTGTCTAGTATAGGGAGTAACTTGTTATGCATTCCTTGAAACAAATTTAAGCGTAGATAGTAGTGCTTAGTTTTAGAATCAGAATCTACTCCATAGCGTTGCGCTGTTATAGTCAGATCTGAAAAACCTTCGCGATTAGGTGTAACCGTCAGCCAAGCCAATCGGCTAAAGCTTTGGATAAAGGTATCTATAAAAATAACGCGTTCGCGATCTGCTTGAAGTGTTTTAAACGCATTAAAGTATCGACTTGTAACGCCATTTGCCTGTTCACTGCTGATAAGGTTAGCTGTCTGACCTTTACCAGGTCGTTTTGACATAATGCAATAGTGATCAGCATAATAGACGCTATCGCCCCAGCCAATTGGCGCTGTATTTGCTAAAGCGGGACCGGCAGGACATTTTGTTGACGACTCAGCAGCTTGCAAATTGTTAAAACAACAACAGATGAAAAGCACGCAAAATATTACTAAATTGTTTATTTTCATTTAATTTATCCTCCTTTTTGTAAAGATTAAGAGGGGGGGGAGGTAATTGTCAAATTATAAAGAGGGTAAGACAGATTTTTGAGCAGGCAGACATCCAAATTAATGCTCGTCGATCAAACCAAAAGGTTGCAGTTTAGATGTTGTATATCACCAATAATAATTCACGCTGTCTGGGTGATTTATAAACAACACTTGCGTTATTGGTCGGTTTAAGTATAATGCGCGGCCAGTCGATTTAATTCTGGCTGCAGCGGTTAACAGTACTGAACGTAGTTTAGGCTGATTTAATCGTTCAACAATGCTCCCGATTGGGGAGCAACTGTTACTTAGGTGCATGAGCATACCCGGCTTGGGTTATGGCTTATGTTTATTTTTGCTCTTTTTGCTCTTTGAGGCTTTGATACATGAGTAGTCAAAGGATACGCATCCGTCTGAAAGCGTTCGATCACCGTTTGATCGATCAGTCAACTATGGAAATCGTTGACACAGCTAAGCGTACTGGCGCCCAGGTACGTGGTCCAATTCCACTGCCAACCCGTCAGGAACGTTTTACTGTTCTGATTTCTCCTCACGTCAATAAAGATGCGCGTGACCAGTACGAAATCCGTACCCACAAGCGTTTAATCGACATCGTTGAACCAACCGAGAAAACGGTTGATGCGCTGATGCGTTTAGATCTGCCTGCTGGCGTTGACGTTCAAATTAGCCTGGGTTAATCAGACAGGTTTTTAGAGAGGTTTAGGAAATGGCTATCGGTCTTATCGGTCGTAAAGTGGGCATGACTCGCATCTTCACTGAAGATGGCGTATCGATCCCTGTAACCGTAATCGAAGCGACACCAAACCGCGTTACTGCTGTTAAAACGCAAGACGTTGAAGGCTATAGCGCGCTGCAAGTGACTGCTGGTACTGTTAAGGCAAACCGCCTGAACAAACCTGAAGCTGGTCACTTTGCGAAAGTGGGTGTTGATGCTGGTCGTGGTCTGTGGGAATTCCGCCTGCAAGACAACGAAGGCGCTGACATTCAGGTTGGCAGCGAGATTACTGTGGATATTTTCGCAGAAACGAAAAAAGTTGATGTGTCTGGCACATCAAAAGGTAAAGGTTTTGCTGGTGCTGTTAAGCGCTGGAATTTCCGTACCCAGGATGCTACTCACGGTAACTCTTTATCACACCGTGCTCCAGGTTCAATTGGTCAGAACCAATCACCTGGTAAAGTATTCAAAGGTAAAAAAATGGCTGGTCACTTAGGCGCTGAGCGGGTAACCGTACAATCGCTGGAAGTGGTTCGTGTAGACGCAGAGCGTAACATTCTGTTAGTAAAAGGCGCAGTGCCTGGTGCTATCGGCGGTGACGTGATCGTTAAACCAGCTGTTAAAAGCTAACGTCTGAGGAGATAAGTGATGGAATTAGCATTACGAGACGCTCAAGGCGCTCTTGAAGTTTCCGAAGCTACCTTTGGACGTGAGTTTAACGAAGCTCTGGTACACCAGGTAGTAGTTGCTTATGCAGCTGGCGCCCGTCAGGGTACCCGTGCACAGTTAACTCGTTCAGAAGTTCGTGGTGGCGGCAAGAAGCCATGGCGCCAGAAGGGTACAGGTCGTGCCCGTGCTGGTACAATCCGCAGCCCGATATGGCGCGGAGGCGGTGTGACATTTGCGGCTAAGCCACAAGATCACAGCCAGAAAGTAAACCGTAAAATGTATCGCGGTGCGATCATGAGCATTCTGTCTGAATTAGTTCGTCAGGAGCGGTTAATCGTGGTTGAAAACTTTGCAGTTGATACCCCGAAAACCAAAGATTTATCTGCCAAATTAAAGGCGATGGATCTGAAAGACGTGTTAATTGTGACTAACGAAGTAGATGAGAACCTGTTCTTATCTGCACGTAACCTGTACAAGGTTGACGTACGTGACGTACACGGTATCGACCCGGTCAGCTTAATCGCATTCGACAAAGTGTTAATGACTGCTGCTGCAGTTAAACAACTTGAGGAGCTGTTAGCATGATCCGTGAAGAACGTTTACTGAAAGTGATTCTGGCTCCGCACGTTTCTGAAAAAGCAACTAATGCGGCAGAGAACAACAACACTATCGTTTTCAAGGTATCTACTACCTCTACTAAAGCAGACATTAAAGCTGCGGTAGAAAAACTGTTTGAAACAGAAGTAGTGGGTGTTCGCACTGTTAATGTTAAGGGTAAGACCAAGCGCACTGGTGCGCGGATGGGCAAGCGTAGCGATTGGAAAAAAGCTTACGTTACTCTTAAAGAAGGCAGCGAAATCGATTTCGTTGGCGGCGCTGAGTAAGAAGAGGAGTTAGGAAATGGCACTTGTAAAGTGTAAACCTACGTCACCAGGTCGTCGCCACGTATTAAAAGTGGTTAACCCTGACCTGTACAAAGGCAAGCCTTATGCTCCTTTGTTAGAGAAGAACGTTAAAACTGGTGGTCGTAACAATAATGGTCGTATCACTACCCGTCATATCGGTGGTGGTCATAAGCAACATTATCGTGTTGTTGACTTTAAACGCACTAAAGACGGCATTCCGGCTAAAGTAGAACGCTTAGAATACGATCCAAATCGTACCGCTAACATTGCTTTAGTTCTGTATGCAGACGGTGAGCGTCGTTACATTCTGGCCCCTAAAGGCCTGAAAGCTGGTGATTCAATTATTTCTGGTATGGACTCGCCTATTAAAGCGGGTAACACCTTGCCACTGCGGAATATCCCGGTAGGTCAGGTTGTACACAATATCGAAATGAAGCCAGGTAAAGGTGGCCAGCTGGCTCGTTCAGCCGGTGCTTTCGTACAAATTCTGGCCCGCGACGGTGAGTATGTCACTCTGCGTCTGCGTAGCGGTGAAGTACGTAAAGTATTAGCTGATTGTCGCGCGACTATCGGTGAAATTGGTAATGCCGAGCACATGTTACGTCAATACGGTAAAGCTGGTGCGATGCGCTGGCGTGGCATTCGCCCAACCGTACGTGGTGTAGTAATGAACCCGGTTGACCACCCACACGGTGGTGGTGAAGGTAAGACTTCTGGTGGTCGTCACCCTGTTACTCCATGGGGCGTACCAACTAAAGGCTACAAAACTCGTTCAAACAAGCGTACTGATAAACTTATCGTACGTCGTCGTGATAAATAATTTGTGAGGAATTGCCATGCCACGTTCTCTCAAGAAAGGTCCATTTATTGACCTTCACTTGCTGAAGAAGGTAGAGAAAGCGTTGGAAAGCGGTGACAAGAAGCCTATTAAGACTTGGAGCCGTCGTTCAATGATCATACCTGATATGATCGGTTTGACCATCGCTGTCCATAATGGTCGTCAACATGTACCGGTGTTTGTCTCGGAAGAGATGGTTGGTCACAAGTTAGGTGAATTTGCACCTACTCGTACTTACCGTGGTCATGCAGCCGACAAAAAGGCCAAGAAGCGCTAAGGGGTAAATGATGCAAGCATTAGCTAAACACAAATTTGCCCGTTCTTCTGCACAAAAAACCCGTCTGGTTGCTGACCAGGTGCGTGGATTGTCAGTTGATAAGGCGCTGAACGTACTGACCTACAGCCCGAAAAAAGCTGCACAGTTAGTTAAAAAGGTTCTTTTATCAGCCATTGCCAACGCTGAGCACAATGAAGGCGCGGATATTGATACGTTAAAAGTTAAGACCATCTTCGTTGATGAAGGTCCGTCTATGAAACGTATTAAGCCACGCGCTAAAGGTCGTGCTGACCGTATTGTTAAGCGCACCAGCCACATCACTGTGGTTGTAGCTGATAACTAGGAGATAGAAATGGGACAGAAAGTACATCCTAATGGTATTCGCCTAGGTATCACTAAGCCATGGAGCTCAACCTGGTTTGCGAATACAAAAGATTTCCCGGATTTCTTAAACGGTGACTACAAAGTTCGTCAATACCTGACGAAACAGTTAAAAGCCGCTTCAGTAAGCCGGATTGATATTGAGCGTCCTGCGAAAAGCATCCGTGTGACCATTCACACTGCTCGTCCAGGCGTAATTATCGGTAAGAAAGGTGAAGACGTTGAGAAGATCCGCAAGCAAGTTGCCGCTATTGCCGGCGTACCTGCGCAGATCAATATCTCTGAAATCCGCAAGCCTGAACTGGATGCCAAATTAGTCGCTGATTCAATCAGCAGCCAGTTAGAGCGTCGTGTTATGTTCCGTCGTGCTATGAAGCGCGCCGTACAGAACGCAATGCGGATTGGCGCTAAAGGTATCAAGGTGCAGGTAAGTGGCCGTTTAGGCGGCGCTGAGATTGCCCGTGATGAATGGTATCGTGAAGGTCGTGTGCCACTGCACACCCTGCGCGCTGACATTGATTACAACACCTCAGAAGCTTTAACTACTTACGGTATCATTGGTGTTAAGGTGTGGATTTTTAAAGGCGAGATCTTAGGAGCTCTGCCATTAAGCAGCAACACCAACAACGCTAACAATAACAACCAGCCTAAAGCGCCGAAAAAACCGGCTCGTAAGGCAAAGTAGGGGTATTGAGCGATGTTGCAACCAAAACGTACAAAATTTCGTAAAGTGCACAAAGGTCGTAACCGTGGTTTAGCCCAGGTTGGCGATAAAGTATCTTTCGGTACTTATGCACTGAAATCTGTAGAACGTGGTCAAATGACTTCACGTCAAATCGAATCTGCACGTCGTGCTATGACGCGGGCTGTTAAGCGTGTTGGTAAAATCTGGATCCGTGTGTTCCCAGACAAGCCAATCACTGCTAAGCCGCTGGAAGTACGGATGGGTAGTGGTAAAGGTTCTGTTGAGTACTGGGTATGTCAGATTAAACCTGGCAAAGTTCTGTACGAAATGGACGGTGTGTCTGAAGAGTTAGCGCGTCATGCATTTGGCCTGGCAGCCGCTAAGCTTCCATTTAAGACAACCTTTGTAACGCGGACGGTAATGTGATGAAAGCCAGCGAATTAAAATCGAAAAGTGTTGAAGAGTTAAACACTGAATTATTAGGTCTGTTGCGTGAGCAGTTCAATATGCGCATGCAGGCAGCTACTGGTCAGTTAGCTCAGACACATTTATTGAAGCAGGTGCGTCGTGATATCGCGCGCGTTAAGACTATCTTAACCGAGAAGGCAGGTGCGTAATGACTGAAGCGAATATCCGTACGCTGCAAGGTAAAGTGATCAGCAACAAGATGGACAAGTCTATTACTGTTGCAATCGAACGTTCTGTGAAGCACCCAATTTACGGGAAATTCATCAAGCGTACTACCAAACTGCACGTACACGACGAAACCAACCAGTGTAAAGAAGGCGATGTTGTCACAATCCGTGAATGTCGTCCTTTGTCCAAGACTAAGTCATGGACCCTGGTAGCGGTAGTTGAATCAGCGTCTTAATTGTTAAGGCTCTGAGAGAAACGGCCCCGTGGGGCCGTTTTTTATTATTAAACTATCCATTTGGTAAAAGTGCTGTTATAATCACGCGCCCTTCTATCTGGGGGGGTATTTATTATCGTAAGCAGCGTAGTCCGAGAGGGCTATATAGTAGAATAGCGGAGCACTAAGATGATCCAGATGCAATCTATGCTGGAAGTCGCAGACAACAGCGGCGCGCGCAGCGTAATGTGTATTAAGGTCTTAGGTGGTTCGCATCGCCGTTATGCCGCAATTGGTGACGTCATTAAAATTACTGTAAAGGAAGCAATTCCGCGCGGTAAGGTTAAAAAAGGTGACGTTCTGAATGCAGTGGTGGTGCGTACACGCAAAGGCGTACGTCGTCAGGACGGGTCATTAATCCGTTTTGATCGCAATGCAGCAGTATTATTAAATACTAAGCTGGAACCGATCGGCACACGTATTTTCGGCCCTGTAACACGTGAACTTCGTGGCGATAAGTTTATGAAGATCGTGTCACTGGCACCAGAAGTACTGTAAGGAGTCACAATGGCTAGTAAAATCCGTCGTGATGATGAGGTGGTTGTTCTTACTGGTAAGGACAAGGGCAAACGCGGCAAAGTGACGAAAGTTCTGCTTTCTGAAAACCGTGTTTATATCTCTGGCGTTAACCTGGTTAAAAAGCATCAGAAACCTGTTCCTGCGCTTAATACCCCAGGTGGTATCGTTGAGAAAGAAGCCTCTATTCATGTTTCAAATGTAGCGATTTTTAACCCTAAAACGGGTAAAGCTGATCGCGTAGGTTTCCGTTTTGAAGATGGCAAGAAAGTTCGCTTCTTCAAATCGAATAATGAAGTAATCTAATTGCTATTGGAGTAATACGATGGCGAAACTGCATGAAATTTATAAAGACACCGTAGTCCCAGAACTGTTTAAACAGTTTGGCTACACCAGCGTCATGCAAGTCCCTCGGATTGTTAAAATCACGCTCAATATGGGTGTGGGTGAAGCAGTTGCAGATAAAAAGATCCTTGATAACGCCGTAGCGGATTTAACCGCTATTGCAGGCCAAAAGCCACTGGTTACCAAGGCACGTAAATCTGTAGCTGGTTTCAAAATCCGTGAAGGCTACCCTATTGGCGCGAAAGTGACCCTGCGCGGCGAGCGTATGTGGGATTTTTTAGAGCGTTTAGTCTCTATTGCTATCCCACGTATTCGTGACTTCCGCGGTGTAAACCCGAAGTCATTTGATGGCCGTGGTAACTACAGCATGGGTGTACGCGAGCAAATCATTTTCCCGGAAATCGAATACGATAAAGTAGATGCAGTACGTGGTTTAGATATCACTATTACAACTACCGCTCGTACCGATGACGAAGGACGTGCTTTACTTGCCGCGTTTAATTTCCCGTTCAAGAAATAAGGTGTAGGGTCATGGCAAAACAATCAATGAAAGCTCGCGAAGTAAAGCGTGCACAACTGGTAGCCAAATTCGCTGCAAAGCGTCATGAGCTAAAAGACCTGATTGCGAATCCAGCAACTTCTGATGAAGATCGTTGGGCAGCAGTTCTGAAGCTACAGACGTTGCCGCGTGATTCCAGCCCTTCACGTCAACGTAACCGTTGTCGTGTAACAGGTCGTCCACATGGTTATCTGCGTAAGTTCGGAATGAGCCGTATCAAGGTTCGTGAAGCAGCTATGCGCGGTGAAATTCCTGGCCTTCGTAAGGCTAGCTGGTAAGAATCACGGGAGTAACGAGCTATGAGCATGCAAGATCCAGTAGCGGATATGTTTACTCGCATCCGCAACGGCCAAGCTGCCAATAAAGTTGCGGTTAAAATGCCATCTTCTAAGTTGAAGGTGTCAATCGCGAAAGTATTAAAAGACGAAGGTTACATCGGCGATTTCGCTGTATCTGGTGATGTTAAGCCAGAGCTGGAAGTTACGTTAAAGTATTTCCAGGGCAAATCAGTTATTGAGACTATCGATCGTGTTAGTCGTCCAGGTCTGCGAATCTATAAGAAGAGCGGCGAATTACCTAAGGTAATGGGCGGTTTAGGTGTGGCCATTGTGTCAACATCTAAAGGACTAATGACTGACCGCGCTGCGCGCAAGGTTGGTATCGGTGGCGAAATCATCGGCTACGTAGCGTAACGGAGGTAGTAATCTATGTCTCGTGTTGCTAAGGCCCCAGTCACTATACCAACCGGCGTTACATTAACGCAGAAAGGTCAGGTTGTGACGTTGAAGGGCAAAAACGGCGAGTTAACAGTAGATGTTAACCCAGCAGTTGAGATCGTTGTCGAAGGTAACGTTTTACGTACCAATCCACGCGACGGTTTCGAAAATGCAAACGCACAAGCGGGTACTGCCCGTGCATTGATCAATAACCTGGTAACAGGTGTAAATGAAGGCTTCGCTCAGAAGCTGGAATTAGTTGGTGTTGGTTACCGTGCAAAAGCTGAAGGCAAGGTGTTAAACCTGAGCCTGGGCTTTTCTCACCCGGTAGTATTCGAGATCCCGCAAGGTATCACTATCGAAACCCCTACCCAGACTGAAGTCGTGGTAAAGGGTGCTGACAAACAATTAGTTGGTCAAGTTGCTGCAAACATCCGGGCATACCGTAAACCAGAGCCTTACAAAGGCAAAGGTGTTCGTTATGCGAATGAAAACGTGCGTCGTAAAGAAGCGAAGAAAAAGTAGGGTAAGACGATGGATAAGAAACTTGCTCGTCTGCGTCGTGCCAAACGCACTCGCAGAAACATTATCGAACAAGGTGCGAATCGCCTGGTTGTACACCGTACACCACGTCACATCTACGCCCAGCTTATCACACCAAATGCTGAAGTGATCGTTGCTGCTTCTACTGCAGAAGCAACTATTCGTGAATCATTGAAGTACACAGGTAACGTAGATGCTGCAAAGGCTGTAGGTAAAGCGATTGCCGAACGTGCAGTAGCCAAAGGCGTTACTGCTTGTGCTTTTGACCGCAGTGGCTTCCAGTATCATGGTCGCGTGCAGGCGTTAGCAGACGCAGCACGTGAAGCCGGTCTTCAGTTCTAGGAGTAGCTCATGGCTAACGAAGAAGCTAAACAACAATCTGATTTACAAGAGAAGCTTGTTGCAGTTAACCGCGTGTCAAAAGTAGTTAAAGGTGGTCGTATATTCTCCTTTACTGCATTGACTGTAGTCGGTGACGGCAACGGCCGCGTTGGTTTCGGTTATGGTAAAGCACGTGAAGTACCCGCTGCTATTCAAAAAGCAATGGAAAAAGCACGTCGCAACATGACCCAGGTTGAGTTAAATGGTCACACTTTACACCACCCAACCCGTGGTGTGCATTCAGGCTCTAATGTATTTATGAAGCCTGCATCAGAGGGTACTGGTTTGATCGCTGGCGGTGCAATGCGCGCCGTATTAGAAGTAGCGGGCATCCAGAACATTCTGTCAAAGTGTTACGGCTCAACTAACCCAATTAACGTAGTTCGCGCTACCATCAATGCCCTGGCTTCAGTGAAGTCACCGGCACAAGTGGCAGCTAAACGCGGTTTACGCGTTGATGACATTTTGGGGTAATCTGCCATGGCGAAGAAAACAATTAAAGTAACCCAGACTAAATCGAGCATCGGTCGTTTACCGAAGCATCGTGCAACGTTAACGGGTTTAGGTTTGCGCCGTATTAATCACACTGTTGAAGTTGAAGATACACCTTCAGTTCGCGGTATGATTAATGCTGTGTATTACATGGTTAAAGTGGAGGAGTAAACGATGCTGTTAAATACACTTTCTCCCGCACCAGGTGCAAAGAAAGATAAAAAACGCGTAGGCCGTGGTATCGGTTCTGGTTTAGGTAAAACTGCAGGTCGCGGTCACAAAGGTCTGAAGTCACGTTCAGGCGGTAAAGTGCGTCCTGGTTTTGAAGGCGGTCAAATGCCATTGAAACAACGTTTGCCTAAGTTCGGTTTCACTTCACAGAAATCTCTGGTTTCTGCTGAAGTCCGTTTACACGAGCTGGCTGCAGTTAATGGTGATGTAGTTGATTTAGCAACCTTAATGGAAGCTAACATCATCTCTCGCACTGTTAAGTTCGCTAAAGTTGTGCTGTCTGGCGAGATCGCTCGTCCGGTAACTGTAAAAGGTTTAGGCGTAACTAAAGGCGCGCGTGCTGCCATCGAAGCCGCCGGCGGTAAAGTCGAAGAATAATAAGGATAGTACGCATGGCTAAACCAGGTTCGGACTCAAGAGGTGCAAAAGGCGGATTCAGCGAGCTGAAGTCCCGTCTGTTATTTGTACTTTTGGCCATAATCGTTTTTCGGTTAGGTTCATTTGTGCCAATTCCTGGAATTGACGCCAACGTGCTGGCTCAGTTATTCGAGCAACAAAAAGGCACCATCGTTGAAATGTTTAACATGTTCAGCGGTGGTGCACTTGAACGGGCTTCTGTATTTGCGCTGGGTATTATGCCCTATATTTCTGCTTCAATTATTGTTCAGCTGTTAACCGTGATGCACCCGCATCTGGCCGAGTTGAAGAAAGAAGGCGAAGCAGGCAAGCGCAAAATTAATCAATACACCCGTTACGGTACTTTAGCTTTAGCAATATTGCAGTCTATTGGTATTGCCACTGGCTTACCTAATATGATGCCAGGGTTAGTGCTTAACCCGGGCTTTGCATTTTACTTTACTGCTATCATCAGTTTGGTTACTGGTACCATGTTTTTAATGTGGTTAGGTGAGCAAATAACAGAACGTGGTATTGGTAATGGTATATCGCTGCTTATATTTACCGGTATTGTTGCTGGCTTCCCGTCTGCCATTGGCCAGACGATTGAGATGGCACGTCAGGGCGATTTGCACTTTTTACTATTAGTTGCTATTGGCGTAATTGTTATTGCGATTACCTGGTTTGTGGTGTTCTTTGAACGCGGCCAGCGTCGTATTGTGGTTAACTATGCTAAGCGTCAGCAGGGCCGTCAGGTTTTTGCCGCGCAAAGCAGCCATTTACCGCTTAAGGTAAATATGGCCGGTGTTATACCACCAATTTTTGCCTCAAGCATTATTCTGTTTCCAGGCACTATTGCCAGTTGGTTTGGTACAGGCGAAGGTATGGTTGCGAACTTCCTGCAGGAAGTGTCGCTAGCGTTATCTCCGGGACAACCGCTGTATATGATGTTATACTCCGCGGCTATCATTTTCTTCTGTTTCTTTTATACTGCGTTGGTTTTCAATCCGCGCGATACAGCAGACAACCTGAAGAAATCCGGTGCTTTTATCCCTGGGATCCGTCCTGGTGAACAGACATCAAAATACATAGATAAGGTAATGACCAGGTTAACCTTAGCAGGTGCTTTGTATATTACTTTTATCTGTTTGGTTCCCGAGTTCATGATGGTTGCATGGAATGTGCAATTCTACTTCGGCGGTACATCGTTACTGATTATCGTAGTGGTTATTATGGACTTTATGGCACAGGTACAGACCCATCTGATGTCGCATCAGTATGATTCTGTGCTTAAAAAGGCAAATCTTAAAGGCTATAGCCGTTAAGATATATTTGCGGAGTTAAGTTATGAAAGTACGAGCTTCCGTTAAGAAGATCTGCCGTAACTGTAAAGTTATCAAACGCAACAATGTTGTGCGGGTAATTTGCAGTGAACCTAAGCATAAACAGCGTCAGGGTTAAGGTAGAAAACAGTTTATCGGGCTGCGCATCGAGTTCAGCCCGTTAATTGTTTGCAATATGAGCGCCATTTGAGTATCCTTACGGGCTTTTCAAATTGGCACCTTTTAATTTTTTATAGGAGAAGGTTAGTGGCCCGTATCGCTGGCATTAACATCCCCGATAATAAACATGCAGTTATCTCTTTAACTTATGTTTATGGTATCGGTAAAACCCGCGCTAAATCGATTTTAGCTGCTGTGGGTATCGAAGAAAGTATGAAAATTGCTGCATTATCTGATGCACAGTTAGATACGCTTCGTGACGAAGTTGCTAAGTACACCGTTGAAGGTGACTTACGCCGTGAAGTGACATTAAACATTAAACGTTTAATGGATCTTGGTTGTTACCGTGGCTTACGCCACCGTCGTAGTCTGCCAGTTCGTGGTCAGAGAACTAAGACCAATGCGCGTACCCGTAAAGGTCCACGCAAAGCGATTAAGAAATAGGACGGGGTAATAACATGGCAAAAGCACCAGTTCGTACTCGTAAACGGGTAAAAAAGCAAGTTTCTGATGGTATGGCTCATATCCATGCTTCTTTCAATAATACCATCGTTACGATCACCGATCGTCAGGGTAATGCTCTTTGCTGGGCAACTTCTGGCGGTTCAGGTTTCCGTGGCTCACGTAAGTCAACGCCGTTCGCTGCTCAGGTAGCTGCTGAACGCGCTGGTACTGCTGCGTTAGAATATGGTCTTAAGAACCTTGAAGTGTTTGTAAATGGTCCTGGCCCAGGCCGCGAATCAGCGATTCGTGCACTGAATGCCGCTGGATACCGCATTACAAATATCACCGACGTGACGCCTATCCCGCATAACGGATGCCGTCCCCCTAAAAAACGTCGCGTGTAATTACAGCGCTTCACGGATTATTGGAGAAAGAAGATGGCAAGATATTTGGGTCCTAAGCTCAAACTTAGTCGTCGCGAAGGTACAGACCTGTTCCTGAAAAGCGGCGTAAGAGCAATTGATTCAAAGTGTAACTTAACAACTGCTCCTGGTCAGCACGGCGCACGTCGCGGTCGCTTATCAGACTACGGTTTACAGTTACGCGAGAAGCAAAAAGTGCGTCGTATGTACGGCGTGTTAGAGAAGCAGTTCCGTAATTACTACAAAGAAGCTGCTCGTTTGAAAGGCAATACCGGTGAAAACCTGTTAGCGTTGTTAGAGTCTCGTCTGGACAACGTGGTTTACCGTATGGGTCTGGCCAGTACTCGTGCTGAAGCACGTCAGCTGGTAAGTCACAAAGCTATTTTATTAAATGGCAAAGTGCTTAACATCCCATCGTACACTGTATTACCTGAACAAGTGATCTCTGTGCGCGAGAAAGCCAAGAAGCAAGCACGTATCAGTGCAGCTCTTGAAGTAGCAGCGCAACGTGAGAAACCAACTTGGATAGAAGTTGACAACACGAAGCTGGAAGGCGTTTTCAAACGTCTGCCTGAGCGTTCTGACTTGTCTGCGGACATCAACGAACAGTTAATCGTCGAGCTTTACTCTAAGTAAAGCTAATTGTTAAGAGAGGATATATGCAGGGTTCTGTCACCGAATTCCTTAAGCCGAGATTAGTTGGTATCGAAAGGATCAACCCAACTCGTGCCAAAGTTACTTTGGAACCACTTGAGCGCGGTTTCGGGCATACCTTGGGCAACGCGTTACGTCGTATTCTGTTATCGTCAATGCCTGGTTGTGCAGTGACCGAAGTAGAAATCGATGGCGTGCTCCATGAGTACAGTGCCAAAGAGGGCGTTCAGGAAGATATTATTGATATCTTACTGAACCTCAAAGGCCTTGCCGTTCGCCTGGAAGACAAAGATGAAGTCACGCTGACTTTAACGAAGAAAGGTGCTGGCCCTGTAACTGCTGGAGACATCCAGCGTGGCGACGGTGTGGTTATCACTAACCCCGAGCACGTAATTTGTAATCTGACTGGTGAAACTGAATTCAGTATGCGCCTGAAGATTGAGCGTGGTCGCGGCTATGTGCCTGCATCAGCTCGTTTGTCCTCTGACGATGACGAACGTCCGATAGGTCGTCTGTTACTGGATGCGTCATTCAGCCCGGTTGAGCGTATCGCTTATACCGTTGAATCGGCCCGTGTAGAGCAGCGTACTGACCTGGATAAGCTGATCATCGATATGGAAACCAACGGCACTGTAGAGCCAGAGGAAGCCATTCGTCGTGCAGCAACAATTATGGCTGAACAGCTGGAATTCTTTGTTGAATTGCGCGATAAGAGTGAGCCTGAAAAACGTGAAGAGAAGCCGGAGTTTGATCCGATTCTGTTACGTCCGGTTGATGATTTAGAATTAACAGTTCGTTCTGCTAACTGCTTGAAGGCAGAGCAGATTCAGTATATCGGTGATCTGGTACAACGTACCGAGGTTGAGTTGCTGAAAACGCCTAATCTTGGTAAGAAGTCACTTACCGAAATCAAAGACGTGTTGGCGTCGCGCGGGTTATCTCTGGGCATGCGCCTGGAAAACTGGCCGCCAGCTAGTTTGGTAAATAAAGACTAACCAGACACCAGTTCCTGGTTTAGTGAGAAGGAATAGATCATGCGCCATCGCAAGAGTGGTCGTCAATTAAATCGGAATAGCAGCCACCGTACTGCAATGTTCCGCAACATGGCAAGCTCGTTGGTGAAGCACGAAATCATCAAAACGACTTTGCCAAAAGCTAAAGAGTTACGTCGTGTGATCGAGCCATTGATCACGCTGGCCAAAAACGACAGCGTTGCAAACCGCCGTTTAGCTTTTGCCCGTACTCGTGATAAAGAAGTTGTTGGTTTGTTGTTCAATGTTTTAGGCCCGCGTTACAACGCGCGTCCAGGTGGTTACACTCGTATTATGAAGTGTGGCTTCCGTACTGGTGACAATGCACCAATGTGCTATATCGAATTAGTTGATCGTCCTGAAGTGGACGCTCTGCCAGTTGAAGAAACTGCTGCCGAGTAAACTAATCTCTAATCAAAAAACCGGGCTTTTGCCCGGTTTTTTTATATCTGTTTGTTAATCATCAGAATTATAGCTAAGCTAAAACCACGTTTGTTTCCGGGCAAAGTGGTATGCAATACACAGATAAGGTATTAATAGCAGGCTTAATAGTATTGGCGTTTTCTTGTTCTGTTCACTCAAAAGGTTGCGCAAATTTGGACGGCGACGTTTGTTATGAACTGGAACCAATCTTAGTAAGCTCATCTCAGCAATACGATGTGCTGCAAACAGTAATGAAAACACCTGAAAATTTTAATGTTCAGGTTCTTTATACCCAGATTAACCGTAAACCGGATAACAAAGTGGCGTTTTCTCACTATCAATACGGTTTGAATGAGTCCCGTTATTTTTATCCTGCAAGCACTGTAAAACTACCTATATCAATACTGGCGTTACAGTGGCTGGAGCAACAAAACGTCGCTGGCCTAACTAAAGACACACCAATGCTTACTAAGAGCAGTCGTCCTGGACAAACCGCAGCGTTAACAGACAGTACTGCCGAATCTTTATTGCCAAGTGTTGGCCACTACATCAGGAAAATTTTATTGGTCAGTGATAATGATGGTTATAACAGGCTTTATGAATTACTGGGGCAGGACTATATTAATAACCAGCTTCAGCAGAAGGGACTTAGCAACACGGTAATTAATCATCGTTTAAGTTTGCCTTTAGCTGAGCCTGAACAGCGTCACTATAATGAAATTCAGTTTATCGATAATTCTAATCAGTCAATTTTGACATTGGGTGCGCGAAGCAGTGATACGCGATACATCAACTCTACGACGCCTACTTTGGGTCAGGCCCATATAGCCAACGGCAGGCTAATATCCTCACCTATGAATTTCACAGAAAAAAACCGTTTTTCTATCGTCGATTACACAGGTGTCTTAAAACGGCTTTTTTTTCCGGAGTCTTTTGATTCTGAGCAATTATTTAAGCTTAACGAACAAAACAGACAGTTCCTTATTCACTATATGGGTTTATCACCCTCCGCAAGCGATTATCCCGAATATGATGAAAAGGAGTATCCTGATAACTATGCAAAGTTCTTGCTGGTTGGAGGCGATCCTCAGCCTATACCGGAACATCTGAGAATTTTTAATAAAACAGGTTGGGCATACGGCCATGCTATCGACGGCGCTTATATTGTTGATACGAAAAACAATGTTGAATTTATATTGGTAGCGGTAATTTATGCAAATGAAAACGATATCCTTAATGATGACAACTACCAACTTAACGAAATAGCGAAGCCATTTTTGCGGCAATTAGGTCAGCTGATCTATCAATATGAGTTACAGCGTCCACGTCCAGTCATACCTGATCTTTCACACTTCAGAAATCACATGGAGTAACTGAGCGAATCCTGGCCAATTTGTAGATAATTCCAACGAACTGCACAAAAAACACCCGGTCAGTCATCTTTACGTAAAAAAGATCTTGATCCTGTTTGCCGGATCTCTATAATGCGCATCCACAGACGGGGCAGCGGCAACGCAGCAAACGACTGAGAAAACATCTGAGAATGGCGCAAGCGG
>NZ_JAHRID010000011.1:35426-98472 GCF_019100565.1 Arsukibacterium indicum | reverse complement strand
GGTTTAACACCAAATGAGTCAGAGAAAAGATACTGGCTTTACTATAAAACCGTGGCCAATTTTACTTGACCACTACACGCTGCCGGTAAAAGTTTTTTTCGGCTTTTGCTCGTCTTTGGTTGTATTCGATTTTTCTATCGTCGCTTTATCACTCTCAGAAATTCTATGAGCAGTATCAATCCTATTTCGGTCGGTTCGTTTTATATTTGAGACTTCCGTTGTTTTTTTAATAACCGTCAGAGGAGCAGAAGAAACCGTCTCCTTAGTCTCTGTGGGTGCACTAGTTTGTGCCTGAACCATTGAAGTTAACAAAACGAGACAAACCGGTGAAATAGCGAATATTTTTGAGGAAAGCTTCATTTGTGAAATATCCTTAATAATGCGGCGAAAAATATGGCGCATTAACGCAAAGTACATGGGCTGCGAGCCGCGCTGCGGGTTGACGTACAGCGACCAACGGGAGCAAGTGATACCCCTTGTATGAAGCATAGCCCAATGGTACCGAAATGAACAATATGAAAAAGCTTATTGTGTAGAGCCCACTTTTTAACCAGACAATACTTTTTGCTCACAAACTTGATCGGCTGAAAAGAGATTTTTCTACAGCCTCAACGCCCGCAACTTGTTGCGAGTTGAGCCGCAAAGCGGCGTTTTGATGGCGTTTGTTATAACCTTTTCTCCATTCTAACCAATTGCTATGAACCTTTTTTGTTGGGGGAAGTGTAGAGTGTGCCACCCCAGATATAATTGAGTTTTTCTGAACAAATCCAATTGATCAGAATTGGGTAATCACTTTCAGTAAAATTTATTAACTGCACTGTGCCACCCTGAGGTTATAAGGCCCGCATTTGCGGCTGGTTTGGAGCGCAGCGGAGAACCAATCCGAAACATGCGCTTGTTATGCATTCACTTTAGTCAGTATTATTTCTTCAGCATAAGCAATGCCTTTAGGGGAAATTAAACACTCACCATTGGATTTGTACTCAATAAATCGAGAACTGTGCAACTGCTTTAAAGTCCGTTTAAAATAGGCCGGATTCTTGTATTCAATAATATCAAGAATCTTTTGATCGAATATTTCTTCGGTAGCATATAGGAGAAATATTATTTGTTCTTTAAGGCTAATTCCATCTACTAATATACGAGTGATGTCAGCACTTTCCCATATACCTTCAACGCTTCGATCCACAATTTGATCGACTATCTTGGATGTTTCATCAGGTTTATATGAAGAATTAATTCTTACAATTTCAGCCAGAACCCATTTTACGCTAGAAAGAATGAAAGTCGCATCTAGGTGATTTGGGCTTACATTCGATAGGTGACCAACTCCACGTTTATTTCTAATGCCGTAGACTGTTAACAATGCTCTTGGTATATGTATTCTGTAGGAGTCATCACCCTGAGCATTAACATAAGAAAGCATCGATTTATCGTTAAACGGAGGCAGGCCCTTGCTTATGGGTGTGTATTTCCCAAAGAGTTTAAATTCAATTAATCGACGAACAGACTCAACAAAATGTCCAGCATCTAACTCACTTGTTTTCCAAGACTTAATAAAGTAATTGCGTTCAACTTCCTTGTAGGAATCTATAATATGATCAGATAACGTTTTGTCTGATACAGCCTCGATGATCGCCCTTACTTTATGCTCCATTCAGATCTTCCAACAACTCTTCGGCCCGTTCAACTCCTGGCAACGTAAGCTTACATGTTTTTACTGACGAACCTTTTTTACCTTCAATGATTATGTACTCTCTTGCCTTTTGCATAGTGGCCGCAAAATTTGCTGAATCCAAACAACCCTGATTCTGGCATAAGTCTCGAATATCTTGGTAGGAAATCCCCTCAACTCCAACGGATCTCTGTCCCCAGAGATACGCCAATGCAGTATTAACGGATTTTTTAGCGTTATTAGCACCTGGCATTTTTTTAATAATTTTCACTACCTTGCCTTCGATATGAAGAACTCTAGGGAAAGATTTATTATCAAAGCCATGTCCTGACTTTTCTCCTTCTTCAATAGGGTCGGCTGCTGGTGGTTTACGTTCCTCAGAGGAGCCGGCGGTATTTGTCCTATTTTTCAGTGCCTCCAGAATAATCTCTTTGAAGTTTTCAATTTGTTGAGATACAAAAAGCTCCGATCCCGATATTTCAAAAACCCCATCTTCTAAAGATAAATGTAATTTTGCTTCTGAATGACTCATGATTACTCCTTAATCTAAATTTCGTATGCATAACGACCGGCTCACGAGCCTATTAAGAGCTGCGAAGCAGCGAAAAAACGGCCGCGAGCAGCCGTTTGTTAGAAGTTGCCATCAATTGGCACTTAGCTCTAGCTCATTGAATATCTGCATTGGGTCTTCGGGTTGTAGCGCCCAACGGTAAGCAGGGTGAACCTCCCAGTCATAGCCGAATTCAGTGAATTTATTCGACAAGTATCGATTTTCCTCGAAGTACTTACGATCAATACCTGCTGAGGTTTCCTTACGAGCAGTAATGAAATTGATTTTATAAAGAAATGCAGCCAGCTCCTTTGTATCAACTTGATTTCCATTTGCCCAACGAAATTTTCCTTGCTCTTCAATTGCTTTGAGCTTTTTCAAAAGTTGATCCGTGCTATATACATAACCTTGGGATGCTCTTCTTTGTATTTTTGAGGGGCGCATACCAAGTATAAGCTTTTCAACAGCAGGTAACTCTGATCGATATTCGTTAATTGTATCTTGAAGCCTTCCCTGTGAGTATTCTTCAAAAATCGATTCTAGGTTGGCGGTTGATATTTTATCTAAATCGCTAGAATATGCTTTTCTTCCCGCTAACGTTAGCAGCTTAACCAAATCTCTTGGACGCTTTCTAATTAACGACATTAAAACCCTATACATGGGCGCGTTACTCCAATGCCCTTTGCCTGTGAATTTTTCTTCAATCACAGGGATTAGATATTTCATTAGCTCGGATTGGTGTTTTTTCAACAGCTCGTCTTCATCCACTTTCCTACCGAAATAACTTTCAACTCTTTTAACAAGCAGGACTAATATTTCGTGGTTGGTCCACGAATACCAAATTACGGAGCTTTCTGTTTTATCGGTTGATTCATCAGATGTACGAGCCAAATAGTAAACATCAGATCGTAAACTGACTCTAAAGAAGATCCCTCTATTTTCAGTAGAAATATCCCGCACGGCGTTCAGGAGAGCGGAGATTCTTTGAATGTCATGCTTTCTTCCTTGCCATCCTCGGTCTAAATCATCAATGTATACTGAAATTTTATTGTGCTTTAAAAACTCTTTTAGTACCGCTTCTTTAGATGCAGTTAAATTAACACTATCATCAAGTTTTAGTGTCGAAGAAAGAAAGTCTAAAGCTGCGCCGCCATACTGATTCAATTTTCCTCTCCAGCCATCGAAAAGCAGGCCAAATGACGTCAGGGCTTTTTTAGCAATAATCTCGTTTATACCTATTTTCCAATCTCTTATAAGTTTTAAGAAATCGTCCGTATCTTCTCCTATACCAATAATGTCATCAGGTTTAATCAGCAGTGTGAGTCTATTATTTTCTGCCTCCTCATCAATTGCAACTTGAAAAAGGGCCGACTTACCAATGCCTTTATGCCCCACTACTATTCTTAGCGGAAGATCATTTACTACTTGTTTATACGCTTTGCTTTTGAAGTAATAGTCTTTCAGTCTTTGCGGATCTTCATCCTCAGCAGCCTCATGACCAAATAATTTTTGCAGTTCATATTCACTAAAATCCATATTATTTACTCTATTCAAAATGCGGAAATTAAGAGCTTCTAACGCCTCAAACACCGGATTGGTGAAGTTGGCGGCTTTTTTGCGCAAGCGAAAAAGGTGACAGCTTTGCCAAGTCCGCGTTCTTTGATTTATTAAGTTTCATTTTCTGCGATCCATTTTTTGTAGTACTCAAGCTGTTCTTTAACCCATTCTGGATTGTATATCTCAAAATGTACATGGTTAGGGTTGCCGAGCTCAAAGTTTGGTTTGACTAGCTTTGCCCCCATTATTCCTGCGATATTAAAAAGCGCCTGGGCGACTTTTTCCCACGCCGAAGCCGCTAACTGCGTTAGTTCTTTATCAGGAAATTCAGACATGCGCCACTGACGTTCTACGCATGTATACTCACCACTCCCATCTTCCTCTGTATATAGTATGCCGAGAAAATCCGTATCTTTCGCAGCATGATATATATACTTTTTTATGGCTGTCACGCTATCACTAAGCGGGTCAATTGGCATACCCAGACCTAACTTCAAGCCTCGACCACGAGTAAAACCTACGGTTCCTTTGCTTGCAGGCTTGAGCATGGATTTATGAACAACAATATCTCTTTGCTTATACAAAAACTCTATTAAAGGATCTGACGAAAGCTCAGCTTTCTTCTGGCTCAGAATAGCAGAGAGAGCTTTATTTCCCTGCAACTCCATAGTAAGAAGCTGCATTACTTCCTTTAAGGTACGAAGAAAAGATGACAAAGACCATCTAAACCTATCGGCGGAATGATAATGCTCTTCCATTAATCGAATAAACCACGCAGCTTCCTCTAAACGATCAAAGGTGGAAGATAATGAGTCAAATATTTTTCTATTTGGACATTCATCCATGTGGTCAGATGCTCCGATAACTTAACTCACGCAGCACAGGCCGAAACCTGTGCAGCGGTTGAGGTCCAGGCCACGCAGTGGCCGTTGTGACTGCGCTTGTTAATTTTGTGGTTTTCACTGGATTTATATTACAACTAATAAGTAGACCATCCAGCTTTCAATAATTTTTTAACCATAAGGATTGCTGTATCTTCAACCGGAACATCATAAGAATGCGTTATGCTAATAGATTGATTGTTTACATTAAAATTAAGATCTTGGACTAAAGTATACACTCCATCGACAGTAATACACGAGCCTATCTGAGGTATAAAATCAATTTTAATATCACGTTTGACTTTATAGCTGAATGACTGTTCTTCAAAGTCTTCTTCATCCAAATCTTCAGATAGAAGTTCTGAATTTGAAAATATCTTGCGCAGCGTAACTTGATACATAAACTAATCCATTAATTGGTAAAAATTCGCTTATTGAGTAAGAAAACTTAACAGCTTATTCAAAGGCTCTGCACCCGCAAGTTGCGGTCTGAATGTCCTTTGAGTTTTTATAGTTACTTGAGTCTATTCTTGTACCTGAATGTAAATCAAGCATTTTATTGTTGTAGCAATTTTTGTTGCCGTAAAGTGCGGGAATAGCCCACGAGTTGTGGCAGAAAAACTCAGAACTGTCTGCTGGCAGTTTATACAGTGATGGCAGTGTCGTTGGCGGAGCAGGGGCTGCAAAACCTTTATCGCGTTAGCATCGTCAAACCACAGATAAAACGTTATATTGGCGGGCGAAAATAATAAACTCAGGGAATACGCCATGTACTTGATAATAAAACATACCCATCTGACCATAATTGCGCTGACGTTGGTGTTTTTTCTCATCAACTTTGCCTTAACGCTGAAGGGGTCTGACAAGGTTAACAACAAACTGCTGAAAATTGGCCCGCATATTTTATATACCTTGTTTATCGTTACCGCTATTTATCTGATGATGGTGAATCCGCTGCAGCTGTATCCGTTCGTTAATGGCTGGGCGTCGTCTAAACTGGCTGGTTTTGTGTTTTATGTGTTGTCTATCACTCTGGCACTGAAGTGGGCCAAAACAACTGTCTGGCGCTTTGTCGGTTTTTTCAGTGCGCTGTTCTGGTTTGTCATGAGTGCCCGGCTGGCGTATGCCCACCGGCTGAAAGTAAAGGGCGCCGGTGATGATGTTAATGCTTATATCGACGTCGCGCAGTCAATGCTGTTTGCCATAAGTTAGCTATAAACTACGCCCCTGCACAGCAGGGGCTGCAACCGGGCGAGGTCTCGCGTAACCTTATGTTAAAGTGCCTTGCCAACAGATGAACCAATAGTCACGCCAAAGCTGAAAATAAGCACTGCCACCAAAAATGCTGCCAGCACTATCAAGCCGGATTTCTGGGCTTTTGGTACAGAATTCCACCAGTTTTTTAATTCGTTAAACATGTCTCCTCCTTTAAAAATATTAACAGGGAAGGGCTAAGCCATAACGTTTTAGCATGAAAAGCCTCGCAGCGGGTTGACGTTAAGGCTTGCGACTTTTGCTGACAATAAGTTTTTCTTGTTATATTTCAAATCTACGAAGCTCAAACTTAAAATCATTATCGAGCTTTATACGTTTTACCAAATTTGCTTTGCCAGGCTTATAGGCTCTCCAGTTCCATTCACCGTCCAGGAGTACGATATTCACCAGCCCGAGCTTCTCCATATCAGCTACAGAGTAATCGTAACCAACAGTTTCTTTGCCAAACAAGCTCAGAGTGAAGTCTAAGAAATTAAATTTAGACTGGCCGTATGTAGTTAGTAGGTTGTCGACTGCAATATTTGCGTAAAAATCAGTTTCCCTCTGACGCATTAAAGTGATGTATGTTTTGAAAGTTTCGCGGTGTTCTTTATCAACATGCCAATTAGACTGCCATGCGCTACCATGCCATATCAGAACCGAGTCTTTTCTTAAGTACTTTGTATTGGCAGCGGGCAATACATAGTTTGCACAAGAAGAAGCGCATACCCTTATCACCTCAACATCCAAATTATTATCTTTGACCCACTGTCCTAAATCCATTCCCGCACCAATCTCACCGCCCTGGCTGGAAATAAGCAATCGGTTTGGCTTGAGTTCAGATGCCCTAAACAATGAAAAAATCACATTATTTGATGTTTCAGTTATTTCACCCTTATAAATCAGTTGTCCATCTTCTATACCAATAAAAGCTTCAGAATTTTGGCTGCTTTCAGCAACATCTTTTAAACTGGTACAGCCAACAATCAGAAATGTAAAAACTAAAACCAGATTCTTCACTATTCTTCCATGAAAGATAGACATAATGACTCCCCAAGAGGTGCGGCCCAAATTTAGCGCGAAAAGCCTTGCAGCAGGTTGACGTCGTAGCCAGCGCTTTTTGCTGGCGATAAAATTTGTTTGTTAAGAGACGATACGGCTCATGTAGTAAAACCGCTCGTCTTCACTCGTTAAGCCGAACCCTTGCCGTTTATACAAATGAACAGCTGGGCTGTTTTTAAACACTCTAAGCTTTAAATTTTCAGCACAGTGCTCTCTCGCGAATCGCTCCGCCTCTGCAATAGCGATTGAGCCAATGCCTTGATTCTGATAACTCTGCTCAACTTGCAAATCACGTAACCAGCAATCGTCACTATCGAAAGATAATCTAATGACACCAATAAGCTTTCCCTCAAGTAAAATATCAAAGTTCACAAGCTCTTGCGTCATTTTCTCAATCTGAGCTTCATCCCAATCTACAGAGTATTGTTCATAATATCGGCGCATATTCGACAGAGTAAAACGTGCTGCTTTCGCCAAATCTTTAGATAGTCTAAATGTAACCACTGCTTTAGTCTCCTATCGCCCAAATTTAGCGCGGAAAGCCACGCAGCGGGTTGACGTCGCAGCCAGCGCTTTTTGCTGGCGATAATATTTGTTTGTTATGTGACGATTGCAAAAACAAGCACCACTAAACAGATTAAAAAAGCCCATGGAAACGGAGATGCCCACCAGCTTAAGCTTTTTGAACTTGCTGTTTTGGAGCTTTGCCTCCACTGTGCTTTTGTATCTTCAGTTTGTTTAAACCGATCTCTTAGTTGAGGCCCAGGAAAGAGAAATAATGTTACACCAGAAAATATTGCGTACCATCCAGGATTAAATTCATTGGGTGTGTAAAACAACCTGATCACGCCAAAGCTTATAAAAACACACCCAATTATAATTTCAGACTTTGTTGGTAACTTCATCTTATCGAGTCACATAACGCCCGCCACAAACGCGAGCAACTTGTTGCGAGTCGAGCGCCCAACGGGCGCGTTTTTGATGGCGCTTGTTATGTTTTTTCATTGCCATCAATTTTGAGCTCCTTTCTCGCGATTTTTACAATATCTTCGAGGCAACTACTTGTGGCTGCTAAACTACCTTCGAGATAGGTAACCCAGTCAGTAGTCTCTGATGCAGCATCTGACTCTTGGCGATATCGTTGTATTCGCTGCCTCACTTCAGTGCTTAATAGAAAACCGCCTACATCGGCAACTTTCTCAATTTCTCTGTGCGCTTCAGCCGATTTTGCTCTTAACTCTTTGTCTCTTGTTTCTGAAACTTCTCTACATTCATAACTGGCACTCAAGTATTCGTCTGAAAATGCTTTAGAATGATGCAGCGCCTCAATAAGCTTTTCATATGCGACTACCTGTTTCTCCCACCAGCGCTCTTGCCTAAACCGCTTAACCGATAGGTGAACGGTAATATATGCAGTTACTCCGGCTATAAATATGCCTGTAATTATATTACTGATTACATCAGCCATCTAACTTCCTCAGAAAACATAACGCCGCCAGCATGCGCGGCTTTGTAGCGAAGGCGAAGCCGCAGCGAAGAAGACGTCGCCATGCCTGGCCTTGTTAGTGCATTTAATTACCGGAAGTCCGGATAGGAAACTCGCCCCGTCTCACTTACGGATATAACCTTTTGTTTTTTTAAATTCGCAATAATGGCATCTTTATCTGGCTCTGATATGCCACCTTGGAATTGAAACATCGCAGCTATGGAATTAGAAAGTGAAGATAATTTAGACGGCTTAAGCTTCAACAAACGTTCTGTAACGTAACTTATCTGATCCTGCCCATCAGGCCCAGAAGCCTTTCGTGGGGCCGGATATTCCTCCTCTTCCTGCTTTCGACCAAGTTGGAGTAACAGCTGCGCAAGTCTGAACTTGTCTCTGTAACTTAATGCCTCACACGCTTTTGCTATTTCCTCATATGCCATACTTACTCCTTGTTTGAGAACGAACTTGGTGCACTAACAATTTAATAGAAGGATCTTTGCCTGCAAGTTTTAGACAAAACTTCCTTTGAGTTTTTTTAGTTGCCTGAGTCTATTCTTGTACCTGAATGTAAATCAAGCGTTTTTTTCCTGTATACATTTTTGCTTTTGCAAAATACAGGATTAAAGCCCGCAAGTTGCAGAATAAAAACTCAATACTATTTACTGTTGGTATAAACAGTAATAAATGAGCAGGAACAAAAAAGCCCCGGCGCTGGCCGGGGCTTTTATTGGTATGTAGCGTTATTGATAAACGGCTATTTAGGTTCAAACTCAAATGGCTGACGCTGACGTTCGCGCAGGCCAATCTCGTTCATGGTGGCGGCATCGAATAAGCGGCCATTTACCATGGTGTAAATTACCTTGTCACTTACCCGGATATCTTCAAGCGGGTTACCGTCGATAACAATTAAATCAGCCAGTTTACCCGGTTCAATCGTGCCTAGCTGATGATCCATACCAAAAGTTTTGGCCGGGTTAATGGTGGCGGTTTTCAGCGCTTCCAGCGGGCTCATGCCACCCTGGGCAAACATCCAGATCTCCCAGTGGGCACCCAAGCCTTCCCGCTGACCGTGCGGGCCAATATTCGCGACTACCCCGACATCCTGCAACTCTTTGGCGGTTTTAACCACGGCAAAGTGATTGTAATGATGATCTGGTGCGGTAGGCCGGCGCATACTGCGCGGGGCTAATACGTCCATCGGTACATACTTGCTTAACCGCGGGTGTTTCCACACTTCGGTTTTATCATACCAGTAGTTTTCGCCCCAGATACCGCCATAGGCGACGTTAAGGGTAGGGGTGTAAGCTGTGCCGCTGGCCTGCCATAACTGTTTAATGTCGTCGTACACCCGGGCTGCCGGCAGGGCATGTTCTATGGTGGTGTGACCATCGACAATCATTGTTAAGTTATGCTGCATTAACGAGCCACCTTCCGGTACTACCATCATGCCCAGCTCGCGTGCTGCCTGAATTACCTGCTGGCGCTGATTACGCCTTGGCTGGTTGTAGCTTTTAACACTGAAAGCGCCCACTTTCTGCAAGCGCTCCAGGTGAAATTTGGCATCGTCCAGGCTGTCGATATGCGAGGTATAACCGGCACCTTCTGCGCCGTATAAAATGGTACCGGTAGAGAAAATGCGCGGCCCGACAATTTTGCCAGCCTGTTGCATTTCACTGGCCGAGAAAATTTCGCGGGTATCGTTTGACGGGTCGTGAATGCTGGTTACGCCAAAGGTTAAACCGGCATAATTCAGCCAGTTTTGTTGCGGGGTAATTTGCTGAGTACCCTGGCTGCCATGGGCATGGGCATCAAAAATACCCGGCATAATGGTTTTGCCACTGATATCGAACACTTTCGCGCTGGCAGGAATGGCAACATCTGCCTGGCTGCCGACAGCCACAATTTTATTGTTTTCAACCACAACCACGCCATTTTCAATAACTTCATCGCCTTTCATGCTAAGTACCTGGCCACCAACAAAGGCCACGGTGCCGCGCGGGATATCGGCCGGGAATTTAAAGCCAAGGTTAATGCCGTTTTTTACTTTAAACGCTTCGCTGTCTGCACTGTGCTCAAACAAACCGTTAATGCTGGCGTGATAAAGCTCGGGGCCTAAGCTCCAGTACAGGTTGCGGCTGTCGCCACTCCAGCTGATGTATTCGCCGGCGCGCACTGACAGCTGCTTTACCGGCAATTGTTTATCGTTGCCGCTGATATCAATAGCGCTGCCCCGTTCAATAAAGGGGGTAACAAACACTTTAAAGCGGTCGGCAAAGGCCAGGTATTTACCGTCGGGTGATAATTTAAACTCGGTACCAAATTTAGCGGTGTACAGGGTTTGCTGGGTTTGTTTGGTTAAATCAATACTGATAAAGCGAGGCGAACTGCCATAATCCATTGCATACACTTTATCATTGCTGGCACCAAACATTGGCGCGCGGCCATTGCGGGCAATCAGTTCGCTGTCGCCACCGCGGCTGCTGATTTTATACAGGCCGGTGTTCAGCGACCATTGCCGTGGCAGAATGCTGCCCGCCCCAATTTTGCGGTACACCACCGTTTTGCCATCCGGGCTCAGGGTAGGCTCAATATATTTACCCGGCTCGCTGGTTAGTTTGGTTACCCGGCCATTACGCAGGTTCAGCAGGTTAACGGCACCCTGAGTTTGATCATTCCAGCTGACATACACCAGTTGTTTACCATCGCGGGAGAATTCCGGGTAAAACTCAAAGTCAGTAGTTTGCTTGGTTAACCGGCGCGGTTTCGGATCAGATAAGTCGGTAATGTATAAATGGCCCAGCGCAGTGAATACCGCTTTTTTACCGTCGGGTGAGACATTAACAAACCGCAGCATTTTCACGTCTACGTCGGTTTTATCCAGATCCTGGGTAAAGCGCACTGCGGTTTGAATTTGCTTACTGGTATTCACTTCAAACGGTACCGTTGCCACCTGCTTGCTGGCAATATCCAGCCGTTTAATCTCACCACCGGCCCAGAATACCAGCGCTTTATTGTCTGGGGTCCAGCTTAAGGTAGGGTAAACCCCATGAATGGCCCAGGTTTCCTGCATGTCACGATCCAGGCCATCGTAGAGTTTGATATGTTCGCCACTGCTTAAATCATATAAAAATAAAGTGCTTTGAAAATCGACCCGGCGAATATAAGCCAGGTATTTACCATCGGGTGACGGTGTAGGGCGGATTGCGCCACCGGCACCAGCAATCAGCTCTTCAATTTTACCGGTTGCTCGCTCAAAGCGTTTAATTACATAAATGCCGGATTCCGAGTCTTTGCTGTAATGAAAGGTTTTACCCGGGGTATCGTCCTGTGAAAAGTAAATGTATTTGCCGTCTTTTGAAAACGCCGGTTCGCCTAAATCTTTCTGATCGTTTGGCCGCTCAGTTAACATTACGCCATTACCGCCGCTAACGTGATATTGCCAAACTTCACCGGCGCCTAATGAGCGGCTGGCAGTAAAGTGTTTGCGGGCAACAATAAACTGGCCATCCGGGCTCCAGGCCGGGCTGTTCAGTAAGCGAAAGGTTTCGTTGGTTACCGCACGCGGCTCGCTGCCATCGGCATTCATCAGCCAGATATTATCGCCGCCAGCCCGATCACTGGTAAAGGCGATAGTTTTGCCGTCCGGGCTGAATACCGGTTGCATATTCCAGGCTATGTCGTTGGTCAGGGCGGTGGCTTTGCCACCACTTATGGGCATGGTATAAATATCGCCAAGTAGGTCAAACGCCAGCGTTTTGCCATCGGGGCTTACCGTAACATTCATCCAGCTGCCTTGCTGCACGTTAATATCAACAGTTTCAAACTGGCCTTGAGGCGCGTTGACATCCCACTTTGGCTGATCATCGTCAGCTTGCAAGGTTAAACTGGCAATGGCCAGTGCCAGTAAACAGGGTTTAAATATGGTCATTGGTAGGTTCCCGTGGCGGTTTTAGTTATAGTTAGCGTTTTAATCGCTTTTTATATGCAGGCCAGATTGGCACAAAGCGCCGATAAAGTTAAGCCTGTGCGAAAAACAATACGACCAAAGGGGCCACAGAGCCGACAAAATTATGCCTGAATCACCTTGTGTGGCCTGTTGCCGCTTAAACAGTGAAAAAATGTGTGTTGGCTGTTATCGCTATATTACCGAGATAGTTGATTGGAACAGGCGATCAGATGCTGAGAATTACGCTATATTACAAAAGGTTGCTGAGAGAAAAGCGCAAGCAAAGCGGGATGAGGCGACAACTGCGCAGCCAACCACGCCAATTACCCAGGCTGAGTGGCAGGCCGCTAAAGCCGCCGTCAGATTAAAATAACAACAATATTCAGGGGAACAATATGCCGGATTGGCAGAGTATAGTGGCAATAGAACCGCTTGGCTGGCCTGAGCTGTTAACGGCGCTGTTATGTGGCTTTATTATTGGCTTAGAGCGACAACTGCGTGGTAAACCTGCCGGCATCCGCACCTCTATCCTGATTGTAATGGGCACTTATGTTTTTATTGCGGCATCGATGTCAGTTAATTCGGCAATGACCGACCCCTCGCGGATTATCGGCCAGGTAATAACCGGTGTTGGTTTTCTGGGCGCCGGCGTAATGCTAAGCCGCGATGGCATGGTGCTGGGTGTCACATCTGCCGCCACTATCTGGGTACTGGCCGCTATTGGGGTTTGTATTGGGATTGGCCAGGATTTAGTCGCCATTAAATTATCCGTTTTGGTGGTGGCGGTGCTGGTTGGTATTGGCGTGCTGGAAAGCTCATCGTCGGCTATGCGGCGCGGCGTCCACCGAACCTACAACGAGTGGGTTCAGCGGGCTAATGGCAGCTTGTTTAACCGGCGTAAAGATGATGTGTCGCCGGCGGGCCGGCCTGATATTGATGATCCACATTAAAAACGGTGATGTTTTTTCAGATATAATAAGCCAGTCAAATAACATAGGAATAACAAATGCTTGAAGCTGTCTGGATAGGTTTTGCATTTTCACTGGGCTTGCTGGTGCGGTTAATTGGTTTACCGCCATTAATTGGCTACCTGCTGGCCGGTTTTGTTATATCCGCCACCGCCACTGAAATGAGCCTGCCGGCCGAAGGCTCTTCAATAATTCATCATGTTGCCCATTTAGGGGTGTTGTTACTGTTATTTACAGTCGGTTTAAAACTAAATGTCCGCAGCCTGGCCAAAGCTGAAGTGCTGGGCGGTGGCACCTTGCATTTTGGCTTGTCGATTGTGTTAACGCTGCCGGCAGTACTGTTTATTTTTGACGTAAGCTGGTACCAGGCATTAATGCTGGCAATTGCCCTGGCGTTTTCCAGCACAGTACTGGCCGCAAAGGTGCTGGAAAGCAAGCGCGAGTTACGGGCATTTCATGGCCGGGTGGCAATTGGTATTCTGATTGTCCAGGATTTACTGGCACTTCTGGTAATGAGCGTGGCCAGTGGCACGGTGCCTTCGCTCTGGGCTTTGCTGGTATTTGCGCTGCCGCTGCTTCGGCCAATGCTATATAAATTGCTGGATGCCAGTGGTCATGAAGATTTACTGATCCTGTTCGGTTTGCTGCTGGCGCTGGTGATTGGCGGTCAGGGTTTTGAACTGGTTGGCCTCAGCTCAGAGCTCGGCGCCCTGGTATTTGGCGCTATGCTGGCCAAACATCCGCGGGCAGGCGAGTTATCGAAATCGTTGTGGAGTATTAAAGAGTTTTTTCTGGTCGGCTTCTTTTTGCAAATTGGTATAGATGGTTTACCGGATGCCAATGCCTGGTTATTCGCCGGGGTAATGACGCTGCTTCTGCCAATTAAAGCAATATTGTTTTTCCTGCTACTGGTGCTGTTTAAATTGCGGGCGCGCAGTGCCTTTCTGGCCAGCCTGAGCCTGACCAATTACAGCGAGTTTGGTCTGATTGTTGCCAGTGTAGTGCTGCCGGAATGGCTGGTACCACTGGCATTAACCGTGGCTATTTCATTTGTAATTTCTGCGCCGTTAAACCGGCTGGCGCACCCGCTGTACGACCGGCTATGCAACCGGCTGCTGAAATTTGAGCGCAATATTCACCACCCGGATGAACAACCGGTGTCGCTGGGTGATGCAGATGTACTGATTATGGGAATGGGCCGTACCGGCACGGCGGCGTATAACTATTTACAGGCTAATCGCAAAATTATTGCTATGGACTCCGATCCGGCTAAGGTAAGTGATCATCAGCAGCAGGGCATTAATATTTTTTATGCTGATGCAGAAGATCAGGTGTTCTGGCAGGGCCTGGATTTTGGCAAGGTAGAGGCCGTTATTCTCAGTATGAATGATGTGGAAGCTAAAGTGATTGCCGCAAAAAAACTGCGGGCGTCAGGTTTTCAGGGCTTTATTGTCTCGCACAGTATGCATAATGATGAGGCCAGAGACATTATTGCCGCAGGCGCCGACCAAACCTATCTGACGATGTCGGAGGCCGGTGTAGGTATTGCTGAGCATGTTAAACAGCATTGTTTTGGTTTGAAGGCGTAAGCTGAAGCAGCACTTCGCCAAATACAACAAAGGCGCCCACAGGCGCCTTTGTTACTAACTTCAGTTATTAAATAAGCAGCAGCTTAGCTGGCGCTGCGCTCTTTAATGGCATTGATTACCGGTGATGCGCCAAAGCCATTGCTTTGTGCCCACTCAGCGTCACCTGATGCAGCAACAACGCTACCAGGTAACTGCTTAATCATAAACTCGGCCGTTTCATTGGCATTGTGTTTAATTGCATGGCGTACCAGAGGTAAACCGTCACATACCACGCCGTTGTACACAGCTGACAGACGGATCCGGTTGTCGCTTAATACTTTACGCAGGTTATTACGGCTGTCTGCAGCAACATATGAGCAAATAGAAATAGCTAATTGATCGTCGGCGGCAACAGGAGTACTTACAAAAGAGGTGGCAGCGATTACAGCGGCTAAAGCGATAATTTTGGTTTTCATATTCAAGCTCCGAATTGAGTCAGTTCACGATCATTGTTAGCAACCTGGGTTGCGATACACGAAAGGTCATGCGTTTAACTCTGGACGAAACAGAATAAAACATCGCAATTTGCGACGGCAGCCCAGCTATCATAGGGTTTCCCCGTTAGACCTGAAGCTTTGCGTGATCACCTTTTCAGATGACTTGCCTTTCGAATGCGCGCATCATAAGGAATGCTTAAAATTTATGCAAGCGTTAAATTTAAATTTTTTTTTCAGCTTAAAACTCAGTAACCTGGCAAAACCTATCAGGCAATTAACTGGTCAGCTTGCTGCTGCAGACTAACTTCAATGCAAATTTTCAAGGCAGCAACTTGTGTTGCCAGGGCCATGCTGGGCATGCCGGGTTTCGTTAATACCTGTTCAGGCAGATAGGGCAGATGAATAAAACCGCCTCTGATACTGGCATACTGGTTTTTTATCAGATGCATCAGGCCGTAAAAGCTATGGTTGCAGACATAACTGCCGGCAGACAGTGAGAGCTGAGCCGGAATATGCTGTAAATGCAGCGCCCGCAACATAGCGTTAAGTGGCAGGTTGCTGAAATAAGCGGCGGGGCCATGAGAGGCGGTCAGGCCATTACGGGGTTGCTGACCGGCATTATCGGCAATAGTGGCATCAATAAAATTGCTGGCAATTTTTTCCAGCATCAGCTGGCTGCAGCCTGCTGCCAGACCAAGCATAATAACTACCGCCGGTTGTACCTGATTAACAGCCTGTTCGAGCGTCAGCAGGCTTTGCTTAAAGGCGCAGGGTAAGCGGACTGCTGTTACCGTTACCTCGTTATCGAGCTGCCAGCCGTCAAGGGCGCTGGCTACCTGCCATGACGGGTTCAGTGTTTCGCCGGCAAAGGGTTCAAAGCCGGTGATCAGTACCTTTGCCATTATCTTGCCCTCAGATTTATAGTTATTTAGTCACTACTACTATAGCTGCTGCTTCAGTATTGCAGCAACTGCTGTTTGCCAGCGCTGGTATAACTGCGTCTGTGCAGCAGCATCGATTTGTGGTTTATATTGTTGATCAGCTTGCCACAACTGGCTGATAGCAGAAATATCATCAAAGTATTCCAGACTGACAGCGGCTAAAAAGCCAACACCAAATACCGTAGCATCAGCAGTATTACAGCGCTGTACCTGTTGCTGGCATAAATCGGCCAGGGCCTGTAAAAACCAGTTATTTGCTGTCATACCACCATCGACCCGCAGCCGGGCGATGTTAATGCCATCCTGATGCATGGCACTGAGTAAATCTGCGGTCTGATAAGCCACTGCGCAAAGCGCCGCCGCAGCGAACTGTGCCTTGCCGGTATCCCGGGTCATCCCCAGCATTGCGGCTTTTGCCTCCGGTTGCCAGTAGGGCGCGCCCATGCCGGTAAAAGCCGGGATCAGTAATTCAGACTGCTGATAACTGCTTTGAGCAGCCAGCGCCTCTGTATCACTGGCCTGGTTAATAATCCCCAGTTTATCGCGCAGCCACTGCACTGTGGCGCCAGCCATAAAAATGCTGCCCTCCAGTGCATAAGTGGCTTTGCCGTTTAGTTGCCAGGCCAGGGTAGATAGCAACTGATTATTACTGCAAATAATGGTGTTGCCGGTATTCACCACAGCAAAACAGCCGGTGCCATAGGTACTTTTTAACATACCGGTGCTGATACAGGCCTGACCCATTAATGCCGCCTGTTGGTCGCCCAATATCGCCAATACAGGGATAGCCGCACCCAATATCGCTACTGATGTGTGCCCGAAAAGCCCGGCACTGTCTTTTATGTCAGGCAGCACACTGGCCGGAATACTAAACAATTGCAATAACTCCGGATCCCAGCGCTGACTACTGAGGTTGTATAGTGCGGTGCGACTGGCATTGCTGGCATCGGTAGCATGCACCTTACCACCGGTAAGCCGGGATAAAATAAAACTGTCTACCGTACCAAAGCAAAGCTTACCGGCGTTGGCTCTGGCGCGGGCATCAGGAATATTATCCAGCAGCCAGCCGATTTTACTGGCAGAAAAGTACGGGTCGGCCCGTAAGCCGGTTTTCTGGCTGATGGTTGCTTCCGCCCCCTGTTGTTGCAGTTGCCGGCAGAATGCCGCGGTACGCCGGTCTTGCCAGACAATCGCATTGGCGATGGGCTCGCCGCTTTCTTTATCCCAAAGAATGGTGGTTTCGCGCTGATTGCTGATGGCAATTGCGGCAATGTTGGCTGGCGTCAGGCCGGCCTTAGCAATGGCCGCAGTGATACAGGCTAATACGCTTTGCCAGATTTGCTCCGGGTCCTGCTCAACCCAGCCGGCAGCCGGATAGGTTAATGACAGCTCCTGACGGGCAATAGCCACCGCTTGCATCTGCCGGTTGAAAACAACGGCCCGGCTGGACGTGGTGCCCTGATCAATTGCCAGAATGTAGTCAGACTTTATTTCTTTTACCATAAATTAACGAATAGTAGGTTATGCTTGCTGTCAGAGTAGCAGTAAATAACAAGGAGTTACTATGATCACCTTTAAAAGTAAAGCGGGCAGAAGTGTCGATTACCATACTAATGTAGGGCTGCAGCTGCTGAAAATGATGGGACGGGACAGCAAACTGCCAAGCGCGATGTTTGCCGGTGACGTAGCTGATGCCCGGGCCCGTTTGCAGCAGGAATTACAAAAGCAGGCAGATGAAGAGGCAGCCCGGGACGAGCCGCCGGCAAACGAAACGGCAAATGAGGATGATGACAAACCGGCAGCGGTCAGCCTGCAGACCAGAGCTGAACCATTGTTAAAACTGTTGCAGCAGGCTCAGGATGCTAATGTTGGCCTGATGTGGGAGTAGTGGTCTGGTTTGCGGCGGGTAGGCGGATGGTCACTTCCAGACCGCTGACGGCTGCACCGCTTGCCGTTGAGATGGTGTTGCGTAAGCTGATACTGCCACCATGGGCTTCGGCGATATCGCGGCATAAGGTCAGGCCGATGCCGGAGCCACTGGGTTTACTGCTGTAAAATGGTACCAGCACCTGGTTTAGCAGCGCTTCAGCTATACCACCGCCGCCATCGGTAATTTGCAGCTGCAACTCGTTGGCCAGTTCAACACAACGCAAGCTGATATCAGAAGCGGCTGAGCCACTCTCGTGGGCATTCTTTAAAACATTTAACATCAGCTGGGCCAGCTGCTGCGAGTCGGCCAGCCAGGTTCTTTTGGGTAAATCGCCTAGCAATTCAAACTCAAACTGGTCTTGTAACTGATTAATTAACCGTGGCCAGTTAACGTTGCTAAGATGTGGCAGGGGTAGCTTTGCAAAATTAATATAGGCCTGTACAAACTGGTTTAAATGCAGACAACGTTCGCTAACGGTGTCAAACAGCTGAGATAACTGAGATTGCTGTTGTTGGTCGGCAATTTGTTTACCTGAAAACGCCAGCGACGATAATGGCGCCAGGGTATTATTGAGCTCGTGGCCAATAACCCGCAGCAGTTTCTTCCAGGCGTTAAGCTCTTCCCGCTGAATTTCCCGGGTAAGCGGCTTTAACAAATATAACCAGTGTTGCTGCTGATTCAGCTGAAACTGGCTTACCGATAAATGCCAGACCGACTGATTACTGTTATCCAGCCGGATCAAACCCTGCTGTTTAGCAGCCAGTGCCTGCTGTAACGGTGTGCTCAGGTTGTTCAGGCTGAATAACTTACTGCCGTTAAATTTCCGGCCGTTATTCAGCAGCTGACAGGCGGCAGGATTGGCCATTATTACTGTATCTGCATGGCTGGTCAGAATAAAAGCAGTCGGGCTGCTTTGCAGTATCGTATCAAGTAACAATTCCCGCTGATAAAGGCTGGCACGCTCTGCCCGCAATTGTGCCGACATTCGGGTTAAACTGGTGGCCAGTGGTGCAAGTTCATCAACCTGCAACTGATTAGCGCTGGTATTAAAGCTGCCATCCTGTAAATTCTGAGCGTGCAGATTAAGCGCCAGTATTTCCCGGCGCAGTGGCGCAAGAACCCAGTTGAACATCAGCCACAGGCCAACTGCTGCCGCCATAATTGCCAGGATATACCACAAACTCAGCTGCTTAAAGTGCGCCAGTCCGGCCAGGCCCAGTGCCGTTAACAACATACAACACAACGTCAGGCGACTGCGACTGGATAACTGCAGCCTGGCGCGATAGCGCCCTGGTTCAGGCACTATTTCATGGGGTTGCAATGCCATAAAATTCCATACGGCGATATAAGGCCTGACGGCTGATCCCAAGTTGTTTGGCCGCCCGTGATACCACACCGCCAGCCTGCAGCAGCGCTTGCTCTAATTGCGGCCGGTCGATATCGTCCAGCGAACGTTTAGCGGGTACAGAAAGCTCAGGCAAACCAAGCTCGCCTGCCTGAATTTCTGTACTGTTACTTAATAGTAGTGATCGCTGACAGACATTTTGTAACTCCCGCACGTTCCCCGGCCACTGATACGCCAGCAGTTTTTGCTCGGCGGCGCTGCTTAACATTTTTTTACCTGCCAGAAAATAGCGGGCCAGTACCGGAATATCGTCCGGCCGCTCGTTCAGGGCCGGCAATTGCAGTTGCACTACATTTACCCGGTAGTATAAATCCTGGCGAAACTCGCCCCGGTTAATTGCCGCTGTTAAATCGCTGTTGGTAGCGCTGATGACTCTGACATCGGTGTGGCGGGTTGTACTGGAGCCTAAGCGCTCAAATTCACCGGTTTGCAGTACCCGTAGCAGCTTGGCCTGGCCGGCCAGTGACAAGTTACCAATTTCATCGAGGAAAATACTGCCGCCGTCTGCTGCTTCGAACCGGCCAATCCGGGTTTTACTGGCACCACTGTAAGCGCCGGCTTCGGCACCAAACAGTTCAGCTTCCATTAAATCAGCGGGTAGCGCGCCCATATTTACTTTGATAAATGGCTTATTTTTGCGTGGTGAGTTGGCATGCAGGACATTGGCAATGCCTTCTTTACCGGCACCATTTGGCCCGGTAATAAGCACTGCCGCCAAGGATGGTGCCAGTTGCAGAGTCATTTGCAATAATTGCTGCATTTTACTGCTGGCAAATACCATATTGCATAAATTCTTACCGGCAAAAGCGGCCTCGCGCTCGCGCTCAAGCCGCTGCTGCTGCACAGCAAGCTGCTTTAACTTCAGGGCATTGCTAACCGTTAACAGCAGGCGCTGATCATCCCAGGGTTTAGCGATATAGTCGGTAGCGCCGGCTTTTACCAGTTCAACCACCATATCAAGCTGAGTCCAGGCAGTCATTAACACGATTGGCAGGTCGGGGTATTGCTGCCGTAACTGATAAAACAGAGCTTTGCCCTGGTCGCCATCCATCTGGCCGGCGCTGAAGTTCATATCCTGTAGCACTAAATCTATATTGTTGCCGGCCAGTTCCTGCCAGGCTAAAGCCGGTGATGTGGCGCAGCAAACCTGATAGCCCTGCAGCGAGAACAGGGTTTGCAGAGCCTGACAAATTGGCTGGTTATCGTCAATTACCAATATTTTAAGCATGGCCTATAACGCTTTAGTGGCAGTGGCCGGAGAGACCCGGGTAGCAATCGCCGCAGGATACCATGTTGCAATGGTGACACAAAGCAGAAGCGTCAGTGCACCGCAAAGTGGCAGCCAGAGCGGCAGCGCGGGTAACGAAATCACAGTGGCCAGTTGCTGTTGCAACAGATAGCTGGCCAGTAAGCCCAGTGCTGCGCCAATGCCGGTGGTCAGCCAGCTTTCGCTGAGTACTTCTACCAGGATCCGCTGTTTGCTGGCACCCAGCGCGCGCTTAACCCCAATTTCATTTTGTTGTTGCACTCCGTGAAATAACGCATGGCTGTAGGCTGAAATCATAGCGACTACCAGCATCAGGCCGCTTAATACCGACAGCAAAATAGCCAGACCACGTTCCTGCTCAAAGTAATCGCGATGCAACTGGCGCAAACTTACCACCTGCTGGATATCAATTTCAGGTTCAACCTGGCGCAAGCTGTCGTAAATTTGCTGACGCACTGCAGCCACCGCCTGAGGTTCTACCTGCAGTAGCAAACGATAACCATAGTCGGCCCGGTTTAAGTCGCGGTTAAAAAACAGCCCGAAATACTGATCACTGGCAAAACGCTGATACATCATATCGGCGACAACACCGACAATGTTACCGCCATTGGTTTGCTGGCCAATGGCCAGATGACTGTCGCTGAACAGTTGTTTTGCCAGTTTGTCAGTTATTACCACATTATCGGTATTTTTATCTTCCGCAGATAACCAGCGGCCATGCAGCAGGGTCATTTGCAACGTATCGAACAACTCTGCTTCGGCAAAGTTATAGGGCACCATTTCTATATTTGTGGTGTCTTGTTTGCCTTCAACATAAACATTGCCATTCATTCCGCCAAATAATAACGGTGTCTGATTGCTAAATGCTGCATGCCTGACACCGCCGATTTGTCTTAGCGCCGCCAGCTGCCGCTGAATAAGGTCACCCAGAGCCGGATGAACAATCAGGTTTTCGTCGGTGGGTTTAAGTTCAATTGCCAGCGTGGTATCCAGTTGCAGGCCGGTAGGCTGATTACTTAGCTGATAAGCCTGGCTGCTTAACAACACGCTGTTGCTCAGCAGCGCCAGGGTCAGGGTCAGTTGTACCAGCAGCAGAGCAGTAATGACTTTACGTTGCAGCAAGGATTTAAACAATAAGGTTAAGCTCATGATCGTTGTCCGTTATTTTAATTGGCGGTTCAGGCTGCCAAAAGAGGCGCGCAGAGCCGGATATAAGGTGACCAGGTAGCAGGCAATTAAGGCTGTACCCGCCATTGTCAGCACCATAAGCGGGTTCCAGCTGGTCAGATTGCGGGTGGCCGGCAGCAGGCTGGCAATTAAGCTCATTGCAGCTGCAGCAACCGCCAGTGACAGAAACAGTGCCAGAGCTGCACTGACCGCAACATCAGCCAGAATAAGCTGCTGCAGCTGGCTGCGGCTGCAGCCAAGTGCCCGGCGTAACCCGAACTCGTACTGACTGGCGAGGTAGCGGTTTAGCGACAAATGACTGGCGTTAAACAGGCAAACCAGCAAGAACAGCAGGGATACCAGGGCGAACGCATCCAACTGCCGGTTGCGGGCGTTAAAGTGTTCAGTAATATCCAGAATGTTGGTTAAACGGTTAGCTTCAGGCCGGGGGTGACGGCCGGCTTCTTTCTCGCTGTGTACCAGCTGTTGCATAAATTGCTGATAAGCCGTTACCTGTTGTGGTGAGTCCAGCTGCACCCAGAACTGGGCCTGATAAAATTGTCCTTCCCGGCCATTTACGGCAAAGTTGTCACTGTAATCACGCTCGTCCCGTGACATGGTGGTGGTATTAGACTTGATCCCCAAATCAAAAGCTGTCTCCCACGGCAGATAAATATCAGCTGACCGGGCACTGTTCAGACCGTTGGCAACATCGTATAACCTTGGCAGCATTTCCCAGTCTTGTAAGACACCGCTAATTGTAAATAATTCGTTGCCCAGGCGCAGCGTTTCACCCACCACATTGCTGCGGCCAAAAAAACGTTCGGCGCTGGCTTTGCTCAGAATTAACTCGCGTCTGGCCGTATCATCGGCCCAGCGTTCACCATGCAAAAAGGGAACATCGAACAGAGTAAAAAAGTCGCGCTGGGTAACCCGCAGCCGAACCGGGGTTGGGCTAACGTCGCTGTTGCCTGGCAGGCGGGCATAGCCGGCTGACTGGAACATCGCCGCTTGTGCCGAAGGAATGCCGCTGCTACTGAGTTTTTGCACATCCTGATAACTTAACACCCGCATTGGCTCGGTGCAGCTGTCACAGGGTTGCAGCACGCTGTTTATCTGTGGATAAAACAGACTGTGACTTTTTTGCGGTAATGGATCATGATTCAGCCAGTAGTACAGGGTGGCATTAGAGAAAAACATGCCCAGGCCCAGGCTTAAAATTAATACTGTCAGTAAGTAAGGTAGTGGTGCGCGTTTAATATTGCGTAGCGCCAGCGCAAATGCATGCAGCAGATTATCCATGTCATGCTCCTTGTACTGCTGCCAAAGGTTGATAAAGGGTACTGTCATGTAACTGACCATCAACAATCTGAATATGCCGTCCAGCACGCCGTGCCTGTTCCGGGTCATGCGTTACCATCAGAATGGTGCAGCCACGCTGATTAATTTGCTCTAATAGCTCCATAACCTGGCGAGCCATCAGTGAATCGAGGTTACCAGTTGGCTCATCGGCCAGCAGAATACGCGGCTCACCGGCAATAGCCCGGGCTATGGCGACCCGCTGCTGCTGACCACCTGATAGCTGGCCGGGCAGGTAGTCGCGACGGGCATGTAAGCCGACTAATTCCAGGGCCTGTTCAATCCGTTGCTTACGATCAGAAGCCTTCAGCCCCCGGTAACGCAATGGCAGCTCGATATTGTCAAAAATGCTGAAGTCCTTAATCAGGTTAAAGCTTTGAAATATAAACCCGATTTTTTCATTGCGTAGTCTGGAAAGGGCCGCATCAGATAAGCCTTTAACCGACTTGCCATCCAGCAGGTAGTCACCCTCATCAAAATTTTCCAGGGTGCCCAGAATATTTAACAGGGTGGATTTACCCGAGCCGGACGGGCCGGTCAGTGCCGCAAATTCGCCTTCATTGACCTGCAGGTTCACATCACGCAAGGCATGGGTTTCAATCAGTTCAGTGCGGAATATTTTGCTTAAATTGGTTAGCGTTATCATTAGTTGTCCTTTTGCTGTTTATTATTGTTAGCGCGGTTAGTTAATTCAGATTAACCCGCTGTAGATCTTTGAATTCGTTAAGGTTAGATATTACCCACTGCTCGCCTTCGGTTGCCCCGGTTAAAATTTCAACCCACTGTACTGACAGGGCACCTAGTTCGACATTTTTGCGAACTGCTTGGTTATCGAGCACCTGATAAGCCTGTCGACCGCCACCAGAGCTGATAAAATCTCCGCGGGCAATTTTCAGCACATTGGTTTTATGTTCCAGGATCACCCGGGCCGTCAGGCGCTGGCTCTGGCGCAGTGCCATGCTGTCTGCCTGGTCAAAGCGAACCCGGGCACTGACCTGGTTATTGCGAACTTCCGGAGCGATATAGCTGATCACGCCGTTTAATTGCTCGTTAGCAATAACAATCTCTACTTGCTGGTTTGGTAATAAATCGCGGGCGTAACTCTCCGGTACCGCAAGTTCGGCTTCGTACTGGCTTAAATCGATAACGGTTAACAGTGCCTGCCCCGGCAATACATGGCTTTGTTGCTCAACCAGCCAGTTACCTAATTGTCCGGTTACCGGCGCGGTGATATTCAGGGCGGCAACTTTGCGCTCCAGTTCATTAACCACCAGTTGCTGGCGATGAATATCCTGGGCCCGTGAGCTTTGCTCAAAAGCCAGTTTGTCCCGGGCCAATTCGACCTTGCGTTTAGCGTGGTCAAACTCCAGTTCAGCTTTGGTCAGGTTGTCTTTGGCGATATCAAAGTCTAACTGTCGGATCACACCCATTTCAATGGATTGGGTTGCGCGCTGTAACTCGCGTCGGGCCGCCAATAAGTTTACCTGGGCATTATTCATCACCTGCTCAATGTCGAGTTGTTGCTCACGAGCGCTTAGCACGGCCCGTTCCGCTTCAGAGGTCATGCCTGAGAGCACGGCTTGTTGTTGCTGCAAGTCACTTTGCAGGGCAGGGCTGGTGATAGTGGCCACGATGTCCCCGTGGTTTACGGCTTCACCGGGCTGTTTAAACAGCTGCACCTGACCCGTTTCCTGGCTGTACAAGGTAGGGGCATTGGCAGCAACGATCCGGCCCTGTACTGCAATATCCCGGACTAAATCGCCGCGTTGCACCGTGGCAAACTGCAGTTGGTTACGCGAGACCACCATGCTGGCACCGTTATTTGCCATGCTCTGGAACAAGGCAAGGATCAGCAGGATGACAATAGTTGCAATGATGACAGCGGGCAGCACGCGGCGCAGCCTGCTGCTGACCGGTCGTTGCATTATAATGTCTTGTTGTTCGGTACCCTGGATCATAATCAGCCCTTGTAGTCGTACTTGCTGCAAGGACAAAGCAGCTTTGGTGCCAACTTTTAAGTTTATGATATTTAAGGAAATGATTAATTGTGAGTGGTCTGTTTAAGTGTCCGCGGACAGGAAAAGTGTCCGCGATAATTATGCGGACAACTGTTGCTAAAACAACTGCTTAACGTAGAATCATTCAGGTCGGGAAAATATAGGTGAGTCCAAAATGGATACATCGGCGCAGCGATATTGTGATAACTGCAACAGCGCGTTATACGGCGACTTCTGCCATCCTATTGGGTGGCATGCGGTTTCACTTTGCATTGCAGTAATTGTTTTTTAAAATCATTTATCCGCTGCTGGTTGTCAGCTGCGCTGTTACCCAGCATTTGTTCAAATATAGCAAAGTTCTGCTCGATATAATCAAGCTCACAGCTGCATTCTGCTTTAATGTCTTCGCTGCTATAGCCTTTGCTATGCAGTACTTCGACACAGCGCTTTAAGTAACCGTCCAGTACCGCAGTTTTAAAATCGCCGTTGTTGGTGTCAGGTTGTTCTGCCGCCGCTGCAATTGCGATCAGGTTTATGGTGCAAACAGTAATACAAACTATTAGCAGAGAATATCGAGGAGTCATTTGTGTACTATGCCAATGCTAAAAAATAATAGGGTAACGGATCTTTCTTTGAAAATCAGCTGCATAATATCCTGCGGCTTGCGGTCTTTTAGGGATTGTTTTGCTCTGTAGCTAATGCTGCAGAACGCAAATATACCGGGCACAAGGTAGAAATTTCTTGCCACAATTGTTTGCTGGTATCTGGATTTCCAGTGATATCCAGAATCCATGCCAGATGACTCTTTGCTCTGATGCTCAGAGATTGAGTGCGAGCTTGTAACAAACCGGCCTGCTCACTTTTATCGTTTAACTTGTCTTTTAAATTATCGTTATTGGTTAGAGTGAGCAGTTTTGTTTGGTAGTATAATTTATGTACTTGATCACTCGACGATATATTTTCCAATAACTCATCTCGTTCAAGCAACGTTAGTGCATGCAGATAATATTTTTTCGCATCAGAGTCTTGCTCCAGTTTTAGGTACGTTCCTGCCAGATCAGCCCAGACATGATGAATGGCGACTTCAGGCTGTTTGTCGATAGCGAAAAGTTGTTGCTGCAGAGATAGCTCAAACCGACGCTGAAAATGATACACCTTGCCAAGACTTTCGTGACCAAGGTAGTTGTTTTCGAAACTAGTAATTAATTGCCGGTAAGTTTTTTCAGCGTCCTCTAGTTCATCGTGGCACATTTGCAAAGTTCCCAGATTTGCGAGGATCACGTCATGTTTAACAATTTCTGACGCTTTAGCAAAATGAACTTTAGCTTGCTGCACGTTACCCGTCATAAAATATAAATTACCCAGAGTATTAAGCGCCTGCCAGTGCCTCGGTGTCCGTAATATTGCTTTTCTGGCGTTGGCCTCAATAAGTTGCTTATCAGTATCGCGGCGATCCCTTTCAAATTGCTCCAGTTGCAATGCGGCAAGTAGTGCAAGGGTATCTGCGTTGGCGGTATCAAGCGGAATATTTGCTGTTATTAACGCTAAAGCCTGCTCTAATCGACCTGTTCGTGCTAACAATTCAGCATTTGCTGTAACAGTGGCAACGGAGTGGGGTAAATCGGACGCATGCCGGCAGTAATCTGCAGCACGCTCAAGCGACGGTGTTTCTTGATGTATCCAGCTAATGCGTACATAAGTACGACAAAGTTCTGCATACACCGCACTAAATTCAGGGTCTTCATGAGCGGCCTGGTTAAATAATTTTGACGCTTTGCTAAAGTCCTTTTCTGACCGGCTGGTAAACAATTGCTCTTTGCCAAGCAATAATAGCTGCAGTGATTCAGCTGACGATGTGATAACCGGATTAGGCATATTACCATCAACAAATTGCTGAATTTGTGAACGGATATCGGCGCTAATAACAGCTATATCGTGTGTTAATTCACTGTTGTGCATAATTTTTTGCAAGATAACATTTTTGTAATTTGCTGTAGTGAAAGTTGCTGTAACCATTATGTAAAATTGTCTTTTTTGATATTCCAGGCGTAATACACCGTGTGCCTGCCACTTTAACAAAGCTTCAGCGGGGGGGATGGAATACGCTTCCTGTGAAGTTAGCATCGTGGCATTTATCGACGGCATAGCAGAAATTTCCGTTACGAGTTCAGTGCCAAATTGCTGTAAGTCGTCCGGTGCCTGGATGACAACGAGAGCTTTGCCTATTGAGGATACAAGCTTAGCTCGAGGGTTTTGTGCTTTGTGGGTTTCTTGCTGCAGCCAGTTGAACCCCATTGCAACTATGCTGATACATAACAGTACGCCAAGAATACCTATGCTGTACCGGGAGGCTTTTAGGTTGTTACTGGTTGAAGACGGTAGTAAATAGGTACTTTTTTTGCTAAAAACGAATGAGGCTTTATTGGGTTGAATATTTTGTTTAGAGTGAATCTGTGCAAGCGGTTTGTCATCTTGTGACATGTAAATGGTATGAACTTCGACTTGCAACGCCAGTGCAATTCTTGCCAGATTATGGGGAGACACCGCTTGCTCACGAAAAACTTTGTTAACCAGATCACGCGGCGCTTTATCGATACCTTCATTTAATGCTATTTGCTGAGCTAAGGCAGCTTGTGTTTCAAAGCCCCTCGCTAACATCGCTGCTTCTAGTTTGTTTCTGGATGCCTTTATGCCACGCTTTCGCTTTCTGTCATCCATGTTCAGCCATCTGTATTGCATTGATGATTTTATGGTACCCAAGCTGGTTATGAATTGCACGTTTCAACAGTAAAAAAAATTTTAAGTTAAAAGCATCGTCAGTTAACGGCACTTAAATGTATATAGCGCCAGTTAGAAATCATTGAATGTCATTATGCTGGATAAGTAGCTATTTCAGGATATTAATTAAAGTAGTGTTCATTCCTCGCTTTTATTAATAATTTCTTCACGGAGATAGTTGCTATGTATCAACTACCATTACAACAATCAAATACTTGTACAGTACGCCGGTTCGATAAACTTCTAATAATAAGCTGTTTTATTCTAAGTTTGTTTGCTTGTGGGGATAGTGACGAGCCAGAAATGCCTACTCCCCCTCCAGTAAATACTGTACCCGTTGTTGATGCTGGTAGTGATATGCAGGTTTATTCCGGTGAGGTTGTATTTTTAAATGGAACAGCGACCGATGCAGAAGGGTCTGTTGTTGTTGAGTGGCAGCAAATCTCCGGGCCGGAAGTTGAATTAGTTAATTCAAATGCTACGAGCAGTAGCTTTACGGCACCGGACGTTACTGAGTTACAAACATTGGTTTTTGAACTAACAGCAACAGATTCAGAAGGCTTAACAGCAACGGATCGAGTTCAGGTTACCGTTGAACCAGCAGAAGATATTGATTTTGGAGAGCAAAGCCGTTTAATCAATATATATTACGATTTTGATAATAACGGGGTGTTTGAGGGGCAGCTAAATTTACAGTATGACGTGCAAAACAGGTATCAGACCGGAACTTATACGTATACTGATGATGGTACAACTGATACTAATTTCGAATCATTTTCACTCGGCTCTTTTATAACGGGTGACGAGTCTGTAGGGCATCAGGAAACTTTTACTGTTGACGATCAACATCGGGTAACTGAGTATGTGATCATTTCCTCGAACGATACCACAACCGCTATTACCGTTGGCTTCGATGGAGATTTTACCTTAAATCATTCTGACTTAAGATTTACAGATAATAATTTTACTCCTGTGATAGATCTGACATTAGCAACCACTTTTACGTATTCAGACGGTCGGCTCTTTGCCTGGGAACAGCGAAATACAACCGATGGTAGTCTGCAAAACCGTGTAGAATTTGAGTACATGCCAGATGGTAAACTGGAAACAAAAACGGATTTAAGTGGCACTGTTACCCAATTCTTCTGGTTGAATAATAAAATTGAAAAAGTAGTGGATACAGCTAGTGATGGCAGCGCGCTGGGAAGTACAACTTATGTGTTCGAAGACCAGCTACTGGTTAGAGAGGAGCATGAAATAATCCCCTTGCCCGGTCGGACTTTTACCCGCTATGACTTTATTTACGAATATGATGAACAAGCTCGAATAGTGCGGCAATTGGTTGATTTAGGTGCAAATGGCAATATAGAAGCGGTGGTTCGGTTCGAATATGAGCAAGCTTCGTGCTCCCAGCCAATTTTATGGCTAAATAACCTAATAGATCCGTTATTAGCTTTCGAAGAGGAACAGCCATTATTAGTTCCTGGAATAGGGTGGGGGTTTCCTCGTTCCTGCCATATTGTACAGTAATTATCAATTCGGTAGTGAGTGCTTGCCTGACACGATCTGTGCTTTGGCTAAGTCTACAAGTATTGAGAGTATTGAAATGATGAAAAAAAACTTGATATCAATAATACTGCTTGCACTTTTATATGCAGCAAACAGCTTGGCAAATCAGGTTACTTCTGACAAGTTAGCAGGTGCTTGGATTACTGAAGTAGCTGGTTTCACGATCGAGATGACATTATGGCCTGACCCAAGAAATCCCAAAAAATATCAAGGCTACATTTATGAAGCCACACATGATTGCCTTGGAGCGATAAATGGTGAGGTATACAATAACGGCAACACTTCGGTTATAGCAGAGAGTAGCGCCAGCCGTCTTGACCGAAAACGTCACGGTATAAATTGTGCCCCAGACTTTCCTTCGGGCAATTCGCTTCATATTCATTGGGTTGGTGTTTGGTCAACTATTGATAACAATATATTAAGAAGCACACCACAAACGAATTTTTCGATTCGGGCAAGATTACCCCGTAAACCCGGTGAGATGAGGGATGCGGAACGCTACTATGTAAATCAACAGATGGAAGCAGTCTTTAAGCGGACAGATGGCCCAACAGATAAATTTGTGCAGACAGCCAATGTCTCCAGAGTTGGCGGAATATTGCGCCCATCAACGGGCGTTTTTGGTTCTGGCGATACAACACACGTTATCGTCCAGGCCGAAACAAGCGGCACGGCAGAATCCTACCTTGCCGCCGTCGTGAATCATGATACCGGTACTCTTTACCAGATGGACGCAAACTACCGGCGAGTAATAGTTCAGGGGGCGGCTTCAAAGGAGACTCGCGCACATCGTGACCTGGAGCGAATTGCAGCTGGCAAAGGGTTTGCCACCGATGCAGAGGATCGCGCTGCCCGCGAATGGTACAACAATATTAGCCTGATCGCGCCCGTAATGACCGCCTACTTGCTGAATTTCGATACACGTTATGCTAGTTGTTTGCCCGAAAATGCAAAGGGATTGAAATTGTCGCGAGAATGGGTAAAAACAACGACTTACGAATATGGCTTTCCCGCCTCGCATAAGGCCTGGGGCACTGAAACCCAGCAATGGTGGGTGAAGCCAGAGCATTATGACACCCTTAAGCGGGTGGCTGATTTCGACTCCACTCGCACGGGAAGGAACGTAAGTGAAACGTTTTTGAACTTACTTGCACAGGAAAAGGATAGGATTACGGTTGCTGATATAAGTCGTGCCACATATCAGTTTATGCAGCAAAACCCCTGTGATAGCGAAATTGTAAAGCAGTTTGAAGGCAACCTGTTCAGACTGTATGAAAGTAACCGCAAGGAGTTGGAGAAATGGCGGCTCCAAGCTGGTTGGGATTAGACTGAAACTATAGTCTTGCACAACAACAAATACTTTTCCAGGCAAAAGCAAAGAAGAGATATATTATGAACTCAGCTTTTCGACACCCCAAAACTCAGTCGGAACGGAAAGCCGATCATGGCCTTGATGCTGAACGTCAGGAAGTGGATATTGATATCAGGGCTCGTTCCAGAGGTACTAAAAAAGGCAAATTGCCAACAGAGCGTGATGATATACAGCCTTCGGCTGTCAAAGATCGTTGGCGGGGAAAACGCGGTAGCTGAAAAAATCGCAGGCTGACTGGGATGTCAATTCATAAGTTACATTTGTTGCAGTTAACAACATAAGGTATTTGACTCAGTACCGCATTACGTTTTTCATTCTCTGATAATTTGTTAAATAGCTTTTGTGCATCGTCCAAATAGCCATTCCAATATAGTCGTTTTAAATGATGCCGGTAAAAGCGTTGGTTATATTCAGGAAATTTTGGGTGCCTTTTAAGATTTTCAATTTGTTTTGACGTGGAAGATGAGCCAAAGGAAGCAAAAATAGTACCGTACTTATACGACTTACCTAATTCCGAATTAACGTAATCTGTCCAGATCAGGGCTTGCTCGTGCTTTCTGACCTCTAACAAGCTATCGATAATTTTTTCGTGGGCAAATTTACTTAGTTTGTATCCAGAAACCTCTTGCAGAGTAAGGTTGGTGTTAAGGTAGGCCGCCTGCACCTGATAGAATGCTTCTAACTCGCTTGCTTTAAGTTGACGTCGTTGACTGTTGGAGGCAGTTTTTAAGCGTTTGTGGGTATCTTCAAGTAGTACCGATAGATCTTTGAAATGTTGTAAAGCTATACCTCTGCTATTTTTGCTATTTGCAACCTCAACTACAAGCGCCATCATGTGATTTAATGGGTTTGTTGCAAAGTATTGATTAATCAAAAGTTTAGCCTGATGAATATTACCATTCGCGCCGTAGGCTCGTATCAGCCTGCCTGCTGCGAGTGACTGGAAAATGCTTTTGTCTCCTTCGGATAAGCTCTGATAATGTGTTTGCATTTTGTTGATCATATGCTGTGCTGCGTCAAGATTGTGCATTTTTCTAAATAACCGTACATAGCTCAGATAATCTTCATCGGTCCATGAGCGTGGTGTTCCAAAGATTATTTTCCATACTTTATCTGCAGATTCTTGCTGCTCATTTTTAAGATGATAGAGCAACGCCTCTTGTAATAATTTATTCTTCCATTCCGATTTATGATGTTTGTTTTGTACATGAAACTCAATTATCTGGTGATTGTTGGTGGCTGCTAAAGCACGTCCAAAAGCAGCGGCATCATCTTTTAGGTGATCTGGATCATTTTTTGCCAGCGAGATAAGCGGATCAAGGAAAACACCAGCTGCTTTTAAGTTGCCATATTTTGCAAACAATTCAGCTTGAGAAAATAGCGAAAACAAAAAAGTTTTAGACATATTCTGATACACAAAAACTGCCATTTTCTCGGTAGGTTGCTGCCCGAAAAGCGCCATAGCCTCGATTAATGCGGCTATGTTCATATTTGCATCCTGAGGCAACTGATAGAAAAGTATCTGCATTTCACTCAGCAGTGCTTGTGCGTCCGCCATTTGCTCTAACTTAACCAGATCATTAATAACCGAGTAATAATTTCTAAACCGGGTTTGTGGGTCTTTATGCATTGGTTTTTCAACAAATGACTTTATGCATTGAACTGACGGAGAAAAGTAGCATGCAGCAAAGGGATCAGTACTTTGGAGCCTTGACCATATTTTTGGGGCTCTATGCGGGTCGATAGTAATAGCATGCAACGTACCATTTCGTTTTATTACTATTATATAAGGCTTGCCTGGCGATTTTAAGTTTAGAAAAGCTTTTGCCTGAGATTTAAATGAAATTGATACATGACCAATCTCAATAATTTGGTCGTTCAGCATAAGACCAGATGTTGCCGCTAAACCAAAGGGATCTATCGCTGATATATAAGGAGCGCTGTAACCTTGTCCTAAAGCGATACCAAGCGTGTCTTTAGCATAAACAGAACTGACATTAAGCGTCAGATACAGCATAAAGATAATTCTGAACATATCTATAAAAGTTGTTTTAACGTCAGGCAAGTTCAACCTCCTCCATACGTTAGTGTTCTATTGTGAATTTGTCGTTTGTTTGATCGCCACAAAGTTTTCAGGCCTTGGGCATTTCTAGATAAGAAGTACTTGTAGCAGCTTTAGCAGCCTGGAGGCGAATAATTAAAGTGGTTTTTGCTTAAGTGTAACTAACTGGCATTAACTGTCGTTACCTGAAGCGAGGATTTGCTGAACGTGATAATTGAATGGAGGCATTATTTAGCTCAGGTATTTATACTTTGAATTGAACAGAAATATGCTGTTACACACTAAATTAAAATTATGGTGCTGTTTAACTGTCCTTGCAAATACTTTAGGACTTTCCCTATAAACCGGCTTGCTCCAGCAAGCTTGCCATATGTTGCAGCGCAGCAAGGCCCTGAATGTCCGTGGCTTGCAGTGGCACTTTGTACCGGGGCAGGGTCGAAAAATCCTGTGCTATCTGGGCCAAATGCACTTTCTCTTGAGCTCGGCGAGCTGCCAGAAATTCGCCATCGGCGCTTTCAGGTAAAATACGGTTAACGACTAAGCCGGCCAATGGCAGTTTTTCCTGCAGCAAGCTTTGTACCGCGCGGCCGGTTTCCAGAATAGGCAGTTTTTCCGGCGTCAATACGAACAGCAGGGCGCTTTGCTGTTTATCGGTGAGGATCTGCCGGGTGCGCTGTAATAAACGCTGCCGGCTTAGCAGGGTTTCAGTAATGGCTTTATTGCGCTCATCCATGCCGGCCGTGGCGTGTTCGTTTGGATCCGCCAACGGGTTATCGACATCGCGGCCGGCTTTGGGGGTTAAATGACCGAGCACATCGCCCAGTTTATCTGAACGCTTATTGGCATTGAGCAAACCCTGAGTCCAGGCAGCCATGGCCTCTGGCAAGCTAAGTAAGCGTAAGGTATGGCCGGTGGGGGCGGTATCAAAAATCACTAAATCGTAGTCTTTCAGACCCAGTTCAATCACATTGGCAATTCGCTCGAGCATAGCTGCTTCCTGCGCGCCTGGCGATTGGCGGGTTAAGCGCATTTGCCGTTCAATTTCGCTGTACATTTCTGGCCGGGTAAAGCGTTTTAGCTGGGCGGTGACTTTAGCCAGGTGCTGCTCAACCTCCCGGTCCGGATCAAGTTCCAGACCATCCAGATTTGGTGCCAACCGGGTTATACTGTCACCAATAGGGCGGTTAAAAGCATCGCTCAGGCTGTGCGCCGGATCGGTGGAAACCAACAGGACTTTTTTGCCACGTTCTGTCGCCAGCAAAGCCAGTGCCGAACTGGTTGTGGTTTTACCCACACCGCCTTTACCACCGACTAGCAGCAACCGTTTGTCTGTTAACAGCATTTAATGTTGTCCAGCGGTGAGTGCTCCATGCCCATCCGGGTGTGCCAGTCGTGAAAACGCTCCATCAATAGTGGTTGCAACTCCAGGGTGTAATAACTTGCAGGGTTGGGCACCCCCATCATTTCTGAGAAAATCAGCAGCATAAACAAATCGTCCTGCTCCCTTTTAGCCCGCGCTATCGCACTGCGATAGGGAGCATTGTAAGCCTCTTCGGCATAAAAACTGGCCTGGCGTAGCCAGGCCTTGAGCTTCTCCAGCTTCATGGTTTATCAGTAACCGGCGTGTTTTTATTCGCCTTAATTTGTTTGGTTAGCGTAGCTGAACACTCCAGGGATACCAGAATGGCCGCTGCCAGTACCACTAAGTCCAGGGTAAACAGGAACCAATCGCCTTTATCGTAAAAGCTTTTTAACTGGGTAAGTAGCGCCAGCGTCGTCATCACTAACAGGAAAATTAACGGTGCCAGGGTGTACCACATTGGCCGGCGTTTTTTAACCAACATCACGGTGATGACCAGTAAAGTTAAGCCTGCCAGTAACTGATTGGTGGTACCAAATAACGGCCAGATTAACATACCACCCGAGCCATCGCCGCCAGCGCCAAAGGCCAGGAGCAGGCAGGTACCAACCGCTAGCAACGTGGCCGGAGCAGCTTTTTGCATCCAGGTTATATTATAAATATGGCCCCATTCCTGAAAAATATAGCGTTGCAGTCGCAGGCCGGTATCCATGGTGGTGCCGGCAAACAATACTACCATGACCGTTAACAGGGTTTGTGCCAGTACCGTATCCAGGCCAACGCCTTGCTGCAGAATATTGGCGCCGCCGTTTATAAAGGCCGATACGCCACCCTGGCCAAAGCTGTGATAGATAGCCTGCCAGTCGGCCAGAGACGCAAAGCCGGCGGTGGCGGCGATAATGGCCGCTAAGGCTAATGAGCCTTCGCCTACGGCGCCAAAATAACCAACAAACCGCACATCGGGTTCTTTATCCAGTTGTTTTGAGGTGGTACCACTGGAAACGAGACCGTGGAAGCCGGAAATAGCACCGCAGGCAATGGTTACGAACAGCAGCGGGATCATCGAGGGGGTGTTCTCTGGCAGGTTAGTGTTAAAAGCCGGTGCAACCAGTTCCGGACCAGAAATCAATACCGCGCCATATAGCAAAATTAAGCCGATAAACAACTGAATGCCATTGATATAATCGCGCGGTTGCAGCAGCATCCAAACCGGTAACAGGGAGGCGATAGCTGCGTAGCCGAATAGTAAGATAATCCAGCTTTGGTTATCACTAAGTGGCCCCAGAGTTTCGGGCAGGGCAAGCGGCAGCATGGGCCCTGCATAAATCATCGCGTACAGTGCGACTACGCCGATAAAAGTAACCATTAGCAGGCCGATAAGTTTGCGATAAATAAGTTGACCGATAATCAGCGCCACTACGATGGCCCCCCAGACCGGAATAGTGGCACTGGGGAAATTAATCAGCTGACCGGCAATTACCACTGCAAATACGGCGTTAACCATCAGCAACACCAGGAATATCACAATCATAAAGATACTGCGGGCACGGTTGCCGACGATATCTCCGGTTAATGATCCTATTGATTTTGCTTTATTGCGGGCACTGGCCCAGATAGCGCCGGCATCATGCACCCCGGCAAAAAAGATGGTGCCAAATACGACCCATAAAAAAGCGGGTACCCAGCCCCAGATCACCGCGATGGCGGGGCCTATTATCGGCGCAGCACCGGCAACCGAGGTAAAGTGATGGCCCCACAGGATATATTTGTTGGTTGGCACGTAGTCAATGCCGTCCTGCATGTCATGCGCTGGCGTGCGAAAATGCGGATCAACTTTAAAGATTTTTTCGCAGATAAACTTTGAATAGACAAAAAAGCCCAGTGCCATAGCGCCTAAGCCCATCAACATTAAAAATATCGCGTTCATTCAACACCCTCTGCCTAAAAAAACAGCATTAACTCAGCTGGTAATAAGCATAGTACATCAGCGGGTATTGAATAGGCATGCGACTAAAGTCTAACTGCCAGCGCAGTAGCTGAACTGGCAGTAGTGAGACAGGATGTTAGCGTTTTTTAATCCAATTGCCATCGAGCAGAATAAAATGACCGCTGGCTGTTTTTTCTATTGCTTTCTGGCCGGCAATCGCTTCAACATCCGCAACGGCAATATCATTTTGCCTGGCCATTCTGGTGTATTCAGCACGTCTGGCATCGTTAATCAGTTTTACCACCGCTTCACTATGCTCGGTACTTTGTACTACCCCCAGATAACCGTTGGGTTGCTCGCCAACCAGGCCCTGTGCTTTTGTCTGCGCCAGTGCTGCCATCGCCTGCTGCAGATTCATTGCCATGGCCGGTAAGCTTAGTGCCAGTAGCAGGCTGGCCAGCAGAAGGCGGAATTTTGTCAGTTTCATCAGTACGATCTCCTTAGAATAAGCCACTGTTTTCGCTAAATAACTCATCAAGCTGTTTGTCTACTTTAATATAGATTTCATGCTGAATTTTAACGTTAAGGTTAATATTAATCGGTTCATTAGGTAGCTCTACCTGAACCTTTGGGGTGCAGGCGAGCAACAGCAAACTTGCTACTGCCACCAAACCGGCTAGTCGTTTCATGGTTTTTCTCCGTTAGCAGCCGCTGCCGCCTGTTGTTGTTTAAGGTATTGTCTGACCCGTTGGGTTATCAGATCATTCAGTTTATTTGTCAGTTGCAGACTGGTGATCAACGCTGGTAAATCTTCCTCCAGATTAACATTTAAATTTATCGGCCGGCCTTGTTGCAGGTTTGGGTTTCGGCCCTGTAATTTTAAGCCGAGCACTAATTTGCCACTGGTATCATAGCTGATATCACTGCTTAGCACGCTGTAGTGAAAATCCTGCAGTGCGTCAAATACCAGTTTCATATTACTGTTAGATTTTGCCATCGCACTGGCACTTGCAGACTGATATTGCAAGCGGCCGCCGGGGGCTTCTGCGGCTATCCGGCCATCGTTAACACTAACGCCGTTGTTACTAACAAGAATTGGCACAGTGCCGGAAAGTTTACCATTGCCGGTTAAATCGCTGGATGGGTGTTGTTGCAGTAAACTGGCTAAATCAATTTGCTGTAGCTGCACCACTATCTGGTTGGTGTTCTGGCTGAAATCCAGTTGCTGCTGATTGGCAGTAACCTTGCCTTGCATTAACTGTAGCTCAGCCTGTCGTAGGTTAACGGTTAACTGGTCCGGTGTTGCTAACGGCACACTGGCTGATGCGCTGATATTTAGCGGCCCCATCTCAATACCATGATTTAACCGGTTAAGCTGTAAGTTGTCTGAGTTTAATTGCAAGGTGTTTTCGTTAATCGTGACATCGACAGTCGCATTTAAGCCGGCGAACAGGCTGCGGTCATAAATACCGCCCGCATCCCCCAGCTGCAACTGACTGGTGCTGCTAAACTTGTTGTTATTCATCTTAATATTACCACTGGCACTTATTTTGCCTCTGTTCAGGGTCAGCAGTTCAGGCCAGTCGGTCAGGGTGCCGGCAAGCGGATTACCTGCCAGCAGAAAAACCTCAGCTAACTGCCATTGTCCGGCCAGTTCTCCGGTTGCTGTCTGATAAGTCAGTTGGTGAGCCAGTGAGATACCCGCATCATTACTAAGCTGGCCGTCTTTAACCGTTATTTGTGACGGACTGCCACTGAGCAGGCCCTGCCACTGCCAGTTCAGGCTTAGCAGTGCCGGTAGGCTGAGGCTATTGACGCTCAAATCCAGCTTGCTGCCAAAAGTCGTAAGGCCGGTTTCATCGCCGTTGATCTGACTGTTTTTCAGCAATACTTTAATGTTGCTGACAGATAGGGTGTCGCTGCTAACGCCGCCGCTCAGGGTGCTGTTATCCGTCAGTTGAAATTGCCAGCTTTCAGATTGCCAGTAGCCTGTTAGCCGGGTTTTTAAAGCAAGTGCGGTAAGTGTTGCAGCCTTATTTGCCAACTCCAGGCGGTCGATATTGAGCTGTAAATCTGCCTTGCCAAGCCTGAGCGTCGGCCCGGCACTGAGATCAACCGTAAGTTCGCTATCCAGTTTTAACCGGTTGGCACCGTCGCTGCTTAGTTGCAGCTGCAAAGGCAGGGCGGCCAGATTGAGCGGCTCGGAAGTCTTGGCGCTTACCGTAAATTGCAGCGGACTTAAGGTCAGGCTGTATTCGCTCAGGGTTGCTGGCAGTTCCAGCTCAGACAGCCGGCCGGTAGCATTGAATTGCCAACGTTCCACAAGCTGGTTTTTAAGGCGTAGCTCAGCATTGAGTTCACCCTGGATCAGGCCGATCGCAGGCAGATAAAACGGGTCGGGTACGCGGGCGACCAGCGTTGCTTCGATGTCATGGTTGCTGAACAGGGTCGTCAGATCACCGTTGGCTGGCAGCTGCCAGTGCAATTTACCGTATAGCTGGACCGGTTGCTGAAATTGTGTCAGCCAGGCTTGTGGCAGGGCAACTCCCCATTGCTGTAACAATGTCTGGTTAGCAGGCAGTGGCGGTGAAAGCGCTAACACAACCTCGGTATTGGCCTGCATACTTGCCGGAGCAATATGCTGCTTAATACTCAGTGCAAACTGGTTTTGCTGCTGTAGCGTGATTTGCAGTGTCGGCTCTGGAACTGGCTGATAGCTGGCATCTATTAAGATGTTATTAATGGCCGGATCAGCACCATCTGTGCTACCCGCTGCAACCAATTGTGAACTGAGCGGGCTGACAGTCAGCTGGCTTTGCCAGTATGCCGGATGGCTGTTGTCAGGCTGCACTTTGTCCGCTATTGAATGCTGCGGATCTGTAACGTAAGTCAGGTAGCCGTTCAGCAGCAGCTGACATTGGCCTGCAGGGCAGGGCAGGCTTAAACGGGTATTGTTTAGCTGTATATGGTTTGGCAGCCAGTCTGGCAATTGCCAGCGGGTGGGCAGCGTCACAGCGCTTTCAGCCGCAGTGGCAGTCGCTGCCGGTTGGCCGAGTGATATCTGGCCAGGGCCAACAGTTACCCGTTGTAAAACGGGATTAAAGGCGGTTGGCCAGTGCCAGTTAACTTCAACATTTTGCAGGTTTACCTGATGCAAGCTGCCATTTTGCGCTAACTCAAAGCTAACACTGGCCAGCGACACACTTCGTAAGGTAAGCCGTTTGATATCCAGTTGCAGCTCGGTTATACCTGCCGCGGCAATTTGCTGCTGTAAATACCAATAGCCAGCGGCTGCTAACACCGGTATGCCAATAACGAAAATCAGCAGTGCTTTTAACAAACGTTTCATAGTGTTTCCAACGGCAACCATCAGCTAAGTTATTCACTGCCAACAATAATTGTTAATGTAGTTCAGCCTAGCTGAATAAGTTCTGAATTAGCAAGCTTGCCGTTTGCCACTAAGCGCGTTGAAAAAAAGGCAGCCTGCTGGCTGCCCTGGTCTGATTTGCTATCCGTTGGCAGCAAACTACTGCCTTGCTGCAGCTGAAGCGTCGCGAATAGCCCTGAACTCGTTGCCTTCATACCAGTTCGGCCACTGCCGGCTGTTTGCCAGCTCGCTGCCTACCCGGTAGTACAGGAACAGGTCCTGCTGGGCGCCACGCAGGTCGAAATCGGCGCGCCATTCGTCCTGTACTTTGTGGTAGCAACAACGATTATACTCTGCCCGTTGCGCTGCGCCCCATTCAGCCCCTTTCTGATAATGATCATTACCGCCTTTGGCATACAGGATAGGTACGCCTTTTTTCGACAGATTAAAGTGATCCGAACGATAGGCAATACCCGCTTCCGGATTCGGCTCCTGCACGGCATAACGACCTTGCTGCTCGGTATACTTCACCAGAATTTCCTCAACATCAGTATTACCCAGACCAACAATAACCATGTCTTTCATCGGGCCATACATGTTCATTACATCCATATTAATGGCGGCGGCGGTTTTTTCCAGCGGGAATACCGGGTTAGCAGCATACCAGGCGGAGCCCAGTAAGCCCCGTTCTTCTGCCGTTACCAGCACAAAGGCAACAGAGCGCTCCGGTTGAGGTTGTTTGGCAAAGTGCTCTGCCAGCGCAATAACTGCGCCTGTACCACTGGCATTATCCTGGGCACCGTTAAACACTTTATTGTCGGGGTTAGAAAAGTCCATGCCCAGATGATCCCAGTGGGCCATGTACAATACAAATTCATCCGGGTATTTACTGCCTTCAATATAGCCCACCACATTGCTGGAGGTCAGTTCACGTAAATTATTGTTAACGGTTACTGACGCTTTGGCATTGAGCATTACCGGGCTGAAATCAGGCTCCAGCGCTTTTTTATGCATAGTTGCTAAATCAGTGCCGGCGTTGGCAAACAGTTTTTCAGCAGACTCTGTAGTTAGCCAGCCTTCAATTTTTGCCCGGTCCATGTTTTTGTTTTCATTAACCAGATCGAATTTTATCGGCGAGCCATGGGCTACAACACCCCAGCCATAACTTGCCGGGGCAGTTTCATGAATGATCAGTGCCATTGCCGCACCCTGGCGGGCCGCTTCTTCAAATTTATAGGTCCAGCGGCCGTAGTAGGTCATGGCATTGCCATTGAACAATTCAGGATCCTGAGTGGCATACCCCGGGTCGTTAACAAACATCACCACGGTTTTACCTTTTACATCCAGGCCCTCGTAATCATTCCAGTTGTATTCCGGCGCCACGATACCGTAGCCCACAAATACCATCTCGCTGTCTTCAACCGATACCTGCTCGGTAACCCGGGTTGTCCAGGCAATCATTTCATCGCGGTATTTAAACCTTTCAGGCAGGTTTTCACCCGTTAAGCTCATATCAGAGACTTGCTTCGGATCAATCTGAACCAATGACACTGGTTGCTTATAGCTGTCGCCATCAATGGGTTTTAAGCCAATCCGTTTAAAATTTTCTTCCAGATAGGCGACGGTCAGTTCTTCGCCCTGAGTTGCCGGTGCCCGGCCCTGAAACTCATCAGCTGCCAGAGTTTTTATATATTCGCCCAGGCGCGGGTTAAACTCGGTATCGACCAGCTCAGCAGTTGGCTCAGGTTCAGCCTGGCCGTCGTTGACCGGTGTGGCCGGTTGTTTGGAGCAGGCGCTCAGGGTAAGTGCACCTGCCAGGATCATAAAAAGTGGTGAAAACTTTACAGACGTTTTCATAATGGCTCCAGTTTTCCAAGGTTGTTTTTAGTTTTATAAGTAAAACACTAGTCAGCATAGCCCCATGGCGTTGGCGGTAAAGCGACGGGTTGGGTCAGGTCAAAATCAACCCGAAACTCGCGGCCTTCCCGGATAAGCCGGTAGCTGAACTTTTCAGGGTAAATAAACATCTGCCAGATATTAGTATTAGACTGTGGAATACCGCGGGCAGTAAACAGTTCTTTTGAATACTGATCGGCATGAAAAGATTGGGCAGTATCCCAACCGGCATCCAGTGTCTGGCCGCCATACATGGTTTGCTCATCATGACTGCCATCGGCGTTGCGATGGTCGTGTTTCAGGGTAAGGCCGGAGCCGGTTTTGCTGATAATCCAGGTTCGGGAGTGATCGTCAGCGACGTGAAACGGAATTTGCAGCTGACTGTCAGTGCATTTTCTGACGTGCATAATCAGCGCACCCTCAAAACCGGGAGCAGGCGGGTTGTCGACCACAACTTTACCTGCAAACGCTTTGCCACACAGGGCTTTCAAATGATTAAAATAGGCATCATGAGTTGCGATAGAAACTAACGGCGCATCCTGGACGATGTTGGCGCTGACGCCAAAGCTGAATAGCAAGGCGGTAGCAATGAGCGTCTTTTGCATTTTTTTCTCCTTTTAAGACAACCGTACTATACCCGCATTGCGTAAAGTCATCAAACCAATAGCTTTTAGCTGCTATGCTAAAAGTCACCTTACATTAATCTGTGCTATTTGAATGACGCAGAGTGAAAAATCACGGGCTGACTATGCAAAATGAACTGGATGGTAAATTACTTTTAAATGTTTACGCTAAGGTTGAAAAACACGGCAAGCCGGTTGATACCGACCATGGCGCGGGTTTTACCCTGGATGGCCTGACAGTCAGCCAGGGATTCGATGGGTATGAAGTATATTTTCAGTCTGCAAAAGTGCAACTGACCCTGGGGTTTCATCATAAGTGGCACAGTGACGCCCAGAATGAAAAAGACATGGATGCTTTTATTGAGCTTATCAAGCATGTTAACAACCATTACAGTTAATTAAAGTTACCTTTACTAAGGCAGGATTCAGCTATAGCTGTTATGATGCGGCGCAATATAACCGATGGAAAATCGGTAGACGTGCGCTAAGCTGATAGACGGCTAAAAGGCTATTGCTATCTGGCGGTCGACAAGGTAAAGTGACCGCCGTCAATCATATCTGATAGACCAGAAGAGGCGCGTTAACCAGGTAACTCGTGACAGAAGACTATACTTCGCAGCACGGGCCAGGGGGATTAACGCCGAGAAAGTGCACAATATAGTGATGTGTACTTTCGGTCGGGCAGGCTGAATCCTGCCGACTGTCACCTGTTTGTTTGGTGGAGAGCTTCTGGCCTTTGTTATCGATAGCAACGGTCTGTACTATTTCCCGTTTTGCTGCAATTAGCAAAAGCCATGCTCTGCTTATTTTATTTGTAAGGAGAGACACCCTTGTCCAATCTTATTATTGCCAAATTTGGCGGTACCAGCGTTGCCGATTTTGATGCCATGGGCCGTTGTGCCGATATTATTCTGGCTAATCAGGCCATCCGCGTCGTTGTGGTCAGTGCCAGTTCCGGCGTGACCAACCTGCTGGTCGACATTACTAAAACCACCAGTGTTACCGAGCGTTATGATGCCTATGCTGGTATTGAAGCTATTACTCTGGCCGTACTTAACCGCTTAAAACAACCTGAGCAAGTTGCCCAGGCGATAGAATTGTTGCTTGGTGAGCTGAAAGCGCTGATTGAAAACGGTGGAGCGGTTTACAGCAGTGCGCATAAAGACCTTATTCAGTCATTTGGTGAGCGCTTAAGCTCCGCTTTATTCAGCCAGGTTCTGGCCGAGCGGGGCGCCGCTGCCCACTGTTTTGATATTCGCCGGGTAATGCGCACCGACAGCCGCTTTGGCCGGGCTGAGCCCCAGGTTAAGCAAATTGCCCAATTGGCAGAGGTTCACCTCAAACCGTTGCTTAGTGAGCAGCGGATCGTTACTCAGGGCTTTATCGGCCAGGATGAGTATGAGCAAACCACTACCCTCGGCCGTGGCGGCTCTGACTACAGCGCTGCTTTGCTTGCAGAAGCCTTACAGGCCGATACCGTCCAAATATGGACTGACGTGGTTGGCATTTTTACCACCGACCCACGATTAACCGATCAGGCGCGTTGTATTGGCGAAATCAGCTTTGATGAAGCGGCTGAAATGGCCACCTTTGGTGCCAAAGTGCTGCATCCCGCCACCCTTATTCCGGCAATGCGGCGTAATATTGGCGTGTTTGTCGGCTCTAGTCGCGAGCCCGAAGCCGGTGGTACCTGGATTGCTAAAGAGGTAAAACAACGGCCGCCTTACCGCGCCATTGCTCTGCGTAAATCACAAACCCTGATCACAGTAAAAAGCCCGGACATGCTACATGCTGCCGGCTTTTTAGCCCGGGTGTTTGACATTTTAAGCCGCCATCAGATTTCAGTCGATTTGGTTACTACCTCAGAAATCAGCGTCGCGCTTACCTTAGATGAGGGCGGCATGACCAGCGCCTTTAGCAATGCAGTTGAGCCGGCACTATTGGAGCTGCGGGCGTTTTGTGAAGTGGTGGTAGAGCAGGGGTTAAGCCTGGTAGCGGTTATTGGTAACCATTTACACAGTAGCAAAGGCATTACCGGTGAGCTGTTCCAAACCCTGGAGCGGATTAATATGCGGCTGATTTGCCATGGTGCTTCAAAACATAACCTGTGCTTCCTGGTACAGGATGCGGATGCGCCTGCGGTGGTGAAACAGTTGCATTCAAACTTATTTAGCGCATAAACAAGCACTTGCCTCAGCTTGGATAATCATTGCTGAGGCAAGAACCATAATTGAGGCAGCGGAGCCTGGGTCGTATCAGTTACTGGTTGTCATTGCGGTAACAGGCTCGCCAGTGTTACCCACCAACCCCTCTGAACGGCCAACAACCACTGCTACCATCATATCGCCCGTGACATTGGTTGCGGTGCGCATCATATCGATAATACGATCAACTGCAGCAATAAAGGCAATGCCTTCCAGTGGTAACCCCACCACACTTAAGGTGACGGTTAGCATGACCATGGCCGTGCCGGGTACACCGGCCGTGCCCAGTGATGCCAGAGTGGCGGTGCCGGCAATCAGCAAATAATCCAGCGTATCAAGCGGGATGCCATAAATATGAGCAATAAAAATAGCAGCTATCGCCGGAAAAATACCGCCGCAACCGTCCATATTAATCGTAGCGCCCAATGGCAATACAAAACTGGCGTAGTTTTTTGAAACGTTAAGATCCTCAGTAACAACCTTATGGCTAACCGGCAGCGTGCCATAACTGCTGGCGCTGCTGTATGCGACCAGCTGTGCAGGCAATACCGCCTTAAAAAAGGTTCGTACACTGATACCTCCAAACAGTTTGATCAGGCCGCCATATACCAGCACTATATGAATTAAACATGCCAGATAAATAGCGCCGATAAACTTGGCTAACGGCAGCAATGTTGCCAGACCAAAATTACCCACTGCCCAGGCCATTAAACCGAATACACCAATCGGGGTAAGCTGCATCACCATCCGGGTGATCTGATACATAATTTCAGCACCACTATGCACTACTTTTTTCATCGGCTCAGCTTTGTCGCCTATCACATTAATGGCAATACCAACCAGGCTGGCAAACACAATAATCTGCAGCACATTGCCATTAACCAGCGCGGCCACCGGGTTAGTCGGAATAAGGTTAGTGATCACATCAGCCACCGGTGGAATAGTACGTTCACGCACTTCACTAGCAGTCAGTTGCAATGCATCCCCCCAGTTCATTAAGCTACCTATGGTCAGGCCAATTAAACTGGCAATAAAGGCGGTAAGCAGAAATAAGCCGATAGTTTTGCCTGCCAGCCGGCCCATTTTCTGATTGTCGGCCAGCGACGTAATGCTGGTGATCAAGGCAAATAATACCAGTGGTACCACTAACATGCGGATGGCATTAATAAATAACGTACCCAGCGGTTTAAATAGCGTGGCGGTTTCGCCCAGGGCTACGCCGGTCAGAACCCCCAGCAGCAATGCGCCGAGTACCCGTTGCCAAAAAGGAATTGCAAACCAGAAAGCCATCATAAATCACCGCTGAGTCAGAAAAATTACATTATTATAAAGACGCGTAAAGCGGCAACAAGGCCGCTTTACTCTATGTTATAACCAGTATGCTGGATAAAATGGTTTTGGATCAGTTGTAACGATTATTCGTACGGCAACGGATCGGTCGCATTATTAAGGGTGAAGGCTTCTAAACGCTCCTGACAGGACCCGCATTTACCGCAGGCTTTATCCCGGCCGTTGTAGCAGGTCCAGGTTTTGCTGTAATCAAGACCCATGGCGAGGCCGTCGGCTAAAATTTCAATTTTGGTTTGGTACAGGTAAGGGCTGACGATATCGACCGGCTGGTAGTTTGCTATCTGGCAAACATCATTCATTTTCTGGACAAATTCGGGCCGGCAATCCGGATAAATAAAGTGATCGCCAGAGTGCGCGCCGTAATATACGGCCCGGGCGCCAATTGAATCGGCATAACCCACCGCTAATGATAACAGGATCATGTTGCGATTAGGTACCACTGTCGACTTCATATTATCGGCAGCATAGTGGCCTTCGGGTACGTCGATGTCACTGGTCAGTGACGAGCCTGAGATCAATTGGTTAATTGCTGAAATATCGACAATTTTATGGTTGATATATAGCTCTTTACAGACTTCAGCGGCGCAAATCAGCTCTTTGACATGCCGTTGGCCGTAGTTGAAAGACAATGCATAAACGTCGTGGCCGGCCGCTACCGCTTTATGAAGGATGGTAAAGGAATCCATACCACCGGAATAAATAACCACAACTTTTTGGCTCATCACTGTCTCTCTCTGTATAATGGCGGGTAAATAGGCCGCGCATTGTACTTGAACATTGCGGTCAGATCACCTGCTTGCATTTGAAGGAACCCCGGCTTGTTGTATAAGGTTAACGAAATATTTGAAACTATTCAGGGTGAGGGCAGCTTTACCGGGGTGCCGGCTGTATTTATACGGCTGCAGGGCTGCCCGGTTGGCTGCTCCTGGTGTGATACTAAACATACCTGGACAATTAATCCTGATTTGCAGGTTGCAACGGACACCCTGATGGCGAAATCAGCTGAAACTGAGCAGTGGGCAGCGCTTACCGCTGAACAATTGCTGGCACTGTTTCAGGAAAATGCTTATCAGGCGAAACATGTGGTGATAACCGGTGGCGAGCCCTGTATGTACGATTTAAATCCGCTTTGCAGTACTTTGCATGAGGCCGGCTATCAAACCCAGATTGAAACCAGTGGTACCTTTGAAATCCAGGTGCCCGCTAAAAGCTGGGTTACCGTATCACCAAAAATTAATATGAAAGGAGGCTATAAGGTTTTGCAGGGCGCACTGGACAGGGCAGATGAAATAAAGCACCCGGTGGCGATGGCTAAACATATAGAGCAGTTACTGGCGTTATTAGAGGATACTGACATCAGCAAGAAGCTTATTTACCTACAGCCGATTAGTCAGCAAGCAAAAGCAACTGCACTGGCTATTGAGTATTGTAAAAAGCATAACTGGCGGTTAAGTGTGCAAGTGCATAAGTATCTGGGTATCGAATAGCGGGTGTTGAAGATAACGACAGTCAGTGGCTCAGGTATTGTGTTCAAGCCAGTTCTGTAAACTTTCCAGGCAGGTTAGAGGGTCTTGTTCAGCTGACAGCTTCTGTTTTAAGCCAGGTTGCATTGGCATTAATTCTAACCAGCGTGACGCAAGCCAGCTGGCATTATCAAGTTCGGGTTCCGGGTATAACTGCTGCAGTTGCGGATATTCTGCCAGCAATTGTAACAAAGAGCTGGCAAGCTCACTGTAGCGCTGGTTTAGCCGGGTTGCCGGCCAGCTGCTCAATGGGGTAACCTGAGCTACATTTAAACCATCTTCTTCCTGCCAGCGATTGATAATTTCGACCCGACATACTCCTCGCACCGTAATGCCCAGTAAACCATCAGGCAGCTGCTCAAAATCTTCAATAACCACTTCAGTTGCTAATGGCAGTATCCTGTCGCGATGTTGCTGTGTAACAAAAGGGTTGAGTAATGCCATTGCAAAACTGCGTGAGCCCAGCCCAGCTTCTTTCACCAGCCTGATATAACGTTTTTCAAAGACACGTAAGCGCATTTTACCACCAGGTAAAATAAAGCTGCTTAGTGGAAATAACGCTAGTTGTTTACTCATACTTCTGTTCACTGCAAAACAATTGTTATTGATACAAGTGTTACGAATTGCAGTGCTTATCAGATCGGAGCCTTATTAAAATTTCTGGCCACGGCGTAGCTGGCTATTTTAACAAAGCATGTTAGATTAAATAAACAGGCCACTGTTGGCTGTAATGCTCAGAGGTATCAATGCGGTTTATCCTGCGGCAGAGGATCAGGCTGTTGCTACTGTTTAGTATCGTTGGCTGCGCTGCTGTTGCCAGTGAAAGAAACACCTTGCGCGCGGTGGTCAGTGACAGCAACACCCCCCCTTACGCTATTTTCGATAGTTCGGGGGCACTTAGTGCGGGGCTGAGTAAAGATATTCTGGATGCACTGGCGCTGGTCAGCCAGCTCGATATTCAATATCTGGATTTGCCCAGAGCACGAATAGAAAGCTGGTTGGAGTCAGGTCAGGCTGACATTGCCTGTTTTCTTAATCCGGATTGGGTTGCAACACCCTCTTTATATATCTGGAGCCCACCATTATTTGCTACCCAGCAGCTATTTATTCGCCGCGCTGACAGCCCGCCGATAAAAGCCTTGCCAGATCTTGCAGGTAAAAGGGTTGGCACAACCCGTGGTTTTACCTACCCTGAACTGGAGCAGGTGTTCTCTTTGGGCGACGTGATCCGGGATGATGCGCATTCTTTGCAGAGTAATCTGAAACGCTTGGAGCAGGGGCGGCTGGATGTGGTGATGAGTGTCGATTTGTCGTACTATTTTTTTATGAATAACGGTGGATTAGGCAATTTTTCGGCCGATCCAATCTGGTCTGCGCCACCCTCGGTGTATTGTGCCATAAGTCGCTATAATCCTCAGCTTGCTGCCAGATTAGTAAGGGGCTTAAATATGCTGGTAGCCAATAAGTTTATTAACCGGCAGCTTCGCCGTTATAAAGGTGAAACTGCCGAAGCAACAGACTAATTGGGGCCTAACGCCTTGGATCATCCTTTAGTTTTGGAATTTTCAAGCCAAGCTCAATACCCCGGTGGCGGGCATAATAGGTACAACCGATAAACATCACCGTCGCCAGTACCAGTTCTAAACCTGACAGCAACTGATATAAACCTGAACTGACCCATAAATTGGTCAGGCTATGCAAAAAATAGATCATGACAATAAAGTTTGCCCAGGCAAAGGTATAGGCTTTGCCTTTGATGATCCCGTACATCGGCAACCATAATGGTAACCAAAGCAGGGCGGTGCTGATTAATTTATTTCCCGTTATTTCACCGGCGCCGCCGTAGTTTGCTGGCGCTAGCCATAATAACCATACTGGAATAAGTAACCATAACCCCCAGTAACCGGCCCGTGCTAACTGCAAATAAAATTTTGTTCGTGGCGCCATTGCCACAGCAGGATTATTATTCATTGTTTATCAAAACCTGAAGACTTCAAAGAGATACTTAGCTGGGCCAGCCGTTTGCCAAAGGCCACGGCCAGGCGCTGCTCATCGACAGTTAACTTGTTATTACCCTGCAAACCGCTAACGTGGGTAGGGCCATAAGGCGTACCGCCACTCTGAGTATTATGTAATTCTGGCTCGGCGTACGGTATACCCATCAGCACCATGCCATGATGCAGCATCGGTAACATCATACTGAGTAAATTTGCTTCATTGCCGCCATGCATACTGCTCGAAGACGTGAAAACGCCAGCGGCTTTGTTAATTAACTCACCTTTAAGCCAGCTATCACTGGTGTTGTCCCAGAAGGCTTTGGCTTCTGCCGCCATATTACCAAAACGCACCGGGCTGCCAAAAGCCAGACCATCACAATTGCTAAGATCCAGTTTACTGACAGCAGGATGTTGGCCGGGCTGGCTGTTGTCAAAACCGGCAATACTGCGAATAACAGCGGTAGCGCCAGCCTGTGTTATCCCAATAGCAATTTTTTCAGCCAGCGCAAGCACACTGCCATGGCGGGAGTAATAGAGTACCAGTACCTGAGCGGCCATCAGAGAATTGCACTTACGTTACTTAACGGCCGGCCAATGGCTGCCCGATCACCAATAACGACAATCGGCCGCTCAATCAGTTTAGGATGTTGGCTCATCGCTTTAATTAACTGTTGTTCCGTCAGTTCAGGCTGATTAAGTTGCAGGCTTGTATAGTCAGTTTCGCCGGTACGAAGCAGACTGCGGGCTGGTATCTTTAACTTCGCTAATATTGCTGTAAGTTCGGCTTCGGTTGGCGGGGTTTTCAGGTACTCAACAACGTTAAGTGCCAGATCATTATGTTGCTGGATATGCTGCTGTAAAAGTGCCAGTGCGTCGCGGCTTTTAGAGCAACGAGGGTTATGGTAAATGGTAATCATAATTTTTCCGTTTGGTTCAGAACAGAGTTATTGCTGCAGTGTTTACATTTTTCTTAACCGGTCAAACTCAGCCTGCAACTGTTGTTTTTTTGCTTCGACCCGCCGGTTTTCAAGCCGTGAGTTTTCACCAATATGATTTAGTGCCTCGTTTAAATCATCAATGGCTTTTGGGTAATTAGCCAACTGGTAATATAAGTCTGCTCTGGCTTCATAATACTTGGCAAAGTCTTCCAGTTGCTTATACGCATCAGATAATAAATCGTAGGCAAGAATGTTATCGTTTTTGTAATACAGTAAATTACGAAGCAGATGAATAGCTAACCGATAGCTGCCGGCTTTTACTGCTGCATTGGCATAATTAAGGGTGACAACCTGATTATTAGGGCGGATCAGGTACTCCTGCTCCAGCATTTCCAGCGCTTTTTTATATTGATTCTGGCCCAGTAAAATATCGGTATAAACATCTACATAGTAAAGGTTGTGTGGATCTTGCTGCAGCAAATCTTCAATAATCTTCTGGGCTTCAATCAGCAAGCCATTATCAAGTTTTGCTATCGCCAAACCATACAGATTGGCCTTGGTGTTGCCGCCTGGCTGACTTAACCGCTGTTGAAATATTTCTACTGTTTCTTTGGTTGGAAAGTGATAACGGGCTAATACCCGGGCTTTACTTAAGATATAATCCTGACTGTCAGGAACATAGCGTCTTTCAAACTGCTCTGCCCGAAGCCGGGTGTCACTGACCCTTGCCTGCGACAGCGGGTGGGTTTGCAAGAAAGCCAGTTGTTGATTAACAAAGCGGCTTTGTTGGGTTAGTTTGTAAAAGAATTCAGGTACCGCATAGGGGTCAAAGCCAGAGTCAGCCAAAATTTTCATGCCAATCCGATCTGCTTCCTGCTCATTACCGCGGGTAAAATTAATTGCACTTTGCTGAGCGGCGCCCTGAGTGGCCATCATTGCTGCCATACCAGCTTCCGGGTTAACCGTCGCCAGCACCACAGCTCCCAGTATTGCAGCCAGTGACATTGGCGCACGTTGGTTCTGTGCTTCAACAAAACGGGCAATGTGCCTTTGGGTTACGTGAGCAATTTCATGAGAGATTACGGACGCGAATTCGCTTTCAGATTCCGATACTGCCAGGGTGCCGGTGTGCGAGGCAATGTTGCCGCCCAGTGTGGCAAACGCGTTGATATGTTTATTGTTTACCCAGTAAAACTTAAACGGAAATTTAACGTCATTGGCCCGGGCAACCAAACGGTTACCCAGATCATTAAGGTACTCGTCAAGCAGCGGATCATAAACCATTGGTAAGCTGCCACGGGTCTGGCGCATCAATACATCGCCCAGTTGCTTTTCTTTTTCAGGTGTTAACGTCGAAAAAGCATTACCACCGATATCAGGTAAGCCTGAGCGGGCCTGAACAGAACCGGTTGCCAGACCGAAACTGACCAGAAAAGCGACGAAAAACTGCTGTGCTGCTTTAAAAGACATACTGCCCCGATAGTTGTGTCAGATGGTTAGATTAACTGGACTATTGGTCTGTCATTTACCGTTTTAGTTCAGTAGCAAAGGCGTATTTGCCACAAACTTTCTGCCTGATCAGACTGTTTTTACATCAGGAGCGTCAATTTAGCACACTCTGACGTTTGCCTGACATAATTAGCGATAAAATAAGTTGTAACTTCGTTATACTGGACCCATTAATTGTTGTCATAGATAAAGGGTTGGAGCGGCGTTATGCTGGACTGGTTAAAAAAGTGGTATACCAATAAATTTTCAGACCCTCAGGTGGTAACGTTATTTTTAACGCTGTTACTGGGTTTTCTGGCCATCTACTGGTTAAGTGGCATGCTGGGTCCGGTATTAGTTGCTATCGCTTTTGCTTATTTACTGGAGTGGCCGGTTGCCCGCTTTACCCGGTTGGGTTTCAGCCGGACTATAAGCACCAGTGTGGTAGTGGTCACCTTTATCTCCGTCATTACCCTGATTGTGATGTCTATTATCCCGGCGGCCTGGGCGCAGGGTCGAAATCTGGCGAAAGATTTGCCAACAATGATCGCAGCGGGCAAGACTTACCTGCTGGAATTGCCAGCAATGTTTCCCGGGCTAGTCAGCGCTGAACAAATTAACCTGATGATCCAGACCACCGATGAGCGGTTGATGACGTTCAGCCGGGAGATCCTGTCACTGTCGCTGGCATCAATATTTGATGTGGTGGCCGTGCTTATTTATCTGGTGCTGGTACCGGTGATGGTGTTTTTTATGCTGAAAGACAAAGAGTCACTAAGTGCCAGCTTTGTCGGGTTATTGCCTGCAGAACGTAAATTAATCAGTCAGGTCTGGCATGAGATGAATGGCCAGATAATGAATTATATCCGCGGTAAAATCCTGGAGATCCTGATTGTTGGTGCGGTCAGTTTTGTGGTCTTTACCCTGTTTGGCTTGAACTATGCGTTATTACTGGCTGTGTGTGTCGGCTTTTCAGTGCTGGTGCCTTATATCGGCGCCGCGCTGGCAACCGTGCCTATTGCCCTGGTTGCATTGTTTCAATGGGGTCTGACCGCAGAGTTCGGTTACCTGATGCTGGCCTACGGAATCATCCAGGCGTTAGATGGTAATGTACTGGTGCCGTTACTATTTTCTGAGGTAGTTGATTTAAACCCTGTATTTATCATTATTGCTGTGCTTTTCTTTGGCGGCCTGTTTGGTTTTTGGGGCATTTTCTTCGCCATACCGCTGGCGTCGCTGGTTAAAGCGACAATTAAAGCCTGGTCGAGCAGGGTTCATCCGCAGCCAGAGCCCATAAAGTCTGGCTCGGTGGAACCCTGATAAGATAATAAAGCTTACCAGCGATAACTGATGGCGATGCCGGCGGCCAGTTCGCGACCGGCAGCAGGTTCAAATGATCTGCCATTTGCCTGGTTTACTACGACGGCGCCGACATAGTCTTTGTCGGTAATATTGCTCAGGCTGAGCCACTGCTTAAAGTGCCACTGTTGATAGTGCTGCTGACTGTTAACACTGGCACTGAAATGAATAGCAGCCGGCGCGGCATTGCTGTTCTCATCATCGGTATATACTTTGCTACGGTAATGGCTATGCAGCGCAAAATGCAGCGGTATTGTCAGGGGCGGGGTAAAACCAATCTGCCAGTGCAGTTCATTAGCAGCTACGCCGGGTAACTGGTTACCGGCCCTGAGATCATCGTTAAACTCTGCCTGTAAAATGTGGCCAGAGAGTTCTGAGCGCCACTGCGCTGATAGCTGATAATACCACTGCAGCTCGGCGCCTACCCGGTCGGTGTTGCTGGCGTTAGCAAAGCTGGTACGGCCGCCGTCACTGGTCTGAGCAATAATTTCATTGCTGGTTGCAATATTAAACAGGCTGATGCTGGCTCTATGCTGGCTGCTTTGCCACTTAAGCCCTGTTTCCCACTGTTTATTCGTGCTGGCGGCAAGCTGCAAGTTAATACTGCCATCAGTCGGGCTGTATGCCAGCTCGGCCAGGGTAGGGGTTTCAAAACCTTTACCTGCACTAGCAAACCAGGCTAGCTGTGGGTTTAGCTGGTGGTTAATCCCCAGCGCAAAAGCCTGTTGATAGTAATTCCGCTGTCCGCTGTCATCGGGGTTATCACCCTCGATAAAGTAGTCTGTTATCTGATAGGCCAAATCGGTATATCGCCAGCCACCATGAATACTGGTTGCCTTAGTAGGCTGATAGTTGAGCCGGATAAAGCCATCAAGATTACGGGCAGTGTTGTCTTCATCGCGTCTTAAGTCGCCCCGTTGACCAAAGTTATTAATAAAGCCAAAGCGACGGTCGTCAGTTTTAACCGCACTGCCGCCGATAACGGCCGTAACATTGTTGTGCAACCTAAACTGATACTGGCTTTTCAGGCCATAATACTGCCGGTTAAGTAATATCTCACCGCCAGCTGATGTAATGGCTGAGCCCGGAAATGCCAGCCGCTGATTTATAGCCCGCTCGCCCTGCCAGATGCTGAGCTGAAACGGTTGTGCGCCGTCACCAAGCAAACTGATACTGGTCTGGCGCTGTTTGACGGTTTTCTCGGTATCAAAGGTTTCAGCAGCGTCTATGGTCTGGCGTGGGTTTTCCTGCCACTGCTGCGGGCTTAAACTAAGCGGATCCTGCAGATAGGGGTCATATGCCCAGTCATAGCGTAAGTTCAGGAGAAGGGTGTCAGTTAAACGCCGCTGCCAGTTAATTTGCAGCTGATCTTTAGCAGCCTCTGAGTGCGGCCGGTAGCCGTCGGTTTTAAATTGTTTCGCGGCCAGTTGCAGGCTGTTTTGATCGTTGACCAGCGCCAGGTTAAGTTGCTGCTGCTGGTGATGTTCGCTCAGCGCTGCCTGAGTAGTGAGTTCATTTTCAGTGTACTGGCGGCTCTGCAGTGAAATCACTGCGCCAGCACCATTACCGTACAGCACCGCCAGAGGGCCCCGCAATACTTCCACGCTGGCAATATTATCCAGTAGTACACTGGCCAGCTGACCCTGACCGTCAGGTGCGCTCAGTGGGATACCATCCTGCTGCAGGTATATGCCGCGGATGCCAAAAGGACTGCGGCTGCCGAAACCCCGGACGCTTAACCGGGTATCCTGAGCAAAATTTGCCCTGCTATCTGCCTGCAGGCCGGCAATACCCTGTAATAACTGAGCACTGTCAATTAATAAACCGGCTTGTTCTGGCCAGCTTACATCGATACTGGCCGGACTTTGCAGCCAGTTTTCAGGGCTGTTGGTGGCGCTGATAACAATGATTTCAACCGGCTCATCAGCATAGGCTGATGCAGCATGAAAAAATACCGCCAGTAAACTGGCGGTAAGGAGTGATTTAGAACGAAACAAAAGGCTTATCCTGTTATTTTTTTGGGGTTAAACGTAAAATCTGACCATTTTTTTGATCTGTCAGTAAATAAACAGCGCCGTCCGGTCCCTGGCGAACATCGCGGATGCGCTGGCCAATCATTATCCGTTCTTCATTAATAACTTTTTCACCACTAAGTTCCAGCCGGACCAGTTGACCGAACTTAAGAGAACCTACCAGCAGGTTCTGCTGCCAGGCTTTGAAAAGCTCACCGGTGTAGAATGTCATGCCACTTGGTGCTATTGACGGTACCCAGTAGTGCAGTGGTTGCTCCAGACCTTGCTGGCTGGTTTTACCAATTTTACCGCCGCCGTATTCTTCGCCATAGGTGATAACGGGCCAGCCATAATTATGGGCGGCCCGGGTTATATTTATTTCATCGCCACCCTGCGGGCCATGTTCATGAGTCCACAGCTGGTTAGTTTGCGGATGCAGGGCTGCACCCTGAATATTACGATGCCCATATGACCAGACATCAGCAAGCGCATTGTCCTTTTCCAGATAAGGGTTTGCTGCTGAGGGCTTGCCGTCGGTGGTTACCCGCACAACTTTGCCATGGTGGGTATCGTGGGTTTGTGCGTCGTCGCGGCGCTGACCACGATCACCAAGGGTGATAAATAAGTCGCCATTATCAGCGAATACTAACCGGCCACCGAAGTGATGCCTGCTCTCAAATTTAGGTTGGGCACTGAATATAACCTGCAAATCAGTCAGGCTATCACCGGTAAGTGTGGCCCTGGCAACAGCGGTGCTGCTGCCATTAGCACCGGGCTCGTTATAACTGAAAAAAATCTGGTTGTTGTCAGTAAACTTTGGATGCAGCACAACGTCGAGCAAGCCACCCTGGCCGGCAACGGTGATGTCTGGCAAGCCAGATATTGGCTCGCTCAGGCTGCCGTCGGCATTAACGTATCGCATGCGGCCGGCCCGTTCCGTAACCAGCATTTTGCCGTCAGCTAAAAATGCCAGGCCCCACGGATGTTCTAACCCGTCCGAAACCATTTCAAGCTGTAATGTGGCTTTATCTGATTTGATTTCGGTGGCTTGCCGGGCAGACAAGCCAGTGCTAAACGTCAGCAAAACAGCACTTGCTGCTAATATCCTGGTAAAAGTATGCATAACATCTCCTGTAAGTTTCTGAATATCCTAATCGTTGTACCGGCAATTAACATAAATACAGGGCAGAATGGCCAGCCAGCAGGACAAATGCCGGTTGGCCTGCTAACTAATGACTTTGCAGGTAGTTTAAAACTACTTCGTGGTGATCTTTTGTCTTAAATTTATCAAATACATGGGCAATAGTTCCGTCCTGATTTATCAGAAAGCTCAGTCTGTGCAGGCCATCATAAACTTTGCCCATAAACTTTTTAGTGCCCCATACGCCAAACTGGCTGGCAACCTGATGATCTTCATCGCCAAGCAGAGTGAAGCTAAGCTGGTCGCGCTCAGCAAACTTTGCCAGCCGTACCGGCGCATCGGTGCTGATCCCGACTATTTTAACACCGTGTTCTGCCAACTGCTGCTGACTGTCCCGTAAACCACAGGCCTGCACTGTGCAGCCCGGCGTCATGGCTTTGGGATAAAAATACACCAGCACTCTGTTGTCTTTAAGTAAGCTGCTCAAACTGACAGGCTGATTGTGCTGGTCAGGTAGAGTGAAGTCTGGTGCTTGCTGGCCAGCTGTCAATGTTTGCATAATAACTCCTTATAATCTTCGAAAATAAACGTGCCGTCGGGGGAAACCTAGCGGACTGTGAAGGTTCCGCTAAGAGCCAAATCTGCCAGCAATGCCATTACCTGGCTTTCAATTAACGCAGGCTGCACACCATCCGGAATTTCCAGCGTCATCTGGCTGTGCATAACGACGCTGCTATCATCATTAACCGATGTTGCCGACTGTAACGAGCCAATATAAATATTCTGGCTGGCCAACAGGCCGGTAATCGCGCCGAGAGTGCCGACCCGGTCCGGGCCAGAATAATCAAGTACGTAGTGAGCTGCTACCTGAGTTCTTGGCCGCGCTGTTGTACGCTTGGTCATGGTAGTCAGATCAAGTTCCAGACCCAGTGCGGGGATCAGATGTTCAATTTTACTTATCGCAGCCTGATCACCCTGAATAAGCATGATGAAAGTAAACTCATTACCAAATACAGCCATCCGGCTGTCAATAATATTGGCATTGTAATCGGTTACCAGCCGCGCCAGCTTGCTGACAATACCAGTGCGGTCAGTACCAATTGCCGTAATGACGAGTTGTTGAGACATAAAACTCCAGGTAAAAATTTTCTGAAAAAGCTGATACTGAACAGACCGCTAAGCTTAACATATGCAGTCTGGGCTAACTATTGGCATTATCGGTTTCCTGTCTTGTGTTTGTTTGCCGCACTCTTTAACATAGGCCGCCTTATAATCGTTGCCTGTTTTTACCGTGGAGCCGTTAACTGTGATGTTCAGTGGAAGTATTGTTGCGTTAGTTACCCCTATGCTGCCAGATGGCAATATTGATTATAAAGGCCTGGAACAACTGGTTAGCTGGCATTTGCAACAGGGCACAGCAGGCCTGGTTATTATGGGTACTACGGCTGAAGCAGCAACTATTAATTTTGTTGAACAACTTGATATCATTGGCCGGGTAGTTAACCAGGTAAGTGGTCAGGTCCCGGTGCTGGCAGGCAATGGCAGCAACGCGACTGCTGAGGGCGTTAGCCGTACCCGCGAGCTTGATAAACTGGCGATTGATGGATTTCTTACCGTAACCCCGTTTTATAATAAACCGATGCAAAAAGGTATGCTGGCGCATTTTCAGCAGGTTGCAGCGGCCACCAGTAAACCAGTGTTGTTATATAACGTTCCGGGCCGAACCGGTGTTGACCTGTTACCGGAAACGGTAGCAGAACTGGCAACGATAGATAATATCGTCGGTATTAAAGAAGCAACCGGTTCACTAATCCGCTTAACCGAGCTTCAGCAACGCTGCCCGACAGACTTTCTGCTATTAAGCGGCGATGATGCAACCAGTCTGGCTTTTATGCAGGGCGGCGGGCACGGGGTGATTTCAGTCACTGCTAACGTCGCGCCTGCGCAGATGGCAAAGTTATGCCAGCTGGCCCTGACCGGGCAGTTTAACGAAGCGAAACTGCTCGATGATAAACTACAGGGTTTGCACCATCAGTTGTTCATTGAATCAAATCCTATTCCAACAAAGTGGGCATTGCAGCGACTTGAACTGATAAAGTCAGATTTTTTGCGCCTGCCAATGACCCAACTGGAACCAATTCATCATCGGGTAATCGAACAGGCATTACAGCAGGCTGGCCTTACGGCGTAATGTCTGAATGTTCATCAGAACAATTTAATCTGGCGAACCAAGCCGGTTATTAACAGAAATACCTTCTCAGGAGTAGTACAGGTGCATTATTGGAAAAAGAGTTGTATCACATTGTCACTGGCAACCGTTTTACTATCCGGTTGTTCAGTATTTAAGGACGAACCAGACAGCCGTGTGCAACGTCAGCAAGTCACCCTGGATATTCCAGCCGATCTGGCAACACCGCGTCAGCCTGGTAAATATGACATTCCACAAAGTGATATGGCTGTAGGTGATGTCGCAGAAACATCACCAGTGTTGGTGCTGGCTACTGCGTCAAGCAGCCGGATAACTGATGAGAGCGAGAAGCTGGCAAGAGTCATGTTTGAACGAAACGATCTGACCGGTGATTTGATTCCATTTTTACAAACGCAATTAACTAATTATTTTTCGGCGCAGGATATTCAGATAAAGGCAACAGATGACGCAAACCTGAATTTTGAAACAGGCTGGATTAAACGTTATCGTTCTGAGGGTTTCTGGTTGTGGCAGGACGAGCAACAACTGGACGAAGCCCGCTATACCATCAGCATTGAACCGCGGCCACACGGCAGAACAGCTATTATGTCAGTCAGCTTGTTAGAGCACCGTTTTTTTGACAAACAAGCTCAGTTAACAAAAGCCGCTGCCCGTGATAGTGAAGTTAAATTACTAAATAGTTTAATTAACCAGGTTGCCGTTTCCGAAATAGAAACTGCAGTGGCTAACCGGGATCGGGTGCCGGAGGTCGATCTGGAACCCGGTTTAAACAGTGCGGGTGAACCGGCGTTTATAACGCCACAATCAATTGATGTTACCTGGTCGCAGTTAGAACCAGTATTTGAACAGCTTAATTTTACTGTTAATGATATAAACCGCTCTGCATTTACCTATTATGTTAGTTACAGTAAGCCTGGCCGGGGTATGTGGGCAACGATGATGGGGCGTGAAGCGCCGCCGGTCCTGCCTATAGCAGATAGTGATTATCAGATTGTGCTGCAACGGTCAGCTGAGGGTACCGTTATAAATCTGCTGACAAAAGAAGGTAAGCCATTGGCCGCCGATGTGATTGTGGCAGCTTATGACCCCTTCGTTGCTGCGATCCGGGCCGCTAAGGTAGAACTTTAAGCAATAGACAGAAAAAGTCATTTGCCAAGCGCCTAAAGATCTTTATACTTTCGCCTGATTTTTTCGCCAGGCGATCGGAGTGGATAATGGTTCAGAAAACGACAGAGTTGTACCGTGGTAAGGCTAAAACAGTTTATAACACGACTGATGAAAACTTGCTTATTCTTCATTTTCGCAATGATACCTCTGCATTTGACGGCGAGCGGATTGAACAGTTAGATCGCAAAGGCATGATAAATAACAAGTTTAACTTCTTTATCATGCAAAAGCTGGAGCAGGCGGGTATTCCTACTCAAGTTGAGTCTTTACTGGCCGATGACGAAGTTTTGGTAAAAAAGCTGGCGATGATTCCGGTTGAGTGTGTGGTACGTAACTATGCAGCCGGTTCGCTGGTTCGTCGTCTGGGTGTGACAGAGGGTATTGCCCTCAGCCCGGCAACCTTTGAATTATTTCTGAAAAACGATGCGTTACATGATCCTATGGTTAACGAATCGCTGGCGGAGTCTTTTGGCTGGGCGACGGCTGAACAGTTAGCAGAAATGAAACGTTTAACGTTTAAAGCGAACGAGGTGTTGCAGAAACTGTTTGATGATGCAGGAATGCTGCTGGTTGATTTCAAACTGGAATTTGGTGTGTTCAATGGCCAGGTAGTGTTAGGTGATGAATTTTCACCAGATGGTTGCCGTTTGTGGGATAAGGCCACCCGCAAAAAGCTGGATAAAGACCGCTTCCGGCAGGGACTGGGCGGTGTTGTTGAGGCTTATGAAGAAGTCGCCAACCGGCTTGGGGTTAATTTAGCTTAAGCCCGGAACAAAGCCACCGTAAGGTGGCTTTGTTGTGTTATACCACGATGATAATTGACGACAACATTATAAAGGAGTTCAGATGCAAGCCGTTAAACTGATATTGGCAACATTGCTAATGCTGTTAAGCAATCTGGTATCCGCTATTGAAGTTGACAATTTATACGTTGCTGAAGTAAGCGCAGAACAAAGCCAGAGCCAATGGCAAAGTAATGCCCTGGCCCAGGTCATCAGCCGTTTAACCGGTGTTTCCAATCTGACTGAGTACCCGGCAATTGCCAGTGAGCTGAAAGACGCCGGAAAGTACGTTAAGCAATTTGAGTCGGTGCGTCAGAACGGCACTAATCGTTTACGGGTTTTATTGGATTCGGGGTTAATTAACCAGGTACTGCAACAGCAGGGTATTGCTATCTGGGGGGCACATCGTCCTGAAATATTGCTGTGGATTGTTCAACAGCAAGGATCAGAACGGGTGTTTATGCGCCGGCAAGATGATGAGCTGCTCAGGTTGTTGTTGCAAAATCTTGCTGAAGCCGGTATCCCGGTTACAACGCCGTTGTACGATATTGATGATTTGATGCAGCTGTCCGAAACAGATGTCTGGGCGGGGTTCTGGCAACCAATTAGCCAGGCGAGTTCCCGTTACCGGCCTGATATGATTATGACGCTGGTATTTGATGAAGTCAGCCAGGGCAACGAGCAATTGCTGCGCTTAAGCTGGCAGCGCCAGAGCCAGCTCGCCGGTTCAAACCCGAGCCGGATTATTCGTAATGAAGTTACTGCTGCCGACCTGACCGGCCTGATAACCGCATTTTCGAAAGGATTAAGTCAGGAACTTGCAGCTGAACATGCTGTGGTATTAACTGAGCAAGTTAGTACCTATCAACTTGCGGTTGAAAACGTGCAGAATCTGGCCGATGTCGTTGCAGTTGAGCGCATGCTGAACCGGGTACTGGGAGTCGCAGGCGTAACATTGCGTGAATATTCAGAAAATGAGGCGAGTTTCGCCGTAGATCTGCAGATAGCATTGCCGCAGCTAACCCATATATTGCAGTGGCAGCCAGCCCTGGCGTTGGCAGATAGCCGTGCTGAAATGCTGGTTATTGACAATGACAGTCAACGAGCATCAGGTGCAGTGGAATTGCAGCCGGTATCGGCGGCCGATGTCAGATATGTGTATATCAGGCGTTAAATGCAACCACTGCAATATACTCTCGCTGTTACTTTACCTGAAGATGAAACGCTTGATAGTTTTTATGCTGCTGGCCAGACTGAGATTGTCAATGCAGTAAAACGATATTTGCGAACGCCCGCCAGTCAGCCACCGATGTTTGTATTTGGTGCCAGTGGCAGTGGCAAGTCACATTTGCTCTATGCGTCTTGTATTTTTGCGCAGGAGCAGGGATTAACCAGTCAGCTGCTGGCGCTGCAGGATTACCGGTTGCTCAATCCGCGTTTGCTTGATGATTTAGAGCAACTGGATGTGGTGTGCCTTGATAACATTCAGGCTATTGCCGGTGACCTCAGCTGGCAGGTAGCGGTATTTGATTTGTATAACAGGATGGTTGAACAGGGCAAAGCGTTGATTATTGTGGCTAATCAGACGCCGGCACAGTTGGGTTTTAATTTGGCTGATCTGGTGTCCCGCCTGCAAGCCTGTCAAACATTACAACTTCGTTTGTTGACCGACGACGACAAGCAAAAACTACTGCAACAAAAAGCCCATCAGCGCGGTATGGAACTGGGCGATGACGTTGCCCGTTTTCTACTGAACCGATATGAGCGTGACATCCGATCACTGGTTACCATGCTCGATAAGCTGGATAAAGCCTCTATCATTCATCAGCGCAAATTAACCATCCCATTTATAAAATCTATCCTCCTATAGTTGAGCTTGCTGACAGCAAAGGCCATTACTGATTGTAGGCCTTACTATTTTTGCCGAAAAAAGCCTGTTAGCTACTGCGTGTTAACTTGTTTTTTGGTGTATCATTAGCGGTTTTAATCTGACTGACTATCTTGGCTGTTTTGAGGACAAAGATGAATCTGACTGCGATATTAGACAATGCACTGCAAGCTGTTGCTGCTGCACCAGACATAGCGGCACTGGACGAGGTTCGCGTAACCTTTATGGGAAAAAAAGGCAGTATTACTGAACTGCTGAAATCTCTGGGTGCGATGGATCCCGAGCAGCGCAAAATTGCCGGCCAGCAAATAAACGAACTTAAACAGCAGGTACAGGATGCGTTGAACCAGAAGCGCGATCAACTGCAACAAACGCAGTTGGCAGCAAAGCTGGCACAGGAGCAGATTGATGTTACTTTGCCTGGTCGTAAACTGGACGATGGCGGATTGCATCCGGTTACCCGCACGATTGCCCGGATTGAAAGTTTTTTCACCGAATTAGGTTTTGCTGTTAAACATGGCCCT
>NZ_JAHRID010000011.1:12215-34767 GCF_019100565.1 Arsukibacterium indicum | reverse complement strand
CTGCAACCTTATCTGAACAACTGTCTATGGCGGGTCTGGAAGTTGACGGTATTGAACCTGTTGCCGGTGTATTTAGCGGTGTGATTGTGGGGAAAGTGGTTGCCTGTGGTCCGCATCCCGATGCTGACAAACTGCAAATTACCCAGGTAGATATTGGCCAGCCAGAATTACTGGATATTGTTTGTGGCGCAAAAAACTGCCGCCTGGGTTTAAAAGTTGCTGTGGCAACGGTTGGCGCTGTTTTGCCTGGCGATTTCGTGATTAAAAAGGCCAAGCTGCGTGGCCAGCCGTCAAATGGTATGTTGTGCTCGTTTTCAGAACTGGGTATGGCAGATGACTCTGACGGTATTATGGAGTTACCGGCTGATGCGCCGGTAGGTATTGATATCAGACAATATCTGGAACTGGATGACCATACCATTGAGGTAGATTTGACGCCCAACCGGGCCGACTGTCTGGGTATTAAAGGGCTGGCACGCGAAGTCGGCGTCTTAAATAAGTCTGCGGTCTGTCAGCCAGAAATGGCAGCAGTGGTGCCAACTATTAGCGAACAGAAAGCCATTACGTTGTCTGCTCCGCACGCGTGTCCGCGATATCTTGGCCGGGTGCTTAAAAACGTCGACCTCAGCCAGAGCAGTCCGTTATGGTTAACTGAAAAGTTGCGTCGTTGTGGCGTGCGAAGTATCGACCCGGTGGTTGATGTGACTAACTACGTTTTACTTGAGTTGGGCCATCCGATGCATGCGTTTGATTTAGATGAGCTCAATGGTGATATTGATGTTCGCTTTGCCCGGCAAGGCGAGAAGCTGGTTTTGCTTGATGAATCTGAAATTGAGCTGAAAACCAATACGCTGCTTATTGCCGATAGCGAAAAGCCTCTGGCTATGGCAGGTATTTTTGGTGGCGTGCAAAGCGGTGTTACCGGTAAAACCCGGCATATTTTCCTGGAAAGCGCATTTTTTTCACCACTGGCCATTGCTGGCAAAGCCCGGCAGTATGGTTTACACACTGATGCATCACACCGTTATGAACGTGGTGTTGATCCAGAGTTGCAGCGCACCGCTATAGAGCGTGCAACAGCATTACTGTTGCAGATTGTTGGTGGTGAAGCGGGCCCTGTGGTAGAAGCCGTTTCAGCAGAACACTTACCCAAAGTTGCTGAAATTAGCCTGACTGAAGCAAAACTTCTTCGATTATTAGGCCATCCGATAGCCAAGACAGAAGTAACCGATATTCTGACCCGTCTGGGCTTAACTGTCAGTGAAACAGCCAATGGCTGGGACGTGACTGTACCGGGGTACAGGTTTGATATTCAGATCAGTGAAGATCTGATTGAAGAGATTGCCCGGGTTTATGGTTATAACAACATACCTAATGTGGCGCCGCAGGCAGCGCTAAGTATGCGCAAATTCAGCGAGGCTGAGTTAAGTGTGCAGCGAATGAGGGAATTGCTGGTAGATCGTGGTTACCAGGAAGCAATAACCTACAGCTTCGTTGATCCTAAAGTACAGCAGGTGTTATTTCCGAATAAGCAGGCGCTTATTTTGCCTAACCCGATTTCAGCCGATATGTCGGCGATGCGACTGAATTTGTGGCCTGGTTTAATTCAGGCGGCACAGCATAATCAGAACCGGCAACAGTCGCGGTTGCGGTTATTTGAGTATGGCCTTAAGTTTATTCCGGATACGGCGGCAGAAGGCGGTGTTCGCCAGGTTGAAGTGATTGGTGGCCTGGTTGTTGGCTCTTTAAGCAACGAGCATTGGGCCATTACTGAACGTGCAGCTGATTTTTATGATGTAAAAGGTGACGTGGAAGCGCTGCTCAGTATCACATCGGCCACCACAGAAATCAGCTTTTGCCATGCAGAGCATAGCGCGTTGCATCCCGGACAGACTGCACAGATTATACGCGATGGAAAAGTTGTTGGTTACCTGGGGGCATTGCATCCGGAAGCCGAGCGGAAACTGGCAATTAAAGGCAAAGCGTATTTATTTGAACTGGAACTGGCAGCGCTTGGACAGCGTGCTATTGTTGAAGCTGAAGAGCTGTCAAAGTATCCGGCCAACCGTCGGGATCTGGCCGTAGTAGTGAAAACAGATGTGCGTTTTGCAGATATTGCTGCTAGTATAAAAAAAGTTGGCGTAAATCAATTGGTTGACCTAAAATTGTTTGACGTATATACCGGACAGGGTGTAGCAGACGGTTACAAGTCACTTGCTATTGCTCTGACCTTGCAGGATAAAGCACGTACGCTTGAGGATAAAGATATCCAGGTTGTTGTAAATCAAGTGGTTAGCGTGCTTAAAGACGAATTCGACGCAACGTTGAGGGATTAAGAATGGCGCTTACCAAAGCTGATTTAGCAGAACGCTTGTTTACCAAGTTTGGTGTTAGCAAACGTGATGCTAAATTGATAGTAGAAGCTTTTTTTGAAGAAATTCGTACCGCGCTGGAAGCGGGTGAACAGGTAAAGTTATCTGGCTTTGGTAACTTTGACTTACGGGTGAAAAATGAACGACCTGGTCGCAACCCGAAAACCGGCGAGGATATTCCGATTTCAGCCCGCTGTGTTGTTACATTCCGCCCGGGACAGAAACTAAAGTCCAGAGTAGAAACCGGTACCAGCAAAGCCTGACAAAAATGCACTGCAATACTGCGTAGTTAATTGTAAAAACGCATGCCGATTAGTTGCTGATGTGATGTTTGTCGTTGTAACTGTGCTGGTCAAAGTTAAGTGATTAAAACGGTAGTTACCTGACGGTAATTACCGTTTTTTTTATCTTATTTTTATGATGAATTTATCTCAGTATACTGATCCGTCTTCTGGCTTATGCTGTAAAGAAAAGGGTTCACTACTGTATTGTATTCGGAGTAGCCATTTCTCTTGTTCAAGGTAAAGCATTTAATGTCCGGGTTATTCATAAATGACAATTAAAATTGGTATCAGTGCCTGCGTAATTGGTGAACCTGTGCGTTTTGACGGCGGCCATAAAGCGTCAACCTTTTGTCTGCAGCAACTTAGGCCTCTGGTAAAGTTTGTAGCGATTTGCCCGGAGCAGGCAATTGGTCTGGGTGTTCCGCGGCCTGCTATCCGGTTGCAGCGGGACGCAAACGACCAGATTAAATTGGTACAAAGCCGTAACCCCGCTATTGACCATACTTCTGCAATGCTGACCTACACCGAAAAGTTGCTGCCCACCCTGGCTGATTTAAGCGGTTATGTGGTTTGTGCTAAATCGCCAAGTTGTGGCATGGAACGCGTAAGACTGTACGATGATGCTGGTCAGCAGTTAGGGAAAATCGGTGTGGGTATCTACACCCGGCAATTAATGCAACGTTACCCATGGTTACCGGTGGAGGAAGATGGCCGTTTACTTGACCCGGCGCTACGCGAAAATTTCATCACCCGCATTTATGCTTGTCATGATTACCAGCAGCAGATGCAACAAGGGTTCACAGTTGCCAAACTGGTCAGTTTTCATAGTCGGTACAAGTTTCTGGTGATGGCACACAGCCCGGTTGCTTACCGGGAATTAGGCCGGCTGGTAGCCAGCGCTAAGTTGTTTGATGCCGCCGAGTTGTCACAAAGATACCTGATAAACTTAATGCAGGCACTGACCAATATCGCCAGCCGCAAGCAGCATACTAATGTGTTGCAACATCTGCAGGGCTTTTTAAAAAAATCGCTTAGTCAGGCGGAAAAACAGGAGCTTGCCGATTTAATTCACCGTTACCGTCAGGGCTTTCTGCCATTGATGTCGCCACTTACCATGCTGACGCATCATTTACGTCAGCATCCAAACCAATACGTTTCAGCACAACGTTATCTGAATCCTTATCCGGAACAATTGGGCTTGAGGGCTTAGTATGTCAAAGATCACCTCATTGCATGTTGTCTGGCTTCGCAACGATTTACGATCATACGACAATGCGGCGCTGCATCATGCCACAGCGGCAGCGAACGACGAACAGAACAGCGCGGTGCTGGCATTGTTTATTGCCACACCGAAGACCTGGCAGCGTCATGATATGGCGCCAATCAGGCAGGATTTGCTGCGGCGAAGGGTGTTGCAGATGCAAACAGAGCTTGCCAGTCGCAACATAGCGCTAATGGCGCTAGAGGCCAGTAGTTACAGCGATTGTGCAAAGATTTTCAGTAAGTTAGCTGACGCTGGAATGGTTGCATTGTATGGACAAACTGAATATGAACTGCGTGAGCAACAGCGCGATAAAGAAATAACGCAGCAATTACAGCGGGCCGATATAACGGTTAACTGGTATGACAGATTATGCATTATGCCACCTGGCACTATTCTGACCCAGAGTGGTGATACTTATAAAGTGTTTACCCCTTTCAAACGTAACTGGCTGAGCCGGCTGCATGAACAGGAAATCCGCTGCTATTCAAAGCCGAAGGCCTCAGTATTGGTTGATGTTAAACAGCTGATGCAACAACTTGGGGTAAAGGAAATGGCTGACGGCGATGGTTGCTCAGCCGACTGGCCGGTTGCAGAGCAACAGGTACTTGATAAGCTTCGAGGCTTTTGCCAGCAGCAGGTTGCTGATTACAACGATAAACGGGATTTTCCAGCGGTAAAAGGGACATCCCGGTTGTCAGCTTATCTGGCATGCGGGGTGTTGTCGGCACAACAATGCGTTAACAGGTTGCAGATGGAAGCAGGGCCGGCACTGGAGCGGGAAAAAAGTGGTGCCAGCGTTTGGTTATCTGAACTTATCTGGCGAGAATTCTACAAGCATATTTTGCTGGCTTATCCTGACCTTATTAAACATAAACCGTTTCAGGCAGAGACTGCAGCTATTCGCTGGCGGCAGAATAAAACCCTGTTTAAAGCCTGGTGTGAAGGTAACACCGGTTATCCTATTGTTGATGCGGCAATGCGGCAATTGAACGATACCGGCTGGATGCATAACCGTTTACGAATGATAACGGCCAGTTTTCTGGTTAAAGATTTACAAATTGACTGGCGTTGGGGCGAGCAATATTTTATGTCTAAATTAATAGACGGAGAGTTTGCAGCCAATAATGGAGGCTGGCAGTGGGCGGCTTCTACCGGCACAGATGCAGCACCTTATTTTAGGATTTTTAATCCGGTAACCCAAAGTGAACGTTTTGATCCTGAAGGTGATTTTATCCGGCGCTTTGTGCCGGAGATAGCTCATGTTCAAGGCAAGGAAATTCACTGGCCGCACAAAAAATCTACCCCTTCAGGCTATTGCCCTGCGATAGTTGATCATGATGAAGCCAGAAAAATCACTCTGGCAATGTTTACTGAGGTTAAAAAGTCTGATGGTTAAGCGAACTGAAACGAAGTTGGCTGTTTTTCTGGATTTCTATAATTCGTTGTCACATGATGGATTAAACCAGCTTGCTGATATTTATACAGAAGATGTCATTTTTATAGATCCTGTGCATAAGATAACTGGCCGGCAGCATTTGACGGAATATTTTTCGCACGCCTATCAACGACTGACGTACTGTAACTTTGAACCAATCAGTCAGAGTGACGGTGAAAGCCTTAGTTTTATCAGTTGGATTATGACATTGTCCCATCCAGCGATTGCCGCTGGTAAGCCTGTTGAGGTTAATGGCTGCACTGAGCTTAGGTGGCGTGACCAGCACATTTATTACCACCGGGATTACTATGATCTGACCGAATTAGTGTACCAGCATGTGCCGGTGCTTGGTTGGGTAACAACACAAGTAAAACAAAAAATGGCGAAAGCCTGATAAAGGAAGCGTGAATGCGTATAGCAGTAATAGGTGGTGGTATTTCCGGGATGCTCAGCTGGTATTTATTACAGCAACAACATCAGGTAACCCTGTTTGAGAGCAATGATTATCTTGGCGGACATACTGCAACGGTGGATGTCGAAATTGCTGGCGAGTCTTATGCAATTGACACCGGTTTTATCGTTTTCAATGACTGGACCTACCCGATATTTAATAAATTTATTAAAGAGTTAGGTGTTGAAAAGCTGGATACTGAGATGAGCTTTTCAGTTAAGAATCCGAGTCGGGATCTGGAGTACAATGGCAACAACTTTGCCAGTTTGTTCGCCCAGAAACGTAATATTTTCCGCCCGTCTTTCTGGCGAATGTTAGCTGATATTGTTCGTTTCAATAAACTTGGCAAGCAATTAGTGGCAGATGACCATCCCGATCTGGACTTAAAGCTGGGCGAATTCCTGCATAAATATAAATTTGGCAAAGGGATGCGTGATAACTATTTATTACCAATGGGGGCGGCTATCTGGTCGGCAGGACTCACTGAAATGCCATCATTTCCGGTCCGGTTTTTTCTGAGGTTTTTTAACAATCACGGTTTACTTAATCTGGCAGACCGACCGCAATGGGCGGTGATTAAAGGCGGTTCGAAACGTTATGTCGAAGCGCTGTTAGATAAACTTGGCACGGAAAATTTAAGACTATCGCAGCAAATAAACTCAGTTGTCCGTGATGAACAGGGGGTTACGCTCAATTTTTCAAACGGTGAAACTGAACGTTTCGATAAAGTTATTTTTGCTTGTCATAGTGATCAGGCGCTGGCGTTACTCGGCAGTAGCGCAACAGCTGACGAGCAGGCAATACTTGGTGGCATTGCGTACCAGCAGAATGAAGTAGTGTTGCATACTGATACCAGTTTGTTGCCTGTGCGCCGTTCTGCGTGGGCTTCCTGGAATTACAATTTAGATGCTGCAGAGCGAAGCCGGGCTACCTTAACCTACAACATGAATATTTTGCAGCGGCTGCAGGCACCGGTTACGTTTTGTGTCACCTTAAATAACAGTGCCGCCATCGCCAGTGAAAAAATTCTCGGTACCTATCGCTATGCTCACCCGGTTTACAACATGATGACGATGGCTGCTCAGTTGCAACGAAAGGTCATTAATGGTCAGAATAATAGCTATTTTTGTGGGGCATACTGGTATAACGGTTTTCATGAAGATGGTGCCAGAAGTGCAGTGGACGTAGCAGCAATGTTTGGAATTGAGTACTGATGCAAACTGGCCATGCAGTTTATTGCGGTGAAGTGGGGCACAAACGTTTTGTGCCCAAGCAACATGGTTTCAGCTATTCACTCAGTGCATATTGGCTTGATTGCTCGCAGTTAACCGCGGAAAGTTTGTCGGCAGCAGGGATCGCCTGTGAGCGTTTTGGCGCAATTAGTTTCCGACGCCGGGACTACCTTGCAGGTGATGCTGAGCTTACTGTGGCTGTGCAGGATAAGGTACGTCAGTTGGGCGGTGACAAAGCGTTAGCTAAGGTGTTTCTGCTGACACCGCTGGCGAATTGGGGTTACTATTTTAGCCCGCTAACGCTTTATTATTGCTATGATTCCGATGAAGCGCTGTGTTATTTGCTGGCAGAGGTCAGCAATACCCCGTGGAATGAACGTCACTATTATTTGCAGACAATCAGTGTTGATACCACTCAGTCAGGGTTCTATCAACATGATAAAGCTTTTCATGTATCACCTTTTAACCCGATTGAGATGCAGTACCGCTGGCAAATTCCACCACCCGCTACTGAACTGTACTGTAGTATTACCAACTTAAAAGCGGAGCAGGCAATTTTCAGTGCCTGGGTTAACCTGAAACGCTTCGCGCTGACTAAAGCGAACCGGCGGCGGATCCTGATCCGTCATCCGTGGCAAAACGTACAGGTAATGTGGCGCATTTACTGGCAGGCATTAAAACTTTATTTAAAGGGTGTGCCGCTGCATCAACATCCAAAATCCAGGGAACAGTAGTTATGAGTTTATCGCTTACCAATCAGGCGGTTTTTGCAAATTTGGGTTGGTTTGACCGGCTTTGCCGTAAATTTACCCTGTCATTTTTAGGGCAGTTAAAGCAGGGTGATATTACCCTGATAGAAGGAGAACAGCGTTTTCAGCTAGGTGAGGCCGGAAGTGATTTAAAAGTAACGCTGACCGTAATTGACCCCGGATTTTACCAGAAACTGGTGCTTGCCGGCTCTGTCGGTGGTGGTGAGGCTTATATTGAAGGCTTGTGGCGCTGTGATAACTTAACTGCGCTGGTTCGTATTTTTGGTCGTAATTTACCGCTACTGGATAAAATGGACTCTACCTGGTCAAGGTTAAGCAGACCATTTCTGAAATTACTCAACTGGCGAAACAGTAACACTAAAGCTCAGGCTAAGAAGAATATCTCTGCCCATTATGACCTTGGTAATGATATGTATCAGCTGTTTTTAGATGACAGTATGATGTATTCAAGCGCGGTGTTTCCGTCGCCAACGGCTGACTTAGCGACAGCACAGCAACATAAGCTCAAGCAGATTTGTGATAAATTACAATTAACGCCTGCGGACCATCTGATTGAAATCGGCACCGGTTGGGGTGGGATGGCAATCTATGCCGCGCAGCATTATGGCTGCAAGGTTACCACTACTACTATTTCTGCCGAACAGTTTGCTTTTGCTAAAGCCAGAGTTGAAGAGCTTGGCTTGCAAGATCAGATAACATTGCTGTTTGACGATTATCGTGATTTAACCGGCCAGTTCGATAAACTGGTGTCAATCGAGATGATCGAAGCAGTTGGCGATAATTTTCTGGATGAGTATTTTCAGAAGTGCGCCAGTCTGCTTAAACCAGATGGTTTGATGGTGTTGCAGGCGATAACTATTGTTGATCAGCGGTATCAGCAGTATGTGCGCGAAGTGGACTTTATTAAGCGGTATGTGTTTCCAGGAGGTTGTCTGCCGTCAATAAGCAGGATGGCCACGGCGGTCAGCCGCAAAACTGATTTGGTGATCCGCCACGTTCAGGATATTGGTTTTGACTATGCTAAAACCCTGAAGCTCTGGTGCGACAATTTTATGCATCAGCGCGATGCTGTGCATCAGCTTGGTTATGACGATAATTTTATCCGGCTGTGGCATTTTTATCTGTGTTATTGTGAAGGTGGCTTTATGGAGCGGGCAACCAGTGCGGTACATATGGTATTGTCGAAGCCGGACAACCGTAGTGTCTGTTAGCGTGCCCGGTGTGCATTTTTTTCAGAGCGGCCGGTAAAATGTTCTTTATTTTTTAAAATCGGGTTAACAGTATTGTCTGGCGTTTTATAAAGTCGATATTAATCAGTTATTTATAATTATTTCTTTGTTGGTATAGGCATTGCAACACAATTAGTGTGGTTGCCGTAGCCAGGCAAACGCTTGAATTACGGCAAAGTGTCGTTCAGTAATCTAATGGAGAATGATGATGAATAGTGATATCGCAGAAGGCAAGTGGCGTCAGATGAAAGGCTCGGTTAAAGAGAAATGGGGCAAGTTGACTGACGATGATATTCAACAGGTTGACGGTAATTTCGAAAAGTTTTGTGGCAAAATGCAGGAACGTTACGGCATGAGTCGCGAGCAGGCAGAGCAGGAATTTGACCGGCTGAAAGACTGATACCGTTATTGGTAGTAAGTTAATACAGAGTGACGATAAAAAGGGCCGGTGGGCCCTTTTTTAATGCCCGCGCAAACGCTGAATCTTTGCACAACATTTCTTGCCGTCACTGTTGCGTCTGTTTTTGGTCATCTAAATCACTTTTTACCACTTTAAATCGGGTTAGCCCAATTAAGCGTCCGGATGCTGTTACCACCTGAACTTGCCAGTTGCCTGCAGGATAAGGTGGAAAAACCAATTTATGGCTCCAGGCGCGGTAGCCGGCATCACGGCCACCGCGAATATCCAGCACAATCCGGTCTACTTCCCGGCCATTAAGGATCCAGACGTGGTGAATTTGTTCTCTTAACCCTCTTGGTGCTCGTACTGCTGTCCAGGCATACAGGCCTTGCTCTAAATCTGCAACCGTGAGCTTGCTAATGTTTTGTCCAGCCTGGCGTTGTTCAGTATCAACCTGATGAGAGATCGTAATATCAGTCAGGCGGATGCCCGCTGGTGGCACCCAGCTGCGAAGTTGCCATAGGGTTAACGCCATCAGGCATAGCATGCTGAACAACAATGGAAGCCGCCACCAGCGGCCGGGAGGTAGCAACCGATCCAAGCTGGGTAAACTGAACAGCAGTGCTGCAACGATTGCAGCAATCAGGCTTTGCTGGGTGGTTAACTGCAGCAGTAACGGGAGTACTACCAGCATTACCACAAATAATGCCAAAGAGTGAAAAGCTACAAACAGGGCGTAACGTGTCGCCAGTACTTTATAGTAGAGTGGGTCAACAATTGATACCAACGCACACAACAGCAGCAGACTGGTAAAGATGGCCTGACCATGATCCCAGCTGGTTACGGCCAGAAAAAAAGGTAATGCAAAAAATAAACTTTCCTGATGAACCAGTTGGGTTAAAAACCGGATAACAATCGGAGAAATATTCCAGCCAAAACGACGCGCTAAACCGGCTCTTAGCCAGTTATCGGCTACCAGCAATATCCAGCTGACCAACATAACAGCAGCAATAAACTGGGCAATTGATTCTTTTCGTTCCACAAGGACATAACTGGCAATGCCACTGACAAAGGCCAAAACCGCCATCAGTCCGGCGTGACGCTGAAAAATATCCAGCACCCAACTGATTAGCGGTTGTAACCTGTTTATTGCCGGGTTGTCGGTTTTTTTAATTGCCAACTAGCATGATACCTGCGTCTAAAATTACGATTTTCTTATCTTTATAAAGCGTCCCGATGGCTTGCTTATAAGCTTTTTTGCTGACGCCGAATGTCTCATAGATGAGCTCTGGAGAGCTTTTATCATTTAATGCCAGCTTACCGCCATTTTGCTTTAATTTATTTAAAACCTGCTCGGTCAGCTCGAGTGCCTGTTTATAAGTGGTCGCCGTCAATCGCAAGTCTATTTTGCCGTCATCACGGACTTTAACAATGTAGGCAGTTTGTTTGTCACCCCGACGAAGCGGCTTAAAGACTTCATTTTTATACAACACCCCCCAGTGCTGCTGGTTTACCACTACTTTATATCCAATATCAGTCTGCTCGCTGACAATAATATTCACTTTATCACCGGGGTTATAGTGAGGCGTCGTTTTATGCAGGTGCCGGTCTAATTTAGTGGAAGCGACAATCCGGTTACTAACGTCCACATAACAGTAAACCAGATATTTCTGGCCTTCTTTCAACGGTATTTGTTGCTCGCTGAAAGGCACCAGTAAATCTTTTTTAAGACCCCAGTTTAAAAAAGCACCTACTTTAGTTACTGCAACTACCGGTAACATGGCGACCTGTCCAACCATAACCGCGGGCTTTTCCGTGGTGGCAATAAGCTGATCTTCAGAATCAAGATAAAGAAAAACCTGCAGGGACTGACCAATTTCTAACCCTTGCGGGGCAACATTATTTGGCAGTAATATTTCGCCCCAACTTAAACCGTCCAGATAAAAGCCAAATTTAACCTGCTTTTTAACCGTTAAGGTATTCAGGGTGCCCAGTGCAATCATTGCTAATCCAACTTCTTTTAACATTATTGCGTATTGTAACTGCTTTTAGTTGAGGCTGCAGAGCTTATTTAAGTTAAGAGGTGTAAGCTATAATGTTATTGAAACCAGTTTCGGGCTTACGCCGTAAACGTTACTTAATGCAGTAAACTGAAGTTAATACTGAGGTCATCAAAATGGATTGTCGGCAATGGCTGGATATTAAACAGTACGAATTTCTGCTGAACTGGTTTATGCGCAGACAGCAGGAGATTGGTTTAGCTGATTTAAATGAGCCCTATTCGTATGACGGGTATAGTCAGTACGATCAGCTCTGTCAGCAGCTGGTTAATGACGCTCGGATTGCATTTATAGAACGCTTTAGTGAACAGGCACCGCCCATTGTATTTACCAACTTATTTCACCTGGCAGAGTTGGAACTGGCTGGTAAACGGCCTAAACGAACCAGACTGAAGGCGCCAATAAACCTACAATAGCGTGTTTATTAATCACCCGGTTCCAGCCTTTTTAGCGCATCAGTCAGCATTGGCGTATCTAGTTTTTCGTCTAATGGTAGCAGGGTACCAGCTGACCATACGCCATAGCTGCCATCCTGGCGTAATATCACCATTTTATCTTTACGAATACTGACAATATCCTGCTTACTGATACTGAGTTTTGGTAACCTTGGTTTTTGTAACAGGTTGTCACCCAGCCAGCTATTTTCAGTATTGCAACCAGCGGAACTGAGTAGAGTCGGCAGCAGATCAAGATGTTGCGAGTTAACCTGCTTTACCTGCTCATGCAGTTGCGGCCAGCGGATCAGGGTTCTGACCGGGGCCAGCACAAAAGTGGGCTGTGTGCTGATAAGCGGCAAGATTATAATTCGCTGATATTGCTGATAGTCTGCCCAGTTTGCTTCAGGTGTCTCATCGAAAATGATGTTGGTAACTGCTATTGCTGATTGTTGTCCGGGCTCCAGCCAGGGTAACTTCGCAGTGATGGCAGACCACTTACTCCCGATAAACAGGGTATTGGTTGGTAACTGTTCGATAAATGCTGGCGACTGTGTTAATTGATGCCGGCTGTCATCAGTCAGTAAAAACTGACCATACAACAAATGCAGCAAAGCTTCAGTTTCGTTATTCGGTGCATAATGCTGGTCATGCCAACGCAAACCCTGCTGACGCATAAAGTCAGCGGTATCACCTGATATTCCGCTGGTGATCAGCACCAGTATTGGCTCTGCCTGCGTTGCCGAGCATTGCAGTTGTTGTAAACTGAGTTCTGGGCTGGAAATGCTTAGTCTGTCCGCCTGTCGCTGAGCACGTTTCGCTAAATCTACCAGTTGATATCTTGCTAAAAAGCTTTTAGCGGTAGCCGGATACGAAAAAGGCAAAACATTATCAAGTTTAGTGACATCCCATTTTAACCGAGCGTCTGCATATATATGAATAAGATGACTAAGCATAAAGCTGCTGATAAAAATCAGCAGTAAAGGCCGGCTGATTTTACTTTGCTTAAGCCGGGCAATTTTCTTCCAACAGTAATTGCTGATGACCAGCTCAATAGCAATGAGGATAGCGGCAACACAGCTGACAATAATGATGAAATTACGTAAGTTGGTAACAACCTGCTGTCGAAGCAGTTCTATAGTTTGATGATATGAGGTACTGCCAATATGATAGCCCAGGTTTGCATAAACATATGCATCAAAAATCAGCACAACCATACCGCCAGTTGCCAGCACTGCAGCCAGGCCCCGCACGTGTTTCTGGTAAGGAAAGACTAGTGACAGCGGAAACACGGTGATGATAAAGAACATAAAACACAAAAAAGCAGTATGTCCTAACCAGTAACAAATCAGGTATATCCAGCCGAGCAGGGTTTCCGGTGCTGGCTCAGACAGCCAGTAAACGCTGGTAACAACCAGCGCCAGTAATATATTAAAAAAACTGAACCAATGGCCCCAACTTAACAGCCGATTGACTTTTTTAACCAGTGATAAGTTCTGTTCGATGACCATTGGTACCTAGTGGCTGCTGGCGTTGACGGCATCAGCCAGTGCCTGGCTGAAATGATTGGCGACAGCAGTGCGTTGGGCTTGAGAGACGCTACTATTTATTACATGACTGACCGCATTACCTAAACACATCAGGGCGAGCTCTGTTGTTGCGTTGTTACTATGCAGTGTCTCCAGTAACTGATTTACCAGATTTTCAATTTGTGCAGTGGAATACTTTGATACAATGGGCATGCGTTACTCAGACTAAGATGATATTCAGACTAAAGAATAGTATCAGATTTCAGTTAAAACAGGAAAAATTATGTCCGTCGATGTTTTGCATTTAGCTATTAACTATATTGATCTGGCAGCCAGTGGCGAACACAGTGCTCATTACCGCGAGCAATTAATTGGGACGGACGGGTCGGTATCGACACTGCTTGAACAACTACACTTGGCTTACAACGGCAAACCGGCAAAGGGCTACGCCAGTTTTTCTGATGATAAAGATCCGGCTGTGCCTCAGGCGCTGGCCAGTTGGCAGGCTGCAGATACTGATTATCTGGGTTTTACCAAAGCTATGACTGACGCATTAGTTAACCAGCTAAGTACTCATCAGCTGCCCGAAACCGGTTACCTTGTTCTTGGTCATTACCGCTATCTGGCCAGCGAGTTTCTTATCGTTTGTCTGCTTGGAAGCAAAGATCACTTTGCTTTAACTGAACAGCTGGATTTGTCGACATCACGGCATCTTGATATCGCGAGGATGCAGCTGGCCGCGAGAATAGATCTTACTGAATATCAGGTAAATGCTGGCGCCGGCAATTACATCAGCTTTATCCGCGGCCGGGCAGGGCGTAAAGTTGCAGATTTTTTCCTGGATTTCCTCGGCTGTGCTGAGGGCACAGATGCACGGCAGAACAGTCAGAAAGTACTTGCTTCGGTTGAGGAATACTTCGCCGCCGCTGAATTTGAACAAGGTGAGAAAACCTCTGCCAGGCGCCAGGTTTTTGACTACTGTGAAGAGCGCGCAAAGGCGGGGCAGGACGTGGTGTTAGCGGAGCTTTCAGCGGTAGTCGATCCGGAACAGGAAAACGGCTTTTTGCATTATTGCGCTGAACAGCAGCTTGAGGTGGCGGAGCAATTTCCGGTTGAAGTGAAAGAGCTGAAAAAAATGGTGAAGTTTAATGGTGCCGGCGGAGGCATCTCATTGAGTTTTGATGAGAAATTACTGGGAGACAGAGTGCAGTATGATGCAGGCACTGATACCTTAATTATTAAGGGTACGCCACCTAATCTGCGGGATCAGTTGCAGCGGTTCACTCAGGGCTATTCGGCTTTTCAGCGCCAACGCGACGACGACTAAGATCATCAGCGTTATGGGAAGGCTCAGAGGATGTTTCCTTGGCATCTTTCAGGCTGGGCATTTTCATGCTGGCGGAATGTTTTACCAGCATAATATTGCCGATGATTATGCCAAAGCCAGCCAACAGGGCCCAGAATAATGGCCAGTTCATTCGTTGTCCTCACAAATATTGATAACATAAGTCTGATATAGTTGGGCCAAATTAGCCAGCACGGCTTGCTGCTCGGCAATAGGATGTTGCCCCAGGCAATTTTGCAAAGTCTGCATTGTTAACGCCTTTTGGTAGGGTTTTGCAATCGGGGCATAGCTCAGATGCCAGGGCTCTGGCGCTACACCACCCCGGTATTTTTTATAGGGCCGAAAAAAGCCAAACTTTGCTGCTTCTGTTTCAAGCCATTGGTTTAATCGGTTAAAAGGCCCGCTCTCGCTATACTCAGATTGCAATAACTGCGGCCGGTAATCTGATGTTACGGCGGCTGCATCATAAATATCCAGTTCAGTACCCCAATGATGTCTGCTGGCGCCTGGCAGGGCCGAAAACAACATAATGGCTTCCAGTTTTTTCAGGCCGCTCAGCTTGCTGATCTCAACCTGTTGTTGCTGAAGATTATAAACCGGACGTGTTCCTTCGCATTTCGCCTGCCAGATAGCAGCCTGACGCTGAAAACTGCGGAATGCTGATGCAATAGCGATGGTTATACCGTCAGCAGCGGCGGCCTGTTGTAGTTTCTGCCACGCTGGTTGCATCTGCTGATGAATAAGCTGACCGTTTGCCAGTGCGCTCAGATGCTCTTCACTGCATCCGGTCAGTATTTCCGCTGTTAGGGTTGGAGGTGTCATGCGGTAAGCTTTTGCTGAAGCTGTTGCAGCAGCGCCTGATAAATATCAGCAAGCACGGTCAGATCATGGATTGACACACACTCATTAACCTTATGAATAGTGGCATTGCATGGTCCCAGCTCTACCACCTGAGCCCCGGTTGGCGCTATAAAACGTCCGTCTGAGGTGCCGCCAGTTGTTTCAAGTCGCGGTGTAAAGCCCTGAACCTGCTCTACTGCTGCAACAACAGACTCAACTAAACTGCCACTGTCGGTCAGGAACGGCAAGCCGTTCAATACCCAGTCCAGCTGATATTTCAGGCCGTATTTATCGAGCATGGCATAGACACGTTGCTGTAATTGCTCTGCAGAAACTTCTGTACTGTAGCGAAAGTTAAACATCACTTTCAGCTCACCCGGAACAATATTTGATGCGCCGGTTCCGGCGTTGATATTGGCGATCTGAAAGCTGGTGGCGGGAAAAAAACGATTGCCCTGATCCCATTGCTCCGCAGCGAGTTCGGCCAGAGCCGGCGCAGCTTTATGCACCGGGTTGTCAGCTAAATGAGGATAAGCAACATGCCCCTGAATACCTTGCACTGTCAGGTGGCCGGTTAATGAGCCACGCCGGCCATTTTTAATGACATCGGCCAGTTTCTGGCCACTGGAAGGCTCTCCTACTAAACACCAGCTTATCTTTTCATTTCTTTGTTCCAGCGTGTCGACGACCCGGACCGTACCATTAACAAAAGGGCCTTCTTCATCGCTGGTAATTAAGAAGGCAATATCAAATGCCGGCTCAGGACAAAGCGCCAGAAATCGCTCAGTTGCCAGCACCATAGCCGCCAGGCTACCTTTCATATCAGCAGCGCCACGACCAAATAAGTTGTCGCCAATTATGGTTGGCGTGAATGGTGGCGTGTGCCACTGGCTAACGGGTCCGGTTGGCACCACATCAGTGTGACCGGCAAAGCAAAACAAGGGTTTACCATTACCACGTCTTGCCCATAAGTTAAGCGTGTCTTCAAATTCTAACACTTCGATGTTAAAACCGACTGCAGCCAAACGCTCAGCCATTAGTGGCTGACAACCTGCATCATTAGGTGTAACAGACTCCCGTGACATCAAGTCCATTGCCAGAGACAATACCGGGTTTTGCTGAGGATCTAACCAGTTCATCTTAATCTTCCAGAAGTTTTTCATATTGTTCAGCATTAAAACCAAGAATATAAGTATCCTTTACCTGCAACAGCGGCCTTTTAATCATGGCGGGTTGTTGCTGCATCAGTGCTAACGCGGATTGCTCTGTCAGATTGGCTTTGGTCTCGGCGGGTAGTGCCCGGTAGGTGGTGCCCCGGGTATTTAACAGGTTCTGCCAGCCCAGTTGCTGGCTGAAAGTGGCCAGTAGCTCAGAACTCAGACCGTCCTGACGATAATCAACAAATTGGTAGTCTATTTGATGTTGCTCCAGCCATTTTCTGGCTTTCTTAATGGTGTCACAGTTTTTAATACCGTACATTTTCATCATAGAGAACTCATTCTTTTTAGCAGGGCATTTCACCCGGCGATCATCTGCAAAAAAACTACTGATAATACTACCGCAATACCAAACCATTTTCTGCTGTTAGTTTTTTTGGATTCATTAAAGCTGAACGATTTGCAGTGGTGGTATCAGTTAAATATGACATAACGATGACTTGGTGATGAATTTTTATCGAAACAGTTTTTTTGGGTGATAAAAATACTGACAGTTGCTGATAATACCAATGTACATTGCAAAAACTTGTCCACAGCTTCTGTGGGTAAGATTGTTGGTAACAGTCGGCTATCTTTATAACGCTCTGAAAATAAAGAATAATTAAGTTGGCCTGAAAATTGTATAATTACAATATGGCTAAATTTTGCCGTATTTATATCAAAAATAACAGTTGGCTGAACATGGATCCGAATTATGCCGGCTTTACCGTTAATCTGACCAACTTAATGATACAACTTGTTCTGCGCAACGTAATGGAACTATGCTAAAGTTAAATTTAGCCGTTGTTACGAGTAGAGGCTATTGGTATGAAAATATTTGCGCTACTGCAGGAAGGTCGCCAGTACAGTCTGGTTTGGCCGGTTAGACCTGAGCTGAACCCGGTATTTCTGGAAAATAAAGTTATTCAGTTGACTGCTCTTGGCTTTCGCTATTTGCCCGGGTTGGCGGTATTGACAGCATTTTTCCAGTTAACCATGCTTGGAAGCGGTTTTACAGGGCAAATTCTGGCAATGATGTTGTTTATTTTGTCTTTACCACTTCAAGGTTGGTACTGGCTGGGGGTACGTTCGTCAACCCGCTTGCCACCAGCGCTGATAAACTGGTGCCGGCAACTTCATCAGCAAATGCAGGAGCAGGGAGTGGAAACGTCAGCTGTGAATGAACCCCGTCACTATTCTGATTTGGCTAACACCTTAGCTGTTGCCTATAAACAGCTGGATAAAACCTTTATGCGGCCCTGGCTTTAAGCCGCATAAAGTGTCAGCTCATAGTTATAGTTATTGTTCAGTTATCTAAATCAAATACAGACCAGACCGGCGCATGATCTGAAGGCCGTTCGATCCCCCGAAGTTGATAATCGATGCCGGAACCAGTACACAACGCTGCCAATGGTTTGGTTGCCATCACCACATCTATTCGCAGGCCCCTGTTGTCGTCAAACCCTTTGGAACGATAATCGAACCAGCTAAACTGACTGTTTTCGTCCGGATACAGCTGGCGGTAGGTATCAATTAAGCCCCAGTCTTTTAAGCGTTGCAACCAGGCACGCTCTTCTGGCAGAAACGAGGTTTTCCCTTCCCGCAACCAGCGTTTAGCATTGGCTTCACCAATACCGATATCAGAATCAACAGGGGAAATATTAATATCACCTATTACGGTCAGATAATCTTCTGCACTATGGTTCGACTCGATATAGTGCTGCAGATCATCATAAAATTTTTGTTTGGCGGGGAATTTTGTTGGATGGCTCCGGTTTTCGCCCTGCGGAAAATAACCATTCATTACGGTTAATGTTTTGCCATTTGCCAAATTATACTGCCCAATCAGCATTCTGCGCTGGGCGTCATCAGCATCGCCTGGGAAACCATATTGCATGTGGCTGGCGGCTTGTTTACTTAAAATTGCTACGCCATAATGGCCTTTTTGACCAAAGTGATACACATGGTAGCCCATCGCCATCACCTGGGTCATCGGGAATTCATCATCGTGTACTTTAATTTCCTGTAAGCCAATGATATCGGGTTGATGTTTGTCAATCAGAGCCTGCAGCTGGTGAAGTCGTGCACGAATACCATTAATATTAAAAGAGATTATTTTCATGTTTAGTTATATGCCTCAACCTGTAACAAGCCGGCATCATAACATGCAGGCCTGTCAGACGGTAACTGTTCAAGGCTGCCGATGTTGAGAACAGCATTGAGAACAATTTTGAGAACATTATTCAGAACAATGCCCGTTGCAGAATGTGAGCCATCTCCTTACCAGATTGTCTACAGCCGTCGCAGGAGTCTGGCGATAATAGTCCGTCAGGGCAAAGTGACGGTGCGTGCACCGTTTGGATGCAGCAACAGACAGATAGAACAACTGCTAACAGCCAAACAGTCATGGATCCAGCGACATTTATTACATCAGCAGGCCCGGCCGCACGGGTTAAACTGGCAGCAACGTTCAGAAATTTTGTTGGCAGGGGAGCGATATAACGTTATTTTTAGTCGGGCCGCGAAAAGCGATGTCTATATTGATAATGATACTATTGTTATTCTGGTCAGCACCCGTGTCGCTGCTACAAACCTGACAACATGGCACGATAAATTACTTAACCGCTGGTTAGAAGCGCAGGCGGCCGCATCCTTTAGCATGCGTTTACAGGCTTGGGCTGAAGTGATGGGGGTGAGTTACAGCAAACTTAAACTGGGCCAGTGGCAACGTCGCTGGGGCTATTGCGATAGTTTCGGGGTTATTGGACTTAACTGGCGGTTGGTTATGGCGCCCGGTTGGGTCATTGATTATGTGATGGTTCACGAACTGGCCCACCGGTTAGCGATGGACCATTCAGTGTACTTCTGGCAAATAGTCAGCCAGAACCTACCAGATTATCAGCAAGCTATTTCCTGGTTGAGTTATTATCAGCAGGAACTACTCATCTAGTCTTGTCAGTTTTGCCTGGCTAAAACAAAAAAAACGCCGGTTTACACCAGCGTTAAACTAAGGACAACTTAAATTTCAGGGAGAGAAGTAAACACAACATTACAACTATTATCTCTGACCGGGCAGTATCTAAATAATTCCATAAAATTTTATTTTTTTCACTTTTTGCATTTTTATTACGTTCTGGTTTACTCTGCTGGCAACTTTTACCGGGCTGCCGCAATAACGACCGTTCGGACTAAACAAAAAGAATGGAATTTTCAGCATGACCAACAGATTGCGCTTACTGCAGTTAACCAAGCTGCTAGATGTCACTCGCTTAAATGAAAAAGATGAGCCTCAACTAATGGCTGACTGGCTTAAACAGCAACCACAGTTGCCGGTTACTGTTGCCGCTTATTGCGTTTATCCGGATTATCTGTCGAAGTTAAAACATTTTATGCAGAACTACGGCCAACAGTTTGAATTAGCTACCGTAGTCAATTTTCCGGGGGGGGATCTGTCGTTACCTGTAGTGTGTAAGCAAATTGAAGCTGCGCTGGCGGCCGGGGCAACTGAAATTGATTGCGTGATGCCATATCAGGCGCTGCTGCGGGGTGATCAGCAATACGCAACTGAGTTTTTAAGTGATGTGCGACGCTACTGTAAAACAGCTTGTCTTAAAATAATTATTGAATCGGGAGAGCTTATTACTGCGCAGCAGGTTGCCAGGGCAACGGAGATTGCTATTAATTGCGGTGCTGATTTTGTTAAGTCATCAACCGGTAAGGTTGCGGTCGGTATTACTGAAGAGGCCGCCAGGATTATGCTGACAATTATCGCCTCTGCCGACCGTACGGTAGGCTTTAAGGCATCGGGCGGCGTTCGCACAGTTACGCAGGCACTGCAGTTAATTGACCTGTATGAGCAGATAACCGGGGTTACGGCAACCAGCGCTACTATGCGAATTGGTGCCAGCGCGCTGGTAACTGAATTGGCGGAACAGTTGGCTGGCGATTAAGCAGCTGCCTGACACTACTTCCGTCGCTTTTCGGGTTTTAATTGTGAAAACTGGTTGAGCAGTTCCTGATAGCGCTTCCGATGGTTTTCAGGTAATGGCATATTGTCGACAATTCTGAAGGCTTTTTTACAGCGCTCAAGCATATTGCCACCAGGGCCGTAACTCTGTGTTTTAAGCAGTTGCAAGCTGGTTTGAATTACGTTTAAAGCACAACCTGTATTCATCGGGGCCAGTTCCAGTGCTTGCTCAAACAAAGCATGCGCGGCCATATGCTGGCCTTCTTTATATTGACGGATACCATCTTTATTCAACTGAGCAAAGTGTTGTTGTTGTGATTGGTTCTGCCGTTGTTGTTCTGAAAGTAGTCTTTGCAACACCGGATCTGCTTTAAGCGCTGGATCGATAAGCAGTGCCAGCTTTTCCGCCTGCTCAAACTCACCAATCTGATTTAATAATAATACGGTATCAGGCATAACCTGTTGTTGCGTTTCTGCGTGTTCTGCAACCGCTGCATAGGTTTTCTTCGCCTGAAATTGCTGGCCGTTCACTGAGTCGAGCCGGGCCTGACATAATATTTCAAATAAATCGAAGTCGGTTTCCCGGATAAGATTGTCATCTCGGCGCGCCCGTTGCAGGGCAATGGCAACTTCCTGTGAATAACGGTTTCGCTGTTGCGGATCATCACTCAGGGTTGCAGCGGCAATGATACTTCGAATGTAGTTTAGTAAATGAACAACATCCTGACGCATTGAACGGCGGGTAATTTCATACAATTGTTTGCTGGCAAGCACTTTAGCATTGGTGTCTTCCAACGCATGGGCGATATCCATATACAGATACTGGCGCTGCATAGAGTAGGGGGCAATTTCAGTAGCTGCCTGAATACAACTGAATGCCTGCTCAGGGTCGTTGTCTGCCAGATAGCTACGCGCTTTAATGTCAAAAGCTTCAGCAAACAATCGGTTCTCTTCTAATGCTTCGTCACAAAGGGCATGGCTTTCTGCCAGACGTTGCTGCTCAAAGCATACTTTGGCCATCAATAATAAAGCCCAGCCGTTGCGTCTTTGCTCAAGACAGCTCTGCAGGACCTGTTCGGCTTCAGCAAATTGTTTTAAGGCGATAAAGTTCTCTGCCAGTACCCGTTTACAGAATTGCTGATAACGGCCAGCTGCACTTATTTCCTGCTGACAAAGCTCTATTACCTGTTCAGAATTGTTGTCATACAACGCCTGAAACAATTCAGCCAGCTGGGCTTTTTTATTCTGAATACGAATTATCCTACTGCGAAGCACACTTTGTGAAAAGGGTTTAACCAGGTAGTCATCGGGCTCAAGTTCTACAGCACTGACTACCACCGGTACTGAGTTTTCACCGGTAACCAGCATAAAGATGCTATGAGGTTTCAATAATTTTTTTTCTCGTAAATCCTCAAGTAACTGTTTGCCGTTTTTGCCAACACCCAGATGGTAATCGACAAACAAAATGTCGTAATCAATATTACTGCATTTAGCCAATGCTTGTTCGCCAGTAGGCGCAAAAGCAACGTTGGTTGCGCCCATTGAATAGAGCACACCTTTAAACATTAACTGGAATGCGCGCTGGTCATCAACGATCAACACCCGTTGATTTTCCAAAGTCTTATTTTGCATTAGCGCCTATACTCTAGCCTGAATAAGCTAAGTGTCGGAAAAATAGTGCAGTTTAGCAAGCAAATTAATTGCAGCTGGCGTGGTAATTAAACGAAGAGGTGACAACACAGAA
>NZ_JAHRID010000011.1:0-12127 GCF_019100565.1 Arsukibacterium indicum | reverse complement strand
AAGTGCGCGCATATTATCAAACTGTCTTTTGATGTAAAGCATTTTACTTAACTTTTTTGCCAGACTGCCGATAAACCAAACAACCTTAGCTTAAGAAACCGCTATGACGACGATTATCAATGAATGGCAACTCGATTGTCGCTTAAATAAAGCAATTAACCAGCAGCACAGGGCAGATTTTGCGTTGTGGCTGGCTTTTTTGTCGCCAGCCATTGACGAGATGGCGGAGTTTCAGACGCCACAAATAACACCGATTACTGAAACTCAGGATATCTATGCCAGCTTTTCATTGCCGAATCCCAGAAAGTTCGGCTGGCAGGAGCCGGACCTTGCAACGTTAACCCGACAAAGTCTGGCCTTGCAGCAAGGTGGTTTACGACAACTGAAACTACAACAATATTTAGTGCCCGGGCCATTGGTATTGACAGATGACAGTGCAAAACTGGCCGGGGAGGTAAATCAGAACTTAGATGCTCATAGTAAACGCCGGCGCGAGAGTGGGAAGCTTAAACGTACTGAGTCAGATCCAACAGCGCTGTATGACATTTTACAACAGCTGGAGCAAACTGCAGCTTAAGGTGCAACATTAACCCTGACCTACCGGCACAGCACCACTGGGCAGATGCTGATTGCAGTGTTTGAATTTTTTACCGCTGCCGCAAGGGCAAGGGTCGTTCCGGCCAATTGGTTGCGTTGTTACTGGCGTGATCTGACCATCAATGTAGTACCACTGATCGTCAAGCAGAAAACGTGATTTTTCTGCCAAACTTTCCAGCTTATTACCATAGATATAACGGGCAACAAAACTGACAAAACCCTCAGTGCCTGGCTCAAGTGTTGAGTTTGCTGAATTGTCGGAATCTGAGTAGTCAGTAATTGTTAAACTGACAAAATGAACTGCGTTGGCAAAGTCTGTTATCTGGGCTTTTTCTTTTATCAGCGCATTTTCTGTTGACTGCGCATTAAATGCTGTCTGTTCATTAAACGTATTCTGCAAGGCCGGCCGGCATGTTTGCAGAATGTATTCAATTTTTTTACAGCAATAGGCACTGTACCGGGAACGCATCAATTGTCGACAACAGTCAGCTTTTTTTGCTCCTGCAAGCAGTGGCTGACAACAGTCGCTGAACTTCAGGCCGGAGCCGCAATAACAATTCAAAAGCACCTCAGAAATTCGACATAAGTAACATTTCCGGCATTATATCGTAATTATCATTAGTGCTGCAGCTTGCTAGTGAGTCTGTGTTGTTATCTGATTCATCTGGTAAAACCAACGTTGCTGTCTGGCAGCGCACTGGCTAAGCTCAGAGGTCAAAGCTGCTGAAGCTAATTCAGTGAAGTTAATTACTACCCGGCAACTGGCACTATGTAACAGCTTCATTAAAGTTGTTGCCGGATCTTTTATCGTCTCAGGATGGATAACCAGTATTCTATCTATTGGCAATTGTAAATAACTGGCCAGTGCTTTTGATGGCAATTGTTGTGGCGCAACCAACACAATCCAGCCTGTTTCGCAGCAATGCCGTTGTAATAACTTTATCAGTAGCGGCTCTGCATTAGTTGCTGATGCTAAAGTCAGTTCCTGATAAAACGGTTTGGCAGACGATACGGCTGCAGTCAATCGTTGCAAGCGTCCGGTGCTTTGTTTTGCTGGCAAGCCAGCAGGCTCTGTAATGGGGTTGCTAAAAGACGTTGTTGCTATCATATTGCGCTCCAGCTGTGTATTTATACAGTGTATGCATATACAGTAGTCTGTGTTTAAAATAAAGGCAAGTAATTTTTCCGACAACGTAGCAGAGGCTGCTGTAGCTGCCCGGCTAATAGCAGTTATTTATTACTGGCTGGACCATTAGTTTGCTAATTTAGGTTAGAATTGCCGGCTGGAGTTTAAAATAAGAGTGCCTGATTGATGTTGTTAGACGATTTTGTCACCCGTTCAGCTGAAGGTTTTAGTTTCAGCAAATTGCAATCCTGTCGTTTTGCCAAGCAAATAGCGACGGATTTCAATCCGATCCACGACGTTGACGCTAAGAGATTCTGCGTGCCTGGTGACTTATTGTTTGCTTATCTGCTCAGTCATTACGGCTTAAGTAAAGAGCTGACTTGTACTTTTGCCGGTATGGTCAGCGCTGATGTCTTGCTGCATTGTGAGCAGCATAATGATGAGCTTAAAATTTGTGATGCACATGGCAAGGTATATCTGTCATTGCAACGGCAGGGTGAGACCAGCCACGATCTGGCGGTAATTGAACCCTTGATCCGTGATTATGTGAAATTTTCGGGGCAAAATTTCCCTCATATTCTGCAGCCGTTAATGCAGCAGCATAGTGTTATGATCCATCCTGGCCGGCCATTAGTCATTTATGAGAGTATGGCGTTGTCATTCGATACTCTGCCAACCGCAGAAGTAGAACTCAGCCTTGCCGCATCGTCTTTGCAGGTAGAAGGTAAGCGGGGTAACGTATTGTTGCAGTTTGTACTTACCCAGCACGGCACACAAATCGGCTGTGGCGAGAAGCGAATGATACTGAGCAATTTGCAAGCCTATGATGAGGCGCAGATGCAATTGATGATTGCAGAATATGATCGCCGTAAAAATCTAAGCAGAAGCCACGGCTAAGTCGCTTTTAATAACAATATAAAATCAGCTATAGTGGCAGCTCTTTGTCACTAAAGGCTTTTTATGGCGCAGGCTAGTTCATTACAACCCGGTTTTCTGGTGGTTCATGCTAATGCGCCTGAGCAATTACGAGCACTGGTAGTAAACTGGCTGCAACGCTACCCCCTTATGCCGTTGGCATCTGAACATATTCTGGTGCAAAGCAATGGTATTGCCCAATGGCTTAAACTGGCGCTGGCCAACGAGCCTGACGCCGCTGAACCGGGCTGTGGCATAGCCGCGGCAATTGATGTTCAGTTGCCGGCCCGTTTTATCTGGCAGCTTTACCGCAAAGTTCTGGGCCAGGACCAGATTAGTGAACGCTCGGCATACAGCCGCGATTTACTGCGCTGGCATTTATTGAGTGTATTGCCTGAATTACCTGACGTTCCTTGCTTTGAGCCCCTCCGCCATTTCTTCGCTGATGATCCGACTTTGCTGAAAACTTATCAGCTGGCGGAGCAATTGGCTGCATTGTACGATCAGTATCAGGTATATCGCGCCGACTGGCTGAATCTGTGGCAGCAGGGCCAGGATCTGTTGATTACCGCCCGGGGCCAGCTAACACCGCTAAAACCGGATCAGCAATGGCAAAGTGTATTGTGGCGTGTTTTGCACAACAGAGTCAGTTCAAAACAGCTGGGTGACAGCCGTGCTGAAGTGCACCAACGGTTCATTGATAAATTAGCGGTTATGTCAGCAGCTGAGGCGGCGGCAATATTGCCGCCGCGCTTAATTATTTTTGGTATTTCGGCAATGCCTCAACAAAGCTTACAAGTTTTGGCCGCAATAGCGCCTTTTTGTCAGGTGTTACTGGCGGTGCATAATCCTTGTCAGCATTACTGGGCAGATATCATCAGTGAAAAAGAACTGCTAAAAGCCAGCCATCATCGTCAGTCTTATAAAACGGGCATGCCTGTTAATATCAGTGACGACCAGCTGCACATTCACGCTCAGCCGCTCTTGGCATCCTGGGGACGGCAGGGCCGGGATTATATCCGGTTACTTGATGAATTTGATGAAACCGCTCAGTTCAAAAATCTGTTTGTTAACCAGAGGATTGACCTGTTTCAACCACCAGACAGCAACCAGTTGCTGGGGATGTTACAGCATGATATTTATGATTTACGTCCGGTACATGATAGTCAGCAATATTGGCCGGCAATTGCTAAGAGCGACCAGTCAATTCAGTTTCATCTTGCCCACAGTGCAATGCGTGAGGTGGAAATTCTGCACGATCAGTTGTTGGCAGCATTTGAGCAGGATCATAGCCTGACACCACGTGATGTCATGGTAATGGTACCTGATATTGCCGGATATGCGCCGCTTATTCAGGCTGTTTTTGCGTCGTTAAAACCGGAAGACCCACGTTATATTCCTTTTACCATTGCCGATTTGCCACCGGGTACCGAGCAGCCGATGTTTAAGGCAGTTGAACAGCTGATGGCACTAGCTCAAAGCCGCTTTCATTTAAGCGATATTCTGGATCTGCTTGAAGTACCTGCTGTGCGTCAACGTTTTGCTATTGAAGAGTCAGCATTGCCGTTACTACATCAATGGCTGCAGGCTGCAGGTGCTCGCTGGGGGCTGGATGCGACGCAGCGACATAGTCTCGATTTACCTGATGGCTTGCATCAATACAGCTGGCAATTTGCGCTGGATAGAATGTTGCTGGGCTTTGCCACCGGACCAATAGCAGAGCAAGCTAATGATGGTTGGCATGGCATTGATCCTTTCACTGAAATAAGCGGTTTAGAGGCGACATTAATAGGTCCGTTATATCAGTTGCTGGCAAAACTTAAACACTACTGGCAACGGTTACAACATCCGCACAGCCCTATAGAGTGGCAACAGTTAATAAATGTGATGCTACAGGATTTTTTATTGCCGGAACTTACGGATGAGCAAGCTTTGCTGGGCCAGTTATATGAAGCACTGGACCAATGGTTCTCCGATTGTCAGCAAGCGGCGCTTTGTACTGCATTGCCGGCCCCAATTGTTGCAAAGAGCTGGTTTAGCCTGGTGGCCCAGCCCGGTGTGCAGCAACGCTTTTTATCTGGCGGTGTGACTTTCGCTACTTTACTGCCGATGCGCGCCATTCCGTTTCGGCATATCTGTTTACTTGGGATGAATGATGGCGCATTTCCGCGTCAGCAGCCAAGACAGGACTTTGATCTTATGCAAACAGATATGCGTCCGGGAGATCGTTCAAGGCGCGAGGATGACCGCTATTTATTACTCGAAGCCCTGCTGTCTGCGCGCGACCGGCTTTATATAAGCTGGGTAGGGCGCAGTATTCATGATAACAGCGAGCGGGCACCGTCGATGCTTATTGGTCAATTACGTGACCATCTTGCCCAGTGCTTCCAGACAGCTGATGAAAAAGTAATCAAAGATGAGGGCAAGGTCGCCGCTAAAAATAATCCGGGATTACTGGCGCAACTGACGACTGAGCATCCGCTGCAACCTTTCAGCCCGCGCTATTTCAGTAATACTGAATCTGGTTTATTTAGCTATCAACAGGAATGGCTGGCTGATGGCGCCGCCTTGTCAGAACCCGGAACGCTTAGTCACTGGCAACCCACTGAGCCCATCAGCTTGCGTCAGTTGACGGAGTTCGTTCGTGATCCGGTTAAGAGTTTTTTTATCCAGCGTTTAAACATCTGGCTTACTAAGGCTGATCGTGTTGCTCAAAATGATGAGGCCTTTGCGTTAGATGGTCTGAGTCGCTGGCAATTACAACAACAGTTGATCAACGGGGTACAACAGGCGCTGGCTGACAACCGGCCAATAGCAAATGCCATTGACAATTGTCTGGCTCAAATGCAGCGCCGGGGCGAACTTGGCGTAGGCAGCGCTGTTGATTTACATGCTAAACAATTGGCAGAACCAGTGCTGGTCTTGTCCGAACGGCTTAAACAACTGCAGCAAAGCTACCCCGACAGCATAAAAGCCTTTGCCGTGCAATGGCAGTATCAGGAAATGGAGCTGCAGGACTGGCTTACCCAGTTGCGGCAAAATGCCAGCGGCCAGCGCTGTCAGCTGCTGTTAAGCGCCAGTGCCATTATTAAACAACGCAAATATCAGTGGCGGCATCTGGTTTCACCGTGGCTTAGCCATTTACTTGCCAACACCCAGGGCCCGTGTCAGACGATTGTGCTAAGCCAGGCTGGCGAAATAGTCTTTGCAGCGTTAACAGAAACAGCCGCTGCAAAGCAGCTGGAACAGTTGTTAAGTTATTACCTGCAGGCGCATCAGGCGCCGTGGCCGCTGGAATTAGAATGTGCCATCTTATACCTGCAGCAGACTGACGGTGGTAAACTCAGTAACGAGCAAATCCTGCAACAATGTGAAAAGCGTTATCTGGGCGACAACTACAACCCGGGGATAGTGCAGTTGAATCCTTATTTACAGCGGCTGTTTCCGGATTTTAAGCACCTGATCAGAAGTGGCGATTTTATGGTTCTGGCTGAACAACTTTACCGGCCACTGTTAACCGCAGTGCTTCAGGCTGCAGGCAGCGGAGTGGAAGAATGAAACCGCCAGCAAAGCTTGACCTGCTAACGTTGCCACTCAGAGGTAACCGGCTGATAGAGGCCAGTGCCGGTACCGGCAAAACCTTCACGATAGCAGCACTTTATTTACGGTTGGTGCTTGGTCATGGCAAAGCCCAGGCGTTTCAGCGGCCATTAACGCCGCCTGAAATTCTGGTGGTTACCTTTACCGAGGCGGCAACGCAGGAGTTACGCGATCGGATCCGGTTACGCTTAACCGAGGCAGCGCAGGCCTTTCGCTCCGGAAGCACTGGCGATAGTGTGCTTGCTGCGTTGCTTGCTGATTACTCAGGCACTGAATTTGCTTACTGTGCCCGCAGGCTTGAGCTGGCAGCTCAGTGGATGGATGAAGCGGCAATTTCAACGATCCATGGTTGGTGTAACCGGATGCTGGCGGAGCATGCCTTTGCCAGTGGCAGTTTGTTTACCCAACAATTAAGTACTGACTTAAGTGCTCTGAAATTAGAGGCGGCCCGTGATTACTGGCGCAGTTTTTATTATAAATTAGCTGAACCGGCATTAGCTCAGTGTATTAGTTACTGGCAAACTCCGGAGCAGTTGTGGCAGAGTGTTGCCGGGCTGACCAGTTACTATCTGCAACAAACTGCTACGGTGAACAATGGTTACGCGGAACCGGAGGTGGCAATTGCGCAGTGTCAGACAGAACGGCAGACTCAGCTGCAGCAACTGACATCTCAGTGGCAGCAATGGCTACCGGAACTAACCCGGTTGTTGAACGATGCAATTACAGCTAAAGCTGTTAATGGCAGACAACTGCAGCAACGCTTCCTGGATAATTGGCTGCAAAAAATACAAAACTGGTTACAGGCACCGGATGAAACCCTTGATTTAGGTACTGGTTGGTATCGTTTATCGCCTCAGGGAATAGCCGAGTGCTGGAAGCAACAGCCGGTGCCTGAGCATCCGGCATTTGACGGTATTGTGCAGTTGCAAGCCGCCCTTAAAAATTTAGCCCAGCCTCGTCAGTTACTGATGCAGCATGCTGCCAGCTGGCTGGCAGAGCGGATCCAGGCCGGGCTTAGCCAGCAGGCACTAATGGGGTTCGACGATATGCTGCTTCGGCTGCACGCTGCTTTGCAAAGCAGTCAGGGGGCTCAGTTAGCCGGCCTGATCCGACAACAGTATCCGGTGGCGCTAATAGATGAGTTTCAGGATACCGACCCTATTCAGTATCAGATATTTTCAGCTATCTATCTGGATAAATCAGAAAATTCACCTCAGGATGCTGAAGCTGAACATCAGCATGCGCTGCTGCTGATTGGCGACCCAAAGCAAGCAATATATGCTTTTCGTGGTGCTGATATTTATACCTACCTTAAAGCGCGGCAGATAACTACTGGCCAGCACTACACACTGGATACCAACTTTCGTTCAGACACCCGGCTGGTCAGTGCAGTAAACTATATTTTTGCACAGGCAGAGTTGCGCCCTGGCGGGGCTTTTCTGTTCCGACAGCAACAGCAGGCCTCTGCTAATTCGGATCCGCTGCCATTTTATCCGGTTAATGCTAAAGGGAATAACTGGCAACTGCATATCGGAAAACAGCTTGCAGCCGCGCTGACTGGCTGGTTGCCTGAGGAGACAGCAGAAAAAGTAATGAGTCGACAGGCATATCTGGACGAGTATGCCAGCGGTTGTGCCAGTTATATCACTGATATTTTGCAACAAGCGGTCAGTGGTGCAACTTACTTTGTTAAAGATGATGGTGAAAAGCGCCAGCTTAAACCGTCAGACATTGCGGTTTTAGTGAATAATCAGACTGAAGCACAGGCAATCAGGAATCAACTGGCAGAGCGGCAGGTCCGCAGCGTCTACTTATCAGACCGGGAGTCAGTGTTCAGCTCTGGCACGGCGTTGGATTTACAGCTTATTCTCAGTGCCTGCGCTGAGCCCGAGCAAGACAGTTTACTGCGCTCTGCTATCGGCTGTAGTACGATTGGCCTCAGCCTGGCGGAACTTGATACCTTGCAGCAACAAGAATTGAAGTGGGAGCAACTTTGTCTGCAATTTAAACAGTACCAACAACAATGGCGCCGCTTTGGTGTACTGCCAATGCTACGTAGTCTGCTGTTTGAGTTTGCCATCCCGGCACGACTGAGGCAAAGTACCGACGGTGAACGAGCCTTAACGGATTTGCTGCATCTGGCCGAATTGTTGCAGCAGGCGGCTCAGCAACTGGATGGAGAGCAGGCTTTACTGCGTTATTTGAGCGAGCAGATCCAGCAACGCGGAGCTGGCGATAACGAACAGCAAAAAGTACGATTGGAAAGTGATGCTGAGCTGGTGCAGGTTATTACTATCCATAAATCAAAAGGCCTGGAGTACCCGCTGGTTTTTCTGCCGTTTATTTGTGCCGCCAGACAGGTTAACGCCGCTCAGTTACCTGTTACTTATCGTGATGCGCAGGGCAACCTGTGTTTCAGTTATCAGCCTGATGAGCACATCATCGCCGCTGCTGAGCATGAGCGGCTGGCCGAAGACATTCGTAAATATTATGTCGCCGTTACCCGCGCAAAATACGCTTGCTGGTTAGGACTCGCGCCACTTGCAGAGACAAGTGCAGTCAGCTATTTACTGGCAACCTCTGATGTGGCTCCTGCCGATTTTGTTACGCAGGTTCAGACTGCCTGGGCAGATTGTCCGGCTATTACTTTGGAAACGCTGCCTGCACCAAGTCAGAACTTTTATCAGCCTCTCAGGCAAAACCAGCTGAATATGAATGCCCGGCAAATTAGCCATTCATTTCGTCAGCACTGGTGGATTGCCAGTTACAGTGCGATTACCCGCCAATTGGGGGAAAGCAGCTTACTGTCGCAACGTGACCCGGAGCGAGCCAGCGATAAGTTATTAACAGAGCTTTATAACGAAGCTGATGTTGAACCAGTAGCAGAGCAGCCAGTGGAGCCTGCTATTCAGTATCAGTTTGTTGCCGGGCCGCAAGCCGGTACCTTTTTGCATAGCATCCTTGAGTGGATTGGGCAGCAAGGGTTTGCGGCTATCCGCAAACAACCGCAGTTATTAATGGAAGAACTTGCTAAACGTTGTCAGTTAAGGGGCTGGCAGTCTGATTGCGAGGCATTACAACACTGGCTGATGCAGCTGCTATCCAGTGATTTTAGGCTGCCGGACACTGTAAAAATTGAGCCGGTGAGTTTAGCCAGGATGACAAGTTATCAGGTTGAGCTGGAGTTTTGGTTACCCTGTCAGCAGATTGATATTACTCATCTGGATACCATACTGCAGCAGCATATCTGGCCAGGTGAAGCCCGACCTGCGTTATTGGCTGGCCAGCTGAATGGCATGCTTAAAGGTTTTATTGACCTGGTATTTTGTCAACAGCAACGTTATGTCGTGTGTGATTACAAATCAAACCGGGTCGGCCAGTGTGCCGGTTCCTATAACGAATCGGCGTTACGCCGAATTATGTTGGAAAAGCGCTATGATGTGCAGGCAGTATTGTATTGTCTGGCGCTGCACCGGCTATTGCGAAGCCGGCTGGCTGGTTATGATTATCAGCGGGATATTGGCGGGGCGCTGCACTGGTTTATAAGAGGTGTGGCATCAACACAGCAGGGCATGGTGTGGTTAAAACCTCCGCTGCAGTTAATTAATACACTTGACCAGCTGTTCCGTGGGGAGGCTGTCAGTGCAGGCTGAACACATTTTGGAACAGTGGCAAAATCACGGCTGGTTGCGCCCGCTGGATCAAGCGTTTGCCAGTTTTATTGCCCGCTACGAGCCAGCACAGCCGCTGGTCTGGCTGGCTGCGGCGCTGTGCAGCTATCAGTTAAAACAAGGGCACGTCTGCCTGGATCTGGCAAAACTGCAGGCTGAGCCGTTATTAACACTGGGGCTGGGGGCCGAATTGACTGCCAGTCAGCAAGCGGACGTGCAACAACAACTCGCTGCCGTAAGCTTAGCGCAGTGGCAGCATGCGCTTCGTCAGTCGGCAGTGGTGGATAGCGGTGCCGGCCATAATCCGCTGGTGCTGTCAGGTAGCCGTTTATATCTGCGCCGCTATTGGCAATATGAGCAGGATATTGCCAGCCAGATTAATCAACGTCTGAATCAAAGTGACAACCTTAGTGCGCAGTTACCGGACAGCGTTTTATTGCCATTAATTGCCAGGCTGTTTCAGCAAAGTAAGCCAGCTGAACAACAGCTGGAACCTGACTGGCAACAACTGGCCTGTGCGCTGGCCTGTCGCAGTGCTTTTACTGTGATTACCGGTGGCCCTGGCACTGGCAAAACCACCACAGTGGTTCGTTTATTGGCGTTGTTGCAATTATTACAGCTGCGCCAGCAGGCACCCTTGCTGGAAATCCGCCTGGCTGCGCCTACCGGCAAAGCAGCCGCCCGCTTAAAAGACAGCATCAGTGGCGCCATCAGCCGGCTGGCAGCGCTTAAAATTGACGGTTTCAGTCAGATTGAGCTGGCTATTCCGGTTAATGTCAGCACTATTCATCGTTTACTGGGGGTACGCCCCGGCAGCAAAAATCTGCGTTTTAATCGTTATCAGCCTTTGCCGCTGGATATTTTGGTGCTGGATGAAGCGTCGATGGTTGATGTCGAAATGATGGCGTCGTTATTACAAGCTTTACCACAATCTGCCCGGATCATTTTGCTGGGTGATAAAGATCAGTTGTCGTCAGTAGAGGCAGGCGCATTATTGGCTGAGCTGTGCAAAAAAGCCGTTGCCGGCGATTATCTGCCGGCAACGGCCAGCTGGTTAGCAAAGCAAACCGGCCAGCAGATCCCCGCCACACTGATAAGTGATAAAGGCAGTTTACTGTCACAGCATATTGTGATGTTGCGTCATAGTCATCGTTTTGGTCAAAATAGTGGCATTGGCCGGCTGGCAGCAATGGTTAATCAGGGGCAGCTAGACCCGTCTGTCTGGTATCAGCATCCAGCTGAATTATGCCTGTTGCAGGAATTTAGCACAGCAAGTGCTGGTTTTGCGCAGTTGATAGTCAGCGGTGCTGATAATAGTACTAATACAAAAAGCGATGGTTACCAGCATTACTTAGCCATGCTCAGGATTGCTCCTGCTGAACCGGAGCTGCAGGATGGCTGGGCCCGGCAAATTTTGCACGCGCATAGTTGTTTTCAGGTGCTGGCGGTAACCCGCAAAGGTGAGCTCGGTGTCGAGCAATTGAATCAGAGAATACAACATTGTCTGGCGAAAGCGGGTTTAATTGTGCCACAACATCAGTGGTATGCCGGACGACCCGTGATGGTTACCCGTAATGACTATCAGCTGGGGCTGATGAATGGTGATATTGGGATTTGTCTGCCTAAATCAGTCGTCCAGTCAGATGGCAGTGTCAGCGTCGTGCTAAGAGTGGCATTCGCGGTGGCGGAAGGTATTAAATGGGTTATTCCGGCCAGGCTAAATGCAGTAGAAACAGTGTATGCGATGACAGTACATAAATCCCAAGGGTCAGAATTCCGTCATACCGTGCTGGCAGTGCCAGCTCATGACAATGGTCTGCTGAATCGGGAGTTATTATATACTGCCATTACCCGCGCATCGGCCCGCTTTAGCCTGCTTTGTGCTGAACCGTCTCTGCTGGGGCGGGTAGTACAGCGGCAGACGTTGCGTGCTGGTGGTTTATCATTAGCGTTGGCTGATGACTCTTAACTGGGTTTGCTTGTTTTTTAGGCAAACGATTTTGTTTCTTCAAAAAGCGCTTGCACAGTGTTTTAAACTCCCTATAATGCGCATCCACAGACGGGGCAGCGGCAACGCAGCAAACGACTGAGAAAACATCTGAGAATGGCGCAAGCGGTTCTCGCTTCACTCTGGTAAACGGGTTTGAAGCATGCTCTTTAACAATTCGCAATCAATTATCTGTGTGGGCACTTATAATGATGTTCGTGAAAACGAAAC
>NZ_JAHRID010000010.1:79025-175384 GCF_019100565.1 Arsukibacterium indicum | reverse complement strand
TACACCGCCAGGCTCCCAATTCAAGCAAAAGGCCTACCCTAACCGGTAGGCCTTTTTGCGTTGAAGTGCCTCGGGGCAGGCCATCCTGCCGGCGCACACTCCCGCATGCCAGCCACAGCGCTTCGCTGGTGGCATTGCGAAACACTTCCCTGTGTTTCGCCCTTCGGGCCTGCCTGCGGCAGTCCAAAACTGCTCCAGGCAGTTTTGTCGCCATGCGAGAGTAAGGGGACCTCATGCGACAAAAACGTCAGTAATGTTTTCAGCTTCAGCCATATTACTGAGTTTATATCGTCATGCTATATAGGAGTGCGTTTTGGAATCCCCCTTTGTAAAAGGGGGATGAGGGGGCTTAGAGGTTTACTTGCGCTGCAAATTGCCCTGCAGATCAAAATGCCATTCGGGTTTACCCAGCAGGTTAAGATAAACTTTTGCGTCGCTTTCGCTGAATACTTTTATAAACTGATTATGCTGATCCAGCAATAACAACCAGCTTTTCGGACTTGCAGCAAATTGTTGTTCTGTCAGATAGCTTTGCATTCCCATATATCTGGCAGGAATGTTGCGCCAGCCCTGGTCTATCCGATAGATATAGCGGCCTTTATATTCAGGGTGTAAAAAATTACTTTGCTCCAGCGTACTGAGGCTGTTGCGGTCTATAATACTAACCATTGCTACGGCCTTGCTGCGCTGCAGTAGCACAGTGGCGTTTTTGATGTGTTGTTGATGCTGCTGTTTACGCTGGCTTTCAGTAGTCTGGCTATTAACTTTAACCGGGGTGGCAATTTCCAACGCAAACAACTCAAGTTCATACCTGTCTAAAATTTTCTGGTAAGTTGCGTGATCAGTGCAGTCTGTTAACACAATATCGTCCGGTGCCCGCTGCATAAGTTTAGGATTTGTGGCAATGCCGCTGACGAACTGATCCGCTTCCAGCTGCAGCTGTTGCAGCAGCAAACTGTTTAAGCGACTAGGGTCAGGCTTTTTAACCATATACTGCTCTGGGTCGAGCGTTATACAATGCTGGTAAAACTTTTCAAGAGCCTGGTTATACACATGGCTGTTAACAGCATACTGAAGAGTGCGTAATTCGCTCTGGCTATATCCTGCTGTACTGCTTATAGCCAGGCTTAAAATGAAAGGCGCTATCATTGTCATAGAGTAGATGATCAGTAAGATTCTAATAAAAACGCCGCACAGTAGCACTTTTCCCGTGTTTAAAACAGTACTTAGTGGCTTGACTAAAGGTTATTGGTATCAATTTGCTGTTGAATTAGCGAAATGCAGGCAGCTTTTCCTGGCAGTTGAAAGCGCTGACTGATGGTCTGCCAACTTTGTTTTTGCCATAACCTGGCTGCAATTACGCTGGCGGGTAGAGGCTCCAGCTGCTGATAGTTCAAATTGAACCAGTTTAGTAGCAAGCCAGCTATCAGTTCATAAGGCCGCTTGCCAACAGCAAATAGTTGCAGTTGTTCAATATCGGCTGTGGTTAAAGGTGATGTTGGTGGCAAAATCAGCTTACATATCACAGTAAAACTTAAGTTAGCCGGGTACTCAGACAGGCACTGGTACAACTCACTGCCCGCTCGCTGCTGTAATTGCTTCACTAACAATTCGTGATTGCTATCCAGTGGTTTAAGCATCATTACTGATGGTTCGCTACTGGCATTATCGGCGAAGTGGCTCAGCCGTACCGGGATAAATCCGGCTTTCTGCCAAAATGAGAGCAGTGTCGGGCTGACGCCAAAACTGGTTCCCAATAACCCAGTAGTATTTTGTTGTGAAATTGACTCCGAAATACCATGCAGTAACCGGCTGCCCAAACCAAGGCGCTGCAAATGCGGCGTCACTGCTATTCGCATTATCCTTACCACCCGCTGGCTGGCTAGCTGTGGCTGGGCCAGGTGAAATGCCAGACTTTGTGCCAGTAAGTGCCCCTGCACCCGACGTTTGCCCTGGTATACCTGCTTAGTTAGTTCCGGCTCCAGCTTTCCCTCATCACTTAGTAACGCGCAGGCTAATAACTGATCGTGTTGATAAAGGGCGGCAACACTCAGGCTGGGGTTATCAAGCAATGCTGCCAGATCTTTAACCTGGGTCTGATAATGCGCCAGGCTCAGTAAGTGAAATACAGCCGTCAGTTTTGCAGACGCAGTATGCCAGTCAGGTTGCCGGAAAAAACGAAGCTGTAGTTGCTGGTCAGGCTGATACTGCATTTCTGTTAGCGGCTGGCGCAGCAGGAAGCTGTTAAAAATAAGTTGTTCCAGCGGATCATTCAGCTGATATCGGACAGGCTGTTTTAGCTCGAGCCGTTTCCAACCTTTCTGCGTTTGGTCCAGATATCGTTGAAACCGCAGCTGAAAACCACGACCAGTGCCTTCGTAGCCATGCTCAGTTGTCGCAAACACAATACGGCTGTAATTATCAGCCAACTGCTTTAACACGGCTGTTGGTAACGCAGCGGCCTCGTCAATCAGCAACAAATCCAGTTCAGGTTTTTGTTCCAGCAAGGTATCAACCGGCATAAAGCGCAGGCCAGTGGTATCTGCTAGCTGGCTTTGATAATGGTTAATGGCAGTCGCTGCAGCATTGGGGCTGGCAGCAGTAATAGCCAGTCTTGTTTTACCTTGCTTTGCCAGCAATGCAGCTGCCAGGCCAAGTGCTGCAGACTTACCGCGACCACGATCAGCAACGAGTACCAGTGGCCGTTTCCGGTGGCCTGACACCACCTTTAAAATGGCTGTTACAGCCTGTTGCTGCTCAGTGCTGGCATAAGGCATTGCAACTTCAACAGGCGCTATATACTCCGGCAACGATAAAGGCTGAGCGACGCTAAGCTGATTATTAAGCAGGGTTAGTTTTAGGATCTGACATTCAGCCAGTCGGGCTAACCAGAAGCGAATAAACTGACCCTGATGCTGCTTTGGATCAATTGGATAGGGCAAAAGTGAAGCATGCGCCGGATTCGGCTGACTGCACCATTTTTCATCTTCTGGCGCCAGCAGCAGCCATAAGCCGCCGGCACGTAAACAGCCTGCACTGGCTGCGACTAAATCAGCATTAAAACCGTTAAAGGCATTAATAACCAGCATATCGCATTCGCTGCCCAGCAACCGATAGTTAGCGCCGGCGGTAAGCGGGGTGGCATTAGCTGGCGCTTCATCACCCAGCCAGTAGAGTTTTTGCGGCGTCAGGCTGCTAATAAGTTCCTCACATGCTTGCAGCAGCGGTTGTTCGCCACCCTGCAACAGCACCGGCAAGCGGACCCGGCGTGCAGCAGCTTGCGCCAGCAGCGGCTGCAAATAAGCGGTAAGCGGCATTTAACCAGCGGCCTGCAGCCTGGCATAGGCTGTCATCAGCCATTTGCTACCAAGCTGATCAAAATTAACCTGAATACGTGACTGTGGCCCAACGCCTTCATAGTTGAGCACTGTACCCTCACCAAACTTATCATGCAGCACCCGCTGGCCAAGCTTAAAGCCGGTGTTTTCAAAGGCGACATGGCTGGCAGCACTGCCAAAACGGCCAGCCTGAGCCGGCCGGCTTACCTGAGTGGTTAAGCGGATTTCTTCCAGGTATTCAGCCGGGATCTCGCGGATAAAGCGTGACGCTTTATGGTACTGCTCCTGACCATATAACCGGCGACTTTCCGCATGGCACAAATACAGCTTTTGCATTGCCCGGGTCATGCCGACATAACAAAGCCGGCGCTCTTCTTCCAGGCGGGTTGGGTCATCACCACTTTGCTGGCTGGGAAACATACCTTCTTCCAGGCCACAAATAAATACCAGCGGAAACTCCAGCCCTTTGGCGCTGTGCAGAGTCATTAATTGCACAGCGTCTGAATGCTCTTCAGCCTGATAATCACCGGCTTCCAACGCGGCCTGCGATAAAAATGCGGCCAGTGGCGTCATATCTTCCACAGTGTTGCTGTTAAAGTTCTGACAGGCCGTTACCAGCTCATTTAAGTTTTCGATCCGGGTCTGGGCTTTCTCGCCTTTTTCAGCCTGATACATCGCATATAAACCTGATTGTTTAATAATATGCTCGGCCTGTTCAAATAACGGTAAGTCGGTCAGCTCCTGCTCCAGCCTATCGATAAGCTGCATAAACTGCTCAATGGCATTGGCGGCGCGGCCACTGAGTTGCTTTTGCTGTAACATCTGCTGCAGGGCCTGCCACAGGGTTTGCTGCGCACCGCGGGCGTGCAGCCGTACTTTATTCATGGTGGTGTCGCCAATGCCGCGGGCCGGGGTATTAATAATCCGCTCCATCGCTGCGTCATCCTGACGGTTGCTGATCAGGCGTAAATAAGCCAGCGCATCTTTAATTTCCTGCCGCTCATAAAAGCGTAAACCACCATAAATACGATAGTGCAGGCCTTCCTGAATCAGGGCTTCTTCCAGTACCCGTGACTGGGCATTATTCCGATACAAAATAGCACTTTCGGTCAGACTGCCGCCCTGGTTATGCCAGCTGCGAATACGGCTGACAATAAAGCGCGCTTCATCCAGTTCGTTAAAGGCGGTATACAGTGAAATGGTTTCGCCGTCGCTGTCTTCCGTCCATAAATCCTTGCCCAGCCGGCCGCTGTTATTAGCAATAACGGCGTTAGCGGCTTTTAGGATAGTGGCGGTAGAGCGGTAGTTTTGTTCAAGCCGGATAGTTTCTGCGCCGTTAAAATCGCGCAAAAACTGCTGAATATTTTCAACCCTGGCGCCACGCCAGCCATAAATGGATTGATCGTCATCACCAACAATCATTACCTTGGCGGCAGTGCCTGCCAGTAACCTTAGCCAGTTATACTGAATGGCATTGGTGTCCTGAAATTCGTCTACCAGAATATGGCGGAAGCGCTGTTGGTAATGGCCGCGCACATCGGCATGGTTTTTTAACAGCTCAAAACTGCGCAGCAGTATTTCGGCAAAATCGACTAAACCAGCGCGGTCACACATTTCCTGATAGGCTGCATAAATTTTTATCATCTGCTGCAGGCTGAAATCGCCACCGGCATCTATCATGCCAGGGCGCTGGCCATCGTCTTTGCGGCCATTAATAAACCATTGAATTTGCTTGGGAGGCCAGTGCTTTTCATCCAGATTAAGCGCTTTTAATACCCGCTTTACCAGCCGGTACTGATCGTCAGAATCGATGATCTGAAAACCCTGCGGCAACCCGGCCTGCTGGTAATGCGCCCGCAGCATCCGGTGTGACAAACCATGAAAGGTGCCCATCCAAAGGTTGTTTAAACTTACGCCTATAGTGCTTTCAATCCGGCCGCGCATTTCCTGGGCCGCTTTATTGGTAAAGGTTACCGCCAGCAAACTATAGGGAGCGACGGTTTCCACCTGCATTAACCAGGCTAAACGATGCACCAGAACGCGGGTTTTACCACTGCCAGCGCCAGCTAAAATCAGCATATGCTGCGCCGGTGCCGCCACCGCGTCACGTTGTTTATCGTTTAAGCCATCCAGCAGGTTGGATACATCCATCAGCACATCTCAGTAAACCATTTGCGGCCATTATAACAGCCCGGTCGTGAAGGCCAAGCTTAGTTAGTGGATATATAACCAGTTAGTTGTGTCTGACTGCTGCTTGCTATTGTTGCTCTTGCTGCTTTAGTTTGTATGTATTAGCGAACGCGAGAATTGCCATACTGATGCAGGCAAAAATAAAGAAACCTGCAGTTACCGGAATAAGGGTACCGTTATACATCTGGCCTATTATGGTGCCGATAAACATCGACATAATGGACGACGTTGAACCGATAATCGCTGCTGCTATACCTGCGACATGGCCCATCGGTTCCATAGCCATTGCGTTGATATTGCCAAACACCAGGCCAAAACAGAAAAACAGAACAGCAGCGTAGAGTAAGAACATCCACAGCTGTATTTCCACGCTTAAATGCAACAATAGAAACAGCCCTGAGCTGGCTATAATGCCCCAGACAGCACTGCCGGATAAACGCTGCATGCCCCATTTTTGCACTAAACGTGAGTTCACCAATGAGGCTGCGCCAAACACTATAGCCAGCAAGCCGAAGTACAAGGTAAACAGCTCTCCGGTTTTGAATAAATCCTGGAAAATTTGTTGCGACGAATTCAGGTAGCCTATAAAACTGCCAAAAAACAAGCCCATGCAAATCATGTAGCATACTGTCGGTACATTGCTGATGACTTCTTTAAAACCCTCGGCAAAGCCTTTTTTACTCATTGGGATCCGATGCGTTTCGGGCAAGGTTTCCTCTAACCGGCAAAAGATCCATATAACAATTAACAGGGCGTAGAACACATATAGCAAGAAAATATCACGCCATGAGCCAACCCATAACACAGCTTGCCCCAGGCTGGGCGCTAAGGCCGGTACCATGACGAAAATCATCATCACCAACGACATAATGCGTGCCATATCATTACCGGAGTATTTATCCCGCACTATTGAAATAGCCGACACATAAGGGCCAGAAACGCCTAAACCCTGGATAAAACGACCTAATAGCAAAGTATTAATATCATTAGCGAAATAGCAAACCACTGTGCCCACTAAAAACAGTGCTATGCCGCCATTAAGCACTTTTTTTCGGCCTGTAGCGTCTGACAAAGGGCCGCAAATCAGCTGGCCCAGCGCCATACCCAAAAACAACGCACTGACCACCAATTGCGCCTGATTCGGATTGCTCAGCACTATATCAGCGCGTATAGCATCCAGTGCCGGCAATAATGCATCAATAGAAATCGCCACAATAGACATCATCAGCGCTACCAGTAAGGTAAATTCACCGGTAGAGATGCGCGATTGGGGCGCATGGGTAGAATAATCAGACATTGAAGCTTTCCTTGTTTAAACTTTTCCTTAGCAGGCAGGGTCTGGCGTTGTTTCAGGCCAAAGCTGGTAAGTACTATAACCAGTTTTTATGTTAGTCGATTGGCTTTGCGATAAATCGACAGTTACAGTGGGTGCTGCGCAGTGAAATATATCAGGCTTGTTGAGTTATAACAGTTCGGATATTTGCGGCCATTATAACAGCCCTGCGGTAAGCACCAAGTAAAGCAACAGAATTTAGTGGATAAATAAACAGTGATATAAGCTTTTATTGGCTGTAGCGATGTTTGAAAGACAACGCTTACAGAGCTACTAACCCAATTATTTGTTGCTCAGTCGCTATCTTTCTGTTAAAAATCATTTGTGGCAGAAAAAGGGAAATGATATGCGGTTAAATGGTTGGCAGCGGCTTTATTGTATTCTCGTTGCTGGGTGGGTTGGCTATCTTGCATTTGCAACCCATTCGGACGTCAGTTTTGCGGATGAACGTATTGGGGAGCTGACAGCAGCTGTCCAGCGAATGGAAGCACAGCCGGAACCGGACGGCACCGTGGCAGGCTCAATTACACACCAACTTAACGCGCACAGCCCAGCGCAATTAGCTGAGCGATATCAGCAGCAGTTAAATCAGGTGCAGCAATCTAAAACCACCACTATAACCACAGCGCTATTTTTAGCGGTAGTGCCGCCGATCCTTATTTACTTAATTATTGTCTGGGTAGTTGCCGGCTTCAGGTCATCAGCCAGGGCAGCCAGTTAAGCTGTAATTAAAGCTTTTAACTGCCGTATATCTGTCAGTCGGATATGCGGCAAGGTACTTACCGGTTGACGGTGGTGATCAAGCCAGGCGGCCTGGCAGCCAGCGGCTAAGGCGCCCATCACATCGGCGCGGTGGCTATCGCCTATATGCAGAATTTGCGCAGGTTTAAGCTTGAGACGCTCTGCTGCAACCTGAAACATATCCGGATAGGGTTTCATTTTACCGGCCGGCCCGGCCTGCAGGCTGAACTCAAATAACTTACCAACGCCCATCTTATTAATACAGGCATTACCATTGGTTATGGCAACTAACCGGTACTGGCTGGCCAGTTTGGTTAGCAATTCGGTGATGTCAGGAGTCAGGGTAATCCGGGTACGGGCGTCGAGAAAAGCATCATACCCCTGCTGCGCTACTTTTTTAGCTTCTGTGCGCGGTAATCCCAGTTCAAGTAAGCCTGCCTCTATACCCAACAGACGCCAGCGGCCAATATCATGCCGGATTTCCGGCTCTAGTTTGGCCAGCTTTAAGCGGTGCTGCCACCAGAAGTCGCTGTCGGTCTGGTTACTTTGTGGTGCAAGCTCGAGCAGCGCTGTCAGCATAGCCTGTTCGGCCGCCGCGATAACCGGCGAGTTGTCGTACAGGGTGTCATCTAAATCAAAAGATAATGCCTGGACAGGCGTCAGGGCTTTAAATATTTGCATTGGTTTTCTCAAAAAAGCGGCGGACAAATAACAGCAACAACAAGCCGCTATATAAAGTGTTGCTGCCACCACTGCCTTCAACCACGGCCGGTGGTGGTGGCGGTGGAGGCGGGGTGCTGACGGTAACAGTTTTACTGCTGCTGGCAGTTAACTGATCACTGTCGGTAATGGTTAGTGTTACCTGATAACTGCCCGGGCCGGCAAAATTGTGGTTTACCGTGGCACCGCTGAAGCTGCTGCCATCAGACAGCTGCCACTGGTAAGCCGTGATCGTCGAGTCAGCGCTACTGGCTGCCGCATTAAAGGTGCAGCTAAGAGCAGTGCACTGGCTGGTAAAATCAGCGACAGGGCTGCGCAGCTCACCTACTGTTACAAAGACTGCGCTGACAGCACCGACATTACCGTCACTATCTTCAGCCTGCACATATAACAACTGCTTGCCTGCTGGCCAGTTATTGCTTAGCAGATTTGCCTGAAAACTGGCAACACTGCCATTGTCATTACTATGCAACAGCTGCGCTGTGGCCAATTCAACACTGCTGCTATGCCAGGGCGGCGCATGCCGGTATATCCGGGCCGCCACTACCGTTTGTGCCTGCTCGCGGCCATTACGCTGACTGAATCGCTGATCATCGGCCGTCACAGAGAGTGTCACTGCGTCACCCGCCTGAATATAAGCATGGCTGATTCCGTTGACGTTCAACGCAGTTATATCGGGTCCGGTTGGCAGCTGGTAGGGCGCCTTGCTGACTTTAGCCGCGTAATTCAGTAGCGGTAAGTTGGCCGGTAGCAGTGAGTTGCTAAAAAACTGACAGCCCTGAAAAAAGCCGGTGCCCAGTTCCAGGGTAATAGCAGCTACACCCAGCTCGCCATAACTTACGCTGTCGCTGGTACCGTCGGTCGGGTATAAGCCGATACTCTGACTGGGGTAATAGTTATTAAACCAGGCCAGCTTGCGGCCAAGGGTTTGCAGCTCACTGGCGTTTGGCGCCGGATCATTGGTATGGCCCCAGGGCCAGAGCACCAGCTCGCCGGCGCTATGTAAATCAAGATGCAAACCCGCGGTGTCTGCTGGTGCCGGATCCTGAAAACCGACGCCACGCCGGTCGCTGTATAGCTGGCGAATATAATTCTCTACAGCCTGGGTTTCCGGCTCCGATCCCGCCTGCGGGCCGCGGTAAACTGTTGAGCATGCCTCGCCACTGGAGCCATTACTGCTGATATTCCAGCTGTAGCTGAAATTGCGGTTTAAATCGACACCTGGCTCGTCCTGCGGGCAATGGGTAAGGTTGGCATTTTTGCGCCACAGCTGGCCCTGTTCGGCGAATTTGCGGCCGTCCGGGTTCATATGAAACAACAAATGTATTTCAGTGAAATTCAGCAGCCAGTTGGCATCGGCCTGCTGCTGGTAATTTTCTAATAGCTGCCGGGCAAACTGCAGGTTAAGCTCCGCAGTAACATATTCGCGGGCATGCATAGCGCTTTGCACAAATAATACCGGCCGCTCATCAGCCGGATCAGCCACCGGTTCGCGTCGGCCAAGCCGGAGCACCATTAACGGGTAGCCGCCTTCGCCCTGGGTATGTTGCCAGGAGCTGCCAATACTAACCCACTGCGCTACCTCCGGGTAGTCTGCGGCCAGTTGGGCGGCTTGCTGATAGGTGCCCTCTACTGTGTGGTAACAAGGGTAGCCGGCTATGGTGTCAGCGCTGGCGCTAACATTACTATCTGAGCCGCGCTGGCTATCAATTGCCTGCCCGGGGTAAGCGCTAGCGGGCAATAGCTGCCAGCTGATACCAAAATTTGCTAATGCAGCCAGTTCTGTAACTGGCAATCGCGCATCAATAGTTAATGCGGTGCTGTCGGTTGCCAGGATATACGGATGCAGGCTGATACTGGCTTTGGCATGTTGCTCTGGACCGCTCAGCTGCAACCTTACCTGCTGATAAGGATCCGCGGCTGCCGCTGTCACGCTTGCTGTGAATACGGCACTAAACAAGACTGAAATGACTGTCATTACGGCTTTTTCCGGGCCCTCGGGTGGGCGTTATCATACACCGCGGCGAGATGCTGAAAATCGAGGTGGGTGTATACCTGAGTTGTACTAAGGTTAGCATGGCCCAGTAAGTCCTGCACGGCACGCAGATCTGAGCTTGATTGCAGCACATGGCTGGCAAAGGAGTGGCGTAGCATATGCGGGTGCAGCTGCTGGCCCAGGCCCTGCACTTTGGCCCAATGGTTGACCCGCTGCCTTACCTGACGCGCAGATATGCGTTGCTGCTGCTTACTTAAAAATAAGGCCTGCTGATCGGCCTCTGGCGTCGCCTCGCTCAGTAATAAATGGCGCTGAGTTAGCCAATGCTGCAGCGCTTTTAATGCTACCGAGCCAACCGGAATTTGTCGCTCTTTACTACCTTTGCCGCGCACCCGGATTAACTTTTCGTGCCAGTCAATATCATTAATATTGCTGCCAACTAATTCTGCCAGGCGCAGGCCGGATGAATAAAACAACTCCAACATGGCTTTATCACGGCATGCCAGTACGTCACTGCTGCTGTCAAAGCTGAGCAAATGTTGCAGAGTATCGATATCGAGGTTTTTCGGTAATCTGGCTTTGGGTTTGGGAACGGTCAGGTACTGAGCCGGGTTCTCGCTAACCTGCTGCTGTTGCTGCAGATAGCGGTATAAGCCGCGCAGTGCAGCCACCGCCAGCGCCAGGCTGCGGCCACTCAAGCCGCGGCGCCGGCCGTTGGCCAGGTAAGTTTGTAAGCTGCTTTCGGTCTGATTATGCCAGCTGAACTCAGTTGGCTCCGCGTCTGAGATCTGAGCGCCCTGACTGGCGGCAAACAGGCTAAGTTGTTGACGATAAGTTTGTAAGGTACGGCTGGCATAACCGCGCTCAAAGCGCAGGTAGCTCAGATACTGTTCCAGATCACGTTGCCAGCGCGGCTCAACTGTTGGCATGGCCGGGCAGTACCAGCAACAGCAGTTCGGCCAGATGGCGGATAAACAAGCGATCCATACCCGGCTGAAAATGATCATCCTGCTCGCTGCCAAAAGCCAGCAGGGCCAGGCCAGGGCCACTGCCAATCTGCAGCAGGGCAACGGAGTGAATAGATTCGCCGAATAACGGCTGTTGTTCCTCTTTGTTTAGCCGGCCAAGATAAACGTTGTCGCTGCTTAAGCGGCGGGACACTAACAGCTGATACTGGCTGATTGCGCTGCTGTCTGGCTGCAGGCATATAAGCCGGCAGGCATGTACGTGCGGCATACTGCTGGCAAATTGTTGTAGCGCCTGTTCCGCATCTTGCAGAGTGGGATTTTGCAGTAAACTTAAATGCAGGGTATTCAGCGCATGAAAAATATGTTCGTTCTGGCGCGCGACAGTCATCAGCCGGGTAATGTCGTCTTCCAGTGCGGCAATTTTAGCCCGCTGTAACTCCAGTTGGCGTTCTACCAGCGATACGCTACCCCGTTGCTGATGGGGCAGGCGCATTTGTTGCAGCAGTTGCGGATATTGCTGGAAAAATTCCGGATGGTCCTGCAGATAATCCAGTACCACTGTGGCGGCAATAGCGTCTTTGTTCTGAGCCAGGTTGTCATTCATAACGAGAGTTGTCCATCAAATACGTGCTCGGCCGGACCGGTCATTTTTACAACCTGGCCCGGACCATTCCAGCGAATGTGTAAGGTACCACCAGGCAGGTCTACCTGCACCTGGGGCCCCAGTTTTTTCTGCAGCTGACCAATCACCACTGCTGCACAGGCGCCGGTACCGCATGCCAGGGTTTCGCCGGCGCCGCGCTCCCACACTCTTAGTTTAATATGTTGCGCCGACAGCACCTGCATAAAACCAATATTGGCCTTTTGCGGAAAGCGATCGTGACCTTCCAGCAACGGCCCTAACTCTGCAACATTGGCACTGGCAATATCGTCTACTTCCAGTACGGCATGCGGGTTGCCCATTGAGGCCACGCCGCAAAGCACCGTATGATCGCCGGCCCGCATAATATAGGTTGCTTCCTGCTTTTGAGCTTTAAATGGCACCAGCGCCGGGTCCAGCTGCGGAATGCCCATATTAACGGTAACCTGGCCATCCTGTTCAACATAAAGGGTAATTTTACCCGACTTGGTACTCACCTGAATTTTACTTTTGTTGGTCAGGCCACGGTGGCGAACAAACTTGGCGAAGCAACGGGCACCATTACCGCATTGCTCCACTTCAGTGCCATCGGCATTAAAAATACGGTAATGGAAGTCCAGTTCCGGATCATAGGGTGGCTCTACCATCAGTAGTTGGTCAAAACCAATGCCAAAGTTGCGATCTGCCAGCTGGCGAATTTGCTCTTTGGTAAGAAACAAGTTCTGGCTAACGCTGTCAACCATAACAAAGTCGTTGCCCAGGCCATGCATTTTAGAAAAATTAATGATCATCAATGCCTTATCGCTATTCACTAAGCAGCTGTTCGCCGCGCCATAAATCCTGCCATTGCTCGCGGGCCCGGATTAAATGGCTACGGTCGCCCGTCACCATCACTTCGGCTACCCGCGGCCGGCTGTTGTAATTTGAGCTCATGGTAAAACCGTAGGCACCGGCCGAACGCACGGCCAGTAAGTCGCCCTGGGCAATAGCCAGCACCCGGTCTTTACCCAGAAAGTCACCGGTCTCACATACCGGGCCTACCACATCGTAAAGTTTAGAGGGCTCAGTACTGTGCTGTTTTACCGGCACAATATTCTGCCAGGCACTGTACAACGCCGGACGGATTAAATCGTTCATAGCCGCATCAACAATGGCGAAGTTTTTTTCCTGACCGGGTTTTAGAAACTCAACTTTAGTCAGCAAAATACCGGCATTGGCCATAATAGCCCGGCCGGGTTCCATTATCAGCTCCAGCTGAGGGTAGCTTTGCAGCCGCTCAACCACTTTGCTGATATAAGCATAGGGCTCGGGCGGGGTTTCTTTGTCATAGGTGACCCCCAGGCCACCGCCAATATCAATATGGCTAAGCTCAATGCCGTCCTGTTTTAATGCATCAATTAAACTCAGCAGTTTTTCCAGTGCGTCTAAAAACGGCTGGGTTTCAGTCAGCTGTGAGCCGATATGGCAATCTACTCCCACCAGCTGCAAGTGGCTCATTTCGCTTGCTGCGCGGTAAATTTGCGGTGCTTTTAAAATATCGACCCCAAACTTATTGGCTTTTAAACCAGTGGAAATATAAGGATGGGTTTTAGCATCAATATCCGGGTTTACCCGCAGTGACACCGGTGCCTTAACATTTAAACTGCTGGCCACCTGCTGCAGCAGCTCCAGTTCAGCTTCTGACTCAACGTTAAAGCACTTAATGCCCAGTTGCAGGGCAAAACGCATATCATCGGCAGTTTTTGCCACGCCGGAAAACACCACTTTCGCCGGATCGCCACCTGCTGCAATAACCCGCCGCAACTCGCCACCCGAGACAATATCGAAACCACTACCCAGTCTGCTCAGCACATTTAACACTGCCAGGTTACTGTTGGCTTTTACCGCATAACATACCAGACTGTGCGGATGCGCCGCTGCGGCAGTGGCAAAGGCCTGGTAGTGACGCTCAATGGTTGCTTTAGAGTACACATAGCAAGGCGTGCCGAACTCTGCCGCCAGGGCGTTTAAGTCTACCTGTTCGGCGTGCAAGCTAGCGTTTTGGTAATTAAAGTGGTCCACGGTTTTGCTCCTCAGTGGTGTCCGGCTGTTGCTGGCTGGTACCTGGCTGCTGTTCACCATCGGCTGGTTCAGCGGGCTTTTCTGCTGTCGGCTCTGCCACTTCCGGGGCAGCTTGTGGTAAGGTAAGGGGCCCTTTTTGACCACAGGCGGTTAGCATAATGCTGCCCAGCAATAAGCAGGCAGGCAAAAGAAACTGAGATGAAATGCGCTTCGTTTGCATGGTTTCTATTTCTTTAACGGCTTGACGCTCTATAATCGCATCCTTAGCGATAAAAGCAAACAGGTGACGCAGATGAATGACTTAGAATATGAACAACTGACCGACAACACCCTGTTAGCGGTAGAAGAAGCTATTGAGCAACTGGAGCTTGATTTAGACTACGAATCGAACGGTGGTTTATTGTCGATAACCTTTCCTGATCAAAGCAAAATTATTATTAACAAACAACCGCCACTGCAGCAGCTCTGGCTGGCGACCAAGTTCAATGGCCATCACTTTGAATGGCGTGACAAGCAGTGGATTGATAACCGCACTGGCAGCGAATTCTGGCAATTATTGTCAGATGCGGCGTCAAAACAGGCTGGCAGTCCGGTGGTGTTGGCGCCACCGCAATCTGGAACAGAATAATGGCGTTACTCCCTTTTGTTGATGTAAAACCAAACGGCCAGGTAAAGGCCGCCGTTGTCTGGCTGCATGGCCTGGGTGATTCCGGTCACGGCTTTGCGCCAATAGTACCGGAATTACGGTTGCCAGCTGATGCCGGTATCCGCTTTTTATTTCCGCATGCCCCTGAGCGACCCGTTACGGTGAACGGTGGTATGCGTATGCGTGCCTGGTACGACATTAAAACCATGGATTTAAGCAACCGGGCCGACGAGGCAGGCGTGCGCGAGTCTGCCACCGCGGTGCAGCAGTTGCTTGATAAATTAATTGCCGATGGCCTGAGTAGCGAGCAAATTGTGCTGGCGGGCTTTAGCCAGGGCGGAGTAATAGCACTGCATTTACTGGCCCGCCTGCCATATAAGCTGGCCGGGGTAATGGCGCTATCAACTTATATGTGTGCGCCGGAAAAACTGGCCGCGGAAGCCACCTCTGTTAACAAAACGACCCCGGTGTTTATTGGTCATGGCAGCCAGGATCCTGTGGTGCCAATGGCAGCAGGCCAGCAGGCCTTTCATGCCCTGAAAAATCTTGGTTTTAATGTCAGCTGGCAGGATTACCGGATGCAGCATAGTGTCTGTGCTCAGGAAGTGGCAGATATCAGCAGCTTTTTGCAGCGTCGCTTAATGATTGTAAAGGAAGCCTGAGATGAGCCAGATTGTTCGAATTGCTACCCGCAAAAGTGCGCTGGCGTTGTGGCAGGCTGAGTTTGTACAAGCAGAATTGATCCGCCATCATCCGGATATTCAGGTAACATTGGTGCCGATGTCGACCCAGGGCGATAAAATTCTCGATACACCGCTGGCGAAAATTGGCGGTAAAGGTTTGTTTGTTAAAGAGCTGGAAACTGCCATGCTCGATGGCCGGGCCGATATTGCCGTACACAGCATGAAAGACGTGCCGGTGGCATTTCCGGACGGGCTGGTGCTGCAAACCATTTGCCAGCGCGAAGATCCGCGCGATGCCTTTGTTTCTAACCAGTTTCAGAGTTTGGCGCAGCTGCCACGAGGTGCTGTTGTTGGCACCTCGAGTTTACGCCGCCAGTGCCAGCTAAAAGCATTGCGGCCCGATTTAACTGTGCGTGACTTGCGCGGAAACGTTAATACCAGGCTGACGAAGCTGGATAACGGCGAGTTTGCCGCCATTATTCTGGCCTCGGCCGGGTTAATTCGTTTGGGTTTTGCTTCGCGGATTGCCAGTTACCTTGCGCCTGAGCAAAGTTTGCCGGCCAATGGCCAGGGAGCAGTGGGTATTGAATGCCGCAGCGATGATACCGTGATCCAACAACTGCTGGCACCGCTGGAGCATAAGGCTACCCGGCAATGTGTGTTGGCCGAGCGGGCGATGAACCGCCGGCTGCAGGGTGGCTGTCAGGTGCCTATTGGCGCTTTTGCTACCCTTAATGGCGAGCAGCTGCAGTTACGGGGGCTGGTAGGCTCGCTGGATGGCAGCAAGATCCTGCATGCCAGCCACAGCGGTAACGCCGATGACGCCGAGCAGATCGGCCTGCAGGTAGCTGAGCAATTGCTTGCTCAGGGAGCAGGCGCCATTTTGCAACAGTTATATCAGGCGAACGCATGACACCAGCCACGCCTTTTTTGATCACCCGGCCGGCCGGTAAAGCCGATAACTTACTGGCCAGCCTGGACGAACTTGGCGTAGCCTACAGTTATCAGCCGCTTATTACCACGCAGCAGGTGACGTTAAAAACAAAAGACATTAACTTGCTGACACAGGCTGATTTGCTTATTTTTGTCAGTGTTAGTGCAGTACACGCGCTGGAGCAGCAAATAAACCCGGAGCAGCTGCCTGGCCACTTGTTTGCCGTTGGCAGCACTACCGCCGGCTTGTTGCAGCACTGGACCGGCCGGGAAGTGATAGTGCCACAGGATCAGCGAAGCGAAGGCCTGCTGGCTCTGCCGCAGTTGCAACAGGTTACCGATAAACAAGTCGTGGTGGTGCGTGGTAATAGTGGCCGTGAGCTGATAAAACAGCAATTATTGGCCCGTGGTGCTACCGTTAAATATGTGCAGAGTTATAAGCGGCTGCCGCTGCCGTTGGATGGCAGCCAGCTATGGCAGATGTGGCAGCAACAGCAGGTACGTTGTATCGTAGCAACCAGCAACGAAATTTTGCAGCAGCTGTTCGCCCTGATACCCGAAGCCGGTCAGGCCTGGCTAAAGCAACGGCAGTGGCTGTTGGTAAGCCCGCGGATGCAGGAGCAGGCTCTGGCGCTTGGTATTAGCCCGCAGCACATCACTCTGGCTGAAAATGCCAATGATGGAGCTTTGCTGCAGCAAATTATTCAGCTTAAAAAGGAAATGGTATGAGCGAACAGGCAGAGTTAACCCCGGCTGAAGAATCAGCAGCGCCACTGGAGCAATTGAAACAGCAAATTGCTGATCAGGAGCAACGCCCTGCCGGTGCTGGCCGTGGGTTGGCATGGCTGGCGTTACTGCTTTCACTGTTGCTGTTAGCCGCTGTCGCTGCTGCCGGCTATTGGTTGTGGCCGCAATGGCAGCAAATTCAGAGCCAACAACAGCAATTGCAGCAGGCGCAGCAGGATATTAACCGCCAGAACACTGAGTTGCTAAGCAGCAGTCAGAGCCAGTTGCAACAAAGCCTCAGCAGCCAGCAGCAAAGCCTGAATTCGTTCGAACAACAGTTAAAAGCGGAACTGCAGCGGCAGCAACAACAGCTGCAGCAGCAGATGCAGGCCGTCCGTGAGCTGATACAGCAAAGTGACGGTGCGCCACCACGGCACTGGGCCCTGGCAGAAATTCAGTTTCTGCTGAAAAGGGCCGATTACAGCCTGTGGCTTAACCGTGATATTAACAGCGCCCGGCTGTTGTTACAGCGGGCCCAGCAACAACTGGCTGAGCTGGATGATGCGTCACTAATTAATGTCCGGCAGGCCATTGTCAGTGATTTAGCGGCACTGGCTGAACTTCAGACGCCTGATCTGAGTAGTGTCCATCTTCAGCTGGCGCAAATGCGTAAAACCAGCATGGCCTTGCCGCTGAAGCACCAGCAGGCAGAACTCAGCGTGACGGTGGCAGCACCAGAGGGCGAGCTGAAAAACTGGCGTAGCACATTAAAATATTACTGGGACAGCAGCCTGCAACAATTATTCTCTGCCAGAGTAGCGGTGCCAGAAGACTATTTCAGCTTGAGCGAAGAGCAGCAACTAATGGTCAGGGTTGCGCTTAATCAGCAATTGCTGCTGGCACAATTGGCAGCGTTAGAAGCAGAGCCTGCCGTGTATCGCAGTGCCCTGCAGCAAGCCAGCGATCAGCTGCAGCGTCATTTTCAGGCGACTGAACCGGCAGTACAGCAACTCAGTGAAAAACTGCTGGCACTGGCGGCTATTGATATCACTGAACAACAGCTGCCAGCATTACAAAGTGGCCCGCAGTTGCAGGACTACCTGCAAAGCATGGCGGAGACTGAGTTATGATTAAGGCGCTTATTCTGGTTGCGGTATTGGCGCTGGCTATGTTTATCGGGCCGGTGGTTACTAATAATCCGGGCTATATCAAACTGGTATTGGCGGGCTACGTTATAGAGATGACCGCACTCGGCTTTGCAATCGTACTTATTGCCGGTTTGCTGGTGCTGGGCCTGATCGTTAAAATACTGAAGCGATTACTGCGTTTGCAGCATGTTTCCTTTAACTTTTTCCGCTCCCGGCGGGAACGCAAAGCCAGACAGGCTTTTGCCAATGGATTACATGCTTATGCCAGACGCCAATGGCCAGAGGCAGCCAGCCAGATGCAACTGGCGTTACAAGCCGGCGATTTTAACCATGAAAAACGTTTTCTGGCTGCTTATGCGGCGTTTTACGCGGGCGATGCAGATAATGCCAGCCGTTTAATTGCGGAATTGCCTGAAGATGACTCTTGCCGCCTGTATCTTGAAGCCGATATCTTGTTACACCAGGGCAATACCAACCAGGCCGCGCGGCTGCTGGACACTTTGTTGCAGCAACAGCCAGTGGATCCGGCATTGGCACAGTTGTATCTGCGTTCCCTTCAGCAAGCCGGGCAGTGGCAGCAGCTTCTGGCCGCAGCGGGCCGGGCAGCAAACGGCAACTGGTTTGATAAAGCCAGCTGGCAGCTGCAACGTTTCGCTATTTATCCGCAGGCCATTCGTCAGTTAGCAACTGATACAGGTTTTGATCAGCAACAGGATTACTGGCAGGCGTTACCCGCCAAAGAGCGTAAATCTGCGGCTGCTGCGTTAGGGTTAGCCTGGGCAGAAGCGGGCGCCGGTCAGGCAGATGCCGCCGAAAAGCGTCTGGTAGCCGCATTGTCGCTGACTGATATTGCGCCGGCCTGGCCGCATTTACGGCAGATCCCGCTGGGCCGCTCGGTGCTGCGGTTGCGCAAGCAAATACAGCACTGGCTGCGCGATCATCCAACTAATGGTTACTTGTATGCGGTGCTGGCTTATCTGGCCGAGCAGGAAGGTGAGCCGCAACAGGCGCAGCAAGCCTGGCAAAAAGCCCGCCAGTATCAACCAGGCCTGGGTTAATGGCTGATATGCTGCAAGGGCTGGCAGCCATTGCCCGGCCAGATGCCCGGCTGCTAATCCTTGGCAGCATGCCGGGTGAAAAATCTCTGCAACAGCAGCAGTACTATGCACACCCGCGTAATGCCTTCTGGCCGGTAATGGCGTCTATTCTGGGGTTTGAGCCTACTTTGGGTTATCCCGACCGGCTAGAGGCTATGCAAAGCCGTTATGTCGCGCTGTGGGATGTTATTGGCTATTGTCAACGCCAGGGCAGCCTTGACAGTGCCATTAAGGCAGAGCAGGCAAATGACTTCAGCTGCTTTATGCGTCAGCATTCTGAGATTCACGCTATTGCTTTTAACGGCGGCAAAGCCTGGCAGAGCTTCCGGCGTCAGGTGATGAATAAGCAATCATTACCAGCCGGTTTGCAGCTGCTGCAATTACCTTCTACCAGTCCGGCGCACGCCAGTCTGAGTTTTACTGATAAGCTGCAGCACTGGCAGAAAATAAGCCAGTTGCTGGAATAAAAACACATCGCTGTAATTTCTGGCGTGTTTGATTTATCGATTTTCCTCCCTTAGGTACCTGTCGGTTTTTTTTACAAATGCATGAGTTTTCTGCTTGACAGCATGCTTATTCAGGTCAATATTGAATAGTAATTGAACAGTCATCCAACAATGTTACTAAGCCAGTACTATGAAACAACTGTTATGCAAAGCCAGTAAATTACTGTGGCCGGTTGCCAAGCCGGCCAAGCTGCATAACTATTTGCATGAATGCGCCACCGACTATCATTTGTCTGAGTGGTTCGACGAATAGCCACCTCCCTCTGAGTTAGTTCCAAGATCTTTTGCATAGCATATTGCTGTGCAAAGAAACCTGGCCTGTTGGCCATTTCCAATAACAATACAAAATGCAGGAAGTAAAAATGAAAGCACTAAGTCTGTTAGGCGTCGTTGCGCTATTGCTTTGTGGCAATGCGCAGGCCTGTTTATTACAAGAAAGCGAAAACAACAACAATGAAAGTGGCGCCGATGGCCCGTTATGCAGTGGCGTACCAGTACAAGCCAGTATTGGCAGCCGGACCGATCAGGATTGGTTTTATTTCGATACCAATGCAACCGGTGATATTACCGTTAGTCTTAGCCACGATAACAACGATGATTTTGACTGGTTTTTATACCGGGCAAGTGGCAGTTACATTGCGTCAGGCCAAAGCAGTGCCAACCCGGAAACCGGTAGCTATGTTGCCTCGCCGGCCGGGCCACATTACATAAAGGTAACCCGTTACAGTGGTACCGGCAATTATCAGTTAACAGTGAACTTTAGCGGCGCAACTGGCGGCGGTGGCACCGACCCTGATCCGGAACCGGAAAACTGCAATTATGGTAGCCGCCCTTCGAAACCAGGCGGGCTGAGTGCTACGCTGCTGGGTAGCAGTAACGATGTTTGCGTCAGCCTGACGAATCCGGCAGTACTGTTAATGGGTGGCGGTGCGGATGTTGATGCGGCGTTTGCTAACCGGATTAACCCTCATATTAAAGGGGGCAATGTGGTGGTGCTGCGCACATCAGGCACTGCAGCATACAACGATTACTTGCAAGGGCTAACTAACGCCGCCTCGGTAGAAACCCTGATTGTAAATACCCGTACCAAAGCCAACAGTGACTACGTTGACTGGGCGATCCGCAGTGCCGAATTTGTATTTATCGCTGGTGGCGATCAGTCTGACTATCTGAATCAGTGGCTGGGCACCAAAGTGCAGGATGCCTTAATGCATGTATATAACAAAGGTGGTGCTGTCGGTGGCACGTCGGCAGGTAACCATGTACTGGGCGAATTTATCTATGACCCCGACGGTGTGCTGGGTGCCATCAGTTCAGAAGCCGTAACAGATTTCTGTCATGAAACGGTGAATATCAGTACCAACTTCCTTAACATACCACTGCTTGATGGCATTATTACCGACACCCATTTTAAACAGCGCGACCGGATGGGACGCTCAGCGGTGTTTCAGGCGAAGCTGGGTAGCAGCGGCCGGGTAGTGGCAGTATCTGAAGCAACGTCGCTGTTTGTTACTGCAGACGGTAATGGCGTGGTGGACGGCAGCCACGAGGTTTATCTGCTCAGAGCCGACAGCCAGACCCAGTACCAGCAAACCAGCTGTGGGCAGCCGGTGATTATTAACAATTTACTCCGCTATAAACTGTTGCCGGGCCAAAGCTACAACCTGCTGAATAACAGCACAGCGGTCAGCCCCAGCCGGTTAAGTATTAACGGTAACAACAGTAATTTCTACAATCCATCTAATCCTTACTAACGCTCTGGCTCAGGCGGGCATTGCGCCTGCCTGAGCTGTTTCCGGCTAAAATTCAGTGTACTCAAACAAACATTTAACTAACAAGTGTTGCATTACCATTTTAATTAGTTAAGGTATCGGCAGTTTAATTAAAAGGGACTAACAATGAAAAAATGGTTTTTTCTGGTGTTGTTTGGCTGTGGCTTAGCGCAGGCCGATATGCTGGATGCATTAAAAGCATATGACGATGAAGACTATGCAACAGCAAAACAACAGTTTGCAGAACTATTGCCGCTGGGTAATGACGTTGCTGCTTTTAACCTTGGAGCAATGGCTTATCAGGGAGAAGGGCAGGAAAAAGATCTAAGTGAGGCACTTGCCTACTTTATGTTAGCAGCTGAACTTGAACATCCGCAGGCAAAAGCACTTTTACCAGACGTTGTTAAAAATACAACCGAGCAGCAGCTTGAGCAGGCTAATCAGCGTTATGAGCAGTTAAAGCGCAGTGTGGTGATTGTGGCGACAGATTTGGATAAACCACGAGATGATAGCTTGCCACAGCCGATTAAACGAGTAAATCCTAATTATCCGGTAAATGCTGCTAAGAACGGTCAGTTTGGTTATGTAAAGTTACGTTTTCTGGTTGATGAAAAAGGACAGGTGACTACTGTAGATACTTTAGATTCTTACCCTGAAAATGTATTTGAGCGAGCATCGATCCGTGCAGTTAAACGCTGGCGTTACCAGCCCAGCGGTCAAAAACACTTGTTTAACGTCCGCCTGGACTATTCTCTGGGAGATGGCGTTAAGGTATCTGCAGTCGAGGATACTGTCGCTAAATATAATCTATGGGACTATGCGGTCGCTGGCTCGCCGCAGCATCAGCTGGCGCTGGGTATGTTGCTATCGCTGATTGAAATTCAAAGTCACAATAGCTTCTGGTATAACCCGGAGTTGCCGCTGGCAACAGCAGCAGATTTCTCTATTTACAAAAAGCGCGCTGAGCTGCGGCCTGATTTTGATGGCTTCTGGGGCTATGCCGTGGTGCGGGTTGCTGCGGATGGCACTATTACCGAGCAGATCAAAACCGAGTTTGAACCGCGCAGTGAAATCACTGATTTAGTGGGTCTGAAACTGAAAGGCAATGTGGAGGCAGACGTATACCGGTTGCATCGCAGAAGCGATGTTAGTGCTAAAGGCGTGACGGCCAGACCTTCAATCGAAGCTTCCAGAACCATGTCTGGTTTTTATTGGTGGGAGCAGGCTGCCAAAAATGGTAACAAAGATGCGCAGCGGATCATGGCAGCTTATGACAAACAGTGGGAAGAGTATTTACTGAGTCAGCAAGATGCCGAGGTGATGGCCTGGACCGGTACCCGGTTAATTCTGGAAGGGCAACGTGACCAGGGCATTAAGTTGCTGGAGCAGGCAATAGCAAAAAATTATAAACCTGCAGCTGAAATGAAAAAGCAGTTTATGTAGTAAGTCGTTACTTCGTTGGAATTAATTGCTGGCCCAGGGGTCTGAAGTTGAACAAAAAGCATCAGGCCTGGGCAGCAAATTTTGTTAGCTGTAACACACCCTCTTAAGCGTTTTATCAGTGAATATGGCAATGCTGTGCTGCTGGCCGTGTTGGTACACATCGTCATTCTGGCGTTGCTGCTGACAACAAAATTCAGCCAGCCTGTGTCACCACCGGAAATTGAACCGATAATATCCTTCCTGTATCAACCGCCGCCTGCTACAAAACCACCCGCTAAAGCCACTCTGCCAGATAGTCGATTGGCAGACGAACAACGCATTGCCGATGAAGTGGTCGGGCAGGCTAATGTCAGTGATGGCAGCACAGGAAATTTACCCCCAGAATTAAAACCACCCCCAACAACGCCAGATGTGACTGATAAAAATACCCGTTCAGCAGACAACACAACGTTAGGTCATGGCAATAGCCTGGCCCAACGGGCGTTAAACCGGGCAGCTACCATTGACCCGGTTGCAGTTGAACAGGACGCTGCCAACAGCTATCAGCAGTTTTTACTGGGGCAGCAACCGCGGTTGACGGTAGACAAAAAGTACTGGCCGGTAAGTGAAAACCCGGCGCAGCAGGTTATTGCCCAGCTGGATGATGGCAAGCATATAGTGCGCATCAGGAAAGGAGTTTGTGTTATTGGCGACCCTAGTCTGGATGGCTTTGAGGGGTTGATGGCCGCAAAGCGCGTACCCTGCGGCGATGAAGTCAGCAGCCGAGAGCTGTTAAAGCAGGCGCTGGATAAGCATAGTAAGCGCTGATTACTGCTCTGCGATATGCTGTTCCAGGCGCGCTTTTAGCTCCCCCTCTATCACGACCGGCTTTCCGGTTTTCTGATCCAGGCAAACAATAGTCACTTCAGCATCAGCCGCTATGGCTTCTTTGCCGGCAATCCGCACTTCCTGCTTTACCACGGCACTTTTACCGCCAATCTTGCTAAAGCGGGTAAATATTTCCAGGGTATCGCCCATGGTGGCTGCTACCCGGTAGTTAATATTAATATTAACGATAATCCAGGCCAGCTTGTGCTTGGCAAACCATTCAATATCGCCGCTGTCTTCCAGATAACCCCAGCGGGCTTCCTCCAGAAACTCCAGGTAACGGGCATTATTGACGTGCTGATAAATATCCAGATGATAACCACGAACTTTAATCAGGGTTTTATGTTGCATAAAGAGGTTCCTGCTCTACCGAAAGGCACCAAGTGTGGCATAGTTTAACTGGCCAAACCAGATTGCCGGCACCGGTTGTTGCATAAAAAAGCAGCTAGCGTTGCCAAAAGGTTCTGATATGCTGTCAGCTAAAGGCTAAAAGGATTAACGAATGCGTGGTTTATTGGTTGGGCTGGCTATGCTGACAGCCATGGCGCAGGCTGATATGTTGGATGCACTAAAAGCGTATGAGAATAGTCAATATGACGAAGCCAGGCAGCAATTCTCTGAATTATTACCGCTTGGCAACGCGCAGGCAGCCTTCAACATGGCGGCAATGTTTTATCATGGACAGGGACAAGCGCCAGATTTAACTGCAGCTGCAGGCTACTTTCACTTTGCCAGCTACTTAAACCATCCTGACGCTGAGGCGGTCTACCAGCAATTGGTAGCAAAATTAGATGAGCAGCAACAACAGCAAGCTGAGCATGTGAGCTTGCAGTTACGACAGTCGTTGAAAATTCAACCGTTAAAAGCAGCAAGCAAAGCTACCCACTTTGTGATGGCAATCGATTCTGAAAGCGGGACTGATAGAACACTGACCGCTGCAATCAAAACCGTACAACCTACTTTCCCACGAAATGCGGCTATGTATGGTGTGACTGGCTATGTCAGGATGAGGTATTTAGTCGATGGTAATGGCAACGTCAGAGTAGTCGATGTAGTAGATGCTTTTCCTCAAGAGGTTTTTGAACGATCCGCGAGACGGGCGTTGCTTAAGTTTGAGTACCCGGCAACGGGTCAGTTCGCAACAAGAGAAATCAGTATGACTTTCTCTCTGAAGGGTGGCAGTGTTATCACGCCTGAGGCGCTACTGGCCGTGGTCGAACAACGAAATCTCTGGGTTTATGCTATAGCGGGCTCACCGCAATATCAGGAAGCTTTGGGTACGATGCTCAGTTTGCTGGGAAAGTACAACGCCAATAATTTGATTGTTGAGCCATCACTGCCGCTAGATCCGGCAAACCCGGACTGGTCTGTTTTCACCAGGCCAGCGCTGGGGAAAGAAGACCATTATATCCAAATACCAGAAATGTTAAGTGCAGACTTCTGGTGGCAAACTGCAGCAGCAAATGGTAACTCGCAAGCTCAGCGTCTGCTAAGTATATATGATGACAGGTGGGCTAATTATCTTTTTGAACGCGGTGACGGCCAGGTTTTAGCCTGGCGTGGAGTGTCACATATTATTGATGGCAATATCGAGCAGGGCAACCTGATGCTGGATAGAGCTATTGCCAGTGGTTATCCTGCTGCAATGGATCTAAAGAGTGCGCTGACTAAAGGGAAGTAGCGCTAATACTGTTGTTTTTCAGGTTTCAGATATAAGCAAACGCATCGGCAAACATATGCTCGCGGTGGGCACCTTGTTCGGCGAAAGCTTCGCGGGCTACCCCTGCCATGGCAAAGGGGCCGGCGATATAGATATCGTAGGCTTCCAGCGAAACAAAATCGGCTAACACTGCTTCGTGTACCAGACCGGTGCGGCCTTGCCAGGCTGTTCCGGGTTGCTGCACTACCGGGATAAAGCGGAATTGCTTATTTTGGCTGGCCCATTGCTGTAATTCAGTCTGATAATACAACGCCTCTTCGTGGCGCACGCCCCAATATAAGAATACCGGTTGGCTGGCGTTAGCTGCGCTGAGCGCTTGTGCTATGGCATAGACGTAAGAAAAGCCAGTACCACCGGCCAGTAAAATCACCGGCCTTTTACTGTCCTGGCGCAGCTGCGCCTGGCCCAGGCCAATTTCTGCCATCACCGGTAAGCCAGCGCGGAATTGCTGTTCAATATGGGTTAGCGCCGCACTGGACCAGGTATCGCCTGCCGGTGTGCCAATATGCAGCTCCAGCAGCTTGCTACTGGCAATGCTGGCAATGGAGAAGGGGCGTTTATCGTCCGCGCTTAACACCAGTTGCAGATACTGACCGGCCTGGTATCCCGCCGCTTGCTCCGGGCTTAGTACCACTCTGCTGATCCCTGGTGTCAGCGCTTCTACCGAATTTACGTTGCAGGCAATAGCAGTGGTGTTGGCAGTGTTGGTCATAACTATGTTGTTCTCCGCTGGCTCATTCGCTGGTGGCTGGTCTCGGCTCGTTATCAGCCACTGATAAAAGGGTGGTGCAATACCAAATCGCTGACCGGATATGCCAGGCAACAATAAGTAAACTGCTGTTGTTTGTCCACTTCGCTTAGTGGCTGCGGTTCGGCATAACGTACTTCACCGCTTTTCAGTTTGCAGACACAGCTGGTGCAAACGCCTTGCCGGCAACGGTTGGGAAAATCAATACCACTGCGCAGGGCGGCAGTAAGAATGGTTTCCCCGTCCTGCACCGTAAAACTGAGTTGGGCCGGGGCGATGGTAACGTTAAAGCTCAAAGCCTGGGCTCCTTCACCGGCAGTACGATACCCAGACTGTCCCAGATGGCATCTACCCGCTGCTTTGTTGCCTGATCCATGACGATCGGCTCCCCCCACTCGCGGCTGGTTTCACCCGGCCATTTGTTAGTGGCGTCCATGCCCATTTTCGAGCCTAAACCCGATACCGGCGAGGCAAAGTCGAGATAATCTATCGGCGTGTTTTCCACCAGCGTAGTATCGCGTGCCGGGTCCATCCGGGTGGTAATGGCCCAAATCACATCCTGCCAGTCACGGGCATTAATATCGTCATCACAGACAATGACAAATTTGGTATACATAAACTGGCGCAGAAATGACCAGACCCCCATCATGACCCGCTTGGCATGGCCCGGGTATTGCTTTTTCATGGTCACCACAGCCAACCGGTACGAACAACCCTCAGGTGGCAGATAAAAGTCAGTAATTTCCGGAAATTGTTTTTGCAGTATGGGTACAAACACTTCGTTCAGTGCCACGCCCAAAATGGCCGGCTCGTCTGGTGGCCGGCCGGTGTAGGTGCTGTGGTAAATCGGATCTTTTCGCATAGTAATATGAGTAACGGTAAATACCGGGAAGTTGTCTACTTCATTATAGTAACCGGTATGATCACCATAAGGGCCTTCCGGTGCCATTTCACCGGGCGCAATATAGCCTTCCAGCACAATCTCGGCACTGGCCGGTACCTGTAAATCATTACTGATGCACTTAACCACTTCAGTGTTGTCGCCGCGCAGCAAGCCGGCAAAGCCATACTCAGACAAGGTGTCGGGTACCGGGGTTACTGCGCCCAGAATAGTTGCCGGGTCAGCACCTAAGGCGACAGAGACCGGGTAGTTCTGGCCCGGATTGGCTTTTTGAAACTCATAAAAATCCAGCGCACCGCCACGATGCGATAACCAGCGCATAATCAGTTTATTTTTTGCCAGCACCTGCTGGCGGTAGATGCCCAGATTTTGCCGTTCTTTATGCGGCCCCTTTGTTACCGTTAAACCCCAGGTAATTAACGGTGCTGCATCGCCCGGCCAGCATGTCATTACCGGCAATTGAGTCAGGTCAACCTGATCATCCTTCAGCACAATCTGTTGACAAGCGGCTTTTTTAACCTGTTTTGGTGACATGTTCAGTACTTGTTTGAATAACGGCAGTTTGCTGAACGCATCCTTCAAGCCTTTCGGAGGCTCTGGCTCTTTTAGAAAAGCCAGTAGCTTACCCACTTCCCGCAGTGCTGATACGTTCTCCTGGCCCATACCAAGCGCCACCCGCTGCGGCGTGCCAAACAAGTTGGCCAGTACCGGCATGTTATAGCCTTTCGGGTTTTCAAAAAGTATGGCCGGGCCACCGGCCCGCAGGGTACGGTCGGCAATTTCGGTCATTTCCAGTACCGGGTCTACTTCAGCGGTTACCCGCACCAGTTCACCCCGTTGTTCCAGCTGACTGATAAAATCGCGTAAGTCTTTATATTTCATACTTGGCATCGGCCCTGTAAGTGATTGCCGGCTATTATACAGCTCTGGCCAGTGCTTGCCAGTTTTGGCCTGCTATGCGGCTGGTTTGGCAATGCACTGGCTTTATAATAGCGGCAGTTAATTCAACGCAGAGTGATACGATGGCCGAGCAGGAAGGGGTTATAAAATATCAGTTAAATTATCAGCCAGCTGACGTGTTGAGCGCGGCTGATATTGTCCAGCTGAACTGCTGGCGCCATATTATGCTGCAGTTAGGTATGCTGGGCCAGGACCCGGCACGTTACGACAACTATGGTTTTGGTAATATCAGTCAGCGCTATAACAATACCCATCAGTTTATCATCAGTGGCAGCCAAACCGGCGGGATCAGCAATATGACAGCGGCTGACTATGCACTGGTCAGCGAATGTGTTCCTGAGCAAAACCGGATCAGTGCCCTGGGCCAGATTAAGCCCTCCTCCGAAGCAATGACACATGGCCAGTTATATCTGTTAAGTAACGACATTAACTTTGTTATTCATGCCCATTGTCCGCAAATCTGGCACCAGGCTACTGCACTTAATTTGCCACAAACCAGGGCGGAAGTGCCTTATGGTACGGTGGCTATGGCGGATGAGGTGGCGGGGTTGTTTACTAAAACTGATTTGCTGCAAACCGGGGTATTTACTATGGCGGGTCATGAAGATGGCGTGGTGGCATTTGGCAGCACTGCAGCTGAAGCTGGCCAACGGCTGATTAGCTGTTATGCGGCAGCGCTTGGTCGTAATGCAGCGGCTTACTAACGGGAATTATCGATTTAAAGTTGGTAAAGCAAGATGATAGTCGCTAAAGTTTAGGAAAGTATTTTCAATAGAAAACAAGGTTATTGATGGATTTTCCGGCACAGATTAAACAGCAGACATGTCGTGATTGTTTAAGTGGACAATCGTTGGGTTTTCAAATCCGGATGGCGTTTCAGCCGATAATCGACTGGAAATATCAGGTTATCTGCGGTTATGAAGCTCTGGTGCGAGGCCCTGAAGGGCAGGGTGCTGGCTGGGTTTTTCAGCATATTAACGATAGTAATAAATACTACTTTGATCAGGCCTGTCGGGTTAAAGCTATTGAAACAGCAGCAAAACTGGGCTGCAATACTTATCTGAATATCAATTTTTTACCCAACGCGGTTTACAACCCCGAAACCTGTATAAAAGCGACTATTGAAGCCGCCGATTTATATGGTTTTGACTTAACCAAGCTGGTTTTTGAGGTAACCGAAGGTGAACAAATTCCGGATAAAGACCATTTAAACCGGATTTTTCGCAGTTACGCAAAACGGGGTTTTAAAACGGCTATTGATGACTATGGCGCAGGTTACGCCACGCTGGACTGGTTAATTGAGTTACGTCCACATATTTTAAAGCTGGATATGGAGCTTATCCGCAATATTGAAGCCAATCCTGATAATCAGTTTATTGTTGAGCAAACCATGGCGCAGTGCGAATTACAGGGTACCCTGGTACTGGCTGAGGGGGTGGAAACCAAGGCGGAACTTGACTGCCTGCTGGGGCTGGGCATTCGCTATTATCAGGGCTATTATTTTGCCCGGCCTGAACTGGAAAAGTTAATCAGTACTGCAGAGCTGAACGGGATGAAATAAAAAAGGCGCTGAAGCGCCTTTCTACAGATAAGCCTTACGCTTTAAAAATCGTAACTGACTCTGCCATACACCAGCCGGCCGGAACGACCATAGGGTGAGTAGTTGGAAAAAGGCGTATTGCCGGTGCCATTTAAACTAACCGGGAAAGCGTCCGGATATTCGTCCAACAGGTTATCTGCGCCAAACGCCAGCTTCATATTATCTGTCAGCTGATAGCGCGCTTCCACATCCAGCAGAGTTTTCGCGCTGAGGGTGAAATCATTGGCAGGGTTAGCATTGGGGGTCAGCACTTCGCCATAACGGGTTGCGCGGAAGGTAGCACCAAAGCGCTCCAGGCTCCAGTTAACATGCGCACCGAACTTACTTTTTGGGTTGCCTTTCTCAAAGGTCAGTACATTAACCCGGCCAAACAGCTCCGGAGCAGGGTCCAGTGCAGATAACTCAGCTGTTTCAGGGGTGCGGGTGACATCAGTGCTGTTAAAGTTGGCAACCAGCGTCAGGTCGAAACGACCACTGTTGCCGGTAAACACCGGGTAATTAGCCACAATGTCCACACCCTGAGTTTCAGTATCAACCCCGTTAATAAAGAAGCGACCACCACCAATACCAATTAAACCCAGCGATTCCAGGTAGGCACGGACATTGGCCTGGGTCAGGTTTTCTGACAAAACTATTCTGTCATCTATATCTATCCGGTAGCCATCTATGGTGAGGGTTAAATCTCCCAGCCGGAATACCGCTCCAAGTGACAGGTTAACGGATTCTTCGGCGTCGAGCGGGGTGGCACCCAGGGCAATAGCCGCCGGATTGTTAACGGGGAAGGTAGTAATGTCAAACGGCACACCGTCGATAAAATTAGTCGAGGTACTGGTAAAATACTGCTGTTGCAGTGACGGCGCCCGAAAGCCATTTTGCAGGCTACCCCTTAGGCCGACGCTGTCACTGACATCATAACGTAGCGCCAGTTTACCGGTAATATTATTACCAAAGTCGGAATAATCCTCCGCCCGCAAAGCTACTGAACCCAGAAGGTTATCGGTTAGGTTCGCTTCAAGATCGACATAAACACCAATAGCGCGCCGGCTTTCGTCTACGGCATTGGCCGGCCTGAAACCAGGAAATACCTGAGAGCCAGACTGGGTCGGGTTGCCATTGGGCAGTAACACACCACCGTTGCGGTACGAGTCTGGTTCGCCGGCAAAAATCGAGTAGCCTTCACGCCGAATTTCAATGCCGGTGGCCATATTTACCGGCGAGGCAAAGCTGGCAATGTCGAAGGAGGTCACCCCTGAAAAGTTAAACACCCATTGGTCATAGTCAAACCCGCCGGCATCGAATTCTGTTTTGCTGGTTGGGCCAATAGAGCGGTTTACCGTGTTTTCAATGGTAAAAGCCATCTCATTCATACCATAAACCACCGAGGCATCCATACTCCAGTCAGCAATATCCCACTCGTAACCTACCGCAAAGCTGGTATCAGTCACTTCAGGGGCAATTATCGGCAGAAAACCGTCCGGATGCACTTCAATAACGTTTCTGTCATCCAGCGCCCGCCGGTAAAAACCACCAGAGCGGGCTGATCTGTCCTGAAAGCTGGCCCAGCCATACAGTTTGCCGCTGTCCAACATCAGGCCGGCATTGGCAAACAGGGTAAATTGCTGCAGCTCAGGTTCACCGTACCAGGCATTAAAGCGTTCAATGGTTTGTTCGCGGGGGTCATATTCGCCGCCAATCAGCGGATATTGCTGACGATAGTCGTAACCGCCACGCTCGGTGCGCTCTGCGTCTTTCAGCTCTGCGGCAATGGTCAGATAACCATTACCAGGCAGGGCAAACCCTTTCCAGCCGGCTAAGTTAAGGGTTTCACCATCATTAACACTGCGTTTAATTTCAGCGGGTGCATTCCAGGTGGCGCCAGCCGGGGGAGGTGTGGTCGGGACCGTATAGGCTGAGTCACGATAACCATAAGACAGGGTTACATTGCCACCCTCGCTGGCTTCACGCAGCCTCACATTAATTACCCCGGCAATAGCGTCTGAACCATATTGAGCTGATGCGCCGTCACGTAACACTTCCACACTGCGAATGGCGGCTGTCGGAATGGTATTTAAATCGACTGCTGAACTACCACGGCCAACGGTACCATTAACGTTCACCAGTGAGGCAGCATGGCGCCGTTTCGAGTTAACCAGCACCAGGGATTGATCAGGTCCCAGGCCGCGCAACGTAGCCGGGCGAATGGTATCCGTGCCGTCCGCAAGGCCGGGGCGTGGAAAGTTAAACGACGGCAGGGCAACGGATAGCACCTGATTCAGTTCAGTAGAGCCGGAGCGTTCAAGCGCTTCAACACCAACAATATCAATGGGTACGGCAGTATCATCTACTGATCGCCCGGCAACCCGGGTACCGGTGACGACGATTTGTTCTATTTTTTGTTCAGCGGCTTGCTGGTTTTCATTACTTTGCGCCTGCACAGCAAAAGCGGGGCTTAGCAAAGCGGTACTGATCGCCAGTACCAGAGGGTGTAGTGCTGCACTGCGCATAGTTAGCTCCTTGTTGTTATCATTAAAACGTAGGCTGCCGCTTCAGGCTTGTCAAACTTCCGCAAACTTTGTATCAATAGTGCAATACTGCTGTTAATAGCGACTGGATCAAGCGGTCGCAGCGTTGTATCGTGATCTTTGCTGGAAAACAGGTTAGCATGTTACAGACATCCAGATGGCTTATATATCCGACTAAGGTCGCAGCGGGGCGCATTTATGCATAAAAACACTAAACTAATTAATGTCGGCCGGGCAAAAAAGTATACCGGTTACGCTGTTAACCCACCGCTGGTAAGGGCTTCTACCATAGTGTTTGATACATTCAGTGAATTAAAACAGGCTACGTTGCAACGAGGTAACCGGGTACCGTTTTATGGCCGGCGAGGCACCGATACCCATTTTGCGCTGCAGGAAGCAATCTGTGAACTTGAAGGTGGGGCCGGTTGTGCCTTATACCCTTGTGGGGCGGCTGCAGTAAGCGGTGCCTTACTGGCTTTTTTACAAAGTGGCGACCATTTATTAATGGTCGACAGTGTATACGAACCTACCCGGGCACTGTGTGATAAGTTACTTAAAGGCTACGGTGTTGAAACCACTTATTATGATCCGCAAATTGGCAGTGCAATTGCCAGTTTAATTAAAGCCAATACCAAAGTGATATTTCTGGAGTCTCCGGGCTCACTCAGTTTTGATATGCAGGATATACCCGCCATTTGCGCGGTGGCGCAGCAGCACAATATTGTGACTATTTTAGACAACACCTGGGCGTCACCCATTTTATGTCAGCCGTTTCAGTTGGGGGTAGATATCTCCATTCAGGCAGCCACTAAGTATATAGTGGGTCATTCCGATGTAATGCTGGGTACCGCCAGTGCTAATGAAAAACACTGGCCGAAGCTTCGCGAACACAGTTATTTAATGGGTTACTGCGCTTCAGCTGATGACGCCTACACCGCGCTGCGAGGTTTGCGTACCTTAGCGGTGCGGATGCAACAGCATGAGCAAAGTGCGCTCACTGTCGCCAACTGGCTGCAGCAGCGGCCTGAAGTTGAAACCGTGTTGCACCCGGCATTACCGTCGCATCCGGGCCATGCCATCTTTAAGCGTGATTTCTGCGGCAGCAATGGCTTGTTTTCCTTCGTGTTAAAACAGGGTAGTCAACGCCAGGTCGAGGCGTTTATTGAAGGCATGCATCATTTTAAAATGGGCTTTTCCTGGGGCGGCTATGAAAGCCTGGTAACCGCCACCATGCAACTGCAGAAACTGCGCACGGCCAGCAAATGGCCATACAGTGGGCCGCTTATCAGGCTACATATTGGCCTGGAGCATGTTGATGATTTGCTGGCCGACTTAACTGCTGCGTTCAAAAGGTTTAAGCAGGCAGGCAGTGAATAAGCTGCCTGATACTGCCATCACTGCTTAAACTTTTAGCGCCTGAATTATTTTTTTACTTTTATTAAGGTTGTCAGCCAACTGATCCAGTAGTTGCTGAATATCGGCCGACAGCTCGCCGAGCTTAGTATGTCTGACAAGGTCAGCAAGTTCGTGGTCATGTTCCAGACACTTGTCCAAAATGGTATTTCTGGCATCAGTAGAGAACAGTTGGCTGAGCTTACCGCCAAGCTGCTGCATCAACTCTTTATCAGGATCGGGCCTGGCAGGTAATTCGCCCAACTGTTTAACCACTTTTTCAAAGGGGCTAGTAAAGGTTTCCCGCTCACGGCCAAGATTAGTTAAGGGCTTATCAAGATTATCTTCTGCCAGCAGCTCAGCCATTTGCCGATAGTAGTCTGCTGTTTCTCTCACTAATTTCAGAATTTCCAGGCTATCAGCCTGGTTATCAGTGCGTAGGATTGACATATTAAACCTTATCAGTTGTTGGCTGAGGAACAGAACCTGCGATCACTTCTATAGCCTCAGGGATCACTTTAAACTCTGCTGGCGTTTTGGTTTTAAACTCACCATCAGCTTCAAGTTCTATCGGTCGCTTGGTGTTAATAATGATTTCTTTGGCGCGTCTGCAGATTACCCGCTCGGCTGGACGCAAATTACCATTTCGTAAACTGGGCCCCAGCAGTAGCAGCTGCCACCAGTGTTGCGGCCTAATGCAGAATAAGCTCAGTTTGCCATCTTGTATTGTTGCCGCGTCATCAACAATATTACCACCCCCATAATAGCGGCCATTGCCTACTGCCAGATGAATAGCTTTAACTGAGCATTGCCAGTCATCTGCTTTTATTTTTAGTTTGAAGCTGCGGTTGCGCTTTATGGCACTGAAAAATGCCCCCAGGTAAGCAAATACACCAAAGTGTTTTTTAGATTCAGGTGTCAACTCATGGGTTACGTCTACACCCAGGCCAAGATGGGCAACATTGACAAAGTAGTTATCGTTAACTGTTGCCAGGTTTATCCGTTGCCGCCTGCCGGCAATAATTGTATTGGTTGCTGCTGCAATATCCAGAGAAATACCCAGAGAGCGGGCAAAGTCGTTGCCGGTACCCAGCGGCAGAATTGCCAGGGTGTGTTGGTGCTTTTTAATTGTTGCCAGCGCCGAGCTGATAGTGCCATCGCCACCGGCAATAATGACGATGCCGTCTTGTTGCGGGTAACCGGCAATTTTCGCCAGCATATCAGCTTCGCTCTCTGTTAAATGCACATTAATCTCAAAGCCCGATGCCTCAAGCAGCGCTATTGCTTCGTCCAGCTCAGCCGCCTGACCATTGCGGCTATTAGGGTTTACCAGCAAAAGGGCATGTGACAATTAGGTGTTCCTCCAATGCTAAATCCGTTTTTAATCCCACTGTTAAACACAGTAGTTGTTCTGGTGGTTTATATAGAGATTAGTTCAGTATAGATGGCAGCCAACGCGACGCTATATCGTTAAAGTAACCAATAGCACCACGCACTGCCGGTTCTCTAATTGTGCTTCAACAAACTTTTAACGCAACTTGCTAAGTGGCAATTATTGTCTTCCAAGCCAGCATTCAGCGATTGACGGCATTTACTGCTGTCATACAATAGCGCCAGTTTAATTCAGAGGTGCGATATGAGTAGTAACAGTTTGCCTGGGGTAAGCGCTTTGCGACATAAAGCAGGCCATTTTCTGCAGCGCACCAGTGTGCAACGCACCTTGTTAACGCTGATTTTAATTAATGCCGTCATTCTTGGGCTGGAAACCTCTGCAGCGATAATGCAGGCCGTTGGCCCGGCGCTGTTGCTGTTTGATAAAATAATTCTGGCCGTGTTTGTAGTGGAAATTGGCCTGCGAATTTATGTGCACCGGCTGGCATTTTTTAAAGATGGCTGGAGTATTTTCGATTTTATTGTGGTGGGCATTGCCTTAGTGCCTGCCAGTGGGCCTTTTGCTGTATTGCGGGCGCTGCGGGTATTGCGGGTGCTAAGAGTACTGACCTTTGTGCCGTCGATGCGCAAAATTGTCGGCGCATTAATTAAGTCGCTAAACGGCATGCTGTCTATTGCCATGGTGCTGGCATTAATTTATTACGTGGCGGCAGTAATGGTGACCAAGTTGTTTGGCGAAGCCTTTCCCGACTGGTTTGGCAGCCTCGGGGCATCGCTGTACACCCTGTTCCAGATCATGACGCTGGAAAGCTGGTCAATGGGCATCGCCAGGCCGGTTATTGCCGAGTTCCCGTATGCCTGGGCGTTTTTCGTGCCTTTTATTCTTATTGCTACTTTTACCATGTTAAACCTGTTTATTGCGGTAATAGTAAATGCCGTACAAAGCATGCATGACGAAGAGCATAAAGAGGAACATGATGCTGATCAGGCGACTCAGCAACAGCTATTACTGCAGATGCAGCAGTTACAACAAGAGCTGCAAAGCCTGCGCAGTGAACTGAAAAAGCCTACTGCAGAATAAAGTCTTCCAGTGACTGCCGGGTAAGCTTGCCTATCTGGCTAAACATATAAATTATGGCGCCCATTAACAGCACCATTACCGGCAGCACAATAACCGGATAGCTTAGCCAGGTCATCCGGCCCAGCTCTTCGGCATAAGCCGTGGTGCCTGGCTGACTGACGACAATTGCCTTAGCCAGCACATAATTCAGTACGGCAGAGACAAAAAATGCTAACGCGACAACATAGCCGGCACGGGCCACCCGTTGCTCAAATAGTTCGCGGTTTTGTTGTGCTGCCAGTGCCTGATACAGTTTGTCGGTATCCAGTAAGTCGGGATTAATCAGCAGTTTTTTTACCAGCGGGTAGGGTGTGTATTGGCTTATCAGGACAATAATACCAATGATTGCCGGGATCATCGCCTCTTTAATCGCAATGTAAGCCGGGTCCAGCTGCAGCAAGCTGATACCGCCGGTCAGCAATACACTGATAATACCGAGAATTGAGTAAAAATTAACCTTGCCCGATTGCAACAGCTCCCATAAGCCAAACAGCAGCGGAAAGGCCAGCGCCACTACTACGCCCCATACCGGGCCCAGGGCGTCTTCGCCACTGAACCGGCTGAGTATCACTGCCGGGATCACAATATTAAAAATCATATTGCTTAGAAAACCCGATTTTTTTTGTTTAACCGGGCGGGCCGGGGTGCTGGCTGGTGTGGACATCAGGCGTTTTACCGTTTAAAAAATAATAATGGACTATAGCATGGCTGCAGCGACTTATTTAAGTCAATACCAGAATCGCCGGATAGATTGAAGCTGACGAATATCTGACAACAACTAAGGGTTTTGGTAATTTGGTCTTACCAATTTCGTTGCTGCTTTTGTAATCTATCAGTGTTGAGTACCAATTGATAACAGGCTAGGGTGAGTCTATTACTGCTACTTAATCAAAAACAGAGGCGCTGAAATGGACCATTACGCTGCACTTAAAACCAATGTTGGCCTGCTGGGCACCCAGCTGGGTGAAACCATTCGCCAGCAACTGGGCGACGCTGTCCTTGAACGGGTAGAACAAATCAGGATGCTGTCTAAGGCCGCACGCCAGGGTGAAGAACTGCAGGCCGACAAGTTAAAGCAGGTGCTACGCAGCCTGAGCGACGACGAGTTATTGCCGGTCGCCCGGGCCTTCGCCCAGTTTTTAAACCTGGCTAACTTAGCCGAGCAACATCACACCATCAGCCGGATTGGCCATGCCAGTATCGAAAAGCCTGAACCGCTGCAGGAGTTGTTCAGCCTGCTGGACGATAAAAAGCTTGATGACGCCAAAGTCACCGAAGCAGTGGCCAATTTATCCATTGAGCTGGTGCTGACCGCCCACCCTACTGAAGTGTCACGTCGCACCCTTATTCATAAACTGACTGAAATTGCTGCCTGTTTAACTGAGCTGGAGCACGATTTAACCGCTGCCGAGCAGCAAAAAGTTGAATTAAGATTAAGTGAGCTGATCGCCCAGGCCTGGCACACCAATGAAATTCGGGAACAGCGGCCTACCCCGGTTGATGAAGCAAAATCAGGTTTTGCGGTCATTGAAAGCTCATTGTGGCAGGCTATTCCCGATTTTCTGCGGGAACTGGATCATAAACTACTACGCGCAACCGGTACTGGTCTGGCACCAGACGCAGCGCCCGTGAAGTTTTCTTCCTGGATGGGTGGTGATCGCGATGGCAACCCTTTTGTTACGGCGAAAGTTACCCGCCAGGTGCTGTTGTTAAGCCGCTGGAAAGCCGCCGATTTATTTGCCGCTGATTTAGATAGTCTCAGCAGTGAATTGTCGATGTATCAGGCTAATGATGCACTGCGTGCGGTAGCAGGTGACGCCAGTGAGCCTTACCGGGTGGTGCTGAACCAGTTGCGTGCAGGATTATTGCGCAGCCGTGATTGGTTAACCGAGGCGTTAAAGCACGACCGGCTGCAACGGCCAGATAATTTAATCTGGCACAATCAGCAATTACTGGAACCTCTGCAGCTGTGCTATCAGTCATTACTGGACTGCGGTATGGCCGTCATCGCCAACGGCCGGTTGCTGGACACCATCCGTCGTGCCTATGCCTTTGGCTTAACCTTGTTAAAGCTGGATATCCGTCAGGATGCCGGCCGCCATGCTCAGGTATTCGCTGAATTAACCCAGCATCTGGGGCTGGGCGACTACAGTGCCTGGGACGAAAGCGCCCGCCAGGCTTTCTTGCTGGCAGAGCTGGCCAACCGCCGGCCATTATTTCCGAAAAACTGGCAGCCGTCTGATGATGTGCAGGAAGTACTGGATACCTGCGATATTGTGGCCCGGCATGGTAGTGAGGCGCTTAGTACTTACGTTATTTCGATGGCAGGTAAACCGTCTGATGTCCTGGCAGTACAATTGCTGTTAAAAGAAGCCGGCATCAGTTTTCCGATGCCGGTGGCGCCATTGTTTGAAACCCTCAGCGATTTACAGAATGCGCCGGATTGCATGAAGCGCCTGCTCAGTATCGACTGGTACCGCGGTTATATTAACGGTAAGCAGGAAGTGATGATTGGTTACTCTGACTCGGCCAAAGACGCCGGCGTGCTTGCTGCAGCCTGGGCGCAGTACAGTGCTCAGGAAGCGTTAGTGGCCATTTGCCAGCAGGCTAAAGTGCAACTGACATTATTCCATGGCCGCGGCGGTACTATTGGCCGTGGCGGCGGCCCGGCCCATGCCGCTATTTTATCGCAGCCACCGGGCTCGCTGGCCGGCGGCCTGCGGGTTACTGAGCAGGGCGAGATGATCCGTTTTAAATTTGGCCTGCCTAAACTTGCCGAACGCAGTCTGGCGTTGTATGCCAGTGCGGTACTGGAAGGCTTATTGTTGCCCCCGCCGGTACCGAAAAAAAGCTGGCGTGAACTGATGCAGCAGCTGGCCGACGATTCATGTGAGGCGTATCGTGCCGTGGTACGCCACAATAAAGACTTTGTTGGTTATTTCCGCGCCGCCACCCCCGAGCAGGAGCTGGGCCAGTTGCCGCTGGGCAGCCGGCCGGCTAAGCGTAACCCAACCGGTGGTGTGGAAAGCCTGCGGGCAATTCCCTGGCAATTTGCCTGGTCGCAAAACCGCTTAATGTTGCCGGCCTGGCTGGGCGCCGGCGCTGCCCTGGCAAAAGTGGCAGAGCAGAACAACACCGCACTGCTGGATGAAATGCAGCAGCAATGGCCATTTTTCGCTACCCGGATGTCGATGCTGGAGATGGTGTTTTTAAAAGCCGACGTCGATATCGCCGCCTATTATGACAAAGTGCTGGTGCCGGACGAGCTGAAACATTTAGGACAAGAGCTCAGAGCCCAGCTAACGGCTGACCGTGACTTGCTGCTAAAGCTTATTCACAGCGATACATTAATGGCCAAAGAGAGCTGGATCCGCGAATCAATAATGCTGCGTAACACCTACGTAGACCCACTGCATATTTTGCAGGCCGAACTGTTACACCGGGTCCGCCATCAGCCAGAGCGGGTCAACCCGATGATCAGCAGGGCTTTGATGGTCAGTATCGCTGGTATTGCCGCTGGCATGCGCAACTCGGGCTAATTCAGCTGCTATAGTTAAGTCTTTAGTATCGTTGATATTTAGCCGGAGGGATAATGCGCCAGGGGTTTTTATTGCTGGCTCTGCTAGCGATGATCGGTTGCAATAATGTGCTGGCACAGCAGGTGGAAAATGAGCAGCCAGATACAGAAATAAAGGTGGTAGATGCGCCTGAGGATCAGGCCATTGCCGCGCGTCTTGGTGCTATTACCGATGCGATCAGCGGGCTTGAAGACGTTGAAATCAGTGTAACGGCCGGCGTAATCACTGTTAAGGGCCAGGTAGCCAATGCCCAGCTGAAAGATGAGCTCACCACTATTGCCAGCCGGCTGGAAGGGGTGGTGCATGTCCAGAACCAGTTGCAGGAGCAGCTGGCCGTAAGCTCCCGCCTGGCGCCGGCTACTGAAAAATTCCGGGAAATACTCGGTACCACGGTGCAAATGCTGCCGTTATTGCTGCTGGCAGTATTGGCGGTACTGCTTTTTTCGCTGCTAGGCAGCTGGTTATCAAGGCGCAATTCGTTACTACGTAAGTTAGGCTTGTCAGAACTGGCCACTAACCTGGGGATGCGCTTTGTCAGGTTAATTGTCACCAGTATTGGCATTTTAATTGCGCTGGAATTACTGGATGCCACCGCACTGGTCAGCGCAATGCTGGGGGTTGCCGGGGTTATTGGTATTGCACTGGGTTTTGCGTTTCGCAATATTGTTGAAAACTACCTGGCCGGTGTGCTGCTAAGTACCCGTAATCCGTTTGCAATTGGCGATTTTATTCAGGTAGATGATATGACCGGCAAAGTGGTGCGTCTGACATCGCGCGACACCGTACTGATGACGCTGGACGGCAATCACTTACGGATCCCCAACAGCCAGATCATTACCTCACCAATGACTAACTTTACCCGTAACCCTTTGCGGCGTTTCGAATTTAACGTAGGCGTGTCGGTAACCCTTGATTTAGTGCGGGTACGTGAACTGGCCATTAGTACCCTGCAAAACATGCCTGGCATTTTAACTGAGCCCAGGCCAAGGGTGTTAATACTGGAGCTGGGTGACAGCGCGGTAAGTGTCAGGGTGCTGGCCTGGATTGATCAGCGTAAGACCGATTTTTTAAAGGCTCGCAGTGAAGCGATCCGGTTGGTGAAAACCGCCTTTGACCAGGCCGGTATTGAAATGCCAGAGCCAATTTACCGGTTACATATGGTTGATATGGCAAGCTCTGACGCTGACAACAGCCAGCCTGTCAGCACTGTGCCGATGCAGCCAGCAGTGGTAAACGCTGACGTGGAGTCGATTGATGTCAGCGCCGATACCACCATTGAGCAACAACTAAAAGACGAACTTAAACAATCAGCTGAGGAGAATCTGTTGCCGGCTGCTACCGGCAACAAAACAGATTAACTTTCAGCCCGGGGTTTGAAATCCAGTACCGTTGCATTAATGCAGTAGCGTGGCTTGCCGTTGGGGCCATCATCAAACACATGGCCTAAATGAATGCCCGATACCCTGGCCCGGATTTCTGTGCGGCGCATGCCGTAACGATTATCGGGTTTCTCAATGACCGAGCCGGCTACGGGTTTGGTAAAGGATAACCAGCCGGTACCGGAGTCAAAACGGTCACGGGTATCAAACAGCGGCGCACCACTTAACTTATCAACGAAGATGCCGTCGGGCGTGTTTTTAAATATCTCGTACTCTTTGCAAAACCGCTGGTCGGTTGCTTTGTCAAATGCGACGTCGAATGCTTCGCTGTCGCCCAGCTTAAATTTACCTAACAGCAGATAAAACTCTTCAGGGGCCAGAAACCCTTTAAAGGCAAAGACTTCGCGGCCTTCCTGTAACAATATAATGGTAGGTGTTGCTGTCGCCTCTGTTTTAATATTCAGCCCCTGTAACTGACGGCTGTAGCGAAAATGCATTGGAATATCACCCTGATAACTGCTGGCAACCTCGGCTTTAAACTTTTCGCAATACGGACAATAACTTTCTGAATCAATGACCAGAATATGTTTACCGCTTAGCATTGGCCGGTTATCCACCTCTGCTGTCAATGCATCCTGTGCACGGTTAAAGCGAACCCCGGTGGAATGATCAGGACAGTAACCGTTTGGGTTTTTGGCAATATAGTCCTGATGATACTCTTCGGCCGGAAAGAATTCGGTCAGTGGTTTTAGCTGGGTAACAATCTGACCATAACCGGCAGCGGTTAGCAGTGGCTGGTACTGCTGCATCACTGCCTCCGCCCGGGCCTGCTGCTCTGGGCTGTTAGTCAGAATGATTGAACGGTACTGGGTACCAATATCATTACCCTGGCGGTTAAGCTGGGTAGGATCATGGCTTTCAAAGTAATGCTGCAACAGCGCTTCCAGGCTAATTTGTTGCGGGTCAAACGTTACCTGCACCACTTCAGCATGGTTGTCGGGGTTATGTTTGTTGCTGCGTTTGGTTATGGCGCGGTAAGTTGGTTTAACCCCTTTGCCATCGGCATAACCTGACACGGCATCTATTACCCCGGGTAGTTTCTCATAGCGCATCTCAGCGCCCCAGAAGCAGCCAGAGCCTAACACTATACTGTCATGCGGCGCCTTGGCGGGCGATACTGTCGTGGTTTGCTGCGCCGGGGCATATAGTGCCAATAGCAGCAACGACGATAGCATTAATGCGACAATAATATTCAGGTGTTTCATAACATCTTCCTGCGGTTGCACGGGTTAACTATACAGACCGGCTGACTGGCCACAGGCTTTCACTGACCCAGCGGATTAACTATTTCACCAGTGACACTTCCTGCGCAAACTGGCGAATTAACGTTAAGGTTTCAGTGATCTGCTGGCGGCTGATATCCAGATGACAGACCCAGCGCAGGCGCATTAATGCTCCCTGAGTTGCCTGATAACGGCTGGCAGTCACTTTTATGCCGTGCTCTGCCAGATAAGGCAATAAGCGGTCGGCCAGGGCCGGTGCAATGTCGGTAAATACGATATTAGTCTGGGGGGCGATCACTGTCAGCGATTGCAGTGTCTGCAATTCACGGGCAAGCTCAGTCAAGCCGTCGGCCAGATACCGGGCATTGGCATGGTCATCTGCCAGTCTTTCAATATTGTGGTGAAGGGCATACAGGCCGGCAGCGGTCAGCACACCGGTCTGGCGCATACCACCGCCAAGCATTTTTCTGACGCGCTTTGCCTGCTGGATAAACTCCTTTGAACCCAGCAGTAACGAACCGACCGGACAGCCAAGGCCTTTAGATAAACACAGTGATACCGAATCGTAGCCCTGGCACAGCTCACGGGCCATTTCTTGCGGGCTCAGCTGGTGCTCGCTGGCCAGCGCAACAGCGGCATTCATCAGCCGGGCGCCATCAATATGACATTTTAAACCTTTTTCTCTGGCGAGGGTTGCTACATCACGCATGTAGCTGAGTGGCAGTACTTTACCGCCAACGGTGTTTTCAATCACAATTAACCGGGTGCGGGCAAAGTGCGGGTCGTCTGGTTTAATCGCGCCGGCAATATCGCTAAGCGCCAGCGTACCATCCGCCTGCAATTCCAGGGGCTGCGGCTGAACAGAGCCCAGCACCGCCATGCCTCCGCCTTCCCATTTATAGGTATGCCATTGCTGGCCAACAATGGCCTCATCGCCGCGCTGGCAATGGCTCATCATGGCAATTAAGTTGGTCTGGGTGCCGCTTGGGGCAAATAATGCAGCCTCAAAACCCAGTAGCTCAGCGGCATAGCGCTGCAACTCCAGCGTAGTAGGGTCATCGTTAAATACGTCGTCGCCAAGCTCGGCATCATGCATCGCCCGACGCATAGCGGCACAGGGTTGGGTGACGGTATCACTGCGAAAATCGGCCATGGGTTATACTCTGCTACATCAGTTGAGGCTGGCTGCCAGATAAATGCAGGCTAAAACGACAGCAGGGTAAAAAGCAACAACGATACGCCAGAATGCCGGCAGAACAGGAAATAATAAAACCGCCCGGTTTACCGCGGGCGGTTTTATTAAAACAACAAACTGTTAGTAGAAGTTAATCCTGAAATCGACGCCTAATACCCTTGGTTCATTAACAAAACCGGTCAGGTTATTAAAGTCGATAGCACCTTTCAGGTTATCTTCGTCAGTAATATTGCGGCCGAAGAAACCCACTTCATAGTTATGCTCATAATTGATATAGGCTACCCGTAAGCCAGCTTCAAAATTATTATTTGAGCTGAACTCGGCTGATTCATACAGGAACAGGTTGGTTTTACCCTGCAACTGATAATCACCATAAACATAAATTTCACCGCTTTCGATCGGGAAATCGTAGCGGCCATTTAAGGTTAAAATGGTTTCCGGTGCCTGCGGGAACGGGTTGCCACGAATAAAGGCCTGGCCGTCGCTGTTTACCGGATCCAGCACAGTACACATACCTGAACCGCATGGGGCCACGGTCAGGTTGTCGTCCTGCAGTTCGGTGTTGTTATAGCTGAAACCACCACCGAGGGTGAAATATGGCGTAGCGCGCCAGTCAAAGTCGATTTCAAAACCATAACCCACGCCTTTGTCAGCATTGATTAACTGATTACCCTGAGTTTGACCGCCAATAGCCGACAGCTGAATGTCGTCTATGGTGTAGTAAAACAGGGCACCGTTTAAACGCAGGGTATTATCGAGTAAATCTGACTTGGCACCTACTTCAAACGACGTAATGGTTTCGGCATCAGCTACCGATGGCGGCGCTTCAAAGGCCACATCACGACCCTGAATAGACTGAGCACGGAAACCTTCTGCTACCCGGGCGAATAAGCTGGTAGTGCCGGTCAGGCGATAGTTGGCACTCAGCTCCCAGCTGATGTTGTCGTCAGAAACCCGGATTGGTGCATAATACTGCTCTTGTGCCGCACCAATAACCAGGGCAAAGCCATCAACGTTTTGCTCGCCTACATAGAATGTTTTTTCATCGTCGGTGTAACGGATACCGGCAGTAATATCCAGTTTATCATCCACTTTATACGAGCTCTGGCCAAACAACGCCCAGCTGGTATTACCATGAAACACTTCAGTGGCACCAAAAAAGCCATCGATACTGTTTACAGAAAAGGTTGAGTCGAAGTAAAAGGCACCGGTTTGCCAGCTCAGTGCGTTGTCAGTATCACTGGCCAGGCGGATTTCCTGGGTAACCTGCTTAAGGCCACGTAGTTGATCTTCTGTTACTGCCTGAAATGGTACAACGCCAGGGCCAGTTGGGTTACCGCCGTCGATATCACCAATACCGCCACCATCGGCTTTTTCTATGGCAGAAATGCTGGTTAAGGTCATATCGGTTAGTTGGAAATCAAGCTTTAACGAGCCACCCCAGGCATCGTAGCTTTGCGGGTTGTTACGCCCTTCATTATAAGCCACAGTGTCACGGTCGTAGTTTTCGTTCAGCTCATTGCTGCCCGGGCTTAAAATATTAGCCCGGAACAAGCTTGAGGTGCCGTCGTAGTTGCGGGTATGCAGGTTCAGCAAGGCGTCAAAGTCGTCGCCTTCATATAAAAACTGCAGCCGGCCGGCGATTTCGTCATAGCCGCCCATCACATCTTTATTACCGTAAAAGCTATTGCTTACCCAGTCATCCCGGTGGTTTGACATTAATGATACCCGGGCTGATAACTCATCAGTTAGACCACCGCCAATAGCACCTTCGACATTCATCATACCAAGAGTGCCGGCAGTGGTTTTAAAGTAGCCATCAAAATCTTGGCGGGGTTTAACCGAATCAAACTTAATGATGCCGGCAGTGGTGTTGCGGCCAAACAGGGTACCCTGTGGGCCACGGATAACTTCTACTGCCTGTACATCGAATAACGGAAAGCTTTTTAGAATCACGTTTTCCATCACCACTTCGTCCATGATGATAGACACAGGCTGAGAAGCGGCTAAGTCGAAGTCGGTATTGCCTAAACCACGGATATAAAAACGCGGTGCTGCGCGACCGTTTGAGGTTTCAGCATATAAACCCGGCACTTTTACCGCCAGCGCGGTAATATCATCACCAGTAGAAAAAATTGCATTAAAGCGTTCCTGGCTGATAGTGGCGACCGAAATAGGCACTTCCTGAATACTCTGGCTGCGCTTCTGAGCGGTAATGGTAATGGTTTCAAGCTTGTTATCTTTTTGCTCGCTGTCAGTTTCCTGAGTTTGTGCTGTCGCAGCAAAGCTGGCCACACCAAACAAACCGGCGCAAATGGCCAGATTCAGAGCAGACTTTTTCATACCTTTCATTAAGTTCAACCTTTATATCATCACTGGGGTGGGATTCAGGCCAGCTGGAGTGATCACAACTAACCACAGAATAATGCCCGGCTAATATAGCATTTAGTCGTGGATTTTGCTGCATTTGGCGTAATAAATCCGCATTTGTCGCAGTTATTTTGAACATTTCGCTGAACTGAAGTAGCTTAGAAGCGGAGTGCTGGTAGAGAGGTATTATAATGTTGCAACTAAGCCGTTGGCTGATAATCTCAGTGTTATTGCTGTTAAGTACATTGGTACTGAGTTTTGCTGTAAATGCCAGTAGCAGTGGCTGGCAGCAGGCAAAGCATATCAGGGCTGAATTGCTCTCAGAGTACGGTACGGTTACCCCGGGTCAGCAATTTGCGATTTTGCTGCATTTTCAGCCCGATCCCGGCTGGCATACCTATTGGCAGAACCCCGGTGACTCGGGCCTGCCAACCAGCATCAACTGGCAGTTGCCACAAGGTGTGCAGGCTGGTGCTATTCAATGGCCCACCCCCCAAGCTTTCGTAATACCTCCACTGGTTAATTATGGATTTGCCGGCCAGACTTTATTGCTGACAGACGTAACGATACCGACCGACTATCCGGCAGACAGCCTGACTATTAAAGCCGATGTTGACTGGCTGGTGTGCGAGGAAATTTGTATTCCGGCAGACGCCAGTTTTGAATTAACGCTGGCGGTTGCCAGCAACAGTGAACTTGGAGTAAGCCAGCAGCCGTTATTTAACCAAGCCCGCTCCTCGTTGCCAGTTAAAACCGGAATAACAGGCGACTACGCGATCAGTGGCGGTGCATTTTCGGCAGAGCTGATGGAGCCGCTGCCACAGCCTCCGGTCGCATTTTTTGTCGCGGGCACCGAGCTGGTGGATCATGCTGCTGCTCAGCAGCTGGTGCCCCAAGCCAGCGGTCTGTTATTACAACAGGCTATCAATACCTATTTTAGCAACGCGCCACAGCAGGTTGAGGTGGTATTAGTGGATGCTGAAGGCAAGGGCTATAGTGTCAGTCTGCAGCATCGCAGTCAGCCAGCTGAACCTGACAGTAGCACCGAAATTCTGGTTACCGGAGGCACGCTCAAGCAGAGCAGTCTGTGGCTGATTTTAGTGATGGCGGCCGGTGGTGGTTTGATCCTGAATTTAATGCCCTGCGTATTTCCGGTGTTGTCATTAAAAGCACTTAGCATAGCCGGCAACAGCCAGCAACGACGACAACAGCGGCGTGATGCCATTTTTTACAGCGCTGGCGTAGTGCTGAGTTTTCTGGCGTTAGCCGGTTTGCTGATCGCGCTGCGAGCGGCTGGCAATGCTATTGGCTGGGGCTTTCAGTTGCAAAGCCCACTGCTGGTGGGCCTGCTGGCGTATTTGCTGCTGGCGTTGGGCCTTAGTTTATCCGGGTTGGTGCAATTTGGTCTGGGATTAATGAACGCCGGTGGCGAGCTGACGGCCAAAAGTGGCGGCAAAGGCTCCTTTTTTACCGGCGTGCTGGCAGTGGTGGTGGCCAGCCCCTGCACAGCGCCGTTTATGGGCACAGCTCTGGGTTATGCGGTTACCCAGAGCCCGCAGGTCGCCTTACTGGTATTCGCTGCGCTGGGTTTGGGGATGGCGCTGCCCTTTTTACTGCTGGCGTATATTCCGGCACTGGCCCGACTGCTGCCTAAGCCCGGTGCCTGGATGGAAACGTTAAAACAGCTGCTGGCCTGGCCTTTATATTTAAGTGCCGTCTGGCTGGTATGGGTTTTTGGCCGCCAGACCGGCATCGATGCCGTGGCGCTGTTGCTCGTTGGTATGGTCGCTCTGGCAGCAGCGCTTTGGTTGTGGGGCAGAGTTCAGCTTGGCGCGGGCTGGTTCAACCGGCTGGCCATGTTGGTATTAATGCTGCTGGCACTTGTTACCTTGTGGCAAGTGGCCAGCCAGCCGGTAAGTGACGGTAACATCGACCAGCAAAGCGAGCGGCAGCACTGGCAAAGCTGGTCACCGGAAAAACTGGCTGAGCTGCAACAGCAAGGTAAGCCGGTGCTGGTCAATATGACCGCTGACTGGTGTATTACCTGCCTGGTAAACGAGCGGGTAGCCCTTAATACTGAGCGCAGCAAAGCCGCGCTGAAAGATTATAACGTCAGTTACTTAAAAGGTGACTGGACCCGGCGCGATGGTGATATTACTGCTTATTTGCAGCAGTATCAGCGCGATGGCGTGCCGTTATACGTGTTGTACTGGCCGGGACAGCCACCACAGGTGCTACCGCAAATTTTAACGCCTGATACGCTCAGGCAAACCTTTGAGTCGTTAAGTCAGCAGTAAGCAGTCAACAATCAAATTGTAATTACATAAGCAACAGGAGCGATAAAAATGAAATTAGCAAAACTCGTTGTTTCCGTTGGTGCCATGCTATTTGCAGCAACACTTGCAGCCGCGCCACAAGTCGGCCAGCCGGCGCCGGGTTTTACCGTGAAAGATGCTAATGGCCAGAGTCATAGCCTGCAGGATTTTGCCGGCAAAAATGTGGTGCTGGAGTGGACTAACCATGACTGCCCGTTCGTGGTTAAGCATTACAGCGGCAATATGCAGGCTTTACAAAGTGAGATGACTGATCAAGACGTGGTATGGCTTAGTGTTATCTCTTCAGCGCCCGGCAAGCAGGGCCATATCGACAGCGCTAAAGCAGCCGAGCTGACCAGCAGTCGTAATGCCGCACCTACAGCTATCTTATTTGATGAAAGCGGTGCGATGGGCAAAGCCTATGATGCCAAAACCACGCCGCATATGTACGTGATTGATAAAAATGGTGTGCTGCAATATATGGGTGGTATCGACAGCATTCCGTCTGCCAAAGTAGACGATATTGCCAAAGCCACGCCGTATTTTGCCAATGCAGCAAAAGCGGTATTAGCAGGTAATACACCCGATCCAGCCGTTACCAAACCATATGGTTGTAGCGTCAAGTACTAACAGTAAGTACTAACAGAAAGTACTGACAGAAAGTACTAAACGACAGCAGTTCAGCCAGTTAATACTGGCTGAGCTGAATTTATTTGCCGGCTAATGTTATTTCAGTGAAATAAATACTGGTTTTACTTTCATGCGACGAGTAGTAGCTGACATACAGCGTTTTATTGCGCAGTACCATACCGGCATAGCTGCAATCACCGCCTGATGGCAGGGTTTGCCACTCGGTTAGTTTGCCAGTTTGGCGGTCAATCCAGCAGAGGCTGGTGCGGATTTCTTCATCATATAAACGCACACACGCCAGCAACCTGCCATCCGGTAGCTGCAACCACTGCGGCCCGCCAATCCGATAGCCGACATCCTGCCAGTGCCAGTCGCTGTATGGCGGCTTACTAGCGCCAAATAGGCCATGTTCCGGGTCGCGCCGTAATAAACACAACGCTGTGCCATCTGCTTCGAACAGCAGGCCGCTTTCATTGGCATAACTACCACTGTGCAAATCAGCTAATGGCGCTAACTGCAACGGGCTGTCGCCCTGATACAACCGAACCAGCTTTTCAGGCCCAATCCGGTAACCGACAGCAAAACACCGGGCTAACTGCTGAGGTTGCTGCTGCCACGTCATGCGCCATATCCAGATATTCGGCTCACCAATTGGCGTAGCGGCCGACCAGCTGTAACCATCGCTGGATTGCCAGATATAAGATTGATGTGATTGCTGGTCACGGTTATGCAAAGCACCAGCGCCCAGTAACAGCAGGTTGCCAGCAGGACCAATGCTGAGTTTCGCGTCGCGTAAATCAGCATCAGAGGCGTTAATCAGTGCGGCGCTTTGCCAGCTCTGGCCCAAATCAGCTGAGCGTAGCAGCCGAAAAGCGCCATCCGGCGAAACATGCTCACTGCCTTCGCGAAACACACACCACAACGCCTGCTTAAACCAGATAAGATCAGTAAAGGCATTATGCTCAGCTTGTTGCCAGATACAGCGCGCGGTTAACATGGTTACTCCAAAGCGGGGCAGCGGGTCGTCTGCCGGTAATGACCTGAAAACCTAAATTATAGCGTCGCTGACTGATTATTCACGGTACATTGTTCTTGTTGAGTTACTCACTCTGTAATGCAGTAATAGGGTCAAGCTCTGATGCCTTGATTGCCGGGTACACGCCAAAGGCTACGCCGATTAAGGCGCAGATACTGAATGATAAACCAATGGCCAGCAACGACCAGCTGACTGCCCAGTCGGAGTAAAAAGCGATAAGCTCTGACAATAAAATACCAAATACAATACCCAGTAAGCCGCCAAGTATGGCGATGGCAAAGCTTTCGGCGACAAACTGAATTTTAATGTCGCGCCGGGTGGCACCTATTGCCCTGAGCAGGCCAATTTCCTTGGTTCGCTCCAGTACCGTGGCCAGCATAATATTCATAATGCCAATACCGCCAACCAGCAAAGAAATGCCGGCAACGCATGACATTACAATATTAAAGATTTGCTGGGTCTGCTTTTGCTGGGCCAGCAATGCAGCCGGCACAATAATGTTGTAGTCATCAATATCGTTATGGCGTTGCTTTAACAGAAAATCCAGGGCGCGGGCACTTAATGCATTATTGGCGTCTTCGCTTAGTTGCAGCCGGAATGAGGTAAGTTCAGCGCTTAACGGTTCGGCTTTAAAACGGGTTTGGGCAGTGTTCAGTGGCATAAACAGCTGGTTTTGCTCACCACCGAGTTTAATTCCCTGAAATTCATCACTGCCAGCATAGGGTTCAGCCAGCACACCCACCACCTGCAACCAGACATGATTCACTTTAACCGGTTTGCCCAGCGCATCGCCATCCGGAAACAAGCTCTGCGCAACCCTGGCACCTAAAATGGCCACCTGGGCAGCGTAGCGGTTTTCCTGCTCGGTAAAATTGCGGCCTGCAACAAACTGTAACTTACTCAGTGCCATATAGCTTGGTGATACGCCAATAGCGGCGCCGTCACTTTTGCCGGTATGGCTATAAATGCCGTGAGTGTCGAGCATTCGCTCGGCACTGTATGAGGTTACACCGGGAATAGTGGCAACTGCAGCATCAATATCGCTCTGGTTTAATCCCAGCGAGTGCTTGCGCTGCTCCTGCAGAGTCTTTTCATCGAACTTCCGTCCCTCCACTATCAGGTTACGCAGGCCCATGGTTTCAATGGTTTTCAACGCTTCGCGCTCGGCACCTTCACCAATATTCAGCATAGCGATAACGGCGCCTACCCCAAAAATCATGCCCAGCAGGGTTAAAAACGTCCGCAGCTTGTGCTGCGCCAGTTCGGCCAGGGTGTCTTTAATCAGAGGTGTATGTTTCATGGCATCAGCTTTCCGGGTTAATCAGGGCTATTTCATCACCGGCAGCAAGGCCAGTGCTGATTTGGGCATGGCTCAGACTTTTGCTGCCGATGCTGATGGGCTGTTTAACAAAGCCACTGCCATTACGTTTGTAGACATAAAGTTGCTGCTGTTCGCTGAAAATGGCCTGTAGAGGTACTTTTAATATTTCAGGCTTTTCAGTGACCCACAGGGTGGCAATAACTTTAATGCCCGGCATAAAATTCGGGTTTTGCTGCTCTGGGGCAACAATAACCTCAATATATTTACGTGGGTCGCGCCGTTCACGCGACTGCGCTACCGCCGCCACTGAGACAATACTGCCGTTAAGTATCTGATCAGGCCAGGCTGCCAGGTAAAAAGTAACACGCTGCCCGGCGGCCAGGCCAATTGCCTCCTGCTCTATTACCTGCAGCTTCAGGTGCTGCAGGCTTAAATCGGGGATGCTGCCAATTTTAGATCCGGGAAATACCATGCCGCCCACTTCGGGCTTTTCACCACGCCAGTTGGTGTCGAACAACAAAATACCGGCATGCGGGGCTTTCACTTCCAGCGCTGCTAAACCACTTTCTGCCTGCTGTAGCAGGCTTTGCTGCTGGCCGCGTTGCAGTTGCAGCAACTCCAGCTCGCCACTGCTACGCTGAGCGAAACTTTGTTCCTGCCAACCCAGATATTCCTGCTTTTCGCCCAGATATTCTTTATTTTGCATTGAATCAAGAATTTCCAGCCTTGAGCGAATTTGTACATCGTCGATACTAAAGCGGTCAGCAAAATTAAATTCCTGGGCTATCAGGGTTTGATCCAGCCCCAGCGCTTTTTGCTCTTTTTGCTGCTCGGCCAGCTTCTGTTGCTCATCAGCCTGCACGCTGCTGAGGCTGGAACTGGCTTTGCGTTGTGAACGTTCCAGCTGAGTGGCATCGAAGGTAACCACCACATCTCCGGGTTCTACCCGGCTGTATTCTTTAGCCAGGCTGGCAATAAAGCGCGGCCCTTGCACATTGCGTGGCGCGCTGATGGTAACCGAGTTCACCGCAAACAATTCACCTTCAGTATGGACTTTATGCACCAGCGTATCGGGCTCAACCTGATAAACCGGTACCTGCAACTCTGGTTCGCTGCAACCGGCAACGGCCACCAACCCCAGGGTTACAGCTGCAGCGCGCATTGAGCGCAATAACTTAATTGGCATTGGCCGCTCCCTGGCTGGTGTTCAGGCTGATATTCAGCCGGGCAGTCATACCCGGCCGCATTAATTCGGTATCCAGATCAGTCAGGCTGACACTGGCATCCACCACCCGGCGCAGGTTATCGTTGGACTTATCGCGCACCGCATTGCCAAGGCTCTGTAACACACCATTAAACCGCCGCTCCGGATAGGCATCCAGTGTTATCTCTACCGGCAGGCCTGGTTGCAGTTGCTTTAAATCTATTTCGTCAATTTCGGCTTTAACGTACAGGCTGTTCAGCTGACTGACTTCCGCCACCGGCTGGCCAAACTGGGCACTGTCGCCGACTGAGAACTTTTCACCGTCAAAGCCCATGCTGTATACCATTACGCCCTCAAACGGCGCTTTAACCTGCATGCTGGCAATATTGCGTTGCAACTGACTAACTTCGGATTGCAGGCGACTGACTTTGGCCACCAGCATTTGCTCTTCGGCCAGCCGTTGTTGCTGATGACTGGCCAGCCTGGCTTGCGCCAGCTGATACTGGTTATCGGCAATGGTAAAGTCGATTTGTGCTTTACGCCGGTCATTAGCAGAGCGTGACTGGTCCACTATTTCCGCTTTGCGTTTTTCCCGGTCATATTCCATTTTCCGCTCGGCCAGGGTCAGCTTTAATTCTTCAAAAGTTTGTTCATCGCTGCGCAGGCGGTTGGCCAGTTCCTGCTCAGCACTTTTCAGCTCAATGCTTTTATTGTTCAGCTCATCAACCAGCCGCTGGCCATCAAAGGCTACCACCACGGCGCCCTCGGTTAACATGCTGCTTTCCGGTGCCAGCTGTTTAATATTGTATTGCCACATATTGCTGACACTGGGCGGCGAGGCTTTAAATGAATTGGCCGCGGTTAGCTCGCCGGTTGCCCGGACATGGCTGGTTACAGTGCTGGCGGGGCCGCTACTTGTTTCCTGCTGACAGGCGCTTAGCAGCAGCGCGCTTAAGCCTAAACTTACACTGTAGAAAATCGGTTTTATTCTGATCATTCGGCGGCAACCTCAATAAGCATGCCCATACCCAACATAGGGCTGGCAACCGGTAAACTAGCCGCAGTAAACGATGCTTTATAATACAGGGCGGTGCCCCAGCGCTGGCGTTTTTCACCTTGTTGCGCCAGCTCACTGAGTTTTACGGGAAAGGGCTGATCCGGGGCAATATCAAAGCGGGCTTGCAGCGCACTGGCTTGCTGCAACCGTGGTAAATCGGTTTCATGTACCCAGGCTTCAATATACAAATTTTCTTTGCGGTTCAGCTCAGCGATTATCCAGCCTGGCTGGGCGGTAACACCGGCGTAGATTTTGGTGCCATACCAGGGATGATTGCCATAGCTGATATTGCCATCCTGGGTAGCATACACACTCATCCGGCTTAACAGGTTTTCAGCATCGTTCAGTTCAGCCTGGGTTTGTTCAATCTGCAGCTGCTGTTTACTTAAGGCCGCATCTGCGGTGATCCGCGCTACTGCCAGCTGTTCGGCGGCTTTACTGGCTTCGGTGCGGGCGCGTTTTTGTTCCAGCTGGTATTGCTCGTAGTCATACTGGCTTAAATTGGCTAACGGCACGCCGGCATCAATACCGGCCTTCTCCAGCAGCAACTGACGCCGGTTCAGCTCAAACTCGGCTTCCATTACGGTCTGTTTATGTTCACTTTTAAGTTGGTTCAACCGCTCCTGATGATTGATCAGGCTGCTTTTCAGTTGCTCGATCTGGGCCTGAGTGTTACCGGCGTCAAATACGGCAATTAAATCGCCGGTTTTTACCGGTTCACTTTCGCTTTGCAGCCATTGCACCTGAACCCGCCAGTTATCAGTCATCGGGGCAACAATACTTTGCCGATCGCTTGACTGCAGAGTACCGGTTAACAGTAGCGGTAGCTCACTGCTGGCTACTGGCGCTGGAGCGTTATCTGAGCTATCTGTACGGGCAACGCTGTGCCCTGACAAGCAGGCTGCCAGCAGGATCAGGCAGATTGTGTTTTTAAACATGCACTGTCCTCCATAATCTGACCATCGCGCATCCGGATCACCCGGCCGGCGTAAGCGGCTATCTCATCTTCATGGGTAACCATCACGATGGTATTGCCCTGCTGATGTAAATCACATAGCAGCTGCATAATTTCTTTTGAAGTTTTGCTATCGAGATTACCGGTGGGTTCGTCAGCGAAAATAACTTTCGGCCGGTTAATAAGGGCCCGGGCAATCGCCACCCGCTGGCGCTGACCACCGGACATTTCATGTGGCTTATGATCTTTGCGATGGCCAAGGCCAACCTGATCCAGCAACGCGTTAGCGCGCTCAATCGCCTGCTGTGGCTCAGTGTCAGTATAACGCAGTGGCAGCGCCACATTCTGAGCGGCAGTCAGACGCGGCAACAGATGAAAAGACTGGAAAATAAAGCCGATATGCTGGTTGCGCATGGCTGACAGGCTGACATCGTCCAGCTGACCAATAACCTGACCGGCCAGCTGATACTGGCCCTTACTTGGGGTATCGAGGCAACCGAGAATATTCATCAGGGTCGACTTACCTGAACCGGAACTGCCCATAATGGCAACAAATTCGTTTTCGGCAATACTCAGACTTACATCGCGCAGTGCCTGTACCTGGCTGTCGCCACTGCCAAAATTCTTATAAAGGCCGTTAGCTGTAATCATCCGCTTTTTCTGTTTGTGGTTAGAATCGATACAGTTTGCCACAAGCATCTGCACCCTGACAGCCACTTATGGCCATCCGGGGCGGTAAGCAGGTTGATTAATTGTAAGCAGATGTAATAAATGTCAGGCAGGCTTTACTCAGTTCGCAGTGCCGGCTTGCTGATATCGCACCAGGTTAAGTAACTGACTGATATTACCAAGATCATTTCGCTGCATTATCAGTTCGCGCCCAAGTTTTAAGCCATTACGCTGACACTCGGCTCGTTTGCCGGCATCATCGATGCTATCCATATCCGCCACATGCGCCAGACCAACAATCCGCCTGATCAGTTCACAACCGGCATAGCCTGCGGTATCACGGAATACCTGCTGCAAAAAGCGCTGCTGATATAAGCTGTTTTCCAGCGCTGGATCCTGAGTTTCCCGGGCCATCAGCTCCGTAAACACTTCACTGAATTCTTGCCACAGTTGCTCGGCCTGCTCCAGTAAATAAGCCTGCTGCTCGCTACTATCTTGATTGTCGTGTAAACCAGGGCACGCTAAATAGTTCAGCAGCAAATTGCCTAGCAGTGAGCCTACATCGAAACCCACCGGCCCGAAAAAGCCAAATTCGGCATCGATAACTTTGCAGGTTTCCTCATCAATAAAAATACTGCCGCTATGTAAATCGCCATGCAGTAATGCCTGCGGTTTACTGAGAAAATCTGCCTTCAGTGCCGCCACTTCGGCTTTTAATGCCTCGTCATGCCACAGGGGTTTGGCGTTTGCCAGAATCGACGGTTCAATATTGTTGCGCTCGTGGTTGCAGTAAGGGTCGGTAAAAAATAAATCTTCAGTGATCAGGCATAGTTCCGGGTTTAAAAAACGCGCCACTTCGGCTTTTTTATTTTCACTGCTCAGCACAAAATCGCTGGTATAAAACAGGGTGTTGGCCATGTATTTGGCCATTTGCGGCGCTAAATGGTTAAACTTTTTCCCGGCGTTGAGCTCAGTGCGTAAAATGCGGAAGGCTTTTAAATCTTCCATTAAAATGGCGCAGGCTACCGGGTCAAAATGGCGTACTTCAACGGTATGCTCCGGGCAAAAACGGCGGTGCATTTTTAACACTTCAGCTTCAATCCGCGCCCGGTCGGTGGTCAGCGGCCAGCTTTCGCCGACGCAGCGGGCGTAGGGCAGCGCCTGTTTGACAATAAGCGAGGTGCCTTTATCGTTTTCTACCCGGAATACCAGGTTAAGGTTGCCGTCACCAAACTCTTTGGCGCTAAGCTCACTGTGTTCGCCAAACAACTCGCTATGCTCATCAGCAAAGGCTATGGCATCGTCGGCATTAAAGGTTTTGTATTCACTCATCTTTATACTCACACATCAGGGGCCCTGTAACTTGTAAAGCGAAAAGCAGAGCTGCATAATCGCAAACCCGATAGCCGTCTGCAACATCTGGCAAACAGCAAAGCAGGAATAACTTATGCAAAATTTAACGGCGCTCAGCCTGAAAACCGAACAAGGTCAGTTATTTGTGCTGGACCAAACCTTATTACCCCACCGCCAGCAGTGGCTTAGTTGCAGCACGGTAGCGCAAATGGTCAGCATGATTAAAAACCTGCAGCTACGCGGCGCGCCGGCCATTGGCATTGGCGCCTGTCTGCTGCTGGCCGTGCGGGCAGAGCAGGGCGCAAGCTGCGAGCAACTGCGCCAGGACGCCGAAATACTGCGCGCCGCCAGGCCAACCGCGGTAAACCTGATGAACAATATCGACAGCATGCTTAAGGCACTAAACGGGCCAGATTATGCCAAAGCCGCGGTAGCCTGTGCCGAGGCGTTGTTTTTGGAGGATGTGGCGCTTTGCCAGCAAATAGCCGCCCATGGTGCCGCACTGGTGCAACCCGACGAGCAGCTGCTAACCCATTGTAATACCGGCGGCCTGGCTACCGTCGGGGTAGGTACCGCCCTGGGGGTAATTAACCTGGCGCATCAGCAGGGTAAAAATATCCGGCTGTGGGTAGATGAAACCCGGCCCTTACTGCAAGGCGGCCGCTTAACCGCCTGGGAGTGCGAGCAACTGGCTATTCCGTATCAGCTTATTTGCGACAATATGGCCGCCATGTTAATGGCCCGCGGCCAGGTCGACCGGATTTTTGTCGGTTCTGATCGCATCGCCGCCAATGGCGACTTTGCCAATAAAGTAGGCACTTACTCACTGGCCGTGCTGGCGCAATATCATCAGGTACCCTTTTACGTCGTCGCGCCGCACACCACCGTCGATTTAAACTGCGCCGATGGCAGCGTGATTCCGATAGAACAGCGCGACGCCAATGAGGTACGCGGGGTCAGCGGCGCCTTCGGCCAAACGCTTTGGGCCCCCGAAAATGCCCCGGTATTTAACCCGGCATTCGACGTCACCCCCGCCAGTTTAGTCACCGGCTGGGTACTCGATACCGGTGTGTATAGTCAAGCAGATATTGCCGGTGGGGTATTAAAGCAGTTTGCCTGACTGTGTATACACTCCTAAGCAGCAGTAAGCGACTGGAACCTCGAATTGGGCGGCACAGAGTGTCTGAGTGTTTGCGTCAGAACAGCGACAAATTCGTCGGGAACGAATTTGAACAGCTTTAGCTGGCTCGCGTAGGACAGGATGTCCGGAGTAGTTGCTGTGCCGAGCCAAGGCGAGCGTTGCAGTTGTTAGACATACACCTGTTAATTAAGCCAGACAAAAAAAGCCCGGTTAAATTAACCGGGCAAAGGACGAGGGTAAAACGGGGTAAAACTTGTTACAGTTAAAACAGGTTTCGCTTAAAACAGCTTATTCAGCGCTGTTATACGCGAATTGATTGGTTTCGACGCCGTTGATATCGGCCGTTAAGCGCGCCAGGTTGTGCTGGTTAATATCGTTATCTTTTAACGATACTGCGCGTTTAAAATCTTCCAGTGCGGCAACTCTGTCGTTTGCCAGCACATGCATAACACCGCGGTTGCTGTAAGCCAGGGCGCGCATTTCGCGCTTGGCGTCAGTGGTTACTGCCGGGGTGCTTTGTGCCAGGCTAACTGCCTTTGAGCAAGCGCTTTGCGCCTGGTCAAGCTGGCTTAAGCGGCTGTAGGCAACGCACAGGCTCATTTGTAATGAAAAGTTGTCTACATCTGCACCGCGATAGTTGGTTACTTCGCTGATGCCTTGCTGTAACTGACCTGCCTGAATGGTAGTGACGCCCGGGGTGTCTTCAATTAACACCATTTTGTAACCATTGCTCGCAGCTGAAGCGAGAAATGGACTTGATGCCAGCACACTCAGTGCCACGGCGGTAGCAAATTTTTTGGCTGTGAATTTCATGTCGTATTCTCCCTTGGTTTAAATTTGGGTCACCGGCCTTTCATAATGAAAGTTTTTGCGGCGACAGGGATACTTTAGTCAGTAGCAACTGGTCTGACAAACGAGATAAATCACACTGATAAGTTAAAAAAATTCACTTATATGCTGGATAGAGCAATGCAGTATCTGTCATAAAACACTGCTATGAAGGACCGTTACCAGTTAGAAATTTCAGCCACTAGTTGGCTGAAAACTCTTTAATACCCAATCAATTAACAGCTGAATTTCCGGCCGGTTAGCGTCATCGTCATGCCGTACTAAATAATAGCGATCGCGGCTTAGCAACTCTTGCTCAAACAACCGTACCAGCGTGCCGCTACTAAACCAGCTTTGGCTGATGGGTAGCGGAATAAGTGCCACCCCCAGCCCTTGCTGGGCGGCGCGGGCCACGCTGAACATGCTGTCGAGCTGAATAATCTGCTTCGGTTTAAAGTTATGGTAGCCAACATGCTCGGCCCATTGATGCCAGGCATGGGGCCGCGCCTGATGTAGAATAAGCGGGGTTTTTTCCAGTGCCCGGTAACTTTTTCCATGAATTTGCTCATATAACTTGGGGTTGCAGGCCGGCACATAGCTGATTGGGAACAGATCATAAGCCTGCGTTTCTTCCGGCTTTTTACCGGATAAAATAATCGATAAATCGGTGTATTTCGGGCTGTCGCGCCGGGATTTTACCGTTTCCAGTTTTAAGTTAATGTTCGGATATTGCGCCGACCAGCCAATGAGTTTTGGTACAAACAGCTCGCTGGCAAAAAACTCCGGCATTGAAATGCTGACTTCCTGCATTCGTTCAACCTGGCTGAACTGGGCAATGGTATCGGCCAGTTGGGCCAGCAGTGGCTGCACTTCCTGATAAAAACGCTTGCCGGTTTCAGTTAAGGCAATGGCGCGGGTTTTACGCTCAAACAGCGCTAAGTTCAGGTTATCTTCCAGCTGTTTAATCTGGTGGCTTACTGCCGACGGTGTTAAATACAGCTGCTTGGCCGTTTCTTTAAAACTTAAACACTCGGCCGCTACACAAAAACAGCGCAAGCCACGAAGTGGCGTATGAATAGTCATAATCGGTAATACCTGGTGTTCGATACAGGCTAGTATACAAGCCATTAATGACAAACTGGCTGCAAAAGTTAAACCAGTTTTACCTGCACGCTAAAGTTAAGCTAAAACAGTAGCATAGCTTTAAACTGGCGCTGGTGATCTGCTGCTTTGCACCAGCCTGGATCAGCTGGGCCTGCAAAACAGATAACGCGACAGTGCAACGCTATGCCAGTAATGGAAACTTAGTAGCGATATCGCTACCGCTAAAATGGGCAACCCAGCCGTCGGGATTATTAAATAAACGAATAGCGGTAAAGTCGGGCTCGCTGCCCATATCAAACCAGTGCGGGGTATTGGCGGGCACACTGATTAAATCATTTTGCTGACACAATACCTGATACACCTTAGCGCCGATATGCAGGCAAAACAGGCCCTGACCACGGACGAAAAACCGCACTTCATTCTCACTGTGGGTGTGTTCAGCCAGAAATTTCTGCCGCAATTGCTGTTTATCCGGATGGTTCGGACTTAGTGAAATAACATCAACCGTGATATAGCCCTCAGCTGCTTTTAAGCGTGCAATTTCATCAGCGTAGGCAGCAATGATTTGCTCTGCAGTGCTATCTGCTGTTACCGGTGCGTTGGCTTGCCACTGGGCAAAGGTAACCCCGGCAGCCTGCAGCTGCTGCTGAATAACATCAACATTGCTACTTTGTAGCAGAACTTGTTCAGGGTTGGTGTCGTTAAATACCGTTAAGTAGCTCATTGCATCAGCTCCTGCACCTGATAAAAGTCTTTTGCGGTTTTATGCTTGCCAGCACTCTGATCTTCGCGGGTAAGCTGCACGGTAGCAATGCCCAACTGACACGCAGCGTCGAGCTCGGCAGTGACATCTGATAAAAACAACACCTGACGCGGCGGCAGTTGCAACTGCTGCAAAATGGCGGCATAGGCCGAGACATCGCGCTTGGCACCGATGCGGGTATCAAAATAACCACTAAAAAGAGGCGTTAAATCACCAAAGTCGCTGTGCTGAAACAACAACTGCTGCGCCGCGACCGAGCCAGAACTGTACACGTATAATTGAATGCCATCGCGATGCCAGTCGGCCAGTTTAGCGGCGACATCGGCATAAATATGACCGGTAAAAGCGCCGCTCTGATAACCGTTGGCCCATACCATGCCTTGCAGGGTTTTTAATGGTGTCACTTTTTTATCTTCGGCTATCCACTGCAGTAACTGGCTAATACAACTGTCGGTGTCGGCATCCGCCTGCTGCATAAGCTTACGCACTTCGTTAAGCTCGCTGGCGACGGCAGGCTCTGCCTGGTGCTGGCGGATAAAATCCGGTAAATGTTTGGCAGCATAAGGAAACAGCACGTCAGTAACAAAACTGATCCGGCTGGTGGTGCCTTCAATATCGGTAATAATGGCGCGGTAATTCACGGTAAACCTGCAATTTTAAAACGTTCAAGCTCGCAGTTTATAAGAAATTCCCAGCCTTCTAAATGCCTTTTCGCCTGCTCCAGGCTGTTGCCCCAGACATAAAGGCCATGACCGCGGACCAGTAAACCATATTGCAGCGGTTGCTGGTGCCAGCGTAGGTTAAGCTCTGCCGCCAGTGCCGGGATGTCCTGGGTGTTGTCAAAAATAGCCAGGGGCAGTAGCTGCTCGTGGCTGCTGATGCCGGTAATGGCTTTTTGCATTTCATAGCCGGCAAAAAGGTAGTTATTCTGCGCAATTAACCTGGAAAATACCGTGGCCTGCACCGAATGGGTATGTAGTACGGCTTTGGTGGCCGGGTTTAACTGATATAGCATGGCGTGCAGCGCGGTTTCGGCCGAGGGCGTGCCAGTACAGCTAAGCTGCTGGCCCTGCCAGCTTACCGGCAGTAAGTCCTGCGGGCTTAGCTCACCTTTGTCTTTACCCGAGGCGGTAACCAGTGCGCTGTTGTCGCCGGTGCGAATGGAAAAGTTACCGCCGGTTGCCGGTACCCATTGGCGGTTGGCTACCCAGCGGCCCAGTGCGCAAAGCGCGATGGCGTTGGGGTTAAGTTGATGCAGCTGCGCTGTGCTATTCATAAAAGCCCGTCATAATAGTCCGTGATAAAAGCCAGTCATAGCAGCTGTTAGAGACATCTGCTATGACTGGATATAATATCGACAGCTAAACGTTTAAACATTTAGATGTCTATACACAAAACAGGCTGAATGATAGCATTCGCTCTGGTTTTGGCAACTTTTTCTGAGCATATGGCCTTCGAATCGAAACTTCCTACCCTGGGTAACAGCATTTTCAGCCAGATGAGTCAGCTTGCCGCAGAGCAGCAAGCCATTAATTTATCTCAGGGTTTTCCTGATTTTTCGCCAGACAACTACTTATTGCAGCGCCTGGCCTATCATAGCCAGCATGGGGCAAACCAATATGCGCCGATGCCCGGCATTTTGCCGCTGCGGCAGCAAATCAGTAAGCTGGTAACGCGCTGCTATCGGCGCAGCGTTGACCCTGACCATCAGATAACGGTTACCTCGGGGGCCACTGAAGCGCTGTTTGTCGCCATTCAGGCTATAGTTAGGCCGGGGGATGAAGTGATAGTGTTTGACCCGGCCTATGACAGCTATGCCCCGGCGGTTAAGCTGGCCGGCGGCAGCACGTTGCATCTGAGCCTGTTGGCACCTGATTTTAAAGTGAACTGGCAGCAGGTGGCGGCAGCAATTAACCCGAAGACTAAACTGATTATTGTTAACAGCCCGCATAACCCGAGCGCCACCGTATTTAATGATGATGACTGGCAGGCCCTGCAGGCACTGGTATGCCAGCATGGCTTATATTGTCTGAGCGATGAAGTTTACGAGCATATGGTATTTGATGGTGCGCCCAGGCTGAGTGCCCATTGTTACCCGGCATTGGCTGAGCGCAGTTTTATCGTCTCATCTTTTGGCAAAACCTTTCATGTTACCGGCTGGAAGTTGGGCTATTGCGTGGCTCCGCCAGTACTTAGCGCTGAGTTTCGGAAGATTCATCAGTACGTCACGTTTTCCAGCTTTACCCCGGCGCAGCATGCGATAGCCGATACGCTGGCAATGCAGCCTGAGCAGGTCAGCGGCCTGGCGACGTTTTATCAGCAAAAACGCGATCAGTTTGTGACAGGATTAACTCACAGTCGGCTGCAGTTGCTGCCCAGTGCGGCTACGTATTTTCAGCTGGCAGACTACGGTGCAATCAGCAACCTGCCAGACGTCGAATTCTGTCGCTGGTTAACTATTGAACATAAAGTGGCGGCTATCCCACTTAGTGTGTTTTATCAAAAGCCCACCGGGGCCCGGCTTATCCGGTTTTGTTTTGCTAAAACACCAGTCACCTTAAATCAGGCCGCGGAGGTGTTATGTCAGCTGTAAAAGTCAGTCTGCTGCAAACCACACTGTACTGGCAGGACAGCGAGGCCAATCTGGCCCATTTCAGTGCGCTGCTCGCTAAGCTGGAACCTGCCGATTTGGTGGTACTGCCGGAGATGTTTACCAGCGGTTTTAGTATGCAAAGCGCCGAAATAGCAGAACAGGAACCCGGCCCCGGCTTAGCCTGGTTAATTGAGCAGGCCAAAGCATTAAACGCCGCAATTACCGGCTCGCTGGCCGTTAAAACAACGACCGGTGGCTATGTTAACCGGCTGTATTTTGTCACGCCGGATGGCGCAGTGAGCTATTACGATAAAAAGCACTTATTCCGGATGGCCGGCGAGCAGCATGCTTATCAGGCGGGCCGGGAGCGGGTAATAGTGCGCTGGCGAGGCCTGCGATTTTGTCTGCAGGTATGCTACGACCTGCGCTTTCCGGTATTCAGCCGTAACCAGAATGATTATGACGTGCTGATTTATGTAGCGAACTGGCCGGCAGCGCGGCGCCATGCCTGGAGCAGCTTACTGGTGGCCCGGGCCATTGAAAACCAGGCGTTTGTATTAGGTGTTAACAGGGTTGGCCAGGACGGCAACGATATTCACTACAGTGGCGATAGTGTGGCGATCGATTATCAGGGTGCGCTGCTGGCCAGTTTGCCAAAAAGCGAAGCTGGGGTACTGACTGCCACCCTCGATGGTACGGCGCTGGCACAATATCGCCAGGCGTTTCCGGCCCATTTAGATGCAGATGCGTTTACATTAAAAAACTAACATCAGATTAACCAACAAGCTTGACCTGCAGCGGTTTCGCGGCAACACTGTACGGCCGTATTTAAGCAGGTTTAATCAGTGTGACAGCAATTAACTGGGCAGCGCTTAATGCTGCCGCCAAAGCGGCCTCAGAACAGGCCTACGCTCCTTACAGTCAATTTCCGGTTGGCGTAGCCGTGCAAGCCGAAAATGGTGAAATTTATGCCGGTTGTAACGTTGAGAACGCCTCTTACGGCGGCACTGTTTGTGCCGAACGTAACGCGATAGCAGCGGCAGTAGTAGCCGGCGAGCGTAAGTTTGTTGCTTTGCTGGTTTACACACCACAAAGTAAACTGACCCCGCCCTGTGGCATTTGTCGTCAGGTCATTGCCGAATTTTTTATGCCAGATGCGCCCATTGCCAGCAGCAATCATTTAGGCCAGCAGCAAAGCTGGAGCCTGCAGCAATTATTGCCAGATGCCTTTACGCCCACCTATCTGGCTGCCAGTGCTAAAATCAGTAAGGATAGTTAACCCTATGGCCATTCCTCAGGAAATTATTAAAACCAAACGTAACGGTAAACCATTAAACCATGCTGAAATTCGCCAGTTTGTGCAAGGTTTAACCGATGACAGCTTCAGTGACAGCCAGGCGGCAGCGCTGGCCATGGCGATTTACTTAAACGGCATGGCGGTTAGCGAAATTGTTGAGCTGACTCTGGCCATGCGTGACTCTGGCACAGTATTGAACTGGCAGGGCCGGCTGAACGGTCCGGTCGTGGATAAACACAGCACCGGGGGGGTAGGCGATAAAGTCACCCTGATGCTGGCACCAATGGTGGCGGCGTGTGGCGCTTTTATGCCAAGCATAGCCGGCCGCGGCCTCGGCCATACCGGCGGCACTGTTGATAAGCTGGAAAGTATTCCGGGGTACAGCTGTACCCAAAGTCTTAGCCGGATCGAGCAGCTGTTACCACAGCTGGGCTGTGTGATTGTTGGTCAGAGCAGCGAGCTGGCACCGGCTGATCGTCGTTTATATGGTATTCGCGATGTTACCGCCACGGTAGAATCGATCCCGCTTATCACCGCTTCCATTTTATCGAAGAAATTGTCTGAAGGGCTGGATGCGCTGGTAATGGATGTCAAAGTGGGTAATGGTGCCATTATGGCGACGGCGCAGGATGCCAGTGCCCTGGCAACCAGCATCGTTAATACCGCGACCGGCGCTGGGGTAGCGACCCGGGCACTGATCACCGATATGAACCAGATTTTAGGCAGCACGGCCGGTAATGCGCTGGAAGTGGTGGAAACCCTCGATTACCTGAGCGGAAAATACCGCGAACCACGCTTGCACCAGCTGACGCTGGAACTCGGTGCCAATATGCTGCTGCTTGGCGGTTTGTATAACGACAAAGCGGCGGCAATTAGCGCGCTGGAGCAGAGTCTCAGTTCAGGTAAAGCCGCAGAGATATTCAGCAAAATGGTGGCAGAACTGGGCGGCCCGGCCGATTTACTGGAAAAACCACAGCACTATTTAGCCAGTGCGCCGGTGGTGCAGGATATTAAGGCGCCGCAAAGCGGTTATCTCAGTTATCACAATACCGTCGGCCTGGGCATGGCGGTAGTGCGCTTAGGTGGTGGTCGCTCGCACCCCAGTCAACAGATCAACCCGGCGGTCGGTTTTAGTCACATTCTGGCAGCAGGAAGCAAAGTGCAGCAGGGTGATATCATTGCCCGGGTGCATGCGGCCAGCAATGATGCAGCTGAGATTGCCCGGCAGGAATACCAGGCCGCACTAACCGTTGCAGCAGAAAATCCAGCCGGGTTGCCACTGGTACATCATACTATTGGCTGACTGGCAAACGGTTCCGTTATTGGCTAAAGTAAATTCAGTTAATATCGGGGCTACTTATGTTACTCAGAAGTTTATGTTTACTGCTGGGGTTTGGCCTTCAGGCCAAACCCCAGCTGAACTGGTTGCAAACTGACTGGCCGCCTCATCAGATAATAAATGGCCCTTATCAGGGACAGGGCACTTTCGACCTGTTGCATCAACAAATTACAACGTTAATGCCTGAATTTAACCATCAGTTACGGCTGGTCAGTCTGGCCAAACTGGAGCAGGTATTTACTGACGCTGAAACCGCAAATTGTACCGTTGGCACCTTATTTTCTGAGCAGCGCGCAGCCAACCGTCTGTTCTCCAGGCCTATGGCAGTGGGGCCTGCGCTGGCAGTTGGTTATATCGCGGGTCGTCTTAGCGAGCATCAGGCCAATCTGCCTGAAGGTGTGGCGATTGATAAGTTATCACAGGACCCAATGCTAACTGGGGTGTATCAACCAAACCGTTTTTATCCTGCAGCGGTGTTACAGGTACTACAACAGGCAGACAGTAACCTCAGTAGTTATTCGTTAAGTGGTAATGTCAATGCAGCGGCGTTGCTGGCCAGTGGCAGGGTAGACTATGTCGTCGAGTATCCGGAGCGCATGGAGTATTTCAACCAGCTGTTACCGGTAGCGGCGACGCTGGAACACCGCGCTATTGTTAATGCCAATATTGCCAGCGTGTCCCATGTCACCTGCACTAACGATGCGGTTGGCCAGGCTGCAATTGCGGTGATAGATCGGCTATTACCAGAGTTATGGCAACAACAGGCCTATATTGACGCGATGCAGCGCTGGCTGGATGACAGTGCCCGGCGCAGGCTGAGCACTGACATTAGCCAGTTGCAGCAGCAAGCGTTAATGCAGTTTAAGTCGCGGCCGGACAATCCGGTTGATCCGGGCAACCAGTGAAATCACCAGCATTTTCAGCCAGCCATGCAGTGCAACCTGATGCATCCGGTACAATGAGATATAAGCCAGCCGGGCGATCCGGCCTTCAATCATCATAGCGCCACCGACCAGATTACCCATTAAACTGCCCACCGTACCAAAGCGGCTGAGCGAGATCAGTGAACCATGGTCTTTATACTGGAAATCGCGCAGCGGCTTATTATTTAAGATTGCTATCAGGTTTTGCGCTACAAGACTGGCCATCTGATGAGCAGACTGTGCTCTGGGCGGAACCCACTTGCCGTCAGGTAGCGGACAGGCAGCACAATCGCCAATCACAAAAATACGGTCATCCCGGCTGCTTTGCAGTTTTGAGTTAACCACCAGCTGATTAAGCCGGTTTGTCTCCAGCCCTGCTATGTCACGCATAAAGTCCGGCGCTTTGATGCCAGCAGCCCAGACCATCAGCTCAGCATCAAGCCGTTCTTCGCCCAACTTTAAACCCTGGCTGTCGGCGGCGGTTACTTTGGTACCAACCCGCACGTTAACCCCCAGCTTTTGCAGCTCTTTTAACGCTGCATTGGCCATCCGCTCCGGCAACGCCGGTAAAATCCGCGGGCCGGCTTCCACCAGTGAAATATTCAGCCGGTCAGAGCGTAAGTCAGCAAAGCCATACAGGTTAAGCTCTGCTGCCGCATGATAAAGCTCGGCGGCCAGCTCGACACCGGTGGCGCCTGCGCCGACGATGGCAATGTTGAGAGAATCTTTCGGGTGCTGCGGTGAGTTCAGCTTTAAATAGGCCTCCAGCAGCCTGCGCTGAAAACGATGGGCCTGGCCCGGGCTGTCCAGAAATATACAATGTTCAGCGACACCGGCAGTGTTGAAATGATTAGAAATACTGCCGATCGCAAGTATCAGATGGTCGTAGCGTAGTTCGCGTTCGGCCAGCAATTGCTCGCCATCGGATGAACCAATGGCGGCCAGAGTAATGGTTCTTTGTTCGCGGTTTAAGCGAGTGAAATTACCTAACTGGAACTCAAAATGATGACTGGCGGCATGCGCCCGGTAGCTTAGCTGATCAATTTCAACATCCAGGGTGCCGGTTGCTACTTCGTGCAACAGCGGTTTCCAGATATGAGTATGATTGCGATCGACCAGGGTGATATCAGCGCGTTTACTCCGGCCCAGTTTATTACCAAGCCGGGTGGCCAGTTCCAGGCCACCAGCGCCACCGCCGACAATTACGATGCGAGGGGGTGTCATGTTACGCTTTCCTTCCGTTTCTTTTAAATCAGTGTCGTGCTGCAGCCAAAAAAAAACCGGCGCGGGCGCCGGTTTCGGGGAGTTAGGATTTTTGCCGCTTCATGGCATCGAAAAATTCATCGTTGGTTTTGGTCATCGATAACTTATCGATTAAAAACTCCATACAGTCGCTTTCGTCCATCGGGTGCAGAATTTTGCGCAGGATCCACATCTTCTGCAGCTCTTCCGGCGAAGCCAGTAATTCTTCACGGCGGGTGCCTGAGCGGTTAAAGTCAATGGCAGGGAAGATACGACGTTCAGCAATTTTCCGAGATAAGTGTAGCTCCATATTACCGGTGCCTTTAAATTCTTCGTAAATAACCTCGTCCATTTTCGAACCGGTATCAACCAGCGCTGTGGCAATAATGGTTAAGCTGCCACCTTCTTCAACGTTACGGGCTGCACCAAAGAAACGTTTAGGCTTATGCAGGGCGTTGGCATCAACACCACCGGTTAATACTTTGCCTGAACTTGGAATAACGGTGTTATAGGCACGGGCTAAGCGGGTAATAGAGTCGAGCAGAATAATGACGTCTTTTTTATGTTCAACCAGTCGCTTGGCCTTTTCGATGACCATTTCCGCTACCTGCACGTGGCGACTGGCGGGTTCGTCGAAGGTAGATGCCACAACTTCGCCTTTAACCAGTCGTTGCATCTCGGTTACTTCTTCCGGCCGCTCGTCAATTAACAGCACCATTAACACGCATTCCGGGTGATTAGCGGCAATAGACTGGGCAATGTTTTGCAGCAAAATGGTTTTACCGGCTTTCGGTGGTGCCACGATCAAGCCGCGCTGACCGCGGCCAATGGGTGAAGCTAAATCCAGTACCCGGGCAGTAATATCTTCCCGGCTGCCATTACCGCGCTCCATCCGCAAGCGCGAGTTAGCATGCAGTGCGGTTAAGTTTTCAAATAAAATTTTGTTGCGGGCCTGCTCTGGCCGGCCAAAGTTAACTTCATTAACTTTTAACAGCGCAAAATAACGCTCACCTTCTTTCGGCGGCCGGATTAAACCAGAAATACTGTCACCGGTGCGCAGGTTAAAGCGACGGATCTGGCTGGGTGATACGTAAATATCATCGGGGCCGGCTAAATAAGAGCTGTCTGACGAACGTAAGAAACCAAAACCATCCTGCAGAATTTCCAATACACCGGCACCGAAGATTTCTTCACCATTTTTAGCGTGGGCTTTTAAGATTGCGAAGATAATGTCTTGTTTGCGCAGGCGGGCCATGTTTTCCTGGCCCATGGACTCGGCCAAATCAACCAGTTCGCTAATTGGTTTCAGTTTCAGTTCTGTTAAATGCATAGTTTGATGGGTTCTTGTTGGTAAAAACAGAAAATGCTTATCAGCTCGATAATAAAGGTTTGGAAGTTGGTTTATTCGACAGACAAGCGTGGTTTAAGATATTTGCTTAGCCACACAATAGCAGCAGATGTTTGGCACGTCCAGCGGCGAACAGCAAAAAGGCGTACAAAAATACGCCTTTTTGGTCATTTTCAGATATTGCTATCTAAAAACTCTTTTAATTGGGTTTTGGAAAGTGCGCCAACCTTGGTTGCGGCAACCTGACCATTCTTAAATAACAGTAAGGTTGGAATGCCACGAATACCAAATTTTGGCGGGGTGTTTGGGTTCTGATCAATATTTACCTTGGCGATGCTGACTTTACCAGTGTATTCAGCTGCCACGTCTTCCAGAATTGGCGCGATCATTTTACAAGGGCCACACCATTCTGCCCAGAAGTCGACCAGTACCGGTACTTCGGCTTTTAAAACATCAGCTTCAAAACTGTCGTCCGAAACTTGTAAAATTTGTTCGCTCATCTATTTCTCCGTTCAGGCTGTGCAGTTACACTGCAAAAATGTGTTATCAATTTAAACGTGGCTGTTTCTTATTGCAAGCGTAACAGTTATGCTAGGCAGGTATGAATAAAACTCACTTAACCTCACATAAATTCGCCGATTTCGCATTGGCGCCACAAGTTCTTGACGCTTTATCGGCGCAAGGTTACAGCTATTGTACGCCAATTCAGGCCCAGTGTTTACCCCTGGCGCTGGCTGGCAAAGATATAGCGGGTCAGGCGCAAACCGGTACCGGTAAAACCCTGGCTTTTTTAACCGCAACTTTTCATTATTTACTTAACCATGAACCAAAAGGTTCTGGTCAGCCACGGGCCATTATTATGGCACCTACGCGGGAACTGGCTGTGCAGATCCATAACGATGCAGTGATGTTGGCACAAAAAACCAACATGCGGCTTGGCTTAATATATGGTGGCGAGGGTTACGATTCTCAACGGCAATTACTGGAACAAGGTGTAGATATTTTAATTGGCACCACAGGCCGTCTGATTGACTATTTAAAACAAGGGCTTTACAGCCTGGAGCAAATTCAGGTTGTGGTGCTGGATGAAGCCGACCGGATGTTCGATTTAGGTTTTATTAAAGATATCCGTTTTATGTTTAACCGGATGCCACCGGCTACCGAACGCTTAAGTTTATTGTTTTCCGCTACCTTGTCATACAAGGTACAGGAACTGGCGTTCGAGAAAATGAATGAGCCGGTGCATATTCATGTTGCCCCCGATGAAATGACCGGTAGCAGGATTAGTGAAGAGCTGTTTTACCCGGCGCATGAGCACAAAATGAAGTTGTTACTGACGCTGATAGAGGAAGACTGGCCAGATAAAGCAATAGTGTTCGCCAACACTAAACATGCCTGTGAAGATGTGTATGCCTGGCTGGAAGCTGATGGCCATCGGGTAGGTATGCTGACCGGCGACGTGATTCAGAAAAAACGTCTGAAAATTCTGGACGACTTCACCACCGGTAAACTGGATATTTTAGTGGCAACCGACGTTGCTGCCCGTGGTTTACACATTCCGAAAGTAAGTCATGTTTTCAATTATGATTTACCGGACGACTGTGAAGATTACGTACACCGCATTGGCCGTACCGGCCGTGCCGGTGAGAGCGGTAAAGCCATCAGTTTTGCCTGTGAGCGTTACGCTCTGAATTTAACCGCTATTGAAGACTATATAAAGCATCCAATAGCGTTAACTCAGTATGATGCCAATGCCTTACTGGATGACTTAACTGTACCTAAACCCCGGATCCGACGTCGTCCCGGGCAGGCACGCAGTGGATCGGGCCGGGGCAATAGTGGACGCAGCGGTAATGGCCCAAGAAACCCCCGCAGCCGGCCCCGCTAGCACTCCGCCGGCAGATCTTTCGCGCGATACCTCGCCGCATAGTGATATCTATGCGGTTATTGACCTTGGCTCGAACAGCTTTCATATGCTGATGGTCAAAGTAGTGGGTGGTTCAGTGCAGGTTATTGGCCGGGTTAAGCGCAAAGTACGGTTAGCGGCAGGCCTGAATGATAATTTAGTGTTAAGCCGTAAAGCCATGAAACGGGGTTGGGAGTGTCTGGCTTTGTTTGCCGAACGGCTGCAGGATATTCCGGCTGAAAATATCCGGATTGTCGGCACTGCGACACTGCGGTTGGCCCAAAACGTAAAAACCTTTCTTAAAGAAGCTGAAATTATCCTGGGCCAGAAAGTTCAGGTGATCAGTGGCGCTGATGAAGCCCGGATTATCTATCTTGGCGTTGCTCATACTTCAAATTGTGATTCTAACCGGTTAGTCATTGATATTGGTGGTGCCAGTACCGAAGTGGTGGTGGGGCGCGGCTTTACCCCGGAGCTGCTGGCGAGCCTGAACATGGGCTGCGTCACATTTCTTGAACGTTACTTCAGCGATGGCGAGCTTAGTGAAGATAATTTCAGCCAGGCGATTGATGCTGCCGGGCAGCAGATAGATGCTATCTGTGCAGAATTTCTGGCTACCGGCTGGCAAATTGCAGTAGGGGCGTCGGGCACCGTACAGGCAGTGCAGGAAATTCTGGTAGCGCAGGGTAAGGACGAAGTAATTACCCTGAGTAAACTGGAGGATATCATGCAGCAGGCAATGGCTTGTGGCCCGGTTTCCCAGTTAAATATTACTGGCCTGGCACAGGAGCGGAAACAGGTTTTTGCCTCGGGCCTGGCTATTCTGGTAGCGCTGTTTCGTAAATTACACATTAATGGTATGACCCTGTCTGGTGGCGCCCTGCGTGAAGGAGTGCTGTACAGCATGCTGCCCCAGTTGCAGCACAGCGACGTGCGTAACCGCACTGTCGCCAGCCTGATGGTTCGTTATTTTATCGATCAGCGCCATGCTGAACGGGTAGCTGATATGGCGGTTGAGTTGGCCGGACAGTTACAGCACCGCTGGGATCTGGATAAATTTGAAGGTCATAGCATGTTGCGCTCCGGCGCGTTATTACATGAACTTGGCTTGCTGATTGAATATAAAAACCATCACCATCATGGCGCTTATATTATTAACCATTCTGATTTGCCTGGTTTTACCCGGGCGCAGCAGCAGTTGGTAATGGCACTGGTCTACAACCACCGTGCCGATATCAGCCGCGAAGTAATAGCCCGGCAAACGATGACGTCAGTGCTGTTAACCGTGCGGTTAACCCGGATCCTGCGCCTGGCAGTGATTCTGTCGATGCGCCGGCGGCATGAAGTCCTGCCTGAAGTTAAAATTACCACTAAAGCCGAAACGCTTAGTCTGCAAATGCCAGCCAACTGGCTGGAGCAGCATCCGTTAATGCGGGCGGAACTCGAACAGGAAGTACAGTATCAGCAACAGGCCGGTTGGCAGTTGCAGATTAAATAGCAACTGCCATAACTGATTACCGGTAACCCTACTATCAGTAATTATTACCGGGGTATCTGTAATTATTGCGGATTAATTAATTACACCACAGGCAATCCGGGCGCCACTATCACCTGCTGGATCGCTTGAATAATCATCACGACGTTCATGCACGACCAGTGAGCGGTTTTGCAAATCGCTCAGGGTAAGGCCATTAATGGTAACTTCCAGCTGGGCCCCTGTACTGTCCACTTCAATCATCGGTAAGTCACCTTTATGGCCATCGCCGTCAGGCCCGGCGTGATGGCCTGCATTAGTAGGATCATAATGGCCCCCTGCAGCAGCAGCAGCCACCCGCTTGCCGTCTTTCATTTCCGGCTCGCAACTGGGGTTCTGATGGATATGAAAACCATGCATACCGGTATTTAACCCCATCAGGTTAGGTTTGAAGACCAGGCCGTCGCTGGTTTGTCTTACTGTAATGGTGCCAGCCCCGGCGCCAACTTCGTCTGGCGTAACCCGGTTCATATAGACGATCAGCGTATTGCTGTCTGTGTCTGCATCAGCTGGGGAGCGTGGCTGGTCGGCTACTGGTGTAGCATCACTGGCTGGCATGCTATCAGGCAGTGGATCGGTGTCAGGACGCTGGTCTGGATTACAGGCCATTAACATGCCGCTGGCGATGACTGACAGTGAAAAAATCCGTAATTTCATAATGATCTCCTTCTGTTTATGGGCTGGCAATAATTGCTTCTTTACCGTTATTCACTCGTTTCACTGCAATTTTAAGGCCAACCGGCTGGGACCAGTTTTTAGGGCAAGCTGGCACGTGCTTTGCTTTTGCAAGGTAGCGTGTCAACCACAGGAGAATACTTATGCCTTACGATAAGCGCCGTGAATTACCCGACTCCGTGCGAGATAATTTACCTAAACACGCTCAGGAAATATACCAGGCCGCATTTAACAGTGCCTGGGATGAGTACAAAGACCCTGACGACCGCCAGGGCGATGATAGCCGCGAAGAGGTAGCGCATAAGATAGCCTGGGCAGCAGTAAAGCAGCAGTACTATAAGAATGATGCCGGCAAATGGGTAGCCAGTTAACGGGCGGCCATGGAGCGCACAGATGCCATATCTTAACGTTGGCGACGGCCATCAGCTTTTTGCCGGGCTGCGCCGGCCAGTGATTTTTATTGACCAACGAGGATGCGGGCTTAGCCGGTTCAACGAGCGGTTACACGCCAACACAACGGCTGAGCTGATTGCAGATATAGAGCAGTTGCGTCGCTCCCTGGCTATTAAGAGATTGATGCTGGCTGGCGGTAGTTGGGGCAGCACCCTCAGTTTGCTTTACGCGATTCACTATCCGGATCACGTACTACGGCTGATTTTATGGGGTGTGTTTTTGTGCCGGCGGCAAGAACTGGATTGGTTTTACCTGCACGGCGCAAACCAGATGTATCCCGACGAGTATCAGCAGTTTATTAATACTATCGGCCGGCATGACCAGCCGTTACAGGCATACTATGAGCTGCTGAACAGCGGTAAAAGTCACGAACAGGACTCGATTTGTCCCTGTGTTTCTGCCTGGCAACTTGATTGTGCCTTGCCGCAGTCACGGCTGCAAATTACGCCGCACTCTGCCCATGATGCCAGTGAGCCTGAGAATTTTGCAGCCCTGCGAGCCATTCTGCAGACATTAGAGCCAGAGGAGTAATTATTTTGAACCCGGTAACCACTGACAGTAATACGGCAACCCGACCGCAGCAGAGCAGCAGTACCAAAAAGGCGCTGCTGGGCATGGCCGGCAGCGTGCTGTTTGTTGGCGTAGTGCTTGGCCTGCTGGTGTTTTTTGGTATACATACTGAGGTATTAAAATTGCTGGAGTGGTTTAAGCAGCAGGGAGCCTGGGCACCATTGCTGTTTATGCTGATTATGGCGGCAGTGGTGGTACTGCTGTTACCCGGTGCATTATTTACCATCGGAGCCGGCTTTGTGTTTGGCGTGGTGCAAGGCTCAGTGTATGTGGTTCTTGGCACCACGCTCGGCGCAACAGTAGCTTTCCTGCTGGCGCGCTACACCTTTGGTAACCGGGCCAGGCAATTTATTACGGCCCGCGCCAAACTACAGCTGGTTAATGAAGAGCTCACCAGAAATGACTGGAAAATAGTGCTGTTAACCCGTCTTATTCCATTTTTCCCAAGCAAGATTGCAAACTATTTTTTTGGTTTAACCCAATTTACATTGCACGGATACATTGCCGGTTCGTTAGTTGGCTTTATTCCCTTTACTGTACATAACGTGTATCTGGGCTCACTGGTGGCAGATATCACAACCTTCGAATTTGGCGAACAACAGCGCTCTGGCTGGGAGTGGGCGCTGTACCTTGGCGGTTTTGTGGCCGCAGTGGCGGCTGTTATTTATTTAAACCGGTTGGCAAACCGGGCGCTGGCCAAATATACCCGGCAAAACACTGATAAGGAGCCTTCGGTATGACCTGGTTCAAATGGTTGCCCTGGCGGTACGTAGTTCGCTACGTCGCCCACAAGCATGGTTTCATTGACCCCATCGCTTTACTGGCAAAGCTGCATAATTTTGCCCAGCCCTCTGAAGTGGGGGAGCCGATCGAACTGCTGCGGGCAGGCGTGGTTTTTCATGCCCGTGGCCTGATTAACAGCCGGGTTATTCAGCATAACCTGGACTGGGTCTGGCCATACTGGATTGAACGCCAGTTTGACCCGAATGATCAATCCTTTATACCACGGGCATTCTCGATTACTCATATTAATCTTACCCATCGCAACTGGACCGCTATCGGTTACCCGGATTGCCCTGAACTGCCAATTGTTGACCCGCGCGGGCTGCTGACCCCCTTTTTAGACAGCTGGTCACTGGATGGCTGGATTATGCCTGAGCAGGGAGAGTGTCTGCTGCCGTCGCGTTCAGATAACAGCCAGCAGGATATGATTGTCGCCGGTGATGTCAGTATTACCACCACCACCCATCAGCAGGGTATGACGTTACAGAATAAAGCCTGGGTAACGCTGGAAGAGGGTATACCAGTGGTAAAAATGCAGCTGAGGGCAAAAACTGATAAAGCAGGCTATCTGGTACTGGCCTTACGCCCGCAGAACCCGGAAGGGGTCAGCTTTATTCATAAAGTGGCGCTTAATGAGCAACATAACCAATGGCTGGTTGACAATGTTAAACAGATCAAATTCAGCCGCCCTGCAGACAGGTACCATGTGTCGTCGTATAAACAGGGTGATGTGTATATTCACCTTGCTGATGCGCAGCAGCAGACAGAAGGTTTGTGTGATGTTGGCATGGTGACGGCTGCTGCATTATTTAAAATGCCACAGAATGACTGGTATGAAATAGAAATAACCGTGCCGCTAAGCTCTGCTGCCCAACCACAATTGCAATCAGGTGCCTGGCCGGCAGAGCAGCAAAAATGCTGCAAGTTGCAATGTCCGGATCCGCATTATCAGTTTTTGTATGATGCAGCGATAAACTCATTGATCCTGCATTCACCGGAAGATGTCTATCCCGGCCCCTACACTTACAAACGCTTCTGGTTCAGAGATGCGGCCTTTATTATTCATGCATTACTCTGTGCTGGTCTGACTGAGCGTGCAGCCCGTGCCCTGCAGCAGTTCCCTGCCAGGCAAACCCTGCTGGGTTATTTTCGTTCACAGGAGGGTGAGTGGGATGCAAATGGCGAAGTGCTTTGGATCCTGCAACGCTATGCTGAACTGACCGGCCGCGAGCTTTCATCTGACTGGCATAGCCCGCTGAAAAAGGGCGCGCGCTGGATTATTAACAAACGGTTGTCAGATAAGCTCGACGCCCCGCACGCCGGTTTATTGCCCGCTGGTTTCAGCGCCGAGCATCTGGGCCCCAACGATTATTACTACTGGGATGACTTCTGGGGCGTGGCAGGATTAAAGGCTGCCGCCACGCTGTTTAAAGACGTTGACCCCAAGCTGCAACAAGAGTTTACCGAGGCTGCGGCGGATTTCAGTGCGGCAATAGATAACAGCCTGCAGCACTGTGCCAAGCGGCTGAAGCGGCCCGGTATGCCTGCGTCACCTTACCGGCGGCTGGATGCCGGGGCCATTGGCTCGCTGGCTATCGGTTACCCGGTACAGTTATGTCGCCCGGATGACCCCCGGCTGCTGGATACCGTCGAATTTTTGCTAAAACGCTGTTTTGTTCAGGATGCGTTCTATCAGGATATGATTCACTCGGGGTTGAATGCTTACTTAACCCTGCATGTCGCCCAGATTCTGTTAAGGAATAACGACCCCCGTTATCTGGTGTTAATGGACGCAGTTGCAGGGTTAGCATCGCCCACCGGCCAATGGCCGGAAGCGATTCATCCGGGCACGGGCGGCGGCTGTATGGGTGATGGCCATCATATCTGGGCCGCTGCCGAATGGCTGTTGATGGTCCGGAATTGTTTTGTGCGCGAAGAGAACGAGCATCTGGTGTTGGCCGCTGGCGTACCAGAGCGCTGGCTGCACAGTGAAAGTGCTATCTGTTTTGGACCAGCGCCTACCCGTTTTGGCAGTATTAGTCTGACAATCCGCCAGCAGCAGGATGAGGGTGTTGTGCTGGAGTGGCAGGCAGACTGGCATAACGCAGAAGGACCGGAGCTGGAGATCTGTTTACCAGGTTATCAGGCCCTGTCAGTGACAGCTGCAAAAACAGGAAATGTTCATTTAAAAAAACGGAGCAGCAGCAAATGAATATTGTCATCTTTACCAATACTTATACCCCGCATGTGGGAGGCGTGGCGCGTTCGGTGGAGGCATTTGTTACCGAATACCGCAAGTTGGGACACCAGGTGTTGGTGGTGGCACCAGAATTCGCCGGCACGCCTGAAGATGAGACTGATGTAGTACGAATTGCCGCCATTCAGAACTTTAATGCCACCGACTTCTCGGTCGCTTTACCATTTCACGCCAGGTTAAGTGAGATCCTTGATGATTTTAAGCCGGATATTATTCACTCCCAGCACCCATTCCTTTTGGGAATGAGTGCCCTTCGAACTGCCCGTTACCGTAAGATACCTTTGGTATTTACCCACCATACCCTGTATGAGCAATATACCCATTATGTGCCCGGCGATTCACAAACCATGCAGCAATTTGCCATTGCACTGGCTACCCGCTATGCCAACTTGTGTGATCAGGTTATCGCGCCAAGCCAGAGCATTGCCGATTTGTTAACTGAGCGGGGGGTCAGCAGCCCGATAGCAGTTATACCTACCGGCGTCTACCTGGAAAGGTTTGCCAATGGTGATGGCGAGCTGGTGCGCCGGCAGCTTAATATACCGTCTGATGCGGTGGTTATAGGTCATCTTGGCCGTTTAGCGCCTGAAAAAAACCTTGAAATACTGAGTCAGGCAGTGGCAGAAGCCATCTCTACACGTTCAAAGGCGCACTTTCTGGTAGTGGGGGCCGGGCCTTCTGAACAGGCAATCCGCAATATCTTTGCAAAAGCCGGACTCACCGACCGGTTGCATATGGCAGGTGTATTGCAGCAGCAACCTCTTGCCGATGCCTTGCACGCCATGGATATATTCGCTTTTGCTTCGACCAGTGAAACTCAGGGTATGGTGGTAACAGAGGCGATGGCGGCAGGGCTGCCCGTTGTTGCTTTTGACGCGACCGGCGTAAGAGAGGTTGTAGTAAATGACAAAAATGGTGTGTTACTAAACGAAAAAACAGCACAGGCACTGGCTGAGGCGTTACAGCAATTGATAGATAACCCTACAAAGGTGGCAGCTCTGAGTAAGGCGGCATTACACACCGCAGGAAATCTTGCAATGTCATGTACTGCTGCAAAAGCGTTGCTGTGTTTTCGTTCGGTGCTGGATACAGTGCCTGCTAATACAAAAACGGAAAGAGACTGGGAAGATGTGCTGGCCTGGATAAAAGCCGAGTGGGATATTTTAAGCAGTGTCGCTGTTGCTGGTACTACCGCGGTTAGTAGTGGTTTATTTGCAGATGGTAAATTAGCCACCAGCAAGAGGTAAACCCGGTCTAAAGAATCTGTTTGTTTATTTTTCAGTGTCCTTAATTTGTTAGTACTGTCCGGAGAGCCTTATGATCAGTCGGGTCGAAGTATGGTTTCGTTGGCTGAGGCGCAGCCTTAGCCGCAGTCACTGGTTTACAAAACTGCTGCGATTACCCGTGCAAGAAGGTTCGGGAGTCCGCCCGGGCCTGATTATGATCCAGATTGATGGCTTGGCACAGCCACAGTTACAGCAGGCATTAAAGCGCGGCAAGATGCCCTTTTTACAACGTTTGCTTGAGCGCGAGCAATATAAGCTGCAGGCCCACTACAGCGGTTTGCCCGCAACCACACCCGCTGTGCAGGCAGAACTGTTTTATGGCGTGAAAACAGCAGTGCCGGCCTTCTCGTTCCGTGACCGGAAAACCGGTGAAATTGTCCGGATGCTCCAACCAGATACTGCCGCAAAAGTTGAGCAGGATTTACGGCAGCAAAGTGACGCGGCGCTGCTGCGTGATGGCAGCGCTTATTCCAATATTTACACCGGCGGTGCGGCTGAATCCCATTTTTGTGCGGCAACCATGGGCTGGGGTGCAGCATTGCGTGCCGCCAACCCATTGGTATTGCTGGGGCTGTTTCTGAGTAATCTGTACAGCGCGATACGGGTTGTGGCGCTGTTTTTTCTGGAGCTGGGGCTGGCAATAGTCGATTTTTTTCGTGGCATTATTAAAGGCCAGGATTTTCTAAGCGAACTGAAATTTATCCCGGCGCGGGTTGCGGTATCAATTGTGTTGCGGGAGCTTTGTGTCATCGGTGGCAAGATGGATATTGCCCGCGGTCTGCCGGTAGTACATATTAATTTTCTTGGATATGACGAACAATCCCACCGCCGTGGACCCTCTTCGCTGTTTGCCCACTGGACCTTAAAGGGTATTGATGACAGCATCGCCCGGCTCTGGCGTGCTGCACACCGATCGCAATGGCGCAGTTATCAGGTATGGCTTTATTCTGATCATGGTCAGGCCAAAGTCACGCCGTATCACGTGCTGCAGGGGTATCCGCTGCAGCAGGCGGTAGATGCCAGTTTTGAAAAGCTGACTTCACTGCCGGCCCGGCTGCAGCGTAAAGTAACAGGCAGTGTGCAAACTCAGCGGGCACGCTTATTAGGCGGAAATAAAGTTCAACGACTGTTTTCAGTAAATAATGGCGACGACAAGTCGGTAGCCGGCAACGAGATCAAGGTAGCAGCGCAGGGGCCGGTTGGTCATATTTATGCCAGTGCGCCGTTAACCGAAGCCGATAGCCGTTTGCTGGCAACAGAGCTGGCAGGCACGCATAAAGTTCCGCTGGTGTTGGCGGTGGAGGGCCCGGATCGGCTGCGGGCGACAACGGCAGACGGGGTGTATTATCTGCCACAGGATAAAGCCAAAATTTTTGGTGCGGATCACCCGTTTCTGGAGGGAGTCAGCGAGGATATTTTGCGGTTGTGTCAGCATCCCGAGGCCGGCGATCTGGTGATTATGGGTTGGCGCAAAGGCATCAAGGCACAGTCATTCGCTGATGAAAATGGGGCCCACGCTGGTGCAACCCCGGCAGAAACGCATGGCTTTGCGCTGCTACCAGAAGATGTAGCGCTGCCTGCTACGCCTTATGGTTATATCAGGCCATCTGACATATATCAGGCTGCGCTGCAACAGCTGGGCAGGCAATCGGCAAAACCGGCGGGACGTGCCGTCAGAAACCCGGAGCGCTGTGACAGCCTGCGGGTAATGACTTACAACGTTCACAGCTGTATTGGTCTGGATGGCAAAATTGATATCGAGCGGATCGCCAGAGTCATTGCCTTTGCTAATCCCGATGTAGTGGTTTTACAGGAACTGGATGTGGGGCGCGACCGCACTCAGGGCCTGGATCAGGCGCAACTCATTGCCAGAGCGCTGGAAATGGAGTTTCATTTTCATCCGGCCATGCATCTGGAAGAAGAAAAGTACGGTGACGCCATTCTAACCCACTTGCCGTTAAAACTGGTTAAAGCAGGCCCGTTACCCGGCTTGGCCGATAAACCAAAACTGGAACCGCGCGGTGCTATCTGGGCAACCGTTGAGCTGCATGGCCAGCAGATAAATATCATCAACACCCACCTGGGCTTGCAGCCGCGCGAGCGGCTGGCGCAAATTGATGCTTTGCTGGGTGAGGAATGGCTGGGCCATCCTGATTGCAACGGGCCGGTTATTTTTTGTGGGGATTTAAATGCCCAGCCGGGATCAGAAGTCTGTCGCCGACTGGGTCAAAAATTTACTGATGCCCAAACTTTGCTGGAGGGCCACCGGCCAAGGGGGACCTTTCCCAGTCGCTTTGCTGCGATCCGGATAGACCATATTTACGTTAGTGAGGCAGTAGAGGTAACCGCAGTGGAGATCCCCGGCTCGCAGCAGGCAAAAATCGCCTCCGATCATCTGCCGCTACTGATTGAGCTGGCCATCCCCAAGCCCACGGCGGCTGCAGGAAAGCACGCTTAAAATTAAGCCTGCTTTAACCAGATGGCCACTTTTTTCGCAAAGTACGTCAGGATGCCATCAGCTCCGGCCCGTTTAAATGCCAGTAATGATTCCATAATCACCGGCTGCTCGGCCAGCCAGCCGTTCTGAATAGCAGCCATATGCATCGCATATTCACCGCTGACCTGATAAGCAAAGGTCGGTACGCTAAACTCATCTTTGACCCGGCGTACTATATCTAAATAAGGCATACCGGGTTTTACCATAATCATATCGGCGCCTTCTTCCAGATCCATCGCTACTTCGTGCAGTGCTTCATTGCTGTTGGCCGGATCCATCTGGTAATTTTTTTTGTTGCCGCCTTTTAAGTTGCCGGCTGAACCTACAGCATCGCGAAACGGCCCGTAATAGTTGGAGGCATATTTAGCTGAGTAAGCCAGAATGCGGGTATTAACAAAACCTGCTTCTTCCAGGGCTTCGCGAATAGCGCCAATCCGACCGTCCATCATATCTGAAGGCGCCACAATATCTGCGCCGGCTTCGGCATGAGACAGCGCCTGTTTAACCAGAGCGGCAGTAGTAATGTCATTTTGCACATAACCCTGTTCATCGATAATGCCGTCCTGGCCATGGGTGGTAAACGGGTCAAGCGCCACATCGGTAATAATGCCCAGCTCTGGAGTATGTTGTTTCAACAGGCGCACGGCACGCTGAGCCAGACCATCCGGGTTCCAGGCTTCCTCTGCTTCGAGTGACTTGGATTCTGCCGGTGTTACCGGAAACAAGGCAATTGCCGGTATACCAAGCGCTACCAGTTCTTTCGCTTCGCTTACCAGCAAATCCAGAGTTAAGCGCTCTATGCCAGGCATAGAAGCAATGGTCTGGCGCTGATTTTTACCTTCGATGATAAACATTGGGTAAATAAGATCATTAACTGTAAGCTGGTGCTCAGCCATTAAGCGCCGGCTGAAATCATGCTCGCGCATCCGACGTGGCCGGCTGGCCGGGAAAAAACGGTTAGCTTTCATTGGCAGATTCCTGAATGATTGGGGTAACAATTGCGCTGGCACTTGCAGTACGGTTGCGGCCCTGGTGTTTAGCCTGATACAACGCACTGTCAGCGGCGGCAATATAATCGTTACTGCTGGTGTTGGCATCGGCAACCGCGGCATAGCAGCCGGCGCTAAGGGTTACCGGTAAGCTTAGCGTACCAATCTGAATGGGCGTATTGCTGATTGTTTGCCGTACGTGCTCTGCCAGTTCAATGCAGCCTGTCAGTTCAGTGCCTGGCAACAGCAACGCAAACTCTTCACCGCCGTAACGAAATGCAGCGTCACTGCTGCGTTTTAAACTCTTTGCCAGGATACCGGCTATCTGCTGAATAGCGGCATCGCCCGCCAGATGGCCATGAGTGTCGTTAATTTTTTTAAAATGGTCGATATCAATAAATACCAGACCCAGTGTGGTTTTTTCCCGCCGGCTGCGTTTCAGTTCATTGGTTAAGCGTTTATCGAAACAGGTGCGGTTATAAATGCCGCTTAGGGCATCAAGCATATTCTGCTGTTCCAGCAGGCGGTTTTTTTCAGCCAGCTCATCGAGGGCAATCTGCAGCTCCAGGTTATAGCTCTGCATGCTGGCTTCCATTTGCTCAGTATACCGGCGTTGCCAGCGGCGCCGATACCACGCCATCACCAGAACTGTAACACCACTGCCAACCAGAGCTGCTGCCAGCAGCAACAGTATATTGCTCATGCTGCTACTCCGTTTAACTTAAACAGGCGGCGCGCATTGCCAGTGCAGGCGGTAGCCAGTTGCTGGCTGTCAATCTGCTTTAACCGACAAATTTCGGCAGCAATGGCTGGTAACAAAGCCGGCTCATTATATTTCGGGCGCGGTTTAATGGTTCGCGGCAGTAAATAGGGGGCGTCGGTTTCCAGCAGGATCCGGTCCAGCGGCAGATACTGCAAAGCCTGCTGCAAACTCAGGCCGCGGCGCTCGTCACACAGCCAGCCGGTAATGCCAATATACAAACCCAGATCGAGGTAAGCTTTAAGCTGAATGATGTCGCCGGTAAAACAGTGGGCAACCCCGTGGTTAATCTGCTGCTCTTTTAACATCGCCAGCTGGCTGGCAAAAGCATCGCGCTCGTGCAGATATACCGGCATTTGCAGTTGTTTTGCCAGTTGCAATTGACTGGCAAAAACGTGCTGCTGCATTGGCCTTGGTGAGAAATCACGGTTAAAGTCGAGGCCGCACTCACCGACAGCAACAACGCCCGGCAGGCTGAGCACCTGGCGAAGGTCTGCCAGCCAGCTTTCGGCGACGTTACCAGCCTGATGCGGGTGAATACCTGCAGTAGTAACGCATCCGGAATGGCTGCTGCAAAACTGCTGGTTAAGCCGGCTTTCCGCAATATCAGAGCCAATAAGCAGCATATTGCTGATGCCGGCCTGCTGCGCCCGCTGCCAGATTTGCTGCTCTTTTCCGGCAAACTGATTACTGAACAGGTTTACCCCGCAGTCAAACCAGTCCGGCGTGGCGCTTTGCATACTACTCGACCCGGCGAACCTTAATGGTCCGGTTATTATCGTCGTTGCCCAGGGTAAATGAATTCAGCATGCCCCGTTTAATAAAATGCCGTTCGCCAACGTTTATTTCGTAAAACTTACTGTCGTTCTGGCGCCAGATCTGGCCGTTATCAAACTCGACGATCAGTTCTTTACGGGGGCTGTAGCTGACTTTACTGACCGTCATATACATTTCATCAGTGTTTTTATCTGCCGGCTTTTTGTGTTCTAAGCCAAAGTCGCTGCTAGTGGGTGCAGCCTGAGCTGTTGCCGGGTTGTTGCTGACAGGGGCAGGGCGAACCGGCGCCTGACCGTGGGTCTGCACTGAAGTGCTGCTAACGGCAGACGGTTTCTCTGATGCAGTGCTTGCTGACAGAGTAATCTCGTCATAACACACCAGGCGTTTTAATGCGTTTTGCTGTTGCCGGCATTCGTTAATAGCCTGTTCCAGCGAATTGGCTTTTACCGGCATACTAACCAGTATGCCAGTGATGAAAATAAAAGGTGTTACCAGGCAAAGCGGTTTTTTCATTGTTGTTTTTCCTCTGCAGTCTGTTCCGGGTCGGGCGTTGGCTGATAAAAGCGGCTTAACCATAAGCCGGCTTCAAATAACAACCACATGGGCACGGCCAGCAAGGTTTGCGATAGTACATCAGGCGGGGTGAGTAGCATGCCCAGCACAAAAGCGCCGACGACAATATAAGGGCGTTTGCTGGCGAGTGTGGCCGGTGTTACTGTCCCGGTCCAGACCAGCAACAAAATCGCCACGGGTATTTCAAATGATAAACCAAATGCAAAAAACAGTTTTAATACAAAATCAAGATAACTGCTGATATCGGTGGCAACTGTTACTCCTGCTGGTGCGACACTGGTGAAAAAGGCGAACACCAACGGAAATACTACAAAATACGCAAAGGCAATACCGCCGTAAAACAGCAAAGTACTGCTAATGACCAACGGGGCAACCAGCCGCTTTTCCTTGCCGTACAGCGCCGGCGCGATAAATTGCCAGACCTGTAACAGGATATAGGGAATGGCCAGGCAAATTGCGACAATAAAAGTGAGTTTAAAGGGCGCAAAAAAGGGCGCAGCAACATCAGTCGCTATCATACTGGTGCCCTCGGGCAGCACTGCGATCAGGGGCGCTGCCAGCAACTGATATATATCTGCAGCAAAGTAGGCCAGGCATGCGAAGACCACAATCACCGCAATAACGCATTTGAGCAGGCGGTTGCGCAGCTCCAGCAGATGGCCCAGCAGACTATCGGCTTCCGGTTGTGTTTTCATCTTTATTTTCAACAGCCTTAGTATCGGCGCCAGCATCAGGCGTCGTGCTTTGTTTTACAGCCGGTTCAGCGGCTGGCGCAGATGGCGGGTTTACTGACTTTGCTGCCGCCCGAAGTTCATCCAGGGCGGCTTGTTCGTCCGGGGTCAGGTTAAGCAGGTTTTTGTTCTCTGCATCTTTTAATTTCTGGTGTAACTCATGCACCCGCAGGTTTTCACTAAGCTCAGCCTGCATCTGGCTGCCAAATTGTTTGATACTACGCACGGTTTTTACGGTGCTGCGAATGGCGCCGGGCAATCGCTCAGGTCCCAGCACCAATAAGGCAATTACCCCGATAACCAGCAGCTCCCAGAAACCCATTTAGTGTTTTTCTTTATCAGTTTGCTTGGCGTTGTCAGCCGTTACATCAGCTTGGCTACGCTTTTGTTCAGCCAGTTGTTCCGGCTTATCTTCGTCTGCCGGTTCATCTTTAATGGAACTGCGAAAGCCCTTTATTGCAGAGCCAAGATCGCTGCCAATACCCCGTAACTTTTTAGTGCCAAACAATAATACAATAATGGCCAGAACAATAAGTAACTGCCATATACTAATGCCACCAAACCCCATAATCACACCCTCTGTATTCTATGCTGAAATTGCTGAGCCAGTTTGCAACAAGTTTATGACAATAGTGCTTTTGCACCGAAAAAGATAGCCCCGCCCAGCAGTGCACCGGCCAGCCATAGCGGGCCAATGCTAAAGGCTATAGTACCACTTATCAGGGTGCCCGCAGCAAGTGCCGCCGCAATAATTTGCCGGTTGGCTTTGTGCTGCTGCAACTGCAATAACTGCAACTGTTGCAGCATCATTGCCTGCTGCTTGGGCCCTTGCTCAAGATAACGATGCAGCAGGGTTGGCATTTGTGGCAACTTTTCAGCCCAGAAGGGTGCATTGTCTTTTACCTGACGCCATAATGCCGGTAAGCCTACTTGCTGTTTTACCCAGCTTTCCAGGAACGGTTTGGCTGTTTTCCACAAATCAAGCTGCGGATAGAGCTGGCGGCCAAGCCCTTCAACGTAAAGCAGGGTTTTTTGCAGCAGTACCAGTTGTGGCTGCACCTGCATATTAAAACGCCGGGCGGTGCTGAATAAATTCAGCAGCACATGGCCAAAGGATATTTCGGCCAAAGGCTTCTGAAAAATGGGCTCGCAAACAGTACGAATTGCACTTTCAAACTCTTCAACGTTTGTATCAACAGGTACCCAGCCGGAATCCAGATGTAACTGAGCCACCTTCCGGTAGTCGCGATTAAAAAACGCCACAAAGTTTTCCGCCAGGTAACGTTTATCTTCACTGTTCAGCGTGCCAACAATACCGCAGTCGATACCAATATATTTGGGGTTATCCGGATGCTCACGTGACACAAAAATATTACCCGGATGCATGTCGGCATGAAAAAAACTGTCCCGGAACACCTGAGTAAAAAAGACTTCAACGCCCCGCTTGGCCAGCAACTCCATATCAGTATGTTGCGCGTTTAGCGCGGCAATGTCAGAAACCGGTATGCCGTATATCCGCTCCATCACCATCACATTTGGCCGGCTGAAATCACTGTATACATAGGGAATATACAGCGAGTCAGAGCCTGCAAAATTTCGTCGCAACTGAATGGCGTTGGCGGCTTCGCGTTGCAGGTCAAGTTCATCGAGGATGGTTTTGCGGTACTCCGACACCACTTCCCGTGGCCGAAGCCGTTTGCCATCAGGTAAGTAGCGGGCGGCAATAGCGGCCAGGCCATCCATTAAATCAAGATCAGCCAAAATCTGTTTGCGAATGTCCGGCCGGATCACTTTTATAACCACATCGGCATCGTTGCCATCAAGCTGGCGCAATACTGCAGCATGGACCTGGGCAATAGAGGCAGAGGCCAGCGGGGTGACACTGAAACTGCTGAACAACTCACTGATATCGGTCAGTTCCAGTGCTTGCTCAATAAGCTGCTGGGCCTGATCGCCCGGGAAAGGGTCGACTTTATCCTGCAGTCTGGCCAGCTCATCCGCTATTTCCGGCGGTAGCAGGTCGCGCCGGGTCGATAACATCTGGCCAAACTTGATCCATACCGGCCCCAGGCTTTGTAGCGCCAGTCTTAATCGTTTTCCTACCGGCTCTGTAGCATAACGGTTGCGCAGCCAAAACGCACTCTTGCGCATAGCCCGGGCATACCAGGGCTGCCAGCTGGCGGGTATAAGCTCATCAAGACCGTATTGCAGCAAGGTTTTCTGAATGTGATAAAAACGGCTTAATCGCACCTGTTACTCCTTGGGGCCGGGCAGGCTGGCTGTCAGCCGGGCTACCCGGGCACTGAGGTCGCTGACATCTTCGCTGAATTGTTGCATTTCCAGGCTACCGGGGGTGAGTAGTAATTCATCCTGCGCCAGCATCGTCACACTTTGCTCTATTAAGCGGGTTTTTTCCTGTAAATAGCGTTGAAGTTGTTTGATGCTTAGCGCTATTTTATGAGCCATGCCATCGCCAACATATCCAGATAACGCCTCTTGCCAGTCCGGATCCAGACTTTGCAGAAAATAGCTGTATTGCTGCGCGACCTGAATATCACCTTCTATCTGCAGTGCATCGGCTTTAATTAGCCGGGTAAGCTGGCTGGCATCCCGCAATTGCCGCAAACTAGCCAAATCGGTGCTGATCGCGCAATCAACCGCTTCATTATGCTGATTAAAAAGTAAACGATCAGAGCCGGCAGTCAGCACCATACGGAGTTTAAATTCCCGCAGAGTAAAAGCCAGTTGCTTGCCCTGCAATTTTTTAAGGCGTTCAGTTGCACCATTATCCATACTTATCAGGCTTTGGCACAGGCGCTCGGCACTGGCGCAAAGTAGTTGTGGTAACAGTGCTGTGAACATCAGAATTTATAACCGCGATGCAAGGCGACAATACCACCAGTCAGATTGTGATAACTGACTTCAGCAAAGCCGGCATCGGCCATCATTGCTTTTAATGTTTCCTGATCCGGATGCATCCTGATAGATTCTGCCAGATACTGGTAACTTTCTTTATCGTTGGCAATTAACTGTCCCATCACAGGCAGCAGCTTAAATGAATACATATCATAAACTTTACTGAGCCACTGCTGCTCAGGTTTGGAAAACTCCAGCACCAGCAAGCGGCCACCGGGTTTTAATACCCGGAACATTGATTTTAATGCGGCGGCTTTGTCGGTAACGTTTCTCAGGCCAAAGCCGATACTGATAATGTCAAAACTGTTATCAGCGAAAGGCAACGCTTCGGCGTTAGCCTGCACAAATTCAATATTGTTAATCAGCCCCAGATCACGCAATTTATCGCGGCCAACGTTGAGCATTGATTCGTTAATATCGGCTAACACCACTTTGCCGGTCGGACCAACCCGACGTGAGAATAAGGCCGCAATGTCGCCGGTGCCACCTGCCAGGTCCAGCACATGCTGACCAGGCCTGACACCACTACAATCAATAGTGAAACGCTTCCATAAGCGGTGAATACCCAATGACATCACGTCATTCATAGTGTCGTATTTGGCAGCAACTGAATGAAACACATTAGCCACCAGCGAAACTTTGTCAGCTGCGGCCACTGTTTTGTATCCGAAATGAGTGGTGTCGTGTTTAGGTTCAGTCATGAGGTTGCCTGTTTCAGCACTAAAAAGAGAAGCTAGTGTAAAAGAATTGGTCTCAGTAGCCAACTGCTGGTTATATACGGGGGAAACTTCAGCAGGTTCAGCCGGGTTGCAACATTAGTTCGTCAGCCACCTGGTTGCGGCCGCGTTCTTTTGCCAGTTTTAACACTTGTGAGCTGCGGGTCAGAAACTGATACCAGTTTTCTTTGGCCTGATACAGGCTTACGCCGAGCGAAATGGTGACTTTGGGCAGGCTTTTTTTATCACGGGATGATACAAATCGCAGCTTTTCCACCCCTTTGCGTACCTGCTCAGCAATTTCATTAGCGGTTCGAAGATCAATGTCAGGCAGCAGTAATAAAAATTCTTCGCCACCCGAGCGCACTGGCATACCGCTGGCCTGAACATAGCTGCCTACTTTACGTGCCACTTTACTTAAGATGACATCGCCAATGGTCTGGCCATAATCCTGATTAAAACGGCTGAAATGGTCGATGTCGACAACGATGGCGGCAATCCGGCGTTCCGGTTGTTCGGTTAACCAGAGATCAACCTGATTTTGCATGGCAATCCGGTTGTATAAGCCGGTAAGCGGATCCTGCATCCGCTGCAATTTCAGCTGCTCAAGCTCATGGCGGAGCTGGTGGCTTTGTTTATTGGCCATGTCGAGCTGGTTATGTAACTGTTGCTGCTGAAGCTGATAAGACTGCGCCTGCGACTTAATCACGCCGGCAATGTCGGCTGCCCTGACAGGCGCTGCGGCTAAATTGTCTAAATGCTGTTCAAGTTGCTGAATAAACTGACCGGTTGCTTCAGCTGCTAAATCGGTATAGCCGGATAAGCGGCCAACAATACCGGCGACTTCCTGCAACAACTGTTCCTGTTCGGCATTTTCGTCGGCCAGCCACCGTTGATACAACTCCGCCATGATAAAATCGTCCAGCGGCGTTTTGTTGGCAAGTTTCTGTTCGATCGCCTGACATAAACCTGCGTTGTTACCACTTATATAGTCGTATACCACCGCATAGTTGATCGGGTGGATCGCAAGTTGGTTATGCTGCAGGAAAGCTTTTACTAAGCCCGCTTTTTCCAGCGCTTGTTGCAGCGAATCCTTGTACTTCATAAGACGATGTTTAGCTCCGGAGCCAATCACTTTATTATTATTTTCAGGTCCCATAGTAACCGAATCCGGCTTGCTGGCAACCTGATATGTAAACAAAATCGTTCAGTCGCTGAAAATAGCGGCAAACAGACTGAAAAAAGTCGGCTCAGCTGCCGGTTTTGTCAGTTTAAGCGGCTTTCTTCCCCGGTAAATCGGGGTACAATCGTTGGCATGACCAGCGGAAGGAACAACCTTATGCGAAATATGCTTACTCTGATTGTATTAGCGGCCATGTTGACTGGCTGTACCGTGATACCATCGCAACAAGATGCCGATCAGCGCTTCAGCCAACTGGCTGAGCAAGTCTGGCAGGCTGAAACAAGGCTAACTGCAAGCGAACCAGACCGGTTACCTGATATGTCGCCCGCTGCGCTAAGTGCCCGCCAGCAACAACGAACCGCCTGGCAACAGCAATTAATGCAGGTTGATGCATCGCAGCTGTCAGAACAGAACCAGATTAACCTTGCGATACTGCAATACCGGTTGGCGGATCAGATTGATGAGTACCGGTTTAATGCACACCTGACGCCGCTGACTTCAGAGTCGGGTTTTCATACCTCTGTCGCGATGATGTTACAGCGCAGCGGTTTGCGTCAGCTTGATGATTATGAAAATTACCTGAAAAAGCTGGCGACGGTGCCTTTGTATATGCAGCAGCAAACGGACTGGATGCGGCAAGGCCTGGTTAGCGGGATCACCCAGCCCAAAGCAGTACTGGCTGGCTTTGAGAAGAGTATCATCTCATACATCACCGAAGACATGAGTGCCAGTGTATTTTACCGGCCATTTGCGTTGAAACCGGACTCAATAACTGAGGATAAGTGGCAACAGCTGCAGGCCCGTGCCCAACAGATAATCGTTAACGATGTTAACCCTGCATATCAGGCGTTTTACGATTTTATGGTGCAGCATTATATTCCCGGTGCCCGCACCACTATTGCTGCCAGTGCGTTGCCAGACGGCGCCGCATTTTACCAGAACAGGCTGGAGCACTATACTACATTGCAGTTAAGCCCGCGCCAGGTACATGAAACCGGTTTAGCCGAGGTAAAACGGATTCGGGCCCAAATGCAGGCCATAATTGACCAACTGGAGTTTGCCGGCTCTTTTGCCGACTTTATTCAGTTTTTACGCACTGATCCGCAGTTTTACCCGCAGTCTGAACAGGAGTTACTGCGCTACGCTGCCTGGTTATCTAAAAAAGCTGATGCCGAGCTACCGCGTTTGTTTAAAACCTTACCGCGCACACCATATGGTGTGGTGCCAGTGCCAGCAGAAATTGCTCCCAAGTATACCACTGGCCGCTACGCCGGTGCGTCACGGGATGATCAGGCCGGTTTTTACTGGGTAAACACCTACGCGCTTAACCGCCGTCCCCTATATGAGATGCCAGCATTAACGTTGCACGAAGCGGTGCCGGGTCATCATTTGCAAATTTCTCTGGCCCGTGAGCAACAGAGCCTGCCTGACTACCGTCGCAGCTTTTATACCTCGGCTTTTGGTGAAGGCTGGGGTTTATACGCAGAGTATCTGGGGCTTGAGATGGGCTTTTATGACGACCCTTATGCCGACTTTGGCCGTCTGACCTATGAAATGTGGCGGGCAGCCCGGCTGGTGGTCGACACCGGTATGCACAGTATGGGCTGGAGCAGGCAGCAGGCTATTGATTTTCTGGCCGAAAACACCGCGTTATCGATGCACAATGTTACCACAGAAATAGACCGCTATATCAGCTGGCCAGCGCAGGCGTTGTCATACAAATTAGGGGAGCTGACCATCAGACGGCTGCGGACTGAGGCAGAGCAGCAACTAGGCAGCAAATTTAATATTCGCCAGTTTCACGATGTGGTGCTAAGCAACGGCAGTGTGCCACTGGCTGTGCTGGAAAAACAGGTTGCCGCCTACATTACAGCAGAGTTGGCAAAATAGTTGGGATTGGCATTGCAAAAAAAAGCCGGCTAATGCCGGCTATTTGCTAACTATCACTTTTATTAGTAACGGCCAGAGGCTGAATTGTTACTGTGTGATACCACTGTGATGGCAAGGTTGTATCAGGCTGGAATCAATGCCGGACAACAACTTTAGGCTCTGTATCAATCTGACCGTCATGGTCTATCGCTGCCATTTTATCACCAGCAAACAGCACTGCCACCTTGTGGCTGTCTTGTTGCCGGACAAACCGTAACTCATAGCCGAATCGCTGCAACTTAGCAACAGAAAATTTCTGCGCTAAATTGAGTTCGTCCCAGAAATAATGCATATCCTTATCCGTCTGGCGCCGCTCGTGAATCATACCTGGCTCCAACTACATGGATCTATGTTTCGGGGTTCAGTCAGGCCAGTCAGCAAAGCGCTAAAATGGTTTGCCATTGGGCGCAGGTAACAGGCATAACAGAAAGTCTGTTGCCTTTGCGTACCAACGGCAACTCTGTCAGATTAGCTAAACTTTTAAGTTTGTCCAGTCGGATGAGTTGAACCAGCTTGCTGGCATACACTAAATCTACCGCTACCCAGCGGGGATTGTCGGGTGAAGATTTGGGGTCAAAATAAATGCTGCAAGGGTTAAACTGGCTGGGATCAGGATAGGCAGCCCTGACCACCCGGGCAATACCGGCAATACCAATGTCTTTGCAACTGGAGTGATAAATAAATACCTCGTCGCCAACGGCAACATCATCACGCAGAAAGTTTCTGGCCTGATAATTGCGAACGCCTTCCCAGACTATTGGTGTATCGGGTGCATTAGCAAAGTCGTCGATACTGCATTCATCCGGTTCTGTTTTAAATAACCAGTAGTTCATCTTTGCCAGGTACCTTGCTTTGCGGCAGAATAGAAAGTGCCAAGTGTAGCAAAAGGACCGCCGGATGAGTCAGGTATTAGAGAATTTGTTGTCATTGTTAAAACTGGAAACCATTGAACTGGGGCTGTACCGAGGACAAAGTCAGGATTTAGGCTTTAAAGCCGTTTTCGGCGGCCAGGTAATGGGGCAAGCGCTGTCAGCAGCAAAAGAAACCCTGACTGAAGAGCGTAAAGTTCATTCTTTTCACTCTTACTTTCTAAGGCCGGGCGATGCGGCAAAACCAATAGTGTACGAGGTTGAAAATATCCGTGACGGTAAAAGCTTCAGCACCCGCCGGGTTAGTGCTATTCAGTATGGTAAACCGATTTTTTACATGACGGCGTCTTTCCAGACGCAAGAGCAGGGTTTTAGTCACTACGATCCAATGCCGGAAGTGCCAGGCCCGGATGAGCTGGTGTCTGATCTGGCGTTTTATCAGCAACATGCTTCTTTGATCCCGGAAAGTTTACGCAGCAAGTTTATTTGTGAAAAGCCTATTGAAATGCGGCCGGTCGATTTTCAGAATCCGTTTCAGCCGCAAGTCAGCGCGCCAAAACGTTATGTCTGGTTCAGAGCGAATGGCAACATGCCAGACGATATCCGGGTGCACAAATACTTATTAGCTTATGCTTCAGATTTTAACTTCCTGCCAACGGCGCTGCAGCCTCATGGCGCATCGTTTATGGCGGCAAATATGCAGGTGGCCACTATTGATCATGCCATGTGGTTTCATCAGGACTTCCGGTTCGATGACTGGTTACTGTATGCTGTAGACAGCCCTCGGGCCAGCGGCGGTCGTGGCCTGGTGCGAGGGCAGTTTTTTAATCGCAGTGGTGAGCTGGTTGCCTCAACCATTCAGGAAGGTGTTATTCGCCAGTATGCACAGGCCCGTTAACCATTAGCGTCGTGTCCGTTATCCTGCTGTGGCACAATACTTTGCAGACTCTGTAAAATGTCATTGCGAAGCAGGGTATTGACGACCTGGCTCAGCTGGCCGAGGCGATCAGTACTGCAAACCTGGCTTTCGCTGTTGGTATGGCTTAAACCCGATTCTTTTAAGGCGTTGATTAAGGTGGTAAATAACCCTTTGTCATAATATTCAGGTGCGATAATACCATGCAGGTTCAGTAAGCGCTGTGCCAGCAGATGGCTACGTTTTTCAAGGTCTGGGCGACTCAGCGGCCCCTGCGCCTGAATTAAATTAAGCACTATTGCATAACGCTGCAGCGTATCTCCGGCATTATGTGCCAGTAGGCTCAACTGATAATACTGCCGGCTTTGCTGGGGTGGTGCGCAGTAGGTGTCGCCGTTACATTCAATGATACCCTGCTCGGTCATAAACTGCAGCAGTGCCTGACAGTAAGTCTGTAATGAGCTGACATATAAAAATAATTCCGCCCGTAATAATGGATACAATTGCTCAATGTAACTCAGTAACTGTTGTCTGCTGATGCTGCGATGATGCAAGACTGCACAAGCTAGCAGTGACGGCAGCATAAATAAATGCAGGATATTATTGCGGTAATAGCTTGCTAACACACTGTGTTCGTCACTTAGGCTAATCAGTTCGCCAAAACCATCGGTGCTGCTTTGCACTTTCTGTAACGACAGAGCATGGCTGATCAGGCCATCTGCATCGTTTTCCGGCAGACTGACATGAGGGTGGTATGGCACCTGCCGTTGCAAACTAAGATACAAATCGAGCTGTTGGCTTAATTCATCCCGGGTCATGATGTGTTTATCTGTGGCCAGAATACTTAGTGCGATAAGATTGGTGGCATTCAGGGCCGCAGCCTGATTAATATGTTGCATTACCTGATTTGCCAGCTTGGCAACCAGCGGGTTTAACCAGTTAGGTTTTTGCACTTCCAGTGGATGAATATTGCTTTTCCAGTCAGTTACTTGTTGATTCAAATACTGGTTAAGCTGTATGGGCTCACCAAAATTAACATAACCGTAGCCGTAATCACGTAAATTCCGGATAGCTTTCAGGACGCCGCCAATTGACTCCTTTTTTTTGCCGGAACCCTGCAGCTCATTGACATAGGTGCTGACTTCCATGACATGCTCATAGCCCAGATAAACCGGAACCAGCGTTACCGGGCGTTCTATACCCCGCAACATCGATTGCACTGTCATTGCCAGCATGCCGGTTTTTGGCTGTAATAACCGGCCGGTGCGGCTGCGGCCACCCTCAGAGTAATACTTCACAGCATATCCTTTGCTAAATAGCTGGCTCAGGTATTCGCGAAACACAGCCGAATACAGTTTGTTGCCGCTAAAACTACGCCGGATAAAAAATGCGCCGCCCCGACGGAATATGGTACCTGCCGGGAAAAAATTTAAATTTATGCCTGCCGCGATATGTGGAGGCACCAATCCCTGATGATAAATAACGTAACTTAGCAGCAGGTAATCCATATGGCTGCGATGACAGGGTACGTAGACAATTTCGTGACCCTTCTGCGCCAGATCCCGCAGCATATCGGCATTATTAATTTTGATACCACTATACAGTTTTTTCCAGAGCCAGCTCAGTACTCTGTCGCCAACTCTTAACGTCGACTCGCGGTAATCAGCGGCAATTTCCTGCAGCAACTTATGGGCTTCATTCCGCGCCACTTTAATCGAGACTTTTTTACTGCGGGCTTCATCTTCTATTGCCTGCTTTAATGCCGGCGATGCCAGTAACGAATTAAACAGCTGACTGCGGTTGACCAGCTTCGGTCCGGTTGCCGCCAGTTTTTGCCGGTAAAAGTGAAAGCGGGACATTCTAAGCAGTTTGTGGGCCGTGTCTGTTTTATCGCCAAACTGCGCCGCCATCTGATTAAGTGATACGGCGCGGCTTAACCGAACCAGCGTGTGGCGGCCAGATACCAGCACAATTAACATTTTTGCCAGCCAGTGGGGGGCGTTTGCTTCGCCAAGCAACCATTTAATGCTGTTTTCTTTGCCGGGCGCCCGTCCCCATAAAATAGCAACCGGCACCAGCTGGGCATCCAGCTCAGGATTTGCTAAATGCAGCTGCAGTAATTGCTGACCCTGCGCCAGCGCGCGGGTTTTCCGTCTGCCGCCGATAACACTATGCGGTTTTACCAGAAACAAGGTACGTGCCAGTTGCTGCCCATCAAGGGCAACAGGGACCAGCGGATCTGGCAGCTCAAGTTTCTGACAAACCCGGCGCAGGGTCGCCAAATCACTGGCCGACTCGGTATGACAAATGTAAAAAACAGGCCGGTTAAGATCCAACGCCAACTCAGTGACGGTGTTATCGGGCACAATTTTAAATTTTACCAGAAGCCGCAATGGCCATTTTAGTAAGGCGGTAAACAACGATAACAAAGAAAACATAACAATACCGGCGCTGAATCACAGACCTACAAGAATATCATGGAAGCGAAAGCTGGCAAATTTGTCGTGCAGACAAAAAGTTGGCAATTGCCAAAAGCCTGTATATACTCACAGTATTCACTGTATAGGTAGCCAGCATTATGAGACCACTTACGCCTCGTCAGGCAGAAATTTTGCAACTTATTAAAGATTATCAGGCTGAAACCGGCATGCCTCCTACCCGCGCTGAAATAGCTAGTCAATTGGGCTTTAAGTCAGCTAATGCAGCAGAAGAGCATTTAAAAGCGCTGGCTAAAAAAGGGGTGCTGGCCATGATGCCTGGTACCTCTCGTGGCATTCGGTTACTCGAAGATGAAAATGAACCTGAACAACTGGGCTTGCCATTAATTGGTAAAGTTGCCGCCGGACAGCCTATTTTGGCTGCAGAGCATGTGCAGAGTCATTACCAGGTCGATGCCAACTTGTTCAAACCCCATGCCGACTTTTTACTTAAGGTGCAGGGCATGAGCATGCAG
>NZ_JAHRID010000010.1:0-78981 GCF_019100565.1 Arsukibacterium indicum | reverse complement strand
ATCCCAGGCACAGCCCGGGCAGGTGGTTGTTGCCAGAGTTGATGAGGATGTTACCGTTAAGCGGTTTCAACGCGATGGCCACCAGGTGTTGCTACATCCGGAAAATAAAGAATTTGATGTGATTAAAGTAGACCTGCGCCAACAGCAGTTTGCTATTGAAGGATTGGCAGTTGGGGTAATCAGGAATGGAAGTTGGTTATAAAAAACTATTAGCTCAATAGGTTAATTGTTAATGAAGGCGCTGGTATGACCTGTTGGTTTTGCCGGCGCTTTTGTTATTTAGGGGTTTACACTGGCGTTGATTTGGATGATTCTTAGACAAAGGTTGCCGAAAAAATATCGGTTTCCGGTTTGGGTTACTGCGCGGGCAGTTAAAATTAAAAAACTATAACAATAATAAACTAAAGAAACGTCATACATAGGTTCGGGGGCTAGCGGTATTCACCGTATTTTCTATCGGTATTCGCCGTGTATTACTGTGTACAGGTTTCTGCGGTTTGCTTTGCAAATGACAGAGGAGAAGTACAGTGGCGAAGACGCGTAGTATACGTTGGTCGCTGCCGACCTTGCTTTTAGCCGCATCGGCTAATACAGCAGCCATGCCTTTAAATATGACCAAAGGCGTTACGGAGATCAGCCAGGAGGTTTACAGCCTGCACATGCTGATTTTCTGGATTTGCTGTGTTATCGGTGCAGTGGTGTTTGGGATAATGTTTGTTTCTATCCTGTTACACCGAAAATCGCGGGGCGTGCAACCGGCTCAATTTCATGAAAGTACCAAAATAGAAATTCTCTGGACCGCTATTCCGGTTGTTATCTTAATTGGTATGGCTATACCTGCTTCCAAAACGCTAATTGCCATGGATGATACCTCTGCAGCAGACGTCACGGTCCAAATAACCGGCTCGCAGTGGAAATGGCACTACAAATACCTTGGTAGTGATCTTGAATACTTCTCTGTGCTTGCCACCCCTCGAGAGCAAATAACGAATCGCTTTGAAAAAGGCGAAAATTATTTACTGGAAGTAGACCGGCCGCTGGTAATACCTACCGGCCAGAAAATACGTTTCCTGATGACCTCAGATGATGTTATCCACTCCTGGTGGGTACCCGCGTTTGCAGTTAAAAAAGACGCTAACCCCGGGTTTATCAATGAAGCCTGGACCCGGGTCGATGAGCCCGGGGTTTATCGGGGCCAGTGTGCAGAGCTCTGTGGTAAAGATCACGCATACATGCCAATAGTGGTAATAGCCAAAAGCCCGGATGATTATGCTGCGTGGAAGACTGCTGAAGAAACCCGGATAGCAGAAGCGAAAGCCGCTGAGCAGGAATTACTGGCAATGAATATGGACATGTCCGAATTAATGGCCAATGGTGAGCGTACTTACATCGCTTATTGTGCCGCTTGCCATCAGCCAAACGGAGCTGGTTTACCCGGCATTTTTCCGGCTCTGGCAGGTAGCGATCTTATCCTGAATGATAAAACAGCGCACATTGATATTGTGCTTAATGGCAAAAGCGGTACTGCAATGCAGGCGTTTGGCCGCCAGTTATCGTTAAAAGAATTAGCATCTGTCCTGACGTACACCCGCAATGCCTGGGGGAACGATACCGGTGATGCCGTCCAGGCTGCCGATGTTTTTAAAGTGCAGCAGGGTGAGGGAGAATAATCATGTCTGTAGTAATTACCGAACCAAATGATCAAGAGCATCATGAACACGATCATCATGATCACAAACCCAGCGGGATAACGCGCTGGTTATATACTACTAACCATAAAGACATCGGCACCATGTATCTGGTGTTTGCATTAATCATGTTCTTTATTGGCGGCACGATGGCGATGGTTATCCGGTTGGAGCTGTTTCAGCCCGGTATGCAATTTGTCGAACCACACTTTTTCAATCAGATGACGACGGTCCATGGCCTTATTATGGTATTCGGGGCGGTAATGCCTGCGTTTACTGGCCTGGCTAACTGGATGATTCCAATGATGATTGGTGCGCCTGATATGGCATTGCCGCGGATGAACAACTGGAGCTTCTGGATCCTGCCTTTCGCGTTTTTAATACTGTTGTTATCGCTGTTTATGCCTGGTGGTGGCCCCAGCTTCGGTTGGACGTTCTATGCGCCTTTGTCAACGACGTACAGCGGTGACAGCACCGCGCTATTTGTGTTCTCTGTCCATATTATGGGTATATCCTCTATCATGGGCGCAATCAACGTTATTGTGACAATCTGGAACATGCGGGCGCCTGGAATGACCTGGATGAAAATGCCGCTGTTTGTCTGGACCTGGTTTATTACCGCATTTTTGCTGATTATGGTCATGCCGGTGCTGGCGGGCGTGGTGACAATGGTATTAACCGATAAGTACTTTGGTACCAGCTTTTTTGATGCAGCAGGTGGCGGCGATCCGGTACTGTTTCAGCATATTTTCTGGTTCTTCGGTCACCCTGAAGTATACATCATGATCCTGCCAGCCTTCGGTATTGTCTCAGCTATTATCCCGACGTTTGCCCGTAAAAAGCTCTTTGGATATGCCTCAATGGTTTACGCGACGGCCAGTATCGCAATATTGTCGTTCCTGGTTTGGGCGCACCATATGTTCACCACCGGTATGCCGGTGTTTGCGACGCTGTTCTTTATGTACGCCACCATGCTGATAGCCGTACCTACCGGGGTTAAAGTGTTCAACTGGGTGGCAACGATGTGGCGTGGCGCCATGACCTTTGAAGTGCCGATGATGTTCGCACTGGCCTTTATTGTACTGTTTACTATTGGTGGCTTTTCCGGCCTGATGCTGGCGATAACCCCTGCCGATTTTCAGTATCATGATACTTACTTTGTGGTGGCACATTTTCATTATGTGCTGGTTACCGGCGCAATATTTTCAATAGTGGCAGCTGTTTATTACTGGTTACCGAAGTGGACCGGCAACATGTATGACGAAACGCTTGGTCAATGGCATTTCTGGTGCTCGCTTATTTCAGTAAACCTGTTGTTCTTCCCTATGCATTTTGTTGGCCTGGCGGGTATGCCCCGTCGGATCCCGGATTATGCACTGCAGTTTGCTGATTTTAATGCTTTTATAAGTATAGGTGGTTTCCTGTTTGGCTTGTCACAACTGATTTTTGTCTGGGTACTGATTAAATGTGCCCGAGGCGGGGTTAAGGCAACAGATCAGGTATGGGAAGGTGCAGAAGGTCTGGAATGGGAAGTGCCGTCACCGGCGCCATACCATACCTTTGAAACGCCACCGGTAATTAAGTAAGGAGCGGGCCATGGCGCAGAACAAACCGTTAATTGGCAAACTTATACTGGTTACGCTGGCAATGTTTGGTTTTGGTTTTGCGCTGGTACCGCTTTACGACGTATTTTGCGATTTAACCGGTATTAATGGCAAAACCGCGGCGGTAGCAGCAACGGGCGATAATGCCATTGTTGATACCAGCCGTGAAATAACCATTGAGTTTCTGGCGCGGCCTAACAAAGACATGCCATGGGTGTTTAAACCTGAAGTGCATAGTATGAAAGTACACCCTGGTGAAATTCATATAATGAATTATCTGGCAGAGAACCCGACCGGCCAGATGATTGTCGGCCAGGCCGTGCCTTCGGTGTCGCCAGGTCAGGCCGCATTATATTTTAATAAAATTGAGTGTTTTTGCTTCAGCCAGCAACAGCTGGCTGGCGGCAAAGATATGCTGATGCCGTTACAGTTTTATGTCGACCCGGCACTGCCGGCACAATTTAATACTATAACCCTGAATTACACCTTATACGATGTCACTCAGGCATGGGCAGACCAGCAACCATTACAAGATAATATTGGGGAATAAGATGACAACAAAAACCTACGAAAAATATTATGTTCCCGCCCAAAGTCCATGGCCAATTGTTGGTGCGGTTGCCCTGTTTTTTATTGCTTTTGGTGCAGGGCATCTGGTAATCGATGTAAGCAAGCAGCAAAGTGGCTTCGGTGGCTATTTACTGCTGCTAGGCTTTGCCGTGCTGGTATTTATGCTGGTGGGCTGGTTCCGCAATGTGATAGATGAGTCGATGAGCGGCTTGTACAGTAGTCAGATGGATCGGTCATTCCGCCAGGGAATGAGCTGGTTTATTGTATCTGAAGTGATGTTTTTTATGGCGTTCTTCGGGGCATTGTTCTACGGCCGGGTAATAGCGATGCAATGGCTTGGCGGCTCCAGTAACAACGCCATGACCTTTGAGTTACTTTGGCCAAATTTTGAACCTGTCTGGCCATTGGTGAAAACGCCCGGTGGTATTGAAACACAAGCGATGCCCTGGACTGGCTTACCATTAATTAACACTGCTATTCTGGTTATATCGTCTGTTACCCTGCATTTTGCCCATACCGGGCTGGAGCAGCAAAAACGCGGCCAGTTAAAGCTGATGTTGTTACTGACCCTGCTATTAGGCGCAACTTTCCTGGGGTTGCAGGTATATGAATATATTCACGCTTATCAGGATCTCGGGCTGCGTCTGGATTCTGGCTTTTACGGTAACACCTTCTTCCTGCTGACTGGCTTTCATGGTTTACACGTTACCCTTGGCGCTATCATCCTGCTGTTTGTGTTTTTCCGGGTGTTAAAGGGGCATTTCACCCCTGAGAAGCACTTTGCCTTTCAGGCCGCAGCCTGGTACTGGCATTTTGTTGATGTGGTCTGGATTTGTCTGTTTGTTATTGTCTATATCCTGTAACAATAATGGTTAGTAAGGTCTGGGGTTGGGCGTGATCCAACCCAGGGCCATCGCCAGCAACAAAATCAGCAGTACCAGTACGGAATAGAATACCCGGCGCCCGAGAAATCGAGACATTTGTTTTTGTTCCGGATCGTTACGCAGCATTATAAATCCGGCCCGGAACAGGTTGAAAACAATAAATAGTAGTAGTGCAATGATAACAAGCTTAAGCAACATCCTTTTTTATCTCCGGTTGGCAATTTATGCGGGTTAAACTATTTGGCCGCTATTTTGGCATTCACAAGGTGTGGTTGCTGATTACTGTGACGGCTTTTATTATTTTAAGCAAGCTTGGCTACTGGCAATTACAGCGCGCCGAAGAAAAAGCGATGCAGCTTAGTCAGTTGCAGCAACTGCAGCAGCAGGGTGCATTGAACTGGCAACAGTTGGCTGTGTTGACAGCAGCAGAGGCTGACGGGGTATTGTTTGCAGGCGACGGGCAATGGCTACAGCCTTATGTCTGGTTGCTGGATAATCAGATTGTAGAAGGTAAAGTTGGCTACGATGTGATTATACCGGTACAGAGTATGGAGAAAAGCCGGCCGCTGCTGGTAAACCTTGGCTGGGTTCCTGCCGGTGATAACAGGGCTGTGCTGCCTGAGTTGGTGATACCAGAGCAGTTGCAGCTGCAAGGATTGATTCGCAGTAAGGTTGGAGGCTTCCGGCTGGGGCCGAATACCGAAGGTACCGGTTGGCCGCAACGGATCCAGCAACCAGAGCTGGAACAGATGGCAAACCAGTTGCCGGTCGGCGCTTATGCTTTTTTGCTGTATCAGCAGGGAGCAAGTCCTTTTTTACCTCATTACCAGGCGGTGGTTATGCCCCCTGAAAAACACCATGGCTATGCGTTTCAATGGTTTATGCTGGCAATCGCCGTAGTTGCAGTGGCACTTGCTGCTGCCCGGCGCAGCGGGAGAGAGAATGAATAAGAATAAATTTATGCTGCTGTTCGTAGTGTGTTGTGTAATGCCGCTGGCGGCAGCAAAGCTGGTACTGGAAATGGGTTGGTTTAATCCAGGCTCATCCAGTAAAGGTGTGTGGCTTGAACAGGAGATCTTTCTGCTGGATGATATCAGCGGCCAGAAAAAGCACTGGCGGATTGTTATGCTGGCCGACACACCCTGTCAGCAGCGCTGTCAGAATGCATTACATACCGTGAAACAGCTATATATTGGTCTTGGTCGCAAGCAGGAACAGGTGCAACCTGTTGTGGTAGGAACCCTCAATGAGCCTGACGCTTATCCGATGTTTGTACAGCAGCGGGCTGAGATTAACGATGTGACATTACTGCAGCAACAAATATTGCTGGTTGATCAGAAAGGGTTGGTATTGCTGAGTTATCCGATGCCGGAGCAAGATGCTGAAATGGCAGACATTGCCCGCAGTATCCGTTATGACTTACTAAAGCTGTTAAATTATGACAGGACCAGTGTATGACCAGACATAAGAAGTTGGTTTCCATAACCCTGCTGCTTACCATGGTAGTGATTATTTATGGTGCTTTTACCCGTTTAACGGATGCCGGTTTAGGCTGTCCTGATTGGCCAGGCTGTTATGGTTTTCTGAAAGTACCCCAGAAGCCTGAGAGTATAGCGCTGGCCGCGCAGGCCTTTCCTGACCGGCCGCTAGAGCCACAAAAAGCCTGGAACGAAATGATTCACCGTTACCTTGCCGGTACATTGGGCTTGTTAATCGCCGCAATCATGGTCTCTGCTATTGTCAGCAAAAGGCGTCAGCCCCGTGCTTTGCCAAGCATGCTTTTGTTACTGGTAATATGTCAGGCGGCATTGGGTGCCTTTACTGTAACCTTGAGCCTACTGCCGATAGTCGTGCTGGCACATTTGCTCGGCGGTTTTACGCTGTATTGTTTGCTGGCGCTATATTGGATGCAGCTGACGCCTGAATTGCGCGTAGCCGAACCTGCTCTGGCAAAATTAAGACCGCTGGCAATTATCGCTGCCATAGTGGTAATGCTACAAATCGGGCTGGGTGGCTGGACCGCCGCTAATTATGCCGCGTTAGCCTGCATTGAATTGCCAGTATGTGAAGCAGGCTGGATGAGCCGGCTGGCGCTGGATGAAGCCTTTGATTTACACCTGGGTTACAGTGATTATGAATATGGCGTTATGTCAGCTGAGGCCCGTCAAACGGTGCATGTATTCCACCGGATTGGTGCTTTTATAACGTTGGCGGTAGTAAGCTGGTTTGCTGTCAAGCTGTACCGGCGGGCTCAAACTAAGATAATGCAGAATTTTGCGTTAGCAATGGGCGCGGTTTTGTTGTTGCAATTTATTCTGGGTCTGTTAAATGTGGTACTGCATCTACCTCTGGTTAATGCGGTAGCACATAATTTTGTCGGAGCGAACTTACTTATGATCATGGTCGTGGTGCTGTATCAGCTATACCGGCCTGCTGGCAGGGAGGCATAAATGGCAACAATAATGGTATCGAGGCAGAGTATGTCACGCTGGCGCGACTATCTGGAATTGACCAAGCCTAAAGTTGTCGCCTTGCTGGTACTCACAGCCTGGGTTGGAATGATGTTGGCGACGCCCGGCTTGCCGGATGTAGCTGTGGTGATTTTTGCGACGATAGGTATTGGCTTGTTGTCGGGCGCTGCTGCGGCACTTAACCATGTGGTTGATCAAAGAATTGATGCGCAGATGGCCCGGACTCACAGCCGACCTGTTGCCAAGGGCAGAGTCAGTTCGCAGCAAGCCATAGCATTTGCCTGCGCTCTGGCTGCTACCGGGTTTGTCTTGCTATATCTTGGGGTTAACCCGCTTACTGCCTGGCTGACATTGCTTAGCTTATTTGGCTATGCGGTGGTCTATACCATGTTTTTAAAACGGGCAACCCCACAGAATATTGTGATAGGTGGCCTAGCCGGTGCCATGCCGCCACTATTGGGCTGGACAGCCATCACCGGCGATATTCATGGCTATTCTCTGCTGCTGGTAATGATTATTTTTGCCTGGACGCCACCGCATTTCTGGGCACTGGCAATCCATCGTCGCGATGATTATGCCAAGGTGAATATGCCGATGCTGCCGGTAACCCACGGTATTGAATACACAAAAAGCGCTATTTTGCTATACACCGTGTTGCTTTGTCTGGTTTGCCTGCTGCCATATATTGTAGGTATGACGGGTGCAGTATATTTGCTTGGCAGTACCTTGCTTAATTTACGCTTTTTACAATACGCCTGGAAATTGAAATTCAATGCTGATAGCAAGACAGCAATGGCGACATTTAAGTTTTCTATTGTTCATTTGATGGTGTTGTTTTTAGTGTTGCTGGTTGATCATTACTTTAAGGTGTCTCCTTTTTATGTTTCGTAATGTCATTGTCGTGATGCTGTCGGCCGGTGCCGTTGTCGCCGGGGTAATGTTGTATTTGTTGTGGCAGCATCAACCATTACCCGAAAAAGCCCTGGTGTATCCGCAGCCACGCAATCTGTCTGAATTTAAATTGCTGGATCAGGATAGCGCTGTTCGTAGCCGGGCAGACTTAATGGATAAATGGACTCTGGCTTTTGTTGGTTATACTTTTTGCCCGGATATTTGCCCACTAACATTGGCTAAACTGGCGGGTGTCAGAGATGAGCTGGCAGTTAGCGTTGATAAGCCATTACAAATCTGGTTTATTTCGGTTGATCCGCAACGTGATACACCACAGCAACTAAAGCAATATGTTGATTATTTTAAACAGCCGGCATTAAGCGGCTTAACGGCCGGTCATGATCAGCTATTTCCGTTTGTTCGGGAACTTGGCTTAATGTATGCGATGAGCAGTACCACCGAGCAGGACTATCTGGTAGACCATAGTGCTTCAGTGGTACTTATTAACCCGCAAGGACAAGTGGCAGCAATTTTTAAACCGGATATGCTGCCAGGCGAAGTGCCGCTGGTTAACCGTGAGCAGTTACTCAGTGATTTTCCACTGGTATTAAACCAGCTGCAAAATCAGTAATCACCAGCCATTAGCTTTCAGTCAGCAGCGGCGGCAGATGGTGGCTCTGTCAGCCTCGCTGCATTGAGGTGGCTATTGTTTTTGATACACCAGTACATACCATAAAGACTAAATGTTACCAGCCAGGTCAGAATAAACCGAAACATGGGTTCCCCAAAGCGCTGGTTATGCCGGTAAGTGCCAACCGGCAGCAGCCACAATGCAGCGCAAAGTATGCATAACATTAAATAGACGGCCACTAGTAAGAACATCACTTTGCTGCTGCCATCAGCTGAGGTCGCGACGACTTCATTCACGGCGTCACGTTGATATATATTCAAATTAAGATCACTTCGGGCTCTGTCTACGGCAGCAATATAATCTGCGCGCTGCTCAGGCATAATATGGTCAGTGAGACTTTTGTACTGATAACGCAAGGTAAGAACCTTGCTGCTGTTGTCAAATTGCAGCTGGCTCTGGTAATGGAAAAAAGGATTGTGCTCTACTACCTGCTCATCGTCAAATTGCCAGTCAATGTTATTAAGTTCAACGGTAATTGTCTGGCTGATATTTACCGGATGACTTAGGACAAAAGGTTGTGTACGGTTAGCGGCAATTTCAGGCTTCTGCAGATAGCTGCTAATGCCATTGCTGTAAAAGTTTGCGTCTAATTTACCGGGTTCAGTTGCATCTGCCTGCCAAAAATCTGTTATCCGATAAAACTCATTGACTGCAACGCTGCCTGATACGGCATCGTCAGTTTTGCTGATAGGCTCAGCAAGCGTTATATTTGGGTAATATCTGCTGTAGAACTGCACATAACCGTCAGCTTTCTGGCTGACGCTGTTGCTGGCGAACTGGGAACGGGAACGCTCGGCGTCCAGGCCACTGTAAAGCGTGCTTACTCTATACTCTGCAGGCTCAGTCAGCACGTCAGGCAGATGAAACTGCTCGTTGATCAACACTTCTGTGTATTCAGTAGCAGAGTGCATGGCAGTAAGCCCGGTGCTGGCAGCAGACAATTCCAGCGCATAACCGTAGTCTGGCTGATACAAACGCTCCAGTGGCCCTGCCTGAAAACTGCGGGTAGGGTCCAGCCAATAGCTTTTGCCATTAAAATCCAGTTTAACAATGGCGTGATCAAATACCCCTGCTGAGGGCAACCGCTCTGTTATCGTCGTTTTAAGTTCAGTATTGACCAATACCGGTAAGGCTTTATGCCCTAACTGGCGTAATATGCTGACCAGTAATACACTTTTATCTTTACAGTCACCATAGCGTTGTTGCAATACCTTAGCTGCGCTGGCCGGTTTATGAGAGCTCTCACCAAGCTCAATTCCAAGATAGCGAATTTCTGTCTGTACAAACTTCAGTGCCGCTGCAATTTGCAGTTCAGGCGTAAGATAGTCGCGCTGCAATCTGGCTACCTGGGCGGTAACGGCGGGGCTGTCATCAATTGCCGGTTCAAACAAAGCCACACCCCAGCGTGCAATGTCCTGCCACTGCGGGCTGTTACTCATCGATAAACTATTGTACGGAGAATACCAGTCAGGTGTATCGTCCTCGTGCTTAACCGGCGGCACATTATGCTGAACAAATGAATAAGTGGTCGTACCGTTTTCGCTGCTGATTTCAAGCGGTACAGCCTCTTTACTGAACTTATAAGCCAGTGGTTCTGCCCTTTGCCACATTAGACGCCAATGCTGTTGTTGCAGCGGTACCGTCCAGTTTAAACGTTGACTGGTATTAAACCGGTCAGCAAACACCGGGTTGCTGCCGCTGAGGCTGTAGCTGTATTCTATGATATCACCCACCCGCACATCGGGTATGACAATATTCAGTGCCGTCTCCCCGTGATAAAGCAGCTTATCTAAGTCCTGCTCGGTCTGAACCAAGGTTATCCGCGCCTGCGGATAGCGGTTTATTGTTGAGCCAGCGCGAATGATATTTAATTGATGAAGCGCAACCTGCTGATAAGTGGGATCGTAATAGATGCTGAGTTGACCTGCTTTTTCAAGGCCTTTGCTGCTTGTTACCAGGCTGGCATAATGCTCAAAAATCTGCTGTTGCCCCGTGGCGGGAACCCACAACTGAGTATCTGCCAGTAAATAATAAGTGCCATTGCTAATGTCTTGTTCCGGCACCTTACTGTTAAGAGCAGGCTGGAGCGACACCACCCATTCTGGTATTGGGCTCTGCGCAACCTGAGCAGCACTATGCATTGCTATCATCAGGCTCAGTAAGGCGAGTATTCTTGATAACTGCGTCACACAAAATCCATTTTCTATCAATAAACTGTTGTTATATCAGCAATCGTCAGTGTGCGCTAATTATTTAGCCAGGGTTGCGAGTACCAGTAAAAATAGCCTTTTTTACTAAGCGACGGAGCAGTGCAATTATAACGGCTACGGCCACGATTAACTGGTTTGCTGGCTGTTACCTCAAAGGTGTTGTCATTTAACCATTTTGGTTCCAGAGCTTCAGTGCCGGCATAACAACGAAGCTGCTCAGGCAGAAAATCGGTAATATTTAGCGTGAGACGCAAGGTTGGTGGGTTATCACTAATTTGCTGATTGGCAGACAGGTATCCGGTGATATCAAACGCCAGGGTTCGTAACTTTTGTGAGAGGTCAGCGAGTTCAGCGTACTGACCGGCTGCCGGGTAACGCGGGATCCGGCTAAGCAGGGTAGAAGACCCGATTGCCCCGGACTGCTGACCAATACCAACAAATCCCAGCTTCTTAACCAGCGCTTCAAGTTGATTGTTAAACTCACCGTACGGGTAGGCCAGCCATCGATGACTCTGCCCGGTTTCTTCTTTAATCCGCTGCTCGGCGGTGAGAATATTCTGTTTTATCCGGGCCAGCCAGTCAGCTTCAGTTTCACCGTTTTCCCGCTCTGTCATGTGCTCGTGATTCATCGCATGGTTGGCCACCAGCACGCCGTCCGCCGCCATTTTTCTGACCTGGTCCCAGCTAAGCACCGGCCCTACTTTATTGTCAATACTACCCGGGCTGATAAAAATTGTATAAGGATAACCAAATTCCATCAGGATAGGATGCGCAGTGGTGTAATTGTTTTCAAAGCTGTCATCGAAGGTGATAACCACCGCATTATCTGCAATTGGCTTGCCCTGTTTAAGCTGATCTATCAGGACATCAAGTCCGATAACCTTAAAGTTGTGATCTTGCAGGTATTGCAGATGTTGACGAAGTTCGGTTGCCGTAACACTGCTGACACGGGGTGTATCAGAGGCAACATGGTGGTATATCAGCATCACCGCCGCCTGCACAGGTTGCAATAAACTGAATATAAAAATAAAAGCAACAATCAGACGCACAGTAACCCCCGGCAAACAAGATACACCAGGGGTGTTATAACACAGATCAGGCGCCAGCTTAATAGTAAGAGTGCTCGCCGCGTTGATGCTCGGTAATGTCGCGAACGCCGTTTAATTCACCACTGAACCTGGCCAGCAGTTCTTTTTCAATGCCTTCTTTCAGCGTTAAATCAACTTGCGAGCAGCCGTTACAGCCACCGCCAAATTGCAGCACTGCCACGCCATCGTCAGTTAATTCCATTACCGACACCCGACCACCGTGGTTTGCCAGTTGCGGGTTAATTTCGGCGTCAATAACATACTGTACCCGCTCCATCAGCGGGGCATTGTCATTCACCTTACGCACTTTGGCGTTCGGCGCTTTTAATGTCAGCTGTGAACCCATTTGATCGGTTACAAAATCAATTTCGGCATCAACTAAAAAGGGTTTACTTTCGGCGTCGACAACTGCATTGAAGCCATTAAATTCAATTTGAATATCGCTATCTTCAACAGCGTCTGCCGGGCAGTAAGATACGCCACATTCCGCCTGAGCCGTGCCAGGGTTAACCACAAATACCCGGATGCTGGTACCGGCAGCTTGTTTTTCCAGCAGCTTTGCAAAATGGGCTTGCGCCTGTTCTGAAATAGAAATCATCTTAGTACCTGACTAAATTACTAGGTTAATGCCTATCATACTCCGAGTCTGTCACTGATGCCAGCCCTGCTTGAGTTTTACGCTGGTTTCTGGCTAACTGGACGCGCAAAAAAATTAAAGGAAACAGGCATGAAACTGAGTGTAGTGGTTTTTTTCGCACTGTGGGCCGGCCTGGCCCAGGCGCAGTATTTTAACGAGCCGGTAGACACCCGCTTACCAACACCGCAACAAACCCTGGGCCATCCTGTTGGTGAGTGGCATGCCCGGCATGACCAGATACAGCGTTACTTCGAACAACTCGCCGGTCAGTCAGACAACGCAATGCTGGAAGTCATCGGTTATAGCCATGAACAACGGCCGTTATTGCAGCTGGTGATTTCATCGCCTGAAAATCTAAGCCGGCTGGATGAAATTCGTCAGCAGCATCTCGAACAGGCGAAACAAGATAAAACCATTCCCAGCGATGCGCCGGTAGTGATCTGGTTGGGTTACGGTGTTCATGGCAATGAGTCAAGTGCTGCGAATGCGGCGTTGGTGCTGGCACATTATTTAACGGCTGTTAAAACTGAGGAAGTTGCCGCCTGGCTAAGCCGCGCTGTTATCTTAATCCAACCTAGTCTGAATCCTGATGGCCATGATCGGTTTGCGTTATGGGCCAATATGCATCGAGGTAGCAAGCCGGTGGCGGATCCGCAGCACCGGGAGCATATCGAACCCTGGCCAAATGGCCGGCCTAATCACTACTGGTTTGATTTAAACCGCGACTGGTTATTATTACAGCATCCTGAGAGCCAGGCTCGCATTGCTCAGTTTCACCAATGGTTGCCAAACGTAGTTGGCGACTTTCATGAGATGGGTACCAACAGCAGTTATTTTTTTCAGCCAGGCATTCCAAGCCGCAATTATCCGCTGACGCCTGAACGTAACTTTGAAATAACAGCTGCGATGGCAGAATTTCATGCTGCTGCCTTTGACGAGCGCAAGCAGCTTTACTACAGCGAAGAAAGTTTCGATGACTTTTATGTGGGTAAAGGATCTACATACCCTGATGTTAACGGCAGTGTTGGCATCCTGTTTGAACAGGCCAGCAGCCGCGGCCACCTTCAGGAGTCCATTAACGGCTTGCTGAGTTTTAGCGATACCATTAAAAATCAGTTTACTGCATCCTTGTCAACAATTCGCGGGGCAGTGGCAAAACGTCAGGAATTGCTCGCCTACCAGCAAGAGTTCTATCAAAGCGCCGTAGCCAAGGCCAAAGCCGACAAAACCAAAGGTTACATGCTGACAGATGACGGCGATCAAAGCCGTTTACACGCCCTGCTGGATTTGCTGCAGCGCCACCATATAGCGGTGTATCCATTAGATCGTGACTGGCAGGACGACGACGTTAAATATCTGGCGGGTAAAAGTTTCTTTGTGCCTCTACAGCAGCCACAATACCGTTTGATTAAAGCGGCGTTTTCAACCGAAAAGAACTTTAAAGATAATACCTTTTACGATGTTTCAAGCTGGACCTTGCCCTATGCTTTTAATATTGAATTCCGCGCGGTAAACCGCGAGCCAGGCCGGGCACTTGCTAATGCCCAATGGCAGGCGACACCGCAATTGAAGCAACCGTTAGCCGCCGGTGCTTATGCCTATGCATTCAGCTGGCAGGATCAACAGGCACCAGTTCTGCTGCAGGCATTGCTGACCGAGGGCGTGGTAGTGCGCTCAGCGCTGAATGGTTTCAGTGCCCTGACCAGTGACAACACCGAGCAGTTTGCAGCGGGTAGCATGCTGATTGCTGCCGGCTTGCAGAAAGAAGCAGACTGGTTTAGCCGATTGCAACAACTTCAGCAGCAATATCCGGTTAAAGTTCATGCGATCCGCAGTGGTCTGACGCCAGATGGCAGTGATTTAGGTAGCCATAACTTTGCCGTTATCAACAAGCCTGAAGTATTGCTGATTGCCGGGCCCGGGGTAAACTCTACCGAAGCCGGCGAAGTATGGTACAACCTCGAGCGGTTGGCGGGGATCTCACCCAGTATGGTGGAACCCGATCGCTTAAGCCGCGTTAATTTGAACCGCTATACCCATATTATCCTGGCAGATGGCAGCTACCGGTCCTGGCAGGACAGCCAGATAAGTCAGCTGAAACAATGGACTGAACAGGGTGGTGTGTTATGGGGCCACAAAGAGGGCGCCGCCTGGCTGGCAAAAGCCGGCTTATTGCAGACAGGTGTCTGGCAGAGCAAAGAAATGAAGCAACTGATCCCGCAACAGGATTTAAGCTATGCCGATCGTGAAGCCCTGGCTGCCAGGCAGCGGATTGCCGGCGCAATATTCAGTGCCGAGCTTGATTTAAGTCATCCGTTAACGTTTGGCGTGCCTCGAGCCCGCCTGCCGTTATTTAAAAACGACATTATGTTGTTACAACCAGCCAGTTCACTGTTTGCCAATGTGGCGTTATACAGCACAAATCCGCACCTGGCAGGTTACAGCGCCGCGGAATATGTACCAAAAATTGCCCAGGGAGCCGCAATAGTTGCTCATAATCTGGGGCGGGGCCGGGTGATTGGTATGACCGATAATCCGGTATTTCGTGGCTATTTCTATGGTTCCAGCCGAATTCTGATTAACGCCATGTTTCTGGGAAACAGCTTCAGCGCACCGCTTCAGGCTGAATGATCCGGTGCCGGGGTGACGGTCAGTGTCCAGACACTAACGGTGCTGACGCCGGCCCGGCGTAACAGCCTTGTCAGGGCATTGGCGGTGGCACCGGTGGTAATAACATCGTCAACTATCGCAACATGGGCAGGCAGCTTTGGGTACTGCGGTATCAGACTGAATGAACGACGCAAGTTGCGTAACCGCTGCCGCCGGTTAAGCCCCCGTTGGCTTGGGCTGGCCAATTTGGCAAATAATCCCAGAACAGGCAGCTGTAATTGGTGTCCTAACGCCTCGGCCAGACACTGTGCCTGATTAAATCCACGTTGCCGTTGCTTGCGCCAGTGCAGCGGCACAAAAGTCAGTGCCTGCGGCAATGGCATATTCATATTGCTGTAGCTTGCTAACAATAAGCACATTTGCTGAGTTAACAATTGGCCTGCTGCTAAATCTGTGTGGTATTTCCAGCGTGGTATCCAGTGCTGGTATGGTTGCTGATAGTGCGACAGACAAAGTAACCGATCAAATTTAGCCCCCTTCAACCCCCTGGCAATAGCTGGCAAAAAAAGTAAATTGTAATGACATAGCTGATAAGGCAGCACGGGTAATGCCTGCTGACAGTAATCACAGAGTTGTCGTTCGGCGTCAGGCCGCGGTAAACTGCACCACATACACTGAGCTGGCAATAGCAACTGCCAGCAGTGGCGGAAAATTTTAGAAAACTTAGCAAGAAAATAAACCATAAAATTAACGCAAAGGAAACATAAAGGCAGCATGGCAGAGATTAGTAATACTGACAAACCTGTTTTAGTACTGCTGCATGGTTGGGGAGTAAACCGGGGGGTCTGGCAAACTATACTTGCCGATATTGTGCCAACTGTGCAGGTAATAGCTCTGGATATTCCGGGTTTTGGTGAGGCGCAGCCGCTACTGCAGTCTGGCAATTTCAGTACTGTAGTTACTGAGTTGGCGTCCCGGATCCCAGCTAACAGCCTTGTCTGTGGCTGGTCGATGGGTGGCTTACTGGCCATTGCGCTGGCAGAACGATATCCGGAAAAAGTGCGCCAACTGGCACTGGTTGCCGCAACGCCCTGTTTTTTGCAACACGCAGACTGGCCGGGCATGAAAGCTACGGTTATGCAACAGTTTGCCCAGTCCCTGCAGCGTGATTTGTCACAGACCGTCAGCCGGTTTTTAGCTATTCAGGCTATGGGATCAGCCACCGCGAAAAGTGATGCGGCTGTGCTGAAGCAGGCGATAGCGGCCTATCCTCAGGCCAGTGCTGAGGCCCTGAGCGCAGGTCTGGCATTTCTGAGCAACGAGGATTTACGTCAGTGCTTCGCGGGATTAAAGCAGCCGGTTATTGGCTGTTTTGGTGCGCTTGACTCCCTGGTGCCAGTGGCTGTTGTTAGCGAATTACAAAAGTTGCAACCTGACGCTGAATTGAGCGTTTTGGCTAAGGCATCACATGCGCCTTTCATTTCCCATCGAATGGAGTTTCTGGCGTGGCTGAACAACTGGCTGACTGCCGCAGTCATAGCACAGCAATAACACCGTGCGTCCAGCAGTCTTTCTTTTTATCTCATTTTGGTCAATAATTAACCATTACTAAACTGAAAGGAGCCAACAATGGAGATTCAATCAGCATTTAATGCCGGTTTGCAGGGATTCCAGCGTGCTTCAACCGGTATAACAGAAGCAACGGTTAATATTAACCGCCAAACTACAGCTAACCGTGAACAGGTTGCTGCAGCCGAAAATGATGTCCGTCAGGCTGAGGCGCCGGAGCAAAACCGGCCGACACAGCCACAGGCGCCATCCGTTGAGCAAAGCCTGGTTCAGCTAACCAGCGAGTCGCGTAATGCAGAAGCAAATGTGCGGTCTGTGCAGGCTGCAGATCAAGCACTTGGCACCATAATCGACGTCCGGGTGTAAGGGCAATGCAAATTACCTCCTATTATCCTAACATCAGTATCAACACGGCTAACCCGCCTACCGAGTTAGCCCGGCGCGATATGCAACGACGTGAACTGGTAGAACCGGTCCGCGAAATGGATAAAGGAAAACCGGAACGTGCTGTGGCAACCGAGGAAAAAGGTCGCAGCAGTAATAGTGGCAGTTCGGTAAGCAGCTATGACGCCAGCGGCAAATCAAACGAAACCCAGCAGGCGATTGAAGGACGGCCTGAGCAGTCTGAAGACAGCAGCCGGCAGCAACAGAACGATGCGGAGCAACGACAGCAACAGGCTGAGCAGAAAGAAATTAAGGAACTGCAGAGCCGGGATCAAGAAGTTCGCAGTCACGAACAGGCGCATGCCAGTATTGGTGGTCGCTACGCCGGCGCACCGAGCTATACCTATGAGTTAGGGCCTGATGGTCGGCAGTATGCGGTAGCCGGTGAAGTGCAAATTGACATTGCGCCCATTGCCGGCGACCCGCAGGCAACAATTCAGAAAATGCAGCAGGTGAAGGCAGCTGCGCTGGCACCGGCCGAGCCTTCATCAGCCGACAGACGAATAGCGGCTGAAGCCAGTCAGCGACTGTTGCAGGCGCAAACAGAACTTGTTGCTGAAAAAACCGCCCCTGCTGAAACAAAGCCGCTTGCGCTTGCGCAAAGTGATGCTGCAGCGCAGGCTGGAGCGGCTATCGATAACTCGCAAATTCGTTATGACAGTGAAACAATCAGCAACACCGGGTCGGTAGCTGGTCTGGTATTTCCTGAGTTTGATACGTTGGCAAAAATGCAGCAGCGTAGTCAGGTAATAAGCCGGTTTTACCAGCTGGCCACCGAACCAGCGCAGCGACCGCTGCGCCAGCAAGCCTGAGTTAACTATTGCCTATCTGTTTTCAGTTACTAATTCCTGCCCGTTAAATAAAACACATTTTAGTGAAACAGTTTATTATTTTTTAAACTTTGCCAGAGCCTCAGCAAAAGCATTACCCATCGCAGCGTTAGCCGGCTCAGCCTTGGTTGTTTGCGGGGCCGGCCGGCTGGCTTTGTTGCCTGAAGCACCTGATGCTTTAGTTACTGCTTTATCGGCTGCTTTTGCCTGAGGCTGCTCATCCAGTCGCATGGTTAATGCAATTCTTTTGCGGTTAATATCAACGTCCAATACTTTGACTTTAACTATATCTCCTGCTTTTACTACCTTATGCGGATCGCTGACAAATTTGTCAGTGAGTGACGAAATGTGAACCAGGCCATCCTGATGTACACCAATATCGACAAAAGCACCAAAATTTGTAACGTTGGTAATCACCCCCTCCAGCAACATGCCTGTCTTCAAATCCTGCAGGGTCTCCACGCCGTCCTTAAAACTGGCCGTTTTAAATTCAGGTCGCGGGTCGCGGCCCGGCTTTTCCAGCTCCTTTAGAATATCGCTGACAGTTGGTAAACCAAAATGGTCATCCACAAAGGCTGCAGGCTCAATACTGTTTAAAAAGCTGCTGTTACCAATAATTGCACTAACCGGTTGATTAGCGGTTTTCAGAATCTTTTCAACCAACGGGTAGGCTTCAGGGTGCACGGCCGAGGCATCCAATGGGTTGCTACCATTATTAATCCTTAAAAATCCGGCTGCTTGCTCATATGCTTTGGGTCCGAGCCTCGGTACTTTGAGTAGTTCTTTCCGCTCGTTAAAGCGACCATTCTCGTCGCGGTACTGCACAATATTCTGGGCCAGTGTTTTATTTAAACCGGCTACCCGGGCCAGCAGGGCAGCAGAGGCGGTATTTAAGTCTACGCCAACGGCGGTTACACAATCTTCTACTACGGCATCCAGCGAGCGGGTTAACAAGCTCTGGTTTACATCATGCTGATATTGGCCGACACCGATGGCCTTTGGCTCAATTTTTACCAGCTCCGCTAATGGATCCTGTAAGCGTCTGCCAATAGAAACTGCACCGCGCAACGACACATCCAGGTTAGGAAACTCCTGCGCTGCCAGCTCAGAGGCTGAATATATTGAGGCGCCAGCCTCTGAAACCATCACCTTACTTAAAGTATCACTAGCGGCTGCTTTGATAACATCGCCAGCCAGTTTGTCGGTTTCGCGGGAAGCCGTGCCATTGCCAATCGCGATCAGCTCAATTTTGTGTTGCTGGCACAACTGGCTGAGGGTACGTACTGATTTATCCCACAAGTTTTGCGGGGCATGCGGAAAAATAGTGGTATGGGTTAACAGCTTACCGGTTTCGTCGATAACCGCGCATTTAACACCGGTTCTAAGGCCCGGGTCCAACGCCAGGGTGCGACGCATACCGGCTGGTGCTGCCATCAGCAGATCGGCCATGTTGCGGGCAAATACTTTTATCGCTTCCAGTTCAGCACGTTCACGAAGCTCACTTAATAAATCATTTTCCAGATGCAAATGTAATTTCACTTTCCAGGTCCATTGTACCACCGTGCGTAAAAATGCATCGGCAGCGCGTTGCTGCTGGCGAATATTAAAGTGCTCCGCTACTATTTGCTCGCAAAGTGCGTGGGCATTGGCCTCGTCACTGTCAGGCAGCAGCTGCAATTGCAGTACACCCTCATTCCGGCCGCGAAACATTGCCAGAGCCCGGTGCGATGGGATGTTTTTCCATTGTTCAGTATGACTGAAATAATCGCGGAATTTAGCGCCTTCCTGTTCTTTACCGCTGACAACCGTGCTTTTTAACATGGCATCCCGGCTAAGTTTTGCCCGCAGCCGGGCCAGCAAAGTGGCATCTTCGGCGAAACGTTCCATCAGGATAAACTTAACGCCGTCCAGCACGGCTTTCGTGTCGGCAAAGCCGGCATCGGTATTAATGTATGAGGCTGCCTGCTGCTCGGGGTCCCGCTCCGGGTTAGCCAGAATAGCATCGGCTAGCGGCGCTAAACCTGCTTCAATGGCCATCTGGCCCTTGGTGCGGCGTTTGGCTTTGTATGGCAGGTATAAATCTTCCAGCCGGGTTTTGTTGTCAGCCGCAACAATTTCACGCTCCAGCTCCGGGCTGAGTTTCCCTTGTTCGGCAATGGTTTTTAAAATCACCTGCCGTCGCTCTTCCAGCTCGCGCAGGTAATTCAGTCGTTGATCAAGTAAACGCAATTGGGTATCGTCCAGCGCACCGGTGACTTCTTTACGGTAACGGGCGATAAAGGGCACAGTTGCGCCTTCATCCAGCAAGGCAATAGCGGCAGCAACCTGTTCCGGCCGTGCGGCAATTTCACTGGCTATTTGTTTTACAATCATTGACATAACTATGGGATCCTTCGACTTTGCGGCCCCTGTGGCAGGCAAAGTATGATACGAAATATAAAAAGCAGGGTGAATTGTCTACTTTCAGCATAAAAAAATCCAATCTGATTACACGCGAAGGGTATGACACTCTGGAGCGGGAGCTCCGTTATTTATGGAAAGAGGAGCGACCGAGGGTGACTCAGCAGGTCGCTGACGCCGCTGCGCTGGGTGATCGCTCCGAAAATGCCGAATACATTTATGGCAAGAAACGCTTACGCGAGATTGACAGACGGGTACGATTTCTGACCAAACGGCTGGAACAACTGCAGATAGTGTATCCGTCAGCTAAACAACAGGGTAAGGTGTTTTTTGGCGCCTGGGTGGATTTGGAAGACGAAAATGGCGATGTTAAACGGTATCGGCTGGTAGGCCCGGACGAGTTTGATTTACGTCTGAACAAGCTTAGTATTGACTCGCCACTGGCCAGAGCTCTGTTAGGTAAGGCGCCGGATGACGAGGTAAAAGTGATTACCCCGGCGGGTGAACGTTGGTATCTGATATGTGCAATCAGCTATCAGCAAAGTGCTGGCGAAATCTGACGCATTGATTAAATAATGTACTATACTTAAGTCGGATTTTAGCTTTATGGGAGGGCCTTAAGATGAAATCCCGACGTCAGCTATACCTGCTTATCCCTGCCGCTGTTTTGATAACAGCCTGCAGTGCTACACCACCACAGTATGTGATGGAGCCTGATTACGATTATATCCAGAGAGTAGAAGCATCCAGCAAACACAGCACGCAGTCTGCCAAGATTTACTGGGTAAACCCACCAATGAAACGACAGCCGGTCACCGAGAATAAGCAAGACTGAAAAATTTTGTAACACAGTTTAACCGCCATGGTAGTAACAATGGCGGTTTTTTCGTTTATAGTGAGGAAAAACAACGGAAGCTTGCGTAATGACCAGCCAGGAAACTCTGAAAATAATTGTAGTCGATGATGATTTACGCTTACGTTCACTGCTTGAACGCTATCTGGTCGAGCAGGGTTATCAGGTACGAAGCGTTGGCAACTATGAGCAAATGCAGCGGTTAATGGAGCGTGAGCATTTTCATCTGGTGGTGCTTGATCTGATGTTACCCGGCGAAGATGGATTATCGATCTGCCGTAAGTTACGTCAGCAAAATAATGACGTGCCGATTATTATGCTAACCGCCAAAGGTGATGAGGTGGACAGGATAATTGGCCTGGAGATGGGCGCCGATGATTACCTGCCCAAACCCTTTAATCCCCGAGAGCTACTGGCCAGGATCCGCGCAGTACTGCGGCGCAAAAGTAAAGACTTACCCGGCGCGCCATCGCAGGAAGAAACTGTTATCAGTTTTGGTCCTTTCACTTTCAATTTAGCTACCCGCGAAATGCGCAAGGGCGACCAGCCGTTGCCACTTACCAGTGGTGAATATGCCGTGTTAAAGGTGTTAGTCAGCCATCCGCGCGAGCCATTGTCACGTGATAAACTGATGAACCAGGCCCGGGGTCGTGATTATTCAGCCATGGAGCGCAGTATCGATGTGCAGGTTTCGCGTTTAAGGCGCATGCTGGAAGACGATGCCACTAACCCGCGCTATATTCAAACTGTCTGGGGCCTGGGCTACGTGTTTGTTCCTGATGGCAGCATTGCCTGATGCGGTTGCTACCCCGTAGCGCTTTTGGTCAGACGGTTTTTTTAATTGGGTTTTTATTACTAATTAACCAACTGGTCTCTTATGTATCGGTTGCACTGTACTTTATTAAGCCGACCACCCAGCAAATAAATCACTTAATTGCCAAACAAATTAAGGTGGTTTTTATTGATGCAGGTCAGGATACGCCGGTGTTATCTGAAGAGCTGACCCGCCGCTTCAGTGAGGCGACCGGCATTGAGGTGTACGATGAGACCGAGGCGCTGCAGCGGGGGCTGGCCAATGCCCGTTACTATGGCTATTTTTCTGAACAAATGTCGGCAGAGCTGAATGGCGATGCTGAGGTACGCATTGAGCAGGGCAGTGCCTTTGCTTTTTGGGTCAGGCCACCGCAGGCACCGCAGTACTGGGTGAAAGTACCGTTAAGCGGTTTAGACGAAACAGACTTTTCCCCTTTAACCTTTTATTTGCTACTTATTGGCGTGTTAAGCGTTGGTGGTGCCTGGGTATTCGCCCGCCATTTAAACCGGCCATTAAAGTCGTTGCAGCAAGCGGCACTGCAGGTGGGCCGGGGTGATATTCCGCCACCGCTGAATGCCGACAAAGGCTCAACTGAAATTATTTCGGTGATCCGGGCCTTTAATTATATGGCAGAGGGTATAAAACGGCTTGAGCAGGACCGGGCTCTGCTGATGGCAGGGGTATCCCATGACCTGCGCACACCCTTAACCCGGATCCGGCTCGCTTCAGAAATGATGGCTGAGCCAGACAGTTGGATCCGTGACGGTATTGTCAATGATATCGACGATATGAATGCTATCATCGACCAGTTTATTGATTTCCTGCGACATCATAAACAGGAAAGTCTGCAGAGTGTTGATTTAAATGAGCTGATAAATGAGCTGGTGCTAGCTGAACAGGTTCAGCAGCGACATTTTATTACTCACCTTGACCCGAAACTGCCGGCCATTATGTTGCGAAAAATTGCGATAAAGCGGGTACTGAATAATTTGCTTGAGAATGCCCTGCGGTACAGTGATGGTGATATCGAAATCAGCACCGGTTATGAAAAAAGCCGCAAACAGCTTTATCTCGAAGTGCGGGATCATGGGCCGGGTATTCCTGAACATAAAATGGATGCTATGTTTGCACCTTTCACGCAGGGCGATGAAGCCCGTGGCAGCGGTGGTTCGGGCTTAGGGCTGGCTATTATTAAGAAAATAGTCGATGCTCATCAGGGTAGTATCAGTTTATTTAACCATGCGCATGGTGGCCTGGTTGTCAGAGTTTATCTGCCGATTAAAGCTTCTACCTAGTATATTTACATTTCAGGGCTACCATTGCAGCTTGAAGCCGTGAATTGGCTTAATTTAATCGCTAATGTCAACATTTAGTAACAAAAATAGCTTTTTCGGCTATTTTTTTACGCTGCTATGTCGCAATTTCTTACAATTGCTGAATTACATCCCATTACCTTTGTGATAAAAGAAGATTGGTTTGGTAAAGCAAAGTTTGCTTGCCAGTCAATCAGCTTTTTTGCGTAGTACACAACACGCAAGCAATTCAGTCACCGTGACTGTGCTTTTTGCTGCACCCTCAGCCGCAGCCGGTGATTGTCAGAATAATAGAAAAGTACCTATGCAGTACAAAGGAGTACACCTTGGGAACCATGAATAAAGCCTTATTGGCAACGGCGGTGAGTTTAGCGCTTTCAGGCTACGCTCAAGCCGGTATTACAAAAATAAAGCCTGCTGGTCAGCAGAGTGTCCACGAGTTATTTGGCGACGTGACTGTTAGTCTGGCGGAGCAAACCCCGTCAGCCTGGTATGTGTTATTAAAGGCTCCTGCCGCTAGCTATGCTTTGCAGGGTGAAAACTTTAATCAGGCCCAGGCACAACAGCTTACCTTAGAAGCCGAGACTGTTCAGCAACGTGTAAGCCAGGTATTGTTCAATCTGAACCCGGACGCAAAGGTTCTGACAAAAACAACAAAATTGGCAGTTGGTATGGTCATTACCGCCGATACAGCAACGTTGCAGGCCTTAAAGCAAAATGCACTAGTTGTTGACATCATGCCGGTTTACGACAGTGAGTTGCATGTTGCCGATTCTGCAGAATATATTAAAGCTGCTCAAACTGTGTTGTCTGGCAAAGCAACAGGAGCGGGCGTTAAGGTCGCTATCTTAGATAGCGGTGTTGATTTTACTCATGCTGCTTTTGGTGGTGAAGGAACACCTGAGGCGTATGCTGCCGCTTTTGCAGACCAAACGGCACCACAGTGGCCACAAGGTCAGATTAAAGGAGGGTTCGATTTCGTTGGCAATGATCCTAACCCGATCGACCCGATCAATGATGGCATAGGAGTAAATGGCGGTGGCCATGGTACGTCAGTTGCTCACTCGGTGACTGGTATAGCACCGGGTGTTGATTTATACGCTTACAAAATTTGTACCCGTAGTTGTCCTGGCGCCAATCAGATTGCTGCGTTAGAAGCAGCGATGGATCCGAATGGTGATGGTAATCTCGCTGACCGTGTTGATGTAATTAATATGTCGCTTGGTGGTGAGTTTGGTTCAACTTCAACCATTTCAGGCACCCAGTTTCTGATCCAGCGTGCGTCTGATTTGGGCGTTAATATGGTTATCTCTGCGGGTAATGATGGCAATGTACCGTTCCGCGTTGGCGGGCCAAGTACTACACCTAATGCATTATCTGTTGGCGCAATGTCTCATCCGACATCGGCAGTGGGTGTATTCAGCTCGTCTGCAATCGACGGCGAGACAGTTGAAATGGTGTCTGCCGGATTTAATCCAACATTCGATTTTTCCTTTACTTCTACGGATACGCCTCTGGTGTTAGTTCCAGGTGAATATACCGCATGTGACCCATTGGCAGAAGATGCTGATCTGACAGGTAAAGCGGTATTACTATCAAGGGGAACCTGCCCGTTCTCGCAAAAGGTTCTGAATGCTCAGGCACGCGGTGCTGCTTTTGTTATTATCGCTAATAGCAACCCTGGCGAAGCCCCGATTGTTGCCGGTGGTGATGGTACGGGTATAACAATTCCAACAGTAATGATCACTAAAGAAGTGGGCGATGCGATCAGAGCGATGTTGCTGGAAGAAACAGAAGTCAGTTACGCCATTACTTCTGAAGCGAGATCGGGTGCTGATGCAGTGGCTGGCTTCAGCTCTCGTGGTCCTTCGATGGATGGTTTGCTAAAACCAGAAATTACGGCGCCTGGTGTAAATATCATGGTTGCAGATGTTGGTACGGGTGACGGCCTTGCTCCAGCAACCGGCACTTCATTCTCAGGCCCTATTACGGCCGGCGCTGTTGCTTTACTACGTGAGGCATTGCCCGAACGAAATGCGGCTGAAATTAAAGCAACATTAATGAACAGTGCAAACCTTAATGTCTTTATGGATGCACCTGATATTAACCCGGATGCTGCTGTAGCGCCTATCAGCTTAATTGGCGCAGGTTTGGTTGATGTTGAAAAAGCGGTAAATCTGCCTGTGGCTGCGTGGGTTCATGAACCGGCTTTTGACACCCGTCAGGCTGCCTTATCATTTGGTCTGCAAACCTTAACTGCTGTAAGCAGTATGACCAAAACGGTTACCCTGAAAAACTTCAGTATGCAAGAGCGTACATACGAGCTTTCTGTGGAAGATCGTTTCGCGGATAAAACCGCTACCGGAGCAACCAGTTGGGAGCATCCTGCTGCAGTTACCGTGCCGGCTGGACAATCTGTGCAGTTTGATGTGACGTTAACCATTGACCCTTCGAAGTTACCTGCTTTTGGTCTGGTGAATCAGTTAACCTGGACTGACGTTGGTATTGCTGATGCACTAAGTCGCGCTGAATTTGATGGCGCCCTGGTCTTTAATGACACCAATACCGACAGTGAGCACGACTTGCACATGGTATACCACGTTATTCCAAAACCATCAGCTCAGCTGACACTCGCCAGTGAGATGGTTTCTGAGGAGCTGGTTACTACCCTAACCAACACGGGCGTTGTGCCGGTTGAGCCGGTTGCATCTGCATTAGTTGCTACTTCACCTATGAATTCTGCTGTGATGCCACAGCACGACATTGCTACAATTACGTTAAATGTAGATGAAGCAGCCTGGTGTAGCACCGGCTATGCCTTTTACCCAACCTTCCACCTTGCGGGGGGCATTAACCACCTGTTGCAAGGCAACTATGCTCTTGATTTAGACATCGATGGCGATGGTATTCTGGATTACACCATGAATACCTTGTTGGTTACGCGGCTTGGTACTGCTTATGCCGCTTTCCCTGGCGGTATGGTGTCGTTCAACACGCGGTTCGGTGAGTTATCAGGCGCATTGGGTGATGTTTATCATTTTGCTGGCGGCAAGCAAGTGACACTTGAATCGTGTTTCGAAGACATTGGCCTGACAGCTGATGATATTGGCAGCGACATTGTTGTTCGCTTCAGAACAAATGCAAATAGTTACTCATTAAGCTCGGCTAACACTGCAGATCAGCTTGTCAGTTTAGTCAGGGTAGAGTTAACCCCGGAAATAAGTCTGTCATCTGAACCAATGCCAGAAGCTAACATCACGGCGCAAAACGAAGATGAAACAGCAGTTGATACTACGGTCGAAATGCTTGCGCCGGGCGAAAAAGCTTATGTGGTGCGTGACGCAAACGACAACCGCAGTTTTGTCATGTTGTCCGCCCAGGCTGAAGCAGTAGCGATTGCTGATTTTAGTTCAGCAGTTGCTGAGCCAGTAGTGGTTGCTGAGCAGGTTATGATGGTAAGTGAAAATGCTGCGAATGGCACTGTTGTTGGTCAGGTTGCTGCTACCAGCGATTTCAGGACAGTCATTACGGAAATAGTAACACTGGCAAGCAGTTCAAGTGCCTTTAGTATCAATTCGAACGGTGAAGTGGTCGTGGCAAATTCGGCAGCACTGGATTACGAAGCCGGCATGATGGAAGTCACATTTGAGGTTGCAGCAATTGATGCCAATGGTTCGATTTCAGAACCTGCAACAGTGACGGTAATGGTTAATAATGTGCCGGACGAGCAACCTGACGTTACTGTTAATGTGACTACGCCACAGCTATTGATCGGCAGTGCGGCTGGCACAGTACTTGGCAATGTAGACGTTGTTGTTAACGAAGCTGACGCCACTCTGGTTTCAGTTACTACTAATAACCCATTGTTTACAGTAGACAATGGCCAGCTGAAGTTGGCCAGAATGCCGGTTAAATCTGATGTACGGATGCATACCATAACAATTGCCGCTACAGACAGCGCTGGTATGCGTGGTACGACTAATGTTCAGGTAACCGTTAATAAAGGTTCAAGCGGTAGCTTTGGTATCTTCGCACTGCTGTTACTGCCATTAGCGTGGCTGCGTCGTCGTACTAACTAAGACAAACTAAATTGTTTTAACTAAGCACACTAGTGAATAAAAAGCCCCGCAATCGCGGGGCTTTTTTTACAGCTGATTGCTGATTTGCTGTAATTCGTCGGCACTAAACTGGTACTGTTGATTACAGTACTCGCAGGTCATGTCCAGTTTACCTTCGGCAATATGTTCATTCAGTGCTTCTTTGCCGATGCTGTAAAGCGCTGTTTCACATTTCTGACGGGAGCAGCCACAAACGAATCTGACATCCTGCTCCGGGAACAGCTCAACCTGTTCCTGATGAAATAACCGGTATAGCATTTGCTCAGCGGGCAGCGTTAACAGCTCGTTTGCCGTAATGGTGTCAGCCAGTACGACCAGCTCGGCAAAATCGGCCGCTGCTTTTTCCGGCTCAACCGGCATCACCTGTAACATTAGCCCGGCGGCAGTGTTATTCTCTGAAATGTCAGTATAAATGTACAGCCGGGTGGGGAGTTGTTCAGACTGGGCAAAATAACCTTCCAGCGTGCTGGTCAACGTGTCGCCGGTAAGTGGAATAATGCCCTGATAACGCTCTCCCTGGCGAGGCGTGATCGTAACAATCATATAGCCCTCGCCAATTAACTCACGAAAGCTCTCGCCACTAAGTTCCGCCTGCAGCCGCACCACCGCCCGGAAATTTTGCTGGTTATCACCATTTACCGCGGCAAACTTAACCGGTCCGTCACCTTGCAACTGCACCGCAATTTCGCCATCAAACTTCAGGGTAGCGGTAATTAAACTGGTCGCAACCACAAGTTCGGCCAGCAGCTGTTTTACCGGCAACGGATAATGATGATTACGAAGCATCTGGTCCAGGCTGTCTGCAACCTGCACCAGCTCGCCTCTGACATGTTTTTGCTGAAACAAAAAACGGTGTAGCGTATCCGGGGTCATAACGTCTCTCTTACTGCTTAGATTTTAAAAGTAATAACTGGCGGCGCATTTTTTTATCCGGTTTGGTATCCGGATGGGGTGCGAACAAACTGTTCGTTTTGCGCAGTTCTGCCCGCGCCAGCCGCTGTTCAGTGCTGGCTGCAGTTTCCTGATAAAGCGCCTGGGCAAGAGGTGCAGCCAGACGTTTTTCTGATAAGCCTAAAACAATAACGGTTTTTTCGTCGCTGCCCTGCGCCAGCTTGATGGTTGCGCCAATCTCGACCTGGCGGCTTGCTTTGCAGCGCTGGTCATTGTAGTGTACTTTGCCACCTTCAATCATGCTTTTAGCCAGGGCACGGGTTTTGTAAAACCGGCACGCCCAAAGCCACTTATCCAGCCTTATGCCGTCATTTTGCTGTATGTTGGCTTGCGTTGCTGTCATATTTAACCTGTATGCTGAACTGAATGAGCATTATAGTGCCAAATGGCTGGTGAAGCGTAGTCCCGGTATTGTTTTTACTGTTATTAAGTTGTAAAAATACCGGCCCGCTCTTGTTGGTAAGCCGACAACTGAGTAAGATGAAACCGAACTTATTATAAGAAAGCTGAAATGAATCTGTCCTTGTCGATGCAAGATTTTAGTCGCTATAGTCAGCGTATACCAGTCAGTACTGTTCGCAGGTTACTGAATCTGGTGCTGGTGTTATTGCTTGCCTGGCTGCTGGCCAGGTTAAGCTGGCAACTATTGCCTGCGCCTGAGCTGATTGGCCCGGTTCCGTTGCAACAGGCTGCTACCTCTACAAGTGGTTCAACCGCAATGTCAGTTGAGCAGCTGTTAAGTTTTCCACTGTTCGGTAAAGTTACTGCTGAACCGGAACAAGCTGCGCCTGTGGTTACCGAAGCACCCAAAACCCAGCTTAATGTTAAGCTGACCGGGGTGGTGGCAAGGCCGGATCCGAACAATGGCAGCGCAATTATTGAAAGTCGTGGTAGCGAGGGCACTTATGCCGTGGATGACACTATCGATGGCACCAATGCGGTGTTAAAGCAGGTATTAATTGATCGGGTGCTCATTCAACAGGCTGGCCGGTTTGAAACCTTGATGCTGGATGGCATTGAGTATACCAAAATGGCGCAGGCTAACGCCGGGCTGGGACGGGAAGATAACCCGGAGCCGGCCTATGAAAATGAATTGATCGAGTCGCCTCAGGCTGTAGCGCCTGCCCTGGATGAAAGTGAACTGGCGGTCAGCAGAGAAGAACTGCTGGCGGAGCCAATGAAATTTTTTGATTATATCCGTGTATCGCCTCAGCACCGTGACGGCAACCTTGTCGGTTATCGGTTAATGCCCGGAAAAGATCCGGCCCTGTTTAATCAGCTGGGTTTGCAGCAAAACGATCTGGCTGTCGAGATAAATGGTATACCGCTTAATGACATGCAGCAGGCAATGCGAGTTATTAATGAGCTCAGAGATGCCAGCGAAGCGGCGATAAAAATAGAACGTGACGGCGAAATCAGAGATATTCTGTTTAGTCTGTCGCAATAAAATAATTAGATAACAATTGGTTAAATTCTCATGATATCAGGTGGTTTTCTCAGGGGTTCAGGGCGCGCCATAGCCGGTTTGCTGGCTGGCGCAGTGTTTAGTTTTGCGGTATTGGCTGATACTGAACAGGTGCAGTATTCACCTAACTTCAAAGGCACAGATATCAACGAATTTATCAATATCGTTGGTATGAACCTGAAAAAAACCATAATTGTTGATCCTCAGGTGCGTGGCCGGATTAATGTCCGCAGTTACGAAATGCTGAATGAAGAACAGTATTACCAGTTTTTCTTAAATGTACTTGAGGTTTACAGCTTTGCCGTGGTGGAAATGGAAAGCGGTATTTTAAAAGTTGTCCGGAACAAAGACGCCAAAACCTCGAATATTCCGGTAGTAGGGGATGACGATCCCGGTTACGGCGATGAAATGGTGACCCGGGTAGTACAGGTTCGCAATGTTTCAGTGCGGGAACTGGCTCCGCTGTTGCGCCAGTTCAGCAACCAGGCTGGCGGTGGCCATGTTGTTAACTATGACCCGTCTAATGTCATTATGATGACGGGGCCGGCAGCCGTAGTAAACCGGATAGTGGATATTATTCAGCGGGTGGATAAAGCTGGCGATCAGGAACTGGAAATTTTAAAGCTTGAATTTGCCTCAGCCGGTGAAATTGTCAGGATCCTTGAGAACATTTATAAAAGCCAGGGCCGGGCTGAGCAGCCTGATTTTCTAATTCCAAAAATTGTCGCTGATGAGCGCACCAACAGCGTAATCGTCAGTGGAGAATTGCAAGCGCGGCAGCGGGTTATCGAACTGGCCAAGCGGCTGGATGCCGAGCTGAAAACCAGCGGCAATACCCGGGTTTACTATTTAAAATATGCTAAAGCCGAAGAATTGGTGCCGGTGCTAAAAGGGGTAAGTGAGTCTATTGTTGCTGAAGTGCAGGGGGCGACAGGCGCTGCCGGAGCGCAGGGCGCCAGACGAAGTGGCGGCACCGGCCGTGAAATCAGCATCGAAGCGCATGCTGACAGCAACTCGCTGGTGGTAACCGCCCAGCCTGATATGATGCGCTCCTTAGAGGATGTTATCCGGCAGCTGGATATTCGCCGCGCCCAGGTACTGGTAGAGGCTATTATCGTCGAAGTATTTGAAGGCGATGGTACCGACTTTGGGGTGCAGTGGTTAAACGCCAATGGGGGCGGTACAAACTTTAGTAATGGCAATACCATTCCGATTGTTAACGTCGCAGGGGCTGCGGCGCTTGCGTCGCAGGTAAATCAGGGGACAACCACCACTACCGTAGTCGATGGTGTTCCGGTAACGCAAACGACACCAGATTCAAACCGTGATTACTCGGCCTTAGCCACCGTATTACAGGGCCTGAATGGTGCGATGCTGGGCTTTTACAATGGCGACTGGGCTGCTATTTTGCAGGCTGTTCGTACCAGTACTAACTCTAACGTGCTGGCAACCCCGCATATTACTACTATGGATAACCAGGAGGCCTTCTTTCTGGTTGGTCAGGAAGTGCCGGTCATTACCGGTTCTACCACCGGCGCCAATAATACCAACCCTTTCCAGCAGGTACAGCGTCAGGAAGTGGGTATTAAGCTTAAAGTTACCCCGCAAATTAACGAAGGCAATGCCGTGCAGCTGACAATTGAACAGGAAGTGTCGAGCATTGGCGGTGCCACTCCGGTAGATATCACCATTAATAAGCGTGAAATTAAAACCACGGTGATGACCGATGATGGCGCAACAGTGGTGCTGGGCGGCTTAATTGATGAAGACGTGCAGGAAAGTGAGTCTAAAGTGCCATTGCTGGGCGATATTCCACTGCTGGGTCATTTATTTAAGTCTACCAGTGTCACAAAGCAAAAACGGAATCTGATGGTGTTTATTAAAGCTACCATCGTCCGGGAGGGCTCTGCTATCTCGGGTATTTCCAAGGCGAAATACAACCATATCCGTGCTGAGCAACTACTGCGCGATGAAGAAGGTATTCGATTGATGCCAAACACCAGGCAGGTGGTATTGCCGGAGTGGGACGACTCGTTAACCCTGCCACCGACCTTTGATCGCTTTATGCAAGAGCAACAACAGCAGCCGGCCGAGCAACAGCCTGCCACCGGAAGCCGCGACTAATGGAAGGCCTGGTAGCGGAAGAAGAAGTTAAGCCGGTAAGCAGCCGGATCCGGTTGCCGTTTAGTTTTGCCAAACGCCACGGTGTACTGCTACAACAGCAGCAGGATGGCTGGTTGTTGTATGTGCAGCCAGGTACCCGACCAGAATCTGTTCTTGAAGTCAGGCGTTTACTGGCTGAAAGCTTTAGCGTGACATCTTTGTCGGCGCCAGAGTTTGAAGCTTTACTGGAAGCCAGCTATCAGCGTGATTCTTCCGAGGCGCAGCAGCTGATGGAGGATATTGGCAATGAAGTCAACCTGGCGTCACTGGCTGATGATATTCCGGAAACGGAAGATTTACTGGAAAATGAAGACGACGCGCCCATTATCAAACTGATCAATGCCATGCTTGGTGAGGCGATTAAACTGGGTGCTTCCGATATTCATATTGAAACCTTTGAAAAAGCGCTGATTATCCGTTTTCGGGTTGATGGCCTGTTGCGTGAAGTGCTAAGGCCTAACCGTCGCTTATCCAGCCTGCTGGTGTCGCGGATTAAAGTCATGTCAAAAATGGATATTGCTGAAAAGCGGGTGCCACAGGATGGCCGGATTAGCTTGCGCATAGCAGGCCGGGCAGTAGATGTGCGGGTGTCGACCATGCCGTCAAGTCATGGTGAGAGGGTGGTATTGCGTCTTCTGGATAAAAATAACTCGCACTTAAATCTGGCCGATTTAGGTATGACGTTAGCGGTGCAACAGGCGTTCTCTAAGCTTATTTTGAAACCCCATGGCATTATTCTGGTAACCGGCCCTACCGGATCGGGTAAAAGTACCACCCTGTATGCCGGTTTAACTGAAATTAATAGTAAAGACCGCAATATCCTGACCGTTGAAGACCCGATAGAGTATGAGCTGGAAGGGGTTGGCCAGACTCAGGTTAATACCAAAGTCAGCATGACCTTTGCCCGTGGCCTGCGGGCCATTCTGCGGCAGGACCCGGATGTGGTGATGGTTGGCGAAATCCGTGACCTTGAAACCGCACAGATCGCAGTGCAGGCCAGTTTAACCGGTCACTTAGTGTTATCGACCTTACACACCAACACGGCAGCAGGTGCTATTACCCGGTTGGAAGATATGGGAGTAGAAGCATTTTTATTGTCATCCAGTTTGCTGGGGGTATTGGCTCAGCGACTGGTGCGAACCTTATGCAGCCACTGTAAAGAATTACATGAGCCTGACAAAGAAGAGCGAAACTTGCTTGGCATCAGCAAAAAAGAAGGCCAGCAAATTTACCGGGCTAAAGGCTGTGAGCATTGTAACTTTACCGGCTATCGCGGTCGTACCGGCATTCATGAGCTGCTACAGGTCGACGAAACAATTCGAGAAATGATCCATAACGGTAAAGGCGAGCAGTCTATTGAAAAGTATGCCCGGGCCCATTGCCCCAGTATCCGGGTTGACGGTTTCAGCAAGGTGCTGGCCGGCCAAACTACCCTGGAAGAGGTATTGCGGGTTACCCGTGAGGATGTGTAATGGCCGCATTTGAATATCTGGCGCTGGATTTACGCGGTAAAAAAAATAAAGGGGTGCTGGAGGCCGACAACGCACGCCATGCCAGGCAAATGCTGCGCGAGCAAAAGTTACAGCCACTGAGTGTTGAGCTGGCGTCGCAACAGGAAAAGCTGGTTGCATCGGGCAGGAAATGGCTGAGCCGGAAAATTTCTGCAGCAGAATTAGCGCTGTTAACCCGTCAGCTTGCTACCCTGGTGGAAGCGGCATTACCGATTGAAAGTGCGTTGCTGGCGGTGGCCGAGCAGTGTGAAAAACCGCGCTTACAAAATATGATGATGGCGGTGCGCTCCAAGGTGGTCGAAGGCTATACTCTGGCTGAGGGCCTCGCGGAGTTTCCGCATGTGTTCGACCATTTGTTTCGCTCAATGGTTGCAGCGGGTGAAAAATCCGGGCATCTGGAACAAGTGCTTAACCGGCTGGCTGATTATACCGAGCAGCGCCAGCATATGCGCAGCCAGATCATGCAGGCCCTGTTATATCCGATTATTCTAACCTGTTTCGCGGTATTGGTGATTAGCATACTACTGGCGGCGGTGGTACCGAAAATTGTTGGTCAGTTTGAGCATATGGGCCAGTCTTTACCGGGTACCACCCTGTTTTTGATAGCCGCCAGCGATTTTATTCGAAACTACGGTGTCTTATTGCTGGTAGCGATTATGCTGGCGGCGGTATTCTGGCAGCGGGCACTGCGCAAACCTGAGCTGAAATACCGCTGGGATCGTTTTACGTTGCATTTGGGCATGTTCGGAAAAGTGAGCCGGGGCCTGAATACCGCAAGGTTCGCTCGCACACTGAGTATTCTGAATGCCAGCTCAGTACCATTGCTTGAAGCGATGCGGATCAGCGCCGATGTATTAAGCAACAGTTATATGAAAGAGGCAGTTGCTGAAGCAACCGGAAGGGTGCGGGAAGGAACCTCGCTTAGAAACGCCCTGGAGCAGACTAAAATGTTCCCGCCGATGATGCTGCATATGATTGCCAGCGGTGAGAAAAGTGGCCAGCTTGACAGTATGCTGGAGCGGGCAGCAAACGCCCAGGATAAAGAATTTGAGTCGTTAGTAACGGTGTCGTTAAAAGTTTTTGAGCCCGTGTTGGTATCAGTTATGGCGGGCATGGTGTTATTTATTGTAATGGCAATATTACAACCTATTTTAGCGTTAAATAATATGGTGGGGGGATAAGATGTTAAAGCAGATTCAAAAAGGCTTTACCTTGCTTGAGGTAATGGTGGTTATCGTTATTCTGGGTATTATTGCCAGTATGGTGGTGCCGAATTTAATGGGTAACCAGGAGCAGGCCGCCCGCCAGAAAGTGGTCGTTGATATTCAGCAACTGGAGAGTGCGCTGGATATGTACCGGCTTCGGAACGGTTTTTACCCGACCACTGAGCAGGGTATTGAGTCATTGGTTACAGCACCTACTTCACAACCTGTACCGCGCTCTTTTCCTGAAGGCGGTTTTATTCGCCGCTTACCCAAAGACCCATGGAATGAAGATTATATTATGGTAAGCCCAGGGCAGTTGGGCCGGATTGATGTGTACAGTAAGGGCCCGGATCGGGTAGCGGGTACTGATGATGACATTGGTAACTGGAATCTGGACGCGGCTGAAAGCAGCGAAAATTAATGCCAACTTTGCTGCCGGGCCAGTTGCGCCAGAGGGGATTCACCTTATTGGAAGTGATGCTGGTAATGCTATTGATTGGCTTACTGGCTACTACCGTTGTCTTGAATTTCAGTGGTGATTCGCCAGAGCAGCGGTTGAATAAAGAAACTGAGCGCTTTCAGCAGGTTTTTCAGTTTATTGCAGAAACTGCGATGTTAAAGCAGCAGGAATGGGGTTTGGTGGTGCAGGAGGGCAGTTACAGTTTTGTCTATTTCGATGGCGAAAAATGGTTGCAGGCTGATGAACCCAAAGCCGCTGAAATTTATGAACTGGCAGATGATATCGGCTTACAACTGGAACTGGAAGGGCTGCCAGGGGCAGAGCTCAGCCTGCTAAGCCAGCTAAACTGGCAGAATGACGACGAGTTTGCTGATGATTCCAGTGAGCAACAGCCTGTACTACCGCAAGTGTTTATTTTGTCGTCTGGTGAAATCAGTCCCTTCCGGTTAATGTTTCAGCTGGGTGAGCGTCTTGATCAGGTAAGCCAGACTGTGGGTACCGATTTTACTATTCCGCTAAACCGTTCAGAAGTGGTTACGGTGCGCTGATGAGCAACCGCGGCTTCACCCTGTTAGAATTGCTGGTGGCCATGGCGATATTTGCCACAGCTGGTCTGGCTATTATGCAGGCGAGCGGAGGTCATATCAGGGCGCTGAGCCAGATTGAAGATCTGACAATAGCCGGTTATGTTGCTAACAATCAGCTGCAACTGGCAATGCTGGAACCCAACTGGCCGCCAAAAGAAATACTGCAGGGTGAAGTGGAAATGGCCAACCGGCAATGGCTGTGGCGCCAGCAGGCCACAACTGTGCCGGATGCAGATTTACGTCAGCTGGTGGTAAGTGTCAGCCTGGCTGAGCAGCCAGATGACGTGTTGCTACAACTGACAACGTTTGTGGGTAAACCCAGTGGTTAAACAACGGGGTTTTACCTTTATTGAAATGTTGCTGGCTACTGCTATCTTCGCCATGGTAGGCCTTGCTTCGGTTGCCGTGCTGAGCAGTGTTACTAACAGCGACGAGTTATCACAGGAAGCGACCGAAAGAATCCAGCAACTGCAGCGAACTATGCTGATGCTGGAACGTGATTTTATGCAAATCAGTGCCCGCCATGTCAGGCTCGATGGAGAAGCGCCGGTAAAATACCGGCTGTACGGTGAGCAGTATTTGCTGGACAGTGAAGATCATGGCCTTAGTTTTACCCGGCAGGGTTGGCGTAACCCTGGCCATATCCTGCCACGTGGTGAAGTACAGCTGGTTGCCTACCGGCTGCAGCAGGGCCAGCTGCATCGCATGTTTAGCCTTTACCCCGACGCAGTGGCCGGCAGCGAGCCGTTGGTGCAGGTTTTGCAACATAACCTGACAGCTTTTAGCGTGAGTTATTTGCAAGGCGAAGAATGGCTGGAAAAATGGCAGGACAGCGTGATGCCTAAAGCCGTAAAAGTAACCCTGACTCACGATTACCTTGGTACTATTGAGCGGATTTTCAGCTTACCATCTGGCATGGTGGTGCAACGCAGTGCGGCCATGACTGACCCAAACTCAGGCGGACAGCAGCGGCAAAATAATAACCGCGACCGCCCGGGAGACACCAATAACCCCGGACAGCCGGATGATCAGCGGCGGGGGCAGCGTTGATGCTAAAACCAGAGCGCGGTGCAGCGCTTATTACCGTACTGATGATAGTGGCGATAGTGGTAGTGATAGCCGTTAATATGACTGGTCGGTTGCAATTACAGCTGCAGCGCCAGCAAAATCTGCAACAGCAACAACAGGCATTCTGGTATGCGATGGGGGCTGAGCATTTTGCCCGGGTATTACTAAGCCGTAGCCTTAGTGGTGAGCAAACAGTGAACCTTGAACAGGACTGGGCGCAAAGTGGCGCCAGTTTTGTAGTGACGGATGGCAATATCGCAGGTGAGATCACTGACTTACAAGCGTGTTTTAACTTAAATGCGTTGCAACAGGCTGGCCAGCGCGGGCCCTCAGGTCGGATTGAGCAAACTGCCGCACAGCGCGGTTTTAACCGGCTGCTGGAATTGGTCGCCGCGGATTTGTCGATGCCAGCCGAGTACCTGGTAGCAAGAGTTCACGACTGGCTGGATGAAGACAGCCTGCTCAGCACAGCCGGAAGTGCGGAAGAAGATGATTATGCTGCGCTGCAATTTCCCTACTATAGCGCTAACTCGCTAATGGTCTCAGTCAGTGAGCTAAGACAAATCCTGGATATCACACCGGCGGATATGCAGCTGCTGTTACCCTACGTGTGTGTAATACCGGAAAACAGCCAGTTTCAGTTAAATATTAATACCCTGACAGAGCAGACAGCAGTTTTGCTGGCTGCGCTGGTCCCGGAATTAACCGAAGCTGATGCGGTTGATATGATTGCAGAGCGGCCGGAAGGCGGCTTTAGCAGTGTAGATGAATTACTGGCGCTGCCGCAATTATCCGGGGTTGAGATAAATGATGATGTTAAAGCACTATTAACGATAAAATCCAGTTACTTTCAGTTACTCGCAACCACATCTTATCTGGAAAGTGGTTTCGTGCTAACGTCAATATTCAGAGTAGATGATGAGAATACAGTCAGGGTATTGGCCCGGCGATTTGGAGGCCAGGGATGAGTGAACAGTTAATTATCAGGCTGGGAAGCCGGGCTGGTGACACCATCAGCTGGCTGGTATGGGCCAGCCATAATGCTGAGGTCATCGCCTCAGGTGAAATTGGCCATGCTGATGAACTGGCAGATTTAGCGGAACGGGTTGGCAACAGGCCGGTGGTAGCACTGGTACCCGCCTCTGACGTGGTATTAAAACAGGTTAGCCTGCCTACCCGGCCCACCCGGCAGATTTTACAGGCACTGCCCTATATGCTGGAGGACGAGCAGGCTGAGGATATTGATCAATTGTGGCTGGCACTTGGTGATTTAGAGCAACAGGAAGGCCAGTACCAGCAGCACGTGGCAGTGGTAAAACGGGCACGGATGGATGACTGGCTTAGCTGGCTACAACAGGCTGGCTTTAAAGTAGTGCGCATGTTGCCGGACGCTCTGCTTTTGCCTGATAACCCTTTACCGGCCTGCATTGAGTTGAATAATCAGTGGCTGATTAAGCAGGGCGTCTGGCAGGCGAGTGCGATAGATAGTAGCTGGTGGCCGCAATATCTGGCATTAGCAGCATTGCCTAATATTGCCAGCTACAGCCCGTGGCCCGCTGATATTATGCAGTCTCAACAAAACATGGAACCAGAATTGCCATTGGCGTTGCTTGCCAGACAGCTGCCGCAAATTAACTTTACCCTGCTGCAGGGGCCCTATGCGCCCAAGCGCCAGAGCAACAAATACTGGCAGCAATGGCGCAGTACTGTGGTTCTGGCTGCCAGCTGTTTCGGACTATTTCTGTTGGTGCAAAGCTTTGCAATTTGGCAGCTGGACAGGCAGCTAACTCAGGTACAGCAAAATAGCCTGGCTGAATATCAGCAAGCCTTTCCTGGTGAAACCATCGTCAATTTATCCCGCCAGATTGAGCAAAAACTGGCAACAGTAGGGATGGGGAGTGAGTCAGCAGGGTTTCTGACCTTGTTGAATGCGCTGCAACGTCACCTTGCCGAAGTCGGTGATATTAATGTTGATAGTTTACGGTTTGATGCAGCCCGAACCGAGCTGAGGTTTTCTGCCAACGCAGGAGGCTTTCAGAATTTTGAGCGTTTAAAAACCGCACTGGAGGGTGCCGGCTATGTGATAGAGCAGGGTGCATTAAGCAATGACGGCGCCAGAGTTCAGGGAACGGTAGTAATGCGGAGCAGGGCATGAAACAGCAAATACAAAACTGGTGGGGCGGATTGGCTGCGCGCGAGCAGCGGCTGGTGAGCATCGCGGTAGTGGTGCTGGGTGTAGGTGCCCTTTACTGGTTTATCTGGCAGCCATTGCAGCAGGGATATGCCAGCAAGCAGGCTGCGTTAGCTCAGGCCCAACTGCAGCTGGCTAAATTACAACAGGCTATACCGCAGCTGCGGCAGGCCGCTTCAAGCCAGGGGCGGGTAGGTGGAAGTCTGGCTCAGATTGTCAGTAACAGCTCGCGGACCTACAATATCCGGGTAAGCCGAATGCAACCGCAGAATGAACAATTACAGTTGGTGCTGGAGGATGTACCTTTCGAGCAATTGTTGCGCTGGCTGGCACAGTTGCAAAGTGCTAACGGAGTGAAACTGGTTAGTCTGGATGTGGCCAATACCGACAAGAGTGGCATTGTAAGGGTTAGACGGATGGTAATCGAATAGTATGAAGTATTGGAAATTAACCCTGGTTGCGGTGCTGGCATATGTATTTTTTCTGCTGTATTTAGTGCCTGCAGCCTGGTTTGTACATTGGTTAGGCTTGCCAGCCAATATCCAGTTGGGACAGGTAAAGGGCACAATCTGGCAAGGTTCAGCAATGGTTGCCCAGTACCGGAGTTTGCAATTTCAGCAGCTACGCTGGCAGTTTAATGGCTGGTCATTATTGCGCCTGTCCCCGCAAATTAATCTGAGCGCAGGTAGTATCGGCGAGCGTGAGCAACCCTATTTTACAGCAGAGGTAGCTTATAGTTTCAGTGGCATGGAAATACAACAGGCATTGCTGCGACTGCCAGTGAGTCAGTTATTGCCACTGGAGCAGTTGCCGCTGCCGGTTTCTGCCACAGGGGAACTGATGGTTGAAGTGAAGGATTTCCAGCAGGGTAAACCCTGGTGTAGCAGCCTGGCTGGTACTGCCAGCTGGCTGGATGCACGGTTGCAAACCCCTACTGGTACCTGGTTGGAGCTGAACAGTATTGTCGCTGATTTAAGCTGCATCGAAGGCAGCCCGGTGCTGATAACGGATGGCAACAACAGTTTGGGTCTGGCGGTAACCGCAGCTGTTGAAAATAAGCGCTTAACCGTGAATGGTACGCTGAAGCCTGAAGCCAGCCTGCCGCAGGAAGTGCATCAGGCGATGCGGTTTGTCGGCCGGCCGGACGAGCAGGGCCGCTATACCATCAGGTTTTAACGGCACCCGGCTGCTTAATCAGCCATTGTCGGTCGCTGTTGCTGATAATTTAGAATGGGCCAGAATATCCGGTAAAAGTGGCGTGTAGTCTGTTATCGCCGGAAACTCACTGATAGTTCTGGCTTGTTGCTTGCTATCTGGATTGGCCACTGCCAGTAAATGGCGGATACCGAAGTTTTTGGCGGCAGACAGAATGGGCAGACTGTCGTCAACAAATAACGTGGTTTCATTATTAAAACCAAGCCGCTGCTGCAGTTTTTGCCACAAGGCCCAGCTTTCTTTGGTGACACCAAATTCATGGGTAGAAATAAGCGTGTCGATATATTTAGCTAAATCGGTTCGCTCAAGCTTTAGTGACAGACTGTCGGGGTGGGCGTTGGTTACCAGCACAATATCCCGGCCGGATTGTTTCAGCGCAGTTAAAAATGCCGGTACATCTGGTCGCATCTGAATTTTATCCATCACTTCACGCTTCAGCTCGGTAATAGGCAATTGCAAGCGCTCGCCCCAGTAATCGAGGCAGTACCACTGGATCTTGCCATTCAGTTCGGCATATTCACTTTGCAGCTGGGCTTTGGCCTCAGTCAGGGCAATGCCGCTTATTTCAGCCCAGCGCCGTGGCAGATGCTCCAGCCAGAAGTGATTGTCAAAGTGTAAATCCAGTAAGGTGCCATCCATATCAAGTAATACGGTATCAATTTCTGCCCAATCCAGCATAGGTTTTTCCTGCCAATCGTTTTATAGTAGCCAATAGCAGATTGTAACAGAGGGCAAGTGATGACGCAGCGCCATACGAGCAAACAGGTACCGGAAATTCTGGCGCAGGAAATCGTGGCCCAAAGCAGATTGTTTAAAATTGAGCAGTTACAGCTTCGCTTCAGTAATGGTGCAGAGCGCACTTATGAGCGGATGCGTGGCTCTGGCCGCGGTGCTGTCATGATTGTGGCTTGTCCTGATCCTGACCACTTTTATCTGATTAGGGAATACAGTGCCGGTACCCACGATTATCAGCTGGGTTTCCCCAAAGGTTTAATTGATCCTGGTGAAGATGTGCTGGCGGCTGCGAATCGCGAATTGAAAGAAGAAATTGGTTTTGGCGCCAGCCGTTTTGTAACATTAAAGTCACTGGCACTCGCACCAGGATATTTTAATGCTACAATGCATATAGTTATGGCGTTCGATTTATTTCCCGAGCAGCAAGAGGGAGATGAACCTGAACCGCTGGAACTAATCAGTTGGGCGCGCGGTAAAACTGATCTGTTACTACAACAGGCCGATTTTACCGAAGCAAGGAGCGTGGCCGCCCTGTTACTGGCACAGCAATACCTGGAAGCAAATCCGGATGTTTTTAAGCAAACTGCTTGAGAGTGTAAAACACACCGCCCGCGAAGCCGGCCAGCATTTATGGCAGCTGTATCAAAGCGGCGACTTTGTCGCCGAACAAAAAGCAGATACCAGCCCGGTCACCACAGCGGATCTCGAAGCTAACGCCATGATTATTGATCGGTTGTCAGATTTAACCCCAGATATCCCGATAATTTCAGAAGAAACTACCATAATCCCGTTAGCGCAGCGTCAGCACTGGCCTCGCTACTGGCTGATTGATCCAATGGATGGCACTCAGGAATTTGTTGCCCGCAGTGGCGATTTTGCTGTCAGTATTGCCCTGGTAGAACATGGCTGGCCAGCGTTGGGAGTCATATACTGGCCGAAAGAAGATATTCTGTATTATGCCAGCCGAGGCCATGGCTCCTTTAAACAGCAACGCAATTTAATAAACCGGATGCAGGTGCATCAGCATCAGCAGGGCGAAGTGCTGCGAATTGCAGTAAGCCGGCGCCAACCATTACAGCCAATTATCTCTTTACTCAGCGCGCGTCAGACGGTTGAGTATATTCCTCTGGGCAGTTGTTCACTGAAAAGTTGTCTGGTGGCTGAGGGAAAAGCAGATTGCTATCTGCGCCTGGGGCCAACCGGGGAATGGGATACCGGCGCGGTGCATATCATTGTTGAGGAAGCAGGGGGTAAAATTCTCGATAGTCAGTTTGCACCCCTTAGTTATAATCAGCGGGAAACCCTTGCCAACCCCGATTTTATGGTAATAGGCCAGGCAGAATTACCGTGGCGGGAATTGATCCAGGCCAAACCAACAACCCGGCCTCTTATTTCATAACCAATCATTTATTTTGCATAACTTTGCTATAGGCCAGACGGCACGCGGTTTTCTGCGTTTATTGCGCCATTCTCAACTATCTTTTTTCTGCCGAAAACGCTAAGATGCACGGGTATTTTTTGGGCAAAAACCAGGCTGTTGCCCAAAAAATAACATAATTAATAAGTCCGCTAGAGACTGCACCCTTACCTACAGTACCCTTAGGAGTTACATCATGTCCGATCTGGATCTGGGCCAATACGGCATTACAGATGTCACGGAAATCGTTTATAACCCGTCATATGAATTATTGTTTGCGGAAGAAACCCGCAGCGATTTACAGGGTTATGAGCAAGGCAAACTGACCAAGCTGGGCGCGGTTTCGGTTGATACCGGCATCTTCACCGGCCGCTCCCCGAAAGACAAATATATTGTTCGTGACGACACTACCCGCAATACGGTGTGGTGGTCAGATCAAGGCAAAAACGATAACAAGCCAATCAGTACCGAAGTATGGGCTGATTTAAAGTCACTGGTGACTAACCAGCTATCTGGTAAGCGTTTGTTTGTTGTTGACACCTACTGTGGCGCCAACGCCGACACCCGGCTGGCCGTGCGCTTTATAACCGAAGTAGCCTGGCAGGCGCACTTCGTCAAAAATATGTTTATCCGGCCAACCGACGAAGAGCTGAAGAGTTACAAGCCGGATTTTATCGTGATGAATGGCGCTAAATGCACTAACCCGAACTGGCAGCAACAGGGCTTGAACTCCGAGAACTTTGTAGCATTTAACCTGACTGAACGGATGCAGCTGATTGGTGGCACCTGGTACGGCGGTGAGATGAAAAAAGGCATGTTCTCAATGATGAACTACTTTTTACCGCTGCAGGGTATCGCGTCCATGCACTGTTCCGCCAACGTCGGTAAAGACGGTGATGTAGCGGTATTCTTTGGTTTGTCTGGCACCGGTAAAACCACACTATCGACCGATCCGAAGCGGCAGCTGATTGGCGATGACGAGCACGGTTGGGATGATGATGGTGTGTTTAACTTTGAGGGCGGTTGTTACGCCAAGACCATTAATTTATCCGAAGAAAACGAGCCTGATATATACCATGCTATCCGCCGGGATGCGCTGCTGGAAAACGTTAGTGTAGCAAATGATGGTACTATCGATTTTGACGATGGATCAAAGACTGAGAATACCCGGGTGTCCTATCCGATTTATCATATCGATAATATCGTTACCCCGGTCTCTAAAGCCGGCCATGCTAAAAAAGTGATTTTCTTAACCGCTGATGCGTTTGGCGTATTACCACCAGTATCGAAGCTAACCAAAGACCAGGCAAAGTACCACTTTTTATCTGGCTTTACCGCAAAGCTGGCCGGTACTGAGCGCGGTATTACTGAGCCAACACCTACTTTTTCAAGTTGTTTCGGTGCGGCCTTTTTAAGCCTGCACCCGACAAAATATGCTGAGGTGTTAGGCAAGCGGATGACAGATTCAGGTGCAGAGGCCTATCTGGTCAATACTGGCTGGAATGGCAGTGGTAAGCGGATTTCTATTAAAGCAACCCGCGCTATTATCGATGCTATTTTAGATGGCAGCATTGAAAATGCCGAATTTGTGCAGTTGCCGTATTTTAATCTGGCTATGCCAAAACACTTGCACGGTGTTGAAGACGGTATTCTGGATCCGCGCGCGACCTACAGCAACCCGGCAGATTGGGAAGTAAAAGCGAAAGATTTAGCCAAGCGCTTTGTCGATAACTTTGCCAAGTTTACCGACAATGCCGAAGGCAAGGCTTTAGTGGCGGCAGGCCCGCAATTGTAAGCAGCCAGTTTTGTTAATAGAAGCCAACCTTCGGGTTGGCTTTTTTGTTTATAAAGCAAATTAGTTAATTATTTATCAATATTCTCAATTTAAATATTTACTTTTGAATTCATTTGAATACACTGGGTGCAAATTGAACACAAAGCAGCCAATAACAGGGAGTGCAGAATGAGCAGCAAAACGGTGCCTTTTAGTGCCCGGATAAGTATTGAAGATGCCGAGTTTATCAGCACACTGGAATACGATGGAGCTCATACGCCGTCTGACAAGTTGCGGGCGTTGCTGGCAGAAACCCGCCGCAAACATGCCAGTTATCCTGACTATGGTCACAATCTGGCGCAAATGCAGGAGTGGCTGGGGCAAATGAAGCGGCAGCTCCTTATTCGCCAACAGCAGCTTAATCAGCAGGCAGAACCAGTATTGCGGGTATTGGATGCGTTGCCGGATTTACTGGCAACGTTACAAACGATGGCTGCCCGATGTCCGCAGATGAATGTGCGGGAGCTGCAACAGACAGAGCAAAGTGTTTTGCAGAAAGTTTACCGGCTAAATGAGTTACTACTGCCACTGGCGTTAACCCAGGGCGATAACGATGAGCATGAGTTGCAGCAGGGTTTATTTGCGCTGGCAACATTGATCAGTGAACACAGAATGGCAATACAAGGAGAGCAGTGATGAGCGAGAGTATTACCCGCCGGGTGGCCCGGTTAGTTAGCGGCAGTGTTAATGCATTAGTCGACGCGGTAGAAAGTAGCGCGCCTGAGGCTGTAATGGAACAGGCCATTCGCGAGCTGGATGCCGCAATTGCCGATACCCGTGCCGAATTGGGACAACAGGTGGCCCAAAAACACCTGGCCAGTAAAAAATTAATGGAAGAGAACAGTCGTTATGAACTGCTGGCTGGTCAGCTGGAGGTGGCGGTGGCCAATGGCCGGGATGATTTAGCCGAAGCCGGTATCGCTCAGCAAATGGATATTGAAGCGCGAATTCCGGTGCTGGAGGCATCAATCAGTGATTGCGCGAACCGCGAAAAAGAACTGGAAGGTTTTATTCAGGCCTTGCAGGCGAAAAAGCGCGAAATGAAAGCTGAGTTAACTGCCTTTGTCCAATCGCAAGCGGCGAGAAACACTGCCACAGTCAGTAGCGGCAAACACGCTGACAATGCAACCGACAAAGCAGAGCGGGCAAGTGATGCTTTTGGCCGGGTGCTCGAGAAGGCGTCTGGCATCGCCGGGCGGGATACTGGCCTGGGGAATGCCGGCAAATTAGCAGAGCTGGAAGAGCTGGCCCGAAAAAACCGGGTAGCTGAAAGATTAGCAGCCCTGAAGGCCGGTAAAAGCTGATGTTGAGTCTGGCACTGGCCAGTGAAAACCTGGTATTTAGCATTGCCCTGGTGCTGATGTTAATGATTGCAGTACTGGAAGGGGTGGCAGCTTTGTTTGGTGCTGGTATGTCTTCAGCCCTCGAGAGCCTGCTGCCTGAGTCTGAATTAAGCCCGCATACCGAAGTTGGTGCGATAGAAGCTGATTCCGCGCTTAGTCGTTTTCTCGGCTGGTTACGAATTGGCGAAGTACCGATCCTGATGTTACTGGTGATTTTCTTACTTAGCTTTGGCCTTGCCGGCTTATTGTTGCAGGGCCTGCTTCATTCTGTGACTGGCAGCCTGGCGCCGGGCTGGCTGGCAGTGCCCGTGGTGTTTTTATTAAGTTTACCGGTGGTACGGCTTGGTGGTGGAGTGCTGCAGGCCATAATGCCGAAAGATGAAACCACTGCCGTTACAGAGGATAGCCTACTGGGACGGATAGCGGTAATTACCCTTGGTACGGCCCGACTTAACTATCCGGCCGAAGCCCGGGTAAAAGATCAGCATGGCTACAGCCATTACCTGCAACTTGAACCAGATACTGAAGGCGACGAGTTTGTACAGGGTACAGAAGTATTATTGTTGTCCCGCCAGGGCGCAGTTTATAAGGGGATCAGGAATGCTAATCCTCATTTGTCAGATCAGGACCCGAACCGGTCTTAATTAAACGGAAAGACATTTTTCAAAAGGAGCAGTAAATGTTGGCAATGAATTTGGTAGATATTTTAATTATCGCCGGGGTAGCACTGGTTGGGTTGCTGGTGCTGGGAATGATTCTGGCGCGCTTATATAAAAGAGCGACCAAAGAAATTTCCTTTGTACGTACCGGTTTTCGCGGTGAAAAAGTGATTATGAACGGCGGTGCTATTGTGCTGCCGGTACTACATGAAATTATTCCGGTAAATATGAACACTCTGCGTCTGGAAGTACGCCGCGCCAATGAGCAGGCTTTGATTACCCGGGATCGGATGCGCGCAGATGTCACGGCTGAATTTTATGTCCGGGTTAAACCAACGGTTGACGCTATAGCAAACGCCGCCCAGACCCTGGGTTTAAAAACGATGAACCCGGCTGAGCTTAAAGAGCTGGTTGAGGGTAAATTTGTTGATGCGTTGCGTTCTGTTGCCGCTGAAATGGCAATGGAAGAATTGCATGAGAAGCGGGTCGATTTTGTCCAGAAAGTGCAGCATGTGGTATCAGAAGACTTACTGAAAAACGGTCTGGAGTTGGAGTCAGTATCACTAACCGGGCTGGATCAGACGGCTTTCGAGCACTTTAACCCGCAAAATGCGTTTGATGCCGAAGGTTTAACCAAGTTAACCCAGGCCATTGAGTCGCGGCGTAAAATTCGTAACGATATCGAGCAGGAAACAGACTTAGCGATTAAAACTAAAAACCTGGAAGCGGAACGGGCCAAGCTGAATATTTCCCGGGAAGAGGAATATGCTCGCCTTGAGCAGGAGCGGGAGGTTTCTATTCGCCGTGCCTCACAAATGGCAGAAATTGCCCGGGAACAGGCCGAGAAAAAACGGGAAGCCGAGGAGGCGCAGATTGCCTCACAGCGTGAAATTGATTTAAAACGCATTATGTCAGAGCGGGATATCGACAACGAAAATATTCAGAAAGACCGGGCCGTGCGGGAAATGGATATTGCCAAGCAACGGGCAGTCGAACAGGCTGAGATTGAACGACAAAAAGCAGTAGAGCTGGCCTCACAAGACAAATCCATAGCGGTTGCTGAGAAATCACGGGCTGAATCAGAAGCGAAAGCAGAAGCCGATAAAGCGCGGGCGCTGGCCGTTAGGCAGGAAGAAGGGGTTATCACCGTGCGCCAGACCGAGCAGGCAGAGCGGGCAAAACAGGTTGATTTGATTATGGCGCGCCAGCTGGCAGAAAAAGAAGCCATACAACTGGTGGTAGCGGCTGAAGCTGAGAAAAAGGCAGCAGAAGATCAGGCAGAAGCCATGCGGGTTGCGGCTCAGGGTGAGGCAGATAAAGAACGGTTGACCGCCAAAGGCCAGGCCGATGCTGAACTGCTGTTAGCCGATGCTAAAGCGCGTAGCTATGAAGTCGATGCTGAAGGTAAGAAAGCCATCAATGCCGCAGCTAATATGTTGTCGGTTGACCAGATTGCCATGCAGATCCGGTTGGCGCTGATTGAGCAATTACCTGAAATTATTGCCCAGAGTGTTAAACCGATGGAGCAAATCAGCGACATTAAGATTTTGCAGGTTAACGGTATGGGTAACCAGGGAGGTGGCAATAACGGAGAAACAGGTAGCGGCGAGGCAGGCAACGGTTCACTGGCCGATCAGGTGGTAAACAGTGCCCTGCGTTACCGGGCTCAGGCGCCAATTCTTGATTCATTGCTGTCAGAGATTGGCTTAAAAGCCGGGGACATCAATGGCATGACCGAGGCGTTGCAAGCGCCGTTAAAGCAATAAGTCAGTTTTAATCGGAGAAATACAGGCCGCAATTGCGGCCTGTTTCTGTTCAGGTTTTAGTTATTCTGCTGTGCTATGGTAACTACCAACAATTTACCGGCAAAACCGCACAGGAGGCACGAATGAAATTACTGGCCCTGATTGCTACGGCCAGTGCTGGCGTAGTCTTACTAGGCGTGTCGCTGATCCTGTCCCAGCCCGAAGCTAACGATTTAACCCGTGCTAACCCAGACAAAACGCAACGCTATACTGCTGGCTGGCAACCAATAAACGGCACCGTGCTGACAGAGCACTGTCCTGCTAATGGTTTATATGATTATTCATTTGCTGATTATTGCCACAATGTGGTGTTTGCCTGGGGCGGCGCTGATCTGGATGAAAATACCGGCCGGCTATATCTGTGGGGCGGTGGCCATAACGATTATTATGGCAATGAAGTTTATCAGCTAGATGCAATAAGAGGCGAGCTGCGCCGGCTGACAGAGCCGGCACAGCCGGCAGATCCGGATACAACCCCAAGGCTGACCGAACTGGCCCCGTTCGACGGCAGCCAGCCTAATTCACGGCATACATATGATGGTATGGCTTTTATCAGTAGTAAAGGTTTGCTGTGGGCGTTTTCCGGTGCCCTGGCTGGCCGGCATTCTGGTGCACCTGATCCTAACACCTGGTTATTTAATCCCGTTACCGGGCGCTGGTATAAAGATACCCCCAGTGGCGATATGCCGCGTGGGGCCTTTGGTGTCGTTGCCGCTTATGACAGTAAAACCGGTTTAGTGTTTTTACACGATAGGTCGGCATTATACAGTTATAAATTTCAGCCTGATGGTGGCATTTACAAAAAGCTGAATGATAAAGGCGGCCTGGGACTGGGGGTTAATGCAGCAATAGACCCGGCTAACCGGAAAATGCTGATCATTGGTCAGAAGAAACAGATTTTATATGACTTAACCGCTACTTCAGGTTATAAAAGAATGATCTTGCCGTTAAAAGGTGATGCTGAGTTTATTAATCAGTTCCCGGCTCCGGGTTTAACCTACAACAACAAGGATGGCCATTTTTATGCGTGGCCGGGTGACGGCAAGTTGTATAAATTTGATTTAGCCAGTTTAAGCTGGCAGGGCATAGCAATTGATGGTGATCCCGGGCCGCAGGTTCGGCACGGTACCTTTGGCCGGTTTGCTTATGTTAAAGCTCTGGACGGTTTTGTGTTGTTGAATAATCCACGCCAGCCAGCTTATTTTTTAAAGCTACCGGCGCGGCAATAGCGTTTACTTAATCATCCGACAGGTTTTTCAGGCGGTGTTCCCAACGCCTTTTGGCAAAGCGGCGCATATTGGGAATATCATCGGTTTCATCCATTATCGGTTGGCCGATAATGGTTTCAATCACGTCTTCCATGGTGACCAGCCCAAGCCAGCTGCCATATTCGTCGTACACCAGGCACATATGCTGGCGCTCGTGCATTAGCTGAGTCATTAAATGTTCAGCATTCATTTTATCCGAGATCACTTTTACCGGCTTCATGATGTCTGCCACCACTTGCTGATCAGTAATATTAAGTAAATCATAGCGAAACACGATGCCCAGTGGTGACTCGTCATTGTCCAGTACCGGGTAGCGTGAAAATTGTCCCACTTTGACCCGCTCAGTAAATTCGGCCAGTGTTTCGTCCGGGCTGGCACTTTCACAGACGGTACGTGGGGTCATAATATCGCGTACTTTAAAATCATGCAGGTCGAGAATATTGGCAATAACCCGCTGCTCATCTTCATCCAGCTTATTCATTTCCCGGCCGAGTACTGTCAGCGCTTTTATTTCCTGGCGCAGGTCAGGCTCATGGCTTACGCCACCGAATAATTTCATTAGTTGGTCTGACAGCCAGATAAAAGGCCGCAGCAAAGTGATCATTATTTTTAATGTAACCGGCAGTATTGGTGCCAATGCAGGCCAGTAACGAGCACCAATTGTTTTTGGGATAATCTCTGAAAGCACTAAAATAAGCAATGTCATGACTGCTGAGGCAATACCGAGATAACCATCACCAAATACCAATGTAACCTGAGCACCAACGCCGGTAGCACCTACCGTATGTGCAACTGTATTCAGGGTGAGAATAGCCGCAAGAGGCTGATCAATCTTGTCTTTTAATACTTTAAGTTTTTCATAAAGTTTCGGGTTGTTCTGCTTCTGCTGGGCAATGTAACTGGGGGTAACGGAGAGCAATGCTGCTTCCAGAATGGAGCAAATAAAAGATACCGCAATAGATAAAACTGCAAACGCAATTAACAGGCTCATACAGGTTGATTACAACACTCCGTTTTGCTAAGGAAGCGGCAGTATAAAATGGCTTAACGAGAAAAGCGAGCCACCTACAATACGTGGCTCGCTTTTAAGTGAGGTTAGCGCTTAGAAACGGCCTTTAATGCCAAGCGCGAAGGTCATGCCGTATTCTTCAAACTGGTAAGTGTAGGCGGCGTTACCCTGATAAAGTTCCAGCGGCTCATCAGTCAGATTTATCAACTCCGCCACCAGTTCTACCTGCTTGCTCAGTTTGTAAGATGCCGTGACATCTACCTGAGTATGCGCCGCCACATAGATGTCATAGTTTACATCATCGCCAACTTCGCTTAGGAATTTATCTCTATACGACACACTTAAGCGGGTACTGAATTTTTTATCTTCGTAACCCAGGTAAAAGTTACCGGCTTGTTCGGCCGATTCCGGCAAGCTGAAACTTTCACCTGGCCGTTCCAGAACTGCTAAGTCTGTATCCAGCAACGTGAAGTTGGCGCCTACTAATATTCCGGTAAGTTGCGGCTGAACAAAGCTATGCTGCCAGGCGAACTCTAAACCGCTGACAATGGCGCTAAGGGCGTTCACTGGCCGGGTAACGTCGAAGCCAGCAAATTCGGGAACGTCATTGCTGGTTAGCTCAACAATAAAGTTGTCGATATCTTTATAGAAAATCCCGGCTGATAGCAAACTGCCTTCGTTGTAGTACCAATCCAGCAGTAAATCGTAGTTGGTTGCTTCATATGGGTCCAGATCCGGGTTGCCCAGCTCAACTTCATTGTCTTCTAAATTGATTTCAGCACGAGGTGAAATATCATTGAAACTTGGCCGGGCGATCGTATTGGTCCAGGCGGCCCGTAACATCAAATCATCTGCCAGCTCGTAGCTGTAATGCAGGCCCGGCAACACATTGGTGTAGTTGTTGCTGACGCTACGTTGGCTGACAGTTAATTCACCGTCCTCATCAAAGGTCAGCTGGTTGCCGCTGGCGGAGTAATCTGTTCGTTCTACCCTTACCCCGGCAATTAAGCGGCTGCGTTCGCCATCGTAGGTAGCCATCAGATAGCCGGCCTGCACATCTTCATCGGCGACAAAATCTTCAACAAGCGATAGCTGGGTATTTTCCGCAATATCTTGTGGCCGGGCGGTAAAGTCTGCGCGGTTTTGATTAAAGAAGTTAATGTAACCGGCCGAACTTATACCCTGGCCCAGATTACCTAAACCATATGAAGGTGCACCAATGGTGAATTGATCCAGCATCGCATCCGGAGTACGGCGCAGTTCTATAATATCAATATTGGTGTCCTTTTGCTTCCAACGCAGGTCGATGCCAGTTTTCAGGGTCAGATTATTGTTACCAAAAGCATACGGCAGTTCAAAATTTGCGCCCAGGTTATATTCATCGTCATCGATAACTTTTGGCTCTAATACTGCCCGATCCAGTTCATAATTAGCATTGTCCAGATGGCTGGTATTGGCCACGCCATTACTGAAAATACCAAAGCCTGGGATGCCCTGGCCTATAACATAGGTAGCATCCAGCGGGTCACCGGTGTACTCAAAACGACCTTCGTTTTCGTCAAGTACCCGTTCCCGGGTAGCAGAAACACCAGCATAGTAATCAAGGTTGTAGCTGCTGCGGCTATGCTCTGCACCCAGATTCAGCGCCAGGGTGTCCTGTTCTTTTGTGCGGAAACGGATCCGGCGGCGAAAGGCATCAGGTTCCATCTCAGTAACATAGGCATTATTACCATCAAAATCGCTCAGGGTGCCGTCTTCAAATACAAAAATGCTGCGCTGGCGAGTTTCAGCATCACTAAAGCGGCTGAATACGGTATTGGCGAAATATTTATTGCTGCTGTCGGGCCGATATTCCAGGTTCAGGTTGGCACCAATTCGCTCGCGGTTTACATAGTATTTGCGTTGTTGCAATTCAATCAGGCTGAATACTTCACCATCCTGAAAGTCGACCATGTCGTATTCTGCTTCAACGTTGTCAGACTCCAGTTTGCGGTCGAGATAATTCAGGCCAACAGCTACACCAAAGTTTTTGTTGTTATCACCATTAAGGCTAAAGGTATCGCTCGCATTCAGGCTCAGCTTCGGGCTGGTTTCCCCGCTAAGCTCGTTAAAAGACGCTTCTGCCCGGTAACGGATTTGTCTGCCTTCGCGATCAAATGCTGACGCCGATTTCACGTCTACTGAGCCACCTATTGCGTCGCCCGGCATGTCTGGGGTAGGTGCCTTGGTCACTGAAATACCTTCGATAGAACCTGTTGGAATAACATCCAGCGGTACCGCCCGCGAGCTACCTTCTGGCGTACCAATTCGCATGCCATTTACCGTTACCGAACTTAAACCGGCAGCAATACCGCGAATGCTGACGAAACGGCCTTCGCCTTGATCCCGGCTAATAGAAGTACCTGGTAAGCGTTGCAGTGATTCAGCAACGTTTTGATCGACAAATTGCCCCATGTCATCGGCAGCAATGTAATTGGTAATTGCGTCAGAAGCCCGATACATATTAAGTGCTTTGTTTTGAGCCTGACGCTGGCCAACCACGGCCAAACGTTCCACATCTGCCAGTTCAATAACCACGGCCTGGGTGCTGTTTTCGGACAACTCAATTTGCTGGCGCTGGGCGGGTAAACCGATGTAACTGATTTCGAGTGTTACCGTGCCCGGGTTCAGATTGCGCAACACAAATCGACCGGAGGCGTCAGTAAAAACCTGCTGCTGGCTATCTGCAACTTTGACCAAGGCGCCAGATAACACATTGCCACTGTTGGCTTTTTGCACAACGCCTTCGACGACAGCAGCCGCCTGAACATAGGCGGCGACTGGCAAAGTAAGAGCCACTAGCAGGCTGTTTACGATGGGCTTTTTATTAAATCCGGTTTTGCGCTTTACAGCTAACATGCTGAGTTCCTTTGTTTATTTTTAGTGATTTGCAAATGTTAATAGCTTTAAGTTGCAAAGAAATGACATTTAAATTTCACTGATATGACTGTAAATGCGCAGTTTTTTTGTCATGATAATGTCACTTACAACTTGTATTGTTATTTAAATTAATGAGTTACAGGGGGTGTGCCGTGATCATGTGGTTTCGTGTATTGGTGTGGTGCTGCTGTGTGCTACCTCTTTACAGCTATGGTCAGCAAGCAAACAAGACTGCTGAAAGTACGCTATTGGGAAATGCTGTTGCCGGACGCATACTCGAAGTGCCACTGGGCAACTTACGGCCGACCCAGAGTGTTATTGCCCATGAACAGGTGAACTACAAACTGGCGTTGTACCGCGATAATCGTCAGCAAATGTTTGCTGATCTTTGCGAAAACGCCGGCTGGGGTCGGCAGGTAAGTTTTAATAAGCAATCAGCACCTAACCAACCTGATAGTTATCGCTGCAGCAATGCCGGCAGCAAAGTGCGCAACACTAAGCAATTAAAAACGGTAGTAGTGGGAGCTGATAACCAGCTGTATCTTACCGATGGTCATCATACGTTTTCCGCCTTTTATGACATGCCAGAAGGAGGGCCTGAACTTATCGTAACGGTTTATGTTCAGGCGAAGCTGGAGTCGACAGAGCCCTCGGCATTCTGGCAGCAGATGGTGCAGCAGGGTAACGCCTGGCTTTACGATGCCGCGGGCGGGCGAATAGGGTATCAGGAACTGCCGGGCAATCTGGGCCGGCAAAGTTTGCAGAACGACCCATACCGGGCGGCGCTTTATTTTTTACGCGATGGGGTATGGGCCAAGCCGAAACCAGCCATTCCTTTTGTGGAGTTTTACTGGGCACAGTATTTACGGGCGCAGAGCGAGTTGCAATTTCCTGGCTACTACAGTGCGGCTGAGTATCTGCAATGGCTGGAGCGAATTCATAGCCATTTAATGCGTCTTGATAAAGGTAGCATCATTTTTGGTGACATTACGGCGGAGCAGTTAGGCTGGCGCGGTAAGACAGACTACGTAAGGCTTAACCAGTTATTGTGTCATCGCGAAGCCGCAGGAGACACTATGGGTGTGCTCGGTATCGCTCTGAGCCAGCGTGGCATGCCAATACAATGTGATAAGCGTCAATATTTAGATAGAGCCAAATTGGCTACCGGACTACTGCAAATGCCGCCAGCAGCAAATGCGGATGGCAGTGTTAACGTTTTGATTGAAATTCCTGCTGGCAGCAATGCCAAATGGCAGCAAGATAAAGCAGCGCCGCTGCAGCTGGAGTGGGAGCAACAACAGGGCAAACTACGGCAAATTCATTATCTGGCCTATCCGGCGAACTACGGTATTGTCAGTAACACTATGCTGACAAAAGAGCGGGGTGGTGATGGTGACCCGCTGGATGTGGTGGTGCTGGGGCAGGCATTGCCTCAGGGCACGGTTCAGCAGGTACGTTTGGTCGCGGTAATGCGGATGCTGGATAACGGCGAGCAGGATGATAAACTACTGGCAGTGCCGTTATCCGGGGTATTCTCTGATGTTACTGACCTGGCTGAGTTACAACGCCAGTTTCCCGGGGTAACAGAGCAGCTGCAACTATGGTTTGAACATTACAAAGGCGCTGCCGGTGATATAAGCGTGCAGCGTATTGAAGACAAAGCGGCAGCAATGGCGTTGTTAGATATCAGCCAGCTTTAAGGCTGGCTGTGTTGATCCTTTAGAAACTGCTGTTTCGGCATCAGGTTGACGGTTTCATGTAACTCTGAATACACGATTACGACTTCACCGCTTTTTAGCTGGCGTCTCACTGCGGTGACTTTTTGTGGCAGCGACACTTCCTGCTCGCCGTAGTCGGTGCCTTCGCGCAGTACATAGTATTCAATCAGATTATTCAGAGTATCCTGATCCAGTTGGTGGTAAGGAATTATCATAAGTTAAATTGCTGCTTTATAAAGGCCGGAATACGCTGGTTAAGCCAGAACCGGGGTTTTAGCGGGCTACCATACACAAAGCCGACGTGACCGCCACCAGTGGTTAATTCATAGTGAATATTGTCATTCAACTCTGCTGCCGCCGGAATAACGTCGTCACTTAAAAAAGGGTCGTCCTGAGCGTGGATAATAAGTGTTGGTATTTCAATATGCTTTAAATAGGCCTTAGCGCTGGCTTTTTGATAGTAATCCTGTGCGTTTAAAAAGCCATGTATCGGTGCGGTATAGTGTTCGTCAAACTGTTCAATACTGGCAAAACCCAGTACTTTTTCGGCTGTTAACGGCAGCGGAAAATCAGTAAATTGCTGTAGTTTTAGTAAGGTACTGCGTTTTAGGCGGTCCAGTAAATAGCGTTGATATAACTTGCTGCTACCGGTATTAATACGCTTGGCGCAAGCTGATAAAGACAAAGGCGGGCATACTGCGATAGCTGCTGCCAGCGGGTTGGCATAAGCCTGCTCGCCACAGTATTTTAACAGCACATTGCCGCCAAGCGAATAACCTATAGCCACCAGAGGCCGGGTAGGGTAGCGCCGTTTTATTTCTTTTATTACCAGCGCCACATCTGCGGTGTCACCACTGTGATAGGCCCGGGGTAATTTATTTGGTTTCCCATTGCAGCCGCGAAAATGCAGCATTACTGCATTCCAATCTAATATCTGACTTTGTGCCAACATCGCCTGAATGTAATGGCTGTTTATATCGCCAGCCAGGCCATGCAACAAAAGCAGCAGCGGGGTGGTGTCTGTCGCATTTTTGGCATGCAACCAGTTTAGTTGCAGCTCATCACCATCGGGCAGGCTGAATATTTCAACTTCGGTATTAATTAGGTGTTTCGGGCTTAAATATTTGGCAAACACCGTTTGCAGGTGAGCATGGCGTAACCACCAGGCGGGTTGAAAAGGCGCCTGGGAGTGCTGCTTTGGTACTGGTCTGAGCTGAGCTTGCAAATGCACGTATCCTGATAAACAATGGCTTAAATTCTACTACTGGTACAGCACTATGGTTCGGCGGCAATTTATTTTATCCGGTATAGCGCTCGCTGCTGCAGCCAGTTTAGGTGTCACCTTAACCTGGCATGGCTGGCGGCAAAGCCTGAACGCTGATGATAACAATCGTGACTTAGTGCTGTCGGCCGTATTGCCTGCGCTATTGTACGGCGCTTTGCCCCAAGATGCGACCTTGGCTGCCGCTGAACTTGCGCGAACTAAAGCGGCGGTGAATGATTATCTGGCCTTTTTGCCGTTACGTCAGCAGCAGGAACTTCATCAGCTGTTTAATTTGTTAGCCAACCGGTTCAGCCGGTTGGGCCTGACCGGCCATTTAACTCAGCTGGTGGATTTAAGCATTCAGCAGCGCTTGGCATTATTGGATAGCTGGCGCGACAGTTATCTTGAGGTATTGCAGCAAGCTTATCATGGCCTGCGTGCTTTATTGTATGGCGCTTATTATGGTCAGCCCGAGCACTGGCAGCTACTGGCGTATACTGCACCGAGGTTTCGTTAATGACTAATCACCTGGATGCCAGCCAGTTTACTGAAGATCAGCAGTTTGACGCTGATATTGCAATTATCGGCTCTGGTGCCGGTGGCGGCATTGCCGCTGAGCAATTGGCTCAGGCGGGTTTTAAGGTGTTGCTGTTAGAAGAGGGAGCTTATTACACCCGCGCTGATTTTGTGATGGAAGAGCGCTGGGCTTACCCGCATTTATATCAGGAAGGCGCAGCGCGGCAAACCCGAGATGGTGCTATTGGTATTTTGCAGGGGCGCACGGTTGGCGGCTCTACCACTGTTAACTGGACTACTTCTATTCGCACGCCGCAACCCACATTGGATTATTGGCAAAGCGAGTTTGGTTTAAATTTTGCCGGTGCAGATGAGCTAGCGCCATATTTTGTCAAAGCCGAGCAACGGTTGAATATTACACCCTGGCCAATACCGCCTAACGGCAATAACAGTGCACTGCAACGGGGCTGCGAAGCATTGGGCTGGGAATATACGGTGATAAACCGCAACGTCAATGGCTGCGCTAATTTAGGCTATTGTGGCATGGGCTGCCCGATCAATGGTAAACAATCGATGCTGGTCAGTACCATACCGGCGGCGATGGCGCTGGGCGCGACGCTTATTTCACGGGTTTCGGTACGGCAACTGCGCTGGAAGGGCGATAAGGTTAACGGGCTTGAAGCGGTACCGGTTGATCAGCATTTTCAGCCGCGCAGTGATATTCGCATCCGAATTCGCGCCAAACACTATATTCTGGCGGCCGGTGCCATTGGCTCACCCGCTGTATTGCTGCGCTCTAAAGTGCCTAACCCTTCGGGGCGGCTGGGCAAGCATACCTACCTGCATCCGTCACTAATTAGCGGTGCGTTGTTTGCTGACGACATAAATGGCCATGCCGGTGCACCACAGTCGGTTTATTCCGATCAGTTTGTCTGGCCAGCAGGTGACGAGATTGGCTATAAATTGGAGACTGCCCCGGTGCATCCGGTATTAATGGCGACGAAGTTGATTGGTACCGGTGAGCAGCATGCTGCTTTAATGCAGCAGTTTAACAAGTTGCAGGTGAGTATTGCGCTATTGCGAGATGGCTTTCATCCGCAAAGTCAGGGCGGCACGGTAAGTTTAGACAGTCAGCAACAGCCACAGCTGGACTATCCAATATCTGATTATCTATGGCAGGGCGCCCGTCGAGCCTTGCTGTCGATGGCTGAAATGCAGTTTGCTGCCGGGGCGAAACAGGTATTACCCATTCATCATGATGCCAGGTTGTACAGCAGCTGGCGTGAGGCAAAAGCCGCTATCGAGGTACTGCCTATGCAAAAATACCGGCAAACCGTGGCGTCAGCCCATGTGATGGGCGGCTGTAATATGAGTGCTGAGCCGGCGAAAGGGGTAGTTAACCAAGATGGCCGGCATCATCAGCTGCAAAACCTGTCGATATTCGACGGTTCCATTCTGCCTACCAGCCTAGGCGCCAACCCGCAGTTGACGATATACGGCATGACCTGGCGCAATTGCCATACCTTACTGGCAGAGCTGGCTAAGGCATAGTTGGCCTTTGCCAATTTCATGCTATTGTTAAATATGACAGCCGGGGGTTAACGCCCGGACAACAGCAATTTAAATTGCGAAGCTGAATATGACCGAACCCAGTTATACGGTATTGAGTAATTACATTGATTTACTGCTGGACGCGGTCTGTGCAGTGGATAAACAAGGACGCTTTCAATTTGTCAGCGCAGGGGCAGAGCGCATTTTTGGTTACAAACCGCAGGAAATGATCGGCCGCTCCATGCTGGATTTTATTCACCCGGATGATCAGCCTTTAACACTGGCTACTGCCGAGCAAATAAACAAAGGCACCGTAAAACTGGATTTCGAAAACCGTTATATTCGTAAAGATGGCTCAGTGGTACATTTGCTCTGGTCGGCTCGCTGGTCGGACGATAAGCAGCAACGGGTTGCGGTGGCACGTGATATCAGCAGCCTGAAACTGGCACAGCGCCGCCAGGCAGCACTCTATGCCATAGCAGAAGCGGCGTTTGCCGCAGACGACATCGACCAGCTATATCAGCATATTCACCAGATTATTGCCGGCCTGATGCCAATGCATAGCTTTGCCATTGCCCGGCATGATAGCCAAACTGGTTTGAGTTTTGGCTACAACAGTACCACCGAAACACCACTAAGCAAGCAGACTTTAACGGCTGAGTTATGCAAGCAGGTTATTGACAGTGGCCAGAGCAGACTATTTTATGGCCCGCAGCAAGCAGCGCAAAGTTCTGGCCAAAGGCTGACTGCGCTAGTTGCAGATCTTAATGCTTTAGCGGTACCGTTGAAAACGCACAGTGGAATTATTGGGGTTTTGCTGGTGCAGAATACAGTTCAGGCAGCGGCATACAGTAATGCTGATCTGGAAATGCTGGAATTTGTGGCTACCCAGGTAGCGGTATCTATCGAGCGCAAGCAGATGCTGGCCAGGTTAAAGCATCATGCGTTATATGATCAGCTAACCAGCTTACCAAACCGGGAGCTTTTTCAGGACCGAATACATTCAGCATTGGCCAGGGCAGAGCGCGAGCAATTCAGCCTGGCTTTACTCTATGTCGATTTAGATAAGTTTAAACATATCAATGATAGTTTTGGCCATAATGTCGGTGATGAGGTGTTACAGATAGCGGCGCAGCGTCTGCAACAGGCGATCCGGCAAACCGATACAGTAGCCCGTTTTGGTGGTGATGAGTTTGTTGTGCTTTTAGAGCAGGTAGCGAATGACAGCATAGCCTTGCAACTGGCTGAGCACGTTCGGCAGATGCTCGGTCAGCCATTTCTGATTAATTGTCAGCGACTGAGTATTTATCCCAGTATCGGTGTTGCCTTGTATCCGGAACATGGTTCTGTCCAAAACGCGCTGATACAGCAGGCCGATGCAGCGATGTATCAGGCAAAGCAGGCCGGTGGCAATAAAGTTGTGCTTAGCAATAACAAATTACTGCTCAACCATGCGGCTAATTAAGCTGGTTTTCGACGTAAACCGGCGCCCAACGCTTGAAAATACGGCAGCCAAAGCTGGCTAAGGGCGTGGCTTAGAGGCTCGTCCGGATAAATCCCCAACTTAGCGGCCTTGCTTTGCAAAGTGCCTGACACCAGAAAACTGTTTTTTAATGGCTGACGCTGCAGCATATTCTCAAATGCCCGGGCGGCCATTTCTTCCGGCATTGCCAGATACAGCTGCTGGCGCGAGGCATCCAGTACGCGGCACTGGTTGAAAAAGGCGCTTTCGTTCTGGCCATCATCCGATAGATATAAAGTCTGAAAAGCCTGCTGCAGCAGATCATTCAGCGGGTGGGTGCGCACAGGCAGGCCATCCAGATAGCAGCGGCTGGCAAAGCGGTTGCCGGAAGGTGCCGGGCTGAACATCTTGCTGGAAATATAGTGATCAAAAGCATGAAACCATTCATGGGCCAGGCTGCCGCCACCGGCGTTTTTGGCCAGTGCCAGAATGCGACCTTGTGGCTGATAGTGAGCGCAGACACCGCGCTGACCGCCAATGCCATAAGTCAGCGCCAGGCTGCCATTAAGCGAAATAACCTGCTCAGGAACTTGCAATAACAGCTGCAAATCGCACAGCGCATCGAAGAATAAATTAGCCGCCTGCTGTTGCTCGGCACGTTGTACCCAGCGGCCAATATGAATGCTGTTAAAACCGAATATCTTAACTAAATCACCAAAACTGACATCGGCACCGGCCCGGTGTGGCGGGCCATTGCGGTAGTACTGCCGGCGAAGTCCGTCAGGCACGGTGGTTATGCAGTCGCAGTATTATCAGTAGCAGAATCAGCATCCAGCATGGCCAGTGCCAGCGCTTCGGCCACTTTTATGCCATCAATGCCGGCTGATAAAATACCACCGGCATAGCCTGCGCCTTCCCCGGCCGGATACAGGCCTCTGACATTAATGCTTTGATAATCGCTGCCGCGTTTAATGCAAATGGGCGACGAGGTGCGGGTTTCCACGCCGGTTAACAAACCATCAGCTTTGGCAAAACCTTTAATCTGACGGTCAAACGCCGGTATCGCTTCGCGAATAGCCGCGATGGCAAAGTCGGGCAGCACCTGAGTCAGATCGGTTAAGGTAATACCCGGAGTATAAGACGGCTTTACTTCGCCAAGCCCGGCAGAAGCGCGGCCTTTTAAAAAGTCACCAATCAGTTGCGCTGGTGCGTGGTAGCTTTCGCCGCCGACTTTAAAGGCCTGCTCTTCCAGCTGGCGCTGCAGGGCGATACCTGCCAGTGGGTGGCCAGGGTAATCACGCTCGGGGTCAATACCCACCACAATGGCGCTGTTGGCATTACGCTCGTGGCGTGAGTACTGGCTCATTCCGTTGGTGACTACCCGGCCTGGCTCAGAGGCTGCGGCCACCACGGTGCCGCCCGGGCACATACAAAAACTGTAAACAGTGCGGTTATTGCTGCAATGGTGCACCAATTTATAATCCGCAGCGCCCAGAATCGGGTTGCCGGCATTAGGACCAAACCGGCACTCGTCTATCATCGATTGCTCGTGCTCTATCCGAAAGCCAATAGAGAACGGCTTGGCTTCAATATGCACGCCCTGATCGTACAGCATCTGAAAGGTATCACGGGCACTGTGGCCAACCGCCAGCACCACATGTTTGCTGTGCAGTTGCTCGCCGCTGGCCAGAGTTAAACCGGTTAACTGGCCATTATCAATATGCAGTTTTTCGACTTTGCTACTAAAGCGGATTTCGCCGCCCAGCTCGATGATTTTCGCCCGCATTTTTTCAACCATCGCCACCAGCTTAAAGGTACCGATATGCGGCTTACTGACGTACATGATCTCTTCAGGCGCACCGGCTGCCACAAATTCGCTCATTACTTTGCGGCCATAATGCTTCGGATCTTTTACCTGGCTGTAAAGCTTGCCATCAGAAAAGGTACCGGCTCCGCCTTCGCCATATTGCACGTTTGATTCTGGGTTTAGCGCTTTGCCACGCCAGAAGCCAAAGGTGTCTTTGGTGCGCTCACGTACTTCTTTACCGCGCTCCAAAATAATTGGTTTAAAGCCCATTTGCGCTAATAGTAAACCGGCAAATAAACCACAGGGGCCAAGGCCAATCACAATTGGTCGTTCGGCTAATTCAGCCGGCGCCCGGGCGACAAATTTATAGCTGGTATCAGGCGAGGGTTTAACATGCTGATCGCTGGCAAAGGTGGCTAACAGCTGCGCTTCGTTCTCTACCTCTAAATCCAGAGTGTAAATTAACTGAATATCAGTTTTTTTGCGGGCATCAAAGCCGCGTTTGAATACAGTAAAGCTGTGAAGTTGCTCAGCGTTTATCTGTAATTTACTTAAAATAGCAGCAGTTAGCGCTTTTTCATCGTGGTTTAGTGGTAGTTTTATTTCGGTCAGGCGCAGCATAGAGGTTCCGTATCGGTGTCATTGCGACCAGGCAACAGGCCAGCCGCTCACAAGATGGCGCTATTTTACGCCAAGCTGCAGCGAATGTCCGTAAGGGTTTTGCAGCGGTTATATGAATATCGGTCAAAGATGTCATGTAAGTCATTTTAAGCTTAGCGTCAGGAATCATTTAACGTAGTTATCTGATGAAATCGTTTTTCCATTAATCGCATTGCTGCCAGAATTTTATCGCCACTAAAGGGTTTTACAATAAAGGTAGCTGCGCCCATTTTAATGCTTTGGGTAACATTCTCCAGCGTGCTGGCGCCACTTATCATAACGATACAACATTCAGGTTTTTGTTGTTTAAACTGTGCTAATAGCTCCAGGCCGGACTGGTCTGGTAGCTCAATATCAAGGAATACAACATCGGGCTGGTGCAATCTGAATAAAATATTGGCATCTGTTGCAGTGCCTGCGTTGAAAAAATTGTAACTGCGATTTTTCAGCAACTTGGTAGCAGCCAGCGCCATGATATTGTTTCGCAGCAGTTGGCGACTGTAATCAACGTCATCTACCAACAATATTTTAGGTTGCCTCATTGTCTGCCCCCGATTGCTGCAATATCAGCAGAAACTGTCTGGATTCCTGAAACAGCGTGTTGTCAGGGCTATCATTAGCAAGTCGGTGCTGCATGCGGTCAGCCAGCTGGCTCAGATTCATGTGACCAAAACTTGCAGCTCCGCCCTTAATTTTATGGCAGATTTGCCGCATCGTCGTGACATCCTGTTGCTGGAGTGCGGTAGTAAAATCCTGGCTAAGCTGGGCTAAATTCTGGTAAAAAAGGTCAGTGAGCTCGCTGTTGATTTGTAGCTGAACTTTATGTTGTTGCGGTGTTTGGTCACACAGCCCAGCCAGCTGATCAATGTCTACTGGTTTTTGTAAAATACAATCGAAACCTGCGCAGTCCAGACTATCAGCCGACATCGCAAATATCGGGCGGTCATAGCCAAGGCGCCGTAGTATCTGCATTGCCTGAATACCGTCACACAATGGCATCTGAATATCGGTTAATATAATATCGTATTGATAACTAAGCGCTTCTGCAATCAATTGCTCGCCGTTTTCTACGCAGCATGTTTGCATATTCATACTGCTGCACTGCAGCTCAAGTAGCGACAGCAAAAAGCTATCGTCTTCAGCGATTAAAATTTGCTTGCTGCTGGTCATGTTGGCTCCTGAGACACAGCCATAATTAAGTAGCACCAGATACAAAGATCCGGTACCGCAGATAATTTTACGTTATAGGGTTCGGACACTTTTAGCAAGCAGGCATAAAGTCAGGTACGTAGTTTGGTTTATGGACAACTGGATTGAAGCCAGTTTGTTTTTTTTGATTGCTGCAGTATGATCTCTTCTTAGGGGACAACAAACCTCATTTAACAGGAACATTAGCGTTATGGCCTTTGTGGTGCTGGATAATTGTATTAAATGCAAATATACCGATTGCGTAGCAGTATGCCCAGTAGATGCGTTTTTTGAAGGGCCCAATTTTCTGGCGATAAGCCCGACAATTTGTATCGATTGTGCCCTGTGCGAACCAGAATGCCCGGCCAACGCCATAGTACAGGAAGATAAAGTGCCTGCTGATCAGCAAGGTTTTATCGCACTTAATGCAGAATTGGCCGAGCTATGGCCCAATATCCGCGAAGTAAAAGCCCCGCCAGCCGATGCTGATAACTGGAATGGTGTGCCGGACAAACTGAGTTATCTGGAAACTTGAAGCAGAGCTTTCCGCCGCAAACCGGCTTTATTGCTGCTTTGACTCTGGCACATCGTGGTCAATTTTATAGATAAAATAGATGGCGTAAAACAGGCAGAGGCCAATGACGATGGCCAGCCCGCTAAAAGAAATAAAAATTACCGGATCGTTTAGAAATTCATGCCACAGGTTCATAACCTTACCCTCTTGCTATGTATGTAAGCACAGTTTAGGCAGTGGCCTCAGACGGTGAAGTGACACAGATCAAAGTTTGACAGCGTGGCTAGTTCAGTTGGCGGCAGGCTTGACGCAGATCAATAATTTGCGCCGCAAGTGCAGGGCTTTTCGCATTTATTTGCGAAAAATACAGCTCAAGTAGTGGCTTGGCGTTGGTTGTTAACGAGGGGCAATGTTTAAGCAACAGCTGTTGTTCAAGCTGCTCCAGCTTAAGTTCGGCCTGTAGTAAGCTTTGCTTAAGTTGTTGCTGCTGGCTGGTTGACAGGCTGGCACTGCTGCTCTTGCGGCGTAAGGCACGCAATGGTTTGGTAAACTGACTACTAAACTGCTCCAACTCTGCTGTCAGCTGCAGCAGTTGCTGATGAGTGAGGCTAAGTTGCTGTTGCTCCAGATAGCACAACAGCAACAGTAAATTGATATTCACTCCGAAGTTATCCTGCCACTGCAGACAGAGGGACTGGACTTTGGGATACAAGGCCAGACTAAACTGCCAGAGTGCTTCTGCTGATGGCCTGCTAACCATTATTTTTCCAGAACTGCTCTGTTTTTTGCTCCAGCTCTTCCTGAGCCAGAAACCAATCTTCTTCAATACTGGCCAGGGTGCTGCTGGCAGTAGCTTGTTTCGCTAATAAGGCAGTCAGTTCGGCTTTACGCTCAGCACTGTAAATATCCGCATCAGCCAGTTGCTGTTCAATGCTGGCCAGTTGCTCCGTCAATTTTTGTTGTTGTTGCTCCAGCTTTTCAATCTTTTGTTTTAATGGCCGCAGTAAATTTCGTAGATCTGCTTCCAGTCTTTTTTGATCTTTGCGAATAACGTTGCCAGTGGCGGGCGCATCCGCCTGATTACTGGTGTTGCTCTGTCGGGCATCTTGTTGTAGCCACTGATAGTAGTCAGTTAAATCACCGTCAAAGGGTGCTACCCGGCCATGGGCGACTAAATAGAATTCGTCTGTGCAGCTGCTTAGCAAATGGCGGTCATGCGAGACAATAACAATGGCGCCTTCAAACTCCTGCAAGGCCATAACGATAGCTTCACGCATATCTAAATCAAGGTGGTTGGTAGGTTCATCCAGCAGCAGCAGGTTAGGGCGCTGATAAACAATTAATGCCAGCACCAGCCGGGCTTTTTCGCCGCCGGAAAATGGTGCACAGGCCTCCAGCGCCTTATCGCCATGAAAACCAAAACCACCCAGAAAATCACGAAGTTTTTGCTCGGGAACTAATGGGTCCAATCGTACAAGATGCTGCAGGGGCGAATCTTGCGGACGTAAGGTCTCCAGCTGATGCTGGGCAAAATAGCCCAGGCTAACACCGTTGGCATACCAGATCTCGCCGCTTTGCGGCTGCATGCTGCCAGAGAGCAGTTTTATCAGGGTAGATTTACCGGCGCCATTGCGTCCCAGCAGGCCTATGCGGCTGCCGGGCAGCAGCTGAAATTTAATCTGGCTTAAAATCACTTTATCAGCATAACCGGCTTGTACGTTATCCATTTTTAACAGTGGATTAGGCAGTGATTTCGGTTCACGAAAACTAAAGCTAAATGGCGAATCAACATGAGCCGGTGCCAGGATGGTCATCCGCTCCAGCGCTTTTATCCGACTTTGCGCCTGGCGGGCCTTGGTGGCTTGAGCTTTAAAGCGGTCGATAAATTTCTGCAGGTGTGCCACCTGACGCTGCTGCTTGTCAAAATTGGCCTGGTGCTGGGATAATTGCTCAGCGCGCTGGCGTTCAAACTGGCTGTAGTTACCTTTGTATAGAGTTAAAGTCTGGCGCTCGATATGGACAATATTGTCCGTTACGGCATCCAGAAAATCCCGGTCGTGGCTTATCAGTAGTAGCGTGCCCTGATAATTGGCCAGATATTTTTCCAGCCACAGCACTGCATCTAAATCCAGGTGGTTGGTTGGCTCATCCAACAGCAGTAACTCAGCCGGTTGCATTAATGCCTTTGCCAGGTTCAGGCGCATACGCCAGCCACCGGAAAACGATTTTACCGCCTGCTGCTGGGCGTCACCACTAAAACCCAAACCGTCGAGCAATACACCCGCTTTTGCTTCAGCCCGGTAACCGTCCATAGCCTCAATCTGTAAATGCACCGCGCCTAAATCCGCTTCACTGCACTGACTGCGCGCTTTAACTAACAACGGGAATAGTTTTTCATCGCCCTGCAGCACATAGTCCATGGCGGTGCAGTCCAGCGCAGGCGTTTCCTGAGCAACAGTAGAAATAACCCAGCGCTCCGGAATGTTAATATTACCGGCATCAGCATGCAGTTTCCCTTGCAGCAAAGCAAACAAGCTGGATTTACCGCAACCATTGGCACCAATTATTCCGACTTTTTGCCCCGGAAATACGGTAAGATCGGCGTTCGTAAACAATGCCTGTGGGCCGCGGCGCAGTTCAACCTGCTGTAACTGAATCATGCTTTTACCTGTAATACTGAACTAGGGCGCCAATTTTACGCTATAACCAGCATAAACCAAGGGGCCAGGCTGAAAATTGCTACTAATGAATTGAGATAACTATGACTGTTCGTAAGAAAAAACGTTTTATCGCCGGTGCCAGTTGCCCGAAGTGCCACGCCATGGATACCATGATGTTATTTCTGGAAAATAATGTGGAAAAAGTCGAATGTGTTAGTTGCGGCCATCAGATGGTGCAGCCAGACCAGCAGGTTAGCAAGGCCAGCCGCGCCAGCGAGCAGGTAATTGGCGTGTTTAAACCGGAATAGTTTGCTGGCGAAATGTCTGCCTGCTGCTAATAGTGTGGTGGTGGTGGTTCTTCCTCAGGACGTAATATGCCCTGATCATCTGGTAACTGCCGGAGCTTCTCGGCCAGTAACATCACCTGTTGCTGCAATTTTTCTATCCGTTGCTGATGTTGATGTAATTCATTATTCAGGCTGTTAACAGTGTCTTCCTGAAACGCCAATTTACTTTCCAGCTCAATAAGTTGTTGCTGCATGGCAGCATCGTGCTCAGTCATAATTAATTTCCCATACCTCGGCAAAGCCACTGGAGCTTTCGGTAATTATACGTGTTGGGCTTAAGAATGCTACTGCATGAACCACAGCCCCGGCTGGCCGGCTACCATCCAGTGGCGTTACCCGCCAACGCTGCAGCTCCTGGCCATCACTTACCCGCCACAAGGCAGCGTTGCGGGTTGGGGCGCCGGTAAGTAAATAATTGCCATCATCACTAAAACGCACAGCACTGAATACTTGCTGGCGCGCGGTAATTTGCAGGGTACTGACCAGCGCTCCGGTTTGAATATCCCAAATCCTAGCCAGGCTCTGACTGTCGGCAGTAAAGGCAAAGCGACCTTTGGGATCTAGGGCAACTTTGCTCACCCGGCTGGGGTGGCTGAAGGTATGAATAATCTGAGCGCTGTCAGTATCCCACAGGTAAGCCTGATAATCATTGCTGCCAGTCAGGGCGTAGCGACCATTAGGTGACATTGCCACGCTGTTAATTTTCTCGCTGTGCCCCAGAAATTCCAGGCGCCGGCCTGAGCTTAGGGTGATATGTTGCACCGCGCCATCACTTTTACCTATCAGCAGATGTGCGCCATTGGCTGACAGTGCAACATCGCGCACTGTTGACTGGTCAAGCTGCCAGAAACCAGCATTCTGGCCAGTATCTGTGCGCCATAGAGCAAAAGTTTGCTGATCAGCTGTTAATACATAACTGTTATCCGGGCTGATAGCCAGACTGAATACCAGATTCTCCTGGTCCGGGTTATGTTGCCACTGGTATTTAAGCGCGTTTTTTTCCAGATCCCAATATGCTACACCGTGCTGCACTGACGAGACGACAGCGAAGTTGCCATTTTGGGCTATTTCAGCAGCATAACTGCCCTGAGCGACATGTTGCCACTGCTGCAGTGCCGTTGTTTCCACTTTTGTACACGACATCATTAAAAAAGTGAGAAAAAGCACAGGATATTTCATTGCGGGTGTTAACCTCATTCGCACAAACCGTTAGTATAGGTCAGAACCTGACAAATTATTAAAACACACTTTTGCAGCCAGGCTGCCAATAATTGGAGAAATGAATGCGCGTAACAACCAAATTATCACTTATTGCCGTGGCAATGCTAACGTTATCAGCCTGCCAGAAAGAGCAACAACCTGAAGCACCTGCGTTAGATACCGAGCAAGCAAAACAGGCTTATAGTCTTGGCGTATCTGCCGGTCGGTATCTGGAAAGTACTATTCAGGAATATGACAAAATTGCTGTTGAGCTGAACAGTGATTTGATTATGCAAGGTGTTAAAGACGGTCTGGCTGGCAACTCAAGTGTCAGCGATGAAGAAATTCAAACGCTACTGGCCAGTCTGGACGAGCAATATCGTGCTAAGCAGGCTGAAATTGCTGCAGCAGAGTCTGAAGCGGTAATTGCTGCCGGTAAAGCTTATTTAGAGCAAAATGCCAGCAAAGAAGGCGTAACGGTTACTGAATCAGGTTTACAATATGAAGTACTGGAGCAAGGTGACGGTGCCAAGCCAGCGGCTACTGATGTTGTAAAGGTGCATTATACCGGTACGTTGACAGACGGCACTAAATTCGACAGCTCTTACGATCGTGATGCACCGGCAGAATTTCCGTTAAACCGGGTTATACCAGGTTGGACAGAAGGTGTGCAGCTGATGAATGTGGGTTCAAAATACAAGTTTACCATACCGTCTGAACTGGCTTATGGTGAGCGCGATATGGGCGTAATTACCCCACATAGCGTTTTAGTATTTGAAGTTGAGTTGCTTGAGATTGTTTCAGCGGAATAATCAGTAGTCAGGCAGCGACAACAATAGGTTGTCGCTGCTATTTACTTAAGCCTGGTAACTTATGCAGACACACTATCATCAGTATGTTTAGCGTGTAATGTATCAATCAGTTCATCTTCCAGCTCAAATCGCTCTTCTAAAGCTTGCCCCAGTTCAGACAATTCCCGATCAAATGCTGCACTGTTACGGGTGCTTAAATGATCAGCGTAAGCGTCATTAAAGCTTAGTGCCAAGTCAGTTGATACTGAAATCTTTGGATATAAGCTATCTGCTAATTTTCGGGAGTCTGTTCCATTTACGGTGCACTGATCAACGATGCGTTCATAAACTTCAAAGTGACCGGCAGATAAGTAATCCATCAATAGCTGGCAGAATTCGCGGATTTTGTCCTGAGCAGGCAACGTATGACGATCCTTTTCAAATGGAGGTAAGCCAGCTAACTTGCAATAACTGACAATAAGCTGCTGACGCTCGTCAAGCCAGTTATCTATAGCAGTTAACGACCCTCCCCACTTTTGTTGCGCTTGTTGCACACGACGGTACATTGTCTTCTCCTTAAGAGCAGTAAAAATTCTGCTACCTCTAATTAAAAGAAATTCACACTAAAAATCAACCATTTTTTTATTGGTCAGCCCAGTGAGCAAGTCGTATCATAGCAACAGTGCACTGATATGTAACTGAATATACTATGTCAATGAAGGACATTATCATGATAAAACACAGCATTACTTTGCCAACAAATCAGTCGGGGTACTGGTTTGTTGTTAACAAAGGGCGGCTGTTTCTGACCGACAAAGGCCTTGTGCCGCAGGGTAAACTGGCAGATTTAGCCATAGTGGCAGAGCCTGAGCAAATTTGCTGGTTAGGTCAGTATCAGCAGCAACCCTGCTACCTGCTGGTAGATCATGATCAAATCACTGATGATTCCTGCTGGCATTCAGCCCGAAGTTTGTTGAGTCAGGATGAACAGTTATTCCAGCTTGCTGCGCGGGCGCTGCAGGTTTCGCTATTTTTACAAACTCATCGCTTCTGTGGCCAGTGCGGCAGTGCTATGCATCTGGTGAACTGGGAACTGGCAGCACTTTGTAATAAGTGCGGCCATCGGTGTTATCCAAGAATTGCCCCCTGCGTACTGGTGGGTATCACCCGCCCGGGACAAATACTGCTGGCGCGATCCAGCCGGCATAAACCCGGCTTCTTCTCAATTCTGGCTGGCTTTGTGGAGTCTGCGGAAACGCTGGAACAGGCCGCTGTTCGCGAAGTCAAAGAAGAGGTAGGGGTAGATATTAAAAATTTGTCATATGTTGGCAGTCAACCCTGGCCGTTTCCTCATTCGTTAATGACTGGTTTTACTGCAGACTACGTACGAGGGAGTATTGTGTGTCAGCCGAACGAAATTGCTGAAGCAGCTTGGTTTGATTTAAATGACTTACCTGAAGTGCCGCCGGCGGAAACATTGTCTGGCAGGATTATCAGGCAACTACAGCAAAAATAATTCTCTAAACGGCAGCAAATAAAAAATCTTCCGGAAAGATTTTTAACAATGCAAAGAGTTGGCCCGAAGGGTTTGCGCCATGGATGGCAGCAAATAAAAAAGCCACAAAATGTGGCTTAACTTGGTACAACACGGTCCTGTAAATCAGGCTTCTCGCTTATAATTCTTCACTAGCGCAATTAGTTTATAACAGATAGCGTTTATCGATACAAGCACTGAACATAAAAAATATGAACTGCAGATTAATAACCTAGAGTCAGGCGATGACAGATGCTAAACTTGCCCAGATTTTATTGAAGGCGAATGAATTATGCAGTTACAAAACGACCGTTACCTGCGAGCACTGTTAAAACAGCCAGTGGACCGGACACCAGTCTGGATGATGCGACAAGCTGGTCGTTATCTGCCAGAGTACCGTGCTACCCGCGCTGTGGCAGGTGACTTTATGTCACTGTGTAAAAACCCTGAATTAGCGTGTGAAGTGACGTTGCAGCCGTTGCGACGGTATGCGCTGGATGCCGCTATTTTGTTCAGCGATATTTTAACTATTCCCGATGCAATGGGCCTGGGGTTATACTTTGGCGAGGGCGAGGGCCCTAAATTCCAGCGACCAATTCGTGATTTTATGGATGTGGTCAACTTACCGATTCCTGATCCGGAGCAAGAATTAAGATATGTAATGGATGCCGTCCGAACTATTCGTCGTGAACTGAATGGTAGTGTGCCACTTATTGGTTTTTCAGGTAGCCCATGGACTCTGGCAACCTATATGGTGGAAGGCAGCGGTAGCAAAACGTTCAGTATCATTAAAAAGATGATGTACAGTGAACCTGAAGTGCTGCATATGCTGTTAGACAAACTTGCACAAAGTGTTGTGCTTTACCTGAATGCGCAAATTGCTGCCGGTGCGCAGTCAGTAATGATATTTGATACATGGGGCGGCATTCTGACTCCGCGCGACTACAAAGAGTTTTCATTGAGCTATATGCAAACTATTGTTAATGGGCTAACTCGTGAGGCTGATGGTCGGAAAGTGCCGGTAACTTTATTCACAAAAAATGGTGGTCAGTGGCTAGAGACCATTGCTGCGACAGGCTGCGACGGGGTAGGGCTGGACTGGACCACTGATATTGGTAGTGCCCGGGCCCGAATAGGCGACAAAGTGGCGTTGCAGGGCAATATGGACCCATCGGTGCTGCTTGGCTCGCCAGAGCGGATTCGGCAGGAAGTATTATCAATATTAGATAGTTTCGGCCAGGGCTCGGGACATGTATTTAATCTGGGGCACGGTATTACGCCTGACGTGGATCCTGAACGTGCCGGAGTGTTTATCGAGGCGGTGCAGTCATTAAGCCGCACATATCATCTGGATACCAGTGATAAAGAATAATAAAAAGGCCATCATCTGATGGCCTTTTTATTCAATTGGTGCCAGCAACAGAGGTCTGGTAGTCAAGTAACAGGTCTTCGAAATTCTGGGTTGCCCAGTTCCGTTTTCTTGCCTCTGTTATAGCTTGTTGTAGCATAGTTTCTCCCCGCCCCTGCTGACCAAGCTCAATAAAGGCTACGCCCAGCGTAGATAATAAATCAGGATGATTAGGGTCGATAGCCCGTCCTTGTTCAGCCAGGCTGACCGCCTTGTTAGGATTATAGATTTGCGGATCATCTGACATCGCCAGTAGTGACGCGTAATCTGCTATAGCTGGCATATACTCTTGCAATGCGGCCAGCTCCAGATAGCGGGCTGCTTTGCGTGGCTCAAAGTTAACGTTATTGCTGTCAAGTAACTCCTGTGCCAATAAGTAGGCCGCTTTTGGGTTACCGCCTTCGGCTGCTACCGCCAGCCAGTTAACAGCTTTGCTGCGGTCTTTGTCGCAACCATTGCCTGTTATCAGACACTGCGCCAACCGGTATTGGGCAGTTTGATGACCGTTAATGGCCGCTTTCTGATACCACTCAAGCGGATTTTCAGTTTTGATAATGTTACTTTCTGCCAGAATAGCGTACAGGTACTGATACTCAGCAAATTCAGCTTTCGCTGCCGCCTCTATTGCATCAAGATACTCCTTGTTTTCACGGTTAAACCGGCGAGACTGAGAACCCTGATTCGCTTTAATCTGAAAACTGTGTAATTGCATTTCCAGCCGCTTGGTGTCGCCATATAAATCTCTTGGCGGTTCAAAACGCCAACTGTTGACCGCATCCAAAACATATTCGTTAATACCATCAACCGGGAACGACGCAACTACCTTAGCATTTTCGACTTTACCGTCTTCATTTATATCATAATGAACCACCGCCCATGCCGACACACCACCCCGTTCAAAATAACTGGGATAGTTAGGTTCATCCTGGCGGATTGCTTTTATTCTTGTACCACTACCAACAACAAACCTATTGGCCATTGGATATAAATTGCCAAACAATGCTTCTTTGCCATATTTGCTGTTAAGGTCGTTAAACGCTTCCTTGCCTTCGCGGCGTGATTCAAGCTTTCGTCGTAGGGTCAGATAATTTTCAGCAGCCTCCGCGTGATCCCGATCCCGGGCAATAAGGGTCCATGCATAGGCTTTATTGATGTCTACATCTGTTCCCAATCCTTCGGCATAAATTCTGGATACCAGAAATTGTGCTTCAACATGGCCGAGCTCTGCCAGTTTTTCCAGCCTGGGTTTTGCCAGTTGATATTCTTGTTTTTCAAATAACGATTTTGCAGTAGGAAAATCTGCAACAGCATGCCATGAGAAGCAGATTGCAATCCAAGCCAGACTAATACGAACTATTGGCATAACAGGTCTCCACGACTTTCCCACAAAATTTTATTCTTTCATTGAGTTTACAATGATTCATCAGTCAAAACAAAAATAATTATTTTGTTTACTTTCATGTTGTTATGAATCATTCCTGCTGTATTGTTAAAAAAGACGGTTGAGGCCATTTAATGCGGCAACCCGGTATGCCTCGGCCATAGTAGGATAATTAAATGTGGTATGAACAAAATAATTAAGATTATTACCACCGTTTGTCTGCATCATAATCGCCTGGCCGATGTGAACAATTTCTGCTGCACGCTCACCAAAACAGTGAATGCCAAGTATTTCCAACGTATCACGGTGAAACAGTATTTTCAGACTACCCACACTGGTGTTAGCAATTTGCGCTCTTGCCAGGTGTTTGAACTGAGCACGGCCAACTTCATACGGTATTTTAGCATTGGTCAGTTCCTGCTCAGTTTTACCGACGGAACTCATTTCTGGAATGGTATAAATGCCGACTGGGATATCCGCAATAAGATGCCCATCTAAATTTCCCTTAACGATAGCTTCGCCTGCCAGGCGGCCCTGATCGTATGCTGCACTGGCTAAACTCGGGTAACCAATAACATCACCAACCGCATAAATATTGTCGATACTGGTCTGGTAACGCGAATTAACGCTGACTAAGCCCCTGCTATCTGCGTTCAGGTTAATTGCCGCCAGATTTAACATGTCAGTATTGCCGGTACGGCCATTAGCAAACAGAAAACAGTCTGCTTTCATCTTTTTGCCTGATTGTAAGTGCAACACTACTCCGTCTTCATGACCTTCGATCTGAGCAAACTCTTCACCATGACGAATTGTCATGCCAGAATTCCAGAAATGATAACTAAGTGAGTCTGATATCTCTGCATCCATAAAAGATAACAGCCGATCCCGGGTATTAACCAGATCAACTCTTACGCCAAGGCCACGGAATATCGAGGCATACTCACAACCAATAACACCAGCACCGTAAATAATAATGTGTTTCGGTTCATGGGCCAGCGATAGAATTGTGTCACTGTCGTAAATGCGCGTATGGTTAAAATTAACCTGGGGTGGGCGATAAGGCCTTGAGCCTGTGGCAATAACAATATTCTCAGCACTCAGAGTATAACTACTGCCGTCATCGTCTGAAATTTCAAGAGTGTGAGCATCAATGAAGCGAGCTTCGCCCTGATGTATTTTAACGAGGTTACGGTCATAGAAGCCGGCTCTTAATTTTACCTGTTTGCGGATAACGCCGGCCGCGTGCTTCAAAATCTGAGAAAACGTCAGGCGGGTATGTTGATCATCTAATTGAAACAACGGATTTTCATTAAATTCGATTAGCCGGCTTACAGAGTGCCGTAATGCTTTGGATGGAATAGTACCCCAGTGAGTACAGCCGCCACCAACTGATTTATACCGTTCTATGGCAGCAACGCGTTTACCGCTTTTGGCCAGATACATGGCAGCACCCTCACCACCAGGGCCCGTACCAATAACTATGGCGTCATAATCATATACCGTTTTCTTTGTAATCTTTTTCTCGGTCACAAGCATCGCCTTTTCTGTGCAATCAGTTGCTTGTCAGCATAACAGGTCTTTAACGCAAAAAAAGAGGCCGCAGCCTCTTTTTAGTATCATTGAAAAGCGGCTGTCAGCCTCTGCCAATGCCGGTGTTGTTGCTGCAGATGGTATTTAAACTCGCGGTACCGTAACTTAAAATCAGCAGATTGGTATTGCTCAATCAAGGCTTGCTTTTTCTGAACCACAAATTGTTTTTTCAGAAGGTAAAAATCCTGAATTCTGGCAACAAGTAGTTCGTACTCGCGCTCTAAAAGTTGCAAGAGCTGTTCAGAGTTTGGCAGCAACTGAGCTTTCTGTTGGGCCCGCACTAATTGCATTTTTGCTTTTGCCATGGCAATGCGTTCTTCTGGTACAGTCCTTAGGTTCCGGGTCAGACCAATAAAGCTACTGGTTTTAATTAACCATTTTGTCGGGTCAAACTGCCACCATCTGATACCATTTCGGTAATCGTATTCGAAAATATGGTGATAATTATGATAACCCTCACCATAAGTCAGAAATGCAAGCACGCCATTGTCGCGAGCCGAATTTTTGTCGGTATAGGGTTGACTACCCCAGATATGAGCAAGCGAGTTAATAAAAAAAGTAAAATGATGACTTAACACAAGCCTTAATACGCCAACACTCAATATCATGCCAAGCATGTTGCCGCTAAGCCAGCCCAGCAATACCGGAATACCCAGATTGGTCGCGATTGTAAGTAAAAGATAATGCTTGTGTTGCCAGGCAACAATGCGATTTTTTTGTAAATCGCGAACATTGGAGTAATCGTTATAAACATCTCCCTGATAATCACGTAACATCCAGCCAATGTGGCTATACCAGAAACCACGACCGGCAGAATAGGGATCTTTGTCGTTATTATCTACGTGCCGGTGATGATCGCGGTGATCTGATGACCAGTGTAAGGCACTGTTTTGCAGTGCGAAAGCTCCCCCAATTGCAAAAAACCATTGCAGTAAAGGGTGAGCATCGTAGGTCTTGTGGGCCCATAACCGATGATAACCTGCAGTAATTGACATACCGCAGTAGCCAAGGGCTACAATGGTGGCGATAATTTCAAACCAGCCGAAACCCACCACTAGGGCATACCAGGGCACAGCAATCGCGGCGACAAGGAAGGTTACACTGAATAAAATAGTGGTGGTCCATATTATGGGCGCTTTTTTCATATTAGACACTTTGAGCTTACAACTGTACGCTAATTTAACTAGCCAGCAGGGCAAGGTCAAGGTATAAAATAGCAAATTTTTAGACAGGATGGGCTGTGAGCAGAGCGCAACAAAAAGAAAGAACGCGTAAGGCTATAATAGAAGCCGCTTTTTCTCAGCTGAGCGCTGAAAAAAGTTTCGCTAGTTTAAGTTTGCGGGAAGTTGCCCGGGAAGCTGGCATAGCGCCAACTTCATTCTACCGGCATTTTGCCGATATGGACGAACTGGGTTTAACCTTAGTTGACGAGGCAGGTTTAATGCTGCGCCAGTTAATGCGTCAGGCAAGACAGCGAATTGAAAATAATGGCAGCGTAATCAGTACATCAATTGAAACCTTTATGGAGTTTGTTACAGGTAACAGTAATGTCTTCAGGTTGCTGTTGCGAGAGCGCTCAGGCACTTCGGCTGCGTTTCGGGCGGCAGTGGCCCGCGAAATCCAACACTTCTCGGCCGAGTTGGCGCATTATCTGCGTAAAGAGACAGCCTGTCCGGATGAGCTGGCGCAATTGCAGGCTGAAGCGATGGTTACTCTGGTTTTTCATACCGGAGCTGATGCTTTGGACGCTCCACCAGAACAATACGCCAGTTTAACCAGTCGCACTGTCACTCAATTGCGTTGGTTAGCACATGGCGCTGCAAGCTACGGCAGAAACAAAGCGAAAAGTTAACGCTTTTGTAGCCAGAGACCGGTCTCAACATGGTGGCTGTAAGGAAACTGGTCAAATAACGCGCTACAAACAACCCGGTGGGTTTTATCAAGTATCTGCAAGTTATCTGCAAGGGTTTGCGGATTGCAGGAAATGTAAATAATGTCGTTGAAACGACTTACCAATTGCAATGTATCCGGATCCAGCCCGGCCCGCGGTGGATCTACCAGCACAGTGTTCAGGGTCATGCTGGCAAGGTCGATATGCTTTAAAGCTGAGCCATTAGCCAGTGCCTTTGATACATCTTCAGCGGACATTTGCAGAACCTGAACATTGTCAATGCCGTTAAGTGCGATATTGTACTGAGCCGACTTTATCGAGGTTCGCGAGATTTCTGTGGCAACAACCTGCTCAAAATAGTCAGCCAAAGCCAGGGAGAAATTGGCATTGCCGCAGTACAGTTCCAGTAAGTCACCATTAAGCTGACCCGCTATCTTGGCTGCCCAGTTTAACATCTGCTGATTTACGCCGGCGTTTGGCTGAGTAAAGCTGCCTTCAACTTGCTGGTAGGCAAGCGTCTTTTTGCCTACCGCAAATCGTTCTGTTACAAAGTCATCCTTCAGAACAACTTTTTGCTTGCGCGAGCGACCAATTATTTTGACGTTCCATTCAGGAAGCAGTTCATTGGTCAGGTCATTTGCCGCCTGTTGCCACTGCTCATCGAGTTGTCGTTTGTAGATCATGCTTATCAGCAGCTCACCTGATAAAGTTGCCAGGTAATCAACTTGGTATAGTTTATAACGGAGTGCATGGTTGAATTGAATTTTGCTGAGCAAAACCGGCATAAAGTCGGCAATTAACTTCGACGCTACCGGAAAGTAATCAATCCGGACTTTTTGTTTAGTGTCTGAATCAAACATAGCGTGGTAAATATCATCACCGTCATGCCATATCCTAAACTCAGCGCGTTGCCGGTAGTGTTCTGGTTCAGAGCGATAAATCTCAATTTCTGGTAATGCGTATGGTGCGAACAGGTCTTGCAACAGCGCCTTTTTCGAAGTTAACTGTGATTCATATTCTGCCGGAAATACCTGACCTATTCGCATAACCATCTCTGCTGCTATTATAAAGGCGGGTATTTTAGGTGTTTTTGGCTGTGACGCAAACCGAAGTTAATACTGCAGCCAGGTAATGCACTGACAGAAATATATAACGCCGGCAAAATACCGGCGTGCAATGACTCAGGTTGAACTCTTGAAATGATAATCTACTGCTGACTATCGTCTTCCTGACGTTCTTTTGCTTCACGAACTTTCAACGTTCTTTCCTGGAATTCGAAGTCATTAAGTTTATTGATTATTTTAGCTGCATCTTTAGCGGAAACTTCAACAAACCCAAAACCACGACGCCGACCTGTTTGCCTGTCTTTCATTAAACGAACATTTTTTACAGCACCATATGACGAAAACAGTTCTTTCACGGCATCTTCGTTTGCACGGTATGGCAGATTACCTACGTATAAAGTAGCCGTCTCACCTTCAAACTCGTGATGTACTGCTGAGGTTGAACTTTCATCGCCTTTCACGTCCACCAATACTGGTACTAATATGCCAGCAAGCAAGACACCGATAACAACGAACCAGGCCTGATTAATTTCAAGGGTAAAGAATGCAAACGCAAAATAAGCCAGCACGGCCAATGCCAGTGTGTAAGGTAATGAAGCACGTAAGGTTGGTAACATAATTAATTCCTAAATACAGAGAAAAAAAAATTACTTACAAATAAGCGAATCTATATTAGCGGTTAGAACTTAAGCAGCCAACAGAAAAAATTCTGTTGCTGGAAATAATAATCAAGTAAAAGTAGGTAAAAAGTGCGAATTATAAGCAGTTAACCATAAAAGCTGAATTATTTAAGGGTTAGCCACTTGCAGCTTAGTTAAAACGCCCCTACAATGCGCGCCATGCCGACGGGTGCTGCGTTAAGCAGGCCTCAGGTGAGATAAACCGGATTGCAAAAATCTTTAAAAAAGACCCTTGACAGTCAGGTTTAAATCACTAAAATGGCGC
>NZ_JAHRID010000001.1 GCF_019100565.1 Arsukibacterium indicum | reverse complement strand
TAATTAGTTCCGGTATATGTTTGTTTATTGGCGGCCTGTTTGCTCTAGGTTCTTGGCAGCAGTGGTCAGTTTTAGGTCGCAAAAATGCCTAACAATACGCAGCACTCGCTCCCTGCGGTCGCTGGGACGCCAACCCGCTGCGCGGCCCGTCGCCCGTGTGCTCTGCGTTATGTGTAATGGAGTAGATGGCATGGAATTTCAGACAATCCCAATCATGCGAATCTTCGACGAAGAAAAAGCCAAAGAGTTTTACCTTGGCTTTCTTGGCATGGAACTAGATTGGGAGCATCGCTTTGAGGAAGGTTACCCAATTTACATGCAAGTTTCGCTTGGCGATTTTGTTTTACATCTGAGTGAACACTCTGGTGACTGCACACCGGGCAGCAAGGTCTTCGTTAATGTAAGCAATCTTGATCAACTTTTCGCACAAGTTACTGCAAAGCCTTACAAATACAACAAACCAAGCATTGAAGATGCCCCTTGGGGTGCAAGGTGTTTTACCGTGACAGACCCGTTTTCAAACAGAATATTATTTAATGAATCAGCAGACACATAACAATCAAATTTTATCGCCAGCAAAAAGCGCTGGCTGCGACGTCAACCCGCTGCGCGGCTTTCCGCGCTAAATTTGGGCGTTATGTTGTTTACTGGATCGCATAAAAATGAAACTAATTAAGAGTATATTTTACGTGTTAATCATCAGCAGCCTATCAGCCTGTTCGATGAAAAGTGTAAAATTGGCGCACGCTAACGACCCAGATTTAATTAAAGTTTGTCGTCATGCATTTATCGACTGGCGTGCAGCATCGCATATGGTTGATTTTTACAATTTTAAATGTGCGCAAAGAGCAATAGAGCAAGGCTACTTATTAGGTGATTCGAACTTATCTTCTAAGGATTTTTCAATACCTGAGGCACCTTCTGGAAAAACCTGGAATGAAGCATTGGCACTCAAAGAGCTAAGTGCTGATCGAATAACCAGGGAAAAGTATGGGTACATTTTGGCAGTTTTGGAAATGAAGTATCGTGCCAAAATTTCAAAAGCAAAATCAGAGCTCGAATCGGGTAAAATAACTAAGGAAGAATTTGATAATATTAAGGAGGAAGCATCAGAGGCATTCTATGGTGTCCCCACAACATAACAAGGTGTTGCAGCGCGACGTCCAAAGCTGTGCGCCTTTTGTGGTCGCTGCGCTTATACCACAAAAGCCACCCAGCTTTGGCCGCGGCTGAACGCGGGCGTTATGTGCTAAAGCAGAATGGAGCTCGTATTGAGTTTTAGTGTTAAATCAAAACTATTAATTAGTGGTGGCGTTATTGCATCGGCTGCAGCTATATGGCATTTACTTTGTATTTGGGGCGGGCCAAGCTGGTTTGCTTTTGCACGAGCGCCTAAGCAAATCATAGACTCAGCTCAACAAGGTACTTTGCTTGCACCTGTCGGCACCATAATTGTTGCAGGTTTAATGCTGGCGTGTACGGTGTTTGCTTTTTCAGCCGTTGGTTTAATACGCAAGGTTCCATTGGTTAAACCTGCTTTAATTACCATCGCGTTACTTTGTACTTTGCGAGGATTAATTGGTATTCCAGCATTTGCTACAGCAACCGGTGTCGATATTTGGCAAATAGTTGCTAGCACTGTTTGGTTGTACGTTGGCGTTTGTTTTATTGTTGGCAGTATTGAGCATAGTACTGCTTTAAAATCAGGCACATAACAATCAAATATTATCGCCAGCAAAAAGCGCTGGCTGCGACGTCAACCCGCTGCGCGGCTTTCCGCGCTAAATTTGGGCGTTCTGTCTCGCCGGAAGCACGGTTAGATTGAAATGTAATTTAAAGGTTAATTGTATATAACGAAATCGGATTGAAGAGTTTGTACTTTTATGTAACGCTTGAAGCGCTTGCGTCGCCGCTGATGCTAGCATGCAGTCGGACAAAGCCAGCCAGCTTCAAGTAAGGTTCAAACTGTCACGTCCCCGGCGAGTCGTTCCCAAGAGAACGATCTTCTCGCAAAACAACAAGGAAAGTTGCAGTATGTTGTTCCGAAACGAATTAACACAGAACAAGACGCTACAACGGACGCGCCAAGCCGCGCCGTTGAGCTAAGCGTTAGGCGCCCAATCGAAATCGGAGAAAATATGTCAAGTTGTGGATGTGGGGCAGAGCAAGCGGATAGCCTTGAAAGGAAAACGCTCATAATCTTGCTCTCTATAAATGCATTTATGTTCGTCGCAGAGTTAACTTTAGGCTGGGTAGCGCAATCTACCGGACTTATAGCTGATTCACTGGATATGCTGGCAGATGCAACAGTTTATGGTCTTTCACTTTATGCCGTGGGAAAGGGAGTTTTGCAGCAAGCGAAAGCAGCGAGAGTCAGTGGCTATCTACAAATCATATTGGGGCTTGGCGTTTTATTTGAAGTTGTACGGCGCATGGTATTCGGCAGTGAGCCTCAGAGCACACTTATCGTCGTTGTAGGTGCATTTGCACTCCTAGCAAATGTTATATGCCTTATTCTAATCTCCAAACACAAAGATGGCGGTGTGCATATGCGGGCATCGTGGATATTCTCAACAAACGATGTCATCGCCAATTTAGGGGTAATTATATCTGGTGTGTTGGTGGCCATCGTCGGTAGCCGGTACCCTGACTTAATTGTTGGCACCATAATATCAATAGTAGTAATTCGTGGCGGCATAAAAATACTGAAGGATGCCAACGAAACAGAGGCATCTATCAAATGCGCCTAACAAGCAAAGGCAGCATCGCCCCTACGGGTCTGGACCTCCTTTCAGTCGGCCGCTGCTTTGGGCGTTATAGCAGCCTGGGTTTTGCTTAAAAAAAAAATTGCAGTAACCGGCAGCATCATCTCACAAGCCGGATTATGGAGAAATATTCTAATAGTTCAGTGCGTAATTCACGGAGCTTTTCAACACAGTTTCGTTAAACGCTCTGGTATAGTACGAACACCATCGGTGGTGCTCGGCAGCAGTGTTTCACTTGGGTAGTTGGTTTGGCAGTTAATAAAATTGGTGGTTCCCGTTGGCTTCGGCACATTCGGCAGGTTTTGGTAATTAAAAGTGCGGTGTTGGTTTAAGGTGCGTGGCTTCGTTTGCTATAACAATCGTAACCAGGCCGAAATTTATTCCGGCGCTCGTTTTTGTGCCAAAAAAGCCTGGCACAAAAACAACCGCCTCCATAAATTCGCCTGTTACGGGCGTTAGCAGGTTTTCGGGTTTTAACGCTTTTGGTCAATAGTTTTATTCCGGCTCTGCTCGCGTTTCGTATTCTTAGCGGCAGCGCCAAACGGTTAAGTTCGCCAGTTTGCGGGTTTGCTGCAAACGGTTGTGGCGGTAGCGTTGTTCTTTTTTGCTTCGCTTAACAGTTTTACAGGTTCCAGCCTGCTCGCCGTATTGCAGCTGGCTGGTTAGTTTTTAATAAAAGCAGTCTGCCGTTGTTCAGGTTTGCCAGTGCGGCAAGCCGCGCAAGTTCGGTGTAGGCTGCTAACAAGCAAAGGCATCTGACGCGTACCGCGCAGCTGCTTTGAGCGTTATATCGCCGCTCAGATTTTAAGTCTTGCAATTTATTAACGCTTGATTAATTTTTTATTGTCCTCATTTAAGGTCAGGGAAATTACTTAAAGGAATGGAAATGAGACAAATGAATGATATTTTTGAAGTGAAATCATTAGTAAAGACGATTGCACTGTGTGTTTTCACCTTCGGACTTTACGTCATTTATCGACTTTTCACGCTGACAAATCAGGTTAACGGAAATGTAGGGAAACCTATTTCTCGATTGTTCGTAACCAGCGCCATCCTAGTACATCTAATCTCTTTTTTTGGCCTTGTCATTTACTTTACTGCAAACGGCAGTCCAGAATTGCTCATATTCTCAAAGTTGATGCATGTTGTTTCATCGATATTTCATGTTACGTGGTTAATAAAAATCAGAAATAGAATAAATCTGGCAACAGGTGTAGAGAAAGGAAGTAAGTTCTGGCTTAATCCTTTTTTAAGCTCCTTTCTGCATGTAATTTACATTCAGTACAAGATTAATCAAGTTTTACAGGTTAATACTAAGCAGCAGGTTGCGAGTAATGCAATATAACAATCGCCATCAAAAACGCGCCCGTTGGGCGCTCGACTCGCAACAAGTTGCTCGCGTTTGTGGCGGGCGTTAGCAGGTTTTAAGGGTTTCAAATTGTAGTTTTATTCGGCCTTGCTCGCGTTTGGTTTTCTTAGCGGCAGCGCCAAAAGGTTAAGGTTCGCCAGTTTGTGGGTTTGCTGCAAACGGTGGTGGCGGTAGCGTTGTTCTTTTTTGCTTCGCTTAACAGTTTTACAGGTTCCGGTTGGCTCGCCGTATCGCAGCTGGCTGGTTTCGTTTTTAATAACAGCAGTCTGCCGTTGTTCGGGTTTGCCAGTGCGGCAAGCCGCGCAAGTCCGGTGTGGGCTGCTAACAAGCAAAGGCATCTGACGCGTACCGCGCCGCTGCTTTGAGCGTTAGCAGGTGTTCGGGTTTTAACGGTTTCAGTCAGCAGTTTTATTCCGGCATTGCTCGAGTTTGGCTTTTCAAGCGGCACTGGCAAATAGTCAAAGCTCGCCCGTTTGTGGGTTTGTTGCAAACGGTGGTGGTGGTAGCGTTGTTCTTCTTGGCTTCGCTCAAGAGTTTTACAGGTTCCGGTTGGCTCGCTGTGTCGCAGCTGGCTGGTTAGTTTTTAAATTTGCAAATTGGTGTACTTGTTCAGCTTCGCCAGTGCGGCAGTGCCGCGCGGGTTGTCATTCAAGCTGCTAACAAGGCGCATCACTCGCGGCCTGTGGCCGCTGGGACGCCAACCGCTGCGCGGTCGTCGCCCGTGTGCTTAGCGTTAGGGCCTGTTATGGGTGTACTTGAGCATTCACAAGCAACTCTACGAATTTTCGGGGATGATTTAATACCTGAAGATGTATCAAATTTGCTTGGCGCTAAAGCAACTAAAAGCAAAAAGAAAGGTGATGAAGAGGTCGGCAAAAGCAGTGGAAAAGTGCATATTGCTAAAACAGGTAGTTGGCATCTGCATGCCGGAAAGAGAGTGCCTGAAGACCTCAACGCCCAGATTGAGGAAATCTTATCCCAACTAACAAGTGACTTAGCTATTTGGGAAAAGCTTCACCAAAACTACGAAGTTGATATGTTCTGCGGATTGTTTATGGGCAACTGGAATGATGGCTTGAGCTTGTCACCTGAAATTATGTTGGCACTTGGCAAGCGTAAGATTGTCTTAAATTTAGATATTTATAGTGGTTCGGACGAGTGAAGGGGTTATCGGCCCTAACAAACAAATATTATCGCCAGCAAACAGCGCTGGCTGCGACGTCAACCCGCTGCGCGGCTTTCCGCGCTAAATTTGGGCGTTCTGTCTCGCCGGAAGCACGGTTAGATTGAAATGTAATTTAAAGGTTAATTGTATATAACGAAATCGGATTGAAGAGTTTGTACTTTTATGTAACGCTTGAAGCGCTTGCGTCGCCGCTGATGCTAGCATGCAGTCGGACAAAGCCAGCCAGCTTCAAGTAAGGTTCAAACTGTCACGTCCCCGGCGAGTCGTTCCCAAGAGAACGATCTTCTCGCAAAACAACAAGGAAAGTTGCAGTATGTTGTTCCGAAACGAATTAACACAGAACAAGACGCTACAACGGACGCGCCAAGCCGCGCCGTTGAGCTAAGCGTTAGCTTGCAAAAGCGAGGTCGGTGTAATAGCGATGTTCTCTTTAGATATGGATGTTAAATGACTAAATTCAGTGTGATTGTTTTACTTTATTTGTCGTCTCTTTGTACTGCATGTACTCAGCCGTCAACTATCGATTACCGCGCTGCAATTGATGCTCAATTGCTCGAGAATGCGCAAAAGCACGGGATTCCCGGCCAGGCAGTGCTTGTACTTCACAACGGCGAGATTTTGTATCGCAATGCCATTGGTAGTACAGCGATCGAAGATGGTGCACTGGTAACGCCGAAGACGGTCTTTCCGGTCTACTCCATCACTAAACTATTCACTATCACGCTCGCTTCGAAGTTACAGGAAGAGGGAAAACTTGATTTTTCTGCGCCTGCTTCACTTTATGTCGACAATCTTCCGCTTTCTTGGCGTAGTATTCGTATCGAGCAGTTTCTAAATCATGCTTCGGGCATTCCTGAGTATTTTGACAGCAATGATTTCTCGCGCCCGTTCCCAGCCAGCTTGGATTCTGTATTTGCAAAGTTACACAACGTTCCGCTTGTATTTTCGCCGGGTGAGCGCACAAGCTATACCAATACCAACAATCTGGTGATTGCTGCTGTACTCGAGGCCATAACTCATACGCCTTACCGCGAGCTGTTACGCCAGAAAATCATTGAACCGCTTAACCTTCAAGAGACGTGGCTCAATCTTGCTGATGTGCCTCAGACACGCCTTGTTAAAAGCTATCGGGCGGAAACAGGCCAGGTTGTGCCTGATCTGTCTATCTCATGGCCAGATTACAGCATCGCACATGGAGGGGCGTACATGACGCTGGATGATTTAGGTAAATTTATGTCCGCCGTAGCGCATGGGCGTATTGTGTCAAAAGCAGAACTGCTTCGCCTATGGCAGCCCTTTAAACTTGAAAATGGTGCTACTGGTTTTTTTGCAAATGGTTGGGACTATGGTGAATGGGGGCGTTGGCGCGAAGTTGGTCATGATGGTGGCACCAAGGTAAGGGTGCGTGTCCTGTTCGATAACAATCTGGATGATCATTATATTGTCGCCTATTTGACCAATGGCAATAAGGATGGAGTCTGGTCGCATACACTTGTCCGTTCGGTCCAGACCATTATATTGCCGAATTAGTTGTCGCATTATTCTTCTTGGCTTCGCTAAAACAGTTTTCAGGTTCCGGTTGGCTCGCCGTATCGCAGCTTGTCGGTATAGTTTTTAATAAAGCAGCTTGCTGTTGTTCAGGTTTGCCAGTGCGGCGAGCTGAGCAAGTTCAGCGTGGGCTGCTAACAAGGCCAGGCAAGCGACGCCAAACAGCAGCGCGCCTGCTGGCAGCGTTATAAGTATTCATTGAGGACGGCGTAAATGGCTGGATACAGAAGCGGCTCACGTTGGAGCGACTTGAATGAATTGCGATGTTTATTAGCGTACAAGCAACTTGAAGAAGCTAAGTTTCCCAGAAATAAGCTGAGTGCCTTAGCTAAGGAAATAGCTCATTTTTCCGGCTTACCAGTTGGCTCTGTAAAGGCCAAAATAGGTAATTATAAATCTGTTGCCGGTATTATTGGGCACTCAAATGCTTCTCAAAATACTAAGTCTATGTATAGCCAATATGGTCACTTAACATCTATTAAGCTTCAGGAATTAGTGAATAGTGGCAAATACTTATAACAAGCCGCGTCATTCGGGGCCTGCGGCCCCTGCGACGCTCACAAGTTCGCGCGCATGCGCGGGGCGTTAGCGCTAAAAAGGAGAGTTCACAGTGAAGTGGGCATTTATTGATTACGAAAACATCGGTAATTTAGAAAAAATTGACCTTTCGGCTTATCAGAAAATCATTGTATTTCTTGGTGCTAAACAACCCAAAATTGATTTCGGTGAGAAAAAATATGATATACCACTGGAAATAGTCATCGTTCAGCTTAAGGCAACGCAGTCAAATAACTTGGATTTTCATTTGTCTTATTATCTTGGGCGGTATGATAGCGCTGCTGGTAAAGACGTAACTTTCGACATAATCTCAAATGACAACGGGTTTACTCCACTCATTGCTCACATAAAAGCTAATGGCCGTACCTGCAAGCATATCAAGCTTGCTACGGTGGAAAATATCAGTGCCAAGCTGCTCCAAAGTTTGACATCAAAACCCAAGGATAAAAGGCCTAAAAAAGTCGCATCACTACGTAAACATATTGCCTCTCACATGCGAATCAAAGGCAATGAACTTGCAATACAAGGCTATTTGAATCAGCTTGTTAGTGATAATGTTATTTCGGTTTCTGGTGATAGCGTTGAGTACCGGCGCTAACAAACAAATTTTATCGCCAGCAAAAAGCGCTGGCTGCGACGTCAACCCGCTGCGCGGCTTTCCGCGCTAAATTTGGGCGTTAAGTTTTTGGAGAAATCGTGGACAACTTATACATTCTGCTGGTAGTGATAATTCTCGTTCTCTTGGGAATATTCTGGAGGCTCGGTTCAATATTACAACAGCTAGAAAATAGCCAAAGCACTAATAATAACTACAATAATGATCATTATTATCAAAGAGCTGAGTTATTGAAAAAAGAGGACGAGATTCTTGAGAAAATTGACGATCTCTCTTATCACCTGAAAGAAATTGCTAGTAAGGTTGAAGAAATTGAACATGTGGCCAGCGTTTTTGGCAAATACAAACTCCCAAATAAGAAAGAGCAGAAAGAGCTTGATGAGTTTGCAATTAATGAAGAAGTCTTTGATGGTATTAGGAATGCCGGTCAAAAAACTTAACAAACGCCTAAAGCACCGCGGCTTTCAGCCGCTGGACTCGCAACAAGTTGCTCGCCGCTTAGGCGGGCGTTAGGTGTACAAAATTCCATCCTGGAGATCGTGAATGGAAGATAAATTTGAAGTCGAGATGAGCCCTTTGTGCCAGGAACTGGCGGCTGACGGGAAAACCGTCAAAGTAGACATCTACCGTGGTGACACTGGTGGCTGGATTCTCGAAGTGGTAGATGAATTCGGCAATTCCACGGTGTGGGACGATGAATTCGATACTGACGCAGCAGCCCTAGACGAGGCGAAAGCAACGATCCTGGATGACGGCATTGATTCTTTGATCGGCATTGACTCATAAGATTTGGTGAATCAGTCACATAACCAGTAGTTGTAGTCCGTTCCGGGCCTTAGGCCCTACACCGGACGCCCATTTCGCTGCGCGACATGGGCGCCGCTAAACAAAGGCGTTAACTGACTAGAGCTGCCATGTTCTAAGAAGGTGAGGTTACAATATCCAGGTGTCAGTATTGCCGTGAAACTTTCCCAGTTTTCACTTTCGTCTCAGATAAAGATATGGTGACAATTGGTTGCGTCGCATTCACTGCACCAGGATGTCGAATTGCTTTAACAGAGCAGCTTCCCGAAGAGACCATATCGGAAGTAGAAGAAAGAATTGAGGCTGGCTTTAGAACAGTTTCAGTACGCTGTATAGATACTCCGGTTCAGGCTGACTTATCTTTTCAGGAGTTTCAAAAACAGTACGAGCTACCGGAGCCAATATACTCGTGTTTCAAATGCGGTGTTGACTCAACGGCAATCAGCAGGGAATCAAATGGAGAGTTTTTGGATCATGTCATGATGAAGTGTAAGAAGTCAGTTTAGAAATCAAGGGGTCATCCAACTTGATTTGCAACCAAGAATCACCCAAAGTCAACAAGGATAATATCTATGAAATCAAAAAAAGAATCGATCTTAGTAGTGCTATTCGCTTTATTTTCCCTGCAGGCCCTGGCTAATAACACGACTATCACTCGCTCGGAAGAGATCGGGGTAGTACGTGGAACCATCATTAATAATAACCTTACGGACATACCTTTAATTTACGAATCTTCTCTTTCTAATATGGCAAGGGTGCATGGTTTTAATGCGAAGTATCCTTTGCAAATCAATCTTGGCGACAGCACTTATCGAACCTGTAGAGGTTTTTATAAGGACGAAAGTTACACTGTTGAAGAGTACATTGCTTTTCAAAATAAACATGTTGGTGCCAAGGTCGAACTATCGGGAGTACAGCGACACTACGGTGTGGCTGGTTCAGTGGGTTGCACGTTTAAAGAGTTTAAGGTACTGAAAAGCGGTGAAGAATTAACAAGTACGCAGAAGGAGCAAAAGCAAGATCAGCCTGATGAGTCTAATGGGCAAGCGAATGGCAATTATGCCATAGGAGATATGACAGTGTCTGTGTTTAATTTACACCGTGGTTTTGTCCACTTTCGATTACTGGGTAAAGACGGCATGCCCGTCAAGAAGCCAAATCATGAGTGCGCTGGTAAAGCTGAAATTAAACCGGTATTGGATAGAGATACACTTTTTGCAATTCGCTCTGAGATAAAAAAAATGGGGAAAAAGGCAACGCTGAAAAATGCACAGATGGTCGATGGTAAGTGCACAGTAGAAGGTGTTGTGCCTATTTCCCAGTGATGCCATCGGGTAAAGATGCAAAAAGGGACAGATTTATTTATTTAATTATCTAAATAGATCTGTGCCCTTTTCCTGTTACGGGCCAAACAATGCGTTCATTCTTGGCCTTGCCGCCATGAATGGCTTTAAAAAGTACGTCCTGTACTTTTCCCTTCGGGCCTGCTGAAGCTGTCCAAATTCTTTCCTGAAGAATTTGTCATATCTAAAGCGTGACCGAGAATAAAATCGATACCGTGTTCAGCACAAAAGTCGCTGACCCAGTACCAGCAATACATGCATTCAACGCCGACAACAATATTGCCGATGTAAGGTGCTAATAAATCGAGCAAAGGTTCTGGTAATGCTTTGATTTCGCGATGTAAGATGGTGTCACCATTCGCATCCAGAATACAGACGTATAAAGAGCGGGCATGCAAATCAATTCCACAATAGTACGGATGTTGTGTAGTATAAAATTTCATTGGGTCTTCTCCTTTTTGGTTTGGTCGCCTCCCAGCTTAGCCAATCTGGCAAAGCTGGGGGAGAAGGCTCAATGATTATCAAACGCCAGCACAACGCGCCTTCAGCGCTCGACTCGCAACAAGTTGCTTGCGTTTGTGGCGGGCGTTAGCTGTCACAACCAACATGTTCATCATATTGTACATGTTAAGGTTTGAGGCTATACTTGTCCCGTGAAACGTACATGTGGAGGTTGTATGAGAATTGTGTCTTTTACAGAAGCAAGAAATAGCCTGAAAGCGGTTTTAGATTCCGTTGTTAATGACGCAGATACAGCAATCATTACCCGGCGTGATTCGGAAGATGCTGTTGTTATGTCGCTAGACTACTACAACAGTCTGATGGAAACGGTGCACTTACTGCGCTCACCTGCCAATGCTGAGCATTTGAATCGCTCAATTAAACAATTCAAGGCAGGCAAGGTAAGCTGCAGAGACTTGATTGATGAGTAGTCGTTTATTGTCATGGACTGACGAATCCTGGAACGATTACCTGTATTGGCAAACTCAGGACAAAAAAACACTCAAACGAATAAACAAGCTTATAAACGATGTTAAACGCTCACCATTTGAAGGCATTGGTAAGCCAGAGCCGTTAAAGGAAAACCTAGCTGGTTTTTGGTCCCGACGTATAGATGATACGAACAGGTTGGTGTACGCAGTTGATGATAATGCGATTACGATAATCTCGTGCCGTTATCACTATTAGATTCGACCCTTGGACAAGGCAGCTAACAAGTTACTACACCGGAAAAATAACTCGCTGGCGCTCGTCATTTTCTGGTAAGCAAAGCGTTATGCGCCAAGTATCGGATTAACATCCATACTCTTATGAAGAATACGGATGATTTTAATTTGTTGACTGCCAATCTGTTGAAAAAAGATGACGTGGCTACCTTGAGGGAATTTACGATATCCGATTCTGATTTCATCGCATGTTTTACCGATGTCGGGGTTTTCTGCTAAAAGCCAAAATGAATCATCAAATTGTTTTAAATAGATATTTCGTTGCTCTTTTCCCCAGCGACGCTGGGTGAACAATGCGATATCTCGCAAATCGGTTTTAGCAGCAACGGTGAGATTAAATGGCTTCATCGAGAGTTTTCACTATCAAGTTCATTGATAAAGCTATCGAGGTCATATTCTGCGTCACCGCTTTGTTCGCCTTCGACAAGTAGTTGACGAAGTGAGTTAAGTTTGGTTTCTTGGTTTTCGAGTAAGCGTAGTGCTGAGCGAATGACTTCACTCGCTGAGCCGTAACGCCCATTTTTGATCTGGCTTGCAATAAAGCCCTCAAAGTGTTCCCCAATAGTTATACTTGTGTTCTTGGCCATGTGTAGCTCTCCGGATACCAAAAGATACCTAATTATGGTATTGAGTGGAATTTTGAGCAAGGCGTATAACAAACAAATTTTATCGCCAGTAAAAACGCTGGCGGCGTGGCTCAACTCGCAACAGGTTGCTCGCATCTGGGGCGGGCTCTAACTAAGCCGTATACCGGCTGCCAAATCCTTTTTGCTGTGGCTTAGTCATCGGTGATAGCGGGTGCTCGCTGGCCTTCTGCTATGCTTTAGCAGAGCGCTTCCTGACGAAGGCCTTAGCATACTTTTTAAGAACAGGAGCACAACATGGACCCTTTTGTACAGGCCGCTATCATACTGGCGGTGCTTGCCGTGGCTTCGGCAATGATCGGTTACATTGTCGTTGGTAAAGCGATTACTATGCTATTTTTTATAATAGCGTCAGGTATTTATCTATATCTCAGCTATGACGAAATTATAGCGGGGCTGCAGCAATAGCAACCGGTGCTTGTCTTCGGTATACATACATCAGGTACAAACGCCAAGAAAAAGCCAGAGTTGACGTTAATCGGAGAGTTGTGTGAAGAGCTTTATCAAAAATATCTACAACAAACTGCCGGCGCCGGTGCGTCACTGGCTTAGCATTCTGGGGGCCGCTATTCAGAACTGGCTTGGCAGTCAGGCCTTCATTTATGCCGCAGCACTGGCATTTTTTACCGTGTTTTCAATTGCCCCGATTCTGGTTGTGGTGGTGGCGCTGGTGGGGTTGATTATCGGTGAGAGTGCTGTGCAGGGGCAACTGTTTGCTCAGCTTGAGGGCACACTTGGCCCGCAGGCCGCAGGCGTTGTGCAAACAGCGGTAGTTAACTCGCAAATTGACCAGAGCGGCATCTGGCCAGCATTAATCGGGATTATCGCCACGATAGTTGGTGCAACTACAGTGTTTGCTCAGATGCAGCAGTCATTAAATCAGATCTGGGACGTTGCGCCGCGGCCTTCAAAAAATAACCTGTGGATTTTTATTAAAAGCCGGCTGTTGTCATTGACTATTATTCTGGCGATAGGCTTTATTATGCTGGTGTCACTGCTGTTGTCGGTGGCGCTGCGCAGCGTAATGGCCTATGCCGAGGGCTGGCTGCCGATACCAGGCTGGATGATGGTAGGCATGGAACTGGCGCTGTCGTTACTTGTTATCACCCTGCTGTTTGCCGCTATGTTTAAAATATTACCAGACGTGTTGTTATCCTGGCGTGACGTGTTACTGGGCGCGTTTATTACCGCGTTATTGTTTACGGTTGGCCGGTCGTTAATCTCGATGTATCTGGCTTATACCGCCACTGCCTCGGCCTACGGTGCCGCAGGTTCACTGGCCCTGCTGCTGCTTTGGGTAAATTATTCGTCGATGATTCTGTTGTTCGGGGCAGCTTTTACCCGGGCGCACCTTGAGGGCAGAGGCAAGCCGATCCGTCCCAAAAGCACCGCGGTATGCGTGCACCGGCAATTAATTGATGAGGTAAAATAGCAATGCTGGCTACGCCAGGTTAAAGCGCTGGCGCCAGCCCTGACTGAATAAATTACATTCGCCTGCAGCTTTGCATTGAGTGGCTGGCAAGCCTTTGCTATACTTTCCGCCCGTCCTGATACCAATTCTTGCACACCCGTAGTCGCCCGGCATTTACCTGCTGGCAGCCTGGTGTTGTTGCACTGTTGGTATTTATCTATTGATTAACATTGTCTCAGGGGTCTCATGACTACAAGATATATCTTTGTGACGGGTGGTGTGGTTTCCTCCTTAGGTAAAGGCATTGCGGCAGCATCGCTGGCGGCAATTCTGGAAGCGCGTGGCTTAAAGGTTACCATCCTCAAACTTGACCCCTATATTAACGTCGACCCGGGCACCATGAGCCCCATTCAGCACGGTGAAGTGTTTGTTACCGAAGACGGCGCTGAAACTGATCTGGACCTTGGCCATTACGAGCGGTTTATCCGCACCAAAATGACCAGACTGAACAACTTTACCCAGGGCCGTATTTACGCCGAAGTGTTACGTAAAGAACGCCGTGGCGATTACCTTGGTGCCACAATTCAGGTTATTCCACATATTACCAATGAAATTAAAAACCGGGTGGTGCGCGGCGCAGAAGGTTACGATATTGCAATCGTTGAAATTGGCGGCACCGTTGGTGATATTGAATCGCTGCCATTTTTGGAAGCCATTCGCCAGCTGGGTACTGAAGTAGGCCGCGAGCGCACCTTATTTATGCATTTGACGCTGGTGCCATACCTGGGCACGGCCGGTGAAATTAAAACCAAGCCCACTCAGCATTCAGTTAAAGAGCTACGCTCTATTGGTATTCAGCCTGATATTCTGGTGTGTCGCTCAGACCGCGCTATTCCGGCCAACGAACGGGCGAAAATTGCCTTGTTTACCAACGTCGAAGAAAAAGCCGTTATTTCTTTAAAAGACGTCTCAAGTATTTATCAGATACCGGCGTTGTTAAAATCGCAAAGCCTGGATGATTTAGTCTGCCGCCGTTTTTATATCGAAGCCCCTGAAGCCAACCTGGTAGAGTGGGAGCAGGTGCTGTATCAGGAATCGAACCCGATGGGCGAGATTACCATTGGTATGGTAGGTAAATATGTTGAATTACCTGATGCCTATAAGTCAGTAAACGAAGCTTTGGGCCATGCCGGCCTGAAAAACCGGGTAAGTGTTAATATTAAATACATTGATTCGCAGGATGTGGAAAGCAAAGGCGTGGCAATTCTGGCGGGCTTAGATGGTATTCTGGTACCAGGCGGTTTTGGCGAACGTGGTGTAGAAGGCAAGATCCAGGCGGCGCAACATGCCCGTGAGCAGGGCGTGCCTTACCTGGGTATTTGTTTAGGTATGCAGGTGGCATTGATTGATTATGCCCGCAATGTTGCGGGCATGACCGGCGCGCACTCTACCGAATTTAATAAAGAAACGCCTTACCCGGTTGTCGGGTTAATAACGGAATGGCTGGATGCAGCCGGTTCTGTGGAAACCCGCTCTGATGACTCAGACTTAGGCGGCACCATGCGCCTGGGCAGTCAGAACTGTAACCTTATTGAAAATACCAAAGCCCGTGAGATTTATGGCAAAGCAGTTATTCAGGAGCGGCATCGTCATCGCTATGAAGTGAATAACAACTTACGGCCAAAACTAGAAGAGGCGGGGTTAGTGGTGTCTGGCTTGTCGGCTGATAACCAGCTGGTAGAGATGATTGAAATACCGTCTCACCCGTTTTTTGTTGCCGGTCAGTTCCACCCGGAATTTAATTCGACCCCACGTGATGGTCACCCGCTGTTTCAGGCGTTTGTCGCTGCGGCGTACAAATTCCAGAAAAAGCAACGCGTATAACTTTTGCTAAGCCGGGACAATATCCCGGCTTTTTCGTTTTCGAACAGGGGATTGATAGCATGTCTGAGATAGTAAAAATTATTGCCCGTGAAATTATGGACTCACGCGGTAACCCAACAGTAGAAGCCGATGTGTATCTGGCCAGCGGCGCCATGGGCCGCGGCTGTGCGCCGTCAGGGGCCTCTACCGGTTCGCGTGAAGCATTAGAGCTGCGCGACGGTGATAAAAGCCGTTACCTGGGCAAAGGCGTCACCAAAGCGGTCGCCAATATTGATGGCGCTATTCAGAATGCACTAAAAGGCAAAAATGCCTACCAGCAAGCTGAAATTGACCAGATCATGATTGATCTGGACGGTACCGAAACCAAAAGCAAACTGGGCGCCAATGCAATACTGGCGGTGTCTCTGGCGGTGGCCCGCGCTGCCGCTGCCGATAAAAAAATCCCGTTGTACCAGCACATTGCCGAGTTAAATGGTACGCCTGGCGTGTATAGCATGCCGGTACCAATGATGAATATCATCAACGGTGGCGAGCATGCCGATAACAACGTCGATATTCAGGAATTTATGGTACAGCCGGTTGGCGCTAAAACCTTTGCTGAAGCGCTTAGAATGGGTGCCGAGATTTTCCACAGCCTGAAAAAAGAGCTGCAAAAGCGCGGCCTGAATACGGCAGTAGGCGATGAAGGTGGCTTTGCGCCGGATTTAAAGTCAAACGAAGAAGCGCTGACGGTAATTGTTGAAGCGGTAAAAGCCGCTGGCTATGAAATGGATAAAGATGTCACGTTAGCGCTGGACTGTGCGGCGACTGAGTTTTATAAAGACGGTAAATATGTGTTAGGTGGCGAGAACAAGAGCTTTGATTCATTTGGCTTTAACGACTACCTGGCCGGCTTAACCCAGCGCTACCCAATAGTATCGATTGAAGATGGCCTGGACGAAAGCGACTGGGACGGCTGGCAGGATTTGACCAATAAAATTGGCAGCAAGGTACAGCTGGTCGGTGACGATTTATTCGTTACCAACACCAAAATTCTAAGCCGCGGTATTGAGCAGGGCATTGGTAACTCTATCCTGATTAAGTTTAACCAGATTGGTTCGTTAACCGAAACCCTGGCCGCGATTAAAATGGCTAAAGATGCTGGCTTTACTGCCGTTATCTCGCACCGCAGTGGCGAAACAGAAGATGCCTTTATTGCTGATTTAGCAGTAGGCACCGCCGCCGGCCAGATTAAAACCGGTTCGCTGTGCCGCTCGGATCGGGTTGCGAAATATAACCAGTTACTGCGTATCGAGCAGGAGTTGGGCAGCAAAGCACCATACAAAGGCCGCAGCGAAATTAAAGGTCAGTAATAACAGCTTGTTGCTATGTAGTGCTTGAATTAATAAAGCCACCTCAAGGTGGCTTTATTGTTTTTTGCTGGCGACAGCATCAGCTGATGCTGATTTCATTTAAATGGCTTTGCAGGTGCAGGTAATGCACGCTGTAATACTGAGCTTTGGTCAGGCTGCCAAAGGCAAAATGCGGCTGCATCGCCCCTTGCCAGTCCATAAACTGCTGTACCGTGTAAATCAGTTCCCGCAGTGCCACGTCGTTAGGCAGGGCCGGCTCCAGCGCCGGTGCGCCTGGAATGGCTTCATCCAGCGGGTGATGCAGTTTACCGGTTGCGGCAAAAGCGTTAACAGCCAGCTTGCCAATCGTGTACTGGAATAATGGCGAGCGGGCTTCTGGATAACCATAAATGGAATAACGGATACTTTGGCTGCAGTGTTGCAATATCTGACTGACATTCCAGCTGCCACTGCTGGTTAAGCGCTCTGGCGGCAGGGCTTTCAGCTGTACCAGAATATCAGCCAGCGGATAAGGTCGCAGCGTTGCCACCAGCTTGCTGGTTAAAATAAGCGCTATCGGTGTCAGGACACTGGCTTTTATAAATTGTCGTCGGTTCATCGGTTATCGCTGTTGCATTGTAAAGCGTTAAACTAGCATTTTTTATCTGTTTGCTGCCACTTTTTACTTTTACAAGCGCCGGCCGATTGGCTAACATCAGCGAATGATTGAGCCCCTGAGCAACCAGCCACATTTCTGGCAGGTATCCAGCGATAACCAGACTTATACCGAGCTTTGTAATGCTTTGTATGAGCGCGAGCTGCTGCGCCTGGCAAAAATGAGTCAGGATCAACTGCCGTTGTTGCAAAAGCGGCTGGCGGCGCTGCCTTTTTATATCCGCCGGGCCGCGGCTAATATCGTGACTTACCGCAGCGAGCTACAGCTGGACAGTCAGAATGCTTCCTGGTTTCACAAGCAACTGGGCCGCTGCCCGGCGCGCAAACAGCAGGCTGATCCGATTGCTAATTTTTACCAGAAAGCAGCCAGGCCTGGCTTAATTGTGCCGGTGTATATTGAACAGCTGACCCTGGAGAAAATTGTACTGGACAGTGTCGACGAGGTTGACGCTGTTGGTGAGCGCTTACACTGCAACGAGCATGGCTGGTTCAGTTTTAATGGCACGCCTCTGCAAAACGACAATGCCAGTATGTTTTTGTTAAAGCCAAATAAAGCCATCATTACTGCCGCCAGCTGTGGTCATCAGTGGTTAAACAATGAGAAAAAGGCTCCCAGGGTATTGAGTTTGCGGGAATTATTGTTAACCAGTCGTTTAAACTGGCAGAACTTTGCCAGGCCATACCAGGCCAGCGTTGAGCGTAAAACACCATAAATCACCAAATTTTTCGTGCTGGTGCGACAATTAAGGCTTTGCAGCGCGGTTGCAAGCCAGCATAATATCGTCATGTTAGTAACAGACCCTGGCCTATGCGACCGCTTATTGGAATACTGCTGATCCTGTTTTGCCTGCTGCAATACCGTTTGTGGTTTGGTCAGTATAGTGTGACCGACTACCTGCAGCGGCTGGATGAGATCGCCACCCAGCGAGCCAGCAATCAGGAATTGCAAAAACGCAACCGGATGCTGATGGCCGACGTAACCGACTTGCAGCAGGGATTGGAGGCGATTGAAGAGCGGGCACGCAACGAGCTTGGTTTAATCGCTGAAGACGAAGTGTTTTTCCGGATAGTGCAAACTGACTCGCAGCAGGTTCCGGCAAAGGACAACCCCTGATGGCCCGGCCCAAGCCGGCAATTGCCGCTGTTATCCCCGCCGCCGGCGTTGGTAAACGAATGCAGGCAGCTATTCCTAAACAGTATTTAACCCTGCACGGCAAAACTATTCTCGAACACAGTGTCGGCCGCATTCTTGGTCACCATCAGGTTGCTGCGCTCTGGTTGGCGCTGGATAAGGTCGATCCTTATTTTTCCTCGTCGTCACTTAACTCTTCACCACTGAGCGATAGCGCGGTAAAACGGGTTGACGGTGGCAGCGAGCGGGCGCACTCGGTATTAAATGCCCTGCAGCAGATAGACGCAACAGCTTACCCCTGGGTATTAGTGCATGATGCCGCCAGGCCCCTGATCCGCGATGCTGATATCACATTATTAATTGATAGCTGTTTGCAAGCAGGGTATGGCGGCATTCTGGCCAGCCCGGTGCGCGATACGATGAAGCGCGGAAAGGCAACAACGGCTGCGGTTCAGGTTGCAGGTACCGTCGATCGGGAGCAGCTATGGCATGCCCTTACCCCGCAGTTTTTTCCAACCAGGCAACTTTGTCAGGCCCTGGCCGATGCGCTGGCAGCAGGCGTTAATGTTACCGATGAAGCATCGGCAATGGAGTGGGCCGGCCAGCAGGTGCTGCTGGTAGAGGGGCAGGCAGACAATATTAAAATTACCCGGCCGGCTGATTTAGCACTGGCGGCCTATTTTCTTGATCAACAACGTCTTGAGCAGCAACATCTGGAGCAGACAGGCAGATGAATTTTCGGATAGGCCATGGCTTTGATGTCCATGCATTTGGCGGGCCCGGCCCGGTCACCCTGGCGGGTGTTAAAATTGAGTACCCGTTGGGTTTAGTGGCGCACTCTGATGGCGATGTGGTGCTGCACGCTGTTGCTGATGCCTTGTTAGGCGCACTGGCGCTGGGTGATATTGGCCATCACTTTCCGGATAACGACCCGGCTTATAAAGGAATTGATAGCCGGTTTTTATTACGCAAAGTATTTGCCGATGTCAGCAAAGCTGGTTATCAGCTGAATAACCTGGATGTGACTATTATGGCACAGGCGCCGAAAATGGCGCCCCATATCAGTAGCATGCGTCAGCATCTGGCAACTGACTTAGCGGCAGACATCAGCCAGATTAATGTTAAGGCGACTACCACCGAACAACTGGGCTTTGTTGGTCGCAAGGAAGGCATTGCCGCCGAAGCGGTTGTCTTACTGGTTAAGCCGCAATGAGTGCGGCAAACCCCGGCTTACCACAATGGCATTATTTGTATGGCAAACCTGAAATTACTGCCACAATTCGCGGTACACCAGAAGATTTTATTGTTGACGAACAGCTGAACTTTACGCCAAGTGGCAGTGGCGAGCATGTGTTGCTGCAAATTGAAAAGCGGGGTCAGAACACCCAGTATATTGCCCGCCAGCTGGCCAGGCTTACCGGCTTGCGGATGCGTGATATCAGTTATGCCGGTTTAAAAGACCGTCATGCCCTGACCCGGCAGTGGTTTTGCTTTAAGTGGCCAATTAAGCAAGAGCTGGGCTGGCAGCAATGGCAAATTGAAGACAGCCGCATTTTGCAGGTGGTACGGCATTACCGCAAACTGCGGCTGGGGGCATTAAAAGCCAACCATTTTCAGTTAACGCTGACAGATGTCAGCGAGCCAAAGGAGTTAATAAAACGGCTGCAACTGATTCAAAACGGCGTGCCAAATTATTATGGTGAGCAGCGCTTTGGCCGGGCAGGTGCAAACCTGGCTTTGGCCGACAGTTTGTTTGCCGGCGAAAAAATAGCCGACCGCCAGATCCGCGGCCTGGCATTGTCGGCCAGTCGCTCTTATTTATTTAATACGGTGTTATCTGAACGGATAGCCCGCGGCTTATTTAATCAGGTGCTGGACGGTGATATTCTGCAACTGGATGGCAGCGGCTCAATTTTTCAGGTAGAAACCGCTGACAGTACCTTGCAGCAGCGCCTGCTTGCCGGTGACGTGCACCCGACTGCGCCGTTAGTCGGGATAGAGGGGGCACAGGTAAGCCTGCAGGCGGCAGCACTGGAGCACCAGGCACTGCTACCCCACCGGCAGTGGTGTGAAGGCCTTAATGAGTACCGGTTGCAAGGGGCCCGGCGCAGTATCCGCCTGCAGCCACAGCAGCTGAATGCGGTAACAACAGCCAACAGAGTGACCTTAAGTTTTGCCTTGCCAGCGGGTTGTTTTGCAACCAGTGTGCTGCGAGAATTAGCCTGCTACCGGGATGGCAGCCGGCCACTGAGCGAATTAGAGTAACAATACGGAGTCGCTATGCGAATTTTACTCAGCAATGATGACGGCGTATACGCCAAAGGCATCCAGGTTTTGCAGCAGGCCCTGAGCCAGATAGCAGATGTTATTACGGTTGGCCCCGACCGCAATTGCAGTGGTGCCAGCAATTCGTTAACGTTACTTAATCCGCTGCGTACCCAAACGCTCGATAACGGTTTTATTGCCGTTAATGGCACGCCGACCGATTGTGTGCATCTGGCAATAAGCCAATTGCTGGACCATACGCCAGATCTGGTTGTCGCTGGCATTAATCATGGTGCTAACCTCGGTGATGATGTGTTGTATTCGGGTACCGTTGCAGCAGCTACCGAGGGGCGTCATCTGGGGTTGCCGGCGATTGCGGTATCGCTCGCTGGCAGGGAAGAAGCACACTTTGCAACCGCAGCCCATGTCACAGTAGAAGTGATAAAAAAGCTTAAGTCGCACCCGCTGCCGGCCGATCAGATTTTAAATATCAATGTGCCTGCTATTGCCCTGAGTGAATTAAAAGGCATTATGGTTACCCGGCTTGGCCGACGACATAAAGCGGAAACCATGAGCAGTGATACTGACCCATGGGGCAGGAAAATATACTGGTATGGTTCGTTAGGGCCTGAGCTGGATGCCGGCGAGGGTACCGATTTTTACGCAATTGCGAATGGCTATGCGTCAATTACGCCGCTGCATGTCGATATGTCAGCGTATAAAAGTATGGATACATTAGAACAGTGGTTAGCGGGGATCAGGTTGTAATTATGGCAGTAGCAACAGCCCGCAGTGCAGCGGTATTAGCACAGAAGTTACGTAGTGAAGGGATCAGCGATAACGCGGTATTGCAGGCGGTATCGCAAGTGCCCCGGCATTTATTTGTAGAAGCTGTGCTGGCCCATAAAGCCTATGAAAATACTGCACTGCCAATTGGTCAGGGCCAGACGATTTCTCAGCCCTACATAGTTGCGCGGATGACTCAGCTGTTGCTGCAGGATAAAGCGCCGGGCAAGCTACTGGAAATTGGCACCGGCTCGGGCTATCAGACCGCTATCCTGGCACATTTATTCAGCCACGTATGCTCGGTGGAAAGAATAAAAGCTCTGCAATTTCAGGCTAAACGCCGGCTACAGCAACTTGATTTACATAACGTATCAATGAAACATGGTGATGGCTGGCTTGGCTGGCCCAGCAAAGCCCCTTTTGACAGTATTATTGTCACCGCGGCGGCAGCTGAAGTACCGGCAGCCTTGCTGCAGCAGTTAACGGATGGCGGCCGGCTGGTTATTCCGGTTGGTGCCAAAGAGCAAGTGTTGCGGGTATATCAGCGTAATGCTGACACGTTCAGCAGTCAGGACATTGAAGCCGTGCGGTTTGTGCCGCTGGTGCCAGGTGCATTAGGGTAAACAGGCCGGAGCCTTAAAACGGATGATAAAAACATACCTGCAATGGATAATTAAAGGCCTGGCAATGGGTGCCGCTGATGTGGTGCCAGGGGTGTCAGGTGGTACGCTGGCGTTTATTCTGGGAATTTACGAGCGTTTGCTGGCAGCGATTAGTTCAGTCAATATGGCTGCAGTAAAACTGCTGTTACAAGGGCGTTTCAGGGCGTTATGGCTGCATATCGACGGCACCTTTCTGTTGTGTTTATTCGCTGGCATTTTACTCAGTGTTTTCTCCCTTGCCAATGTTATCAGTTATCTGCTGGTACACCGGCCGGTGCCACTATGGGCTTTTTTTAATGGGTTAATTCTGGCGTCGTTACCGGTGTTATTGCGTAGTGTCAGCTGGACCGCGCTGCGGGCATTGTTGTTTCTGGTTGGGATAATGTTTGCCGTATTTATTGGCATGTTGGCACCCGTGCAGCTGGAGCCTGCGGCTTACATGTTTTTTCTGGCTGGTGCTGTTGCTATTTGTGCGATGATTCTACCGGGCATTTCAGGTAGCTTTATTTTGCTTATCCTGGGTATGTATGGTCCGGTGATGCTGGCAGTAACAGAGCTGCAGCTTGGGGTAATCGCGTTGTTTGCCACAGGTTGTATTGTTGGTTTATTGTGTTTTTCACGGTTTTTAAACTGGTTGCTGCAGCATTTTCATGATGCTGCGCTAGCGCTGTTAACCGGGGTGGTGGTTGGCGCGCTTTACCGGATCTGGCCCTGGCAGCATAACCAGCAAATGATTAGCCCCTGGCACTATCAGCAGCAGGTAGCAAACGCCGACATTCTGCCGGCAGTGGTTGCAGTGGTGGCCGGTATTGTAATGATGACCCTGTTACTTAACTTAGAACGCTTGTTTAGCGGCAGTAGCCAGGGTAACGGGTAAAACGACTGGCAAGATAAGGAGTGGCATATTAATCGGATAACCGGGCTGGCGTTAAATGCAGTATTGCTAACCATGTTATTGATGGTACTTGCTGCGTGCACCTCAAGTTCAGGCCCGGCACCGGTAACGACCCTGGAACTGAGAGAAAACCCTTACCGGGAACGAAACCGCGGTAGTCTGGCAGCCAGTCAGTATGTGGTGCAACGCGGTGATACTCTTTACTCTATTGCATTTCGGGCCGGGTTAGATGTCCGCACCCTGGCCAGTCGCAACAATATAAAAAGCCCCTATATTATTTACCCCGGGCAAGTTTTGCAGCTGGTCGCTTCTTCTACGGGGCAGGTTGCAGCGAAAAAATCACAGCCAACCAGCAAATCGGCAACTAATACCAGCGCCAGGCCACAGCCTGGACAAGTCAGTAAAGCAACCGGCACGGCGAAAACAGCAACGACCAATTCAAAACAAGCAAAATCAAATAGTTCAGCAAATGCCACTAAACCTGTTGCGTCGTCAAATCAAACACGTTATGTTCAGACAGTACCCGCAGCTGAAGACAAAAAAACCGCGAATAATACCTCAGTTGGAAACAAGGTGCAATGGCGCTGGCCGGTGAAAGGTAAAATAGTTTCGCGTTTTTCAGCCAGCGAGCATGGCAACAAAGGCGTGGATATCGCCGGGCAGGAAGGCAGCAGAATAAATGCCGCCGCCGATGGTCAGGTGGTATACGCCGGAAGTGCCTTACGCGGCTATGGCAACCTGATTATCATTAAACACAATGACGATTATTTAAGTGCTTACGCCCATAACAAACGAATTTTAGTTGCGGAGCGGCAACAGGTCAGGGCCGGCCAGCAGATTGCAGAAATGGGCAGTACCGATGCAACGGACAGCCGGTTGCATTTTGAAATACGTTTCCGGGGTAAGTCAGTTGACCCGTTGCGATATTTGCCCTAGCAATCTGATGCCATGGTGATAATTAAGGCCAAAACAAAGAATTACAGTGACAACGAGATCAACCAGCAAGGTTGGCATTTTTACACAAGCACGAAGGCAGGAAGGTAGCTGAGTCAGGCCCGATACCCGGCAGACGTGGGAGAAAGGATATGGGACTTAAAAGTGATGACGTTGTAGAGTCAGATGTTGATTTGAAAGATGACGAGCTGGCGGAGGATGTCGCCACGCTCGACGAAGAAATGGAGCCGGATGTCAGCGACCTGGCCGGTGAAGAAATTATTGCTGACGAAGTGTTTGCCAAAGACGATAGTCAGAAGTCGATGGACGCCACCCAAATCTATTTGGGAGAAATTGGTTTTTCACCGCTGTTAAGCGCTGAAGAAGAGGTGTATTTTTCCCGGTTGTCACTTAAAGGTGACGCCGCCGCCCGCAAGAGAATGATTGAAAGTAACCTGCGGTTAGTGGTTAAAATTGCCCGTCGTTATATTAACCGCGGTTTAGCGCTGCTGGATTTAATTGAAGAGGGAAACCTTGGCTTAATCCGGGCGGTAGAAAAGTTTGACCCTGAGCGTGGCTTCAGGTTTTCTACTTATGCCACCTGGTGGATCCGCCAGACAATTGAACGTGCCATTATGAATCAGACCCGCACCATCCGGTTGCCTATTCATGTGGTTAAAGAACTGAATATCTATTTGCGGGCAGCCCGCGAATTATCGCAAAAGCTTGATCATGAACCTACTCCGGAAGAAATTGCGGCAGCACTTGACAGGCCAGTAGCCGAAGTGCGCAAAATGCTAAAATTGAATGAGAAAATAACATCAGTTGATATGCCCGTTGCCGGCGCCTCTGAAAAGCAGTTGCTGGATGTTATTGCCGATGAAAAAGAACAGGGACCGGAAGGCGAGTTACAGGATGAAGATATCCGTCAGCATCTGGTGTTGTGGCTTGACGAGCTGAACCCGAAACAGCGTGAAGTGTTAGCCCGCCGCTTCGGTTTATTAGGTTACGAGCCTTCTACCCTGGAAGATGTTGGCCACGAAATTGGCTTAACCCGCGAGCGGGTCAGGCAAATTCAGGTCGAAGCGCTGCGCCGTTTAAAGGAAATTGTTACCCATCAGGGTTTGAATATTGAAACCCTGTTTCAGGAGTAAGTTGATATTAAACCGGGTAATCAGGAAAAACGGGCGCTCAGGCGCCTTTTTTTGTGTCACTAACCCTGCTGGCAATGGCTGACAACCGCCTTATCAGGCAACCTGCTGGTCGCAACTGGCCGCTGCAACGGTTGCATCTTTTTGCAGGCCCGCTTAGCGTAAGGTTATTAGCATACCGTAATATTAAAACAGGGTTTTTCATGTCGATACTAAAAGTTTCCGCACTGACTGCTGCATTAAGTTTGTCAGCCTTGCCCAGCCAGGCCGTGCCTGTGTTCCCAAACAGCGATTACAGCAACAGTGTGGCATCTGTTGAACAAATACTGGGTTATCCACTGGGCAGCCGGATCTCTGAGCCAGCGGCGATAAAACAATATTTCGAGCAGCTGGCGGCAGCACACCCTAAGCGGATAAAGCTGGTACCCTATGCCCAAAGCTGGCAGGGCCGGCCACTGTTTTATGTGGTAATAGGCAGCGAGCAGCATATTAGTCAGCTACCTGATATTCAGCAGCAAATGCAACAACTGGCAAACCCGCAAAACATCAGCGACGGGCAGGCCGAACAATTGATTGAGCAGCTGCCAGCCAGTGTCTGGATAGCCAACAGTTTGCACGGCAATGAAATAAGCCCGGCGGAATCTTCGATGGCGCTGGCCTATCATTTGCTGGCCGATCAAAGCCCGCAAACGGCTAAGCTGCTTGCAAATACCCTGGTGTATATTGACCCGCTGCAAAACCCGGATGGCCACAATCGTTTTGTCAGCCGTTATTATGCCACGGTTGGCCTCGCCCATTCGGCTGACCGCCTGTCGGCTGAACACAATGAGCCATGGCCGAATGGCCGCACCAATCACTATTTATTTGATATGAACCGTGACTGGATTTCGTTGACCCAACCGGAAACCCGCGGCCGGGTAAAGGCGCTGCAGCAGGTGTATCCGCTGGTGTTTGTCGACTCGCACGAAATGGGCGGCGATATGGGCTATTACTTCAGCCCGGAGGCTGAGCCGTATAACCCCCACATTCAGGCCAACCAGCGCCAGAGTCTGCAGTGGCTGGGTGAAAACAATGCCCGTTGGTTTGACAAATTTGGTTACGACTATTTTACCCGGGAAATATTTGATGCGTTTTACCCGGGTTATGGTGCCAGCTGGCCTTTGTATCATGGCAGTATTGCCATGACTTATGAGATGGCATCGGCCCGTGGCCACAACTATCGTAAGGCCGACGGCGAAATATTAACTTTTGCCGATGGTGTGCAGCGTAATTTTGTCGCCTTTATGGCCACCATTGAAACTGCCAGTCAGCGGGCGCCCCAATTACTGAAAAATTTTTATCAGTATCGCAAAGACGCCATTAAGCAAGGCAGCTCCGGGGCGGTGCGTAGTTTTATTTTTCCGGCGGAGCGTGACAGTGCCGGCCATACCAAACTCAGCGCAATTTTAACTGAGCACGGCATTACTGTGGCTAAGGCAAACGAGGCGTTTAAAGCCTGTGGTCAGAGCTATCAGGCGGGCAGTTATGTTATCAACACCGCCCAGCCAACCTACCATTTAATTCGCACGCTGCTGGATGACACCGTGCCAATGGACAAAGACTTTATCGCTAAACAGGAGCAGCGGCGGGCCAATAATCTGCCAGATCAGATATATGATGTGACGGCCTGGTCATTACCACTGATGTATAACCTGCCGGTCGACAGCTGTAACCGCGCGGTGAGTGTCGCCAGCACAGTTGTCAGCAGTGAACGGGTGCTGGCGGGTAGCGTCACTAATCTGCAGGCCGAATTTGGCTATATAGTGCCGTGGGGTGATATGGCAGCGGCCAGGTTTGTCAGTGCGGCATTACAGCAGGGCTTAAAAGTGAAGAGCAGCGATTTGCCGTTTACCCATCAGAACGGTAAGCAGTATCCTTCAGGTAGCCTGATTATCAGCAAAGCCGATAACGGGCCGCAACTGGCTGAGCAGATGCAGCAACTTGCGACATTAAGCGGCGCCGCAGTAACCGGTATAAACAGCAGCTGGGTAACTGATGGCCCCAATTTTGGCTCTTTTAACGTTAAAACCCTGCATAAGCCGAACATTGCCATGTTGTGGGACGAGCCGGCCAATCCGCTGAGCGCTGGCAGTGCCCGTTTTATTGTGGAACGCAACCTGAACTATCCGGTAACGGCTATCCGACCGGCGCAGTTAACCGGGGCAGATCTAAGTCATTATCAGGTATTGGTGGTGCCGGCCAGCAGCCGCGGCAGTTATCAGCAAGCATTGGGTAGCAGAGGCCTGGCTAACCTGCGTAGCTTTGTTGAGCGCGGCGGGGTACTGATAACACTGGGCAATGCTACCGATATGTTGCTGGCAGGCGATAGCCCGTTGTTAAGCAGCAAGCGGGAATATAAAGTGCGTGAAGGCGACGCGAAAAAAGCAGAAACTGACAGCAAAGTTGCCGGTAGCATTATCAAAACTCCACAAGAGTATCAGCAGTGGCTGGTGCCGGAAAAAGCTGATCCGGACTGGGTGCCCGGCTTTATTGCCCGGGCTGAGGTGGACCAGCAGCACTGGCTGACGGCCGGTGTGCCAGCATCTGTTAATAGCCTGTATGTAGGTAATCAGGTGTATCAGCCACTGACCATCGCTGACGGCCGCAATGTGGTCAGGTTCGCGCCGGCAGAGCAGCTGCTGGCTGGCGGCTTTGTCTGGGATGAAAACCGGCAGCAAATTGCCAATAAACCATTAGTGATGGTGCAGGAAGTAGGCAGAGGACAAGTGATCAGCTTTACCCAGGAGCCTAATTTCCGTGCCTACGTTGACGGGATGCACTTACTATACATTAACGCGATATTCCGTGGCGCTGCTCATGCTAACCCACTGCGTTAATTAACTGCCGTCAGCCAGCGCCGGCATTAGCTGGCGCTTTCTCGTTTTTGGATCAATACCGTTACTGCGCCGGCAATTAAACCCCAGAATGCCGAGGCGAGATCAAAAAAGCTGGCGCCAGATGCTGTAACCAGCAAGGTAATGACCGCCGCATCGCGGTATTTTGGCTCGCTGGTAGCGGTGGCCAGGTTCGCAGCGATAGTGCTGATCAACGCCAGGCCGGCCAGCGCGGCCACCATTTCTATTGGGAAGGCGGCGAAAAGAGCCACAACGGTGGCACCGGCCAACCCGGCCAGCAAATAGCAGACTCCGGCAGCAATACCGGCAATATAGCGTTTTTGTGGCTCTGGGTGCGCCTCAGTGCCGGTACAAATGGCCGCAGTAATTGCCGCCAGGTTAATTGAAAAGGCGCCCCAGGGGGCCAGCAGCAAAGTACTGAGCGCCGTGCTGCTAATCAGCGGTGACACCGGCGTGTTATAACCACTTGCTCTTAGTACCGCAACACCAGGGATATTTTGTGAGGCCATGGTTACCAGCAACAGCGGTAAGCCGACGCCAATTAAGGCACTGACTGAAAACTCCGGGGTAACCCACACCGGCTGTGCCAGGCTAAGGGTTACCGCCGATAAATCGAGGCTGCCACCCAACACTACGGTAATAATACCGCTTAACAGCACCAGTAAAATGGCGTAGCGGGGTAAATACACCTTGGCGATTAAATACACCAGACACATGCTGCCGACCAGCAGCCACTGGCTTTGCATAGAGCTGAAAATAGCAAAACCAAACTGCAGTAAAATACCGGCCAGCATGGCACTGGCCAGAGGCAGCGGAATAAGCTTTGTCAGCTTTTCAAACCAGCCGCTAATGCCAATGAAAAGCCCCAGCACTGCGGTGAAGATAAACACGCCGGTAGCCTGCTCAATACTCAGCCCCTGCAAGCTGGTCGCCAGTAAGGCGGCGCCAGGGGTTGACCAGGCCGTGATAACCGGAGCTTTGTAATACCACGACAACCCAATACAGGTGGCTGCCATACCAATACCCAGCGCTAATAGCCACGAAGCCATCACCTCGTTGCTGGCACCGGCGGCGCAGGCGGCCTGAAACACAATAGCTACCGAGCTGGCAAAACCAACCAGTACCGCAACAAAACCAGCTACAACAGCCGATAGACTTAAATCTTTTAGTATCATTCAGCGTCCTTCGCATCCCGGCTAAGTTGGTACAGTAAGTCCAGGGCCTGGCGGGCACTGAGCTCATCCGGGTTAATGGCTGCCAGCTGCTTTAGTAACGGATGTTCGGCTGGCATTAAGTGGAGTTGTTGCTGAACCCCGGCTTCGCGTTGGTTGTGCACGTGGCTGGCAGCTGTTACGTTTAGCTGGGCCCGGCCTTGCTGCTCTAACTGGCTGAGCTTTTGTTTGGCTTGATTAATCACCGCCTTAGGTACCCCGGCCAGCTGGGCGACCTGTAAGCCAAAGCTTTTACTGGCTGCACCGTCCTGTACATGGTGCATAAATACAATATCATCACCGTGCTCTACCGCATCCAGATGCACATTGACTACGCCATCCAGGGTATCGGCCAGTTCGGTTAGTTCAAAGTAGTGGGTGGCGAACAGGGTCAGGGCTTTAATTTTGCTTGCCAGGTAATCGGCACAGGCCCAGGCCAGACTTAAGCCATCATAAGTACTGGTGCCACGGCCAATCTCATCCATCAATACCAGGCTATGCTCGGTGGCGTGGTGCAAAATGGTTGCTGTTTCACTCATTTCCACCATAAAGGTTGAGCGACCCGAGGCCAGATCATCAGAGGCACCAATCCGGGTGAAAATCCGGTCAACCGGCCCCAGGCTGGCTTTTTCGGCTGGAACAAAACAACCGATATACGCCATTAACGCAATCAGTGCTGTCTGGCGCATATAGGTTGATTTACCGCCCATGTTCGGCCCGGTAACCATCAGCATCCGCCGGCTGGCATTCAGGCTTAACGGGTTAGCAATAAAGGGTTCACTCAACACCTGTTCCACCACCGGATGGCGGCCTTGTGTTAATTCAATCCCACTGTCGCTGCGCAGTACAGGCCGGCAGTAGTGAAGGCTCACCGCGCGCTCGGCAAAGGTGCAAAGCACATCCAGTTCTGCCAGAGCCTGAGCCAGTTGCTGCAACTGGCTTAAAAACGGGCTTACCTGTTCAAATAATTGCTCGTACAGTTGTTTTTCCAGCGCCAGTGCCTGGCTCTGGCTGCCTAGCACTTTATCTTCATACTCTTTTAGTTCAGGTATAATGTAGCGCTCATTGTTTTTCAGGGTCTGGCGGCGGACATACTCCGGCGGTACCCTGGTGTCACTGCTGCGGCCGGTTTCAATGTAATATCCGTGTACCCGGTTAAAGCCAACTTTCAGTGAGGCAATACCGGTGCGTTCACGTTCGCGCAATTCCAGCTGCTGTAAATAGTCAGTGGCGCCGGTTGCCAGCGCCCGCCAGTGATCTAACTCGCTGTTATAGCCATCAGCAATCACGCCGCCATCACGGATCAATACCGGCGGCGCTTCTACAATCGCCTCGGTTAACAGCTGTTGTAATTCTGGCAGTGGCTGGCTGTCGCGGCCGATCCGTTGCAGTAAGCTGGTACTGGCGAAGCTTAAGTCCTGCTGCAGGGCCGGCAGCTGCGCCAGTGCCTGACGTAGTCTGGCAAAATCCCGCGGCCGCGCGCTGCGCAAGGCAAGGCGGGCAATAACCCGTTCAATATCGCCGATATTCTTTAAAACCGGTTGTAACGTTTCGACATCGTCGGTCAGTTCCTGCACGGCGTCCAGCCTGGCATTAACATCGGCCTGATTACGCAGCGGCGCATGGATCCAGCGTTTCAGTAAGCGCGAGCCCATTGCGGTCTGGTTTGTATCCAGCACCGAGGCCAGGGTATTGTCATAACCGCCACTGAGGTTCTGGGTCAGCTCTAAATTCCGCCTTGTGGCAGCATCGAGCACAATATAATCGTCAGCCCGCTCCAGCGCGATCGCGCGGATATGCGGCAGGCTGGCGCGTTGGGTATCTTTTACGTATTGCATCAGACAACCGGCAGCCATCAGCGCAACCGGCGCGTCATCCACGCCAAAGCTGAGTAAGTCTTTGGTACCAAATTGCTGGCATAACAGGCGCTTGGCGGTGGCCAGTTCAAACTCCCACTCAGGCCTGCGGCGGGCGCCTTTGCGATGCTCGCACAGCTGCTCACTGCTGAACAATTCCGGGTAAAGGATTTCAGCCGGATTAAGCCGTTGCAGTAATGCCGCTAAATCGCTGCTGTTGGCTACCTGGTTAATCAGAAAACGGCCGGCGCTTAAGTCCAGCTGGGCCAGGCCATACCGGCCGCGCTGCTCATAAACAGCGCAGAGTAAATTGTCCTGGCGCTCATTTAGTAACGCTTCGTCCGTAACAGTACCGGGGGTGACAATCCGTACAACTTTGCGCTCTACCGGGCCTTTGCTGGTTGCCGGATCACCAATTTGCTCACATATTGCCACCGATTCACCCAGTTGCACCAGCCTGGCAAGATAGCCTTCAACGGCATGGTAGGGCACCCCGGCCATCGGGATTGGCTGGCCGGCGCTCTGGCCCCGTTTGGTCAGCGAAATATCCAGCAGCGCCGCCGCCTTCTTTGCATCATCAAAAAACAATTCGTAAAAATCACCCATCCGGTAAAACAGTAATATCGACGGATGTTCACTTTTCAGTGCCAGATATTGCTGCATCATTGGGGTGTGACTGCTTAGGGCTTGCTCCGGTTTCTGGTCTGACGGCATAATGTAACTCTGTTTTCCCTGTTGGATTGGCTATGGTACCTGCAACTGATACTCTGCAGCTGGCTGCCGAGCTTGGTGCGTTATTATCACGGAAAAAATGGTTCGTCACCACTGCTGAATCCTGCACCGGCGGCGGCATTGCTTATTACTTAACCGCTATTGCCGGCAGCTCTGCCTATCTGGACCGCAGTTTTGTTACCTACAGCAACAAAGCAAAACAGCAGCTGCTCGGAGTGCGCAGTGCCACTTTATTACAATTTGGCGCGGTAAGCGATGAAACGGTTAAAGAAATGGCCACTGGCGCGGCTGCGGCTGCGAATGCCCAGTTGGCAATAGCGGTATCTGGCATTGCCGGGCCCTCTGGCGGTTCATCCGCTAAGCCGGTAGGCACTGTCTGGTTTAGTTTCTGGCTCAATGGCCAGCTTAGCAGCCAGTTGCAGCAGTTTAACGGCAACCGCGAACAGGTACGCCAGCAAGCGATTGATTATGCGCTTAGCCACAGCATCTTATTATTGACAGCCTTGCCAAACTAGACTACTGTACGAGCATACAGTATTTATGCAAGCCGAATTTTCTGGAGTGAACAATGGACGACAATAAGCAAAAAGCCCTGGGCGCCGCCCTGACTCAAATCGAGCGTCAGTTTGGTAAAGGTTCTATTATGCGCCTGGGTGACAGCACGGCGCTGGATATTGCCTCAGTATCAACCGGCTCACTGGGTCTGGATATTGCCCTTGGTATAGGCGGCTTGCCGTACGGCCGGATTGTCGAAATTTATGGCCCTGAGTCATCAGGTAAAACCACACTAACGTTGCAGGTTATTGCTGAAGCACAAAAAGCCGGTAAAACCTGTGCTTTTATTGACGCTGAACACGCGCTGGATCCGGTTTATGCCAAAAAGCTGGGCGTAAAAGTAGAAGATTTGCTGGTATCACAACCGGATACTGGTGAACAGGCGCTGGAAATCTGTGACATGCTGGTGCGCTCGGCCGCAGTAGATATCGTAGTCGTCGACTCAGTAGCAGCGTTAACGCCTAAAGCGGAAATTGAAGGTGACATGGGTGACAGCCACATGGGCTTGCAGGCCCGGTTAATGTCACAGGCGCTGCGTAAGCTTACCGGTAATATTAAGCGCTCTAACACCTTATGTATTTTTATTAACCAGATCCGGATGAAAATCGGCGTGATGTTTGGTAACCCGGAAACGACTACCGGTGGTAATGCTCTGAAGTTTTATGCGTCAGTGCGACTGGATATCCGCCGGATTGGCTCGGTAAAAGAAGGCGATGAAATTACCGGTAATGAAACCCGGGTAAAAGTTGTGAAGAACAAAGTGGCACCACCGTTTAAACAAGCTGAGTTTATTATTCAGTATGGTGCCGGTATCAATAAAAATGGCGAGCTGATTGATTTAGGCGTAGCCCAGGGGCTGGTAGATAAATCAGGTGCCTGGTATGCCTATCAGGGCAATAAAATTGGCCAGGGTAAAGCAAACGCAATGAAGTTTCTGACCGAAAACCCGGCAGTGGCAGATGAAATTGAAACAGAATTACGTAGCCGTTTGCTGTTAAAGCCGGGCGAAAAGGTGATTGAAGAGGCCATCCCGGCCGATTTTGAGAATGACTTGTAATACTTTTGTACTAGAAAAAAGCCAGCAAATTTGCTGGCTTTTCTGCTTTTTCAGCCGGCTGAAAATGGCACAAGTAAGCAAAAGCTGCAATGGATGCTTCACGTTAAATCATTGAGACAGCGGATAAAGCGTAAATCCGCCGGTAAAACGGTGTTGATATAACCGCAACAACAATCTGAACCGTTTGCTGAACCGGAAAATTTTGTCTTGCCCTGCCATATAGCGACCGGTAATCTGGTACGCCTGAATTTACTAAAACACTTAATTTGTTAACATTTACCAATTAACATTTATGTAATTAATATTGTTGTCATCGCTGTCGGTGGCGGGTACTGCTCATAATGATTAAACACACCTTACTGTTGCTGGCCGGCATACTGAGTCTGCTGGGTTGCGATGCCGACATCAGTGTCCAGGATGAACCTAACGACCCGGTAGCTCAGGAATACCCACTAGCCTATGTCGCCAGGCCATTGCTGGATGAACAGGGTGAACCTTATCAAATCACGCTGACGACACCAGAGCAGTTTAATCCCGGTGCGCGGCTTATGCTTAAGCAAAATGCGTTTGCCCAGTCGGCTGAACGCGAGCTGCTGACGGAACGCTTTGCCGGTATGCTATACGATGTTAAAGATTTAGTGGTGTCACCAGACGGCGATACCCTGCTTTTCGCGTTGCGACCGCCTGAACTGGCGGATGTGCCGGAAGAGTTGCAGCCCAAATGGAGTATCTGGCGATACAGCCGCAGTACCGATACGGTAGAGCCGGTCATTAGCGACCCGCTACGCGCCGAGCAAGGGCATGATATTAGTCCGGCTTTTCTGGCCGATGGCCGGATTGTATTCAGTTCCAGCCGGCAGCAAAAAGCCCGGCAAATTCTCCTCGATGAATTTAAACCACAATACAGTGGTTTACATGAAGATTTGCAGGGGCCGGCGTTTAATTTGCATGTAATGAATGCCGATGGCACTGAGATTGAACAAATCAGTTTTAACCTTAGCCACGATCTGTATCCGGTTGTCAGGCCTGATGGTCATATTTTGTATAGCCGCTGGGATAACCAGAGTGATCGGAATATGTTTAACTGGTATCAGATGCGCCCGGACGGATCTGCTAATCAGTTAGTTTACGGCTGGCACTCCCATCAGACCGGACCGGCTAACAGCCAGGTCGAATTTACAAAACCCCTGTTGCTGGCAAATGACAGTGTTGCGGCGTTATTACAGAGCAGACAGCAACAGGCTTTGAATGTAATGCCAGTGCAAATTGCGTTATCGCTGGCCAGCGACAATGAGCAACCGCTGTATCAGGAAGTGCTGAATTTGCCGGCGCAGACACCATTGCTGCCGTGGAATTTTGATAACTCCAGCCGACCCGAGCCAGCGGGGCTGGTGCAGAATGTCTTTGCGTTACAGGATGGCTCTGAACGGTTTCTGGTTAGCTGGGCACCCTGTCAGGTTGTTGTTGATGAACAGCTGACAAGTTGCACCCTGGTTGCTGATCCGACAGAGTATCCGCTGGCCGAGCCCAGGTTTGGCTTATGGTTATTTGATCTGGCAAAGCAAACTCAGATACCGGTTAAGCTGGGGACTGAGCAGCAATTATTAAGCGAAGCTGTGGTGCTGCAGGACTATCCGCGACCGGCATTTTTGCCTGCAAACCCCGAGGCCGACCCTGCGCTGGCCGGGGCAGGCGAAGCGATTCTGGATATTCGCAGTGTTTACGATATCGGCGGCGAGCCTGTGCGGCCAATTAGTCAGTTAGCAGATCCGATGCAAACCAGCGCCAGTCAGCGTCCGGTCCGCTACCTGAGCCTGATCAGAGGGGTACCGATCCCGCCTGAAGAGCTGCGCGAAGTACCGAATTTTGCGTTTGGGGTAAACCGGCGGCAATTAATGCGCGAGCTAGTAGGTATTACCCCGGTGCAGCCAGATGGTTCAGTGCGGGTGAAAGTGCCGGCTAATGTGCCGCTGGCATTGAGTTTACTGAATGCTGATGGCCAGGCTGTGTCAGCACAGCACCAGCAATGGATAACCCTGGCGGCTGGCGAAACCCTTAGCTGCAATGGCTGCCACACACCCAGTAATACCCGGCCCCATGGCAGGTTAAGTGGCGAGTGGCCAACCATTAACCCCGGGCCTGCCAGCGCCATGGGGTCTTTTACCAATGCTAATCCGTTGCTACCGCCAAATGCCGGCGAGACGATGGCCCAAACCATGGCCCGTTTACTGGGCGAACAAACCTTAACAGCGGATTTGGAATTTGAAGATATCTGGACTGATCCGGCGTTACGCCAGCCTGATCCGGCTGAACTGAATCAGTTTGCAGCGCTTGCAACCACTAATCCGGTAGGCCTTGATTGTTATACCAGCTGGCAGGCGGCCTGTCGTCTGCGAATTGATTATCCGACCCATATTCAGCCATTGTGGCAGCTGGACCGGCGCCAGTTCGACCCGGTAACCAATGAACTCGTTCGCGACAACACCTGTGTCAGTTGTCATAGCCGAACCGATGCAGCTGCCGCCACCATAGTACCGGCGGCGCAGCTGGAACTGACCGAACAGGCATCTGACCTGCAGCCAGAGCATATGACCAGCTACCGTGAACTCCTTACTAATGACAATGAACAGGAAGTAATAGGCGGTGTACTGGTCGATCGCCTGGTGCAGCAAGTGGATGGTGCAGGCAACCCGGTGTTTTTACGGGATGGCGACGGCAACCTTATTCTCGATGAGAACGGTAACCCGATACCAGTGATGGTCGCGGTACCTGTACCGGCAAGTATGCGGGCAGGCAGTGCGCTGGGCAGTCAGCGCTTTTTCGATCTGTTCAGGCAAGGCGGCAGCCATCAGGGCTATTTGTCAGCGACTGAATTGCGATTAATCAGCCAGTGGCTGGACATGGGAGCACAGTATTATAACTCACCTTTTTCCGTGGAGTTTGATTAGATGCGTTGGTTCGGTTTGCTTTTGGTATTGCTGGTTACGCCTGCTCTGGCCCAGCAAAATGCGGTGGACGGACAGCAGGTTATTGTTCAGAAAGATTTTGTTGATCTTCGAACCGGGCCTGGTCGCGGTTACCCGGTGGTCCAGGTTGCCCTGAAAAACGACAGTCTGCAATTGTTAAAGCAGCGAACGGCCTGGGTGAAAGTGCAATACCGGCAGCAGCAGTTATGGTTGGCCGCCTCAGATTTGGTGCATCTGAACCCGGTTGGCGCAGCGCAAAGTGTTGCCGACTTATGGCTGGCAGAAAGTACGCCGGCAAGCTGGCAACTTGGATTGGCTGCCGGTGACTTTGCTGGCACCAGTTATTACCAGCTAAGTGGTAGTTACCTGTTTTCAGATGTTGTGGCACTGGAGCTGAGTGCGGGCCAGGGCAGTGGTCAGCAAGCCAGCAGTCAGCAATATTTATTGCAACTGAGTATCAGCCCATGGCCGCAATGGCGGCTGTCGCCTTATCTTGCGTTGGGTGGCGGGGTGCTGCTGACCCGGCCAAGAACAGTACTGGTGCAGACGCCGGAGCGCAGCAGCCCGCTGGCCACTATGGAGCTGGGATTAAATTATCCGCTTACCCGGCGGGTTCAGGCTAACCTGCGCTATCGCAGATCGCTGGTCAGTACCGACCGCGATGTAAATGAAGAGACGAATACATGGTTAATTGGATTGCGCCTGGCGTTCTAGCCAGTGTTTTACTGGTGATTAGCTCAACCGCTGTTGCCCGTCAGAACAGTGACAGTAACAGCCGGATTGAGCCGGATATTACTCAGTCAGAGGTGATACCGGCCAGACTGGACACCGAGAACTTTGCGGTTGGCCTGCGTGGCGGCGCCCTGGCAATTGAGGATTTCGGCACCAGTGGCCTGGCGGCGTTGCAGCTCAGTTATCATATTAATGAAGATTTTTATATCAGTGCTGAATATGCCATGGCAAAAGCCGGCCTGACTTCATATGAGCGGCTGAGCGGCGCGGCGCCGCTGTTAACGGACGATGAGCGGCAATGGCACTATTATGGCGCTGAGCTGGGGTATGTGCTGCTGCCTGGCCAGGTATACCTGGGCCGTGATTATGCAATTAATACTGGCTGGTCAGTGTTTGGCGGCGCCGGCAACGTTGATTTTGCCGGTGACACCGTTTTTGCCTTTAAGTTTGGCAGTCAGTTCAGGTTGTACCTGACCGACTGGGCAGCACTGGATTTGGTGGTTACAGACTACGTGTTTGAAACCACGATTTTGGCGGAAAACAAAACGACCCATAACCTGAGTATGGCGCTGGGCCTTGCAGTCTATTTTTAATAAACGGGAAAGTTGTATGAAACCACTGTTATTAAGTTTGTTGTTAACTGTGCTGTCATTAAGTGCCCTGGGTGTCAAAGCTGACTCACGGGCAACCGCACCTGATTTCACCCTTAAAGCATTATCGGGTGTAAATTTGCGGCTGGCGGAGCAACGGGGTGACATCATTGTCCTGAACTTCTGGGCCAGTTGGTGTGGTCCGTGTCTGCAGGAGATGCCGGCGCTGGATAAACTTGCCAGCAAGTACCAGCCACTTGGGGTACAGATCTGGGGGGTAAATGTCGAAGCAGACAGTAGTGCAGCCCAGAAATATCTGAGCAAGACCCGGGTTGAGTTTCCTATCTTGTTTGATACTGAAAATAGTGTCTCAGAAAGCTATCAGGTGCAGGCAATGCCTACCACCGTGATCATTAATAAAGATGGTAACGTGCACAGTGTGCATCGCGGCTATAAGCCTGGTTACGAGCAGAAATATGAAAATGATATTAAAACCCTGCTGCGCAACTAAGCTACTGACAGCCATGCTGATGTTATTCAGCCTGGCTGGCTGCGCCAGCATAGAACCCTGGGTAAAACCCTATGAGCGGGCCGAACTCGCTGATCCGATAATGGCGTTTGGCCGTCATCCGGTTGCTATTCAGCACAGTGCCCATGTGCGCGACTCGCGGGAAGCGGCCAAAGGCGCTGATGGCAGTGGCGGAGGCGGTTGTGGCTGTAACTAACGCTAAGCTCATTGCAGTATCAGCTTTGCTGTTCAGCGGCTCATTGTTTGCTGCGGTATTGCCAGACAACCGGATAGATCTGATGCAGCACAGTTATCAGGGCGGTGGGGTGTCAATTGACGGCCCGGCACTGATGCTGCGCAGCAAAATTGGTCAGCAGGTTTCTGTTTCTGGTTTCTATTATGTTGATACCGTTTCCGGTGCCTCAATTGATGTGCTGGCCACCGCCTCTGCTTACAGTGAAACCCGGATAGAAAGCCGGCTTGGTGTTGATTACCTGACCGGCAACAGTATTTTGTCGCTTAATTATGCGCAAAGCGATGAAGACGACTACAACGCCAAATCGGTTTCGCTGGGCGTGGCCCACGATACGTTTGGTGGCATGACCACTTTAAGTCTGAATGCCGCTCTGGGCGATGACGAGATTGGCCGAAATGGCGATGAAAGTTTCAGTGAGCAGTTGCGCCGTTACAGTTACAGCCTTGGGGTAACGCAAGTACTGACCACCCGTTGGATCAGTGCACTGAATGCCGAAGTGGATATGGAACAGGGCTTTCTGAATAATCCTTATCGCAGTGTCCGTTTTCGCGACCCGTTGTCGGAGCTGGGCTACGGTTATCAGTTTGAGCGCTACCCCAATACCCGTAACAGCTTTGCCCTGGGGCTGGTAAATAAGTTTTATCTGCCTTACCGGGCAGCGTTAACGGCATCGCTGCGTCATTATCAGGACAGCTGGGATATCAGAGCTTTTGATGCCGAACTTGAATATGTTCATCCGCTGGGTGAGCGCTGGATACTGGACAGCCACGTGCGCTGGTATCAGCAAGGTCAGGCGTCATTTTACGCTGACTTATTTGAATTTGCTGATCAGCAGAATTTTATGGCCAGAGATAAAGAGTTAAGTGAGTTTAATAACCTGAGTATCGGCGTTGGTGCCAGTTACCGCTTTGCCAGCTGGTCATGGTGGCCGGCAGCCAAGCCGGAGTTAAATCTGGAATGGGACCATATCCGCTTCAATTACCATAATTTTCGTAACGTTACCGTTGCTGGGGCTGAAGCGGGTGCTGAACCGCTGTACCGGTTAACAGCAAACGTCTATCGGGCTTTTTTCAGTATTTATTTTTAGTGGGGTTGCAGCATGAATTGTTATTTTGTCAGATCGGTACTGCTGAGCATAATGTTGCTGGCCATGCCTTCATTATCCGCCGCAGCCACTACTGAACCGCCGGCAGAGCAGCAGCTGGAGCAATTAAAGCAGCAGGCAATCGCGCTTAACCGGGAACTGTTTATCCTGGAGGAGGAGTTATTGTTTCCGCCGCAAACCCAGTTGGCGGTATTTGTGTCTGTTGACGCCGGCAGCTTTTTTCAGCTAGACAGTATTCAGCTGAAGTTAAATGACGAAGCTGTTGACGCTCATCTGTATACCGCAAGTGAGCTGGAAGGCTTGGCACGTGGTGCCATTCAACCGTTATACAAAGGTAATATCCGCGCCGGTGAGCATACCTTAACTGCAGTATTTGTTGGCATAGGCCCGGAAGAACGTGACTACCGGCGGGCAATCAGCCACCGCTTTACCAAAGCAGATGAAGCCGTGCTGCTGGAACTGAAAATTACCGACAGCAGTGCCAATTACCAACCTGATTTCAGTGTGGAAGTATGGTCCGGCAACTAAGTATTATGCTTAGCGGCCGGCTGCTGCTGTTAGTGCTGGTCGCTGCGCTGTCACAAACCGCGATGGCTGAATCGTTACTGCGCACGGAAAAGCAATACCGGCTGGCAGCCTGGCACTTTTATCAGGATGATTACTATCAGGCGCTTTTGCAGTTGTCGATGACAGCAGAAAGCCCGGCAAAAACCAGTTTGTTGCAAGCCGGGCTGCTGTTGCAACTGGATATGCCCGCAGCCACTGCGCGTTTGCTGCAACAGCTGTTGGATGATCAAACGTTAAGTGGCAAATTGCCCCGGCAGCTGAGAAATGTCGCGTTGCTGCAATACAGCCGTTTCTTGTTTGAGCAGCAGCAAAGCGATCAGGCTGAGCACTATCTGGGCCAGCTAAGCGGACCGCTTGACGATCTCTCTGGTGAAGCCGAACTGCTTAAACAGTTACTTAACTGGCCGGCTATTAACACTGCGGATAGCGGGGTATTTGATCGCTTAGCAGGCCACAATGAATTACCGTATGTGGTCATTAACCAGATCCTCGCGTTGCGCCAGCAGCAACAACCCCAGCCGGCACTGGTCATGCTTGAACAGCTGAACAACCGGTTACAGCCTGAAACAGCAACCGGGTTCTGGCGCCAGTTATTTCGCTGGCGCTGGTCCGATCCTTTAATAAGTAGCGACAGTGAGCGTCAGGCGCTGGCTGATTATCTGCAGTTATTGCAGGCGGGTTTGCTGGTAGACCAACTGCAATGGGCGGATGCGCAGCAGGTGTTAAGTCAGTTTGCCAGCAACAGTGTTCTGACATTGCCGGCCATGATCCTGTATCGCGACGTGCTGACTGAAAACCGGCAAATACCCAGCCTGTTAAGTGTGTTGCAACAACTGATCGACCGCTACCCTTATGCAGATGCCAGCTGGCTGGCTGCGCACCAGCTGGGTAACCAGTTTGAGCGCGCTCTGGCGCAGCAGGATGCGCTGGCTGCTTACCGTTGGGCTGATCAGTATTATCAGCAACAATTAACCATCAACAGCGGGCATGCCAGGCCGCTGACATTATCACAACTGGCAGAAAGCTCTGGTCTTAGCGGCTGGCAAAGCTACCAGTTACGCCAACAGCCAGGTCTGTTTCAGCTTAATAGTCAGCTTAACGCTTTGCAGCAGTTGCAACAGCTGCAGCAGCAGCGGTTAGACCGGCTGAAAAAACTCGGTGAGGTTATCGACTTTAAACTGGCACAACAGCAGCAATTATTAACCAGTGCGTTGCCCGACTTATCCGCCAGACAACAAGCGCTGCAGTTACAGGCAGAGCAACTGGCTGCCAGTATTGCTTCGGCTAAAGCAGAGCCAATGGCGATGCAGTTATGGCTTGGCGACAGTGAACAAAACTACGCCCAGCTCCACGTTATGTTAAGCAAAGCACGCGGGCGGGCCGACGCGCTGAGCGCGGCCGGGCGTGATGTGGCTGATGCCAAACAGCGCTTAAGCCGGTTAGAGGGTATTTTACAGTGGCATTACCAGTACAACAGGGCGCAGCGGCACTGGCAGCTGGATAAACAACAGCAGCAACTGACAGCAGAACTGGCCAGGATCGGCCAGGCCCTTGAGCGGTTAAGCCGGCTTGATGGTAAAACGGAACGTTTACTGCTGCAGCAGCAACAGCTTGCCGCAATGACAGTACAGGAAAGTCAGTTTGGCGCTGCCCTTTTTGTCCAGCAACAGCAGCTGTTGGCCGGGCTGAACAGTGGCCTTGAACAAATACGACTGGCCGAGCGGGAGAAATTGCTGGAAATGCGCCGCTTCAATACCCAGGCTATTGCCCGGGTCATGGAGCAATTATTACTCACCTCACAGGAGGAGCAATAATGCGCGCCATATCTGGTAAATTAACGATTAACACCCTGGCAGTTTTGCTGCTTACTTCACTGTTGGCTGCATGCAGCAGCGCGCCTGACAAAACAGTACGCCGGCCAACGCTGGCAGAGCTGGCAGCGTTTGACAAGGCCGCCCTGGCTGAACCACAGCGGGTTACCGCAGCGCAGTTGCAACAGGTATATCAGGATTTACTGGCATTGGCACCCGCCGCTGCAGTCAGACAAAAGGTGTTGTACCGCTTATCGCAGCTAAATACCCGCCAGCTTGAATTAAGCGAACTGGAGCCGGCGGCTGAACAACAGGCACTGCTGACACTGATTGCTGAGTACCGGGCTTTGCTGGCGCAGTTTCCGGCGGATCCGAATAATGAGTTAATCCATTATCAGCTGGCCAGGGCACTTGATCTGACCGGTAACAGCCAGGCTGCCCAGCAGCAAATGCAGCTATTGTTAAAGCAATATCCACAAAGTGAGTTTGCCGCTGAGCTTTGGTTCCGGATTGGCGATATTTACTATAGCCAGGGCAGCTATGCCGAGGCGTTGACGGCGTTTGCACAGGTGTTGGCACTTGCCGGGCCTGAACTGACGCAGCACGCGCTCTACATGAGCGGCTGGAGTCATTTTCAGCTGCAGCATTATGCCGCGGCTGATGATGCCTTTTTACAAGCTCTGGATTTAACCTATCATCAGCGACTGGCGGCAGACGAGCAGCAAAGCCTGCGTCAGGAATTGCAGCGTATCTTAAGCATTTCACTTAGTTATCAGCAGCAGGCAGCAAGCTTACTGGCTTTACTCAAACGGGCGCCATTTCGCGATGGCCCGGCAGAGCAGCGGCCGGTTGCCTATCAGGCCGCGTTATATCAGGCGCTGGCCGACTTTTTGTTTGAAAAAGAGCTGAATCAGGCTGCACTTGACAGCTATCGGGTATTTATCGCCGATCAGCCACTGGCTATTGAAGCGGCCCGCATGCAATTACAGTTGGTGCAATATCATCTGGATTATGCCGAGGCTGACGCTGCAGAGCAGGCGCAGCAGAGCTTTATCAACCGGTTTGGCCCGGCCAGCGCTTTCTGGCAGCAGGCACGGCCAAACGAACAGGCAGAACTGGCGCCGCGCTTAGCTCAGTATCTGGACTATTTTGGCCGCAATAAGCATCAGCAGGCCTTGCAAGCCAGTGCTGCAGCAAAGCCGCAGCAGTTTGCCAGCCTGGTTAGCTACTGGCAGCAATTACTGCAGGTACACCCGTTGTTAGCGGCAGAGCAAGGTGATGACAGCCTGTTGTGGCCGGACGACATCCGCTACTTGCTGGCCGAAGCGCTGGCAGAAAGCGGCGAGCGTGAGGCCGCGCTGGCAGCTTACCAGCAACTGGGCTATCCGACGACCGAACTCGATGCACAGAGCTTTACCGCCGAGCAGGCCGCCTACCGGGCGTTGCTTCTGAGCGAAGCGTTGGCAAAAGCAGCGCCGGCCGACCCTGCTGCGGCTGATATCTGGTGGCAGCAACAACAGCAGTTTGTTCGCTGGCACAGCCGTCATCCGGCCGCTCAGCAAGTTGCCCTGAATCAGCTTACTGATATTTATCAGCAACAGGCCTATAGCAGCGTAGCAGAATATGCCAGACGGGTAACAGACTGGCCGCATCCTGAGCTGAGCAACCGGCAGCTGGTAAATGAGGCATTATTTATTGTCAGCCAGACGGAGCTGGCGCAGGACGACTATACCAGTGCTGAGCAAAGCATTACCCAGTTACTGAAAGTTTATGCCGCAGAAGCCAGCGCAACTGCAGCCAGCAGTGTTGTCGCCCAGCGCTACCAGTTGCTGACTGAGCAACTGGCGTCAGCGGTTTATCAGCAGGCACAGCAACCCGGCATAACAATTACGCAGCAGCTGCAGCATATCGAGCGGTTATTGCAACTACCGGTATCGGAATACCATCAGAGTGCAGCCTATCAGCAGATCAGTTTACTGCTGGAGCAGCAGGCGTTGCCTGAAGCGATCAGCCTGATGCAGGCTTATCAGCAGCGTTACCCCAACAGTGCTGAGCTACCCGCAATTAGCAAGGCAATGTTAAACAGCTACGAGCAATTGCAGGATTGGCAAAGTGCGGCCGATTTGCTTAGCCAGCAGGTTGCCGCGCTGACCAGTGGCACAGAACAGCAGGCGCTGTTGTACAAAGCCGCGGGCTATTACTGGCAGGCCGGTAACAGCGAAGCTGCGCGGCTGGCTTACCGCAGCTATGCCAATCAGTATCCGGAACCTCATATCCAGGCGCAGGAAGCCCGGGCCAGGCTGGTTCAGCTTTATCAGGCACAAAATGACACCAGCCGGCAAAACTTCTGGTATCAGCGTATTGTTAATGCTGAACAGCAATATGCCAATAAGGAGGGCAGTGGCAACGAGCGCAGCCGGTATCTGGCCGCTGAAGCCGCCTTGCAACTGGGGCTGCATAACAGTGCGTTGTTCAGCGGTGTTAGTTTACGCCAGCCACTGCGGGATAACCTGAAGAAAAAGCAGGGCCATATGACAGCAGCGATCAAATTACTGCAAACCAGTATGAGCTGGCAGGTGGCCGATTTTTACAGCCAGGCCCAGTATCAGATTGGCGAGCTGTACCAGCAAATGGCCGCGGCACTGCTTAATTCTGAACGACCAAAAGGCCTGGATGCCATGGCGCTGGAGCAATATGACTTACTGCTGGAAGAGCAGGCTTATCCGTTTGAAGAGTTAGCGATTGAAATATACCAGCAAAATACCGCGCTGGTCAGCCAGCCGCTGTACGACAAATGGATTGCGGCCAGCTTCAGCAAGCTGGCTGAGTTATCGCCGGCCCGTTATCGTAAACCCGCGGTTTACCTGGAGCTTGCTGATGAAGCTTACTGACACCTTTATCCGTGGCCGCTGTCAGTGGTCAGGCAAAATACCCCGGTTGGTATTGCCACTGTTATTACTGTTGTCGCTAAGCAATTGTGCCCAGTTGTCTGGCGGTGAAGAAGCGCCGGACCAGGCGACAACTGAGCAGTCAGCAGGGCAGCCGTCGCAAACCGTGCCGGCAGCACAGAGCGCGGCTGCAGAGGTTGCGCAAACACCTGCTAAAGCCAGGCCTATGCTCGAATCCGGCCAGCAGCAACAGTTTGCAACGGCAAAGCAATACCTGAGGGAGCAGGAGTATCAGGCAGCGCTTAGTCTGCTGCAACCGCTGGCGCAGGCACTGCCAGACGCCGCTGGTATTCATTATAATCTGGCCTTGTGTTACTGGCAGTTGCAGCAGACAGAACAGGCCCGGGCGCAACTGACTGCGTTGCTTGAGCATCAGCCTGAATATGTTGAAGCGGCAAATTTACTGGGGGTTATCGCCCGCGAGGCAGGCGATTTTAACCAGGCCCGGCGCTATTGGCTGGATGCACTGGCCCAACAAAGTGACTTTGCTAAAGCCCACAAAAATCTGGGTTTTTTATATGAGCTTTATCTGGCCCAGCCTGAGCAGGCCCGTTATCACTATCAGCAGTATCAGCAGCTTAGTGGTGATCCGATGGCAGAAGCCTGGCTCAGTTTGCTGGAGCAACAGGAGTAAGGATGAAAACGTTCAGCATAGTAGTGTTTAGCCTGAGTATGCTGTTGCTAAGCAGCCTGACGCCGGCTCAACAAACCGCGCAAACCCAGCAAGCCGAGCCGATAGCACAAGCCGGCAGTACGGCGCAAAACAACACGGCGGTGAAGCCACGCTCAACTGAAACGGTGCAGGTTAATATCAGCACCACCATCAGTGGCAATCAGGAGCAACCGCGCACCTTGTATGTGCTGCCATGGCAGCACAGCATTGCCCAGATCCGGATTGCCGCCCCCGACATTAACGTGCCGGCGCAACCGATACAGCCGCTGGATCGCCGGCAGTTTTTACGTTTTATTGAGGCTCAGTCGCTCCAGCAGCAACCGGGCAGTACCGCATCAACAGATAATAATTAAGAGGTTTACAGCATGGATTTCGTCAACAGCATAGTGCGTTTTCTGCAGGAAGGTGGTTACTTTATTTTCCCAATCGCTTTTATCCTGATTTTAGGTATTGCCATTACCATTGAGCGCTGGTGGTTTTTGCGCTCGGTTTATGCCAGTAATCAGCGGGCATACCGGCAGCTGCAACCGGCTATAGCGGCGGCTGATACCAAAGCCATTTTACAGCAGGCTGACAGTAACCAGACGCCACTTAGCTTAATGCTGGCCAGCGGGGTTAACCGCTTAGCGTCGTCGCACCGGCGCGAAGACATGGAATATGCAATGGAAGAAGTGGTGCTGGAATACAGCCTGCGTCTGCAAAAGCGCACGCCATTTCTGGCTACGCTGGCAAACGTTGCCACTCTGCTGGGGCTGCTGGGCACCATTGTCGGTTTAATCGCGGCCTTCTCAGCCGTGGCCAACGCCGACCCGTCGGAAAAAGCCAGTTTGTTGTCGTCCAGTATTTCTGTGGCCATGAATACCACCGCCTTTGGTCTGATGACGGCTATTCCACTGGTGTTTGTCCATGCGCTGCTGCAAAGCAAAACCGCCAGCATTGTCGATACCATGGAAATGGCGGGCATTAAATTAATGAACAGTATCGGACAACGTTTCACGGGTGGCCGGGATGATCAGAAAGCATAAAGTCAGCCAGGCCGAGGCTGAACTTGACATTACCTCTTTTATGAATCTGATGATCGTATTGGTGCCGGTATTGTTACTTAGCCTGGTGTTTACTCAGATCCGGGTGCTGAATATTCAGCTGCCGCCGCAAACCGAGCAGTTGCTGCAGCAGGAGCAGGACAACCCGCAAATTCTTGAGCTGGAACTGCGCAGCGACCGGCTGCGGCTGAACTATCCGGCCGGCCAGTTGCTGCGTGAGTTTAGCCATAGCGAGCAGGGCCAGCCAGATTTTGCCGCACTGTCGGCTTTTTTGCAGGATTTAAAGCTAACCTGGCAACAGCAAAATATCAGTAAACGCGATATCAGTATTCTGGCGCCGGAAACCCTTGATTACCAAACCCTGGTCAGTGCTATGGACACGGTGCGGGCCTTTAAAACAGTGGTTGCCGCTTCGGTGGTAGACGCTGAGTTATTCCCGGTAATTTCGCTTGGCCAGTTACCGGCCGATGCTAGCGGGGGCCCTGAATGAAACAGTCATTTCGTGCCAAACGAATGTTTAAGCAAAACCAGCGGTTGGCGCAAAGCTCAAAGTTGAATCTGGTGGCGCTGATGGATATTTTTACCATTCTGGTATTTTTCCTGATGGTGAATCAGTCTGATGTGGTGGTGCTGCCCAGCAATAAAGAGATGCGCTTACCGCAATCGGTGTCAGAGCAATTACCGCGCGAGCAGGTTTTATTAACCGTTACCGCTAATGGTGTATTAATCCAGGGTAAACCAGTATGGCGCGGTGACTGGCAGCAACCAGCTGAGGAATGGCAGGAACCGCTGGCAGCAGCGGTTAAGCAGGAACTGCAGTATCTGGCGGGCCGCGCTGCGCCATTGCCCGCTGAGCAACAGCCGCTGGGCCGGCCGCTGACGATTCTGGCTGATGCGGCTACCCCTTATGCAGTGTTGCGCCGGCTGATGGCGATTAGTGCGGCCACCGAATACCGCGATGTTTCGCTGGCAGTAGAGCAGCGTAGCACTGCGCTGGAGGCTTCGCCATGACGACACTAAGCTGGCAGGCTGGCCCGGGTTGGCAACAGGAAGATCAGTTTTTCACCAAAACAGTAATTGGCGGTTTGATCGTGCTGTTGCTGTTGTCGATAGCGGTGCCACTGTACCAGGTTCCTGAGCGCAGCCGCCAGCAGCTGGAACAATTGCCGCCGCAGTTGGCGCGGGTAATGCTGGAACAGCGGGAAATTGTGCCGCCAGAACCGATTGAACTGCCGGAACCTGAGCCTGTAACGGAGCCCGAGCCTGAACCCGAGCAGCAAGTGGTCGAGGCCAGCCCGGTTACTCCTGAAACGGCCAGAGCGCAGGCGCAGCAAGCGGGGCTGCTGGCCATGCAGGATGAACTGGCCGCATTGCGGCAAACCTTTACCGTGAATCAGCAGGCACCCCAATTGCAGCGTGATGGCCAGCAAGCGGCGGTTACCACCGAGCCGGAGCGTATTACTAACCCTGAGCTGGCCAAAACAGCGGCCAAAGCTGCGGCAGCAGTCAGTGCTGATGTTGCCAGAGCCGAGCTGAACCGGGCTGAGAATACCACGCTGACAGAAGGTGAACTGCGGGGGTTGGCCGCATCGGCGCCCATATCAGCGAATAGCGGCAGCAATGCCAGCAACGACGCTGCCACGGCCGGCGGCCGGTCAGAGGCCAGTATCCGCCAGACCCTGGAAGCGAATAAAAGCAGTTTATATACCCTGTATAACCGGGCATTACGAGCTAATCCACTGCTTAAAGGCAAGGTGGTGTTTGAGCTGATTATTAACCCCGACGGCAGCCTGCAACAGGTTAACATCGTGGAAAGTGAATTGAATGATGAACGGCTGGAGCGACAGTTAACGTTGCGCCTGCAGGCAGTAAACTTCGGTGCGGCCGACGTTAAGCCAACCCGTTCTAAGTGGACCATAGCGTTTTTACCCGGCTAACCGGGCAGGAGAGAGATATGCAAAGCGATGTAAAGCTGTTGGCTGCACGCCTGCTGGTTACGGTAGCTGCATTAGGGTTTAGTGGTATGCTCGCCGCCGGGCCGCTGGAGCAGGCCAAAAGATTGCATGACCGGCTGACGGGAGTGCCGGCAGATGCGGCGACACTTGAGCAAATGGCCGATTTAATTGGCCAGGGTAATGCCGGGGCCGCAGCAGAGCTGGCAATGGCACATCCGGATTTTTACCGGACCACCCTGAAGCTGTTTGCCACCCCAGCCACCAACCGCGACTTAGATATTTTTGAGCCGTTAAATGACTACAGTGCCACTATTATCGGCCTGGTACGGGACAATGCCGATTTTCGGCAAATTCTGCAAACTGACGTGCTGTACGTGGGCGCCGATAGTTTAGGCCTGCCGCCCTATACTGCTGATAATAATGCCCATTATCTGGCGCTTGATCAGCAGGGAATCGATTTACAGCAACATCTGGAGCCGCGTTCGCAAAGCAGCCTGCTGGGGATCCCGTCTGAGGCCAGTGCCGGGGTAATGACCAGCCGGGCCGGTGCCAAAGCGTTTTTCTATCTGGGGACTAATCGCGCCATGCTGCGCTTTACCTTAATGAGCCAGCTTTGTACTGATCTGGAACCGTTAAAAGACACCAGCACCCCGGCCGACAGGATCCGGCAGGATGTCAGCCGCAGCCCGGGTGGTGACAGCCGGATATTTCATAACCGCTGTATTGGCTGCCACGCCGGGATGGACCCGCTGGCCCAGGCATTTGCGTATTACGATTACCAGTTTACCGACGAGAATGGCGATAATGGCCGGCTGTTTTACCAGCAAAGTGGTAGCAGCAACAGCCAGACCGGTAGCCGGGTACAACCGAAGTATCATATCAATGCCGGTAACTTTCCGTTTGGCTATAAAACGGAAGATGATCACTGGCAAAACTACTGGCGCGAGGGCCGTAACCAGGCATTGGGCTGGGACAGCAGTTTACCCGGCGAGGGCTATGGCGCGAAAAGTTTAGGCCAGGAGCTGGCGCACTCGGTGGCTTTTGCACAGTGCCAGGTTAAAAAAGCCTTTGAAACAACATGTTTGCGTCCGCCGGAAACGTTGGCAGACGTTAACCTTATTCAGCAAACCAGCGAGCGGTTCAGTCAGAGCGGTTATAACTTAAAACAGGTGTTCGCCGACACTGCCACTTACTGTATGGGAGACTAACCATGAGAATATTACTTTTGGTTTTGCTGAGTATCTTACTAACAGCATGTGGTGGTGCTGAGGTTGAACAAAACCCGCCACCGCCGGTGCAGGATAACTCTAATAATTATACCGGGCCGGCCCCGCAAACCGCCGACGTACAGCAGTTTAAATTAAACCTGTGGGATAACCTGGTGGCCGATAATCGCTGTGGCAGTTGTCATCAGCAGGGCAACACGTCACCGTTTTTTGTCCGGCGGGATGATATTAATCTGGCCTATGCCGCGGTATTACCGCTGGTTAATCTGGCGGATCCGGCCCAGTCGGCCATGGTGCAAAAAGTGGCCGGTGGCCATAACTGCTGGCTAAGCAGCAATACCGCCTGTGCCGATACCATTACTCAGTGGCTGCGCAACTGGGGCAATACCACTGGTGCAGAGCAAGCCGCCGTAACCCTGGTGGCGCCGGTTATTCGTGATCCGGGTGCCAGTAAGGCATTGCCGGAAAGCTCAGCACTGTTTGCCAACGAAGTGTACCCGCTGGTGCGCCAGCATTGTGCCGGCTGTCATGCCCCCGATGCTGCGGTCGCCCAGGCGCCATTTTTTGCTGCAGCCGATACCGAGGCGGCTTATCAGGCCAGCCGTAGCTTAATAAACCTGGACCGGCCTGAGTTATCCAGGCTGGTTGCCCGCTTAGGCGGCGAGTTTCATAACTGCTGGTCAGATTGCAGCAGTGATGCCGCCGTTATGCTGGCCGCCGTGGTGGCAATAAGTGATGCCGTACCGGTAACAGAGCTTGATCCGCAGCTGGTACCATCAAAAGCACTACGGCTGGCCGATGGCGTCGTGGCCTCCAGTGGTGGACGCTACGAGAGCAATCAGATTGCGTTTTACCAGTTTAAAGAAGGCGAGGGTAATCAGGCTTTCGATACCTCCGGGGTAGAGCCTGCGGCGAACTTAACCTTGCAGGGCGACTTTGCCTGGCTGACTGGCTGGGGCCTGCAGATTAACCGTGGCCGGGCTCAGGCATCGACCCAGAGCAGCGCCAAGCTGGCCCAACTTATTGCTGCCACCGGCGAGATGACCATTGAAGCCTGGGTGATCCCGGCCAATGTAATACAGGAAGGGCCGGCGGCCATCGTCAGTTATGCCGGCAGCGCTATCAGCCGTAACTTTACCCTGGGCCAGACCCAGTATAATTACGACTTTTTACTGCGCAGCGCCAACAGTGATTTCGCCGGTATGCCGGCGTTGAGCACCGCAGATGCCGATGAATTACTGCAAGCCAGCCTGCAGCATGTGGTGCTGACCCAGGATCCGGTAAACGGCCAGCGTATTTATGTAAATGGTCAGGACAGCGGGGTGCAGGGCGAGCCCGAGGCTATCAGCAACTGGGATAACAGTTTTGCGCTGATGCTGGGTAACGAAGCCGATGGCAGCCGGCAATGGCAGGGCAGTATCCGCTTACTGGCAATTCATAACCGGGCGCTTACCGCTGAGCAAATTGCCCAGAATTTCAGTATTGGCGTCGGGCAAAAATTCTACCTGCCGTTTGCCATTGGTCATTTGATTGACCTGCCAGAGAGCTATATCGTGTTTGAAGTGGCGCAGTTTGATAATTACTCGTATTTATTCAGTCAGCCGTACCTGATCAACCTGAATGGCGCAGCCTTGCCAGTCAATTTGAATATCAGCGAAATGGCACTGGCGATTAATGGTCGCGAAGTAAACTCGGGCCAGGCCTGGATCAAGCAAGACTTCAGTTTTGACAGTGGCACTGATCTGAGCGAAGCGGTAACAATGTCTGAACTGGGTACCATTATTGCAGCTGAAGCCGGTGCTGCCAGCGACGAGTTTTTCCTGTCGTTTGGCCAGATTGGCCAGTACAGTAATGTCCGGACCCAGCCGACATTCCCGCTGCAGCAAATCAGCCAGGCTAATTCGACCAGCAGCGATATCGGCATCCGGCCTTTTGCTGCTATTCATGCCAGTATGAGCCGGCTTACCGGTATATCGCAGGCAACACCTGCGGTAGCCAACACCTACCAGACCATTAGCCGGCAGTTACCGGCACTGAGCAATATTGAAACCTTTATTTCTGCCCAGCAAATGGCGATTACCCAACTGGGTATTGCCTATTGCAACGCGGCAATCAGTAATTCAGCACTGCGTAGTGACTGGTTTCCGGGTGTTAATTTTAATGCCAGCCCGGCCGAATCGCTGAGCCCGGCTAACCGGGACGCCCTGATTAACCCGCTGCTGGCCAGGTTTGCCCCACTGCAACCAGCAACAGCGCTGGAGAACAGTGCTGCCCGGGCTGAACTGAACAACCTGATAGACCGCTTAAGCCAGTGCGACGGTAATTGCGATAGCCAGCGTACTCAAACGATTGCCAAAGCAGCCTGCACCGCTGTGCTGGCCAGCGCCCAGATGCTGGTGTACTGAACCGTGTACCAAGGAGCCAACTAATGAAACTGAAAAAAGCGTTACACCCGGATGCGCCCCTGTTACACGCCTGCCATAGCCGGCCGGTAAGCCGGCGCGATTTTATCGCCTGTGGCCTGAGTGTCGGCGCCGGCATTCTGACTACCGGTTCGGTATTCAGTTTATTTGCTAATCCAACCAAAGCCTTTGCTGACTTGTCACCTGATCTGGAGTTACTGAAAAACCAGTGCGGCATTAATGTTGAAGGCGCCGGTAAAATTCCGTTTATTTGCTTTGATTTGGCCGGTGGTGCCAATATTGCCGGCTCCAATGTGCTGGTGGGTGGTGCTGGTGGTCAGCTCGATTTTCTGTCTACTCAGGGTTACAGCAAGCTGGGCTTACCGGCAGATATGGTGCCAACCGCAGTAAATGCCGCTAATCCGGCAGGCGGCTTTGTCAACGATCAGCTGGGGCTGGCGTTTCACAGCGACTCGCAAATGCTGGCTGGTATTCTGGAGCGAACCAGCATGGCCACTCAGGCGATGACTAACGGGGCGGTGATCCCGTCGCGTTCAGAAAATGATACCGGCAACAACCCGCATAACCCGATGTTTGCGATTGCCAAAGCCGGTGCCAATGGCTCGTTAATGCCGCTGATTGGCTCACGCAATTCTGATTCCGGTGCCAATTCGATGGCGCCGGCTGAGTTTTATAACCCGGAGTGGCGGCCAACTAAAATTGACCGCCCCAGTGATGTTACCGGCTTAGTTGATGTCGGTGATTTATTCGGCCTGCTGGATCAGAACGACGCCGTAGCGGTAATGGAATCTATTCAGCGCTTAAGCGACAACAAGCTGGCTCGGGTTAACAGTGGTATCAGCCGTGACGCAGTAATAAAAGATCTGGTGCGCTGTGGCTACGTGAAAAGTGCCGATTTAGCTGATCGCTTTGGTAACCCGGCTACGCTCGACCCGGCAGCGGATCCGGATATTGTCGGCGATGGCGGTATTTTCAGCAGTGCTGAATTTAACGGCGATGCGGAGTTTCGTAAAACGGCCTCGGTAATGAAGCTGGTGGTAAACGGTTTTGCCGGTGCCGGCACAGTAACTATTGGCGGCTATGATTATCATACCGGTGAGCGCGGTACCGGCGAGCTGCGCGATTTACGGGCTGGCCGCTGTATTGGCGCCTGCCTGGAATACGCGGCCAGGCGGAATCAGCCGCTAATGATTTACGTTTATTCCGATGGCTCGGTGGCCAGCAATGGCCGGATTGACGACAGTGAAAATGGCCGGGGCAAAGGTGAGTGGACCGGCGATAACTCGTCCACCGCCGCCTCAGCTATACTGGTGTACAGCCCGAATGGCCGGCCGTCGTTATTGGGTGGCAGTACCACCGAACAGGCCCGCCATCAGCAAATTGGCTTTATGCGCCCCGACGCCTCGGTAGAAACCGGCTCGTCAATGGCTGCCAACAACGTTAATTTGCTGGTGCAAACTGTAATGCTGAATTATCTGGCATTACATGGCGAGCAGGGCCGGTTGAGTGAAGTAGCACCGTTTCATGGCCTTGGCAATGCCGCCAGTCAGGACCGGCTGACTGCCTTTGCGCCTATTGTGTAGCCGGTTATAGTGTGTAGCCGGTTATAGCTGTGGCTGGGGAGGCGGTACCTGTAGCGCATTGTCACGTTGCTGATAATGGGCCACAATTGCCGCCAGCTCGCCATTGCTGTGCAGTTTTTGCCAGGCGGCATTAAGTTCTTTAAGTTTTTCTTTTGAAACGGTTTTTCTGTTGAACCCATAATAAACAGGGCCTTTATGAATAGCCAGTAGTGGCTGGTAACGGTTGGACGTGGTGCTGTCCGTTTCCTGCCAGTAACGAAGTACAGCTAAATCTTCCAGCACGGCATTTACTCTGCCGGCGTTAAGCAAAGCGATTTTATCCAGATTATTACTGATATACACCAGCTGTCTTTTCAGGCCAGGCCGGGTTTGCAGCCTGGCAAAGTCTTCACCATAGTACGCACCATCCAGCATCGCAATGGCGGTTAGATCAACCTCTTCAGTCAGTTGCTCAACCGAGGTTAAGGCAGGAATAACAGCAGGGTCGGCGACCAGATAGATTTGCTCCAGATGATGAGGGCCAATAAAGGCAAAGCGCTGCTGCCGCTCGGGGCTGAAGGTCAGGTGGCTGACAACATCGAGCTCGCCTTGTTCAATCTGACGCATGGCGCGCAGCCAGGGGCTTTCAATCAGCATCAGCTCACACTTTACTTCACTGGCCAGACGTTGCATTAACTCAATGTTAAGGCCGCTCCAGCCTTGCTCTGTCTGAATAATATGCGGTGGGTAATGGGTTTCAACGCCAAGCCTTAGCTTACAGGCTGCTGCCTGCGGCAGCCAGATAGCTGGCAGCGCCAGAATAGCAGCAATGAAGTGTGACACTGTTTTGCGCATTGGATGTCCAGTTATTATTATATTTACCAAGACAACAACGCCGGAACTGCTGTACTTCTCCAGGCTGTTTGAATGTTACGCAATAATGCCAGTAAACCGTAGGATTTGACAATAAAACAGCGCTTATTCTGCGTGACAGCGTTACTGCTCCAGTCCGGACGAGAAATAAAGCTGGTGTTCACTGCTGATAAAAATAGCTTCAAATTTGCTCTGCTGTTCAATAAATACCATGCCCCGCTCAAGCCCCATCACAAATAAGGTGGTCGACATCGCATCGGTGCTGGTGCTATCAGGGCCAATAACGGTTACGCTCATCAACCCGGACGGGCTCTGGCCACTTTTCGGGTCTAGAATGTGGTGGTAGCGCATACCGTCTTCAATAAAAAACCGCTCATAATCACCCGAGGTACTGATGGCGCTGTCGGTTAACGGCAGCTGGGCGACAATACCGTCTTCCTTGCGTGGGTGCTTAATGGCGACCAGCCAGGGCCGGCCACGTTTATCGCCCAACAAGCGGGTATCACCGCCAGCAGTCACCAGCGCATGCTTAATACCGGCTTTTGCCAGCAGGCCAATGGCTTGCTCAACCGCATAACCTTTGGCGATGCCACCTAAATCAATTTTAACGCCAGCTTTAGCAAACGTTACCTGATTATCTGGCAGCAGTTTTATATGCTGGTAATTTATAAGTGGCCGTTGGGTATCCAGTTGCTTCGCGCTGGGTTTAATATGCTGCCGATAGTCATAACTAAGCCCAACTGACGCAAAGCTGATATCAAAAGCGCCGTCACTAAGCCTGGCTAACTGCTCTGCCTGCTGCAATAACTGGTAAAGTTCGCTACTAATGGTAACCGGGTGGCTGGCGGCGTCGCGGTTTAGCAGGCTCAGTTCACTGCTGTCGATATAGGGGCTCATCAGCTGGTTAATCCGCTCAAACTCATTCTGCACGGCAATAAGCAAAGCTTTGCCCTGATTATCGTCTTCCGTCCACAGCTCAACATAAGCCTGGGTACCCATCGTCTGAAACGGCAGCCGGTGCCACTGGGCCAGGGCACTGTTGCATAAAACACCACTAATAATCAGTAAAAATGAGATGAAGGCGGTGAATCGGATAATCTGCATGGAAATAAGCCACTGCATATAGCGAATACAGCTATTGTTACAGAGCTGCTTAACTTACTCAATGTTTACGGCCGGAACAGGCGACACAATATTGAAGCAACGGTCAACGCGCTTTTACAGAGGATCTTAACCATGGCTGATAACGGTTCAAGCCAGGCCACATCGGCCTGGCCCTTACCAACGTTCTGTTTTGAGGTGAAATGGGATTCAGCAGTAATGGCATTTCAGGAGGTGTCCGGCCTGGATGTTGAAGCGCAAATAATTGAATACCGTGCCGGCCAGCCCGGTCAGGAAAGTAGCCCGCTGTTTTCTACCCCCAAAATGCCGGGGCTGAATAAGTCCGGCAATGTGACGCTGAAAAACGGCGTGTACAAGTCGGATAACAAGTTCAGGGACTGGTTTAGCCAGATCAAGATGAACACCATTAAACGCCAGCCTGTTACCATTAGTTTGTTGGATGAAGCCGGCAATGCAACAATGGTATGGACGCTAACTAATGCCTGGCCCAGCAAAATCACCGGCACCGATCTGAAGTCTGATGATATGGAGGTGGTGATAGAAGCTCTCGAAGTTGTGCATGAGGGGATCAGCATAGATAACCGATAACTGCTAACGTGCCAGGAATTAACGGGGTAATTACCAGCAATTGTCGCCGGCGGCTTTGAGCGAGACGCGGAAGTAACGCATATTGTAGCGGCAGTTTTCGGGATAGCGTATGAAATAAGAACAAAAAAACGCCCGACGAATGCTGTCTGACTGACACGTATTGTCAGTTCATGGCCCCTTTCAAATGACCCAACACAATTTTCAGGTACTCAGTTTTGAACTCATCGGATCCAGGTAAATTAGGTAATGTGTAGAAATCACTAAGGTTTCCATTGTCCAATGCCTTTTGTATCGCATTAACCACCTTTTCTTGCGTATCTTTATTAAATTCACGAGTAAATTGGCCGTAAATATTGTACATATATTTATTAGCACGCACATCGTCTAGGCTTCTCACATGAAACAATGCGTACATCACTAAGTTTAAGTCACGTTTAGTGTGGTTATTCATTTGCAATCCAGTTCTTTATTCCAATAAACAAAGTAAGTCCGAACAAATGGCTTCTATTTACACTAAGCTGTACTGAGTATCGGGCAGCTATGAGCGAATTGCGGACATTAAAACAGCAATTAACTGTCGGAACTAAGGTGAAAGTCAATTGGAACAAAGTGTTAGCGTCTCGCGACAGTAGTAGCGGCCACAAATTGATTGAAATGATCAACCGAATCGAAGTTTGAACTAGCTACAGAAAGTCTGGAATCTGTGGTTTTAATTTCAAATAATTGATTGCCATATATTGTAATTGTCTTACTTGAAACTACCTTGCTAAGATCATGTACTCGATGCTTAGGAGACCATATTGGGCCCGGAACAGAAACGTAATTGCTATCCAGCGTAATTTTCGGTTCTATTGTAAATCTTGAAACAATACCAGCAACACCTAAAGAGCCAATGAGAAACAATGCAACTGCTAAAACCCAGATATAGAGATGTCCGGTAGTTCCAGACAAAGTTGAATTTTTTAATTCTATAACCCCAGAACAATTCACAGCTTCGTTGAAAGCAAAAGCGGACAACCCAAAACCTATTATCATTATGAATACAATCGACGTCCATTTGGGCTTGTAGTTAAATTCCATTTTCTCGTGAGTACTCATTCTATTCTACTTTTTAAGTGCTATCGCCCGCAACAAACGCGAGCAACTTGTTGCGAGTCGAGCCCTAAAAGGGCGCGTGTTAGATTACAGAAAGATTCGTATTTAAACACCGACTCTTACACAATTGTAAATATTATGTAGATATAGCTGCATTCTATTTGGCTTATTTACAATAACTTATGAGTATAAAAAATTTTAATAGATGTGACAAATAAGAAAAATTCGGTCTTACATCACAAGAATGACTTGTGGTAACAAATTTTCGTAATTCCCACTAATATCTTCTGGTTAATATCGTATAAGAATGACCGCTATTGGTACCAAGTAGACAGTCAGATTTGAAGATGCCTTCTAAAAAAACAAAGCACCAAGTGGCCGCTGGTGTTATGGCTGAACGAACAGTGCTGGTTTTTAAATGAGTACTGATTAAAACAACACCCATTAGCTGATTATAACCATTGCCAGTAGCAAGCTGGGCCAGTAGAGCAGTTTGGGTAGTATAAAGTTATGCCTTACCAGCTTACGCTGCAGGCTTGCCGGCGCGTAAAATACCAGGCTGATCTCAGGGTCAGGTCTTGTTTTTTTGCCACACACCCCGAAGTTAAAAGACAAGACCTGACCATAAGGGCAATAGCGCGCGCAGCGAGTGGTAAACCGTTTGTTGTGCGCAACTTGCTACGATTGTAGCGCCTTGCTACAATTGGCCTGTTTTTACAGGAGAGATATTATGGCAACTGCAAGTGTAAGGCTAGACCAGGATCTGGTAGAAAAAGCGACCATTATGGGAAAAGCGTTGAACCGCACGATGCCTAAGCAGATAGAGCATTGGGCAAAAATTGGTGAAATGATGGAAGACAACCCGGACTTACCTTATGAATTTGTAAAACAAGCGATTATATCGAAGGCAGAAAAAGAAGCCGGAAAGTTGGAGCCATATGACTTTGGCTAAAATAACCAGTGTTTTACAGACAACAAGTTTTAAAAAGGCGGTGAAAAAGCTGCACCAGAACCAAAAGAAGGATTTAGACAAAGCCGTCAAAGAACTAATTGAAAATCCGCTGCTGGGTGAACAAAAGAAAGGTGATTTGTCATTTTTACGGGTTCACAAGTTTAATATGGTAAAGCAACTTACGCTTCTCGGTTATAGCTATGAAGATGGCACCGTTACATTAGAATTGATTGCACTTGGTTCTCATGAGAACTTTTATCGCGATATAAAAAAGGCATTTTGAGTAATTGCGGTTAACGCCCAAAAGCATGCTTAGCAACGACACAACCAACTGCATTATTTAGCCATCTAAACGTATAGAAGTTGACATTGCCGGATGTTTTGCGCAACATAGCCGCTATGTCAGTTAACCGGGTGTAGCTATGCCTATTAAAGTGATCGATCAGTTGCCGGCGGTGGAAGCGCTGTCGGCCGAAAACGTGTTTGTGATGACCGAGAGCCGGGCGCAGTCGCAGGACATCCGGCCGCTGAAAATCGCTATCTTAAACCTGATGCCCAATAAAATAGCCACCGAAGTGCAGCTACTGCGCTTGCTGGCCAACAGCCCGTTGCAGGTAGATGTCGATTTGCTGCGTATTGATGACCATGTCAGCAAAAATACCCCGCCAAGCCATTTAAACTGTTTTTATCGTTACTTTTCTGAAGTACAGCAGCAAAAATACGATGGCTTAATTATTACCGGCGCGCCGCTGGGTTTAGTCGACTATGAAGATGTAACCTACTGGGCCCAGTTTGGCGATATTCTGCGCTGGGCTGATAACAATGTTACCTCAACCTTGTTTTTATGCTGGGCGGCGCATGCGGCGCTGTATCAGTATTATGGCTTACAGCGGGAAATTCGTGGTGAGAAACTCTCCGGCGTGTACTGGCAGCAGGTAATCCAGCCACTGTGCCCTTTGGTGCGCGGTTTTGATGATGAATTTTTAGTGCCGCACTCGCGCTATGCCCAGGTGCCGAAGCAAAAGTACCAGCAGCATGACGATTTACATATTCTGGCTGAGGCGGACGTTACCGGGGCCTATTTGCTGCAAAACAGCAGTGGCAGCCGGGTGTTTGTTACCGGCCACCCGGAGTATGATTTAACTACGCTGGATGAAGAATATCAGCGTGATCTGGCCGCTGGCGCGGCGCCTAAGTTACCGGAAAACTATTACCGCAATAATAACCCGTTGCAGGGGCCGCAAAAGCTGTGGCAAAGCCATGCCTTTTTACTGTTCAGCAACTGGCTGAACTATTATGTGTACCAGGCTACACCGTTTGAATTAAACCAGATTGGCAGCCGTACTTAAGAACTGACTCTTATAAGTACAGATTAATATAATGAGCATTTTATGACAGCAAGACTGACGCCTGACCATTTTCGCGAGCTGCTTTCACAGCGCATTTTTATCCTCGATGGCGCCATGGGCACGATGATCCAGCAGCACCGGTTAGAAGAAGCTGACTATCGCGGTAGCGAATTTGCTAACTGGCCGTGCGACGTAAAGGGCAATAACGACTTACTGGTGCTGACTCAGCCAGATATTATTGCTGATATTCACCGCCAGTACCTGCTGGCCGGTGCTGATATTGTTGAAACCAACAGTTTTAATGCGACCAGCATAGCGATGGCGGATTATCAGATGGAAGGCTTGTCTGCCCGGATTAACCGCGAGTCGGCAGCGCTGGCCCGTAAAGTGTGTGATGAGATAACCGCGCTTGAGCCAGATAAACCGCGCTTTGTTGCCGGCGTGCTTGGGCCAACTAACCGCACCGCGTCGATATCGCCGGATGTAAACGATCCGGGTTTTCGTAACGTTAGCTTTGATGAGCTAGTGAACGCTTACACTGAATCAACCCATGCGCTAATTGCAGGTGGTGCTGACATTATTATGCTGGAAACCATTTTTGATACCCTTAACGCCAAGGCGGCTGCTTTTGCCGTGCTGCAGGTATTTGATGAAGTGGGCTTTAAACTGCCGGTAATGATCTCCGGTACTATTACCGATGCCTCTGGCCGCACTTTGTCCGGCCAGACTACTGAAGCCTTTTATCACAGCCTGGCCCATATCGAGCCAGTCTGTTTTGGCCTGAACTGTGCCTTAGGTCCGGATTTACTGCGCCCTTATGTTGAAACACTGTCTGGCGTGTCAGAAGCTTATGTGTCGGTGCACCCGAATGCCGGTTTACCGAATGAGTTTGGCGAATACGATTTAGGCGCCGCAGAGATGGCAAAAGAAATAGCCGATTGGGCCAAGCAGGGCTTTTTAAATATTGTCGGTGGCTGTTGTGGCACCACGCCCGAGCACATTAAAGCCATCGCACAGGCGGTAAAAGATGCACCAGCACGCCAACCGAAAGCGCCTGATCATAGTTTTAACTTAGCCGGCCTTGAAGCCTTTTCTCTGGAGTGGTAATGCAGCAACAGGCCAGATTTATTAATGTCGGCGAGCGGACTAACGTTACCGGCTCGGCAAAATTTAAAAAACTGATCTTAAACGGCGATTTTGAAGCGGCGCTCGATGTGGCGCGGCAGCAGGTAGAAAACGGTGCGCAAATTATCGATATCAACATGGATGAGGCGATGCTCGATAGCAAGGCTGCCATGGTGCGTTACCTGCAACTGCTGGCCTCTGAGCCGGATATTTCGCGGGTGCCGATTATGGTCGACTCGTCGAAGTGGGAGGTGATAGAAGCGGCGCTGAAATGCATTCAGGGCAAGGCGGTGGTGAACTCTATTTCGCTAAAAGAAGGCGAAGCGCCGTTTTTACAGCAGGCGCGGTTGTTACGACGCTATGGTGCGGCCGTGGTGGTAATGGCGTTTGATGAACAGGGCCAGGCCGATACCAAAGAACGCAAGGTCGAAATTTGCCAGCGTGCTTATCACATTCTGACTGAGCAAATTGGCTTTCCGCCACAGGATATTATTTTTGACCCGAACATCTTTGCCGTTGCCACCGGTATTGAAGAGCACAACAACTACGCGGTCGATTTTATCGAAGCCACCCGCGAGATAAAACGCTTATGCCCGCATGCGAAAATTTCTGGCGGCGTATCCAATGTGTCGTTCTCGTTTCGCGGTAATAACGCTGTTCGTGAAGCTATTCATTCGGTATTTTTATACCATGCCATCGCCGCCGGCATGGATATGGGCATTGTTAACGCCGGCCAGCTTACCGTATACGATGATATTCCAGCGCTGTTAAAAGAGCGGGTAGAGGATGTGATTTTAAACCGCCGTGATGATGCCACCGAGCGCTTGCTGGACATTGCTGCCCAGTTTAAAGGCGATGGCAGCGTGGCGGAGAAGCAGGATGATGCCTGGCGCAGCCTGCCGGTTAACAAACGCTTAGAGCATGCGCTGGTTAAAGGCATTACCGACTTTATTGATAGCGACACCGAAGAAGCGCGTAAGCAAGCGGAAAAACCGCTGCATGTGATTGAAGGGCCGCTGATGGACGGCATGAACGTGGTGGGCGACTTGTTTGGTGAGGGTAAGATGTTTTTACCACAGGTAGTAAAGTCGGCCCGGGTAATGAAAAAGGCCGTCGCCTATTTGCAGCCTTTTATCGAGCAGGAAAAAGAAGGTGGCCAGGCACAGGGTAAGGTGCTGCTGGCTACCGTTAAGGGCGATGTGCACGATATCGGCAAAAACATTGTTGGTGTGGTGCTGCAGTGCAATAATTTTGAAGTAATCGATTTGGGCGTGATGGTGCCGTGCGCGGAATTGCTGCGCGTAGCGAAAGAGCAAAATGTTGATGTGATTGGTTTATCCGGCCTGATTACGCCATCGTTAGATGAAATGGTGCACGTCGCCAAAGAAATGACCCGCTTAGGCTTTACCCAGCCGTTGCTGATTGGTGGCGCCACCACCTCCAAAGCGCATACGGCAGTGAAAATTGAGCCGAATTACGCCAACGGCGTGGTGTATGTACCCAATGCCTCGCGCAGCGTGTCGGTGGTGCAATCCTTAATTGGCAAAGACAGCAAAGCCGATTATTTAGCCCGTATTAAACAGGAATACGTCGTCGCGCGTGAGCAACATGCCCGCTCGCGCCCGGGGGAAAAACTGCTGAGTTTCGCTGAGGCTAAAGCCAATAAATTTCAGCTTGATTTAAGCAAGGTGGCACCGGCGCCCAAGCAGCCCGGTGTGCACCTGTGGCAGGACATTGATTTAAATATCTTGCGCGATTACATCGACTGGACACCGTTCTTTTTAACCTGGCAGTTATCCGGTAAGTATCCGGCGATATTAAACCATGCTGAAGTGGGCATAGAGGCGCGTAAGCTGTTTAAAGACGCCAATGCCATGCTGGATCGGATGATTAACGAAGGCCATGTTAAAGGCAAAGCGGTGTTTGGTCTGTTCCCGGCTAATAGCGCTGGGGAAGATATTATCGTGTATACCGACGAGAGCCGGACGATTGAAAAAGTTCGCTTATATAACCTGCGCCAGCAACTGCAGCTTAGAAACAACGCGGCTAATTGTAGCCTGGCCGATTTTATCGCGCCGGTGGAAAGCGGCGTAAAAGATTATATTGGCGGCTTTGCCGTCAGCACCGGTTTTGGTGCTGATGAGTTCGCCGCCAAATTTGCCGCCGAGCATGACGATTACAACAGCATTATGGTTAAAGCGCTGGCTGATCGTTTAGCCGAAGCCTTAGCCGAATACCTGCACTTAAAAGTGCGGCGTGAGTATTGGGGTTATGCCAGCGATGAAACACTGGATAATGAGCAGTTAATTCGCGAGTTGTATCAGGGTATCCGGCCGGCACCGGGTTATCCGGCCTGCCCGGAGCACACCGAAAAAGGCACACTATGGCAGTTGCTGGATGTTGAAGCGCAAACGGGCATCGTATTAACCGAAAGCTACGCCATGTGGCCGGGTGCTGCTGTTAGTGGCTGGTATTTTGCTCACCCGGACAGCAAGTATTTTGCGGTAAGTAAAATTGCTGAGGATCAGTTAAACGACTATGCCACCAAAAAGGGCTGGAGCCAGAGCGAAGCAGAAAGCTGGCTGGCCCCCAATATTCGTTAATAATTTATCACTTACAACCTGATATCGGTAGCATGATGCCGGCCGCACATTGCAATAAGCCGCACATTGCAATAATACGTGCAGCCGGCCTGGCTTTAACGCAATGCCTGCGCCAGGGTGGTTGCCAGGCCAGTAAGCTCTATCGGTTTGGTCAGAGTACTGCTAAAGCCGCTTTGCCTGATCTGATTTAGCAGTTCTGCCGAATTATGGGCAGTAAGGGCAATGACCGGCACCGCATCCAGCTCTGCTCTTTGCCGGATTGCTGCAAGCGTAGCGAAGCCATTCATACCCGGCATTTCAATATCCAGTAAAATAGCTGCCGGGTGATGCTGTTGCAGCCAGTCCAGCGCTTGCTGGCCGCCACTGACCAGATGCACCTGATAGCTAAGTTTCTCCAGCATCAGTTTTAGCAGGTTCTGATTAAAATAATTATCATCGACCACCAGGATCTGCCGTGGTTGCCGCTCCGGCTGACTGGCACTGCTGTTTTCCGGTTCCGTCTTTGGTTCTGCTTCTGACTCTGGCAGAGATGCGTCTGTTCCAGCCTGCTGTGGATGTTTGGCAACTGGCAGCAGCAGACTGAAGCTGAATGTGCTGCCAACCCCGGGCTGGCTGCGCAACTGCAATTCTGATCCCATCAGGCTAACCAGGCGCTGGCAGATTGTCAGGCCAAGGCCAGTACCGCCATATTTGCGGCTGACAGAATTGTCTGCTTGCTGAAAAGGCTGAAAGAGTTGGGCCTGGGTTGCGGTATCGATACCAATACCGGTATCGCTGATTGAAAACAGCAGCTGATCAGGGCTTTGTGCGCTGATCTGCAATTTAACATCGCCTTTTTCAGTAAATTTGATGGCATTGCTTAGCAGGTTCATCAGAACCTGACTTAACCGCAGCGGATCGCCGCTGCGCCAGTCGGCAACATCATCAGCTAACTGGCGCTGATAGTTGAGGCCTTTAGCCGCCAGCTGATTGCTGAATAAATCTTCTACCTGACTGAGCGTTTCGCGCAACGAAAAAGCGGTATGTTCTAATTCCAGTTTGCCGGCCTCAATTTTAGAAAAATCCAGAATGTCATTGATAATACTCAGTAAAATTTTGCCGGCTGAACGGATTTTTTGCAGATAATGCTGCTTCTGAGTAAGGGCAGGAGTGGTTTCTGCCAGTTCGGCAAAGCCCAGCACTGCATTAAGGGGCGTGCGTAATTCGTGGCTCATATTCGCCAGAAACTGCGCTTTGGCCAGGGTGGCATTTTCTGCTGTCTCGCGGGCTTGTTGCAGTTGCCGCATGGCCTGCTCTAGGTGCTCAGTGCGCAACGTCACCTGCTGGCTTAACCGGCGTTGTTCGATAATAGCGCTGTGCATCCGCCAGCGGTGCAATAAATACAGTAAGGTCATCGCCAGTAGCAGGTAAGTGAATAGCATGCTCCAATGCCAGTACCATGGGCTGGCTATCTGAAAACTAACGCTTTGCCCCTCGCTGATCTGGCCGGTAACACTTTTTGCCCGTAACTGAAACTGATAATGGCCACTGTTAAGATTAGTGTAATCGCGGTAATGCTCATGGCGCCAGCTACTCCACTGCTCATCGTGGCCAAGCAGCCGTACCTGCAACTGATCGGGTTGCAGTGGATTATAGTTTGGGCTACTGAACTGAAAACGCAGATTTTTTTGCTTGCTGCCAAGCTGAATTAATTCCGGTAAGTCACCACCAGTGTATATCGCTTGTTGCTGATCAACCAGTAGCTTACGCAGTAGCGGGGGTTTTGGCTGATGTTGCTGATATTGATCATCGGCAAAGCGGAAAATGCCCTCAGCACCGCCAAACCAGATCAGTGGCAATTCAACCAGCATGGTGTCCAGTGGAATATCGGCCAGCGGCTGCAAAGCGTTGCCCTGCCATTGATACTGGCCACTGGCATCGGGTTGAGCGACGCCGGCAAAGCGTTTGCCGCTGACATTATCCCAAAGCAGCATCCAGACCCGGCCTTGCTGGTCCATCGTCGGGTTGCGAACCCAGGGCTGTTCGCCGCTAAACAGCGTTTCAAAAGCCGTGGCTGGTTCAAACAGTTGTAATGCACTGTTGAAGCTGATGATGCCGCGGACCGAAGCGACAACCAGTTGCTGGTCGAACAGGTGCACCGAGTTTCTGTTCAGGCTGGGCAAGCCGTGTTCTTTGGTAAAACGGGTTATTGCCAGAGGCACTGACGCGCCGCCTTGCCAGGAAGCAGGCAATTGCAGCCGGTACACACCATGGGCCAGGGTGCCGAGCCAAAGCTGGCCATCAGCCAGCTCGATAATACTGTTTAAGTTGCCTTCAACACCAGGTACCAGGCCCTCGTCCTGCCACTGCCCATCAACGTAGCGCATGGTGGCCAGGCCATCCTGCAGCCCGACATAAACCCGGTTTGGGTCAAGACCGGATACCTGCAAAATTTTGCTGGCCTGGGTAGAGGGGCGGATCAGATTGGCCTGCTCCTGTTCCAGCTGATAGACACCGTCATTATTGGCTATCAGTAAGCGACCTTTGAAGTCAGCAAAACCCCAGGTTTGTTTTTGCAGTGGTGCAACCCGGACAAACTGGCCGCTGCCATCATCGCGGGGTTGTAATCTGAATAAACCCAGACTGGTGCCGGCATACAATTGTTGCTGGTAACGGGTCAGCGACAGCACATTGCCGGCCAGGCCACTGGCACCATGGTGGGCAGTAATGGCTGAGTTTAATGCAATGCGCGACAAGCCATGGTCCAGGCCGAGCCAGAGCCCTCCCTGATGATCCTGATACATGGCTCTGACATTCTGATCCAGTAAGCCTGAATTGCGGTTGTAGTGGCCAACCAGCTTGCCTTGCTTACTAAGGATAAACACGCCGTTCTGAACGGTACCCAGGGCGATATCGCCGTTATTCAGGGTCAGGCCACTGTACAGCACGGCTTGCTTTATTTGTTGATCATAGGCGGTGGCAAAACGCTTAACACCATTTTGGTTAAGCAGATATAAACCGGCTTCCCGGCTGCCGGCCAGTAAGGTGTTGTCATCGAAGGGCTCCAGCACAAACAGGCTTTCAGCGGCGAAATGATCACCACCTGGCACTAATTGAAAATTATCCTGCTCTAACACCAGCAAGCCGGTGCCTTCTTCCCGGATGTACAGGCGCTGGTTAACCAGGAATGCTTTTAAAAAGCTGCTGTTGCTTTGCCAGACGTCGACTTTGCCATTTTTAAGCCGGAAAACGTAGTCGCGGCTGGCAAAGTAAACACTGTCGCCGCTGACAAAGGTTTGTCTGACATCACGAAAATCACGGAAACTACTCGGGATAAGGTGCAGTAAAGATTGAAAGCGGGAATGGCCGTCACTGTGGTCGATATAGCCTAAATCGCCTTTCGCCCCAACATACACTATGCCCTGTGCGGACAGGGCCAGTGAACGGGCAACTGATTTATTGCTGGTTTGCAGGGTACGCCAGCTCTGGCCATCATATTCCAGCACGCCGACATTGTTGCCGACATACAGCACACCACGCTGATCCTGCAGCAAAGCCCAGTTTTGCGTACCCGCATGGTAGTCTTTCGGTTTCAGGTTATGCAACAGCGGCATGCCATGCTCAAAGGTGGCGGCCAGCGCAGGCAGTTGTATTGCCAGAACAGCAACAAGTAACAGCATGATGCGCGCTAACCAATACCTTTGGTGGCGAAGCAGAATAATGTCGGGCACTGTGAACTCCATTTCTTTGCCGGCAAACCGCCAGACCCACTATATTAACCGCTGTAGTTAAACTAGCCAAGTACAGTGCCACTCCCCACCAGCGCTGGCACGCCGATAGCCAGGGTGTGGAAGGCTGACGATTAAAAAGGTTAATAATATTTTCTGCTAATTTGCAAAAAAGCCGTTTTGCTAAGTAAAAACCGGTTAAGGAATAGACACATGCGTCGCCTTTGGCTATTGAATATGCTGTTGCTGGTAATAAGTGCTGGCCTGATGGCTGCGCCCCTGACTGTGTTGGTTGGTCAACATAAGCCGCCTTATATTAATACGGCCAATATCTCGGGCTATGAAATTGAGTTGCTGGCTGAAGTCGTCAGCAGAATGGGTTATGAGCCGGTGTTTGTATTTGTACCCATTGCCAGAATTAAACTGTTACTGGAGCAGGGGCAGGGCGACATTGCCAGTTTGCAGCCGGTGTCGGCTGATGAAACCGGCCTGTTTTACTCTAACCCCTATATTCGCTATCAGAATATTGCGGTCAGCCTGGCAGATGACGAATTGGTTATCAGCCATAGCAGTGATCTGGGGCGGTATTCTGTGCTGGCGTTTCAAAACGCCAGAACCGTTCTGGGGCCTGACTATACCGATATGGCCCGGATTTCAGCCGACTACCGGGAAACCGTTGATCAGCAGGCGCAATTAAAAATGTTACTGTCGCGCCGGGTTCAGGTAGTGGTGATGGACCGCAATATATTTAACCATTACCGCTTGCAGCACGATAGCACTGACGGCCTGACTGTTCACCCGTTATTTGATACTACTGTTTATCGTGCTGCTTTTCGGGATGCTTCAGTACAACGGGCTTTTGACCGGGCCCTGTTAAGTGTGATGCTTGATAGCTGGTATCTGCGGTTACAACGTAAATATTTTGGTGAAGAAAACCAGACTTTGCGTCATAACCTATTGTGTACAGAAAATTAAAGCGATTTCGCTTTTTCGTCGCGTAGCAACTTGTCCAGATAACCCATTGCAAAGGCTGACAACACAAACGTAATATGGATCAGCAGATACCACTTTATTTTATCGTTATCGATGACTTCAGTATTCATAAACACTTTTAGTAAATGAATGGATGAAATTGCCACGATTGAAGCCGCAACTTTGTTTTTAAGAGAGCCCGAATCCAGTTTGCCCAGCCAGCTCAGTTTATCTTCATTACCTTCCAGATCGAGCCGCGACACAAAGTTTTCATAGCCGGAAAACATCACCATGACTAACAGGCCACCAACCAGCGCAATATCGATTAACGACAACACCACTAAGATCAGCTCAACTTCTTTCATGCTGAAAATGATTGGCACAATATGGATAATTTCCTGAAAAAATTTAATAGCCAGGGCGATTAACGCAAGGCTAAGCCCAAGATAAATTGGCGCCATAATCCAGCGGGCAGAATAAATAAGATTTTCAACGAACTTTTCCATAGTACAACCTCACAATAATAATGAGGCTATTATGCGGCCCGCCTGCAGCAAAGCAAGCCTGAATCCCGGCTTTCGTTTGATTTTTGTCCAAGTTGCTGAAGTTTTACCTTAGCTCTCTTATTTTCATTGGTTTTGCAGTATGATAGCGGGCTTTAACAGCGGCGATGGCTGCAAGCGCGGGCAAGAGGTAACTGTGGAAAAGCCATTTCAACTGAAACTGATTATCAGGCGGGTCAGCACCACGGCCTCATTGCGTTGGATCAGTGGCGCCTGGCAAGTGTTTAAACGTGTACCGCTGTTGTTTATTGCCATGTTTTGTCTGACTGCAATTATCAGCTTTTTATTACAACAGCATCAGCTGACAACACTTATCTGGGTATTTGTTGGTCCGTTTTTAACAGCGGGTTTTTATAAAACCATCGTGGGTGTGCAACAAGAGCGGAAGGTCGCAATTGACTGGCTGTTTCAGCCACTTACCGAGCCTTCCTGCCGATTGATTCTGATGACGATTGGCGCTGTTAAATTTGTTATGTTTACCCCACTTATTGCCTTCTTTGAGAGGCTGCAAACGACTATGTCAGCAGCGGTAGAGGCGCAAAGTGGTATGGAAACGGTCGTTCTGCTGCAACTGCTGGCGCTGGTAGCATTGTTTACCCTGGTGTTGATGTTGTTTGCCTATGCCGTGGCCATTGCGTACTTTTTAAAAGAGCATCGCTTTCTGGTAGTGTTACAAACCAGTTTTATTGCCTGCTGGCGCAATGTTGGCGCGTTGCTGCTGTATGGCCTGTTCAGTATGGCACTTTTATTATTAACCTTGCCGACCTTTGGTCTGGGGATCATTGTGGTGGCTCCGCTGTTACAAATTGCATTTTTTCTGTCGTTTAACGACGTGTTTGCTCTGCAGGTAAACGCATCAGAAGACGGGGTGTTAGAGGTGTAATGATGGCGCAGCTGAGCGAACTGAAAAAGAACGCGTTAAACTGGCTTAGCCGGCGCGATTACAGTGAAGCACAGTTAAGCCAAAAGCTAAGGCACAAAGGTGCTTTGCCTGAGCAGTTAGCAGAGGTTATTAATTGGTGTAAAGCTAAGCAGTACCTTGATGAAGATCGTTTTTTAAGTATGCTGGTACGAAACAGGGCGCGCCAGGGCTATGGTTATCATTACCTGTTACAGGAGTGCCGGGCACAGCAAATTAATGCTGAGCAACTGAATGCGTGCATTGCCAGGTTGCAGCTTAACTGGTGGGCTTTAGCCGCCGCTGCATATCAGAAGAAATATGGCGACAGCCCGATAACTGATTTTAAAGAAAAAACGAAACGGATGGCCTTTTTGCAACGACGCGGTTTCAGTGCCGAGCAAATTAAGGCGGTCTTTACTGAATTAACGAACCAACCCAACCGGACAGGATAGTTTCATGACGATGACTTCGGCCAAGATCAGACAGGCTTTTTTTGATTATTTTGCCAGTAAACAACATCAGGTAGTTGCCAGTAGTTCACTCATTCCGGGTAATGATGCCACCTTGTTGTTTACCAATGCGGGTATGGTGCAGTTTAAAGACGTTTTTTTAGGGCAGGATAAGCGTAGTTACAGCCGGGCAGTGTCGGCCCAGCGCTGTGTGCGTGCCGGCGGCAAACATAACGATCTGGAAAATGTTGGCTACACGGCCCGCCATCATACTTTTTTCGAAATGTTAGGTAACTTCAGTTTCGGCGATTATTTTAAGCGTGAAGCGATTGGCTATGCCTGGCAGTTTTTAACTGAAGTGGTAGGTCTGCCAAAAGAAAAGTTACTGGTTACCGTGTATGCCACCGATGATGAAGCTTACGATATCTGGTTGAAAGAAATTGGCGTGCCGGCTGAGCGCATTGTCCGGATAGGCGATAATAAAGGTGCGCCTTATGCGTCTGATAATTTCTGGGCGATGGGTGATACTGGCCCTTGCGGCCCCTGCACTGAAATTTTCTACGACCATGGCGAGCATATCTGGGGTGGACCGCCGGGTTCAGCAGAAGAGGATGGCGATCGTTTTATCGAAATCTGGAACATTGTTTTTATGCAGTTTAACCGCCAGGCTAATGGCGATATGCAGCCGCTTGCAAAACCCAGCATTGATACCGGCATGGGGCTGGAGCGGATCGCTGCTATTTTGCAGGGTGTGCACAGCAACTACGAAATAGATACTTTTGTTGCTCTGATTAAAGCGGCTGCTGAGATTACCGGCGCCAGTGATTTAACCGATAAATCGCTGCGGGTTGTCAGTGATCATATTCGCAGTTGTGCCTTTTTAATTGTTGACGGGGTGTTACCTGCCAATGAAGGCCGTGGTTATGTATTACGCCGGATCATTCGCCGGGCGGTGCGTCACGGTAATAAACTGGGTGCAAAAGGGGCATTTTTCTATAAGCTGGTCAGCGCCCTGGTAACCCAGATGGGCGAGGCCTACCCCGAGCTGGCAGAAAAGCAGGCCGTGATTGAAAAAGCCCTGCGATTAGAGGAAGAACAGTTTGGCAAAACCCTGGAGCGCGGCCTGACCATTCTGGATGACGAGCTGGCTAATTTAACCGGCTCTGTGATCCCGGGCGACTTAGTATTTAAACTATATGATACCTATGGTTTCCCGGTTGATTTAACCAATGATGTGGCCCGCGAGCGCAATTTAACCATTGATCAGCAAGGTTTTGATGCCGCAATGGCGGCTCAGCGTAAAAGGGCACAGCAGGCCTCTAATTTTGGCGCAGACTACAATGCAACGCTAAGCTCGCATCAACAAACGGCTTTTACCGGTTATGAGCATGAGTTTGGTGATGCCACTGTGGTTGAAATTTTCAGTGATGGTAAAGCAGTCGAGAGCCTTGCTGCAGGTGTCAGCGGTTTGGTGGTACTGGACGAAACTCCGTTTTATGCTGAGTCTGGAGGCCAGATGGGTGACAGTGGTAAGTTGCTGCTGGCCAAAGGGGGCGAGTTTAATGTTGCCGACACCATTAAGCTGGGTAAAGCGTTTGCTCATCAGGGCCAGGCCACAGCTGAGTTAAGAGTGGGCGATAAGGTGGCCGCCCGGATTGACAGTGAGCGCCGCGCGGCCATTAAACAAAATCATTCTGCTACGCATTTATTGCATGCTGCGCTGCGCCAGGTATTAGGTGAACACGTTACTCAGAAAGGCTCTTTAGTTGGCCCGGATCGGCTGCGCTTCGATTTCAGTCATTTTGAAGCGGTTAACGCCAGTGAATTGCGGCAAATTGAACAGTTAGTGAACCAGCAAATTCAGCTGAATAACCCGCTGCAAACCCGGGTAATGCCAATTGAGCAGGCCAGAGAGGCCGGTGCCATTGCATTGTTTGGCGAGAAATACGATGAAGAGGTTCGGGTACTGTCCATGGGAGACTTCTCCATAGAACTGTGCGGCGGCACTCATGTTAACCGCACCGGTGATATCGGCTTATTTAAAATAGCGACTGAAGCGGGGATTGCCTCCGGAGTTCGCCGGATAGAAGCGCTGAGCGGTCAGGGGGCTTTGCAGTACATTCAGCAGTTAGAGCAGCAGGCCGCGCAGGCTGCTGGATTACTGCGGGGCGATATGTTCAGCCTGGCAGATAAAGTGCAGCAGGCGCTGGATAAAAACCGTGGCCTGGAGAAAGATATTGAGCAATTGAAGGCGAAGATGGCCAGCCAGGCCGGGTCGTCGCTGGAAAATCAAGTTCAGCAGATAGCCGGAGTTAATGTGTTAATCAGCGCAGTGGAACAAGCTGATCCGAAAAGTTTGCGGACCATGCTGGATGAATTAAAAAATAAACTCAGCCCGGCGGTTATTCTGCTGGCCACGGTGAATGATGCTAAAGTTAGCTTAATTGCTGGCGTCAGCAACGAGCTTACCGGTAAGGTTCATGCCGGACAGTTGGTTGCCTGGGCTGCGCAGCAGCTTGGTGGTAAAGGTGGTGGCCGGCCAGATATGGCTCAGGCTGGCGGCACTGATGCCAGCGCGTTACCTGCTGTACTAAACAGTGCCCGGCAATATATCAGCGATAAGCTGAACGGCTGATCGCAGCCGATACGACGGGCGTATAGCCAGCATAGCCGCCGGTTTGCCGTTTTAAAACCGGCTTACATCGCGAAACAGCCCGGCTAGCCGGTAAAGTTGCTACAATGGGATGGTAAATCGCCCGGGCTGTTTGATAAATATCAGATGCTGGCTTTTCAAGCAGGGGCCAGCTGAGTTACTATACGGCGTTTTATCGTAAATAACGGTGAAAGGTCACTGTAATTGCAAGGAAAAAGGAGCAAGCGAATGCTAATTCTTACCCGTCGGGTTGGTGAGACTCTGATGATCGGTGACGAAGTCACCGTGACCGTATTAGGGGTAAAAGGAAATCAGGTTCGGATTGGTGTTAATGCACCGAAAGAAGTGTCTGTTCATCGTGAAGAAATTTACATGCGGATCCAGGCTGAAAAAGATACCTCTGGTGGCGGTTACAACGAGGCCGACTAAAACAACCGGCAGGATGCTGGTTACCAAATTGCCCTTTTTGAACAACAGCTGGTAAATATTGCACGAATTGTTTAAAAGGTCGGCAAACAGACTTTACTGTCCTAAAAATTGTTTGACTTATTTTCCTGAGACATTAATATACACGCCGCAACACAGAGCGGAGAAATGGCCGAGTGGCTGAAGGCGCACCCCTGCTAAGGGTGTATAGGGGAAACTCTATCGAGGGTTCGAATCCCTCTTTCTCCGCCATTTTTTTATAGAGCGGACGCATAGCTCAGCTGGATAGAGTACTCGGCTACGAACCGAGCGGTCGGAGGTTCGAATCCTCCTGCGTCCGCCATTTATAAAATGCGCGATAAATCTTATAAAGTTTCACTTTAAGTAGTACCCCATGGACGCATAGCTCAGCTGGATAGAGTACTCGGCTACGAACCGAGCGGTCGGAGGTTCGAATCCTCCTGCGTCCGCCATTTATAAAATGCGCGATAAATCTTATAAAGTTTCACTTTAAGTAGTACCCCATGGACGCATAGCTCAGCTGGATAGAGTACTCGGCTACGAACCGAGCGGTCGGAGGTTCGAATCCTCCTGCGTCCGCCATATACGAAGAACCCGCTACGGCTAACGCCTTAGCGGGTTTTTGCTTTTGCAACAATTTTTTCTTTGCTGTTCAGCCGCGGCTTATCTTCAAAGTGATATATACTACTGATTATATAAGGTAACTTAATTTTATCGGGCATAATTTATGCAAAAAGGTCGCAAAGCGAAACCTTTTACCTGTAACGGGTACTTAGGGTGATCAGTGAAAACTTCTGCTGACACCGCAGCACGGCAAGTTCAATACTCCGGTCGCACTGATAGTCGCGATAATGCTGAAATAGTATTGTGTCCGCATTGTGATCTACTGCAGCAATTGCCTGCACTGGCACCCGGTGAGGAGGCCCATTGCCTGCGTTGTCATTATCAGCTTGATGCCCGACAGCACAACCCGGTTGCCCGGCCAGCGCTATATGCAGCTTCTGCTCTACTGATGCTGGTGCTTGCCAATTTGTTTCCTTTTGTCAGTATGGCGATTGCCGGCAACCGCAGTGAAATTCATTTTTTTGATACATCCGCAGTACTATTTACTGAATATCATCAGGTACTGGCTATTCTGACTTGGCTTTTTATTCAGGCAGTACCGGCGTTTTGCATGATGGCAGTGATATATTTGAAAGCCGGTATGCGTTATAACTTGCCCGCGCGGATTTGGGTAGCCCGGGTACTATACATGTTGAAGCCCTGGAGTATGGTCGATATATTCCTTATGGGTTTATTAATTAGCTTCGTGAAGCTGGTTGCCACAGCAGAAATTTCACTGGGCATGAGTTTCTGGGCCTTTTGCCTGTTTTGCCTGTTACATCTGCGAACCTTTCAGGTTCTTGACCGCCATGCGCTATGGGCCAGTATTGCGCCAAATCCGCAACCATTAACAAAGATAAGTGCCGGGTGCAGCGGCCTGGAGCAGCAACTGAAGTTATGTCAGTGTTGTACTGCGGTGCTGCCAATCCAGCAGCGTCACTGCAGTCGTTGTCATACCAAAGTAACCAGCCGGATACCCGCCAGTTTGCAAAAAACGCTGGCTCTGCTGGTGACTGCCTGTGTGCTTTATATACCTGCCAATATCCTGCCGATTATGCGTACGGTGTCTTTTGGTGAGGTGACTGACTCAACCATCATCAGTGGTTTTATTCTGATGTGGCAAGATGGCGAGTACCCGGTCGCCATCGTTATTTTTCTTGCCAGCGTCGTTATTCCGATTGTTAAAATTGTTGTAATGTTCTGGTTATGTTATCTGGCGATGAGGCCCAGACAGCTGACCGGCAAGTATAGTGGTAACATATACCGGTTAGTAGACTGGGTGGGCCGCTGGTCGATGGTGGATGTGCTGGTGGTTGCCTTTATGGCGGCTTTGGTGCGCTTTGGATTACTGGCCAGTGTGTATCCGGGGATTGCTGCGGTATTGTTTGCTGCGGTCGTAATAACGACGATGCTGGCGGCAGTCAGTTTCGATCCAAGGTTGCTATGGGACAATCAGCAACCCTGTAAAAATACCAGCTGTCAGTACCAGACAGCAAAAGGAGTAACAACGTGACAGAGTCGGCGCCGCTTCAAGCAAATGTCAGGGTTATCAAACAGTGGTCACCAATCTGGGTGGTGCCGATAGCGGCCGTGTTAATTGGCCTGTGGATGTTGTTCAGCCATTTTCAGAACCAGGGCGTGATGTTGCTGTTGGTGGCCGAAGATGCCGAGGGTATTGTTGCCGGTAAAACCCAGATTAAAAATCGTAGTGTTGATGTCGGCCAGGTGGTATCCGTTGAGCTGAGTGAAGATCTGACTGAGGTGTTAATCCAAGCCAGGATGAAACCCAATATGACACCTTTGCTTAATGCCGGCTCGCAATTCTGGGTGGTGAAACCTCAGATTGGCCGGGGCGGGGTAACCGGGCTCGATACCTTATTATCAGGGGTGTATATTGAGTTGCAGCCTGGTGACAAGGGCGAGACCCAGCTTAGCCATCCGTTGTTAAATTCGCCACCTGTGGCCCCGGCTGATGCGCCAGGCGTTCGGGTAGAATTGAATTCAGCCGACACTACCGGCCTGGCAGTTGGTGATCCGGTGTTATACCGCGGTTATGAGGTAGGAACCGTAGAGCTGAGCGATTTTAGTGTGGCAGACCGGCGTACCCGCTTTCAGTTGTATATCCGTGAGCCATACGACGAGCTGGTCACAGACAATGTCCGTTTCTGGCTAAGCAGCGGTCTGGCTTTCGATTTTTCAGCTGAAGGCCTGAGTGTTGATATCGGCTCGGCTACCACGTTATTAACCGGTGGCGTCAGTTTCGATTTAATGGACGGTTGGCCAGCAGGGGAGCAGGTGGCCGACGGCACTGAGTTCCAGTTGTTCCCGGATAAACAAAGTATTCAGGAAGGGTTATATAGCCAGTATATTGAGTATCTGGTGTTTTTTGATGAGTCAGTGCGTGGTCTGAAAGCGGGCGCGCCGGTTGAATACCGCGGGGTACGGGTCGGTACGGTAGCGACGGTGCCATTTTTCTTTGCGATAGAGAAACCGTTTGAAGTGTCGGTGCAGCAAGGTGTTCCGGTGCTAATCCGGATTGAATCGGCCCGGTTGTATGAAAAATTAAATTTAAGCCAGTTAGATACGGAATTACAACAAGCTATTGATGACGGCTTGCACGCCGTTCTGAAAACCAGCAATTTAATTACCGGTGCCCTGTACATTGACCTCGACATTAACAGTAGCTGGCGTGAAGACAGCGACTTACAGCAGCTGTTTAATGAACAGCGCCAGGTAAGCGCAACGGTTGGTTATCCGACACTGCCTTCAGCACGAAGCGGCTTCAGTAATATGGAGCAAAAGCTGCTGATGGCGCTGGATAAAATTAATAATTTACCTGTTGAATCGATGCTGGCGCAGGGGGAACAAACCCTGGCTGCGACCAATGAGGTGATGCAGAACGCACAGCAGCTGGTTCAGAGCATGCAAACCTTGCTGGATCAGCCTCAGTTGCAGCAGTTACCTGCAGATATTCAGCTTAGCCTGCAACAGCTTCGGACCACGTTACAAGGGTTGAGCCCTGATGGCGCCGCATATAGCGGTATTAATGATAATTTGCAGGCGCTGGAGCAGGTGTTACGGGAATTGCAGCCCGTTATTAAAACCCTGAATCAGCAAAGCAATTCATTAATTTTCAATGCCAGCGATCAACCGGAACCTGAACCAAGGAAAGCCAGACTATGAAGCTAATTTTAATGCTAGCAATCTGTATTGGTGTAACTGCCTGCAGCAGCCCGGCGCCGGTAAGATATTACCAGCTTGCAATACCATTGCCGGAGCAGGCAGAAAAAGCGCAGCAGACAGCGCAATTAAAAGCACTTTATTTGCAGCCGGTAAGGGTTGCTAACTATCTGAATGGGGCTGGGTTGGTTATGCAGCGCTCGGATGTTGAGCTGATTATTGCCAGTCGCCACTTATGGGCTGATGCGCTGGACAAGCAGCTTTATCGACTGGTTGGTGAACACTTGCACGCCAGGCTGCCTGCTTTTCAGCGGGTAACGGCGGGCACAGCTAACGGGCTTTCATTGCAGCTTACTATTGACCGTTTTTATGCCCAGGCTAATGGGGTGGCCATTATCAGTGGTCATTACACATTAAGTTCAGGCGATGAACAGTTCAGCCGGGCCTTCAGTTACCAGCAACCGCTGGCCGCGGATGGTTATCCGGCGCTGGTAAGCGCCTTAAGCGCCGGCGGACAGCAATTAATCAACGCACTGATTGCCGATATTCAGCAGAAGGACTTGTAATTGCCACCACTACACGTTATCTTTCTGGACGGCTAGACGTTGATAAGTCTTTGGTGATTCGCTGTCGAAATGGCTGGCATCACGCAGTTTTATTATTCAGCCGGTGCAGTACCCTCCATAATGCCCTAATTAATACGGCAACGCCGCGATGGGTAAACTAAGCTGTTTGCATTGGTTTAATTGTCATGAAACACTGAATGCTTAAGTAAGCAGGATAGGGAGAACATGCTGATGGTTTCTGATTTATTGTTAGAGTCGGCAACATTAATGCTGATTGGCATGGTAAGTGTGTTTACGTTTTTATTATTGCTGGTGTTGTTAATGACGATAATGAGTCGTGTGTTGCGACGTTATTCACCAGTCAAAGTTGCAGAGAAATCCAGTAAAACTGATACCGTTTCTAACGGTCTGTCGCCTGCCGTTGTTGCAGCAATCAGTGCGGCTGTGCATCAGTATCGCCAACAACATAAATAAGAGGAAGCTGGCATGACGAAGCCTTTGTTATTAACTGAATTAGTTTTACGTGATGCGCACCAGTCATTACTGGCTACCCGCCTGCGACTGGAAGACATGCTTCCGATCGCATCGAAGCTTGATCAGGTTGGCTACTGGTCTATGGAATCCTGGGGGGGCGCAACCTTTGATTCCTGCATTCGTTATCTGGGCGAAGACCCGTGGCACCGGATCCGTGAGCTTAAGAAAGCCATGCCCAATACCAGGCAGCAAATGTTACTGCGTGGTCAGAATTTACTGGGTTATCGTCATTATGCCGATGATGTGGTGAAGGCTTTTGTCGAGCGGGCACACGCCAATGGGGTAGATGTGTTCCGTATTTTTGATGCAATGAACGATATCCGTAATCTGCAAACCGCGGTTCAGGCTGCTATCAGTGTCGGCGCTCATGCCCAGGGTACCATTTCATACACCGTCAGCCCGGTACACACTATTGATATGTGGGTTGATTTGGCCCGGCAACTGGAAGATATGGGCTGCGATTCAATCTTTATTAAAGATATGGCCGGTTTGCTCAAACCTTATGTGGCAGAAGAGTTGGTTACCCGAATTAAAGAGGCCACCAATATTCCTCTGGCGATGCAATGTCACGCAACCACGGGCCTGAGCACTGCCACCTACCAGAAGTCGATTGATGCCGGCATAGACATGCTCGATACCGCCATTTCATCAATGAGTATGACTTATGGTCATAGTGCTACCGAAACTATGGTAGCGATTACCGAAGGCACCGAGCGCGATACCGGTCTTAATATGGAGTTATTGGCCGAAATTGCTGCGTACTTCCGTGATGTTCGGAAAAAATATGCCCGGTTTGAGGGCTCGCTGAAAGGAGTCGACGCCCGGATCTTGCTGGCACAGGTGCCCGGCGGCATGCTGACTAACATGGAAAGCCAGTTAAAAGAGCAAGGTGCGTTAGATAAGCTGGATGACGTTTTACAGGAAATACCGCGGGTTAGGGAAGATCTTGGCTTTTTACCGCTGGTTACGCCTACTTCACAAATTGTTGGTACCCAGGCAGTGCTTAATGTATTAACCGGCGAGCGCTACAAAAGTATTACCAAAGAAACTGCCGGTGTTTTAAAAGGCGAATATGGCGCGACACCAGCAGCTGTGAACACTGAGCTACAGCAAAAAGTGCTGGCCGGTGCAGAGCCGATAACCTGTCGCCCTGCCGATTTGCTGGAACCTGAGATGGAAAAGTTAAACAGTGAATTGCTGGATATCGCCAAGGCAGAATCAATAGATTTAGCCAAAGATACCATTGACGATGTGCTGACTTACGCATTATTTCCGCAGGTTGGGCTTAAATTTTTGAAAAACCGTAATAATCCGGCAGCGTTTGAACCTGCTCCTGATGACAACGAGGATGAAAGCTCAACGGCGAAAACTAAAGTCAGAACAACCACCAGCGGCCCTGTTGCTTACAGTGTGCGGGTAGATGGCAAAGCATATGAAGTTGAAGTGGCGCCAAGCGGCGAGCTAAATAGTATAAAACCGGTTGTTTCAGAAAATATTCCCGGCAGTGCCTCAGTAACTGGCGGCGCGACGCTAAACGCGCCACTGGCTGGTAATATCTGGAAAATTACCACCAAGGTAGGTGCGACGGTAAAACGGGGTGACGTGGTGATTATTATGGAAGCCATGAAAATGGAAACTGAAGTGCGGGCAGTGGCTGACGGTACTATTGCCAACATCCATATTGCAGCGGGTGATGCGGTCAGTACCGGTGATGTACTGATTAGTTTTGAGTAGTACGACCGGCTTAAGGAAATTACATGGACGCGCTTAATACCCTGATTGCTTCAACCGGCATAGTGCATTTTACTGTTGGTCAGGTGGTGATGATGCTGGTGGGCTTTCTGCTGCTATATCTGGCCATTGCCCGAGGGTTCGAACCGCTGCTACTGCTGCCCATTGGCTTTGGTGCTATTTTAACCAATATTCCGCTGGCAGGAATGGGCGAGCCGGGCGGTTTGCTCTATATGATTTACGAGGTAGGCATTGGTACCGGTATCTTCCCCCTGTTAATTTTTATGGGGGTTGGCGCAATGACTGATTTCAGTGCGCTGATTGCTAATCCCAGAATGCTGTTGCTGGGGGCCGCTGCGCAATTCGGAATTTTTGCTACCTTATTTGGTGCCATAGCTCTGAACTGGGTACCGGGGTTAAGTTTTACCCTGAAAGAAGCGTCGGCAATCGCCATTATTGGCGGTGCTGATGGTCCGACTGCTATTTTCCTTGCGTCAAAGCTGGCGCCGGATTTACTCGGTGCCATAGCCGTTGCTGCATACTCCTATATGGCGCTTGTTCCTATTATTCAGCCGCCTATTATGAAAGCGCTGACCAGCAAAGCTGAGCGGGAAATTCAGATGTCCCAGCTACGTTCAGTGGGCAAGCGGGAAAAAGTATTGTTTCCGCTAATGCTGGTGCTGCTGACCATTTTGTTGTTACCGACTGCGGCACCGCTAATTGGCATGTTTTGCCTGGGGAATCTGATGCGGGAAGCCGGGGTGGTAGAGCGATTAAGCAAAACGGCTCAAAACGAGCTGATTAATATTGTAACCATTTTCCTTGGTTTGGCTGTGGGTTCCAGGCTCAGTGCTGACAAGTTTTTAACCACTCAAACGCTGGGCATTCTGGTATTAGGGGCAATAGCATTCGCTATAGGCACCGCGACTGGTGTGTTAATGGCTAAGCTGATGTCAAAACTATCGAAACAGCCAATTAACCCGCTAATTGGAGCTGCCGGGGTATCTGCAGTGCCAATGGCTGCCCGGGTAGTGAATAAAGTGGGGCTGCAAGCAAATCCGCACAACTTCCTGTTAATGCATGCCATGGGGCCAAATGTGGCGGGCGTCATTGGCTCAGCTGTTGCGGCTGGTATTTTACTGGCGCTGGTTGGTTAGCTTTACCGTAGTGGCTATGTCAACCTGGATGGGCTCAGGGCAGGTATGGCACGCCTAACACGCAAGCTTTACTGGCACCGGTAACCTCTGGCAGGTTACCGGTTACCTGATGCTGATAGGCCCATGCCAGCCAGGCAAAGGCCATGGCCTCGACCCAATCTGCATCAACGCCCAGGGTATTAGTCTGGTTTACACTACAGTCTGGCATCAGCAGGGCTAAGTCTTGCATTAACACCGGGTTATGGACACCACCGCCACAAACATACAGCTGCTCTACCTTATATTTGCTCAGCGAATCTGCAATGGATTGCGCTGTTAAGCGGCACAGCGTGCGTTGTACATCTTCTGCTGTATAGTGCTCAGGTTGAAATTGCTGCAGCCACTGCAGGTTGAAGTACTCACGGCCGGTACTTTTTGGCGGGGGTTTAAAAAAATAGGGATCGGCCAGCAGTTGGCTCAGCAGTTCAGGTAACAATTGACCCTGGCTGCTAAACCAGCCGTTATCATCATAAGGCCTGGCATGGCATAACATTATCCAGTTATCCAGCAGCGCATTGCCGGGGCCGGTATCAAAGCCTGTTACCTGCGCATTGCTGGCAAGCACAGTAACATTAGCAATACCGCCAATATTGACAATGGCCCGTTGCTGCGAGGGCTTTTGAAAAATCGCCTGGTGAAATGCCGGTACCAGCGGGGCACCCTGGCCACCATAAGCCATATCTTTGCGCCTAAAGTCAGCGATAACCGGAATTTGACACAGCATAGCCAGTTTATGCATGTCGCCTATTTGCATAGTAAACGGATAACGACTATCAGGCCGGTGGCGGATAGTCTGGCCATGACATCCTATAACCGCAACCGAACTGGCTGCTATACCAGCCTTTGCCAATAATGCCGCTACGCCTTCTGCATAACAATATGCCAGTTGTTGCTCGGTCGGACCAAGTAATTCAATTTCATTGTCACCGCACTGGCAGAGCTGTTGCAGTTGTTGCTTCAGATCAGCAGGGAAAGGGTGTAACTGACTGCAGATTAGTTTGGGCTGGGGGCTGAAGCTGGCCAGTACCAGATCTATGCCATCGAGACTGGTACCAGACATGATGCCAATGTAATACATCAGATTGCTGCCTCAGGGCGCTATCTTAGCTAACAACACCCGTTCTTTTGTTTGCAGTTCGGCTAGCACAGGGGTGGCGTTGGCGATAAATATATCGCGCTCTTCACCTTGCAGCGGTGTAGCCTGTGGTAATTTTACCGTTCGCGGGTTGCGGTGCACGCCGTTTAATAAAAACTCGTAGTGCAGGTGAGCACCGGTTACCCGACCGGTAGCACCCAGCCGACCAATGGTCTCACCTTGTTTTACTCGTTCGCCAACCTTAACATTGCGTCGGGACAAGTGCAGATATTTAGTGACAATATTATTTGCATGCTTAATAAACACATAGTTGCCATTCAGGTTGTTGTAGCCTGAGTGCGTAACCTTACCATCACCGGCAGCCATAACAGGGGTACCAACAGGCGCCACATAGTCTACGCCATTATGAGCCCGCACTTTACCAAGCACCGGATGCAAACGCCTTGGATTAAAGTTAGAGCTGACATACTGAAAACTAACCGGCGCCCGCAAAAAGGCCTGTCGCATACTGGCACCATCGGGTTTGTAGTAGTTACCATCAGTATGGCGAACGGCTTGAATAATCTGGCCCTGGTTCTGAAATTGAGCGGCGATAATGGTGCCGTAACCAACAAAGTCGCCATCAACATAATTTGCCTGATAAAGCACACTGAAACTGTCACCAGCGCGTAAATCAAGACCAAAATCGATATCCCAGCCAAAAATGCCTGCCAGATTCATTATCTGCGCCTCGGATAAACCGGCTTCAATACCGGCACTCCAGAAGCTGGATTTAATTTCTGCACTGGCAAATTGCTGACGATGTTCTACTGTTTTTTCCAGCTCTTCGGCGACAAAGTTGCCTGTCTCGTCGCGGCTGATTTTCAGTGTTTTTAATTTATTGATGGCGTAACGTAATTCTGTAAGTTCACCCTGTGCGTCAAGACCAAACTCCAGGGTTTCGCCCGGAAAGAGTTTGGTCAGGGTTTTAGTGCTGTCACCCAAAGCCAGAATAGCCAACATCGTTTGCTGGCTGACGTTGGCTTTTTTAAACAGATTAGACAGGACATCACCGCGTTGGACCTGCAGGCTTGACCACTGCAGATTATCATCAGTCGCAAATTCATCGTCGAATTCGGGATCATAACCTTCGCTGGCTAAATCTTCACTAAGCTGTTGTTCGTTCTGGGGAATATCAAGACTGTAACGTTTGCCTACTTCCAATGCATTGCTGTTGCTGCTTTTCGATGCCGCTGCCTGCTCGGAAGGAAGTAACAAAATAATGGCTAAACATACCGACACTGCAAGAATTAATGCCCGGTGTTGAGAAGGAATTTTTGCTACCAGTTGCCGCATAAGCCCCGTCATCTGTTGGAAACGCACAAAAACCGAGCATAAACGTTTTTTTTCGAAGATACCAGAGTTTTGTGCGTTTCCCCTGGCTGGAACATGCTATAGAATGGCGGTTGTTTACACAAATTTGCACTAAGTCAGGAGTTTAAAATGGCCGATTGGGCACAGGCGTTAGCTGAATTAAAACGCGGCTGCGAGGAAATCTTGCTGGAAGATGAGCTAATTGCCAAATTAAAAACCGGCAAGCCACTGAAAGTGAAGGCTGGCTTCGATCCAACCGCACCTGATTTGCATTTAGGCCATACCGTACTGATAAACAAATTACGCACTTTTCAGCAGCTCGGGCATGAGGTGATTTTTCTGATTGGTGATTTTACCGGCATGATTGGTGATCCCAGTGGTAAGAATGTTACCCGTAAACCTCTTAGCCGCGAAGATGTACTGGCCAATGCCGAAACATATAAAGAGCAGGTATTTAAAATTCTTGATCCGGCCAAAACCACTGTGGCATTTAATTCTCAGTGGATGGGTGAGCTTGGCGCTGCCGGCATGATTAAGCTGGCCTCACGTCAGACTGTCGCACGGATGCTGGAGCGGGATGACTTCAAAAAGCGCTTTGCTAATAATCAGTCAATTGCCATTCATGAGTTTCTATATCCGCTGGTGCAGGGCTGGGATTCGGTTGCACTAGAGGCTGACATTGAAATGGGTGGTACCGATCAGCGGTTTAATCTGCTGATGGGACGTGAGCTGCAAAAAGATGAAGGCCAGCGGCCACAAACGGTAATGATGGTACCGTTGCTTGAAGGGCTTGACGGTGTGCAGAAAATGTCAAAGTCATTGGGTAACTATGTTGGTATTACCGACGCCCCGACTGAAATGTTTGGCAAAATCATGTCAATTTCAGATGAGTTAATGTGGCGCTACTACGACTTACTCAGCTTCAGACCACTGGCTGAGATTGCAGAATTAAAACAGCAGATGGCCGCGGGCGCTAACCCGCGCGATATTAAGATAAGTCTGGCCAAAGAAATTATTGGCCGCTTTCATGACGATGCTGCAGCAGAAGCGGCACATCAGGATTTTATTCAGCGCTTTAGCAAAAATGCCCTGCCCGATGACATCCCTGAGTTGACGCTAAGTTGTGACGGCAATGCAATGCCTATTGCTAACCTGTTAAAGGAAGCCGGGTTGGTCGCCAGTACTTCAGAGGCACTGCGGATGATTAAACAAGGCGCAGTAAAGTTAAACGGCGAAAGCAAAATTGATGATAGCAAGCTTGAAGTTATCAAAGGCAGTACCGGGATTTATCAGGTGGGCAAAAGGAAATTCGCCAGAGTGACCCTCAATTAGTTATTTTTGCACGCTGATTAAAATCAACAGGAAGGCCGCCATTAAGCGGCCTTTCTTGTTTTAACATGTAATAACGATGATTTTGCTGAAAGTCCTGCCTTGCATTTTCGCATCTGCGCCCCGATGCACTACACTTGGAGAATACGTATTCAACGAGGAATGTTATGAGCCAGAACAACCCCTACGCAGATAAACTGAATGTTGCAGATAAGGATTATCAAATCTTTAGTTTAACGAAAGCTGCAACCCGGCATGGCACCGTTGACCGCCTTCCATTCTGTTTAAAAGTGCTACTGGAAAATCTGCTGCGCAATCTTGATGGCGACACGGTAACCGAACAAGACATTCAGGCATTGGTCGACTGGCAGAAACATGGCCACGCTGACCGCGAAATTGCTTTTCGACCGGCGCGGGTGCTGATGCAGGACTTTACCGGCGTACCGGCAGTGGTTGATCTTGCTGCCATGCGGGCAGCGGTTGCTGAGTTGGGTGAAGATCCGCAAAAAATCAATCCATTATCACCGGTCGACCTGGTGATTGACCATTCAGTAATGGTTGACCATTTTGCCACTGACGACGCTTTTGAGCAGAACGTCGCAATAGAAATGGAACGTAATTTTGAACGTTACACCTTTTTACGTTGGGGCCAGCAGGCGTTTGCCAATTTTAAAGTGGTGCCACCGGGAACCGGGATCTGCCATCAGGTAAATCTTGAATATCTGGGGCAAAGTGTCTGGGCCAGAGAGACCAATACTGGCACCCAGGCTTACCCTGATACGCTGGTTGGCACCGACTCTCATACCACCATGATCAATGCCCTGGGTGTGTTGGGCTGGGGGGTTGGCGGCATTGAAGCTGAAGCCGCAATGTTAGGGCAACCGGTGTCCATGCTGATCCCGGAAGTGGTTGGGCTGGAATTTACCGGTAAGATGGCTGCCGGCATTACCGCAACTGATTTAGTGTTAACTGTTACCGAATTATTGCGTAAGCATGGGGTGGTAGGTAAGTTTGTCGAGTTCTTTGGTGACGGCCTCGATTATCTTAGCCTGGCTGATCGGGCAACTATCGCCAATATGGCGCCCGAATATGGTGCCACCTGTGGGTTTTTCCCGGTCGATCAGGTTACCCTGGATTATATGGCGTTAACCGGTCGGGATGACAGTATTATTGCCAGAGTAAAAGCGTATTGCCAGGCGCAGGGGCTGTGGCGCAAACCCGGCCATAAGGCGACCTACACCGATGTGTTGCATCTGGATTTAAGTAAAGTGGTGCCATCACTGGCGGGCCCGAAAAGACCTCAGGACAAAGTCAGCTTACCTGCCCTGAAACAACATTGTGATGATATTCTGGCGTTACAGCTTAAAGCTGCTGAAGAGCGCAAAGCCGTGATGGATGATGAGGGGGGGGCCCAGCCGCAGCCGGAAGATGAAGGGCATTTAGAGCTGAATGGCCAGAAAATTAAACTTGATCATCACGCCGTGGTGATTGCTGCTATTACCTCCTGCACTAATACCTCTAACCCCAGTGTGCTGATGGCCGCCGGCTTACTGGCCAAAAACGCACTGCAAAAAGGCCTGGCCCGCAAGCCCTGGGTGAAAAGCTCATTAGCGCCGGGGTCCAAGGTAGTGACCCGTTATCTGGAAAAAGCCGGGCTGATGGACCCGCTGGAAAAACTGGGTTTTCATTTGGTGGGCTACGGTTGCACTACCTGTATTGGTAATTCCGGGCCGCTGGCCAAGGAGCTGGAGCAGGCCATCACCGACAATAATCTGAATGTATCAGCAGTACTGTCGGGCAACCGTAATTTTGAAGGCCGGATCCACCCGTTTGTTCAATCGAACTGGCTGGCGTCACCGCCACTGGTGGTGGCTTTTGCCCTGGCCGGTACGGTAAATATTGATTTGAGTAAAGAGCCTATAGGTGATGATAAAGACGGCAATCCGGTTTATCTGCATGATATCTGGCCCAGCAACCAGGATATAGCCGATGAAGTTGCCAAGGTTCAGAGCGATATGTTTAAAAGTGAATATGCTGATGTCTTCAGTGGTGATAAGACATGGCAGAACATTGAGGTACCAAAAGACAAAACCTATACCTGGCCGGAGTCGAGCTATATCCGCCAGCCCAGTTTTTTCCAGGGCATGGGAAGGGAGCCAGAGCCGGTACAGGATATTAAAGAGGCCAGAGTGCTGGCGTTATTGGGCGATTCAGTAACCACTGACCATATTTCGCCAGCCGGCAGTATTAAAGCCAGCAGCCCGGCAGGACGTTATTTAAAGGAGCTGGGGGTAAGTCAGGCTGATTTTAATTCCTATGGTTCTCGTCGTGGTAACCATGAGGTGATGGTGCGCGGCACTTTTGCCAATGTTCGAATTCGGAACGAAATGGTGCCGGGTACCGAAGGTGGGGTGACTTTGCATCAACCTTCTGCAGAGCAAATGGATATTTATGATGCAGCTGAGCGTTATCGCCAGCAAAAAACGCCGCTGGTGGTCGTTGCCGGTAAGGAGTATGGCACCGGGTCATCGCGGGACTGGGCAGCCAAGGGCACATTGTTGCTTGGGGTGCGGGCAGTACTGGCTGAATCGTATGAGCGGATCCACCGCTCGAATCTGATTGGTATGGGCGTACTGCCGCTGCAATTTCTGGCCGGGGTTGATCGTAAGCATTTGCAACTGACAGGTGCCGAGACATTTACAATAAGCGGCCTGAACAATTTGAAACCGAAGCAAAAGGTGTCGGTGATGATTACCTATGCCGATGGTGACCAGCAGAAAATAGAGATGCTGTGCCGGATAGACACCGGCAACGAGCTGGCGTACTACCAGCACGGTGGTATTCTGCATTATGTGTTAAGAAGAATGATTGGTAGTGCCTGAGCCCGGGTGCTTAACGTTGTGTGACCAGAAAAGCTGACATTTTGTCAGCTTTTTTGCTTAATGCCGGTTGCAGATTTAGTATGCTGGCGACAGGCTATGACGGCTTGATTCATCTGCTCCAGCCTGGTGCTGGCGAAGACTGGCGACAGGTAAAAACCGGCATCGCGGGTAAAGTAATTATAGAGCTGCAAACTGCCTGACATCGGATCTGCTTGCATTTCTAATTGCAACTGTTCTGCCAATGGCTGCGGCACGGCCAGCATCTCAACCCTGTCCATATTAAGTAATGGCAATAACTGTTGATAGTCATATACCTGATGAACATGCTGATAGCCATTGTTTTGCAGGTAATCAAGTTGCGGCGAGCCCCGTTTTACCCCTACCAGCTTGCTTTTAAGGTGTTCGTGCTCAGGCATTGCTGCGGGCTCAGTTGTGGTTTTAAACACAAAATAGTCATCGTCTTTGGTTAACCAGACGCTGGCTTGCAGAGAGCGATTTCGTTCTTCGGTGTAACCCATGGGGTAGATTAAATCTAACTGATTCTCGCGGGTTAATTTAAGTAGTCGATCGGTTGGCAAACTTTGCCATACTATGCTGGCATCCAATGCAGATTCAATACAGCTGATTACTTCGGCATGGCCATATAACGGTTCTGGTTGTATTTTGCCATTAACAACACTGATCCCGGGGAAGGACTGAACAACACCACCTTGCAATTGCAAAGGTGTGTCCGCCATAAGCAGAGCAGAAAAGCCAAGACTGCTTGCAATGGCAAAGCAAGTAAGTGAACGAAATAACAGCATATGTCCTGAGTATACCTTCAACATCGCAAAGCACGGTAAGACCCCCAGTATTTACTAAAAAAGAGCATTTGTCAGCTTTTTAGAGACGCCCCCGGTATACGGCCGGGGGCAACCGGATCAAAATGTCAGGTTCAGGTGGTAGCCAGAAGGCGCTGCGTCATCTTTTTCGGCGGTTAGCAGGTAGCGCTCTCCGGGTTGCAGCATCAGACTGTCGGTTTTATCAAGTAACGTTGCACTGCCGTTTTCAGCGGTATGTACCAGGGTAATAGCATAGTACCCTTTTGGTAAGTTCAGGCTTTGCTGCTTCTTAAACTCCAGGTTTTTAATATGGTGTCTGGCAGTAGCAATAGTCTCATCCTGACGGACAAAATAAATACTCAAGCGGGAAAAATCAGCCACCAGATTACTGACAATCACATCGTTGGTCTGAAGTTGTGGTTTGTCACTTTCTTTAATGGCTAATGCTTCCAGCAGATTATGCTCATTCTGGTAAAGCAACACCAGCTGGCTCTCTCCGGCTGTGGCGGTCAGCAGGGCGCTGTTAAGCAACAGCTGGTCAGCGGCATCGCGCACCGACAAACTATAATCACCGTTATTTAGCATAGTGTAATTGCCCATACTACCGGCCGTCAGGTTGGCAATATGGCTGTTATCCAGTGCCACCTTAACCGGTTGTGCCAGGCTGTTATACAAACGAAATTGAGCTTGTGCATCCTGATGCGTGTAGCGGGCAACACTGCTGGAATTTAAAATAACATCAACAGCCAACTGGTCGGCAATCGGGCCATACTGGTCACGCACCACCAACACATAGGTGTTTTCGAAAGCAAAGTCGAGGTTTTTGCCGGTAAACAGCGGGGCATCTGCACCGGCTTCAGCCAGATACAGGTTGTACTTGCCTGTGGCACGGCGGACAGCATCGCTGGTGATTTCATGCAAGGCTAAGCTGTCGAGCAGGGTGGCATCGGCAAAGGTTTCAGTAGCGTCGCTAAGATAAATATCCAGTAATGGCTGGCTAGCCGCCAGATTAGTCAGATGCAAATCAAACTCATCGTCCAGCTCTTTTTCGCGTGCAAAGCTCAGGCTCAGATATTCAAACTGTTCGTCAGCGCTGGTGATAATAAACAGGTGTTTCTGATCCTGATTAAGCGTTATATCGTCTGTGACCAGCGGGCTGCTGCCGGTTTCTTTAATCTGCAGGCTGTAGCTGGCAGTTTCTACACTGGTGACATTAGTGGCATCGGCGAAGCGGGCACTGAAAAGGCTTGTATCATCTAAACTGAAAGTCGGATTGGCTGTTGCCGGCGCACCGTTGTAAAACTGAACATAGCTGTTATTTTCCTGTGGCTCGTCACTGCTGCTGCCACAAGCGCTGAGGCAAAGTGCTGCGCCAAGTAGCAGGCTGCGGCTAATAACCGCCGTATTTGATGCTAACCATTTTGATAGAGATGTTTTCATTTCAGGTTCCATGCTGGTGATTTAAACCGGCACAGCCTAAGGAATAACTGGTGGGATAGCCATGGTGTTTTACTAATGCAAACAGTTGGTTACGCTTAATTACATAATTCAGTAAGCTATTACAACATGGCCAGATAACCAGTGGTGTAATCTGGGTATTGCCAGCGGAAACCTGTTTGCTGTAAACGCCTGGCACTGACTCGTTTACTGGCGCGTTCTATAACTTGCTGATCATTAGTCGTTATATTCATTTTTTGTTGCAGAAACTGGATCACTTCGCAGTAACGTGCAGGAGTCAGGTCGGTCAGATTGTAGGCAGTTTCAATCGTATACCCCTGCTGGCGGCGTTGGATTAAATGAACAACAGCCCGGGCACAATCTGATATGTGGATCCGGTTGGTGTAAACTGGCTTAGTTTCGATAATTTGCCGGCCGTTGCGGGCAACCCGTAACATCATTTCCCGGCCGGGGCCGTACAACCCGGATGGTCGCAACATGGTGCAGGCTTGGCCGCTTTGCAGCCAGAGTTCTTCAGCGGCAACCAGAATTTTTGCTGAGCTGCGCTCTGGTAAACGGGGACTATTTTCATTGACCCATTCACCCTCCTGCTGACCATAAACCCCGGTTGATGATACCAGCCAGACATGCGGTGGCGCAGGCTGTTGCCTGAGCCAGCATATTGCGCGCTCAGCCACTTGCAGATAGGCCTGACGGTAGGCCTCATCGCTGCTGTTATCAGGCGAAACACAAAGTACCAAATCAGTTATGCCGTTAGTTAGCACTGGCCAGGGCGTAGCCGCATCGTGCTGGACCAGGGTAACGCCAGCCGGGCATTTAGCCTGCCGGCGCATAGCGAAAACCGTCATATCATGTTGCAGCGCTTCAGTTGCAACCAGTGAACCCAGTTCGCCAAGACCTATTATTAAGATTGTTGTCATTTAATCCTGATCTTTTGCTGGTTGTTCCATTGCAGGCGGCCAGCCTGATTTTATATGTAAATCGCGCTGCGGATAGGGAATGGTAATGTTGTTTTCTTTAAACGTTCGCCAGATAGCCAGATTGATGGCTGAACGAATTTCACCGGTGCCTTTTTCCATATCAGCTATCCATACCCTTAATTGCAGTTCAATTCCGCTATCGGCAAAGTCCATCAGCCGCACTGTTGGTGGTGGTTCGTCCAACACCCTGGGAGATACATGGGCGCATTTAAGCATTAAGGCTAGTGCCTGTTCCGGATCATCGTCGTAACTGATTTGAACTTTAATAATCATCCGCACATTGGTATCGGCGTAGCTCCAGTTGATGACTTCAGAAGTGATCAGATTCTCGTTTGGGATTAACGTATCAACCCCTTCCCGGTTGCGTACCACCACATAGCGGGCATTTAGCTGTTCTACCCAGCCGAACTTGTCGCCAACCGTAATAATGTCACCTGGCTTAATTGAGCGGTCAAATACCAGAATAAAACCACTGATAAAGTTTGAAGCAATCCGTTGCAAACCAAATCCCAGGCCAACACCCAGCGCGCCACCAAATACCGCCAGTGAGCTTAAATTGATGCCAACGGCATTCAACGCAACCAAAAATGCGACGGTAATTAACAGAAACTTACTGAACTTGGCAAAACCGACCTGCATACTGGGGCTGATATGGGTAGAGTGTTGCACCCGCTGGCTGATAAATTCAGCCAGCCAGATAGCCAGGGTAAATGCCAGTGCTACCATCAAAATCAGTTTTAATACGGCCAGTACTGAAATTCGGGTTTCTCCGACTGTCATGGCCAGGCTTTCCAGTACGGCAAGTAATCCGGGTAACCAACCAGCCAGATGCAGCAACACACCGAACCAGATAATGCCTGCCAACAGGTTCTCTGAAGATTTTAACAGTGGGCTGACATTGAACGCTTTGCGCAGGATATACACAACTAAACGGATAACTGCTAAGGCCAGTAAAACGGGTATTGAAACTTCCAGAATTTGCACCGGCAATGCGTTCATTTCAAAAATGATCTTAACGGGCACTAACACCGCCAGTGCGGTTAGCGGCCAAAGCAAACGCTGAATACTGCGCACTGCCACATGGCGCAAGCCGGAATCAAGAGTATGTTGCTTTTCTACCAGTGTCTGTAAACGTTGATTGGCCAGAGTGGCTAGCAATAATGCCGCTGCCAACGCCAAGAGCTGCCACCAGAAATCAAATTGTTGTATGCTCGTTAGCAGTGACATTCCTATTTCGTTCAGCTTTTCCATACCTATCCTTTAACGCAGTAACCAAAAAACCACGGGTAAACTTATTAACCCGATTAAAATACCAAAGCCAATGATGCCACTGACCAAACGTGGTGCCAGACCAGCCATAATGGCAATGGCTCCGGCCGAAATCATTGGCGGCATTGCCGCCTGAAATACGCTGATGTCTACTGCCAGGCCACTTTGGCCCAGGCTTCGCCAGATAGTCCAGGCTAACAGTGGCATCATCAACAATTTTAGTGTTAACGCACAGATCAGGGGCGTTATTTCATTTTTACTAAACCGAAAGCTTAGCTGAAAACCGACGGCAATCATCACAACCGGTACCAGCGTCGCGGCCAGGTTATTAATTAATGCATCAGCCAGCGGCGGGAAAGCAGCATTGCGCAAAAGCAAGCCAGCAACAAGCGCGATAAAAGACGGGAAACTGATAATTTTAATGATGATGCTTTTCGCGGTTGGCTTGCTGACTTGCGGGCTGTAAATTGCAGCAATAATAGTGACATAGGTCGCCAGTGCAATAAAAGATCCTACCTGGTCATATACCACTGCATAGGGCATTGCTTCACTACCAAACAATGCCTGGGTCATTGGAAAACCTAAAAACGACGTGTTACCCAGCGGCAGTATTATCAGCAAGGCGCCGGTGATCTCCCGTGACCAGCCGAAAATTTTACTTAACAGCAATACTGCTGCAACCACGGCAAGTAATAGGATCCAGGGTGTTAAGGCCGGAATGAGCAAGGCCGCAGAAAATTGCAGCAACGGCACGTTTTTTAAGATAAGGGCTGGTAAGGCGACATACAGCACATAAATATTTAGCACGATGCCACTGTTTTCAGGCATCGCTGGCACCCGACGTAAGCCAAAGCCTATAACCAGATAGGCCAGTACCAGGTAGAAATTATCCATTACTGCTCGCTTATCCGCTGCTCTTTTGCAGCCTTTGAAAGTTGTTTTAGCTGATACTCAGCTTGACTGGCTGCGGCCCGGTCCGGCATGCCCTGAACAAACACCAGCTGCAGCGGCCCCTTGCCACGCAGCGCTTTAGCACCGCCTTTCAGCTCGCCATTGTGCTGGCGCAACCGGCGCTGCGGATCGGTGCTGATACCGGTGTAAAGCTGGCCACCAGCGGTGCGAATCATATATAAAAACCAGGGTGCTGCTGTCATGCTGCTGAATATCTTGTTTTGGGCGTATCTGTTATAATCACGCTTTATTAAGCCAGTACCGGCCTGGTGCTGGCGCAGTCAGGATCATCAATGTCGTTTCAATCATTAGGGCTGGCAGAGCCTATTTTACAGGCACTCACCGAGCAGGGTTATACCGAGGCCACGCCGGTGCAGCAACGTAGTATTCCGCTTATTCGTTCCGGTAAAGACCTGTTAGCCGGCGCCCAGACCGGCACCGGCAAAACAGCCGCCTTTACTTTACCACTGCTGCAGCACTTGCTCAATGCGCCAAAGCAGCTAACTGCCGGCCAGGTAAGGATTCTGGTGCTTACGCCTACCCGGGAACTGGCGCAGCAGGTGCATGACAGTGTGCTGACTTACAGCCGCCATGTTAATTGCCGCAGTGCGGTGTTTTATGGCGGAGTGTCTATCCGGCCGCAATATGATGATGCTGAACAGGGACTCGATATTCTGGTTGCCACGCCGGGCCGCCTGATCGACCACTTACATCAGCAAACCGTAGATTTAAGCCAGCTTGAAGTGCTGGTGCTGGATGAAGCCGATCGCATGCTGGATATGGGCTTTGTGGTTGATATTAAACGTATTATGGCAAAATTGCCGGCAAAGCGGCAAACCTTGCTGTTTTCGGCTACTTATTCTAATGACATTAAAAAGCTGGCAGACGAGTTATTGGATAATCCGCTACTGGTAGAGGTGGCGGCCACCAACGCCACGGCAGACCGTGTTAGCCAGCAGGTGTATCTGGTTGATAAACATCGTAAGCGTGAAATGCTGTCGCATTTAATTGGTGCCCGCAACTGGCCGCAAGTGCTGGTGTTCGTTCGTACCAAACATGGCGCAGACCGGTTAGCCAAACAATTACAGAAAGATGGTTTAAAAACTGCGGCCATTCATGGTGATAAAAGTCAGGGTGCCCGCACTAAGGCGTTAGCAGATTTCAAAGCCGGGATGGTCAGAGTGTTAGTTGCCACCGACATTGCCGCCCGTGGTCTGGATATCAGTGAGTTACCTTATGTGGTTAATTACGATTTACCGCAGGTAGCGGAGGATTACGTGCACCGGATAGGCCGCACCGGCCGCGCCGGTATGAGTGGGATTGCGGTTACCCTGGTTACACCGGAAGATTTGGGCGCCTTACAGGATATTGAAAAACTGACCCAGCAGGTGCTAAGCACTGAAGTGATTCCGGGCTATGAGCACGATCCCAGCTATCAGCCACCTAACGAAGCGGTTGCCCGGACACCAGGCCAGCGGCCCGGACGCAATGAAGGCCCGGCTAAACGCCAGGCGCACGGTAAACTTAAAGCAAAACTCAGAGCCAAAGCACTGGGTAAAACTTAAAACCCAGTTTGGTTATCTCCGCTCCTTACTCTTGATGTCTAGAGCGACTTGACATTCCACACTACCCTGATATTCAGGCAATATGCGGCATATATTTACAAATGCATATAACAATTAACAGTGTGAGACCTTAAAAACCGAGGGGATAGCCACAAATCGATGCAATTTAATATTAATTTTTAATAAATTGTTTATATGTGAGGTTGATTTTGTGATTTGTTTCCATTTAACATCCTGAAGCAACTTAGGAGGGTTATAGTGAAAAGAAACAGATTAATGTCGACAGTTGGTTTTCTTGTGTTGACCTACGCAGGGTCAGTGTCAGCGTTAACGCCAATTAAAGGCTATACCTGCGAAAACTGTTCATTGCAGCAAGCAGAGAACATTGCTCGGTCACGGGGAGCACCTTTGCTTAATTGCGTTCCGATAAACAATAATGAAGTCATAAGTATCGATGAACATGCGTGTTACAGCACACCTCATAAATTTATTATTTTTGACGTCGCCACTAAAACTACTTACCCATTTCAAATGTCTCATAGCAACCAAGGTGGCTCGAACTGGGATATGATTTTAAATTCAAATCCGACAAACCTTACTTCAGTAGAATCAGAAATATCTCAGGATTTTTTCGACTTTTTAGAGATGCAAGAGCAAACTTTACAAGCGATAGCTCTGTCTGAAGAGGAGAATCTACAACTATCTTTTGCATCACCTAGTTCAATGTCTGCAAGTAGTTATAGTTCAACCTCAGATGATGGATGTGAATCTGATACATCCGCAACAGTTCTTAGAATGGCACTGTCTCCAACATACAGAAATAACTTACGCAATTCAGTTAACCATGAACTTAGTCAAAGAAATCCCTCTTCATATAAGAGTGAGTTTGAAGAAATACAATTTACTCAATTTGGCTTTGAGGCTCAGAAAGCTGGTGTTGGTCTATCTGTTGGCTGGGAATATTTAAAAAAGTCTAAGTTAGTAATAAAAAATGTTTTTGAACCGGGTCAGCAAGTCGTACCCGATGGTGAGCCATATTTTCCTGCTCGAGCTGCATTCAAATTGTCATGGAACAATACTTTAGATTCGATTTCTGTGGAAGTAGAACGGGAGTTTACCAGAGTAACTGAAGATTTGACTTTGGCAGACGTTTTAGAGGACAGCTCTTGGAATATGACTTTAAGCGCTTGTGCAATTGTTGAATTGCAAAATCACTACACTGCAAGTAATGCTGTGGGTTCAGGTGGGGGAGGTGGTACTCCGGGTGGTGGAAGCCCTGGTGGTGGCGACCCAGGTGGTATAATTAATTTTCCTGCGCCTAATCCTGCATCTCAAGAACAATGTAAATGGCATTTTTATGGTAAAGAAGGGCAATTATTAGTAACGTTGATGGGCCCATGTCCCTAGTATAATTCGTCAAACAATTGTTTTGCTATGATATTTTATCCTTGGAAAGTTGTGCCGGCGAAGCGGCACAATGTTTGATGATCGGCACAGAGTCAGCCTGATAGACAGTGAGCAGTATTTACTGCAATGCCAGCTCTACGTAGAGCTAAATCCGGTTCGTGCCAAGATGGTGTTGTATCCGGCGCAGTATGATTGGTCAAGCTACCAGCATAATGGCTTAGGCAAACCCATTAGCTGTCTGACACCGCACCCGTTATATCATGGGTCAGGCTTAACCAACGGGGCTTAATTGCGATACAAGGTTTTAATCAGATGAAAACCAAACTGGGTTTTCACCGGGCCATGTACTTCCAGTACTGGCAGTTTAAACACGACATCGTCGAAGGCTTTAACCATCTGGCCTTTGCGAAACTCGCCTAAATCACCGCCTTTTTTACCTGACGGGCATAGCGAATGCTGTTTGGCTAGTTTGCCGAAATCGGCGCCTTTAGCTAATTGCTGCTTCAGTTTTTCGGCCTCTTCCCGGGTTTTAACCAGAATATGTAATGCGCAGGCTTTGGACATAAAACTCTCTTGATATTAAAACGCGAAGATTGGAACCCCGTTCCGGTCGACACAGAGTGTCTGAGCGAGTGCGCTGACACTCGCGAGTTGCTGTGGCGAGCCGGGGCGGGTGTTGCAATCGCAGCTACACCCTTTCCGCATAGTTAACCAGTAGGCTGCTGCTGGGTAATACAGTGAATATTACCACCACCCAGTAAAATTTCCCGGCCAGGTACTTTCACGACCTGATGATCAGGATACAGTCGCTGCAATATCTCAGCCGCAACATCGTCGTTCGGGTCATCAAAAGTTGGCATAATCAGGCCGCCATTACATAAATAAAAGTTAATGTAAGAGCCGGCCAGCCTGGCATTTGCTTCACGCGGAATAGCACTTAAGGTGGCATCTACTGTCGCATATTCATCGGCGTTGGCAATAATCGGCTTAGGCAGTGGTAACTTATGCACTTTAATTTTGCGGCCTTTGGCGTCAGTGCTGGCTTCTAAATAATCCAGTGCCGCTTTGCTGCGGGCATACTGCGGATCGTTTTGATCGTCAGTCCAGGCTAATACCACTTCGCCGGGTTTTACAAAACAGGCCATGTTATCAACGTGACCGTCAGTTTCGTCGTTAAAAATACCTTCTTTTAACCACAATACTTTGCTGATCCCCAGGTACTCGGCCAGTATTTCTTCAATCTGCTCGCGGTTTAAATGCGGATTACGGTTGCTGTTAAGTAAACACTCTTCGGTGGTTAGTAAGGTGCCTTCGCCATCAACATGAATAGCGCCACCTTCGAGCACAAAACCTTCGGTACGGTAGCGGGGTAACTGCTCAATTCCCAGAATTTTACTTGCAACCTGATCATCAAACTGCCATGGGAAGTATAAACCGCCATTCAGGCCACCCCAGGCATTAAACGTCCAGTCGATGCCACGTACCTCACCTTTGCCATTAGTAACAAAAGTCGGGCCGGTATCACGGCACCAGGCGTCATTGTTCGATATTTCAACCACCCGCACCGGATACAGGGCGCCGGCTTTACTCAGCTGTGCTTCGGCGTTGGCATACTGAGCGGCTGAAACCCCTACCGTGACCGGTTCAAAGCGGGCAATGGCAGCGATAACCGCACAAAAAGCCTGCTGAGCGGGTTTAGCACCCATGCGCCAGCTATCTGTGCGTTCCGGCCATACCATCCAGGTTTGTTTATGCTCTGCCCATTCGGCAGGCATTGAAAAACCATCGTGTTGTGGTGTGGTAGGGAGTAAGCGGCTCACTTGCTGTTCTCCGGGTTAACTTTGCCATCTTTGGTCAGTACCGTGTCATAAATGTCGATACGACGATCGCGGAACAGACCCCAGGCTCTGCGGTCAGCGGCCACTTTATCTAAATCGAAGGTATGCACCAGTACCGCTTCTTCTGTTTCACCGGCTTCCTGCACCTTGGCACCGGTTGCATCTGCAATAAATGAACTACCATAAAAAGTGATGTGGAAGTCACCTTCGGTTTCTGTACCAATCCGGTTTGATGCGATAAGCGGCATTAAATTCGCTGCGGCATGGCCTTGCTGAGTGCGTTGCCAGTGGTCACGTGAATTAATACTGGCATCATGCGGCTCGCTGCCAATGGCGGTGGGGTAAAACAACAGTTCAGCACCCATCAGTGCCATGCTGCGGGCACACTCCGGAAACCACTGGTCCCAACAAATACCAACGCCAATTTTGGCATAACGGGTTTGCCACACCTTGAAGCCGGTATCGCCCGGCGTGAAGTAATATTTTTCGCTGTACCCCGGGCCATCCGGAATATGGCTTTTACGATAGGTACCCAGGTTTTCACCGTCTGCGTCAATGATTACTACGCTGTTATACAGGCAGTTGCCAGCACGCTCGTAAATGCTGATGGGTAGTACCACATTCAGTTCTTTAGCAATTTTGCTAAAGTGGTTGACCGCCGGGTTTTCCTCTACTGTGGTAGCAAATTCAAGGTAAGCCGGCTTTTGCTTTTGACAAAAATAATTACGCTCAAACAACTCCTGCAGCAGAATAATCTGGGCGCCTTTAGCAGCAGCGTCACGTACCAGCTTTTCACCACGGGCGATGTTTTCTTCAACATTCCAGCCACCCACCATTTGAGTAGCAGCAACGGTTACATTACGCATCAGTTATCTCCAGCAGAAGGTTAAAACCAACAGGCTAGCATCCATTAGAATACTTGCCAAACAGGGCGCGCAAAATGCCGTATTTTTGTGCTGTCGTCAACGCTTTTTAGCAGAAAAAAGTCCAGATTATTGCAGGGCCAGTTCTGCCGCTTTAAGCAGCAATTCACTTTCCAGCCGGGTTTTATAATTTATATGCACATAATTGAAGACAACGTCGCCTGCGGTATTCAGAATATAGACGGCGGGTACTGGCAGCACGACTTTCTCGGTACCTGTTTCAGTGGTAATTAAGCTGCCTAATTTGCCCTTATAAATGGCTGCGGTTTTATCATCCAGGTAGTAGGCCAGGCCAAAAGCACTGCTGGCCACAAACTGGTGATCTGATAACAATGTGTAGTTAAGCTGTTGCCCTTCGGTATCATTCAGGCTTTTGTTGACAGAACTGACACTGTCCGGCGTGATGGCGATGATCTGGTAACCCAGTTTGGTTAGCTCTGGTTCAATGGTGCGCAATGCCGCTAACTGAGCGTTGCAATAGGGACACCAGCCACCACGATAAAATACCAGCACACTGGGCTGTTTTTTAACCAGGGTGGGTAGCACCACTGTCGTATTGTCGGCTGCAGTCAGGGTAACATCGGGAACAGGCAGACCATTCAGCAGCGGGGTTACCTGCTCCGGGCTATTGGCAATGTTGGTTGCTGCCAGCAAGTTAATACTGAACAAGGTTGCAAAAGCAGTGATAAGATAGCGTTTCATTAGGTCGTCCTGTATGTCATGTTAGTTGTTAGTGATGATTGGTTAACCAGCAGCTCTTCACAAAACACAGACCGGCACTGCAACCGTTTACTTTCAGACTGACGTAAAATTAATAGTACTATAAAAATTATTCGTAAAGAGAAGGCTACTGGCAATGGGTAGTAACACAGCACAGCAATTTGATATCACTATTGTTGGCGGCGGTATGGTTGGTGCTGCGATAGCGTTGGCGTTAAGTCAGGCAGGTTTGCAGGTGGCATTAATTGAAAGACAGGCTCCCGCTGAATTCAACCCTGACCAGGCACCGGATCTGCGCGTGTCATCGATTAATCTGGCCAGCGAAGCCTGGTTAACCCGGCTTGGTGCCTGGTCTTCACTGCAACAAATGCGGCTTTGTCCCTACCAGCGTTTACAGGCATTTGAGCACCCCGACAGCGTGGTGTGCTTTGACGCTGCTGATATTAAGCGCAGCCATCTTGGCCATATTATTGAAAATAATTTACTGCAGTTAGCGTTATGGCAGCAATTCCCGGCTAATTTAACCCTATTTTGCCCGGCCATGGTGACAGCACTGCAGCAAACTGCGGACAGCGCATTGTTGACAATTGACAGTGGCGAGCAGCTACAAAGTACCTTGGTGATTGCCGCTGATGGTGGCAACTCACAGTTACGCCAGCTGGCCGGTATTGGCACCAATGGCTGGCAGTATCAACAGGCTTGCCTTGTAGCATTGGTGAACACCCCTTACCCGCAACAGGATGTCACCTGGCAGCAATTTACCCCAACTGGCCCCAAAGCATTTTTACCGTTACCGGGCCAGCAAGGGAACATTGTCTGGTATGACGATGCAGCCAGGGTGAAACAATTGGCGGTGCTTAAGCCTGCGCAACTTACTGCAGAGCTGCAAAAGGTTTTTCCGGAGCAGCTTGGCAAGGTTGAGGTAGTTAACAGCAGCTGGTTTCCGTTAGCGCGAATGGACGCTAACCATTATTATGCAGGCAGGGTAGTGCTGGCGGGCGATGCTGCCCATACCATTAATCCGTTAGCGGGGCAGGGCGTAAACCTGGGCTTTGCTGATGCAAAACTGCTGACGGAGTTAATTATTAGTGCGCACCAGCAACAGCGCGATATTGGCAATGAAGATTTACTGAAAACATATCAGCGAAAGCGTAAACCAGCTAATTTATTGATGATGAGTACCATGGATGGCTTTTATCAGCTATTTGGCAATGATATCGGCCCGCTGCGTAACCTGCGGCAGTTGGCCCTGACGATTGCATCACGCAGCAGCATGCTGAAAACGCTGGTTGCCCGTTATGCTGTTGGGTCTGAATAGCAAAAACCCAGCCTCGGCTGGGTTTTCTAAATATGGCAGGGGCGCCAGGATTCGAACCTGGGCATGGCGGGATCAAAACCCGCTGCCTTACCGCTTGGCTACGCCCCTGCAGAAACTGCTTACTTGCTAAATATGGTGCGGAGAGAGAGACTCGAACTCTCACGCCTCGCGGCGCTGGAACCTAAATCCAGTGCGTCTACCAATTCCGCCATCCCCGCATACATAGGAAAATTAAGTGGTGGCTACAGCGGGAATCGAACCTGCGACCCCAGCATTATGAGTGCTGTGCTCTAACCAGCTGAGCTATGTAGCCACGCTAACTTGTCCTAAGCAAGTGGCGCGTATTATGCTGATCTGACATATTAGCGTCAACCGTTTTTTTACGAATAGTGCGTTGGATGGGTGTGTTTGCTGTTTTTATACGCAAAACATGGCCAGATAAAAAAAGCCGCTGCGATGGCAGCGGCTTTTTAAATGCTAAAACGGTTTTAAACGTTAAAGCGGAAATGCATTACATCGCCGTCTTTTACAATGTAATCTTTGCCTTCAAGACGCCACTTACCGGCCTCCTTAGCACCGGCTTCGCCGTTAAAGCTAACAAAATCATCATAACCTACCACTTCGGCGCGGATAAAACCTTTTTCAAAGTCGGTATGAATCACTCCGGCGGCCTGCGGTGCAGTAGCGCCAATTTTCACGGTCCAGGCCCGGACTTCTTTCACGCCGGCGGTAAAGTAGGTGTGCAAACTTAACAGTGAGTAACCACCACGGATCACCCGGTTCAGGCCGGGCTCTTCCAGGCCCATATCGGCCATAAATTCAGCTTTTTCATCATCTTCCAGCTCAGCAATTTCAGACTCAATTGCCGCACACACCGGAACAACAATGGCACCTTCTTTATCGGCAATGGCCTGCACGATATCTAAGTAAGGGTTATTTTCAAAGCCATCGTCAGTAACGTTGGCAATGTACATAGTGGGTTTAATGGTTAAAAAGTTCATGTAGGCAATCAAGGCTTTTTCTTCCTTGTCCAGCTCCAGCTGGCGCAGGGTATTGCCTTGCTCTAAATGTGCTTTAACTTTTTCCAGCACCAGTAATTCGGCTTTGGCATCTTTATCGCCGCCTTTGGCTTTTTTACTGACCCGCAGAATAGCCCGCTCGGCACTGTCCATGTCTGACAGCACCAGCTCCATGTTAATGGTATCGATGTCATCGGCCGGGTCTATTTTACCGGCAACGTGGATGATGTTTTCATCGTCAAAGCAGCGCACAACATGGCCTATCGCATCGGTTTCCCGGATATTGGCCAGAAATTTGTTGCCAAGACCCTCGCCGCGGGATGCGCCTTTTACCAGACCGGCAATATCGACAAATTCCATGGTGGTGGGGATCAGCCGTTGTGGTTTAACAATTTCTGCCAGTTTATCCAGCCGTAAATCAGGTACCGGTACCACGCCGGTATTAGGCTCTATGGTACAAAACGGGAAGTTGGCCGCTTCAATACCTGCCTTGGTTAACGCATTAAACAAGGTAGACTTACCAACGTTAGGCAGGCCGACAATACCACATTTGAAACCCATAATAATTTTCCTTCAGGCTGTGTTGCTGGCCGCAGGGCTAGCTGGCTTTAAAACTGTGTAGACGGTGCTGGGCTTTGATTAAGCCGTCGCGCGCCAGAATATCAAAGCAACTGACAGCTTCATCAATGCTGGCATCTATTAATTTTTGTTCACTGGCCGGGGCTTTGCCCAGCACAAAACCGGTTACCTTATCTTTATGGCCGGGATGACCGATGCCGAGGCGTAACCGGTAAAAATTCGGATTATTACTCAACCTCGCCATAATATCGCGTAAACCGTTATGGCCGGCATGGCCGCCACCGAGTTTAAACTTTGCAATACCGGGTTCCAGTGCCAGCTCATCATGTGCTACCAGAATATTCTCTGGTGCCAGTTTGTAAAACTGGGCCATGGCTAATACGGCTTTGCCGCTGAGGTTCATAAAGGTAGAGGGGATCAGTAACTTAAATTCCTGGCCGGCACAAATAAATTTTCCGGTATAGCCAAAGAACTTAGTGTCATTTTTCAGGCTGACATTAAAGGCATAAGCCAGCTTCTCAACAAACCAGGCCCCGGCGTTATGCCGGGTATGCTGGTATTCGGGGCCCGGATTTCCCAGGCCCACGATTAACTGAACATTGGCAGGTAATGCGTCAGACATTACTCAGCAGTTTCAGTTTCTTCTTCTGTATCAACGGCTTTACCAGCTGGTTTGTTCACAGACACTACTGGCAGGTCATGGCCTTCACCCTTAGTTAACTGAACAAACTTAACACCTTTAGGTGCTTTAATGTCAGTCAGGTGCAAGGTAGTACCTACTTCGACATCAGCCAGGTCAACTTCGATAAACTCTGGTAAGTCTTTTGGTAATACACTGATTTCAATTTCGTTCAGGGCGTGCACAACAACACCGCCTTTTTTGATTGGTTTATCTTCGTTTAAGAAGTGAACCGGAACGATAGTGGTCAGCTCGTGGCCAGCTTCAACGCGCTGGAAGTCAACGTGCATGATTTTTGGCTTGTACGGGTGACGTTGCATATCTTTAACGATAGCCTGGATTTTCTCTTTACCGACAGTAATGGTCAGGATGTGAGAATAAAACGCTTCAAAGCTCTGAGCTTTTAACAGCTTAGAGTGCTCTAAAGTTACAGATAAGGCATCTTTGTGTCCGCCATAAATAATGGCTGGCACTTTGTCTTCGTGACGCAGGCGGCGGCTCGCACCTTTCCCCAGGTCAGTACGGACTTCTGCATTTAATGTGAAAATTGCATCAGACATGATGTACTCCAATAAAGTGATTGTTGTTGCGACTTGCGACCAGCCCCAACCTGTTTGCCCTTTCAAAAGGCGCGACATATTACCACCAGGCCAACCCAGCTGCAAATGAAAAAGGCGCCAACAGGCGCCTTAATAAAACAGTCAGCAGATTTTAGTCAAACATCGAAGAGATTGATTCTTCGTTACTGATACGGCGGATGCACTCTGCCATCAGTTCACTTAAGGTTAGCTGTCGAACTTTGCTAACGCCTTTCATCGCGTCAGACAGCGGAATGGTATCGGTAATAATCAGTTCATCAATAACGGAATTACTGATAATTTCTGGTGCATTACCTGAGAACACCGCATGGGTGGCATATGCAAATACCCGTTTTGCGCCTTGCTCTTTCAATGCTTCTGCCGCCTTACATAAGGTGCCGCCGGTATCAATCATGTCGTCAACGATAATACAGTCGCGGTCTTTGACATCACCGATAATATGCATAACCTGTGACACATTGGCTTTTGGCCGGCGCTTATCAATAATAGCCAGATCGGCGTCGTTGAGCAGTTTCGCCACGGCGCGAGCCCTTACAACACCACCGATATCCGGTGATACCACAACAGGAGAGTGCAGCGTTTTCTTGCGCATGTCGTCCAGTAACACCGGGCTGGCAAATACGTTGTCTACCGGTACGTCGAAGAAACCCTGAATTTGCTCAGCGTGCAAATCCACGGTTAACACCCGATCCACACCTACACTGGACAGGAAATCAGCGACAACTTTAGCAGTAATAGGTACCCGGGCTGAACGGACCCGGCGGTCCTGACGGGCATAGCCAAAATAAGGGATAACGGCAGTGATCCGGCCTGCTGATGCACGCCGTAATGCATCCACCATAACGATTAATTCCATTAAATTGTCGTTGGTGGGGGCGCAGGTTGACTGAATGATAAACACATCAGAACCACGAACATTCTCATTGATTTGTACGCTAACTTCGCCATCACTGAAACGGCCAACATCGGCATCTCCCAGTTTGATATACAGACGGCTGGCGATTTTGTTAGCTAGTTCTGGTATGGCGTTACCAGCGAAAACCTTCATGTCGGGCACAGTAGGATCCTCAGGGCGGTGGTGAGTCCGGTTAAATCATTAAATGCCGGTATAAAGGCATCAGTTGTTGAATTCCGTATCTGCCAACGCCGCCATTACTGGCGACTGGTTGACTCCCTTAGCAATAAATCCGCGACAGTTTGACGGGAGTTTGCTTAGGGCTTGCTGAGCACTGGCCGTGTCCGGAAATTCGGCGAACACACTGGCGCCAGTACCCGTCATTCGACACGGCCCATATTCTACCAACCACTGTAAGGTTAATGCAACAATCGGCTGCAGCTGTTCGACCAGCGGCTGGCAATCATTGCGCCATGGGCTGTTAAACAGGGATTCGAGGCTCAGCGTTGGGCTGTTTCTGGTTAAATCAGGGTGCTGGAAGATTTCTGCGGTGCTGACGTGGCATGGTGGTGTTACCACTAAATAGACTTTCTCCGGCAGATTTACCGGCACTAGTTTTTCACCGACGCCTTCAGCAAAAGCACTGTAGCCTGTGACAAACAGCGGTACATCGGCGCCCAGTTTTAGCGCCAGGGCAGCTAATTGCTGATTGCTTAACTTAAGTTGCCACAAGGCATTTAACGCCAGCAAAGTGGTGGCAGCATCTGATGAACCGCCGCCCAGGCCGCCGCCCATTGGCAGCTTTTTATCCAGCACAATGTCACAGCCGAGCTGGCAACCAGAATGTTGTTGTAACAGCCGGCCTGCTTTTTTGATGAGGTTGTCCTGGCCCTGCAAGGTTGGATCATTGCACTGCAAATTTAGCTGGCTGTCTTTACGTGGTGTAAAATGCAGCTGGTCACCATAATCCAGCAACTGGAATAAAGTTTGCAGGTTATGGTAACCGTCAGGCCGACGGCCAGTGATATGTAAAAATAAATTAAGCTTGGCCACCGCCGGCAGCGTTAAGGTCATAATTGCCAGCTCCGGATATAAAAACTAATGGTGGTGTCGTCGCTTATTAAACTAATTTTTTTGGGTAAGGCCAGTTCATCAGCAAAAAAGCTCTGATAGCGAAGTTGCCAGATAATACCGGTGCTATCTACCAGCTGAAAAGCGTTGACCCGACCGAGTTCGTCATACTCAATGGCAGTTGCGGCTTGCCCGGGAATGCCCTTAAGCCATAGCGGCATATCGGCAAGCGGCATCGACCAGCCGGCCAGCTGCCATAATAAACTACTGGTATCGGCGGCCTGATAGCGTTCGCCACGTAACATAATGCTGCTGCCTTGTTCGCTATTGGTTAGCTCAAATAAACTGATGCCTAAGAAATTAGCCAGCCGCGCTTTGTAGTGTTCAGTGTTAAGCTGTTGCCAGGTCAGATTACCTGAAACAGACTCGTCCGGGGTTTTTATACCTACTGAAGCTTGCACGGTGTATTCGTTAATAGCGTTTATCTGAGCCAGCCGGCTTTTGTTGTCCAGCGCCTGCACCGGGGCCGGTTTTGAAATCAGGCTGCAACCGCTGGTTAATAGCAGTAATCCGGCCAGGGTAAACCACTTAATTGTTGCTGACACGCTGAAAGTCCTTAATACGCTTTTCTTAATATGGGGTTTTTCGTACAATTCGCCCCTGACAAACACGATGATACAGGTGATGGCCATCTTTGCACTAGGCATTAATCATAAAACAGCACCGGTTAGTTTACGGGAAAAAGTGGCATTTGCCCCGGAACAGGTGCATGAAGCCTTGCGTGAACTGGCGACTGCAACAGCGGTAACTGATGCGATTATTCTGTCGACCTGCAACCGTACCGAATTATATTTTAACGGCACAAACAACCAGGCGGAACAGGTTATTACCTGGCTGGCGCAGTTTCATCAGCTGAATGTTAACGACTTACAACCCCATTTGTATCTGCACCACGATCGTCAGGCTGCCGAACATCTGATGCGGGTGGCTGCCGGTCTGGATTCGCTGGTATTAGGTGAGCCGCAAATTTTAGGTCAGGTAAAGCAGGCCTATAATCAGTCACGGCAGGCCGGTACTATTAATCCACAATTTGAGCGGCTGTTTCAGAAAACCTTCGCTGTGGCGAAAGACGTTCGTACTAATACTGATATCGGTGCCAATGCGGTATCGGTGGCGTTTGCGGCAGTCAGTTTAGCCAGGCAAATCTTTGGTAAGCTGGAAAAGGTCAGGGTACTGCTGATAGGCGCCGGTGAAACCATTGAGCTGGTTGCCCGTCATCTGGCCGAGCAGGGCGCGCGGGAGCTTACCGTGGCTAATCGTACATACGAGCGGGCGGTGCAGCTGGCAGAGCAGTTTGCTGCCAAAGTGATTACGCTGTCCCAGGTACCTGCGCAATTGCCGCAGGCCGATATTGTCATCAGCTCTACTGCCAGCACCCTGCCCATCGTCGGTAAAGGTATGGTTGAGCAAGCCTTGAAAAAGCGCCGGCATAAGCCAATGTTTCTGGTCGACCTGGCTGTTCCAAGAGACATTGAGCAGCAGGTTGGCGAACTGGAAGATGCGTATTTATATACGGTAGACGACTTGCAAAGTATAGTGGCGCAAAATGTCAGTTCGCGGCAGCAGGCCGCTGAACAGGCCAGCGATATGATCAGGCTTGGCGCAGAAGATTTTCTGCAATGGCTGCAATTGCAGGGCAGTGTTGACTGGGTGCGGGATTACCGCCAACGCTGTGAACAGGTTAAAACCGAATTGTTGGGCCGGGCTTTGAACCAGCTGGCTGCCGGTCAGGAAGCAGAAAAAGTGCTGGCGGAACTGGCCAACAAGCTTAGCAACCGGCTGATACACAGCCCAACTAAAACCATTCGTCAGTTGCTGCAACAAGAGGCCAGTGAGCCGCAGGCACTGATCAATACATTATTAGATATTTAATCAGGTAACAGACCTAACATGAAAGAATCGGTATACCGCAAGCTGGAAGGCCTGGTGGAGCGGCACGAAGAAGTCCAGGCATTATTGAGCGACCCGGGCGTTATTGGCGATCAAAAGCGTTTTCGCGAGCTGTCGAAAGAATACAGTCAGCTCGAAGACGTTAGCAAGGCGTTTAACCGCTTCAGGCAGGCACAGCAGGATTTAGCTGCTGCTGAGGAAATGCAGAAAGACAGTGACCCTGATATGCGGGAAATGGCCCAGGAGGAATACAAAAGTGCCCGTGCGGCCATTGAGCTGCTGGAAAAAGAGCTGCAACTGTTGCTACTGCCCAAAGATCCGAACGACAGCAATAACTGCTTCTTAGAAATCCGCGCTGGCGCAGGTGGCGATGAAGCCGCCATTTTTGCCGGTGATGTGTTTCGGATGTACAGTCGTTTCGCCGAGCGTCAGCGCTGGAAACTGGAAGTGATCAGTGCCAGTGACGGTGAGCATGGTGGCTTCAAAGAAGTGATTGCCAGTGTGCAGGGTGACGGAGCTTACGGTGTGTTAAAGTTTGAATCCGGTGGTCACCGGGTGCAAAGGGTACCGGCAACAGAGTCGCAGGGCAGGGTGCATACCTCTGCCTGTACGGTAGCAATTATGCCGGAAATTCCGGAAAGTGAAGCTATTGAAATTAACCCTGCGGATTTAAAAGTTGATACCTACCGGGCGTCAGGTGCCGGTGGACAGCATGTCAACCGAACTGACTCTGCTATCAGGATCACTCACCTTCCTACCGGCATCATTGTTGAATGCCAGGACGAGCGCTCGCAACATAAAAACCGCGCCAGGGCGATGAGCGTGCTGCAATCGCGCATTCAGGCAGCTGAAGATGAAAAACGCCGGCTAACCGAAGAGTCGACCCGTCGTTCACTGGTTGGCAGCGGTGATCGCTCAGAGCGGATCCGTACTTATAATTTTCCGCAAGGGCGCTTAACAGACCACCGGATTAACCTGACCATTTACCGCTTAAATGAAGTGATGGAAGGTGATCTGGAGCTGGTGCTGGAGCCGCTTAATCAGGAACATCAGGCCGACCTGCTGGCAGCGCTGGCAGACGAAAACCGCTGATATGACCCTGACGCACTGGCTCAGGCAAGCCACCTCGCAGCTTAGCGCTGTGTCGCCGCTGGCGGCTGATGATGCCAGATTGTTGCTTTGTCATCAGTTAAATGTCAGTAGCAGCTACCTGTATAGCCATGCCGACGAGCCGCTCAGCGCACCGGATCTGCAGGCATTAAATCAGCTACTGCACCGGGCGCTGCAGGACGAGCCTATTGCCTATATTATTGGCCGCTGGCCGTTCTGGAATATTGAACTCGATGTTGCGCCCTGCACCCTGATCCCGAGGCCTGATACCGAACTATTGGTTGAGCAGGCGCTATCGTTAACCTTGCCCCAACATGCCAGAGTACTTGATTTAGGCACTGGTACCGGTGCTCTGGCGCTGGCCTTAGCATGTAACCGGCCAGATTGGCAGGTTACCGCAGCAGAAAAAATCAGTGCTGCTGTTGAACTGGCAAGGCAAAACGCAAAACGGTTAGCGGCAGTTAACTGCATCGTATTGCAAAGTGATTGGTTCAGTGCTGTCGCTGGCCAGCGTTTTGATCTGATTGTCAGCAATCCCCCTTACATTGAACCCGATGACCCGCATTTAGCCGCACTGCACTTCGAGCCCGCCAGCGCCTTAATTGCCCCTGAGCATGGTCTGGCCGATTTAGCCGCTATTTGCCAGCAGGCACCAGCTTATCTGGTTGATAATGGCTGGCTATGGCTGGAGCATGGTTATAATCAGGCTGATGCTGTCCGGCAGTTATTAAGCGCTGCAGGCTTCAGTCAGGTGCAGTCGCGCCGGGATTATGGCGGCAACTGGCGGATCAGCGGTGGTTGCCTTAAGCGCTGATATATTCAGCAACAAAGTTTTGACCAGCAGGCTATTAGCGCATATAACTAGTTATAGTTGCTGCTTATCATAGTTACAGCTGATTGTTTCTTCTGACTTGTTGCCTGAACTGCGGAGCCCACCTTATGAATGACACTTTTCTGTTTGCTGAGGAGTCTGAACCGACAGAAATGGTTAATCACGGCCATTGGAAAGTGTTGATCGTTGATGATGAACCGGAAGTCCATACCGTAACCAAGCTGGCGCTGAGTGATTTCAGCTTTAACAATAAAAGTCTGCAGTTTATCAGTGCTTATTCCGGTGCCGAAGCCCGGGAGCTCATAGCCGCTAACCCTGATACGGCAATCATTCTGCTAGACGTAGTTATGGAAACAGATGATGCCGGCTTACTGGTAGCCCGTCATGTGCGGGAAGAGCTGAAAAACGATCACGTGCGGATTATTCTGCGCACCGGTCAGCCAGGTCAGGCGCCGGAGCGTCAGGTTATTGTTAATTACGATATTAACGATTACAAATCAAAAACTGAACTGACTGCCCAAAAACTGTTTACCGTTATTATGTCCAGTCTGCGCTCATACCGGGATATTTTATCGCTGGAACAAAGCCGTGAAGGCCTGGAAAAAATTATTAATGCGTCGATAGACTTATTTTCGTCGCACTCGATGGAACAATTTATCGATGGCGTGCTGCAGCAACTGACCTCAATACTGGGTTGTCATGAAAATGCTTTACTGGCCAGTTCATCACTGGTCGCTGGCAATGTGCGCTCTGATGCTGATCCGCACGATTTAGTGGTGTTTGCCGGCCAGGGCCAGTTTGCCAAAAAAGAAGGTAAACCGGTGCAGGAGGTGCTTAATACTGATTTATTACAGGCATTTGAAAGTGCCCTTGATAGTCGGAGCATTGTCTATCGTGATAATTATCTGGTTGCTTACTGTTGCAGTAAATTTACCCATGGTTCACTGCTTTACATTTCAGGTTTACCGGGCCAGATCACTGACAATCAGAAAAAGCTGATTGAACTGTTCGCCCAAAATGTACAAATAGCCTACGAAAACGTGCAGTTGCAGCATGAAATAGAGGACACGCAGCGGGAAATTGTTTACCGGCTCAGCGAAGCCGTCGAGCATCGTTCTGTAGAAACCGGTAACCATGTCAGACGAGTCGCATTTATTTGCTATGACCTGGCCAAAGCTTATGGTCTGAATGAAGAGGAAGCAGAACGATTGATGTACGCCTCACCGTTGCATGATGTCGGAAAAGTGGGTATTCCGGATGGTATTTTAAATAAGCCAGCCCGGCTTAACGGTGGCGAATGGGAGGTAATGAAAACCCATACCAGTATTGGTTATGATATTTTGAAAGACTCAAAACGTGTTATTATTCAGGCCGGTGCCATTATAGCGCAGGATCATCACGAAAAGTGGGATGGCAGCGGTTATCCGGCCGGAAAGAAGGGTGAAGAAATTCACATTTATGGCCGGATAGCGGCGCTGGCAGATGTATACGATGCACTGCGTCACCGTCGCTGTTATAAACAGGCCTGGAGTGTGGAGGATGTTGTGGCTCAGATCGTTTCCGAGTCTGGTAAGCAGTTTGAGCCCAAACTGGTAGAACTGTTTGTACAGCGGGTAGAAAAGCTGGAAGCCATTTTACAGAAATATCCTGATATTGAAGATGATTCAGCCGCATATTAGTGCGCGATAAAATAATGAATAAGGATCCTGTTGTATGTATATGGCCTTTAAACATCTGCATCTGCTGATGGTGGTTTTAAGTGTGAGTTTGTTATTTATCCGGTTTGGCATGATGCTTAAAAGCTCAGCATTACTTAACAACAAGCTTATCAGAATTGCTCCTCATGTAGTTGATACCCTGTTAATTCTATCGGCCGTTGCGCTGATGCTGATCATTAATCAATATCCCTTTACTAATAGCTGGCTGACCGAAAAATTTATCGCCTTGCTGGCCTACATAGCCCTGGCGGTAATGGCATTAAAGGGCCGTACTCTCGCTATCCGCTGGTTATGCTTTTTAGGTGCACTGGGCTGGCTTGGGTTAATGGTTCGGGTGGCGCTTAACAAACAACCGGTTTTTTTACCGCTTTAATATAACGAAATTGCTGGAATACTATGAATCAGAAAACCGTCAGGGTCGGTAACCTTGCCGTAAATAATCAGAACCAATTCGTGTTGTTTGGCGGCATGAATGTGCTTGAGTCCCGCGACATGGCAATGCGGATTGCCGAACATTACGTTACTGTGTGCGGCAAACTTAATATACCTTATGTATTTAAAGCGTCTTTTGATAAAGCTAACCGCTCGTCAGTGCATTCGTACCGTGGGCCCGGTATAGACGAAGGTTTAAAAATCTTTGCTGAAATTAAAAGTACTTTTAACGTACCGCTTATTACTGATGTGCATGAACCCTGGCAGGCTGCACCCGTGGCAGAAGTGGTTGATGTTATTCAGTTGCCGGCATTCCTGGCCCGTCAGACGGATTTAGTGGTGGCCATGGCTAAAACCGGTGCGGTAATTAACGTTAAGAAACCGCAGTTTCTGGCGCCGCATGAAATGCGTCATATTATTACCAAGTTTAGCGAAGCAGGTAACGACAACGTTATTCTGTGCGAGCGGGGCAGCTGTTTTGGCTATAACAATCTGGTTGTTGATATGCTGGGTATGGATGAAATGAAGCAGTATGGCCCGGTTATTTTCGACGCCACCCATGCTCTGCAGAAACCCGGCGGCCGGGCTGACTCTGCCGATGGCCGACGGGCGCAGGCCGCGCAACTTGCCCGCTCAGGTATGGCGTTAGGATTGGCTGGTTTATTTATTGAGGCGCATCCTGATCCTGATAAAGCTTTATGTGACGGCCCTTGTGCTTTGCCTCTGGCCAGGCTGGAAGCTTATCTGAACCAGATGCAACAGCTTGACCAATTAATAAAAAGTCTGCCCCCGCTGGATACATCTGCCAGCTAGTATTCCGGCGGTGTCTGAACAATAAAAAACCGGTAAGTGTTACCGGTTTTTTATTGTTCACAGATTTTGTATTGGTTAGTAACGCTGGCGTACGTAGTTAACAATGTCCTGATATTTATCTGTCATCAACCGGACATACTCATTGATCACCGACCAGTCACTCTGTTCTGCTGCCTGCTCAAGCTTCAGCGCCTCTGCCGACAGGCTGAGTGCGCCAATACTTTTAGCCACCGACTTAAACTGATGAGTAACGGCTCGCACACCGCTGCGGTTTTGTGCCTGAGCCTCAGTGGTTAGCTGGGTCAGCAACTCTTTACCATGCTTAACAAAGTAGTTCAGATATTCTTCATGTTTAGCCGGATCGTTACCCAGAAAATTAGCAATAGTGGTAAAGCATATCGGTGAGGGTTGTTGTGCCGGCTCTGGATTATTACCTGTTGTGCTGCCACTGCCGGTAACAGACTTTTGTACCTTGGCCGGCAGCCAGCGTTTTAGCATCGTTTCCAGGGTAACCAGTTCCAACGGTTTGGTAATATAACCATCCATGCCAATGCTGATACATTTTTGCTCTTCCCCTTTTAATGCATTGGCTGTAACAGCGACAATCCTGCTGAAATTACTGTCATCCTGGCGATGCAGGCTTTCTTTGCGAATAGCGATGGCTAAATCATAGCCGCTCATATTAGGCATGTGTAAGTCAGTCAGTACCAGCGGGTAGTGATACCGACGCCACATGTCCAGCGCAATTGCGCCGTCGTCGGCAACTTCCACCGCATAGCCCAAAGCATTCAGCTGATCAACAATGACCCGCTGATTCATTATATTATCTTCAGCCAGCAGAATAAGCTGGTGGTTGCGCCGCGCAGTTTCGATATCCGGTGCACCTTTGCTCAGGTTCAGATTAGAAGTTTGCTGCGGTTTCGGTTTATCTTTACGTTTTGCCGCCACCAGAATGGCATCATACAAGTGGCTGCGGCATATCGGGGAGCTGTGCAGGTAGTAAGTGCGCTCGTCACTGTGCTCAGATAATTCAACCTGATTGGTAATTACAATAAATTTAACCCGTTCTAACGCTGGTACTTGTTGTAAGCGGCTGATATGTTCCGCTGAAATTTGCTCATAAGTAGCGTCAAGCACCCATACTGCTGCCTGTTTTGGCGGTAATGGTTTTTGTCGTTCTGCCCGCTTAAACAGGGCCTCTGTGCTGTTTACTACCTCAACTTCAGCATGGGTGTGGTTAAAGTAGCTGGTTAAATGTTCCTGATTGTCACTGTCCTGAGTAAATAGGCAAATATGCACATCCCGCAGCAACTCGGTACTGACATAGTCGATTTCATCAGAGCGCCGCATTGGGATCCTGACCGTAAACTCGGTGCCTTTGCCAACTTCACTTTGTACATCAATATCGCCATACATCAGAGAGGTCAGGCGCTGACAAATCGACAGGCCCAGACCCGTGCCACCAAATTTTCGGGTAATCGAGCCCTCGGCCTGATTAAACGGATGAAACACATAGTTGATTTGACGTTGGGTCATACCGCGGCCATTATCGACAACGCTAAACCGGATTTGACTGAACTCCATGTTCTCTTCCAGCAGGTCGGCACGAATTATCACAACCCCGGTTTTCTGCGGGGTGGTTTCGGTGAATTTAATCGCGTTGCCAGCCAGGTTATATAATATTTGCCGCAACCGCACCGGGTCGCCAAATAAACCGTCGGGGATCTTAGGGTCAATATACAGCTTTAAATCGATTTGGCGCTGATAGGCAACCGATACCAAAATGCGGCCAACAGCTTCGATAATATCAACCAGAGAAACCGGAATATTCTCCAGTTCAAGTTTTCCCGCTTCGATTTTTGAGAAATCCAGAATATCATCCAGAATCCGCAGCAATGAAAATGACGACTCACGAATAGTGTCGGTCATCCTGAATTGTGAGGTCGATAACTGGGTTTTACGAAGTAAATCGATAGTGCCAATAATGCCGTTCATCGGAGTGCGGATTTCATGGCTCATGGTTGCCAGAAAGGTTGATTTAGCCTCATTGGCCCGCTCAGCGGTAAGCTTTGCTGTCTCCAGGGCGTCAGTACGCTCTTTAATCCGTGCATCTACTTCCTGCTTAAGCTGGGCAATGTCGGTTTCTGAGCTTTTTAGTGCCTGCTGGCCTTGCTCGATACGACGAAACAACTGATTGATATAGCTGCCCAGTACCCCGAAATTATCATGCGCGTGGCTCTCAACACTGCCATCAAACTGGTTTTTATCCAGCGCTGTTTTGGTATTAGCAACTAATGGTGTTAACTTGCGGCCAAAATAAACTGAGATGGTATAGGCAAAGCTTAAACTCAGTAAAACTCCGGCTACCAGACTACAAATAAATGCCAACAGCAATGGTAACTGACTGGTGGGGGGAAGAAAATGCACATTAACCAGCAGGCTGGCTGCCTCGTTATTGACAATTCTGCTGACAATTAAATAATCCCCTTGCTGTATTTCTTTGTTGGCCAGTTCAGGCTGGGGTACAAAATTAGCCAGATTAACGGTATTGGCAATCAGCTCCAGCTGCTGGTTTGTCTGACGGTATAAATAAATTGCCCGGTTGCTATCGGCATTTCGGGCCTGTAGCAGCAATTGCTCTGCTGCCTGAGTATTGTCATTGCGCAAAGGAATGCTCAGTGCGCTGGCCAGCACTGTAGTTTCGGCTGCTAAACGGGCAAGTTGATGTTCTTCCCGGTTTTGCTCGGGCAAGGTTAACAAGATAAACAAAGCGGCCTGTAGCAGTAAAACCAGCAGGGCCATAAGTGCCAGCCGGCGAAACATCGGTTTGGTATAGGAGGTTTTTTCCATCAGCTGTCCATTTAAATGCATTGTACGGCGTACCAGATAACTGAATATAGTGTAACAAGTTTTTAGGCGCTGGCGCAGTGTTAATTTTAACAGTTGGCGAACAAAGCAGCTGTGGTTGGTTAATCGCTGTTCGCTTACACTGCTTTTATAAAATATCTGTTGACTTAGCTTGGCAAAATCCGTTTAATACGACCCGCATTGCCCAGATAGCTCAGTCGGTAGAGCAGCGGATTGAAAATCCGCGTGTCGGTGGTTCGATTCCGCCTCTGGGCACCATTTTTTGGTGTCTTGTTCAGTTACTGCCACTGGCAGCCTACTTTAACCAGCACGACGTTTTTGCCCAGATAGCTCAGTCGGTAGAGCAGCGGATTGAAAATCCGCGTGTCGGTGGTTCGATTCCGCCTCTGGGCACCATTTTTTGGTGTCTTGTTCAGTTACTGCCACTGGCAGCCTACTTTAACCAGCACGACGTTTTTGCCCAGATAGCTCAGTCGGTAGAGCAGCGGATTGAAAATCCGCGTGTCGGTGGTTCGATTCCGCCTCTGGGCACCATTAAAGTGAAAACGCCAGCTTAATGCTGGCGTTTTGCTTTTTCAGCCTGTGGCATCTCTGCTGTGATATCTTCGATTACGCTGCCGTAAATTCGCTTTGAGTCTACATAAATTCCAGCCAGGTGAAATAGGCAAAAGCAACCTTCTTTGTTAAGCTCAAACGCGTTTTTTAAAATATGCCCAACAACAATTACAAAAACATCAACATCGGAGTTTTTCATGAAACATGCTATTACCCTGTTAGCTGCTGCCATGCTAAGTGCGTGCGGCGGGGCTAAACAAGATGTAAATACCAGTCAGGACGTTACCGTGAGTGCAGAGCAACAGCAGCAAGTTACTTACCCTGTTACACGCAAGGGTGATACCGTAGATAACTACTTTGGTACTGACGTGGCAGATCCGTATCGCTGGCTGGAAGACGATCGCAGTAGCGAGACTGAAGCATGGGTTAAAGCGCAGAACGAGGTAACATTTTCGTATCTGGCTCAAATTCCGTTTCGGGATGAAGTGCGGGCGAAATTGGAAAAATCATGGAATTTTGAACGGGTTGGTGCACCGTTTAAAGAAGGAGAGTATCACTATTTCTATAAAAATGACGGTTTGCAAAACCAGTTTGTATTGTACCGGCAGAAAGATGGTGGCGAAGCTGAAGTATTTTTAGACCCAAACACTTTTAGCGAAGACGGTACCACCTCGCTGGCTGATATTGAGTTTTCCAAAGACGGCAGCCTGGCAGCTTATGCTATTTCTGAAGGCGGCAGCGACTGGCGTAAAATTATTATCATTGACGCAAAAACCAAAGAGCAGCTGGAACCCACTCTGGTTGACGTAAAATTCAGTGGTATTTCATGGGTGGGAAATGATGGTTTCTTCTACTCCAGCTATGACAAGCCAGAGGGCAGTGAACTATCGGCCATGACCGATCAGCACAAGCTTTACTATCACAAACTGGGTACAGCTCAGGCCAATGATCAGGTTGTGTTTGGTGGTACAGCTGAACAAAAACACCGTTATGTTGGCGCTTCAGTAACTGAAGATGATAAATACCTGCTGGTGTCGGCAGCTGTATCCACTTCTGGTAATAAACTGTTTTTGAAAGATTTAACCAAAGAAGATAGCAAGTTTGTCACCATTTTAGACCACACTGATTCTGATACCGATTTACTGGATAATGACGGTGACAAGCTGTATCTGGTAACCAACCTCAATGCACCAAACCGCAAAGTAGTAATGACGTCTGCCGCCAAGCCTACCCCTGACAACTGGCAGGAACTGATCCCGGAAACAGACAACGTGCTGCGGATAAGTAAAGGTGCCGGTTACCTGTTTGCCAACTACATGGTGGACGCTATTGCGCAGGTTAAACAATACGACTACAGCGGTAAACTGGTCAGAGAGATTGAATTACCGGGTATCGGCAGTGCCGGCGGATTCAGCGGCAAGAAAGACGCTGAAACCCTGTATTATTCGTTCGCCAATTACACTACGCCGTCCAGCATTTATGCGTTTAAGCCGGACAGTGGCAAATCTGAATTGTATAACAGCCCGAAAATTGATTTTAACCCTGAAAATTACACGTCTGAGCAGGTGTTCTACACCTCAAAAGACGGTACCAAGGTACCAATGATCATCAGCTATAAAAAGGGCCTGAAAAAAGATGGCACTAACCCGACTATTTTGTATGGTTATGGTGGTTTTAATGTCAGCCTGACACCGTCATTCAGTGTCGCTAATGCCGTGTGGATGGAAATGGGTGGCGTCTATGCTGTGGCTAACTTACGTGGCGGCGGCGAGTACGGTAAAGCCTGGCATAACGCCGGCGTACAACAGAAAAAGCAGAATGTGTTCGATGACTTTATTGCTGCGGCAGAATATCTGCAGCAGCAAAACTATACCAGCGCCGGCAAGCTGGCGATTCGTGGTGGCTCAAATGGTGGTTTATTGGTGGGTGCGGCAATGACCCAGCGTCCTGAACTATTTAAAGTGGCGTTACCGGCAGTTGGTGTACTGGATATGCTGCGTTACCATACCTTTACCGCGGGTGCTGGCTGGGCTTACGATTACGGTACTTCTGAGCAGTCAGCCGATATGTTTCAGTATTTAAAAGCTTATTCTCCGGTGCATAACGTTAAAGAGGGGGTGACGTATCCGGCGACGATGGTAACCACCGCGGATCATGATGATCGGGTTGTGCCGGCGCACTCCTTTAAATTTGCTGCAGAATTGCAGGCAAAAGCAACCAAGGTTAATCCGCAGTTAATCCGGATTGACGTCAATGCCGGTCACGGTGCTGGCATGCCGGTGTCGATGGTTATTGATCAGGCAGCTGATATTTTCAGTTTTACCCTGTACAGCATGGGCTATCAGCAATTGCCACAGTGATCTGGTGAGCTGCATGATAAAAACGGCGCTTCGGCGCCGTTTTTGTTTGCGGACAAACGGCAAGAAAGCTTGATAAAAGCCGCGGCAAACGCCAAATAAACAGTTAAACTTGTAAAACAGCGGGTAGCATATTAAAGTGCGTGCCCTTTTTATTTTTTCAGGATCTGGGCGGCACGGATTGACAATATCGCCGTTCAGATTTGGCTGGTGCATTTTTACAGTGGGAGCCCACAGTATGGCAAAGGCAGTAATCCTGGTTCTGGATAGTTTTGGTATTGGCAGCGCGCCTGATGCCGACCGTTTTGGTGACGTTGGTGCCAATACTTTTGGCAGTATCGCCCGTGAGTTTGTTAAGCAGAAAGGCCGTAAGCTGGCATTACCTAACCTGGCGCGTCTTGGCCTGGTTAAGGCGGCTACTGCTGCCGCTAAAAGCGCGCCAGATACAGATGACAGTGCCGAGCCGGTTGGCGCCTACGGTTACGCCCGTGAGCTTAGCAGTGGCAAAGACACGCCAAGTGGCCACTGGGAAATGGCCGGCGTACCGGTGCTGTTTGACTGGGGCTACTTTGAACAGAAAACTGACAGTTTTCCGGCTGAATTAATTGCTGAGCTGTGCCAGCGTACCGGGGTAAGTGGCATTTTAGGTAATTGCCATGCCTCTGGCACCGATATTTTACGTAAGCTGGGCGACGAACACGTAAAAACCGGTAAACCAATCTGTTATACCTCAGCTGACAGTGTATTTCAGGTAGCCGCCCATGAACAACATTTCGGCCTGGAAAAGCTGCTGAGCTTTTGCCGGGTAGCCCGCGAGCTACTCGACAACTACAACATTGGCAGGGTAATCGCCAGGCCTTTTACCGGCGATAGTGCAGATAATTATGCCCGAACCGGTAATCGCCGCGATTACTCGGTGCTGCCGCCGGCCCCCACGGTACTTGATAAGCTGACTGGAGCGGGAGGTAAGGTTATCAGTATTGGTAAAATTGCTGATATTTATGCCCATCAGGGGATCAGTGAAAATATTAAAGCCACCGGACTGGAGGCGTTAATTGATACCACGCTTGAGCAGATGAAAAAGCAGCCAGACCGCAGCCTGGTGTTTACCAATCTGGTTGATTTTGATCAGAATTATGGCCACCGGCGCGACGCAATTGGTTACGGTGAGGCGTTAGAGTACTTTGACAGCCGCCTGCCTGAGCTACTCGCTGCCTGCGATGATGATACCCTGTTGCTGATGACAGCAGATCATGGTTGTGACCCAACCTGGCCGGGCACTGAGCACACCCGGGAATACATCCCGGTGCTGGCGTACCAGCCCGGCCTCGCCAGCACTGATTTGGGCGAGCGGATGACTTTTGCTGACATAGGCCAGACCCTGGCCGACTACTTTAAGCTGGACGCGATGGCGCACGGCGATTCCTTTATTGCTAAATTACATTAAGAGAGAATTATGGCTACTCCACATATTAACGCCGCTGATGATGCGTTTGCGCAAACTGTACTGATGCCGGGAGATCCACTGCGGGCAAAGCATATTGCTGATACTTTTTTAACTGATGCCGTTTGTGTCAATACCGTTCGAAATATGTTTGGTTATACCGGCACTTATCAGGGCAAGCCGGTCAGTGTGCTGGGCTCGGGTATGGGCGTGCCGTCTATGTCATTGTATGCAACAGAGCTTGCTAAATTCTATGGGGTTAAAAATATTATTCGCATTGGCTCCTGCGGTGCTTTACCGCTTGAGGTAAAAGTGCGGGATGTGGTTATTGCTATGGGTGCCAGCACCGACTCTGCGGTTAACCGTAACCGCCTGGCAGGTATGGATTTCGCGGCAATCGCCAATTACGATTTGCTGGAAAAGGCCGTGCATGCCGCCCGCGCTAAGCAAATTAATGTTAAAGTTGGCAATGTTTTTACCTCAGATTTATTTTACAACCCAAGCGAAACCCTGTTCGATACCCTGGAAAAATACGGCGTGCTGGCAGTAGAAATGGAAGCAGCCGGTTTATACGGCGTGGCGGCCGAATATGGGATTAATGCATTGGCTATCTTAACGGTTAGCGATCATATCCGTACCGGTGAGGCGCTGGATGCTGATTTACGCCAGACCAGCTTCAATGAAATGGTTGAAATTGCCCTGTCATTAATTTAGTTATTTATCTGATTAAGCCGGAACTATTATGTCTTTAACCACCAATAAAATGTTTTATGTGTCCTGGGAAGCGTTTCACCGGGCCAGCAAAGAGCTGGCCCAGCAGCTGCTGGGCCGTGATTTCACTGCCATAGTAGCAGTAAGCCGCGGTGGCCTGGTGCCGGCAGCCATTCTGGCGCGCGAGCTGAATATCAGGGTAGTCGACAGTATTTGTGTGGCCAGTTATGACCACGATAAACAGGGCAGTTTACGCATTTTAAAAGATGCCAGCCTGGAAGATAATGCCAAACTGCTAATTGTTGACGATTTAGTCGATACCGGGGAAACCGCCAGGGCTCTGCGCGAGCATTTCCCAAAAGCCTGTTTTGTTACTGTTTATGCCAAGCCACAGGGTAAACCATTGGTAGACCACTATATTACTGATATTGAGCAGGATACCTGGATCCAGCTGCCATGGGATATGGAGCTGGCCTACAGTAAACCTCTGGCGGAGCATTAATCTGATGGTAGCAGGACAACAGGTAACAATAACCTTACCCGACTGGATTAATGAGGTGGTCGACTGGCAGAAAACCTACACCAGTGATAATGAGAAAATGGCGCTTGCAGTTGAGTTATCAAAACAAAATGTGCTGCGCGGTACCGGCGGCCCGTTTGGCAGTGCTATTTTTGATTGTGATAGCGGTAAGCTACTCAGCGTTGGGGTAAACCGGGTAATGCCAATGCATAACCCGGCAGCCCATGGCGAAATGGTGGCGATAATGCTGGCCGGCCAGCAACTGCAAAGTTTCAGCCTGAATGCTGATGGCGTAAAACGTGAATTGTTTACCTCCTGTGAGCCCTGTGCCATGTGCTTAGGTGGCACACTGTGGAGTGGAGTAAAGCGTTTAGTCTGTGCTGCTACTGCAGACGATGCCCGCGCTATAGGCTTTGACGAAGGCCCGGTAGAGGCCAGTAGCTACCAGTATTTAACCGACGCCGGTATTGAAGTTGTGCGCCTGGTGCAGCGAGATGAAGCTAATGCAGTACTGCAGCAATATGTCACTGGCGGCGGTGCAATATACAATGGCTAAAATGAAGCCTTTGAGCATGGTTAAAAACTGTCTGTTGCTGTAACCAGCAGTATGCTGCCAAATTGTTGATAAAGCTGTTTGTGTGATGTCCCCAGTAATTCAGGATCAATCAGCCTGTAGAAAGTAAGTGCATGCACTGGTTGTTGTTGTTGCAGGCAAATCTCTGTCAGTCGGACAAGATGGATGGCATGTTGTACCTGATACTCCGGGCCTGAGGTATAAACCAGTGACTGCTCGTAAAGCTCAAAAGCGGCTGACAATTGCCCCAGCAATTGTTTGGTTCTTGCCAGATTACCCATCGCCACAATAATTTTATTGGTATGTCCCAGGCTAAGTGCGGCCTTTAATGCTTCAGCACGATACTCTGCCGCTTCATCAAGTTTATCGCGCTGGTGGCTGACTAGCGCTTTGTTCGAGTAAAGTTCGAACAAAAAAAGTGCATCTTTACTTTTCTGATATTTCCACTGAACCTGGTGCAGGAGTTGCTCGGCCTGGTCCACCTCGCCCAGCGAGTATTGTAAGTTCGCTAATTCGATTATGCGCAGCGGGTTACCAAAGGCACTATAAACCTCCTGCAGCATCTGGATCGCCTTGCTGGAATAGCGTTTAGCAGCTTCCGACTGGCCGCTGACAAATAGCGCTTTAGCGTAATAAAAATACACCTGCACCTTTAGCATATCTGGTAATGATTGCTGTTGCAGCAACAGTTCCGCCTCTGTTTGCAATGGCTGAAACTGATGTTGATCGAACAGGTAGTCGAGTTGAAAACCCTTCACCCGGTACCAGCCATTACTAAAAGGGGGCAGGGCAGAGAGCTTTTGCTGCAGATAGTTGGCACAGCTTACGGTAGTATCCTGTTGACAAAATTGCTCGTGATCGCTCAGATTCTCAGAGGCGCTAAGGTTAAAAGCCATTAACATCGTAAAAAAAGCAGCACTTCGCATAACAGCACAACTACCGGTAACAATACACACGTATCAGCAATCTACTATGCCGCTGGGGCACGTCTTCGTCAATTAACAACTTGTCGTTATAACCCTTGGTTTCTATCAGGAACAATCGGTGACAGCACACAAGACTGAATGGTAGTAAAGCTTTTGCCATTTTATCGTTGTAACGCCGTGGAATAAAAAAAGCCCGGCAGCGCCAGGCTTTAAGTCAACGAAAAGGCTTAAACTATGCGCCGGCGACGGATCAGTAAAGCACCCATTGCCAGGGTAAACAACGCCAGAGTTGAAGGTGCTGATACCACCTGAGCCGCGCCAAGGCTTAGAGTATCAAACTCAACTAAATTGCCTCCAAGATCATACACTTCCAGGAAACTGAACCCAAATGCATCATAAACCATTTGGTAGCTCCAGGTCAGTGGACCAAAACCAACATCATCGCCGTCGAATTCAAAAAACTCAATGCCGGCATAGATATTGTCGCTATCGATTGCTACTTCAAACAGGAAAATATCAAACACGTCACCCCACGAATAAAGGTCACTCAGGTTAATATTTACCAGGGTAATTTCATCGCCAAATGCGGTATCCAGAATACCAGTGTTTAGCTGATTTTTATTTATCTGAATTTCTATAGAACCAATCTTGCCAAGAGTATCACCGATAATATCTTGCGTTATATTGATGAGCGTAGCATTGGCGGTAAAGGATGTTGCAAAAATAAAGGTTAACGCTAACAATGATTTAGTTATTAATTGTTTGAATGATTTCATTATTTACTTCCTTATTTTAAATAATTACCGGGATAGCCTCGCTATCCCGGCGTTTTCTTGCTTACGGCTGAACCACTTCCAGCGCCGTTGTGCCTTGTACTTCACCATTACCATCTGTAAAGGTAACGGTGCCCATGTATAAACCGGGTGTTAAGCCACGTGTTCTGAGGCTGATGTTTTGCAAGCGATTCTCCACTGCGCGAGGTGACGCTGAAACGACAGTAGACGATTCAGCACCATCCAGGATCCAGATAAGCGAAGTGTAATCAACCGTCGCATTACCCAGTAAATCTACACCCTGGACAAACAACAGATAGAAGCTAAGACCACTGTTCACGGTATTTACCGGGTTAACAATGATCATGTCTTCGTTGGCATCCGGACCTGTTGAGCTCTGCAGAGGTGAGCAACTATTTCCGGTTGGAGTTGGCACGCAGGTGTATAGCACCAAGTCTAAGTTGGTACCCGGTACACTTACCAGAGCATCACGGGTGCTTATTCTTAGTAAAGTTGCACCTTCAGGTACACCAAATGCAGTGTAATAAGTTGGCGAACTTACGTTTATACCAAAGTTAAATGCGCCAGGGTTGCTGGGCGAGGTTTTGTTTACACCAAAGGGTAAAGTTAAACCCTGATGTTCGACGCCAAAGCTACCTGAATACAAGGTTTCAACAAAGAACAACGCGCGGCCGCGGTTTAACTCTAACGACAGTAGTTCAGGTACAATAATCGTTTGCGTCGGTACCTGATTCACGGCAATAGGGCTACGAACCGTTAAACCGTCAGTACGTTCAAGGGTTACATCACCAAACACCCATTCATTAACCGGGAAGCCTGGCACCGAGTTAAAGGTTAAGCTGTAGCTTGCTGTACCGCCTGGTGCTACTTCCAACAGTCCGCTTGGGATAGGGTTGCCGGCAGCATCAAAGGTTGCCACTGAAACAGTTGTACCTTCAGGCGCATTAACCACGACATTGTAAGTACCACCATTACCCGATACGTCGGTTACCGTACGGGAAATGGTTTCAGTGCCCGCAAGTTCGGCAATTGCAATTGAAGGGTAGTTCAACTGACTTGCGTCGGTTGCAAAACCCGCGTCAGCGATTTCGTTACAATCAGCACCAAACCGGGCAGAGGACACTAAGCCTGCTTCGCCTTGCCCACAAAGGAAGCCAAGGTAATCACCTAAGTTAGCACTATAAACTAAGCCAGGATTTAATGACTGCGCCGGAGCCACATGGCCGGCACCGAAATCAAACGGATCAGCAGGCGTGATACCATTTTCTTTGACAAGGTTCTGGCGAGCCGTAGTCATTATCGCTGATTTAATTTGCGCTGGGGTCCAGGTTGGATACTGACCTGCTAACAATGCCGCCATACCGGCAATATGTGGGCTGGACATTGACGTGCCTTGCAGGTACTCGAAGTTCTCTCCTTGCGGATTGCCACCAAATTGTAATTGCTCTGGACTGGAAGCTGCTAAAATCCGCACGCCCGGAGCGGTAATATCAGGCTTAAGGATATCGCCAGTTTGGGTATTTACGCCGCGTGACGAGAAGCTCGCCATGATGTTACCCACTTCAATTGCATCGGTAGCAGCACCGTACTGTGACATTGTCACATTGGTAGTGCCTGCATTTACGCTATCAACAAGCGCTAAGCCATCTGCATTGAATACCATTACCCCCGGAATTCCAATACCCGGATCAGTGCCACCCATCGGAATAGGTGTGCCACTGAGGGTATAGACAACAACCCCAATTGCGCCTGCTGCTTCTGCATTCGCCATTTTGACAGTGAAGTTACATTCACCGCGGGAAATAAGGGCAATTTTGCCTGTTAAGTCATTGCTTAGCGGTCCGCAAGCAAGCACTGGGTCTGCAACACCTAAATCGGCAGTCAAACCACCCTCAGGTAATGCTGTACCTATGACTGCAGGAACTGAAAAGAAAGAAGTCGGTGCTAATACACCACTGTTAACATTGAGCTGTTTACCAATTGCGGCAGATACACCGTCATAAGTGGATGCTGCAACTGTTGCAATCCAGGGGGCAATGTTACTTACCGTCGCTGCTGTCGGGCCGCTGTTACCAGCAGAGGCTGAGAAGAACACACCTGCATTGGCGGCACTAAGAGAAGCATTATAGACCGGACTGTTTATCGCCTGCGAGTTACCTATTGAGTAATTCAACACGTCGACGCCATCTACTACAGCCTGATCTATCGCGGCAAGGCTGTCACCGAAGAAACAACCTCGTTCGTTAACTCCTGCCGGACTGACATAGTTGGCATTCCAGCATACTTTGTATGCAGCAACGCGCGCCCGCGGCGCAATACCGGAAACTGAACCTACTTCGGTGCCGCTTAAAACAGCGGTTACACCAGCATTACCTGCTGCTGTTGATGCTGTATGACTACCGTGGCCATCGGCGTCTCTGGCAGAAGCAAACTCGCCTAAACCAAATTGCATTTCGTACACGCTTGAGAAAGTGCTACCGAAATAACGCGCACCAATCAGCTTATTATTACATGTAAACTCGTCCTCAGGTGCAGTGGAGTCGTCATAGATAACTACACCATCACGAACAAAAGAGCCAACGCTACCCACGTTACATTTGTCTTCCCATCCCGCGGGAGCCGGCCCATAAGTATTGGCTGCGCTGGTTGCCGCGTCACTGAATGAGGGGTTTTCAGGCCAGATACCGGAATCCAGAATACCAACAATAACGTCTTCACCTAAAATGCCGCTATCGTGCAAGCCATCGCCGGCATCACTGACTAACCCCAAAAACTTTGGGGTATTAGCGGTTTGCAGAAAATGTACTTCGTCTGGATAAACTGCTGCAACATCGGGGTGACTGCTGATGGCTTTTAATTGGGCTGGTGTTAAGCGGGCAGAGAAGCCGTTAAATGTATGAGCGTAATTGTGCAGCACTTCTGGAGCGCCTACTTCCGCTGCAACTGAAGCCTGCTTAGCTTTTACAGCAGCAACATAGGCCTTAATTTTCGGCGAGTTGGCATTGTAATTATTGCCTATAGTGGCAACCAACTGGTTGCTGGGAATAAGCTCACCCAGTTGGGTGGCCATGTTAATTGCCGTTGGGCCTTTCAACTCAACGATATACATGCCAGACACTGCCGGAACAACCGGGACGGTTTCTGCTGCGCTGAGTTGACTGGAATCTACCTGGATAATATGTGGCGATGCGTTCGCATTTGCGTAGGTACTCGCCAGGGCCGCTGATAATGCAACACCTAACAGGTATTTTTTTGTTTTCATTTGCTTCTCCCATTTACATCATTACGATCTTTAGGTTACGCAGACAAATTATCTTTCAATCCCAACTGTACAACACAGCTCAGTTAGCAATCAGAAGCAGCAAGTTCTGCATAGCTAAAAGTTTTGATGGTTGTTAATAATTGTTTAATTTTATTGTTTTACACTTCATTTAGTTTGGGGGGGTGCTGGCGGGAAATGACGCAATATTTGCGCCAACTAATTAAGTGATTGTTTTTCAGAATTTGTTTAAATTTTAACCATGGAAAAAGTTTAAACATGTAAAAATGTTTGACAGTTTATCTGGCGGGTAACAGGCAAGACACCGATATTAAAACTGCAAATATGCGATAGTTAAAACAGGATAATTTTGTGAAAATGAAACATTGTGAATTACAGGTAATAAATATGAATTTTATATGTATTAAATTGGCGCGTTAGCGAAGTAAACTGCTAAGTTAGCCTGTCATATTGTTGAAAGTTACTTATAAAATTTTTGCTGAAACTTATTATGAAAAGTTGGTGGCAATAAACAATGCTTCGGTCTTTTCACGGGCCCAGGGGGTGCGGCGTAAAAACTTCAGGCTGCTTTTTACTGATGGGTCGGTTTTAAAGCAGTTGATATCTATACGTTTCGCCAGTTCAGGCCAGCCGTAATGGTCAACCAGAGCGGTGACAATTTGCTCCAGCTTAATGCCGTGTAACGGGTTATTTTGTTGCTGGCTCATATTTGCTCCTGTGCGACAATAGTTAAAAAAAATAGCCACCAAAAGGTGGCTATTTTTTGTGGTATGACGATTATAACCTTTCTAACATTGCAGCGGTAAAATCAGTAGTACCAAAGCTGCCGCCTAAGTCGCGGGTCGTGCGATCACCACTGGCAATCACATCAGCCAGGGCCGAGCGGATTTTCTCTGCTTTGTCCTGCATCTGCAGGTATTCGAGCATCTGAATCGACGCCAGAATAACCGAGCTGGGGTTAGCCAGGTTTTTGCCGGCAATATCCGGAGCACTGCCGTGTACTGCTTCAAAAATAGCGCAGTCTTTACCTATATTAGCACCGGGTGCCATACCTAAGCCGCCTACTAAACCAGCGCACAAGTCTGATAAAATATCACCAAACAAGTTGGTAGTAACGATAACATCGAACTGTTGCGGGTTCATCACCAACTGCATACAGGCGTTATCAACAATCATTTCCTGGGCTTCAATATCCGGGTAACGGGCTGCAACTTCCCTTGCTGTTTTCAAAAATAAGCCCGAAGTTGATTTCAAGATATTGGCTTTGTGAACAATGGTGACTTTTTTACGGTTCTCACGCAGCGCGGTTTCAAAAGCAAATACGGCAATTCGCTCAGCCCCTTCCCGGGTAATGATGCTGCTGGCTTCGGCTATCAGACCATCTTCTGATACCTGCTGCCGGTGGCCAGAGTACATTCCTTCGGTGTTTTCACGGATCGTTATAATATCAATATTTTCATAGCGGGCTTTGGTGCCTTTAAATGAAATGACCGGCCGTACATTGGCATACAGGCTGAATTTTTTTCTAAGCGTTACATTGATTGAGGTAAAGCCTTCACCTACCGGTGTGGTAAGTGGACCCTTTAAAGTGATCTTATTGCGGGCTATGGCATCTAAGGTAGTCTGTGGCAACAGCTCGCCAGTCTGCTCCAGTGCCGTCAGGCCGGCATCAACATACTCGTAGTCAAAATCACAACCGGCTTTGGTCAATACTTCAATGGCAGCCTCAACAATACTCGGGCCTATGCCATCACCTTTAATGACAGTAATGGTTTGCTTACTCATGGGTTCCTCAGGGTGTTAAAGGGGGAATACTGGCAGACGCTTTCCGTCTGGAATCGCGGAAATATAGCATTTTCAGGGTTATTTCGCCAGTTTGGAGGAAACTTACGGTAGAAGCAGGCGTTATTCCCACTATAACCTTGCTGAATGATGTAATTAAACTACATTTCTGGTAATGGATAGTAACATTGACTTGCTGCAATTAACTGCTGTTGCCAGTACGTTACAGGTTGCTTTGGTAATGCAAGCTGACCAGCTGCTGCGGGCAATAATGCAGTAAGCCGCTGCTCGCTGACCTCATCGGCAATAAACACAGCCATAGTGAGTTGCCAGCTAAGACGAAGCAACAATGCTAATGTACCAGGACGCTGGCTGTGCCAGCCCTGGATTGCCAGGGCCCAGTCAGGATGCTGATAGTGTTCCAACAGTTGCCGGGTTAGCTCAGGGTAGCTTGCTGAACGCCAGATATGCTGCTGAATATAGATACCCAGTAACGGTTGCTGCCGGACTTGTCGTGCCAGTGCAGTTTGAAAAAGAGCAGGCTCTTGCCAGATACTGACACTGGCGCAACGAGCGATAACACCAGCCTTACTCAATGCAATTGGCCGGGGCGTGGCAGAACTTAGCAGATGCAGCGCCTGAATCAGGCAGTGTTGTAATTGCTCCAGCCAGCTTTGATGGGGATGCCCCTGCTGCTGACAATACTGATATACCTCGGCCTGAGCTACCCAACTTTGTAAAGCGTCTTGCCCCAGCATTGTAATGGCATGCCGCAGTCGGTTAACGGGCAGTTGTTGCCGGCTGATGCTGGCTGCGTTCCGCTGTAAAAACTGGCTTATCAGCGGTCGCTGTTCCAGCATCTGTACTTGTTTACTGACGCTCAGCCCGGTAAGCCTGGCAAACAATGATTGGTTAACGCAGTTGCTGAGAGAATTGTCTGCAATGGCAGGCAGCAAGGTGTTATCCCGTTCAATGAACCCCAGCCAGTTAAAATCTTTAAAATATTGCGGGCTTAGCAGAGCGAGTTCAGCCAGCGGCATCTGGTGTACCTCGTGGCCAATCGACTTGCTGGCAGGGTCGAACTGTCTGACATAAACCTGAGCTGTCTGCTCAGCTTGCTTAGCCGTATCAATGTTCTCAACCTGGCCAATGATAAACCAGTAGTGCGTTAAGTTGCGGGAGGTTTTGTTCCTGGCAAAACGGCCGGGCAGGGCGTTGGTTTGTGAGAGCTGCAGCAGCAGGCAATACCATTTACTTTTGTCGACGCCAGCCTGGTGGCTAAGGTATTGGTTTAGTAGTTGCGACAGGCCGGGTTGACTGCCGGTTTCCGGTAGCATCTTTTCGGCCAGTTGGCTTACCAGCGCCAGCAGGGGGCCATCGGGGTGGAGTTGCCAGGGCGGTTGCCGTTGACTGTTGCATGCGCCAATAAGCAGTGGTAACTGCGGATGTTGCTGATCGTACTGCTGCAGTGCTTTTGCTGTGCGGACCCAGGCCTGCTGCGAGGTTACACTATCATCAGCAAACACTGCAGTATTCAGCAATGTCTGCAACAACTGCTCAGTGCGTTGGCGTTGCCAGCTATAACATCTGCTCAGAATTAGCGCCAGGGCCAGCATTTTTACTATTCTGGCAAGATAAAGTGGTAGCGGACGCGGGCTTAGATTAAGCTGCGCCATGATACCGGCAGCATTATCATTAGCTAATTCAATAAATAATGAACATAGCTCTGCAGTGCGTTGCAGCAGAGCAGGCATCGCTTCTGATGCCGCAACAGTGGGCTTGGGACGCAGCTGTTTAAGCTGCTGTATACCCAAGTAGAACTGAGGCCATTGTCTGTCAGCTGTTGCCATTGTTCACATATTGCTGATATTGGCTTACCGCAATATCGCCGATGGCGACTAACCGTCGGTTTACGAATAGCAGGGCCGTGCATTCATCTTCGGTGGTAATACCATCGGGTAGTTTGCGTTGTGTGCGGTAGAACATTAACTGATATACCTGGCCATTCAGCTGCACCGCTTCAGTAATATCGGGGCCGCCGAGGCGAGCTGTTACATCGTCCTGAGTATGGTTGTCAGATAGCTTATAACGACCTATGACTTTGGCATTAAAACTATCACGGTGTTGCCAGGTCATTTGCGCCGGGTCATCTTTATAAAACAACAGCACGCTGACGGTAAGCAACGCATATACCGCGAACCCACCAAAAAATAACAATACAGGCTTTATATTCATCACTGTTCCTGTACCTGCTCTGGCAACCTTAATGCCTGCAAATTCAGGCCTAGCTCCAGAGTTGTCTGCAAACTTAAAACCTGCATGTAGCTGACGATAGCATCTTTGTGACTAAGTATTTTGTCGCGAAGTTTTCTGGGGCAATCGGGGTGGGCCAGTGCCTCAGTCAGGGTTTCCCCCAATGCCATCAGCTCTAATGCCGTTTTAGGGCCCACACCGCTGACACCTGCAATGTTGTTGGTGCTGTCACCAGTCAGACTCCAGAGTCGGACCAGTTGCTCTGGTGCTACACCAAATTTTTTTTCTACATCTGCCGGGGTGAGTTGCTGCCGGGCAAAAGGATCGTAAACCCGGATGCCCTGGTTTAGCAGGGGTAGAAAGCCTTTATCAGTAGATACAATAGTTACCTGCTGCTGATGCTGGTTTAACTTACTGGCAATACTGGCGATAACATCATCTGCTTCAAGGGTTGCGTCGGTAAAGCAGCGAAAACCATGCTGCTCAGCAGCCTGCTCCAACGCAGGTAGAGCTTCTGCCAATATTGTCGGCATTGGCTTGCGATTCGCTTTGTATTCTGGACAGCGTTGCTGACGCCACTGACTGTCACGGCCGTCAAATACCAGTAACGCATGGCTTGGTGCTAACTCAAGCCGTAGTCTTTGCAGCGCCTGTACTACCATGTTTCTGGTATTATTTATTATTTGTTGTCGGGTACCGTCCGTCACTTGCTCTGGTAACGGCAGATAGGGCCTTTCCTGCACGGCATACAAGCGTCGGATCAGGTTTAACGCATCAATTAATACCAGGTGCATCATAGCTAGCGAATGATCCTGTAACACGGCACATAAGCCGTACCGGGCAGTTTCATTCTGCCCTGATCAACAAAGGCCTGGAGTAGAGTGTCCATCATTTGCATCAGTACCGGTTCTCCTGATAATTGAAAAGGCCCGTGCTGGCGAATTGCCCGGATCCCTTCGTCTTTTACATTGCCGGCAACAATACCCGAGAATGCGCGTCGTAAATTAGCAGCAAGTTTCGCTTTGTCTTGCTCCAGGTGCAAGTCGAGTGCGGCCATATTCTGGTGATTCGGGATAAAAGGCTGCTGAAACTGAGGGTCAATATCTAAGGTCCAGTTAAAGTGATAGGCGTCGCCAACCGACTTACGGTACTGGCGTACATCAGCACAGCCCTGTTTTAACTTTCGGGCCACGCCAGCCGGGTCGTCAATAATAATGTCAACTAGACGTAGTGCTTCTTCACCCAGAGTGTTTTGAATAAAACTAGCGATTTCATTAAAATAGGCTTCTGACTGGCGGGGCCCGGTCAGAATAATTGGAAGTTGTTGTTCCTCATTGGTTTTTTTAAGCATAATCCCCAGCAGGTAAAGGAGCTCTTCTGCCGTGCCTGCACCACCGGGAAACACAATAATGCCATGAGCTACCCGAACGAAGGCTTCCAGACGTTTTTCAATATCAGGCAGAATTACCAGCTCGTTAACGATAGGGTTGGGGGGCTCAGCGGCAATAATACTCGGTTCAGTTAAGCCCAGATAACGGCCGTTGCGGATCCTTTGCTTATTGTGGCCGATGGTTGCACCTTTCATCGGGCCCTTCATGGCTCCGGGACCACATCCGGTACAAATATCCAGACCGCGCAGGCCAAGCTGATAACCGACTTCTTTGGTATAGTCGTATTCCACTTCATTAATGGAATGGCCACCCCAGCAGACAATCATACTGGGCACTTGGGTGGCATCAACCACTCTGGCGTTACGCAAAATATCAAATACGGTATGGGTTAGCTGTCGGGGCTCCAGCAGTTCACGCGCTTTCGTCTCGGCTGAGCGACGGGTATGGTAAAACAAAATATCTCTGAGCACGGCAAAAAGATGCTCATGAATACCTTTAATAATTACCCCATCGACAAAGGCACTTTCAGGGGGGTTGGTCAGCTCTATTTTAATGCCACGTTCACGAGCAAGTAAATTAACGCTGAAGTCTTTGTATTGTTCGTATATTTCTGCTGAACTGTCGGTGTGGCTGCCGACATTCAGCACTGCCAGGCAGCAATTACGAAACAACGCGAAGGCTTCTGATTCGGTGTTGTTTTTTAAGCGTTCAACTTCAAGCTGAGACAGTAAATCCATGGCACCTAACGGGTTTAAATGCACCTGCATCGGTTACTCCAATACTGATTGTGTGCTGAACCTGGGTCAGGTTTTCAAAATGACCCGATCGCGGCCGGCTTTTTTAGCTTCATACAGTGCTTCGTCTGCCCGATCAAAAACCTGACGGCTGGTATCTTCAGCGGTTAATTGGCTAGCCCCAAAGGAAATGGTGATAGGGACTTTCTGACTTTTAAAGGTAAATACAATACTTTTAATCTTTTCTCGTAGTTTGTTCAGCGGTGCGTCAAGCTCATCCAGCGCTGTTTCAGGAAACAGTAAAACAAACTCTTCACCACCATAACGGGCAATAAAATCAGTTTCACGTAAACCTTGCTGTAAAGCTTTTGCTATAACTTTCAAAGTTTTATCACCTGCACTATGGCCGTAGTTGTCATTAATGCTTTTAAAATTGTCAACATCGGCCAGCGCAATACATAACGGTTTTTTGTAACGTTGCCAGCGTTTAATTTCCAGTGCCAGTCGCTCGTCAAATGCTGCCCGGTTGGGGATTTCTGTTAGTGAGTCCTGTAAACTACGGAAGTTTTGTTCTGCCAGTCTGGTTCTGAACGTCTGAGCTTCGGCTTCCAGCTCTTTTAGTCTTGCTTCCATTCCATTTAATGTTAACAGGATGGCCTGGCGCTCTTCTGTTTCCAGCTTCTCTTTTGACTTGAGCGCATCACTGATACTGCCTAAGCGCTGAGTAACCAGATCTTTTAGCTGTTCCAGTGAGGTAGCGCTTTTAGTGCTTTGGCCCAGCTGGGTAATTTGTCGTTCAATTTGCTGGTTAAGAATATCCAGTTTCTGGTGCAGCTTATCAGCATTTTTTAACGAAAGGCTTACCGCTTGCTGTACTGATGATAAGGCATCATTTAGTTTTAGCAAAAAATGCTCGGCAGACAGGCGTTCTTCATTGATGCTGGCGACAATAACGGTAATGGTTTGCAAGCAGGCGTCGAGTAGCGCCTCTATCGACAGGTTATCAAGCAAGCTTTGTCTGATAAGAGTAATTTGCGGTGCACTTTTTTCAGCAAATGCCAGCTCACTTAATAAATTTGTCAGCTCGACACTGATTTGACGGCAGATATGGCCATAGCGTACATCATCCTGCTCAGCGTTACCTTCAATTTGCTGTTTAGATTGCAACGCACTTTGGTACAGGTTGGTCAGGCTGGTTAAGTGGGGTAGAAAAGCCTGAACAGTGGACGGCGGCTCAGCAACTTTGGTTAACAATAACCGCAGGTCTCGGCGCAACTGATCGGGTAAGCCTTTTTGTTGCTGCAATAACTTGCCAGCCTGGTTCAGCTGCTGCTGTACCTCTTTAATTTCGCGTTGTTGTTTGGCGTCTAGTAATTGCAGGCTTTGGTTTGTATCGGCTATAAAAGGGATCAATTTTTCAAGATCGGTACCTTTTGCTAACTCCGTGCGTAGTTTAGCCAACCGGTTGTCCAGTTCCAGATCTGCGCCTTTACATACCAACGATAGCCGAAGTACAAACTGAGCCAGGATTTTAAACTGACTTTCGTAAGCGTCTTCCAATGTTTTACGCGCTTTGATTGCATTGGCCAGTTGCTGCTTCAGATCATCTTGCAAAGGCTGCACCTTAAACATTTAAATGTTAAAAAAGCTGTTTAGATTTAAGTATATCCGTAAAAAAAGGAAATGCGATCTCTGTTTCAGTATTTTATTGCAGGTATCGGGAATAAAAACAGCGAGCCGCAGCTCGCTGGAGGTAGGGGACTATTATTTTTTTACTGGCTCAACTTATTTATACAAGTAATAAGGTAACCAGGTTGTTTCTTCTTCAGAGGTAAGATATTGCATAATTGGCGGTCCTTCCTGCTACCACTGTGAGTTAGTCCGTCTAACTCACCGCGTTATTAAAGCAGAATTCAGCTGTTAATGAAAGTCACCATGTAATATTTCATGATGACTTTCATTAATCTCTACTGTAATAGCTTATTTACAGCAATAATATGCATTTATTTGCTTTTTATCTGAAAGTGCTGCTGAAAGTTTTCAGGCTACTGTCGGCTAAGCCGTAAATTTGGCAGCTGATAACTGGCACTGGCCCGAACCGGGTTGATATCCAAACCGCCACGACGGGTATACCGGGCATAGACCACTAGAAACTCTGGCTGACAGCGTTGCCAGATATCGAGAAAAATCCGCTCAATGCACTGCTCGTGAAACTCATTGTGGTTTCGGAAGCTGATGAGGTAACGCAGCAAGGCAGCATGATCAATAGCCTGCCCCTTATAATGAATGTAAATGCTGGCCCAGTCTGGTTGTGACGTGATCAGGCAGTTGGACTTCAATAAATGGGAGTGAACTTTCTCTTCAATCAGCGTTGCGCCGTCAACCCGTTGCAGCAGTTCCGGATTATAGTTGTAACTGTCAATACTGATATCCAGGTCATCAATACAATGGCCGGGGATCCAGGTTGGTTGAAATACCATAATTTCATTTACGTTGTGCAGTGTTACCCGCACAGGGCTACCGGCACATGCCGTCAGATCACGTTGCAGGGCCTGATATACCTGACGTAAGTCAGCAAAACGGCTTTGGTTGAAACTATTTAAATACAGTTTGAATGACTTCGACTCAATTAGATTTGCCGAGGTCACCGGCACCACGAAGGTAGCCAGTGCCACCATAGGCTTACCTTTAGCGTTGAGCCAGGACAACTCATAACCGTGCCAGATATCCTCGCCAACAAATGGTAAAGTTTCTGAACTGTTAAGCCCAAGATTATCTCTGCCCAGGGTGCGGGGAACAGGCTGCAGCAGGCTGGGATCATAATGTTCGGCGTAAGCTGTATTTTTGCCAAGGCTTAACCCGGCCATAATTTCTGAGTGGCTTTTTGTCATCTGGCTACTAATCCGGTTAGAATGCGTCCGATCTTAGCATAACTTCATGTCAGAGTAGAGAGGGTGTCCGTGTCGTCATTAGCTGAAAGCTACCAGAATTTTCTTGCCCAGACCCAGAGCTGGTACCTGCAACACAACCTGACGTTGCAGGCATGGTCGGCCGATCCAACCCACCCGGCACCTGGCCAGTTGGCAGTGCTTGAAGACAATCAGGTAAGCTGGCAGCCGGTCAGGCAGCAACCGCCGGCTGATTTCAGTAACGTAGAGCAGGCACTGGAGCTTACCTTACACCCTGATATTAAACAGTATTACAGTTTATATTATGGTGCAGGCCTTGGCGCTAGCCATAGTCGTGGCCCGTTGCAACTTTTAATGGTTTGGGATCAGGCTGATGTTGCAAGGTTGCAGGAAAATATTATTGGTCACATCTTGATGAAACGTCGCCTAAAGCAACCTGAGACGGTGTTTTTCGCGATAACCGATGACGACAGTATCGTTCTGTCAGTACTAAACAGTACCGGCGAAGTGTATCTTGAAACGGTCGGTAAAGATGTGAAAGAAAAACTGGCCAGTTCTTTAAGTGATTTTTTCAGCCAGCTTTCTCCGGCGGCTTATCAGGGAGGCTGACATTCCCAGGCAATATTGCTAAGCAAAGAACAGCGGTCACATTTAAAATCAAAAATCTCCAGTAGCGGCGTTGTCAGTCGCCAGTTTTCACCACAACCCGGGCAAGGCTTATCAGCCTCGGTTGTGCAGTTTTTGCTGCTGCCACTGTACAATGCATAATAAACAGGTAGCTTGTTTTGTCTCGCAAGGTTTTTTGCCAGCTTCCGCCCTTGCTGATTAAGACTGCTGTTTAACTGTTGCAGGCTGTTTTCTGCGGCTTTTCGCAGCACCCTTTGCTCTTGCTGCTGAATTTCATCCAGCGCCTGAAACTGAATCTGCCAGCGGATTAGCGTCTCGTGATCCTGTCCTGCGGCTGGTTGTAGCTGATACAACGGCAGTGGCGCCAGATCTGCCAGGTTTCGCAGAGGTGAGCACATATCACTGAAGGTCGTAAATAATACTAATGCATCTGCCATTGAGTTGCTGTTGTGCTGCGACATAATATCCATGCCCAGCACTTTTAATTGCGGATAGGCCAAACCGGCCGCTACTAACTGTTGCTCTGCCTGTCGTGCCCGCGGGCTAATGTTAGCACGCTGCAATGCATCGGTGGTCGGAATGACCAGCCGGCAGCAAAAACTATCCTGCTGCCAGGCAGTTGGGAACTCCCGGCCAATAACATTGCCATTGAAAATCAATGCCTCATGAAATTGGCGGATAGCTTTTTCGGCACGGCTGAAATCAGTGTCAGCGATAACTTTATAAGTTAATTCAGCCAGATACATTTTGCTGTTCCAACAGGGCAAGGATCCTGTCCAGTTTGGTTTCAATGCGCTGTAACTGCTCAGTAATATCGGTGGTAGCAGGCGCTTCAGTACTGTGCTCCGGTACCGATTGCTGCTCCGGTATATCAGCCGGGGCTTGTTGGCGCCAAAGCTGATAGGCTGCAAATAGTGCCGGTGCGGTCACCTGGCCGCTTAAGCGTGCTTTAAACAACGCCAGGCTTGGGGTTTTGCCCTCCTGGCGCAGGCGGGCAGCAGTTTGGTGTAACAGATCGATTGTCGAGCTCATTAATTTTGCTTAATTTCACTAATAATTGGTTAAATTTAGCATCAGCCTTAAATGATAGATAGAGTGTTTTGGTTAAATTATTGATTTTTATAGAAAATAAAGTTGGTATTGAATTTGCAAAACTTGCTGCCGTAGCGGGCGCGAGCCTGTGCTTATTAAAACTTTTTAACAGAAAATAATAACGAACGGAGTATTAGAATGATTATCAGAACCCTGAGCTTGCTGGCACTGAGTGGCTTACTTACAGGTTGTGTGGTAGCGATTGGCGATAAAGATTATGACGGTTCGGATGACGCAGACAAAGAGTGGCGAAAGACACAGCGGGAAAATCTGGCTCAGATTAATCAGTTACAACCCGGCATTGCATTTAATGACGTGATATCGCGTCTGGGTAACCCGGATTTTACTGAGTTTCTGGTAAAAGATGGCGAGCAGATACAGGTACTGTTTTACCGCACCCAGCACAAACGCAGTGATGGCAAAACCACCAAAGATGAATGTACTCCGCTGGTTTTCATTAATAATCAGCTGCACAGCTGGGGCGACAAAGCATACAAGCAATTATAATTGCTGGCAGGTGGGACTTTTACCCGGTTAGCGCTGATTAGTATCAGCGCAGCTGGGTATTAAGCTCATCAATTATTTCTGCCCAGTCAGCATCCTCTTTCAGAGATTCCCGGATAAAACTGGCCTGAGCCGCACTCCAGAACGGTGCGTCCGCCAGTGCTACATGGCCAGGCAGCTTGTGCCGGCTGATAAAGCTTTTAATCGCGTCAGGTTTATTGTCCAGCCCCAATTGCATAAATAAATTGGCCATATTGTGGTTTGATGTGTCCATTACTATCTCCTTATCTGAGCCGTTAAGCAGTTTAATAGTCAGTATTCTTAAGCATAGTCAGTACTGAAAAATTCACCTAACAGATAGCTGCGCAAAGCCTGAAAAGACACTTGGCAACAAGTAAACCGGCTGTTATTGTGGTTGAAAAAACAACAATAAGAGACAGCTGATGACAGCAATACTGAATACCTTTAATCCGGACCAGTTAAAAGCCGCGCTGCTAAATGGCGAAGAGTTGAAATTGGCTGCATCACTTTTATATCAGTCTTATCACGATGATCCGTTGTTTTTAACTATTTTCAGAGGCGACACAGCAGATTACGAACAACGCTTAAGGTCTGCTATCCGCGAAGAGTTGAATACGTTCTGGCAGGCACGGCAGCCAATTGTCGGCCTGTTTCACGCGCAACAATTGCTTGGCGTTGCCTGTGTGGTAGGGCCTGACTCTGGAATTGGCAGTAACCGGTTGTGGCACTGGCGCCTGAAGATGCTGTTGACAGCCGGTTTTGTCTCTACCCGGCAAATGCTGGAGAAAGAACAGCGTATCCATTCTGCCATGCCCTATCAGCGTTACCACATGCTGGCTTTTATTGCAGTATCACCTAAATATCAGCATTTAGGGCTGGGCCATTACCTGATCCACGCCGTCGACAGCATCGTTGATGAAGATAAAAGCTCCAGCGGCATTGGTGTCTTTGTCACCCTTGCCAAGTATCTGCCTTTTTTTGCTGATGATCAGTATCAAAAAGTGACTGAACTTGCGTTTGGTTCGGTGAGTGGCAGCCTGATGTTCCGGCCCCGGCAAAGTAAGGCTGAGCCGGCGTAAACAGGAGAGCAATGATTATGTCAGGCTTTAACAGCTTTCAGGAGTTTTACCCGTATTATCTGAGCGAACATCGCCATCCTGTTTGCCGCGCAATGCATTACACAGGCAGTAGTCTGGTTATTGGGGTGCTGCTGTATGCCTTAATAACCCGGCAATGGCACTGGCTATGGTTACTGCCGTTTATTGGTTATGGCTTTGCCTGGTTAGGTCATTTTGTGTTTGAACATAACAAGCCAGCGACCTTTAAATACCCGTTATACAGTCTGGCTGCTGACTGGGTTATGTTGAAAGACTTTTTGACAGGCCAGCTTAAACGAAAAATGCCACCGCCTTAAATCCGGTGTGCTGGCAAATTAAACGCGGCCAGCCGCATGCCACTTAATACCAGTTCTGCCGGATACCGGCTTTCGCCATCGGCACTGAAATCGACCTGATACAGGGTTGTGAAACGAAGCCTGCCGTTAATTTTGCGGAAGCTGTGACCATTACGGCCGCAATCGAGCATTTGCAATTGCTGCTGCTGACAAAGCTGTTTTGCCAGCAGGCGGGCGCGCTCATCCTGCTTGCGCTGCAACCAGAACAGATAACAAACTGTGCTGATAAACAGCAGTAATAACACCGGACCCATATTTTTCTCCTGGAATGACTAACGGATAATGCTGGCGAAATTGGCCATTTACAAGTGCTGGCCGTTGTTTATGCTTATGGTAAACTACCTGGCATACAATGAGGTAGTTATGTCAGAAGTGGTTAAATCTCTACTTATTCAGCTTGAAACCGAATTAAAACAACAGCAGTTATGGAGCAATGCCGCGCCGGCCGAGGCCGCTTTGGCCAGTACCTACCCCTTTTGCTGTGATACCTTACGCCCGGAGCAATGGCTGCAATTTGTGTTTTTGCCAAAGCTCTGGTGTTTACTTGAGGCGGGGCAGCCTTTACCGGCTAAAGTCAGGGTGCTGCCATATGCTGAAGAAGCGTTTAAAAGCCGGGGGCTAAGCGTACAACCGCTGTTAACGCTTATCGGGAGAATTGATAACACCCTGACAGGACCATCATGAGTTCAGCTGAGCCTTTTAAGCTGTCGGCGCCGTTGTCCGTGATATATCAGGATCAGTATCTTGTCGCGGTGGATAAACCCAGTGGCATGCTGGTGCATCGCTCATTTTTGGACAAGCATGAAACCGTTTTTGTCATGCAAACATTGCGCGATATGCTCGGTCAGCATGTGTTCCCGGTACACCGGCTGGATCGGCCAACGTCAGGTGTGCTGGTGTTTGCCTTATCTGCTGACGTAGCAAGGCTGCTTGGTCAGCAGCAGGAACAACAATTGTGGCGTAAATATTATCTGGCTGTGGTCCGGGGGTTTTTACCCGCAGCAGGCCAGTTAGATTATCCGTTAAAGGAAGAGCTGGATAAAATTGCTGATAAATTCAGCCGCAGCGATAAAGCGCCACAACAAGCTATTACCCGTTACCAGCCATTACAACAGGTTGAATTGCCCATTCCGGTCAGTAAATATCCGGCAGCGCGTTATTCGCTGGTAGCTTTACAGCCGCTGACGGGACGAAAACATCAGCTACGCCGGCATCTGGCTCATTTGCGCCATCCGATTGTTGGCGATACCAGCCATGGCGATGGCAAGCATAACGCGCTGTTTAAGCGGCATTTTAATTGCCGGCGTTTACTGCTGTTGGCAAAACAGCTGCAGTTGCCCCATCCGGTAACAGGCGAAACTTTACGATTTTCTGCCGGTCTGAACGAACTTGAACCGCTGTTTAATCATTTTGGTTGGCCGCTGGATGAACGCTATTATCAGCAGCAATTTGCTGCACACTTTCTGGAGGAAAAATGGCAAAAATCGCCCTGATTGTGGGTTCTGTGTATGGTGGTGCCCAGTATGTTGCTGAGCAGGCCGAATCGATGCTATCCGGTGCCGGCCATCAGGTGCTTCTTTTTGAGGAGCCAAAGCTTGATGAGGTTATGGCAGCTGATGCCAAAGCCTGGCTGGTCATAACCTCGACTACCGGGCAGGGGGATATACCTGATAATTTGCAGCCGTTTTATCTCGATCTTAAAAACCGCTTTCCTTTGTTAAGTGGCAAGCCGTTTGCCGTGGTGGCGCTCGGAGACAGTAGCTATGATACTTACTGCGGTGCCGGAGAGCAGATGCGCGAACTGCTGACAGAGATTCAGGGTAACGAGCTGGCGCCAATGTTAAAGATTGACGCCTGTGAAACGCTGGAGCCTGAAAACGTTGCGCTGCCCTGGATAGAGCAGCAGATTAAAAAAATCTGAGTAAAGCAATGCTGACACCGCCTGTCAGGCAGATAAGCACTGTGGCGATTATCATACTTCTGGCCAGCGGTTTGCTGCCTAAAACTATCACCATACCGCATTTAACCAAGGTATTGCTTAACGCTGCTACGGTAATAGCACCAGCAGCAAGTGTCAGGCTGCCAGTAGTGGAGCGTGCGTAATCGGCCATTGATAGGGTAATGGCATCCACATCAGTAAGCCCGGCAACGGCCGCTAGTAAATACAGGGTTTCACTGGGCGTATACAGCTGGGCAAATTTTACCAGTAGCAGGATGACGGCAAAGAAAAGTCCGAATTTTATTGCCGCAATCAGGCTGAAAGGGTTTTTGACCGACACTTCACTTTGCTCTGGCCGGGCCATTTGTTGTTTACTGCCCCGCCAGTAAAACATGCCTGCCAGTCCCGCTGTCGTTGCTGCCATGGCACCAAAGGGAATAAGCAGCAAGGGTAGCAACGGTTTGAATACGATAGTAATAGTTACCAGCACCCGGATAAACATCACCAGCCAGGCAAGCAGGATGCCGGTTGCCTGGGTATCCGCTGCCATGTTATTGCCTTGTGTTTTACTATTTCTGGCAAAGCTGAGCGTGGTGGCGGTGGACGACGCCAGACCGCCAGTAATGCCGGTAACCACAGTACCATGTGCTTCTCCGAGCCAGCGAACTGCAACATAGCCCAGCAGCGACATCGCTGAAATTAATACTACCAGTAACCAGAGACGGTACAGGTTTAACGCCTGCCACGGGTCTACCGGTTCATTTGGCAGTAAAGGCAGCACAATAAAGCTGGCAATTAATAACTTCATAATCGCGTATAAGTCATCATTGCCAACTTTATCTACCAGACCGTGCAGTGGTTGCTTAAACGTCAGAATGGCAGATGTTAAAATGCCCAGCATAACGGCAAGTTCAGTGTAACCATACATTACAGCACCGCCCAGCAAGCACACGGTAATGGCGCTTATTTCACTGGTTAAACCTCCGAATTCGCGGCGATGGCGGTTTTCCACAATGAATGCCACGCTGGCCACTATCCCGACAATAAGCACCACCATAATAAATAACCAGGCCGATTGCAGATGCAATGATAACCAGGCAGACACTGCGCCTGCCTGGGCAACCAGAATAAAGGTTCTTAAGCCACCAAAGCTGCCGGGTTGTTCATTGCGTCTGTGTTTTTCGCGCTCCATTCCTACCAGGGCACCCAGTAACAGGGCAATTAAAAACTTCTGAACCAGTTCAAAATCAAATGCATTCATATTGTTCGATACTCTTAACAGTACTTATCCAGTTTACGATACTGAGCGTGGCCGGGGCGCTGTTGCTCGGGATCATTTTGCAGGGCCAGTTTATCAACCCACATTGCCGTTGCGCCGCAAACCGCAATGGGCATAACAAACAAGTTAAATAACGGTATCATGCAAGCGAAATTTACCATAATGCCAAAACTGAAACTGCTGGCAGGCTGACGGCGCAGTTGAGCGCGCATCAGATTAAAGTCGATTCGGTGGTTATCAAAGGGGTAGTCAAGATACTGGATTGCCAGCAACCAGCTGGTAAACAGAAACCACAACAGCGGGCCAAGTACCGGTAAGAATAAAAGTAGCAAAAATACAATAATCGCCCTGGGCAATGCGTAGCGCAATTTTTGCCATTCCCGGCCGAGCATACGGGGGATATCTTTTACAAAACCATTAAAACCGGGCTCAGGTAACGTTTTTCCCGTTAAATGTGCTTCAACCTTTTCACTTAACAGACCGTTAAATGGCGCGGCAATAAAATTGGCTACCATGGTAAAGCTGTAAGCCAGACCAATTACCAGTGACAGTACGCCAAGAGGGATAAGCAGATACTCCAGCCAGTGCAGCCAGGCGGGCAGGTAGTGTTGCATAGCCGCAATCATTGCCTGAACCTGTTGCATCAGCAGGTAAAATGCGGCTGAAAAAAGTAGCAGATTTATCAACAATGGGATAAGTACGAAGCGTTTCAGGCCTTTAGTGCCCATCAATACTGCACCCTGAAAAAAATAATGCATGCTTGCTCCACTTTAAGCTCTATCAGACGGTTGCTGGCAGTATAAGATGCCGCAGGCAAATTGTGGCTGAATGAGCGAGGTTTTTAGTAACAGAATATATCGGGGCAGCAAACAGTGCTGGCCTAACTGTGTTTTTTTTATGCTAGAATGCGCGCTGTTTTTGTCATATGGGTTGTTATATCCCGGCACACTATGACAGCACTGTCGGTTAGTTTGATAAACAAAGGGTGAAAAATGGCAATGTTTGGCTCAGCGCTGGTATTTGGTTTAACCACACTTTTTTTTCTGGCAGGCCTGACCTGTCTGATTTCAGCATTGTTAGTGCCCGCTGACGGCGGCGCAGAAAAACGCTTTGAAAAGCGGCTCGAATACAGCATCTTTGCTGTTGCCGGACTGGTTGGTTTTACAGTGCTGATGATATTTGGTTAGGGTTGTGCTGGTTGCTCCTGAAGGGCAGCGGCTGCAGCCTTTCAGGAGCAGTGCGGTCAGTGTTACTCTACGCTGCGAAGCAGGGCATTGATTCCCACTTTAGCCCGGGTCTGGGCATCGACTTTTTTAACAATAATGGCTGCATATAAACTGTGGCTGCCATCTTTGGCTGGCAGGGTGCCAGGCACGACTACAGCACCTGCTGGTACCCGACCGTAACTTATTTCGCCGGTTTCACGATCATAAATCCGGGTGCTCTGGCTGATATATACGCCCATAGATAACACCGCGCCTTCTTCAACGATAACGCCTTCAACTACTTCAGATCGGGCACCGATAAAACAGTTATCTTCAATAATTGTTGGGTTTGCCTGCAGCGGCTCCAGCACGCCACCGATACCCACACCGCCGGACAGATGCACGTTCTTGCCAATCTGGGCGCAACTGCCAACAGTAGCCCAGGTATCTACCATGGTGCCGTCGCCCACATATGCGCCAATATTAACGTAGCTTGGCATTAGTACAACGTTTTTGCCGATATAGCTGCCCTGACGGGCCGCAGCAGGTGGCACAACCCGTACCCCATCGGCACGAAACATGGCATCAGTATAATTGGCATATTTCATTGGCACCTTATCAAAAAAACGGTTTTCAGCGCCATCCATTACCGTGTTGTCGTTAATCCGGAATGATAGCAGTACCGCCTTTTTCAGCCACTGGTGGACAACCCATTCACCAGCAATCTTTTCGGCAACCCGCGCCTGGCCGCTGTCGAGCAGTGCTATGGCCTGTTGCACGGCCTGCTTAACGTCAGCAGCTACAGAGCCAGGGGTAATGTCGGCGCGAAGCTCGAACGCATTTTCGATAATGCTTTTTAAATCTGACATGGTGTTATTTTAGCCTTCTGTTTCCTGTGAGAGTTGTGATATCAGAACCCGTCTAAGCTGGCTTTGCTCGTCGCTGCTCAGCGCCTGATCCTGTGCATTTGATAACATAAAAAAGTCTTCAGCCCGCTCACCAATGGTGGTGATTTTGGCGGCATGAATATTGACGCCACAGCGCTGGAATACCTGACCGATATCGGCCAGTAAGCCAGGCGTATCCAGGGCCGCAATTTCAACCATGGTGCGCTGTTTAATATTGCCGGGTAAAAATACCACTTTAGGCGGCACGTTAAACTGACGCATCTGGCGCGATAGCCGTGGCTTTTGTCTGGATAAATCGGGCTTGCCGGCAATATAAAGCTCAAGTGCCCGTTTTATGCTGGTTAATCTTGACGGTGAACTAACCGGCTCGCCATTTTGCTCCAGAACAACGAAGGTATCCATGGCATACCCATCTTTATTGGTCATTATCTGAGCATCAAAAATATTGACTTTTTTACTGTCGAGCGCAGCCACCAACCGGGCAAACAAACCTGGTTGATCCGGGGTATAAATAAATACCTGGGTACCACCGCGAATTGGTGTTTTACTTATCAGAACCAAAGGTTCGCTGCGGTTCTTATGCCGCAGAATATGCTCGCAGTGCCAGACAATTTGTTTGGGGCTGTAACGGGCAAAGTAGTCGGCTTTTATCCGGCTCCAAAGATGCAGGATTTCAGATTCAGTAAAGGTTTGCTTTATCAGCAGCGGCAGGGCTTCGCTCTGGTTTTCACGAATTAAGTCGCGTAAATCCATTGGTTTTTCCAGACCCCGGCGAAAGGCTTTCTGGGTAGCCAGAAACAATTCACGCAGTAACGACCCCTTCCAGTCATTCCATAAATTGTCATTGGTGGCGCGGATATCCGCCAAAGTTAAACAATACAGATAATTAAGCCGGGTTTCATCGCGTACTTTTTCCGCAAATTCAGTGACTACAGCCGGATCATGAATATCCCTGCGCTGCGCAGTAACCGACATCAGTAAATGGCTTTCAACCAGCCAGGCCACCAGTTTACTGTCAAACTCACTTAATTTATGCAGTTTGGCAAATTCGCGCACGTCCATCGCGCCCAGCTCCGAGTGATCGCCACCACGGCCCTTGGCAATATCATGAAAAATGCCGGCAAGGTAAAGCAGTTCGGGCTTTTCCATGCGTTTAACGATATCGGTACAAAGCGGGAATTCACTTTCATGTTCCGGTTGGGTGTACTTATACAGGTTTTTCAGCAGACGGTGAGTATGTTCATCTACCGTATATGCATGAAACAAATCAAACTGCATTTGGCCAACAATATTGCGCCACTGTGGTAAATAAGCAGCCAGCACGCCATAGCGGTGCATTAAAGTAATGGCCTTGTCCATGCCGCGCGGATGACGCAGCAGCGCCAGAAATAACTGACGACAGGCTTCATAGTCCTGTAAATCGCCCATCAACCGCCGGCGAACCTGGCGCAGTAAGCGCAGGGTAGTGGAATGAATACCGGTAATATTAGAGTTATTGGCGATATGCCAGAACAGCCGAAGCAGGTTGTCGCGACGAGCGAAAATCGCGTTGTCACGGGCTTTAATTAAATGACCACTCAGCTCAAAATAGTCGTCCAGCTGTTGTACTTTTACTTTGCTGCCCTGATTTAAAATACTGCCTTCAAAATGTTGCAGCAGCATTTCATTAAGCTCACTGACCCGTTGTACGGTCCGGAAAAAACGCTTCATCATCCGCTCGACTGACGCTTTACCATCGGCACCAAAGCCTAGTCGCTGCGCCGCAGCAGGCTGGTAGTCAAATAAAATCCGGTTTTCATTGCGGCCTGCTTCAATATGTAAGGCAAAACGCATTTGCCACAGGTAGGCTTCGCATTCCATCAGTTCCTGATATTCATCCTCTGTCAGGTACTGATAAGCCACCAGTTCGCGCATGGTCCGGGTATTAAAATGCTTTTTGGCCACCCAGCCAATCGTCTGTATATCACGCAAACCACCCGGATTCGCTTTCAGGTTAGGCTCGAGGTTATACGCGGTGCCATGATACTGGGCATGGCGTTGTTGCTGTTCATGCCGTTTGGCCTGAAAGAACTGCTGACTGCTCCAGAAATTATCACCATTAATTTCCTGCTGTAACTGCTCAAAAAGCGGTTTGTTACCGGTTAGCAGCCGCATTTCCAGTAAATTGGTAGCAATGGTAATGTCGTCTTTACCGAGCTTTATGGTTTCTTTCAGGGTGCGGACACTGTGGCCGACCTCTAAACGCAGGTCCCATAAACTGGTAATAAAGCTGGCAACGGCGTCTTGTTGGCTGCTGGTTAAACGCCGATCAGATAAGATCAGTAAATCGATGTCGGAATAAGGATGCAGCTCGCCGCGGCCATAGCCACCTACGGCAATTAAGCTTAGATTATGTTCTTTACTCAGCTCATAGTGCTGCCAAAGCTGGCTTAATACGGTATCAATAAAACGGGCGCGGGCTTTAACCAGACCGTTGATTGGCTGGTGCTCAAAGCTACGCACCAGCCAGTCATGAAACTCACTGAAATGTTTTTTATAGTTTTCCAGCGAAAAACTGGTAGGCAGTGACCGGTTAAATTGCAATGTTTGCGTCATGCGACTCCCTGCTGAGCGAATAGTAAGCGGTTACTCTGCCGTTAAGTGGCGTTCCAGCGTCTCATCACTGCGAAGTGTCAGAATTTCACAGCCGTCGTCGGTAACCAGCAAAGTATGTTCAAATTGGGCTGATAAACTGCGATCTTTGGTCACAACGGTCCAGCCGTCTTTCAACATTTTGCTTTGGCGGGCGCCGGCATTAATCATCGGTTCTATCGTTAAACACATGCCGGTTTTTAATACTTCGCCAGTACCGGGCTTGCCATAATGCAATACTTGAGGGTCTTCATGAAAAACCGCACCTATACCATGACCGCAGTATTCGCGAACCACAGAGTAGCTATGTTTTTCAGCGTGTTGCTGAATTATATGGCCAATATCGCCCAGTCGTACGCCATTCTTTACCTGCTTTAACGCCAGATATAAACACTCCTGGGTTACCCGGATCAGGCGCTCTGCCATGATGCTGGGCTTTCCTACCACAAACATTTTAGAAGTATCGCCATGATAGCCATCTTTAATAACAGTGATATCAATATTGATAATATCGCCGTCTTTTAACGCTTTATCATTTGGAATGCCATGACAAATAACCTGATTTACCGAGGTGCAGATTGATTTAGGAAAACCATGGTAATTAAGTGGGGCAGGAATGGCTTGCTGCTCATTAACAATGTAGTCATGGCAGATGGTATTTAGCTCATCGGTGGTTATGCCAGCTTTAACATGAGGCCCGATCATTTCCAGCACTTCAGCTGCCAGACGGCCAGCTACACGCATTTTCTCAATTTCGGCGGCGGTTTTAATATTTGCTGTCATCAACACTCTCTCTGTTACTGCAGTTACGGACATTATGACTGCTGGAAAAACACACATTTCGTTGTGTTTGGCAGCTTACTATGGTATAAAGCGCGCCGCAAATTAGCAAATTGCATTGTACTTTTCTTTTCCGGGCGCCGAAGCTTATTTTTGATAACTTCTGGTTCTTAGTTATAAAAAGCCGATGCGCCGGTTTGCGAAAACCAAACTTAAATTTTAAATAACACACATGCATCGACACATAGTCCGGGGTGCCTGCGCAATAGCAAAGGTCGGGATATGGGATGCATGGAGGCCTAACCCCTAAACAGGAAAATTAATCATGGCAAAAGTTTCTATGCGCGACATGCTCCAGGCGGGCGTGCACTTCGGTCACCAAACCCGTTACTGGAACCCAAAAATGAAGCCGTTCATTTTTGGTGCCCGTAATAAAGTTCATATCATTAACCTTGAGCAAACCGTACCGATGATGAATGACGCGTTAGCGTTTATTCAACAGGTATCTGCCAAGAAAGGTAAAATTTTATTCGTTGGTACCAAGCGTGCCGCGTCTGAAGCCATCAAAGAAGCGGCAGCGAAAGTTGACCAATTCTATGTTAACCACCGCTGGTTAGGTGGCATGCTGACTAACTGGAAAACCGTTCGTCAGTCAATTAAACGTTTAAAAGACCTGGAATCGCAAAGCCAGGACGGTACTTTTGACAAGCTGACTAAAAAAGAAGCTTTAGACCGTACCCGTGAAATGGACAAGCTGGAAAAAAGCTTGGGCGGTATCAAGGACATGGGCGGCTTACCAGACGTATTGTTTGTGATCGACGCTGACCATGAACATATCGCGATCAAAGAAGCCAACAACCTGGGTATTCCGGTAGTATCAGTAGTTGATACTAACTCAGATCCTAAAGGTGTTGACTATGTGATCCCAGGTAACGACGACGCTATCCGCGCTATCCAGTTATATCTGGCGGCGGTAGGTCAGGCTATCCAGGAAGGTCGTGACAAAAACATCGAAGTTCAGGCGGAAGCTGAAAGCTTCGTTGAAGCAGAATAATTTTTCTGTCATTTAAGCCTGTCAGGCTTAAGACAGAAGACCTTTGCAACAGGGGCAATATTGCCCCTGTTTGTCCAACCGGAATTAACACGAGGAAGCTCCCATGGCTGTAACTGCGGCTTTAGTAAAAGAACTTCGCGAGCGCACTGGCGCTGGCATGATGGATTGTAAAAAAGCATTGGAAGAGACTGGTGGCGATATCGAAGCGGCCATTGATGCGATGCGTAAAAGTGGTTTAGCGAAAGCAGCCAAAAAAGCCGGCCGTATTGCTGCTGAAGGTGTAATTATTACCCGCGTTGCTGACGGTTATGGTTTAGCAGTTGAATTTAACTGTGAAACTGATTTCGTTGCCCGCGATGCTAACTTCCTGGCCTTTGCTAACAGCGTTGCTGATTTAGCTCATGCCAACAAGTTATTCACTGCTGAAGCTATTTTAGCTGCTGACTTAAATGGTACTTCAGTTGAAGATACCCGCGCTACTCTGGTTGCTAAAATTGGTGAAAACATCAATGTACGCCGCGCTGCTGTTGTTGAAGGTGACGTAATTGGTCAGTATGTTCACTCTGGCCGTATCGGTGTATTAGCGGTGCTGGAAGGTGGCAATGAAGACGTAGCGAAAGATGTTGCTATGCATGTTGCAGCAAACAACCCAAGCTATGTTAACCCTGAAGATGTGTCAGCTGAAGTGGTTGAGCGTGAGCGCCAAATCCAGATCGATATCGCAGTAAACAGTGGTAAGCCAAAAGAAATCGCTGAGAAAATGGTTGCCGGTCGTATGAGTAAATTCACTGGTGAAGTGAGCTTAACGGGCCAGCCATTTGTTAAAGACCCGTCGATCAGCACTGGCGAGTTTTTAAAGCAAAACAGCGCTAAGGCTTTGTCTTTCATTCGTTTAGAAGTAGGCGAAGGTATTGAAAAGAAAGAAGAAGACTTTGCTGCTGAAGTAGCTGCACAAATCGCTGCGGCGAAAAAGTAATTTGCGCTTTAGCAATTTACTAAAAACCGCTAGAATAACCGCGACCTGAAGTCGCGGTTTTTTTTTGTCTTTTATCCAGCACGTTTTCAGCACTAGGGGCACCTATGAGTATCAATCCGAAACCAACCTACCGACGCATCCTGTTAAAATTAAGCGGTGAGGCCCTGATGGGCGATGAAGGCTTTGGCATTGATCCAAAAGTACTGGACCGGATGGCGCAGGAAATTAAAGAACTGGTTGAATTAGGTGTGCAGGTTGGCATCGTTATCGGCGGCGGTAATATATTTCGTGGTGAAGGTCTGGCCAAAGCCGGCATGAACCGGGTAGTGGGCGACCATATGGGTATGCTGGCAACAGTGATGAATGGCCTGGCAATGCGCGATGCACTGCACCGGGCTTATGTTAATGCCCGGATGATGAGTGCTATTCCGTTAAATGGCGTTTGCGACAACTACAGTTGGGCTGAAGCGATCAGCTACCTGAAATCAGGCCGGGTTGTCATTTTTTCTGCAGGTACCGGTAACCCGTTTTTTACCACCGATTCTGCAGCATGCTTAAGAGGCATTGAAATTGAAGCCGATGCGGTGTTAAAAGCCACTAAAGTAGAAGGAGTTTATTCCGCCGACCCGGTAAAAGATCCGGCGGCTACACTATACTCCCAGCTAACCTATACCGAAGTACTGGATAAAGAATTAAAAGTAATGGATTTGGCAGCATTTACCCTGGCAAGGGATCACAATTTACAAATCCGGGTGTTTAATATGAATAAACCCGGTGCACTGAAGCGGGTAATAATGGGAGAGCAGGAAGGCACTGTTATCGACCACGCAGAAAATTTACAGTAAACTAGCGGCTCTTCTGGCCGTGGCGACATGATATAAAAGGATAACGATCGTGATAAACGACATTATTAAAGACAGTAAAGTAAGAATGGAAAAAAGCGTGGATGCGCTTAAATCACAATTAAATAAAGTGCGCACTGGCCGTGCTCACCCCAGCTTACTGGACGGAATTCAGGTTTCTTACTACGGTGCAGACACGCCATTACGGCAGGTTGCAAATGTCTCGATTGAAGATGCCCGGACCCTGAGCATCAGTGTGTTTGACAAAAGCCTTGTGCAAGCGGTTGAGAAGGCCATAATGGCCTCAGATCTGGGGTTAAATCCGATGTCTGCCGGCACCAGTATCCGGGTACCCTTACCTGCGTTAACTGAAGAACGGCGCAAAGATTTAGTAAAAGTAGTGCGGGCTGAAGCTGAAGGTGGCCGGGTTGCGGTGCGCAATATTCGCCGTGATGCCAATGCTGAATTAAAAGCGCTGTTAAAAGATAAAGAGATCAGCGAAGACGACGAGCGCCGTGCAGCAGATGAAGTGCAGAAAGTTACCGATACTTATGTAAAAAAAATTGACGAAGTGCTGGCTGACAAAGAAAAGGAACTGATGGAAGTTTAATCTGGTCAACCATTAGCAGATAATGGCGCCGTATCGGCTAGGCTGTGCGGCGCTTTTTATTATGGTTTGATAACAACAGAAACCATAATGCAGTGTTAAAGTAATACAAAAGGACAGGTCTAATTCTATGACTGCAGAGTCGCAGATCGGGCAGCAGACGTTACCACGCCATGTCGCCATAATAATGGATGGCAATGGTCGCTGGGCGCAACGTCAAGGGAAGCCAAGGGTATGGGGCCACAAAAAGGGCGCGGAAGCCGTTCGCCGGGCAGTCAGTTTTTGCCGGCAATTAGGTATTCCATCGCTGACACTTTTCGCTTTTAGCAGCGAAAACTGGCGACGTCCGCAAGCAGAAGTTGAGACCCTGATGCAACTGTTTATGCTGGTGCTAAAAAAAGAAGTTAAAAGCCTGCACAAACATAACGTAAAGTTGCAGATAGTTGGCGACATATCAGCATTTGATCAGAAACTGCGGGCCAGCATTTCTGCTGCCGAAGCATTAACTGCTGATAATACCGCTATGACATTAAATATTGCAGCAAACTATGGTGGCCGCTGGGATATGCTCAATGCTGCACGCCAGCTGGCTGTTAAAGTGCAAAGCGATGCGCTGTTGCCCGAAGCCATTACTGAGCAATTGCTCGCTGAACATATGCAGTTGCACGATCAGCCTGAACTGGATTTGCTGATCCGCACCGGTGGCGATTTACGGATCAGCAACTTTTTATTATGGCAGGCTGCTTATGCAGAATTGTGGTTCACTGAAACCCTGTGGCCTGATTTTGATAAAAGCGTATTTGCTGATGCCATCGCCGCTTTTGTTAACCGCGAGCGCCGTTTTGGCTGTACCGGTGAACAAATTCAGGCCATGCTGCACAATAAAGGATAACGAGATTGTTTAAACAACGAGTATTAACTGCCTTATTGCTGGCACCTCTGGCTTTACTGGCGGTATTTTATTTACCGCTGGCTGGATTTGCGTTGTTTGTGTCTGTTGTATTTACCCTGGGCGCCTGGGAATGGAGTGGCTTCTGCGGGCTGGCAAACCGGACAATGCGTGCTGTTTATACTGGTTTAACGGCCATACTGTTTGGGCTGCTCTATATTTTACAGCCAATAGCACTGCAATATCTGTTCGCCGACACCTTTACCCTTACCCTGATTGTTGCCGGTATTGTCTGGTGGTTACTGGCCGTTGCGCTGGTATTAACTTACCCTCGAAGTCAGGGATACTGGGCAGGCCGCGACTGGTTAAAAGCATTGCTGGGCTGGCTTACTTTGTTACCAGCCTGGAGTGCAATTGTTTTTGTGCGGGGCCTGGATTATCCGCAGGATACCTTTACCGGTGGCTGGTTGTTATTTGGTTTGCTGGGTCTGGTATGGGCAGCTGATATCGGTGGCTATGTTATCGGTAAGCCGTTTGGTAAAACTAAGTTATTGCCTAAAGTCAGCCCGGGAAAAACGCTGGAAGGAATGCTTGGCGGCATGCTGTTCGTGCTGTTGCTGGTTAGCGCAGTGGGTTACTGGCAAAACTGGCCCGCCGTCATGCCATACTGGTACCTGGCAGCCATAGTGTTGGCAGCGCTTTCGGTATTTGGTGATTTAACTGAAAGTATGTTTAAACGTGCTGCGGGCAAAAAAGACAGTGGCGTCTTCCTACCGGGGCATGGCGGCATTCTTGACCGGATAGATAGCCTTACTGCCACTGCACCGCTTTACGCCATACTACTTGCTTTATTCGGTGGTTTTAATTGATGCGACAGGTGGTTATTTTAGGTGCTACCGGTTCAATTGGCTGCAGTACTTTATCAGTGCTGGCCATGCACCCAGAGCAATTCAGGGTGTTGGCGCTAACGGCTGCCAGCCAGACTAATAAGTTATTAGCGCAGTGTCTTGAGTTTAAACCGCGCTTTGCGGCAATGCTCTGTCCAGACGCAGCTGCTGAACTTAAAGCAGCGCTGAAAAGCCATGGCAGTGTTACCGAAGTGTTGGCCGGGCCAGATGCTATTACGGCACTGGCGGCCCACCCTGATGCTGATATTGTCATGGCGGCTATTGTAGGGGCAGCGGGTTTATTGCCAACCCTGGCGGCAGTTGAGCAGGGTAAAACAGTATTGCTGGCAAACAAAGAGGCATTGGTGATGTCAGGCGAGCTGTTTATGGACAAAGTGGAGCAGCACGGCGCGACACTTCTGCCAATTGACAGCGAGCATAACGCCATTTTTCAATGCCTGCCGCTGGCTGCTCAGCAAGCGAAGCCAAGGCCCGGGCTTGTTCAGATGGGGATCTCAAAATTATTACTGACAGGCAGTGGCGGCCCTTTTCTGACCAGGCAACTCAATACCCTGGATACGGTCACAGTGGCTGAAGCGGTTGCTCATCCAAACTGGAGTATGGGCCAGAAAATATCGGTCGACAGTGCGACAATGATGAACAAAGGGCTGGAGTTCATCGAAGCCCGTTGGCTGTTTAATTGCGCACCGGATGATATCGAAGTGGTAATTCATCCGCAGAGTATTATCCATTCCATGGTGCAGTATACTGACGGTTCAGTGCTGGCCCAGCTTGGCCAGCCTGATATGCGCACCCCAATTGCCCACGCTCTGGCGTTTCCGAAGCGGATTAGCAGCCCTGTCAAACCACTTGATTTCAGCCAGTTAGCTAATTTTAGTTTTAGCAAACCTGATCCTGAGCGCTACCCCAATTTATATCTGGCAATCGCTGCCTGCGCCGCCGGACAGGGGGCAACCACTGCACTGAATGCCGCGAATGAGATAGCGGTAGCGGCATTTATTAACGAACAGATCCGTTTTACTGACATTGTACGTCTGAATGAAAAGTCTCTGGCACATTTCCTTAACTATGCTGCCCGCTCACTGGATGATATAGTAGCGCTCGATTTTGAAGCCCGCGCTTACGCGCAGCAGCTGGTAAGGACGTTTAATTAATGACGGTTTTTTTGTGGAATGCCTTTACCTTTGTGGTTGCGTTAGGGTTATTGGTTACCGTGCATGAGTTTGGTCACTTCTGGGTTGCCCGCAAAAACGGCGTACTGGTAAAGCGTTTCTCAATTGGTTTTGGTAAAGCACTGTTCAGCTGGCGGGACCGTCAGGGTACGGAATTTGTTATTGCGGCTATTCCGCTGGGCGGCTATGTAAGAATGCTGGATGAGCGGATTGACCCGGTATTACCGCAGTTTGCAGATCTGGCGTTTAATCATAAAACGGTATGGCAGCGAATGGCTATTATTGCTGCCGGGCCAGCGGCGAATTTTATTTTTGCCATTTTTATCCTGTGGCTGATGTACTTAATTGGCGTGCAGGAAGCAAAGCCGGTTATTGCAGCCGTCCAGCCGCAGTCAATTGTTGCCGAGGCGGGTGTGCATGACAATGAGCAAATTGTCAGTGTTAACGGCCACAATGCCAGAGATTTGCGCAGTACTAATTTGTTGTTGGTGGAGCAGTTAGGCCGGCCCCGGATGACGTTAGGCTTGCAAGATGTTGGCTCTGGCCGGCAGCGACAAGTTGAGCTTGACCTCAGCGACTGGCAATTTGATCCCGAGCAGCAAACGGTTTTTGCCAGCTTAGGCATTAAGCTGATGCAGCCAGAAGCAACCACCGAGTTAGCCCTGGTGGTGCCTGAGTCGGCTGCAGAGCGGGCCGGTTTGCAAAAGGGTGATATTATCAGGCGAATTGACGGCCAGCAGATCACAGACTGGCCAATGCTGGAGAGGCTAATCCAGCAAAATGCTGAACAGACTTTGTTACTTGAAATCAGCAGATCAGGCCAGAGCCTTGAACTTGAAGCAACGCCCGAGCTCTTAACGCGGGAGGATGGCTTTACTCAGGGCATGTTAGGTATCCAACCTGTGGTTACACCCTGGCCTGAAGGGATTGTGTACACCCAGCGCTATGGTGTTATTGGGGCAATAAGCGAGGGGGTTAGCCAAACCTGGCAACTAACCCGGCTCAGTTTTGCTATGGTTGCCAAACTGCTGACCGGCGATGTGTCTGTTAAGCACTTAAGCGGGCCTATCTCAATTGCCCAGGGGGCAGGAGATACTGCCAGTATGGGCCTGATAGCCTTTTTAGCGTTTCTGGCGCTGATTAGTGTCAATCTGGCCGTTATTAATTTATTGCCATTACCCATTTTGGATGGTGGCCATTTAATGTATCTTGTGGTGGAACTAATACGCGGTAAACCTGTCTCTGAGAAGGCGCAGGAAATAGGTTTTCGCTGTGGAGCTTTAGTCCTGCTGATGTTAATGGGAATTGCGCTGCTCAACGATATTTCTCGTTTGTAATAAACTAATCATAAGTAGTTCAAATAATGACAATTAAACGATTAGTAGCTGCGATGTTACTTGCCACTGGCAGTAGCTCCGTGCTCGCTGAAGAATCATTTACCGTACAGGATATCCAGGTTGAAGGCCTGCAGCGCGTTGCGCTCGGTGCCGCCCTGAATAATCTGCCGTTTACTATTGGCGACACTGTGACCGAGTACAGTTTGTCCCGTAGTATTAAAACGCTTTACAGTGCCGGACACTTTGACGATATCAGGGTGTTCCGTGATGGTAATACTATTATTTACCGGCTTAAAGAGCGGCCAACCATCAACAGCATTGAGTTTGATGGCAATAAAGATATTAAAGAAGAGCAGCTGAATGAAAGCCTGGCCGGTAACCGGGTGCAGGTTGGTGAGCCGCTTGATAAAACGATTCTGAAAAGCATTGAAAATGGCTTAACCGAGTTTTACCACGGTGTCGGTAAATATCAGGCTAAGGTAGAAGCGAAAGTAACTTATTTACCCCGCAACAGAGTTAACCTGAAACTTGAATTCGATGAAGGTGACGCGGCCTCTGTCCGACAAATTAATATCGTGGGTAATACGATTTTCTCTAATGAAGAGTTACTGAATCAAATCGAATCAAAACAAGATTTACCCTGGTGGCGCTTTTTATCATCAGATCGTTACCAGAAACAAACCCTGCAGGGCGATTTTGAAACGATAAACAGCTACTACCTGGACCGCGGTTATCTGCAATTTGATATAACGTCATCACAGGTATCTGTTAGCCCGGACAAAACAGCCGTTTATGTTACCCTTAATGTTGATGAAGGCGAGCAGTATAATATTCGCGATGTCAGTTTTGTTGGTGATCTGATTGGCCAGGACGCGGTAATTGAAGCAATTTTACCGTTACAAAAAGGCCAGTTGTATAACGGTGCGCTGGTTACTTATACCGAAGAAAGTATCGCTAAGCTGTTAGCCCGTTTTGGTTATGCTAACTCGAAAGTGCGGACAATTCCTCAGGTTGATGAAGAAACGAAGGAAGTCGATCTAACAATCAGTGTCGATCCGGGTAAACGGGTTTATGTACGCCGGATTGAGGTTAAGGGTAACGCCAATACCCGCGACGAAGTTATTCGTCGAGAGCTGCGGCAGATGGAAGGTGCCTGGCTGTCAAATGATTACCTTGAACTCTCTAAAAACCGGATCCAGCGCCTGCCCTATATTGAAGATATCAGCTTTGAGACCATGCCCGTAACCGGTAGTGATGATCAGGTTGATGTGCTTTTTACCATGAAAGAGCAGCCATCAGGCAGTTTTAATGCCGGTATTTCCTATGGTAGCTATCAGGGTTTGTCATTTGAAGTTGGCGTACAGCAATCAAACTTCTTCGGTACCGGTAACAGTGCCGGCATCAGCTTAAGCACGAATAAGTATCAGAAAAGTATCAACCTCAGTTACACCGATCCTTATTACACATTGGATGGTGTAAGCCTTGGCGGTCAGCTGTTTTACTCAGATATCGATTACAGTAGTGCGTCATCTAACCTTGAAGCTTATAACCAGCGGCGTTACGGTTTTGGCGCCAATGTGGGCTACCCGGTTAATGAATTTAACCGCTTAAATTTTGGTGCAAATTACGTTGTAAATAAAATTAACTCTATCCAGGAATATGATCAGCTGCGGCATTTCCGTGCCGTGTTGCTTGATGAGCAAAACCCGGATGGCGGCTATAATTTTACCAACTACGAATTCAGCACCGGCTGGACTCACAGTACCTTAAACCGTGGTTTGTTCCCTACTGCCGGTCGCATGTTAAATCTGGTGCTCAGAGCCACTACGCCAAATTCAGATTTACAGTATTACAAAGTGCAGTTCGAAGCTCAGAATTATATTCCACTTAGCAACGATCATCGCTGGTCGTTTCGCAGCAAGCTTGAGCTTGGCTATGGCAATGGTTACGGCGATAAAAATGGTTATGACTATACGTTACCATTTACCGAAAATTTCTATGCGGGTGGTTCAAACCTACGCGGTTTTGAAAACCGGATTATCGGACCTCATGCTATTTTCCGTTATCCGGGCGTAATACCAGGTATTCCTGACCCGGTAAACGGTGGTGTTATTTTTCCTGAAGATCCGGCTGGCGACAACTATATTGTGTCGGCCCGGTCTATAGGTGGTAATGCGATGGGTGTGTTGACGTTAGAGCTAATTACACCCACGCCATTTATCAGTGATGAGAACCGCAACTCTGTCCGGACCAGCTTATTTGTTGATGCAGGAAATGTCTGGGATACTGAATTTGATATTAACCGATATGCTAATTTAGTGCAGGACAGGTCTGCGTCCACTGGTCGTGGGGTGCAACCTTTCCTGATTGATTATGCCGACCCTAGTTTGATTCGGGCCTCAGCTGGTGTATCTTTACAATGGATTTCACCAATGGGCCCGCTAACGTTCAGTCTTGCCAAAATCATCAAGAAGCAGGAAGGTGATTTGCAGGAAAACTTCAGTTTTAATATTGGTACAACTTTCTAAAAAAGGTATAGGGAAAATGATGTTGAATAATAAAGTAGCTAAAACCGCAATTATGTTAGTCGCCACATTGTTGATGGCAGGTACAGCCGTAGCAAAAGAAATGAAAATTGCGTTTGTCGACATTCAGGCAGTAGCGGCTCAGATCCCGCAGTCAGCAACTATTCAGGAAAATATCCGCACTGAATTTGCAGCAAAAATTGATGAAATGAGCAAACTGGAAAAAGACATTAATTTTAATATTGAGAAGCTGCGCCGCGACGGACCGACTATGAGCGAAGCGCAGCAACAAGAGCTGGCAGCGAAGGTGCAAGAGCAACGTCAACAGTATGAAGCAACTGCCCGGCCGTTAGATGAGCAAATTCGGGCCCGTCAGAACGAAGAGCGCAACAAGATTTTAGCGATGATTAAAACTGCTATTGATGTGGTTGCAGAGCGTGAAAAGTTCGATGTGGTACTGAATGCCGGCGCTGCAGTTTACGCCAAGCCAGAATATGATATTTCTGATGCCGTAGCGGCACAGGTTAGCAAAGCGAAGTAAGCTGGTGAAATCATTAGCTGAACTCGCCGGGTATCTTGATGCTCAGCTTATCGGAGACGCCGCTTGCGGCGTTTCTGCCGTTGCGACTCTGGAACATGCCGGTGCCGGCACTATCAGCTTTCTGGCCAATAGTAAGTACCGTAAGTATCTCAGTCAGACAAAAGCGACAGCGGTGTTAATAAAAGCAGATGACGTGCCTTTTCTGGCTCCTGGCGTAAGTGCGTTAGTCGTAAACGATCCCTATGTTGCATTCGCGCTGATTGCGCAGATGCTGGACAATACACCTGCTGTTGCCACTGCTATTGCGCCGTCTGCTATAATTGACGCCACGGCAGTATTGGGTGAAAACTGCGCAGTGGGGCCTAACGCCGTAATCAGTGCTGGCGCAGTGCTGGGTGATAACGTTCAAATCGGTGCAGGCACCGTCGTCGGGCAGGGCGCGAATGTTGGCTCGGGAAGTCGGTTGTGGGCTAACGTAACGGTTTATCATAATGTCATTATTGGTAAAAACTGTTTGGTTCATAGCGGCGCAGTGTTAGGCTCAGATGGTTTTGGCTTTGCCAACAAAGCTGGCAACTGGTTAAAAATACCCCAGACTGGGACGGTGCTGATTGGCGACAACTGTGAGATTGGTGCCAATACCACCATTGATCGTGGTGCAATAGAAGATACCGTAATCGGTAACAACGTGATTATTGATAACCAATGCCAGATAGCTCATAACGTTTGTATCGGTGATCACACAGCTATCGCAGGCTCAGCCAGCATCGCTGGCAGTACCACAGTAGGCCGCTACTGTGTAATAGGTGGCGGCGTGGGGGTAAATGGTCATATCGAAATAACAGACGGTGTTCAGATCACAGGTATGTCGATGGTAACCCGTTCGTTGACAGAGAAAGGGGTTTACTCGTCAGGCATGCCGGTAGCAGCCAACGCTGAGTGGCGTCGGAACACAGCTCGTCTGCGCCAGATGGAACAGTTGTTTCAGCGGGTAAAACAACTGGAACAACAATTACAGCAATTAAGTCGTGATGGACAACAACCATCGACAGAGGATTAATTTTGGCCAATCAACTTAATAGCCTGCAAGTTCAGGAAATTATGGCGTTATTGCCGCATCGTTACCCTTTTCTGTTAATTGACCGGGTGCTTGACTATACGCCAGGTGAATCGCTGACTGCACTGAAGAATGTCACTATCAACGAGCCTATTTTTACTGGTCATTTTCCGGGTATGCCAATATTTCCCGGCGTTTTAATACTTGAAGCGTTAGCCCAGGCAACCGGGATCCTTGGTTTTAAAACCGTTACTGAACGCTCTGAAAACGAATTGTACCTGTTTGCAGCAATTGACGAGGCACGTTTTAAAAAGCCGGTTGTGCCGGGTGACACCATGATCCTGGAAGTGAAATTTTTAAAAGAACGTCGTAATATGTGGAAATTTTACGGAGAGGCCAAAGTGGATGGCGCTATTGTATGCACGGCTGAATTAATGTGTGCCAGAAGAGAGCTATAACGTGATCCATCCATCAGCGGTAATAGAAAGTAGTGCCAGACTTGGCCAGAATGTAACAGTTGGTCCTTTTAGCTATATTGGACATAATGTGGTTCTTGGTGACGACTGTGTGGTAGAACCTCATGTCGTGATAAAAGGTCCTGCTACTATTGGTAAAGGAAATCATTTTTTCCAGTTTTCCAGTATTGGGGAAGCCTGCCAGGACAAAAAATATAAAGGCGAAGCGACAGAACTTATCATCGGCGACTTTAATGTGTTTCGGGAAGGATGCTCCGTGCACCGTGGCACCGTGCAGGATCAGGGTAAAACCATTATTGGTAACCATAATCTGTTTATGAACACCACCCATATTGCCCATGATTGTGTTATTGGTAGTCATACCATTTTTGCCAGTGGTGCTCAGGCCGCAGGCCATGTTCACGTTGGTGACTGGGCTATTCTGGGCGGCATGACTGGTGTCCATCAGTTTGTGCACATAGGTGCCCATAGTTTCTGTGGTGGTGGCTCTATTGTGTTAAAGGATGTGCCGCCTTACGTTATGGTTCATGGTGCGCCTTGTCAGCCGGCTGGCATTAATGTCGAGGGCCTGAAACGGCGTGGTTTCAGCAGCGATGCCTTGCTGGAAATACGCCGGGCTTACAAAGAGGTTTACCGCAAGGGGCAGACTGTTGCCGAAGCGTTGGCAGTACTTGAAACAAAAGCTGCAGAGTACCCGGAATTAAAGGCCTTTACCGACTTTATCGCTGCTGCGAGTCGCGGCATAGTGCGTTAAACAACGCCGCTAACCATTATAGTATTAACAAGGAGCCGGCGGCTCCTTTTTTATAGCGGATTGGGCTATGTTACGGCGTCGCGTTGTGGCGTCATTTATGCGAATCATTTATAAGGCTTGAAGTAAGCGCTATGCCCTGTGGTAGAATCAGGTCATTATAAGAAATTCAGATAATAAATGAGTCCGGCTTTGTCACATTTGAATATTGCCATTATTGCTGGCGAAGATAATTGCGTATAAGAAACGCTGAGAAATTACCGGAATTAGGTGGAAAGGAAAGCCACCAAGGCCGCGTTTTTACTGCTATTATAATGAACAATCCGGAAAGCAAACGAAAAACCGGAACCAAAAAGAAAGCAGTTTTGAGTACATAGCTGAGACATAGAATCCCGGCATGTACTCACCCCGGAGAATAATATGGCACTATCTGACACCTGGCTTAAGGGCCAACTTAACAAGGTGATCCCCAAGCCGATTGAAAAAGCAGATAGGGATGGCCTGTCTGTTCGCATTTCCTTAAAAGGTAAAGTTACCTTTCAAATGCGCTTCCGGCTTCCCGGTCATTCAAACCAGCAGCGACTTGACCTTGGCACTTACCCTGAGCTTACTCTGTCACAGGCCCGCAGCCAGTGCATGAAGTACCGGGCCGAACTGCAGTTAGGTAATGATCCCAGGGTTGCCCGCAGGATGGAGCAGCTGGCTATTGGTGGTGCCGCTACATTGGTCATGCTATTTAATGAGTGGTATGAAAAATATTGCTCAGTAAGGAAAGTAGAACATAAAGAAATAAAGCGCAGGTTTGAAATTCACGTATTCCCCAGGATTGGCAACCTGCCAGTTGAGTCGATAACACTGCATGAATGGCTGAAAGAATTAGAGATACTGGCCTCGACATACTCCGGCACAACGATGAGCATTTTAACTAACGCTAAGCAGATGCTGAAATGGGCCGTTAAGCGGAGACTGATCCAGCACAACGTGCTACAGGAGATAACTGCGCATGCTGACCTGAATTTAAAAAAGCAAGCCAGGCTGCGCTCATTGTCTGACAAAGAAATAGTATGGTTATTCGATGCTGCCAGAAATAGCAGGCTGGATCCCAAAAATGCACTATTGCTGGAATTACTATTGTTTACCGGCTGTCGAGTTGGCGAGTTGCGCCAAGCTAAGAAGTCAGACTTTGATTTTGAAAATATGATATGGACCGTCCCGGCCGCTAATCACAAGATGGGCGATAAAACAGGCCAGCCATTAATTAGGCCGATAATAGAGCAGTGGATCCCGACTATAAAAATGCTGTTCGCAATGTGCCCCGGTGAACTTGTTATAACTAGCGCTAAAGGCTCAATGCTGCAGAAAAGCTTTCACACATCGATACCGGATCGCGTTGTTGCATGGCTCAAGCGTTACCGCAAGGTAGATATGGAGAGTTGGGCCATTCATGATCTGCGAAAAACCTGCCGGACAAACTTAAGTACAATAACTGAACCACACATTGCGGAGATTATGCTGGGCCACTCACTGCCCGGCGTCTGGCAAACCTATGACAGGCATAACTACCTGCAGGAACAAGCTAAAGCTTATACGCTGTGGTGGCAGCGACTGCAGCGGATATTAGGCAATGAAGCGGCGGGCAACGTAGTGGAAATGAAAAGGGGCTGATGCCCCTTTGGTTTAAGCTGAGAGGGTTTCTTTCTCAATAAGTGATGCAAAGAATGGCTCTATATCTTCTTTACTCACTTCATAATCCCACCATTTGCCTTTTCTGGAAATTGACAGGCTGATGGTGCCGTGGTTACGCGCGATTTCACCAGGTATTAGCAGGTAGAAGCATGGCTTGCCTGCTTCGTCATAACCAATACACACAATGAAATCTGCAACGAGCCTTTGCTTTTTAACACTAAAAGCCCATGACTTGTTCTTGCAGGTAGCCTGCTTTATTGCCGGCCTTGCGCACTTCACATCAACCTTAAACCCTCTAACCAAGAAGTCACACTTGCTTTGGAATTTGGTTTTGTTTTGATCTTCTGCGTATGGCACTAACTCAGCAAAATGCGCCTCACCAAGTCTCGCAAACTTATCGCTTTCGCTACCATAGCGTTCTTTGTCGCCCATTACCGGTTCGTTAGCAGCAACTAATACCCGATATAGCGCCTGCCACTTTATCCCTAATTCATCAGCTGCATTTTTTAAGTGCTTATGCTTCCGATAAGCTTTGATGCAATTTTCTGTATTAGTCATAGTGATACCTCACGTTAAAACGGGATGTCCTGGTCAAAATCCAACGGCGGCGCGTTGTTGATAGATGCCTGTTGCCGCTGATTGCTTGACTGGTAACCTCCTGTTTGCTGCGCCGGCCTTTGCTGCTGCGGCTTAGATGGTTGACTGGTTGTTGACTGGCCATCTTGTTTGCCATCCAGCATCTGCAGTTCATTGGCCACTATCTCAGTGGTAAATCTCTCAATACCATCTTTGTCGGTCCATTTTCTCGTCTTTAATTTACCCTCCAGATAAACCTTGCTGCCTTTGCGCAGGTAGTCGCCGGCTATCTCAGCCAGGCGCTGGTAAATAACAACCCGGTGCCATTCGGTCTGCTCCTTCTTCTCGTTGGTGTTTTTGTCCGTCCAGCTTTCACTGGTGGCCACCGTCATATTGCAGATTGCTGCACCACTGGTTGCGTACCGAACCTCCGGATCCGCGCCCAGGTTGCCGATGATAATAACTTTGTTCACCGTGCCCTTACTCATATTTACCCGCCTTATTGTTGATTAATAACTCGCCGCATTGACTGCAGTATTTTCCAGACTCTCTACGATGCTGACATTTTGATAAATCCCACCCGCAGATAATGCAAAGTTCTGGTCCATCAGGGTTGTAGGTGCGACCACCATCATGCTTACAGTAAGATTGAAACCTGCGCTCTAATTCTTCGTACGTTGGCTTTTCCATTACAATGCACCTGCCTTTGTCTGCTTGCGTAACTCCTGCTGAGCATCCAGGTGCTGATCAATGAATTCCTGTTCAAACTGAGACTGCCAGCCGCAGCCGCACTCAAACTGCGAACCATTAAAGTTGGCTCTTGGCATCCCACGGCTGCAGTTAACATTCCCGCAGTAGGGTCGGTAATCGAGCTGAGTTAAAAGGTTATGCCTGACTATGCTCATGCTGCACCTGCCTTTCCCTGATACTGCTCGTCTCCATAGGCTTCACAGGCGAATGTTGCCGGAAATGCTCCACGAGTACCTTGCTTGACGAATACATAAATGTGGCTGTAATCACCTGTTGAATCTGGAACGCACTTCACCCACTTATGTACTGGATTACCAAGCGGCCAGTCATACCCTTGTGCTCGAACTGCGGCCATAAACTCGTCCGGATCGTGATGACCTTTTGACATTACAATGTATTCATCATGTCCGGCGTTATAAACTTCTAATGGATAATGTTTCATACTCACCCCACATGCGGCAGCAGAGGCGGCAGTTTGCCGGTGCGCTGCGCTTCTTTGATTTCAGGCAACAGGCGCTGGCTAACGGTTTCACCGCTGGGCAGTACCAGGTGCGCCATAAATTCTTCTTCAAAGGTTGTTATGCCGGCTTCTACCGCTTCCAGCTTGGCTTTAACCACCAGTGCCAGTGCGCGGTACCGCTGGCGGCAGGCCTGATCCCACTCTTTAAGCGCTGCTGTTTCGCTGCGGTCGCGGCCGGTGTCGGTAAGCCAGAACTGCTTATCTGTTTTGGCGGGCAGTGGAACGACAATGCGAACCTGCCGGCCGCTCATTACAAACCCGACAGCAACGCTGCCAGGCTTGGTGCCATACATGAACTGGTCAGCTCCGTATTTGGTTAACGTGCGCTCGATTTCCATAACGCTTTGGCTGGTGGCCACTGATGTTTTTTCTGCGTAGGCCATCATTCGCCTGCCTTAGCCGGCTGGCCTAGTTCGGTTTTAATATAAAACTCAGCATTGTCTACAAACTCTGCAAATTCAGGGTCTACTTTCCTAATGCCCCATTGAATAAAGTCTCGCACCGCCAGCGCTTTGATTTCACTCGTATCTGCAGTGGACTGATGCACATACATCTTGGCAACGTGGTTGGCCAGTGCAATGAATAGCAACTTTGGATCTTCATCGCGCTGGTGCAGCATCATGGCGAAGTTGGCTATATCCTCGAATGTGCCGGCATTAGCTTTGCTCAGGTGATCAACCAGCAGCTGCGCTAAATGCTCACCACTGCAACCGGCTTTATCCTCCCATCCAGCGCGGCCTTTAGCTCTGGCTGCAGCAAGTTTTACTTTCATAGCCGCAGCGAAGCGGTCAACGGCTTGATCGTCTGGATGCTGATCAGCTAAGACGGCGTTGCTTTCTGGTTGGTTTTTATCATAGAGCAATACAAATTGCTCGTCCGCAGGGATGCTGTACAGGTACCAGTCGTCAGCGCCTTGGTACTCAACCCAAAGCACGCCGGTATCATCTTCATCAATTTGGCAGCTGTCAGGGTCGGCAATAACACCTATCTGCATAACGCTGTGGCCCAAGCCGTTTAGCTCGGTTGTTACGGCAACACGACATTCAATCAGTTTTTTCAGGCCGAATTGCTCAATGGCTTCTTGGCCTGTAAGGATTTGAGGTAAGTTCATGCTGCAGCTCCTGCTTTAACCAGTTTGCTGATTTTCATTTTGATATCGGCAATAACCACAACGGCCGCTTTATGCTCGCTGGCAACTTTCCCCAGGCCTTGCTTATTAATCACAGCACCCTGCGCCCGGGTTATCAGCATCAGGTTATCGATATGCCAGTTAGTGCGATCGTTGTCTTTAAACCAAAGGCGGTGGTTTGGTGGTATTGGCCCGTAATGCTTTTCCCACTCAACAACGTGCATCAGCCGCCATTTGTTTGGCATTTCCACCTTGACCATCAGATAACCGTCTTTGCGGTCTGCTCTTATCGCGCCAACCTGCTGAGTATCGCTGCGTTGGTGGCCAGGCTTGAAACGTGTTTCAGCTGAACGTCCTCCAGCGGTCCAACCTTTTTTACCTGTATTCCAAGGTTGCTGGCCTTTTTCGAAGTGACCGGATCTATTGCAGCGGATGCCTTGCTGGAAAATAAAGTTTTTAATTTGCTGTTTGGACTTATCTGCACTGAATTTAGAATTAAACTGCTTCGTCAATTCAGGCACTGTCAGGTTCTGATATTCAGATCTAATGAATGCCACTTGTTCATTGGTAAAAGTCCTGAGCTTGCCCTTGTTAGCTTCGCCTGGTGCGCGACCGCAAACTATGCCGTGATTAGTGATCGTCGACTTTATCTGGCCCGGCGTTTTGTTAGTACCAAACTTCTTATTAAAGGCAGCAGTAACTTCACGAACCTCATGCTTTTTGAATTGCGCGGCAATAAATTTAAGCATTTCTTTTGTGTAAATAAACCTACTCATTTTTTCTGCACCTCAAGCATCGGGCTGGGCATATGCAGATTTCCGCTGTCATACTGCCTTTGTGCATCCAGAACTAACCGACCATTGTTGATAATTTCCTTTGCAACAGTGGTAACTGCATTACTGCGATGTATTTCTGCACTAAGCGCTTCACCAGATAACTTTTCATCAGAAAGCCGCTCTAACTGGGCAAACAGGTGGTTATTTAAGTCTGATAATTTGTTTTTCATGCTGCTTGCTCCTGCTTGTTTAGTTTGCGGATTCGCACTTCAATGGCTTTAATCACGGTTGATTGCAGCCCATTTACTTTTAGTGCTGTATGGCATTGCTCCAGGGTAAAATGCTGCACCTTGGCAACACGATCCTTTGCGTCGACAGTGTAGAAAGGCTTCTCGTTGTGAAAGCCTGAAAAGAACGGGTTAAGGGGGCCAGATGGTGATGGCTCTTTATCTACAAGCGAGTTTTTGCTAATCATGTCCGGATCATCAAACGCAATAATTGCCGCCTTAACCTGTTTGCTGGTGAATTTGGCTTTTTTGCCAAACATTTTTTCCAGCTGCAGTATTAGATCCAATGCGTCACCGCTAAATGGCAGCTTGCCACTTTCTATCTGGGCTTCCAGTTCGTCCCGGGTGAATTCCAGTGTGATCAGTTCGGGTGCTTTGGTTTGTGTTTCACTTTCAGCAGTCAAAGCTGGTTGAGTCTCACTTTCAGCGGTTTCTGAGTGGCAAGTTTGCTCGCTGCCATTAATATGCACCGAGTTATCAACTTCATTGCCGAATACGTCCCATCCTGGCGCTGCTACTCGAGCAAACATTTCCAGCCTTGGTACGTCACCGCACAATTTAACTATGTCGTCGCGGAATATGGCTGGCTTTTCTGAGTGCTCGCCCACCACTTCATCGCGCACCTGGCGAATGCTGCGGCACTCTGCTTTAGGCTTACCGCGTACTGCAATTAAGGCGCACTCTGCACCGGCCCGGGTCCAGTAACCCATACCAAAGTGCGGGATCAGGTTGGTGGACAGCTTGCGCCAGATAAACGCATTCATGTTTTTCAGGGTAAAGCCCCAAGCCTTAACCAGATCCAGCGCCTCTTGCGGCTGGCTGCTGACGTACCACATAACCAGCACGCAGTCTTTTTCGCACAGTGCCGGAACGTCCAGAGCCTTAAGTTGGTCCAGCGTCATAACGTCATACTTAGCCGCAGCGCCTGACTTCATGCTGCCGCCAGATTTAACGCTGTTGAACTGCCATGGTGGATCGCTATAAATAATTGAATATTTCTTGCTCACAATCTCACTCCACTAAACAAATGCACTGGCTGAACGGTGCCGCCTTGCTCTTTAGCTTCGCCATTGGCGCCAGGCTGGCTGTGATAAGCGGCCACCGGCTTGCCGTTTACCATGACTATGTAGATGGTTTGGACGCTCATACTGCACCGCCTGACTTATTAATGCGCGATACCGTCAATCTGCGGTTGTGATAAGTGTTCCGCATGTATCGATTTATTACTTTCATTGAGATTCCGTTTTCAATGGCGTAGCTTTTCCAGTCAAATAACTGCTTCTTTGCTTGGCCCTCACGTACTACTCGATAATTTTCAGAGCGGTAACCTTTACCCTCAGCAAGTAGCGCGTGCGCCAATTTCAATCTTGCTGCATGGTATTCTTTAGATGCTTCCAAAAAATCTTGCTCGGCTCGCATAACTGTTTTTTCGAGTTCCTTAACATCTGATGATTTGCTTATTGTCAAACGCTTCATGCCGCCACCTCGACATGCTTAGCCGACCACTTAGGCAGGCCACCATGGTCCTGAATATACTGGTTCATCCGCTCAGCTACTGCCTTGGCGGTAAAAGGGCAGGTTGTGAACTTGCAGCCGGGTAGCGCCCAGCCGCGAACAGTGCGGCGGGTATCGGCTTTAACCGTGGCCAGGCCAACGGTAATATCCTGACCAAACACAGATTGCTCGGCTGGCTTAGCCGTGCGGTCGTAGCGGTATTTTGTTTTGCTCATTTTGGTTGCTCCCGGCGCTCAAACTCAGTGCAGCGCACTTGCTTAACGCCATCTTTGTAAATTCTGATAACTGGCATGGTGCTAAAGGCCAGCTTGCCGCAGTCGCTGTCGCGGTGCTTGCAGTTGGCGCACATGCCTGCTTTTGGTTGGTGCTGGTTAATCAAGATTCTTTAAGCTCTGCGTACTGGCTACCCGTGAGTTCAAGAAAACCATCAGGAATAGTTGATTTATCAACGCTGCCACCATCTGAAACAGGGCGCATCATTACAACCCTGCCACCCATAAAGCCGAATGATGTTTCAGAAATAGAGAACCCGCCCCCGGAACCTGACCTACCAAGAACTGACGTAATAGAAGTTGGCCATTGCTCTTTGCAATAGTCCTGGAACTTAATCGCCGCCCGGGCTATCTTTTCAGCTTCGGCAACTATCTCATTCCACTCTGTCTTTGTTTTGGTGCAGTAAAGGTATTGACCATCATGCTGATGCGCTGGGCGCTTGTGCAGCATTGGGTTATCCTGACGGCGCCTAAAGCCTAAATAGATTGCCCTGCTGCCTGTAATGAAAACGCCATCGCATTCGATGCGCTCAGTTACATAATTCTTTGCAGCTTCGCTTGCATTAATGTGGGCATCAGCAGCGTGCTTGTGCTTTGCTGATTCTTCGGCGCTTAACGCCCAAAATGTATGAATTGTCATAAGGAACCCTAAGCGGCCTGGCCGCTGCTATTAATCAAGTTTTCAACGGCTGCCCGGGCAAATCGTGGTTTGCCAAAGCCGGGTATCGGGGTCAGCACATTGCGCTCGCGCAGATTGAACACCGTTCTGGTGGTGCAACCGAGCATCGCTGCTACTTCTTTTTGGGTTAATACTTGCTTTTGCTCTACCATGATTCGCTCCGGTGAAGCGGCCTAAGCCGCCCGGTTAAACACGTTGCCTTTGTGAATGATGGCGATAAGGCCACCGGCTTGGGTCCAGATACCGTAAGTGGTAACCGTCTGCGGTTGGTCAGCTACGGCGCTTATTGCATCTTCAAATAAGCCGGTAACAAACTGCGCTGCTTTTGGGGTTTCCAGTGGCGCATAGGCGAACTTAGTACCCGGCGATTGCGTTGCTGCTGGTTGCTGGACTGCAGCTGGTTGCTGTGCTGCCTGCTCAGCCTGCTGCGCCCGCAGTGCTGCCATTTCAGCATCGTGCTTTTCTTTCTGCTCAGCCTGTAAGCGCTGCGCTTCTTTGCGGTCGGCTTCGGCCTTGGCTGCGCGCTGTTCGGATTCAATCTGGCGCTGCTGGTCTTGCTCGGCTTCTATGCGCATAGCTGCCTGCGCCCGCTGCTCTCGCTGAATTTCAGCCTCAAACAGTGATGCTAAGCGCGTGCTATATTCCTGCTCATTAGCAAATAGGAATGTTTCAACGTGCCGGCGCTCCAATGCGACGGTTAACCCGGCTTTGTGGCTTTCGTTCTCCAGCTTAAGCAGGCGCATTTCTGTCTGCTGCTGCAGGTTTAAATCATCCTGGATCCGCGCATCAATGGCGGCCTTTGACTTAACGGTCAGTTTGCCGGTACTGGTAATGGCACCCAGGGTAACCAGGCCATCAATGGTGGCGCGCTGGAACTCTGGTTGAATGCCTTTAGCTTCACCTTGCTCAACCAGATAAGCCTGCAGTGCTTCCGTAACTTTCGCCCGTGTTTCATCTTCAAACTTGGCTATCTGGTCGGTGATGCGCTTGCGACCATCCAGTAACAGCTGCGCCAGTTCTTTTACCTGAAGCTTAATTTCATCAATCGGTGCGCTGGCTTCATCGATAACCGCCTTGCCGCGGGCCTTAACTTCGGTAGCGGTTTTATTTAAATCAGTGGCCAGTTTTTTTGCATCGGCCAATGTGTCGGCGGTAACCACCAGATCGTACTTTTTAAGTTCTTCAACGAAATAAGCGCGCACCTGGCTAAAGTTGCCGGTGATCACCACTGGCGTTTTAATTTTGGCTACCAACTCAGTTGGCTGCGCTTGTTCAAAGTCGATTTTCTCTGCTGCTGACATGTTTATGCTTCCTTAGTTAGTTTCAGTTCGCGCTTACGGCTGGTGTAGGCGGCAACCATAGCGATGTATTCAGGGGAGTTTTTAGCCAGCTTTAATGCAGCGGCGGCATCTTCCCACTCGGTAAAGTGTTCAGGCTCGTAGCAGTCAACTAAGGAGTTGATCATGGACTCTACTTCTGACGAAAATTGCTGCTCGGGTTCATCTCCAAAACTCGGCGCATCTTCCTGCTCTGGATCTGGCTTATGCTCAGCCTTAACATCAGCAACCGGTTCTGGCTTGGCTGCTTTGCGGTTTTTCAGGCTGCTTTTAACCGGCGCGCTGGCAGTGGCAGGGCTTGGGTTTATCTCGCGCTCTGGTATTTCCTGTAATTCGTCTGCGGTATAAACACCCAGGATGGCACCCGGCGCATAAGAGCGGCCCCAGTTTTTAACTTGCAGGTAACCCAGTTGCTGCTTAGGGTTGGTTTTCCATAAAGGGCTGTTTTTGGTGGTTACATCGCTAACGCAAAGCCACTGGCCCCATACCACTTCGTTTTCACCATGGGGGATAGCGCCAACACGACAAGTCAACTTAGGGCCATCGCCCTCGTACTCGTAGTGGAAGCGACCAGTGATGGATCCTGACGTTTGCAATACTGCATTGACTAACTGCGCTTCATAGCCCAGCACGCCGTTAACCAGGTGAGTCTTTTGCGCTACAGCGAAAGGGTTCAGCCCCCACTGTGCTGCTTGCATGGCAACCGCCAGGCAGTCGGCTGTGTTCTTGTGAAAGTGCTTTGGTACCGTGACATTGCCATTAGCCATGACTTCGGCAAATTTATACAGGCTTTGCATGGTCTGCTGGTTCATCAGCATATTTGCAGTGCCGGTACTTACATCGTTTTCAACGACAGCTAAATTACTCATAACGTTCTCCGGGTTTACTTATTAGCCCAGCGTGGGCGGCTTAATGTGTTTATGTGCAGCCAGTCATCTTCACGGCGGCACTGGTGATAGGTTTCTAAATCACGGCGGTACAGGTCATAGCCGGCTTGCTGCCACTCGGCATCCAGATCCACAACATCAACCTGATAGCGGCCGGCACTGACGTTGCAGTCAACGACTAAAAACCAGAAATCAGGCTTAATGCCGGTCAGGTTTTCATAGCCATCGCGGTACATGGCGTCCTGAACGTGGTAGCGGAATTCCTCAACGTGGCGGGCAAAGCGGCTCATGTCGGCGCACTTCTTCACATCAACCAGGGTATGAATGTCGTTAATGATGATCTTGCGGTCAGGCCGGCAACGGCACAGTTCGCCAGTTTCTTTATCATTCCAGTAAATGCTGGATTCGTTCTGGCCCTCAGCTTCAAAAATCATGCGGGCAACCGGGTGCGCCATCACGCTTTCTTTCATCAACTTAAGGCAGCGATGATCGGCGGCAGCCAAAATGGTTTTGCCCTCGCCAGCAGCTTCACTGACAAAGCTGTCACGGCTGGCCTGGCCTTTAGTCGTGCGCAGGTTGTAATCCGGCATGATGATAAAGCGCTTTTCAAACTCGTCAGGTTCAAGCAGCGCACAGTGCAGGGCGGTACCCATGTCCATAGCGTCCAGCTTTTCAACATCAACCGGGGCGCGCTTGCTCCAGGGTAAAAAGCTAGGGTTATGCGCAATGTAGTCCAGTCCGGATTTACTGATCCCGGGGCCGGAGTGGTATTCTTCGTTGCTTAAGTCGTAGTAAATGCCTGGGCCAACAATGCGGCCGCATTCACGTTCAATGATTTTTTCGTTGTCGTGCCAATCCCAGTCAACTTCGTTACTGGCTTCATCATCAGCAAGCAAAGCAAACGGGTTATCATCGTTCTGCGCTTCGAGCTCGGCTTTCATTGCGGCAAGGCGTGAACGCATCTGGCTTACATAAGCCATTTCCTCACCGTAAGCCCGGCCACTGGCACGCTGGGCCGCTTCATAAGCCTGGCTGATGCGCTGCTCGTATTCGGCTATTTGCTGGGCCGTGCTCATGCTGCGACTCCCATTAATTGGCTGCTCTTTTGAATTAGCGCAAATCTTTCACGTAAGGCGTTCGCAACACGAGGATCGGATTGGGTATTAGCAAGCTGGCAGGCGAACTCATGCTTGCGCCGGCGCCAGGCGGCGTGGGCTTCATCAGGACAAATGAAGTAACCAAGGTGCTCGCATTTACCAGTAACTGGGTTTTTACAGTAAGACTGAAAGTTATTATCTCGTTTGAAAAAATGAACCCCCACAGGCCAATCACCTCTACTTGCGGCTCTGTCTAAAACAAACTTATTTATATGGCCATCAACAAAAACGCATGAATGTGGTGAATAAATTTTATTACCGGGCACTAAAATATCTTTGTCCAGTTGCTTGCCTTGCCAGTCCTGCTGCTCCATCCAAGATTTAAAGCATGCAAAGCTAAGCCAGTCTTTTGAAACTGAGCAGCCTTTGTAAGTCAGGTTTTTTTTCTGGTAAGAAGCGCAGTAGCAACGTTTAAGCATATTTGCCCAAACCATATAAAATGAGCACATAACTTTTTTGCCGTTAATCTTTGGTCTTACCGGGTAACCGGCATCATTTACCCCTATACCAAACACAAGCGTTTTCATGCTGAAGCCTCCATATAAACAACGTTGTCTGCCTGCTCTCGATAAAGAACTGCATCAGTCGCCGAATGGTTAACCTTCAGGTAAACGCCCGGGATAAGCTGGCCTGCTTTGATGATGTAACCACTAACGAAAGTCATGCTGGGAATTTTCTTGCGTAATAACTCGAGTAACTCATCTAACCGCAAGCGGACCCGAGCATCGTCAAGAATTTCATCGTCAGAACTGGTTAGAACCGACAGGTAAACGGCCATGCGCAGACGCATTATCATTTTAAACTCGCGCTGGACCTTTTCACGAACGTGCTTAGGTTCAACAAAGGTGTAAATCACATCGTCCATATCGAACGGTGTAGTGTGGTTTGAATTGAATGCGAGGTTCATTGTAGTTCCCGTTATTTCCGTTTTCTTAAACGCAAATGTAGGATAACTTAAAAGCTGATGCAAGAAATATTTAGGAAAACTTAAAGAATATATAGAGCATTTGCTCTAATTTCGGATGTTAAAAAGCCCGGAGAACCGGGCTGGATTTAGTTTGCGGGGAATCTTCGCCTGCATTCTCGGGCAACAAGCGGCGTCATGTTATGTGGCTGGCCTTTCATTTCTTTAAGCATGCACTGCTCAAATGTTTGTGGGCCCAGGTTTAATGAAACGCCGTTCTGCCCCAGGATGCTAACCGTTGTGATAATAGCCAGCGAGGCGATATAAACCGCTTTCTGGTATTTTATTTTAAAGTAAGACGCAAAACCCAGCGGAATAAGCGCAACCAAAGAGACTGCAAACACGCCGCCAAACGCGAACGCACCGTTATCACCAGCCTGGTATATCTCATTAGGCGTAAACATGAAAAACGCGAACAGTGAAACAACCAATGCGCCAATTACATGCTTACCGTTTAAATCACTGTCTTTGATCTGCATCCTGCCGCCTTAAAATTCCTGTATTACCTGTCTGACCACCCCGATGATGGTGCAGTTTCCGTTTACTTGCATAATAGGATATGTCGGATTGAAAGGTTTTAAGTATTTCTGCCCGCCATCTTCTATGTACTGTTTAAGAGTGCTTTCACCACTACCATCAAGCCTGGCCACTACGACCTTGCCTGACGTTACTGCAATGTCAGGGTCAACCACGACTATAGATCCCTCTGGTATAGTCTTTCCTCCAGTGAAGCTTGTCATGCTATCGCCAAGCACTCTTAGCGCAAATCCCCTCGGCCCTACATTGGCTGTTGTTGCGTACTGCTGATAATCGCCTGCCATTTCTCTGACTTCCGTTTCTAACCACTTCCCGGCCTGGATCCATGAAATGAGCGGAACAGTTCCACGCAAGTCTGGTCCTTGCTCTACGTTTTTATCAATACCATGTAATAGGTACTCCAGACTAACCTTTAATGATTTGCTGAGCGATGTCAAGTATTTAGCTTTTGGGGTGGTGGCTTCACTCTCCCATTGCGAAATAGTGACATGACTCACCCCAACAGCTTTTCCAAGCTGCTCTTGATTGTAACCAAGTCTCGTTCTGAGTTGCTTGATTCTGTGACTGATATTTTCTTTTTCCATGTAGGAGATCTTAAACATACTTGACTTCCGTTTCCTTTCGGTTATTCTTTTAAGAAAACCTAAATCGACAGCCAGAATTTAAGAAATCTTAAGGCGACATTATGAAAAAACAAACTGTTTTAGACCACTTCGGTGGAACAAGCGCAACCGCAAAGGCACTGGGTATTACACCAGCGTCTGTGTCTCTTTGGGTCGATCTAGTCCCAAAGGTCCGTGCTTACCAGTTAGAGCGAATGACCAAAGGCAAATTGCGCTTTAATGAATCGCTTTACCAAAAACCAGCTAATGCAGCTTGAGGATAACTGTAATGGATTTATCCAGAGCTAACCTGCGCCAACCGAGTAAGGTTTCTCAGTGTCCGATGGCTGCAGCTGCAAGCCTGACGGATGATCATAACCTGACTGAGCTGGCAAAGCTGATGGGGAAAAACAAAAAGACCCTGGCTGCAAAGCTTAATAACGATGATGCCTATGAGCAGCACAACTTACACCTGATTGAAGCTGTTGCCATCACCGAGCTAACCAATGACGAGCGGATCCTGAAAGCTTGGGCGACCAGTCGGGGTAAAGCCTTAGTTTCACTGCCAACCACCGGCCTGACCGATGATGAATTCTCAGATGTTCTGCTGACCGTGCAAAGCACTCAGGGCGAATTAGCCGGCGCCATCAAGAAAGCCCGTGCTGACGGTGTAATCACCGAAGCCGACTATTCCAGCATAAACAAAGCCACCTTAAGCGCGATTGAACAGCTGCTGCAGTTAGATGCAGAACTGAAAGCGCAAGTGCGCGATTGGGGCGAGCGTGAGTTTTGATTTTAAGTCACCGCCAAGCCGGCAAGTGGCGGTAGTAACACCGGCAGGTGCTGATGTGGTCGCCTCCATAAAAAATTGACTGCATGTGGTACCGGACTGCTGGAGAGACAGCGTTAAGGCAGTAGCCGCAGCCGCGGCGATTAAACATAAGGCCCAGGGATTGGGCAGTTTAATCAGTTTATTGGGTTGGTGTTTGAGTCATGCCCCAGCGCTCGCATGCAGAGTTAGCGAAAGACCAAGGCGGTAAGGTAATCCGCAACAAACACCAACGCCAATGAGCTGAACAATCGCAGTTATCAACTGGCGTTAAAGCCGTAGCGTGACAGCTCAGACAATTTATGCAGTGCGGCGTGGATAATCGGAGACACGCTAGGCGTCCGGGAGCCAATAAAGATTAGCCCGAGACTTAAGGCAGGAAGGTGGCCTTTTGACCGCTCTACAGCGCATCGGTGCTGGTGAAGTCAGAACACATCGCCGGGGTAACGTCCGGCCACTGCACCCAACAACAACGAGGTAGTAATGGACCAACTAGACAGAGCCCAGCAGGAAAACGAACTGCACCTAAGCCTGCAGCTTAAGCACCGGCATCCGACTTTGGAAGTCACAGGCTATTGCCACTGGTGCAGCGAAAAGGCCCCGGCAGATGCGCGCTTTTGCGATACCGATTGCCGGGATGACTTCGATAAGAATCAAAGGCGCAGGGGTTAATAATGCGTGACTACGCAAAGATAGGTCCACAGTTCTGGATAGGGCGCACCGGCAAGGAATTGCGCAAGCGTGGCCCTGAATGCCAAGTTGTTGCCATGTATCTAATCAGTAGCCCTCATTCCAATATGTTGGGGCTCTATTATTTGCCAAAAATGTTTATTGCGCATGAAACAGGCTTGTCAATGGATGGGGCTTGTAAGGGGCTTCTAAGTGCCATTGAAGCAGGGTTTTGCCAGTATGACGATGACTCTGAAATGGTATGGGTGCCTGAAATGGCCCGGTACCAGATTGCTGATGCGTTAAAGCCTGCTGATAAGCGTTGTGCCGGTGTGCAAAATGAGTATAACGCACTACCTACAAACCCTTTCTTATCAGCGTTTTACGATAAATACGCAACTGCCTTTTGTATGACGGTAAAGCGAAATTGTGACACCCAAAATGTAAGGGGCTTGCAAGGGGCTTCCAAGCCCCATCGAAGCCAAGAGCAAGAACAAGAGCAAGAACAAGATATAGCTCTCTCTAACGCGCAAGAACAAAATTCACCACCTGCCGATAAATCCGGCCAACCAAGCACCGTGGATAACTCCCACAACCCAGCAGATAACTCCTGCACTGGTGAACAATTGGCGTTTGACGAGCAGCACCTACGGCTGGCCAGAACCACTGGCATCAACAGCGACTACAGCGATGACGACATTGGCGATATTTTCGACTTGTTCCGATGTTACAAGGCCAACGCTAACACCCTGAAAACTCAATCTGATTGGTTAAACGCCTGGCGAACCTGGTGCCAGCGGGAGAAAGTCAATTATGCGAAATCTAACAAAAAATCTAACACTGGTGGCCGAGCAGCAAGACCTGAAAACAACACCCAGCTCGCCATGCGACTTGCTCGAGAGGCAGCAGAAAGAATTGCAGCTTCGGGTAGCGGAAGTCACTGAGAAATTGACAGCTGAATTGCTGCCAGTGCTGACGTTGTATTACCCGATATTTGCAGCGCAACACTGCAACAACCCGGTGAATATTCAGGCGGTGTTAGGCCAGTTCGCTGAGCGCATGGTTATCGAGGGGGTAACGCGAAAAGGGTTTTATGCCGGCATTGAGCAGCTGAAAAAACGCGCAGGTGCATCGGCATTCATTCTGAACCCGCAGGCATTCGCTGAGCTTTGCAAAACAGCCTTGACCGCAAACCTACCATCGCTGCAAGACGTTATGTTTGAAATCATCCAGCGCCGCGGTGTTGAGCGTTACAACACGCAGTATCAATTCAGCCATGAGTTAAGCCGGCTAATCAATGAGCGTAAGGGCGCCATGATTTACCAGCTGACCAGCATCGAATTCGAGAAAGCAATCAAAAGCGAGTACGACAGCTGGGCTAAGCGCATAGCAGCAGGCGAGCAATTGCCAGAGGCAAGGGCATGTTTGGCTGACCATACAAAACCAGACTTGCCGGAGTATTTGAAGAATCCGGTTGAGCCTACGTGTCGGATTGCAAAATTAGCTGCCCAGCGCTCACAGGGTAAGGCTTAACCATGCTGGGTAATGCGATGGCACAGGGTCGGGTTGAGATAGCGCAGCAGGGGTGTTCAGAGCGCGTTTTAAATTTAACGGAGTTTGCACAATGAGAAAGCCGGATTTTGTAATTGGCGATAACTACATGCACCGCTGGTGGCTGATACCGCGCAACAGGTATTTCAATATCTATCTGCACAAGATAATGCGCAATGACGATGACAGAGCCTTACACGATCATCCTTGGTGGTCGCTTAGCGTTTTACTGAAAGGCAAGCTGCGTGAGGTTCTGCATAACCGGATCCGTTACCCGCTGCGGTTTATTCCGTTACTTCGTTCAGCGAAGTTAGCTCACCGGCTTGAAGTTGTTGAAGGTCCGGTGTGGACGCTGTTTATCACAGGGCCAGTTATTCGAAGCTGGGGTTTTCATTGCCCTAAAGGCTTTGTTCCATGGAAAGATTTTGTTGACGACCGTGACGCTGGCAAAACAGGCCGCGGGTGTGGTGAGCAATGAATTACAACTTGTGCCAGCTAACAGACGAACAGCGCCAGCTCGCAGCCATCGACACTGAGGTTTGCTACTGGCTGTGGCTTGCACTGGCTGGCCGAGTGCTGCGCACGGATATTGAAAAGGCTTTACGTGCCATGGATGAAGCCAAGTCGAAGCTTTATCGTGACCGGTTAAACCACTGGCGCGGATCGTTTAAGCCAACCCCAGCCAATGCAAAGCGGTTTGCTGATATCAGTGAAAGCACCTGGGGCCGGCTAATTAACTCATTCAAAAAACAAACAGCCCGTTTTGGCGGGTAGATAACCCGGAGAAGATTATGACCAACGAAGAAATCCACGAAGCGGCCGCAAGGTTCATGGAGGCTGCCAGCCGGCAGTTTGATACGAACGCCGAATTACTGCACTTCTCTGCCGCTGTTGCAGCACTCAGCCTTGGCGTGATGGAAAGTATTGGTGGAGAAGCGTATCTGAAACAGTTTTGTGCTGATGCAACAGGCCCAAACCGTCAACGGATAGCAATTGAGCGGAGTGGCAAATGAATAAACCTAACCCAGCATTGATCCGTGGTTGCCCGGCAGAAGTGCGGCGGTACATTGCCGATTTAGAGCAGCAGGTTAAAACCGCAGATGAAAGAACCATTGCAGCTATCCAATATGAGCGATCAATACGCCATCACCCTGATGTTGCTGCATTCAAAGCGCAGCTTGAGGGCTTGACAGCAGAGCAGATAAAAAAACTACGGCAATCCATGCTGAAAAAAGCCGAAGCCATGCAAGCCGAGTCGCAAAAGCGGCATGCTAAGCGGCAAGATGAACGTCAGCAGAGGATAAACCACGCGCTAAGAGCAATGAAGAATGCAACTCCATGCACAAGAGTCCTTGTTGCGGACGACATACTTGATGATGTTATCCAGCAGCACGCTGCAATAACAGCACTCGAACAGGCTGAAACCCAGCGCCAAGTTGTAACCATTATGGCATCTGACGCATACGGTGAGGAAAAGCACCGCCAGCCAGTCACCTCGCTCGACTGGGAGCTGTTGCAAGCCATTAACCACTTACAGAACGCCATCAGTGTTACCGATAGCAAGCGCGGGCATCTGCTGCAGGCGGCGATGATGATAGCTAAAGGGGTTAGGGAGTCAGAATGATAACCATAGGCATTGATCCTGACATGATAGCGAGCGGTTTAGCTGTTGTTGAGGCTAAAGGAATTCTCAAATTGCAGAGCGTCAAACTTCCAGACTTGATCTCTACCATTCAGGCAGTTGGTAAGCCGGGCGAGGTGGTTATCAAGCTGGAGAATCCGGAGGCGAACAAAGGACTGTTTGCCAGCCGGGCTAATAAAAACAAAGGCGTCAGTATCGCAATTGCCATGTCAGTTGGGAAGTGCCAGGCCACAGCGCATCATGTGCAGGAACTACTGATTGCTGCTGGCTACACGGTGAAGATGGTCACGCCACTTAAGGGACCGCTTAAGCGCCAGGCGAAAGACGATGCAGCCTATTTCAATAAAGTAACCGGCTGGACTGGCCGGAGTAATCAAGACCAGCGGGATGCTGCATTAATAGCACTTTGGGGGTAGGCATGATCAGTATCGAGAGACTATACAGCCGGCAGTGTCCGAAAAGCCTTAACGCTGAACAAACACCCAAAGGCGCTAAGCCGCTAACGCTGGACGACATACTAAACATCATCGGCCAGGTGCAGCATAAGCACATGATCGGCAGCTTTGTGCTTGAGGTTCGCATTGCTCTGGATATGGCGATTCGGAAAAAGTTAGTCAGAGCCCTGACAACTGGTTTTATGCAGTATGATGGAGTGTCGGATGGTTTGGCTGCATCAATGGCTGAGCAGGCGGTTAGCGAGGCGTGCGATACGAATATCTGCAAGAAGTGCAAAGGCAATGGCCATTTATTTAGTAAGCTGCAAAGCAGGTATAACGAATGTAAACCGTGTGACGGAATAGGCCGCATTGTCAGAACTTCAGCCAATCTACATAAGACTATTATGAAGCCTCTTGAGTCTTATGACAGAATGAAACAGGTGGACTGGTTCAAGGCGTACTACTTAATTTACCGCGATGCAGTTAACGAACTAAACTACGCGGCAGGCGATGCGTCACGCTACGCTAAAGAATTACTGCGCCGCATTGATGGCAACTGGAGTGGGGTGGATTGATGGACTACATGAACCCGAATACAGAAGAACTGCTACGCATAATTGATGAAGAACTTAGGCATAGCAATATTTTCGTGAATAGATTGCTGGATTGCGCAAAAGCTTATGGCTGGGGCCATCAACAGAAGCTGGCGCAAATGGTTGTGATTCTTGCTAGAGAGAATAACCGACTGCAGGATGATTTGCTTAAGGCTGCTTATGCCAAGGCTTTCCCTGAGCCGATCGTTATCCCAGTGGTTAACGCCGACAACGTGAAACCATTGCTGGAAGCTGCGTATTACTACGGCGAAAGAACAGGCGATTACGGTATGCAGGATATTAACGGCGATGATCACATCATGCAGCTTATCGCTGATATTAATCATCCGATGACTAAAGGTGTGGTGATGGATGAAGCCAGGGCGCGGGAGATACTGGGTGATGCCATTACACCTGATGGTCGGATAGTCTTAGTTTCTGACTGGTATGAATTTAATGACAACCATAAGCCGCCACTGATTATTGAGGGGGAGTTAAGCTTGGAGCAATTGGAGGCAATAACCTGGTGGATGAGGAATAAGCAATGAGCCAATACGGCAAAAGCTTTCCACAGTCGATAGCTGAACACCTTCGGCTGGTGGATATTTCTTGGCAGCACAAAATGGTTGATCAGATGATTAAATTTGGTCACGGGTTAGCTTCTTGTGATGATAGCGGGAAGATAGTCGGCCATAACTATACCGAAGTGTTTATTGACGAAGCGCCAGATATTGGCAGTGGTATTGCAGGAATATTGTTGCCAAACGATACAGTTTCCTACTTCAGTTATGCAGCACCACGGCTAAGCTTTCTGGCCAAGTGCTTGCGGCAGTGCTTTACCCTACAGCAGGAAAATACTTATGTTCAAAATGCATGACTTTAAAGTCGAAAGAGACGCCTTAGCCAACTGCGATATGAGCGACATAGCCGGCAATACAGTAAAGCAGATGGCCAAGGACACCCAGCGCATGAAAGATGAAATTATTAAGCAGGTTATATCAGCCCACCTTGGCAGGACCAATTGGGAACTGAGTGAGTTGGAGGGCCGCTGCGAATGCAAGGTTGCCGCTGACGCTCATCCTGATAAGCGCACAGAAACATTCAGCGTTGATGGCGTCGACCTGATTACATTCTTTCCGCAAAAAGTAACAACAGCTAACAATGGACACTCAGTAAACATGCACGTTGAAATAAAATATCAGCTGCATATTGCGTGCGAGATAGATTTGTCTGGACTTGACAAAAGCAACCAATAGCTTATTCTTGCACTAACTCTGGACAAATCTGCTCAGAGCCAACCAAACCCGCATCTTGCGGGTTTTTGTTTTTAACCCCAGTGGTTATTAACGACACCTTAAGCGCACGGTCAGAACCCTCTCCGGGTTCAAACTTTCGCCCCGGTCTGTTTATTCAGCCGGGGCTTTTTTATTGGTGGATTATGAGCACATATATCGGCACTAAATTAATCAACGCAGTAGCAATGACCCGGCTGGCATATAACGAATTGCGCGGCTGGAAGCTGCCGGAAGATGAAAATGGCGATGATGCTGGCTACCTGGTTGAGTACCTTGATGGCGGTAAGCCAAACACAGAGCACTATGCTGGTTATGTTAGCTGGTCGCCTGCTGAACAGTTTGAAAAGGCTTATATCCCGATTGGTGATGTAAGCGAACAGCCTGCGCATATGGTTCGCGTTGCTGGTGAGCGGGCAGAGTTGGCTGACAGACTCAATAAGCTCAATAACTTCATTGGTGGTGATGCTTTTACATCGCTTTCATTTGATCAGCAAAGCCTGCTTCGCAAGCAATCTGATGCAATGCAGACTTACCTGGCCATTCTGAATAGCCGGCTGGGAGCTAATCAATGAACGATAACCAGATTGAGCAAGAAATTCAGGATAAGGGCTTAACTGCTCCGCGCATTACTCCTGCCGATTTAGAAGCGAACATTGCCAGCGAGCATTATTTCACTGCTGCACAAGGTGACGCGAAAAGCCTTGAAGATGCCGCCTTTGCGACTGGCGCTTTAAATTGCTGCGCATCCAGGGCGGTACCAGAAGCTTTAAAACTTCTTACTTTCTGCGTGCTGGTCTTACGCAACGGCTTCACTGTTACCGGCGAAAGCGCCTGCGCTTCACCAGAAAACTTTGACGCTGAACTGGGCCGCAAGATAGCCCGGCAGAATGCCATTGCCAAAGTGTGGCCGCTTATGGGCTACTAACTGCGCAGCAAGTTGGCTAATCAGTAATTGAAAAACGTAGCCGCCAAACTGTCAGCTATGGGCCTTGCGGCCGCACTGGCATTAACTGGCGGCACGATTGCAGTACATGAGGGCTATGTGCCTGGTACGTATTACGACCCGGTAGGCATCCTGACGGCTTGCTTTGGTCACGTCAGTCCGACACTTCGGCCAGGCCAGAAAATGTCAGACGATGAATGTCTGAGACTACTGGCTGATGATCTGGTTAAGCACAACGACCAGCTGCTTGCTGCTGTGCGGGTGCCGCTGTCAGAGCAAGAGCATGCAGCTTATCTATCATTCCACTACAACGTGGGCAGTGGTAACTTCCGCAGTAGCACCTTACTGCGCCATCTTAACGCCGGGTTCAGGGTTGAAGCCTGCAACGAATTATCACGCTGGGTATTTGCAAAAGGCATTAAGTTGCCCGGCTTGATAACACGCCGCGCCAATGAGCGCGATCTATGTCTACAGGGAGCAATCCATGTTCAAAAGTAAAATCTTACTCGCAATAGGCGCAGCCTTAATGGTTGCGTTTTCGGTAATGGCGGTGCAGTTGCATAGCGCCAAGACTGATACCGAACTACTTACTGCACAGGTAACCGGCTTGCATGCTGTCGTTGCCACAAAGCAGGCCGAGGTTACTAGCCTGGCTGGTGCGGTTGAAACCGCCAACGCCACAACCAAGCAACTGCTGGCTGAGCGTGAGTTGGTGGCCGCAGTACGTGCAAAGGCTGCAGAGAATGAGGCTCGATTACGAACCGAGCTGCATCAGCTAAATGCCAAAGTCGATGAACTGAGGGTATCGAGCAATGATCATGTTAAAGAATGGGCTAATACTCTTGTGCCTGCTGATGCTGTGCGCTTGCTCAAGTATGCAACCCAAAGTCGAAACCCGGACGGTGACGGTAACCGAAGTGGTTTACCTGAGCCCACCGGCAGACTTACTGCGCAGCTGTCTGCCAACCACCGCTTTTAAAGTCGCTACAAACGCTGACGGTATCGATTACAGCAACTGGCTCGAGTCGTTACTGCAGCGTTGTAATAGTCAGATTAACTTAATTGAACAATGGGCCAGCGGAATCAGCGAGGGCCAGAACAATGAACCACCAGATAAGTAAGGCAGTTATGGACAAGACAACATCAATAATTAGCTATGCAACTCAGGGCACTATTGGCCTGGGCGGTTTACTTTCATCTGAATGGATCATGGTTTATGTCGCAGCGTTCTTTGCTGCCCTCACGTTTTGTATTAACTGGTGGTATCAGCACCGCAAAGAGCTGCGTGAAGAAATCCACCGTCAGGCGTTAGCAAGGCTTGATGCTGAGTTCAGAGCAGCACAGAACGAGAGGGAGCACGAACACCACGTTGCCCGCATGGAGCGAATAAGGCTGGAGCATGTTGAGCCCTACAGCCCGCCAGATGATGCGAGTGGCGATTAATGGCAGAACTTAAGCCATACGATAACTGGACAGATAAAGAAAAGCTGTTCGTACACGAATACCTGGTTGATCAGAATAAGACTGCAGCCGCTATTCGTGCAGGATATAGCGCAAAGAGTGCCAAAGACCAAGGCTGCAAACTATCGCAAAAGCCCCACATTAAGGCATGGATAGATGAGCGCATAGTTGATAAGTGCGAAGAGTTAGATATCACGGTTGAGCGGGTACTGAAAGAAGTCGCCAAGATGGCGTTTATGGATCCGCGCAAGTTCTTTAATGCTGATGGCTCGCTTAAGGATATTACACAGCTGGACGATGACAGCGCAGCTTGCCTTGGTGGTTTGGATATCACCACCCGCACTGATGAAAATGGCATTGACCATAAGCTTACAAAGGTAAAACTGACCAGCAAGAAAGATAACCTTGAGTTGCTGGGTAAGCATCTGAAGATGTGGACTGACAAGGTTGAGGTTAGCGAGGTTCCGCTGGTTGAAATCGACCGTACCGGCAAAAAGACACGGGACGACGAGTAGAGTGTGTCAATCAAATACAGCTTTCGTTTCTCACCTCAGGGGCAGGTACTCCAGGACTACATAGAGTCACGCGAAGAAGTTTGCATGATTATGGGGCCACTTGGCTCCGGTAAGACAACCGGTTCTGTTCAGCGCGTCTTTGACCAGATGTGTGAGCAGGAGCCGGACAAGTTTGGCGTCAGGGCTAGCAGATGGGTTGCCGTGCGCAACACCTACAACCAGCTGTTCAGCTCGACGATTAAAGACTGGTGCGAGTTACTGCACAACGAAAAGGTACGGCTTGGAAAGTTTGTTAAGAGCCCGCTACCAACACACTACTTGCATTTCAGGTTGCCTGATGGCACAACCGTTAAATCTGAAATGATGTTCATCGCTCTGGATAGGCCAGACGATGCGAACAAAATGCGCGGTACGCAGATCACCGGCTTCTGGCTCAACGAAGTTAAAGAGCTAAGCAAAGAAGTAATCGATATGTGTGACGGCCGGCATGGTCGTTACCCGGATAACTGTAGCTGGTCGGGTATGATAGGCGACACCAACGCGCCAGATACTGACCATTGGTACTATCAATTTGCTGAGGAACTAAAGCCAAAAGGCTGGAAGTTCTTCAGGCAGCCTGGTGGCGTGATCAGGAAGAAGCTGCCAGGCGGTGGCCATGAATGGGTGGAAAACCCGAACGCAGAGAACCTGCACAACCTGAGAAAGCGTTACTACATCAGGCAGGTGCCGTCTAAAAAAGATTCGTGGATCAAGGTCAACTTAGCGAACGAATACGGCAGTGTCAGTACCGGCAAGCCGATATATGAAGAAAACTGGGATGATGTAAAGCACGTTTCAAAATACCCACTGGCCGCTATACCGAGCTTTGGCCGGTTGATGCTGGGCTTTGACTTTGGCCGAACGCCGGCTTGCATCATTGGCCAGCTGATGCCAAACGGCAAGCTGCGGGTAGTTAAAGAGCTTATCGCTACCGGGATGGGTATTCGCAAGTTCATGGATGAAATTGTGATGCCATCCTTGAAAAAGGATTTTAAGAAGTTTCCGATTAAAGACATTGAGGCTTACGGCGATCCATCAGGTACTGCCAAGAGCGGCAATGATGAGAACAGCCCGCTTGGCATTCTCAATGATGAGTACAACTTAACTGCATACCCAACAGCAACCAATACCCCGCTAAGGCGGTGGGAAAGTGTTGGCTGGTTCCTTGATAACGACATAGACGGACACCCGGCTTTCGAGCTTGGTGCGGATTGTCATGTGCTGAAAAAAGGATTTAACGGCGGTTATCAGTTCAGGCGGCTCAATGTCAGTGGTGAGAAGTATTCAGAGGCCGCTGACAAGAACAGTTACAGCCACCCGCATGATGCGCTGCAGTATCTCTGCCAGGGCGCCCAGGGCGAGATTAATTACAGCTGGCGAGATCAGCACATCGATGCGTCAGCTTACAAACAAACAGTCGTTGCAGACTCCGTAACAGGATATTAAACCGAATGAAAGTGACAGTTGAACCAAAAGACTACGGCCACACCTATGACAGCGACAGCAAGCTGGATATGTTGGCTGTTGATTTGGAACACAAACTTGCAGAGGTTATGACGGACCGCGGCTGCATTGACAACCAGATGGTGCAGGACTTACGCAACTATCATGGCCAGTATTCGCCGGAAGAAGAAACTGCGCTTAAGGAAGCGAAGCGGGCCCGGCCTTTTATCAATTTGACCCGGGCTAAGACCAATGCTGCCGAGGCGCAGTTAGTCGACCTGCTATTCCCCAATGATGATAAGAACTGGGGCATTGACCCTACACCAGTGCCAGAGCTTTCAACCCAGCTAGATGATGAAACCCCGGCTGTTATTGATGGCGAGCAGTACGAAGATGATGAGGGTAACCCGATTACTCAAGGCCAGTTGGCTGCGCGTGAACTGGAAATAATCAAAGAACGCTGCGGTAAAATGGAAGATGAGATTGAAGATCAGCTTGTCGAATGCCAGTACAATGCAGTTGCACGTATGGCCATCCATGACGGCTGCGTAACCGGCACCGGCATTCTGAAAGGCCCGGTCGTTATTGGTAAGCAGGATAAGGCATTCACCAAACAAGGTGATGCCTGGGTAATGACCCTGAAAGACAGTGTTACACCAGCCGTTGAAGTGGTGCGCCCTTGGGATTTCTACCCGGATATGTCAGCCAGTTGCATTGAAGAAGCTGAATTTGTGTTTGAACGCCGGCACATGAGTAAGGCGCAAGTGCGCGATCTGGTATCACGCCGCGGCTTTAGTGAAGAACAGATTAAGAAAGTGTTGCGCATGACACCACAAGGCACGCAGCATACCAGCAGCTACATGGATGATGTGCGTACCATGGCCGGCTTATCTGACACGTTGAACGATACCCGCTATGAAACGTGGGAATATCACGGCCCGATTAAGTTCCAGGTGTTGCTGGATCTGGAAGCCGTTGACCTGCCAAAAGACGAAGAAGAAAAAGCCGCTTACCTCGAAAAGATGGCCGATGAAGAAGTGATCGGCATGGTGTTCTACTGTGGCGGCATTGTGCTTGGCGCAAAGCTGCACATGATGCGCTATGAGGGTTACTTACCTTACCGGGTATGGAACTGGGAGCCGGACGATAGCTGCATCTTTGGCTTTGGCTTGCCCCGCATTGTTCGTGATACGCAGCGGGTGGTTAACAGCACCTGGCGCATGATCCTCGATAATGGCGCCATTACCGCTGGCCCGCAGATTGTTTATAACCCGAAATATATCCGGCCTGCAGATAACGACTCTGTTATCACGCCGTTCAAGCAATGGCACGTAGTTAAAGAGACTGATGATATTCGCAAGGTGTTTAACGCCGTTGAGTTCAACAGCCATCTGCCAGAGCTGCAGGCGATTTACGAAATGTCACGGGTAATGATGGACGAAGTATCAGGCCTGCCAATGCTGAACCAAGGCGAGCAGGGCCAGGCTTCACCAACGCTGGGCGGCATGTCTATGCTGATGAATGCGGCCAATGCTGTACGCCGCCGTCAGGTTAAGGCATGGGATGATGATGTTACCAGCCCGATGATTAAAGATTTCTACGCATGGAATATGGAATACGGCCAGGACGAAGATATTAAAGGCGATTACCAGGTAGATGCCCGCGGTACCAGTTCGCTGTTAGTGCGCGAGACTCAGGCAGTCGCGCTTACCAATTACCTGCAGATGGCCGGCAGTAACCCGGTGTTCGCGCCCGTTATCCAGATTAAAGCCATTAACAACCTGCGCCAGTGGGTGAAGCTGCAAGGCTTGCCGGCTGACTTGGTGCCGACTGATGAAGAATTACAGCAGTATCAGAAACAGCAGGCAGAGCAGGAGCAGCCACAAGACCCAGCCATTATGGTTGAGCAGCTGCGCCAGCAACAGCTGCAGGCTAAGCAGGAATTTGACCGCGAAATGTTTGAGCGTAAAGCCCAGCAGGACGCACAGGAGGCCGAAGCTAACCGGCAGATGAAACTGCAGCAAATGCAATCTGAATTAATGACCTCTGCAAGCAAAGAGCGCATTGAACTGATGAAGCTGGAACAGAACGGCAAGCTGGGTAACGAAAAGCTGATCACTGAACTGCGCAAAGTGCAGATGAATATCGAGAAAGAACAAACCCAATTCATCGCTGAACTGCAGCTGAAAAAGAATACCGGCAACTACCGGGCTAATGATGGGTTAGCACAATGAGCCACCCGCATAGCTACACCTGGTCAGTCGTTGCTGAACTACTTAAGAAAGAGCGCCAGGATAATATCGACCTCCTTATTCAGAAAGAGGATCACGGCGTCAGGTCCGTTATTAAGTTTATCGATGAAGTGCTTGATCGCTTCCCGCATGAACTGGCCAAAAAAGAGTAACCCCGCTCGGTGCATAGCACGGACCGGAAACCAGAACCCACGCATTGCCGTGGGTTTTTTTATGACTGCGATTTAATCGCACTCAATCAGAGAGAAACCCATGAGCATTGATAACGAAACCCACAACATCGACGGCAACGAAGATGATGCGGTCAGCTTGTTTAATCAGTTAACCGATAGCGAGGACTCCGAACAGGACTCCGAGCGGGATGATAAACAGCTGGATCAAGAGCAGGACGACACTGGCACGGATGATGACGAAGAACAGGACGAGCAGGACGAGGAAAAGCCGGACGCCGACCCTTGGGCCTCAGCACCTGAACCACTTCGCCAACAGTATCACCAGCTCCAACAAAGTCACCAAAAGCTTGAATCAGATCACCGGGCCAATGCAGGCAGAGTTGCAGCGTTAAATCGCAAGACTGAGGAACTGCAAAAGGCACTCGCTGAACGTGAAAAGCAAAACGGTGGCGAAAAACAAGACGGCGTTCCGAGTGCTGACGACCTTAAAGGCAAATCGTTTGCCGAGGTTGAGCAGGAGTTTCCGGAGATTGCCGACTTTCTGCGTCACCACGTAGAGCAAGTTAAAAGCGAGTTTACCAAGCAGCTGACGCCATTGCAGGAAAGCTACCAGCAGCAGCAGGAGCGCATGCAAGAGCAGCAGCAGCTTGAGGCTAAACAACAGGAATACGGGCGCTTACAGCAAGCTCACCCGGATTTTATGGATATTGTTGCGGATCCCGAGTTTTCGAACTGGGTGAAGAAACAACCTGCACAGTTACAGGCCATCGCGGCCAGTGACAACGCTGATGATGCAGCCTATGTGCTAACGCAATTCAAGCGCGACAAGGGCGTAACCAAGCCTCAGTCAGCGCGAAATAACCTGTCAGACCACGTTACGACCCCGCGCAAAGGCACGGGGCGAGCGTCTGCGTCTGCCATTACCGATGACACTGATCCAGTCGAACTATTTAACCGCTTGAGTGCAAGTGAAAGGAGTTAGCTATGTCTAACAAATATGGTGATATATCAGTCGCTGCTGGCGTAAAAGCCGAAATGACTGCGTTAAAACATGCCGCACCTATCCTGGTGTGGAATAAATTCGGCAAGCATGCCGGTATGGGTAAGAACGAGTCTGATACGCTGAAATTCCGGCGCATCATTCCATTGCCACTGGCAACTACCCCAATGACTGAGGGCGTTACCCCAACCGGTACCGACTTCCGTTATGAAAACGTTTCATCTGTGCTGAAACAGTACGGTGATTTCATGCCATCAACTGACGTGCTGTTAGATTTGCACGATAACCCAGTTGGCAAAGACATGCTGATCGCAGCGTCTGAGCAGGCAGCGCAAACCATCGAGCAGGTTACCTACGGTAAAGTTATCGCCGGTACCAGCGTAATTTTTGCAAACGGCGCCAGCCGTGCTGCTGTAAATACCTTTTTAACGAAAGGCTTGCAGCAGAAAGTTACCCGGACGTTGCACCGCAACAAGGGTAAGAAAATGCGCAGCATGCTGTCAGGCTCAACCATGATTGGCACCTCGCCAATTGAAGCGGCCTACATTGCAATTTGTCATACCGACTGCGCGCCATCCATTCGTAAGATGGAAGGCTTTGTACCGGTTGCCAAGTACGGTTCACGCCAGGCGCTGTGTGATGAAGAACTGGGCTCGGTTGATGATGTTCGTTACATCTGTACGCCATGGGCTCTGCCATTCGCTGATGCTGGTGGCGCAAAAGGTACTACTGGTGCAGCGGACGAAGCAATGTCAACTACTGGCACTGCTGCTGACGTTTACCCGGTTATTTACCTGGCAGAAGAAGCTTACGGCTTAGTAGCACTTAAGGGTACCAAAGCTTACGGTGGCGCGATTAAGCCTACCGTGGTTAACCCTAAGCCTACGCAGAGCGACCCGTTAGGCCAGCGTGGTTCAGTGGGTTGGAAGTGTTACTTCGATGCGCTGATCCTGAACGACTTATGGATGGTTCGTGCCGAAGTGGCCGCACCGCAAAACCCTTAAGCAGTAATCGTTAACCCCTTAAGGGCTGCACTTAGCAGCCCTTTTTTTATTCAGGAATCAGAACATGAATACTGTTAACTCAACAGCAAGCAAGGCCACTCTAAAAGAGTTTGCGCAGGAAAACTTTGGCGTTGTTCTGCCAGATGAAATGACGCAAAAAGACATGTATGCCGAAGTAAAAGTGCTGATGGAAAAAGCGGGTGTTAAAAGCACGCTGAAACCTAAAGGCAATGAGAGCGATGATGACATTGACGCTGATGGCGGAAATGAAGAAAACACCGGTGACAAAGGTGATCAGGAGTCGACCGAAGAAAAAGCCGCTGCCGCTGCAACTAAAGAGCCTGTTGCTTACACCATTGAAATTCAAAAGCCGCATGACACTAAGTTTGACGAATACGTGTGTTGTGTAAATACCCGTAACTTCCAGGTGCGCTTTAACGAACTGGTGCGCGTTAAACCAGAAGTCGTTGAGTCACTGCGCTTAGCAGTAAATGAAATCCCCGCTTATAAAAATCCGGATGGCAAAGTCGAGCCAGCACGCAAGCAGGCCCGCTTTATTTGGGCTATTCACCAGAAGCACTATAGCTAAGCGGTGGGCTGATCATGACTTTACTAGAGTTGTGCAACCGGGTGCGCCAGGAGTCTGGCGTGTCGGGCCCTGAAATTATCAGTGTATCTGGCCAGCAAGGGATGATTGCCAAAATTGTTGCATGGGTTAAGCAGGCAGACACTGACATTGTGGGTATGCGGCCTGACTGGAATTTTCTCTGGCGCACTGCGGATGCCACTCTGGTAACTGATCAGCAAAACTATTCTGTTGCTGACTTAAGCCTGTTCAATATGGATAAAATGCTGTCGTTCCAGATTGGCACGCGCCTGCTAAAAGAAGTTAGTTGGGAGCAGTTTAAGTATTACGGCTACAACACCGATGGCAAAAAAGGGATGCCCCAGGGCTTTACCTATCGGCCTGATGGTGTCATCGCGTTTTACCCGACGCCAGATCAAGCGTATGTCGGCACAGTTGAGTTTTCAGCCATTGTTGAGCCGCTGCTACTGAATAACGATGAGTCGCTGATCCCGGTTAAACACCGTGATGTTATCGTGCAAAAAGCACTGATGTACTACTCAAGTCACGAAGAAGATAACTCGCTTTATAGTGTGGCAAGCCAGCGCTATGAAGAATATTTGACCCGGCTGGCAGTCGACTGCACAAAGCCGATTGTATTCCCGCACGGCAATGGCGGGCTCTACTAATATGGCCAGCAACACTAACCCGATTGTCATACCGCTTGCGGGCGGGCTGAATGTGGCGGTATCAGATCAGATGATGCCACCTGGCGAATGCACTGAACTGCTGAACTACGAGATAACTACTACTGGGCGCTATCAGCGCATGCAGGGTTATGAGCGCTTTGATGGCCAAGACTCGCCGGCAGAGGTTGCTGTAATCGACCTGCCTGGCTTCCCATTCGATACGATTGAGGAAACCATAGCGGCAGTAAGGGCTGCGCAGGAAGCGCGCAGAGCGCTTATTACAGCCGTTCCTGGCAGTGGCCCTGTGCTTGGCGTGTTTATGTTTGCCGGTATTAAGTATGCGTTTCGCAATACTGTGGATGGCACTGGCGCAAAGCTTTACCGGGCAACGGCAATTGGCTGGGTTGAAGTGGTTACGCCGGCACTTAGCCCGGGTGGCCGTTATCAGGTTATTGAAACCAACTTTTCTGGTGCAGCGGATGAGCAGGAGATTATTGGCGTAGATGGTCGCAACCCGGCATTCCGGTTTGATGGCACGACCTTTACGCAGATAACCGGGCCGATAACGCCGGATCAGCCCACTTACTGCGAGGCGCTGGCCAGTAACAAGCTGCTGCTATCGTATCGTGGTGGCAGCCTGGTGTACTCGCAAGTGGGTGACCCTGCTGGCTGGGATGGTGCACTGGGCGCTGGGGAAATTGCAGTTGGCCAGGAGATAGTTGGCATTGAAGCGCAGGCTGATGATGCCACTGCCATACATTGCCGCAACCGCACTTACATGCTTTACGGGCGCAGTGAGGTTGATTTTCAGCTTAAAGAGATATCGCGCAATTCAGGTGCTATTCCCTGGTCCATTCAGAACATGGGGCAGTCACTTTATTTAGATGACCGTGGCCTTACCCGGCTGGACCGGGTGCAGTCGTTTGGTAACTTTGAGTCATCCACCTTAAGCCAAAAGATCCAGCCGATTTTAACCAGCCGATTGCAGTCTGTTGCCGCCAGCTGTTTGGTGCGAACCAAAAACCAGTACCGGCTTTTCTTTACTGATAGCACCGGCATCACCATGACAATGTACGGTGGTGAAGTAATGGGCTTTAGCGAGTTCCGTTTGGGCTTCGTTCCCAGCTGCTTATTCTCTGGTGAAGATACAGCCGGGCGTGAGCTGGTGTTTGCCGGTGGCGTTGATGGCTTTGTCTATCAGCTTGATAAAGGCAACAATCAGGATGGCGCAGCGTACACCAGTCGCTTTCAAACCAGCTTTATGAGTATGGGCCGACCGGAAGATAAAAAGCGCTGGCGCAAGCTGGTGATTGAATGCGATAGCGTGACCCGGGTGTTTGGTCAGTTCCGCTGCTTTTATGACTATGCGGATCCGAACATTCCCATGGCCGATATTATTGTGGGCTCTGGCAGCAAGTGGGATTTATCCGACTGGGACGATGCTACGTGGGATGGTTCAAGCACATCATGGACCGACCAATACATTGACGGCGTAAGCCGTAACATTGCCATTCAGATGGCAAGTGAATCCGATTACTACCCGCCGCACATTGTTTCCCAACTGTTCTTACATGCGAGCCCACGCGGGCGCAGGAGATAGATTTGGCTACTGTATTTAACCCGTGGCAGTTCATCAGCCCGTACCTGCCGGGTACGCCTATTCGCGCAGCGGAAGTTAACCCGAACTTTGGCGGCATCAGTGCCAGCTTTACCTATGTTGCTGACGAGCTTAATCAGTACATACCGCGATTGCCGGATAACTTTACCGGTAACCGGGCAATACCTGCCGGCCCTTACCATAACAGCCTGTTAGGTATTGACGTTGAGGGCAACATGGAACTGGTTAGCCGGGCGGCGTTTTCGCTGCTTGCTGGCCGGGATTTGACAATTGTAAAAACGCCAGCTGCAGCCTTTACGGTTAACGGTGACAGCCATGCCAATTTCTACTACTGCGAAAATGATAACGAAACGCCAGAGGCTGTTACTGCAATAACGGTAAGTGAGGCCATTGCATTGGTTGAGGGCGAGCCCGCTGTTGCACCGGGTACGGTGATCTTCTTCTTTCAGCTAAGCGATACGCCACTGGTATTCCTTGAAGCTCCTGGAGTCACAGTTAGAGGTTCTGGCCTGCTAAAAGCCTTTGGTGCCGGAAGCACCGTTGCGCTGGTATCAATTGACCAATTTACGTGGGTGCTGGTCGGTGACGTTTATCCGGACACTGTGGTCGTGCCTTAATGGCTAAATCGTCCAACTACATGATGGCGCTGTTCGGCGTCTTAGCAGGCGGCAGGCGCAGGGGTAAAGTTTACATACGGCAGCAGGCGTTGGTGTCTAAGGTATACCCATATTTTTTTGAGGACTCCATCAGCGGAAGCGCCAGCTTTGGTGGTTTAAGCAGCTTTGATATACCGCTTTTCTCAGACGAAACAATTGGAACTACCAACTTTGGCGGTGGCTCCATGCAAACCGTGATTATTAACTACAACGACTGGATCCCCGAACAGGTTAATGGCTTAACCAGCTTCGGTGGCGGCGTTATGACGGTGGTTGTTATTAACTATAACGATTGGACACCAGAGCAAATTAATGGGATAGCGTCATTCGGAGGGTTAAATTCTCCATCACTTTATTACGGTAATTGGCCGGATGAACAAATCAATGGCAGCGCTACCTTTGGCGGCGGCTCAATGGGGTTAATTTAAATGAATATAAATTTTAAGTGCGGCGTTAGTGGCTACTATGAAATAGGCGTAAGGCGCAATGCAGCGTCAAATCCTGACGCAGAAATAGAGTGGTCAGGGAAGCACCATAACTTGATATTGGATAATTTCTTTACTCGATGGTTAAGCGGCAACACTCGGTTCAGTGCTTATATGTATGTAGGCACAGGCGCTACCGCGACAGCCAACGAGCAAACCGCGTTAGTTTCCCCAATTGGCGGGCCGTCCAATCTCGCCTCTGCCGTTCAAAATAACACAATCTTTGATGGCACTGATTACATATCATCAACTACATTTACTTCTCAATGGAATTTAGGGGCCGTAGTTGGAAATTTAAATGAAATAGGCGTCAGGTTAAGTAATATATACTCCGTGGATGCTACCAATTTAGATAGCAGGGCTTTAACAGTGAACCCTGTTGGTGAGCAAACATCAATACCAGTTTTGGTCACCGACCAACTTGTTGCTAAGTACACCTTAAAATACAGAATACCAATAGCTGTAGAGGCTGGCGCAACAGTATTTAACTCAGTCCCTACTAATTATACCTTGGAAACTTTGAACGTATTTTCAACGCAATCTTGGGGTACAACTGCGGTTCTAAACAGCCAGCCATTTGGTATCTCAACGGGCCCTCGTATTTCAAACACGCAAGAAGTTATCAATAACGTTGAATTTACCGCTGGTGCTGTAGGTGTTCAGTCTATAACAAATATAGGTTATAGCATTGCATCCGGCAAAATAAGAGCAACTTACTCGGTGGATGCAGACGACTGGAATAATGTTGGCCCTATAAAATATCTTGTCATATTAGGTGTATCAGGCCAAGCAAGGCAGGGTATTCATTTCGACCCACCGCTAGCCAAAGACAACACTAAAACTCTAGTGTTGAATTTTGATTATGGCTTAGAGCGGGCATAACAATGGCCATCCCCGACAGCCCGAACTGGTCGCCATTAACTGACGTCAAGCCCTACCCACAACCTGATTTTGAAAAGCCGGGCGAGGTTACGGTTATTAGTTCCATATCACTGGGCCCGCTGGCCCTTAATGACTCCAAAGGCAAACTAAACACCCGGTACTGGACTGTGAGCCAGGAAGCCGGCCAAGTTGTTATTCGCGGTTCAAACCTTTAACACCACTCCCAAGGAAGTACCACCATGAGAAATCAATACGGTTTGGCAAATCCGTTTGCCGTGACGCAATTTTCCCTGCACGTAACAAACCCCGGTGTTGGCGCTACGCCAGCGGTTGATAGTGAAGTAACTGGCGCGCCTTACGCCCGGCAGAACAGTAACTTTGGCGCACCGACTAACGTAGCCGGCGTGGCCACTGCGGTGACCACTGATGATATTCCGGTACCGCTGCCATTAGACGGCACCTTTAACACGCCGTTTATCGGCCTGTGGGATGGCACGACCTACGCCGGCTACTTAGATGCTGACCCGGTTGGTGTGTTCTCTGGCACTGCCACAGCGCGCAGCTACACCATTGAAGCCGGTACCACAATCGAGTCAGAAAACACCCCTTAAGCGACCGATTAACCTAACACCCTAAAACAGCACGCTCACTTAAGGGGCTATGCCATGGCCGATCAACTGCCGGTTATCTATGGGCGCAGCAATACCAGAGCCATTAGCTTAATCATTCAGGCAAAGACAGTTTGCTGGTGGTCGCACATTGGCAGCCCAACACCCGGCAGAACGGTGCTTGAGGCAGTGGGTGGCATAGGTGTAGTTGAAACCCCATGGCATGACTTTTTAAACCGCTACGACCAGGTAATAACCGGCTGGATTTACTGCCGCGATTTAGCTGAGGCATACCGGTTTATGTACGACAAGAAAGGTGCGCTTTACGACAAAAAAGCCATTAAAGGCATTTTGATCGGCCGGGCCTGGGATGACTTAGCAGCCTGGCACTGCAGCGAACTTATCGGCGGTGCAACTCACATCTGGCCACTGGCCGGCATAAGCCAGATATGGCCGAAGCACCTTTTGAAATTAACGCATGATATAGAGCGGGTTAAATAGATGAAATATCCAGATTTTATTGCAGGGTTGACAATAGGCAATTACGGCAGTGCTGGGCCTGCTGATTTCACTAACAGCTGGGATGGCCCGTTTTCTGAGCAGAACCTTGATGTTATTGCTGATGCTGAATCACCGTCTGGTAAAGCATTGCGGCTTTGGATGACGTCATCAAGCAGATGTTTTTTTAGATGGGACGGCATTAACGCAGACCCTGACCGCGGAACGTCTACAACAATAGCTTTAATTGTTCCTCAAAGCAGGGATAGCGGTGCTGGAGCTTCTTTTGGTGGTCCAGTTGCAAGGGGTAGCGGTAATGGCACATCTGAAACTGGTGCTGTGGCTGTGCACGGTGTCGCAACCTCATCTAGTGAATCAGTATTCAGGGCTATAACATACACTAATGCGGCAAGCGCTTTGACAGATTCAACAGCCGCCAGTGTGTGGACTACAGGTGTTCCATTTTGGTTAAAGCTTTCTGTCAGCGGAACAACAATGACAGTAACAGCTTATGCCGAAAATGATTTAAACGGTACGCCTTTAGCACCGGTTATAACAAGAAGCTGTCCTGCATCTAATGCAAATAACTGGCACGGGTTATTCGGTTTTGCAATCGATACTGACTACTTAGTCAGATATATGGCAATTGGCACAGGTGCAGATTTACCCGACCCGCCACCGAGCGCAGCCGAGCCTGTTTTAACTTTACCAACTGGCGCAGCTACTGGCGAAACAACAGCGAGCGGCTCAGTAACCACTGACACCGCAAGCGGTACGTTATACGCAGCTGTAACAACAAGCGCAATGCCGCCAAGTAAGCCTGATATTATTGCTGGCACTGGCGCAGCTTATGCAACCAACCAAGCTGTTACAGCAACTGGCGTGCAGAACGTTAATGCTACAGGCTTAACCGCTGAAACAACTTACTATTGGCACTTCCTGCACAATGATTCTAACGTTGCCACCAGCGATAGTTTCACCACTGACTCTGTGCCAGTAACACCGCCAGCTACAGCACCAACTGGATTAGCCGCTGCCGCTCAGTCTGATAGCGTTATCCGGCTAACATGGAATGCGTTAAGCGGTGCAACTGGTTATAAAATTAGAGTTGATGGAGTAGACGTTACTGATGTTGGGAATGTACTGACTTTTGATGTTACTGATTTAGCCGAGTTAACACAGTATGGCTTTGAGGTGCTTGGCTATAACGGCGCAGGCGATGGTCCATACTCAGAGCCGCCAGTTTTAGAAACTACACAAGCAACGCCTGACTTATTAACTTTAATAACCGACTTTGACGCAGGTAACGTAAGCCAGACCCTGACAACTATTACAAACCCTGAGTCAGCTTCGCCGCGTGTTGACGTTGCATTCAGGCCAGAAATGATAACTGGCACAAACGGCACAGGCTGGACTATCGCAGCTTTAGCTGTTAACAGTTCAGGCGGGAAATCACCTGTATTTGCTCTGCCTCGTTTGAATATGTTCAACAGGTTTAATACGCCAGCCGCAACGTTTCTGCCGTCATATACGCAGGACTTTGTTAACTTAACTCAGGCACCAAGCCGAAGCCTTGTTGGTGGCACAGATGGAACTATCGAGTTTCAGTTCGCTGACCCGCTGCCGGCTGGTACTGTTTACATTCTGACTCATCCAATTGGTCAGCAAGCTGCTGCTGCGCCTTATGCCGCATCTTTACTTGCTAACCACCCCGGCGTTGTTTCGCCATTACCGTCTGCTGATGTTAATGGTGTTTACTTTACCAGCCCAGCTGAGCTTGACGAGAATGGCAGGCAGTGTGGCGGTCACGATATGTACGCACTTAAGTTCGAGTTCGGTGGTTCGACAACTGACGGCGGCCCCAAACGCAAAGCGGTTATAAGTTACGGCCAGCATGCTATGGGTGAATCTCAAGCATGGTGGGCGTTCAAGTCATTCATTGATTACATTCTAAATTCTACTGACGCAGAAGCAATTAGAGATAGAGCCAACTTTGACTACTATGTTTATTTTAATATCACTCCGAACGGTATTTTTGCTGGTCATAGACGACACAATCCTACTCGGACACAAGACCCAAACAGACAGTGGCTTGCTTCGCCCATCTTGGTTGAAATTGCAGCCACTAAAAATGCAATTATTGCTGACACCGGTGGTTCAATTAATGTTTGTTTTGACTTTCATGGCGCGGCGTCAAGGACTGAAAACTTTATTGTGTTTGCTCCACCTTCTGCCAAAACTACAAGGTTCGTAGAGCTTGGTGAGTTGGTTTTTGGTGAAACAGCTTATACTGACATAACGAACATAACCGGCTCAATGGCTGACTTTTGTGTAAATGAGCTAAGCGCAGATTTTGCCAGCGCCACAGAAATGCAAGGCCGTGGCGATACGTCATTGGCCAACTATCAAAACATCGGCGTTAATTGGGCCAAAACCCTAGCCGCAGCCGATGCTGATGGTATGTTTTATACGCCGGCAGCAACTTACTTACCACTAAATATTAGCGGATTGCCAGACGGCACGTACGCGGTAAACCTGTGTGCGCGCACAACCGGCGTGCAGATAGCGCAAGCCGATATTTCTTTTGTGGGCGGCCAGGCTCAGTACGAAATAGATATGCCAGTCGGCACTGAAATAGCCGGCTACATTGTAGCGCCACCAGATGGGGCGGCAATCTACGGAGTGCTGACCAATGCTTAACACCTGGGGGCCACTGAATCAGTGGCTGGCAGAATCAGGCGAACAAAACCAATCCGGCACCGGCACTTCATCGGTCAGAATATCCGGCACGGCTATTGGCGCGTTCATTAACGCGCAGGAGCAATCTGGCAGCGGCACTGTAAGGTCTTTAATTGGCGGCAGTGCAGTTGGCAGCTATATCAACGAACAGCATCAGGCCGGCTTTGGCGTTGTTACAAGCCGGGTGTCTGGCGCAGTCATTGGTTCATTCGTCAATAACACTGGCAGCGAGCAGCACTACGCCGGCATTGGCGCAGTAACCAGCCGCGTTGGTGGCGTTGCCATCGGCAGCTTTATCAATGAGCAGAACTTTGCCGGTACCGGCCAAAGCACGGTAACCGTATCGGGCGAGGTGGTTGGCAGCTACTCCAACTTGCAACGCCAGGCTGGTGGCGGCACTGTTACTGTCAGAGTTACCGGCACCGTTATCGGTTCGTTTATTAATGAAGTTGCGCCACCACCAGAGCCGGAATTAGGTTGGGGCAATCCGATATCGCTATTTGCCGAAGCCGAAGCGATTGAGCAGATAAGCCTGACGTTTGACCAGCTCGGCCGGCCATTGGTGTTCTACCGGACTGGCGCCGACACGCTTAAGTTGTACTGGTATGACCCGGTATTGCAAGAGTCGGTTAACGTGCAAATTGCCACCGGCATTGACCCGCAAGCCGGGTTTGATTTTCCGCAAGACACTGGCCAGAGCTTTACCGATGCGCTGCTTTTCTACGTGCGCGACGATACTGTTTATATGCGTATTCAGCGTGACAGGTTTTCTATTGAATATCCATGCCCGGCTAACCAGCCAGGCTTGCGCATTACCAGCAATGGCTTGCGGGTAGACAACCGTTACCAGGTAGTTTATGAGTACCTTGATGATGGCTATACGCCGCCAGTGGTGCCAGTTCCGCCGGTTGTGGTAATACCGCCAGGAGAGCCAGCCCCAACACCAGATCCTAGCGAGCCGCCACCAATAGTAATAGTTGGTGAATATTGTTATCTGAATAGCTGGGGAAGTTGCTTTGTTACAAATTACAGGCTGGATGTCGTGAATGACCCATTTAAAATTGGCTTTACTGTAAAAGAAGCATTCTTTCCCCGGTACACAGAAAAAAGCTCAGCCGCATTTCCATTCAAGCAAGGCCAGGTTATGTTTGGCTCTGATGGCAGGAAGCAGCTCTACTGCTATATATCTCGTGACACTCGAAACAACAGAGCAGTAGCTAATATCTGGCGTGGTGGCAACGAATACAGCCAGGCATTTACACTCAATGATTTCAATGGCGTGTGGGAGTTTGAATTCAGAGGGTTAGACAGCCGGGTAACGATAACCAAAGATGGCGTTGTCTTATTTGATGACATATTCCGCAGGCCTCGCCCTGACAGATCAGCCCCTACACTCTTAACTTTTGCGGGCGGCCTTTACGAAACAAACACATCAGACACTTATGCGTTTCATGGAATTCAGCACAACTGCTGGGTTGAACACGGCGGCAACCGCATTGACTGGGCTGTTAAGACCAAAGGCGAGCAACAGCAGCCATCCGTGCCAGCCGGCACCGATATGACTATATTTAATCACCGCCCACAAAACTGGCGATTTATTCAACCGTAAGTTGTTAGTCTGGCGTTATTGGCTTATTATTCACCAATAATGCCTGCCTTACGCCCTTATCTGTAATACGCCCTCTGAGGTAATAACATGATCAATCAAGTTCCCAAACCGACTGCGGTTAAGCAGCCGGTGGCTAACTATGTGCCTACAAATACCAAAATAGGCAATAAGCAGGTTAAGCCAATCACCATGCCAAAAGAAAATCTGGACCCCACTACTGGCCGCCCGATGGACACTATAAATACAACGGCGGTTCAGCCTACAGCGTATTCAACAACAGCTGCCAGCGGCAATCCTCGAACTGCTGCGAGCTCAACAGGTGGGTTACTGGGAATTAATGTAACGCAGCCAGTGAAGCCTGCCAGCCCTGAGTTTAACTACGAGCCTGCCGAATACACCAAGGTTGGCAATGTGAGTAATGCTGAATTAAATAAACCTTATCAATCTAACGGATATTCGGGGGTTCAAGGAGTAACCAACAGGCAGTATGACCCGCGCAGTGAATCCCTTGTTGAAAATAGGCTATCCGGACTTTTAGACCCAAACAGTGCACTGATGAATCGTGTTGTATCACAAACCCAAGAGCAAGCGGCAAGCCGCGGGCTACAGTCGTCAAGCCTTGCAGCTGGCGCCGGCATGGGTGCGATGATTGATCGGGCAACACCAATAGCTCAGCAGGACGCGCAAACCTACAGCAATGCCGATCAGCTTGGTTGGCAGCAGAATTTCCAGGCCGAGCAAAACAACTTAAGCCGCACGCATGACGCCAGCATGTTTGATAAGCAAGGGCAATTACAAACAGAATTGCAGCAGCTGCAGTATAAACAAAACCTGGGTATGCTTGACGCGCAAGGCGCGCAGCGCATGCAAGAGCTTAATGCGCAGCAGGGGTTTCAGGCGTCAATGGCTGATCTGCAATACCGGCAGCAGCTTGGCACGCTGGACTATCAAGGCCAGCAGCAGTTGCAGCAGATGGAGCGTGGCGCGCAGCTGCAGGACCGGCGTGATCAGATCATGCAGAAATTTGACCTGGATAAAATGGATAAAGGGTTTTTGCAAGACTTGGAGAAAACCAAAGCCCAGTTCGAGTTTGAAGATTCACGGTTTGAAAAGCAGGTTGATGCACAGGCAGCAATGGACTATCGCAATAGCAGTGCTAACGCCTACAACAATTATCTTGAGCAGGTGGCATTGGTTTACAGCAACCCGAACATGACGCCAGAGCAGCAGGCAGCAGGCGTTGCACAGCTGCAGCAAATGTTTCAACAACAGCAGTCAGCACTGCAGGCAATATATGGCTTTGCAGCACCGGCTCAGCCTGGCGTTGATACTGGACCAGGCACAGGCCCGGCAACGGGTGGTGGTGGCAATCAATATAACCCGCCAGTAATGCAGCCCGGCACCGGTGGCGGCACAACCAACCCTAATCCCGGCTCATTGATCCCGAATCGCCCGGGTGGCGGTGGAGGCGGTGTAATTGAGCGGCCAACGGAAATGATACGCTAATGATCCGCAACGGCACGCATTCAGACATACCAGACATTATAAAAATAGGCCAGCAGGTTATTGACCGCAGCAAAACGTATGATGCAACGGTGGACCCCGCTAAGGGTGCGTACATGCTCAGGCGAGCAATAACAGATCGAAAGATGGCGCTATTCGTAGCGGAGAAAGCCGGCCAATGTGTCGGCTTTTTTATTGCCATGAAAGATGAACACTGGTTTGCCAAGAGCTACTACGCAACTGACATTGCATTTTGTGTATTACCAGAACATGCAGATCAAGGCGTCTGGTTATTGCGCCGGTTTATACGCTGGTGCAAAGCCGACGGTATTAAACAGATCCAGCTGGGCTTGAGCACCGGACTGGATGAGTCGGGCCGCACAGGAAAACTGTACGAAGCCCACGGATTAACCTTAGTTGGTGGCATTTACGCCACAGTAAAACAGGTGGTGTAACCATGAGCGGAATAGTTAAAGGCGTAAAAAAGGTTTTCAAACCGATCACTAAAGTCATTAAAAAAGTTGGTAGTGCCATCAATAATGTCAGGAAGAAGATCACCAGCAGCAAGATATTCAAAGTAGTTGCAGCAGCGGCCACAATTTACTTTGGTGGCGCGGCGTTAATGTCTGTTATGGGAGGTGGAACTGCCGCCGCTGGCTTAGGCTCAGCATGGGGCGGCATTACCAGCGCAGGCTCTGCTGTAATGACGGGCAACTTCTCCGGCGCATTATCAGCCCTTGGTACTGGCTTTACTGGCGCAGGCGCAGCGGGCGCATCTACCGCAGCACTAACTGCAGCCGGTGAAGTTGGCGCAGGCTTTGGCGCGCAGGCTGCCGCTGGCGCGCAGTATACCGCTGGCGCGGTAGCGAACAATGCTGCCATTGCTAAAACAGCCGGAACACTGGCCGCCGGTGCGGGCTCTGTACCAACAGCAGTTTCCGGTGGTTCAGGCGGTACAGGCGGTGGCTTAGTAACTGACACAGCTGCAAAGAAAGCATCAGGCGGTTTACTTGGTGGCTTAGGCGATGCCGGCAAAGCAGCCCTTATCACTGGCGGCATTAATATGGCCGGCTCGATGATATCAGGCAAAGCAGAAGCCGATGCAGCCGAAGAAGAACGCAAGCGCCGCACTTACTGGGGTGTTGATGGCGAGGGGAAAACCGCCGCCAATGGTTTGCCGCAGTTTGGCCTGCTTAATGTGCAGAATGCGAAGAACATGGCGCCGCCAAAACCCGACAGCTGGCGCACTACGCTGGATGACCTGATTAACCGCCAAAAAGCAGGGGGCGCATAATGCAAGATATGAATATGGATGCAGGCCAAGAAGTTCAGGCCACCGAAGAAGAACAGGCCATGCTCGAGCAAATGTTTGGTATGGCGCTTGAAATGATCCACGGCGAGGGCCAAAGCGGTGATGCTATTGCCAATATGGTAATGCAGGCACAGGACATTACCCAGGGTATCGGCCAAGCCACAGCTACAGTGTTAATTGGCGTTGAAAAGAAAGCCGGCCAGATCCCGGATGATATAAAGCTGCCGCTGGGGCAAGAGATTGTTGCCGAACTATCAGAACTGGCAGTTGCCGCTGGCGCACTGGCTGAGGATGAAGTTAATGACGGCTTTATCGATGCCGTGGTTAGCCAGGCTTACAGTGAATACATTACCTTGAAAGAACAAATGGGTACGTTAGACCCTGACGAGCTTGAGGCAAGCGTATCAGAAGCTGAGCAGTTAATGGGCACCAGCGCCCGGGGTGGCGGCCAGCAACAGCCGCAGCAGCAACCACAACAGCAGAAGCCTCGCGGCCTGCTGGGCGTATAGGGGTAAGTGTTATGTCTCTACTATTAGGGTTTGGCCGAGGGCTACAACAAGCCAGCGGTATGTTAGCTGCCGGAATGCAGGAAGACCGTGCGGTTAAACGCGCCGAAGAAATTGAACGCATGCGAGAAGCCAGCTTTGAACGCCGCTGGCAGCGTGATGCGCAGCGGCAAGATCAGATGCGGGCAGAGGACCGTGAGTTCAGAAGTAGTGAGCGGGCAGAAGATCGGGCACTACGCTCTGGCGAACGAGCAGAAGATATGGCTTTCCGTCAGTCTGAAAGCAACCGGCAGGCTGGCCAGTTTGACCGGCAAATGTCTGTGCGTGAACAGCAGGTTATTGAAAATAATCTGGCAGGGGTTATGGACCAACAGCTTAAAGCCGAAACAGCTATCCAGAAGAAGTATGAAAAGCTGGGGGAAATGGGCGCTAGTGATGAATTACAAAATCAGATGGCTGCTGAAATAAAAGAGGTACGGGATTATTACGGCGGCGAGGTTCATCGAATGGTGCAAAGCTATGGCCCTGAAAGGCTAAAAGGAACCAGCTATGAATATTTGCTAACAGTTAAGCCGGAACCCAATGGCGGTGATGGCGACAATACATCTGCTGGTAGCGGCAACACAGATACAAACGCACCGCCAAAGCGTGACTTGAGCGGTTTTGTCTCTGACATCATTCAGCCACTGCAAACCATTGACCCGCTTGCCAATGCAGCCAATGCCAGAACTGGCAGGCTTGAACAGTCTAATCAGCGGCAGCAGCAGGTGTTGCAGCAAGGGCTGTTAAGTTTAACGCCTGCACAAGTTGAGCAGGCAAATGCACGGATTTCAGGGAATGAAGCTGAGATCCAGCGAATCAGGCAGTTGCAGCAAAACTGGGAAGCCAATAAGCCTACCAATACCTTTATGCCGCAAAAGCAGGACTGGCGGCAAGACCCTTATTATCTAGCCAGAAAGAATACATTCCGATAAACACAGCCGCTTAACAGCGGCTTTTTTAATCCCCGCACATTATTAAATCAAAGGGTAGATCATGGCTTCCACTCCAAACTATTTTAACCGGCCAATGCCGAAGCTTTATATTCCAAGCTCGACTCAGCAGCCTAAACAGCAAGGCCGTTTTGGTGATACAGTTGACGCCTTTCAGGCGGGTGGCTTATCAGCTATCGGCGGTATATTTGACTTTGTTGGCGCTGATGGTATTGCGCAGCAGTTCTATTCCCGGTCAGATGCGCAGCAAGATACTATGTCTGATCGCGGCAAGCAGGCCATGGGTAAGTCATTCTTTGATCAGAATGAGCAGGGCGATATTCAGATGGGCGATGGCCTGACTGATATCGATACCTGGTTGCTAACACTCGCTAATGTTGCAGGCCAGTTTGTGCCAACTGCAATACCTGGTGCGGGCCTTGCGGGCGGCGCAGCAAAAGTGGCAAGTCTTGGAGCTAAAGGTAAAGCTGCTGCCAATATAGTCGGGATGGGTGCTACTGGTGGCGCAGCTGCTACTGGTCAGGGTATGGAGCAAGCCCGGCAGGAAATCCAGAATATGCCGGATGCCGTGCTGGCCCAGTCGCCTATTTTCCGCGATGTGTTCAAAGGGATTTATGCCAGTAAGACAGACTGGACGGACGAACAAAAGTGGGATGCGGCTAAAGATGCCATTGCTGCCCGGGTGGCTGATGAAGTGCGTTCAGATCCAAAGGTGCTACTGGCGAACTTTGGCGCATCTGCTATTGGTGATCCGATAATCGGCAAGGCCTTAATGGGCGCCCGACTGGCTAAATCTGGCGCTATGCGCTCAGCAGTTAAAGGCTTTGCGGTCGAGGGTAGCACAGAGGCGGCGCAAGCCGGCGTGCAGGAGTATGCGATTAATCAGGCAGTGCAACCTATTGATGGTCGGGATCCGGCTGATGGCGTTGCAGTAGCCGCACTTAATGAGGGTATTGCCGGTGGTGGCTTTGGTGCCGGTGCCGGGCTATTGGGTGGTATTGCTAATCGTAACCAGGCGCAGACACCTCCGCCAGCAGCTGAACAACCTAAAGCAGATCCCGTTGCTGACTCCATACGCGAAAGCAATCCGGACTTAGCTGGCGCAATGGACTCGCTTAACGAAACTATGACCAGCAGTAAGGCTGCTATTGACGAGATCATAAACTATGACCAACCAACAGCGGCAAGGCAGGCAGGTTTTAATACTGGGGCTGGCGCAGGTAAGTTTGGCGACTTCATTACCAGCCCTGTTCAGCAATCACTTGATGAAATGCGCGCCAAAACCGTTGCTGATCTGGTTAACGCGGCAGCAAACTTTCAATCACCAACAGAGCAGGACCGTTTTAGCCCGGCTCGCTATCAGTTCCAGGGCGAAGTGTTGCCGGCACAAAAGCAACAAACAGCGGGCTTACTCGCGGGCGCCACGATGGACGGTGAGCAGGCACAGTTCCTGCCAGACAATCGCTTAACCGGTGAGTACCAGCAGCCTATCCGTACGCAGCCGCGGCCACAGGGTATTACTGATAAGGGCATTATCTTTGGTGAAGATGGCCGACCAGCGCAGCAGGCGCAGGAACGTGCCGATAATTTGCAGCGAGACACGCAGCGCTTTGCTGACAATGCCCGCAATAATGCACAGCCGCGCATTCCGCAAAAAGATATTGTATTCGCCAGCAATGAAACCGGTGCAACCGTTAAGCAATCAGGCCAGCCGTTCCAGTCACCTAAGGAAGCACTGGCCAGTAAGACTGCCCGCGCTGCCCGTAAAGCAGGTAACGAAATTGAAGCAGTACCATTTGCTGATGGCTTTGGCTGGCGGGCTGTGCAGGACTCAAAAAACAAAACCACACCCGCTGCTGATTTGGCCGGGCAAGTTATTGACAAAGAGTGGACTGCATTCGCTGACGAAACCGGTACCAAAAAAGTGCCGCGGGCAGAAATGCCGCAGATAAAAGCCGAGCACCGCGGCGCACTAACCCAATTCATGAAAGGCCGGGGCATTACCCATGAATCGCAAACCGTTCCAGCTGCTGATTTAAAACCCACCCAAGAAGAATTCAGCCCAGCCAAAGTTAAGAAAGCCATGGAGTTTGACGGCGGCAACCGCTCGATACTGGTATCGTCTGATGGCTACGTTCTGGATGGTCACCACCAGTGGCTTGCTGCGCGGGAGAAAGCAGAGGCTGTTGACATTATCCGGCTCGACGCGCCAATAGATGAGCTGATCCCCCTGGCCAAAGAGTTCCCCAGTTCTACGGTTGCAGATGGACAGGCTGATACTGATGCAACCCAAACTGATACCGAAGCAACTTCAGAGCAGGAGCCCGCAGCAGCAAATGAAAGCGAAGCTGAAACCACAGCAACGCCCACTGACGTTACCGAAGATACGCAAGCCGTTGCGGATCCGGAGCCAGATAGCGAACCAAATATAACCAACCAGACCCCGGCCGATGCCGGGGTTTCTGTTTCTGAGATTGAGCCATCAGAACCGATTGACGACTTTGGTGAAAAGATAGGTGGCGCCCGTAAGGACGTATGGGGCGGGTTCTCTGATGCCATTAACAGTGATGCCAGTACCGCAGAACTGCCGCTATCTAAAGCATTCCCTGAACCTGACTATGTGAAAATGGCAGCTGATGGCGTGCCTAGGGAAACGCTAGCATTAATTGCTGCTATGCGTGCAGAGATACCAACTAAACCCCGTGACACATATAAGGTGCGGCGCTGGGCTGAAAAGGTGGATGTGCTGCGTGGCTTTGCAGCAGATATTATTTCTGGTGATGTGCCGTTAGAGAATGTGCTTGCCGCTATGCGCAAAGGTGGTGGCGATTTGGCTGCTATTGCTGACGCCATTCCTGCCATTGCCAAGGCTAACCCTGAAACATTAAAGCTTGCTGCAAAGTACCGACTGGACTCTGGCGCCTTTACCATGTTTAAAGGCCAAGAGTATCGCCCGGCAAAGGTGTTTTACTTCCCTAAAAATGGTCGCACAGACATTCTTGATCTGGCCAGCGACAATCAGCAAACCGCACTCGACAATCTCAGCAAACTGATTGAGGCAGAGGCAAGCGCTAATCCTGATTCCCCAGGCAAAAAACAAAGCAACATTGGTATTTATACCAGTCGTGCTACCAAGCAAGTATACCTTGGCTGGAAAGGTGGATCGGGAGTGCTACGCATTCAGGATTTTGGCTCTGTAAATGCTGCTCGTGATTACCTGAAAAATAACAGGGCCGATATCGAGGCTAAGTTGCAGCGCCTAAAAGATACACCGGGCATGCGCCGGGCTGAAAACCGCGACCGCATAGGGCCAGCTCGTTTCTCTGGAAACGTAACCCCAGCTATCTTTGCTGATACCTTTGGTTTCCGTGGTGTTGAGTTCGGCAACTGGGTGGAGCAGGGCCGCAGGCAGAAAGATTTAAACGAGGCATACGATGCGTTAATGGATCTTGCCGAGGTTATTGGTGTACCACCAAAAGCTATTGCTCTAAATGGTGAGCTTGGTATGGCGTTCGGAGCCAGAGGCAAGGGCGGTAAGCGCGGCTTTAAAGCACACTATGAGCGTGACTATGTTGTTATCAATATGACCAAGGAAAAAGGCGCAGGATCTCTTGCGCATGAATGGTGGCACGCGGTTGATAATTACTTTGCCAGAATGGTCGGCAAGCCTGCTGCATTTGCTACAGACGGATCAGGTGTCCGAGGCAGCGATATGCGCCCGGAAGTTCGTCAGGCTTTTGATGGTGTAATGTCAGCAATAAGACAGTCCGGGTTAATTAAGCGGTCAGCCAACCTTGATCATCGCCGCAGTAAACCTTATTGGTCAACTACACAAGAAGCATCAGCCCGTTCGTTTGAGGCTTTTGTTATTGATGAACTGGCTGCCAAAGAATTCAGCAATGACTATCTGGCCAACATCATTGAGCCAGAGGCATGGAATGCACTGGAAGAAATGCAGGGCAACTTGCCAGATCAAACCTACCCATATCCAACTAAAGCTGAGCAGGCAACGATAAACCCAGCATATCGCAAGCTGTTTGATACGCTGCAGACCAAAGAAACCGATAAAGGCACGATGCTTTTTAGCAGGGAAGCTAATGAGGATGCGGGCATTCAATTCGCCGCAGCCAACTACGACACCATGCGTAACCAGAAAGCCAAGGGCGTTTCCCCTGGCACGCTGGAGGTAATGGTTAAGCAGTTTATGAAGAAGCTGAACAACGCAGCCGGCATTAAGGTTGAAGTGCTACGCAACCAGCAGGAAGCGGAACTTAAGTGGAATATGTCATTGTCTGGCAGCATTGTGCGCGGCGCTTATGACGACACAACTAAAACCGCTTACCTTATCGCCGGCAACTTTGACAGCATTGAGCATGCCCGCCGCACCCTGGCGCATGAAGTGATTGCGCACGGTGGCTTGCAGTCAGTGATTGGCCCGGTGACTTACAAGCAGTTTCTGGACCGCATTAATACCACCCGCACTAAGCCGTCATTCCGGCAGCGCTGGGCTGGCATAATGAACGACTATAGCGACCTGACACCAGAGAAGCAGGCCGAAGAATTCTTTGCCCGGTTTGTCGAAGATCAGCCCGATAGCGGCAGCCTGAAATATTGGTACCAGGCTATGATGCGCTGGCTGAATAACCAGCTGGCCAAAGTCGGAATTACCCGCCCAAGTGATACTGATATGGATTTCATGCGCGACATGATGGATAGTATTGTGCAGGGATTCAAAAGCGGCCGTGCGCCGCGCAGGCAAGCAGGTAAAGCTGTTGCCTTTGATAGTAATACCGATGCTGATGCAGATCAGGACTTACAATTCAGCCGCACCGCAGAGCCCGACACCCGCACCGCAAAAGAAAAACTGGGCCTTGGCGAGCAAGCTGACGAAACCCTGAAAGAAAAAGCCACTGCCCGGTACCACGAAACCGCCGACACACTGAAAAGCAGTAAGTTTTGGCAGCGGTTAAACGAGGGGATCTTTGATGGCATGTCTGGCATTAAGCAGGCAGAGGAATCGGTGGGCGTTACCGACCCCAATAGGCAAGGCTACGTGTCTGCCCGGTTAGCCTCTGGTTTAGCTGACGTTCTGCATGGCGTATTCCACTATGGCGCGCCTGAATGGAAGAACGGCGTAGTAGCTCGCAAGGCTGACACCAAAGGCTTATTGGAGGTGTTCAGCACCCTGGGTGATGAGCTTAACAACTGGCTGGCATGGATGGGCGCCAACCGGGCAGAGCAGCTTATGGCTGAGGGCCGCGAGAACAATTTAACCGCGGCTGACATTGCCGAACTAAAAGCACTGGCAGCCGGCAAAGAAGAACAGTTTGAAGCGGTGCGCCAGGAATATAACAAGATTAACTCTGCCATTATTGACCTGGCGCAGCAGGCTGGCTTGATCAGTGAAGCCCAGCGCAGCGGGTTTGATGAAGAATGGTACGTGCCGTTTTTCCGTGATATGGACGTTGACCCGGAAATGCAGGGCATTGCCTCAATGGTACACGGTCCAAAGTCAAAGAACGGCATCGCCAATCAGAATGCACAGCTTAAGGAGCTTAAGGGCGGCAAGCAGTCAACTAAGGACTTGTTGGAGAATATCATTCAGCGCCATAGCACACTGATTGATGCGTCACTTAAAAACAATGCCATGCTTGAAATTGTTGCCAACCTGTCCGGCACTGACTACATGCAACCGGTTACCAGCCCTGACATAGTTGCGCTAAGCCAGGCAGAACTTAGGCAAATAAGCCGGGTTAAAGTTATGCGCGATGGCAAGCCAGAGGCTTATGCGGTATCAGATCCGGCACTGCTGCGCGGCTTACTGCAAATCAGTGACCCGGGCAGCAAGTCATTGTTCAACCGGTTAGGCCGCAGCGCTAAGCGCTTCCTGACGGCGGGCATAACACTGAGCCCGGACTTTATTGCAAAGAACTTCGTGCGCGATGCGGCGCATGCCTGGATGGTAAACAAAGACGACTTCAAGTTTGGCTCTGACAGCATCAAGGGTTTACGCAAAGCGTTTAAAGAGGATGAAGCCTACCGCGATCTGATATTCAGTGGCGCAGCATTCCAGGGCGGTTATGTGCATGGCGCAGATCCAGAGGCAGCAAGCCAGCAGGTTCGCCGGGCGCTCAAGTCAAAAGGCCTGACGGTTAATCAGGTTAACAGCTACATGGATTCACTGGTAACCAAAGGCGGTCAGTTGCTGGAGAAGTACCGCAACGCCAGCGACAAGGTAGAGAACGCTAACCGGTTAATGACGTATGAAGCATCGCTTAAGAGTGGAAAATCTGCAAGAGAATCAGCATATTATGCGAAAGATTTAATGGATTATTCACTTAAAGGTAACTTTAAGCTAATCGGCACGATGATTGATTTTCTGCCGTTCTTCAACGCCAGGCTGCAGGGTATGAGCAAACTGATCCGGGCTGCCAGAGCGGGTGACGGTGACCGGGTAGCCAAAGTATTGTCAGCTAAACTTGCTATGAAAGGCATGAAAGTGGCTGCATTCTCGCTGGCGCTGGCTGCATTGAATGACGAGGACGAGCGCTATCAGGAGCTGGCCGACTGGGATAAAGATGCTAATTGGCATTTCTGGTTAGGTGATCAGCACCTGCGGATCCCGAAACCATTCGAGCTTGGTATTATCTTCGGCACCTTTCCTGAGCGCATGCTGCATTACGGAAGCGGCAGCCAGCCTGCCAGCGACTTAGGCAAAGCGGTTAGCCATGCAGTGTTTAATACCCTGGCGCTTAACCCGATCCCACAGCTGGCATTACCGCTGGCAGAAATGGCATTTAATAAATCTTTCTTCCGTGGCACTGACATTGAAAATATGTCGGATGAAAACAAGCTTAAAGAAGATCGGTATAACGCCTACACCAGCGACACGGCCAAGCTTATTGGTAAAATATCAAAGCACTTTGGTGTATCACCTAAGCAAGTAGAACATCTGGTTGTAGGTTACACCGGTACCATCGGCGGGTATGTGCTTTCTATGAGTGATGCAGTAGCAAGGCAAATGCTCGGTATAGAGGCAGCTGATGCGCCTATTAGCCGGTACCCGGTTATTAAAGCGTTTTATCAGGGCGACAGCCCGAAAGGGAATACCAAATTCCAGCAGGAATTTTACGATTCACTTAAAGCGGCCACCCAGGCCTATGGTAGTTATAAGCGGGCAACGGAAGAAGGTAATACCGAACGACAACAAAAACTGCTGGAAGATAACAGCAAGCAGCTGCGTTCACGCATCCAGCTTAATCGGGTGCAGCGTCAGGTATCAGCGCTTAATAAGCAGGCAGAGAGGGTTAACCTGAATAAATCGCTCAGCGGTACGCAGAAGCGCGAACAACTGGACGACATAGCCCGGCGCAAAAATGCGTTGTACCAGGCGGCTTATGTTCGGTTTAATTTAGGAGAGTGGTAGCCGGCTAATCCGGCTTTTCACAGGGATAGTGTTCGTTAAGAGCCTCTGCAACTAACCTAGCGCCGGAGAAGTGGCGGCGTTCAGGGTTATCTGTAAGGTATTTACCTATAGTATCTGCTGCTTGCTTTGCTGAAATATTGGATGGCAAACAGAATAACTTCCCACGACCTACATCCATTGCTCCGAGTATGAATCCCAAAAAAATGCCACGCTCAAAATAATCTGTTGACTTGCTTTTTTCATGCGAGTAACTGGCAAATAACTCGTTGCCACTCATAAAATGAGGGAATGATTCAGAATCACTTGAAGCTGGTTTTGCACTAACCATAACCGGCAATGCCAATAACAAAATTAAATATTTCATATCTGCTCCATCAGAACTTGCCAATAATTTCTGTCGAGTCAGCCTCGGCAGAGTAACCTGCTTTTCTCAGTGTATCGATCACCTCGTTAACCAGATCGATAGGTGCGAACTCAAAGTTTTTGTAGAAGTGTTGAACCATTGGATCTATATCTACTGAGAATTCCCGTTCGCCTCTGAATATCGCTTTCTTTAATGCCGGCGCAATAGAGTCCTCGATGATTGTCATTACCGCAGAGTTAAAGTCGTTCACTCTTGCTTGATTGGATAGGAACTCTGCAAATTCCGCGCTGGGTAGAATTTCCATACCAACATCGCCCATAAAACTAGCTTGCAGCCTAAGCGCTATTTCTGAATTCACTGAACGGCCAGACGCACCTGCAGATTGGTGTAACTTGTCTTTTAGCCAAAGAGGAACTCTTATATTAATTTTTGGATCTTCTCTAGACATAAGAACCTCAAAAAAAAACAATTGACAGGGTAGCATTGTGCCACTATATTTCAATGGTGGCACGGTGCCGCATTGAAGGGAGAAATAAAATGCCAAGAAAAGTAACGAAAGGTCTAATGTTGCGTATGCCGCCAGAAATGCATCAGGTGGTAAAAGATATCGCTAAAGAGCAGGGTCGTTCTTTAAACGCTGAAATGGTTTACCGCTTAAAGCAGGCTTACGCGGCTGATGGTGTGAAACTGGCGGCAGCATGAGCTGCAAAAAAGAGAAAGCCCCAACTGCTGGAACAGTTGAGGCCGGATTTACTAACTAACTCAGGAAAGTAAACATGAATACTATAGCAAAACGCGATCAAAATACCAAAGCCATGACCATAAATTTTCATGGTACCGACTTAATCACAGTAAAAGATGGTGATGCAGTATTTGTTGCAATGATGCCTATCTGTAAAGCGGTCGGTGTTGCATGGAACGCTCAACTCGAGAGAATCAAGCGCCACCCTGTTCTAAATTCAACCATTCGTATCATACGCATGGTTGCTGCAGATGGTAAAACTAGGCCGTTTAGCTGCTTACCATTAGATATGCTAAACGGATGGTTGTTCAGTATTGATGCAAGCCGTGTTAAGGACGGCATTAGAGAAAAGCTAGTAAGATATCAAGCTGAGTGTTTCAAAGCATTATCTGACTACTGGGTTAAAGGAAAAGCCGAACGCCCTTCAAAATCAGAACTTACAACCACAATGGAACGCACCCCACTTAAAGACGCTGTTAACATGCTGGTGGCTAAACGTGGCCTGCCTTACCCTGATGCTTATAAATTTATTCATCACCGTTTTGGCGTTGATCATTTGGATGAATTGACAAAAGAGCAGTTGCCACAGGCTATTGAATATGTACACCGGCTTTGCATGGAAGGGGAATTGCTGCCAAAGCAAGCCGAAGTGAGCGCCCAGGGCATAATGGTGGCCATACCAAACAACAGCAGCTACAGCCGCTGGCTGGTAAGTGTTGAAGATGGTAAGCCCACGCTGATTGATGCCAGCAACAAAGCGTTGATCGATGTGCATGTGGCCAGGCAACTTGCCAATGAAGCTGGCGCAGTAGCTGCTTATATAGAGTCAAAAGCAGAGCAGCGCGACTTAGAGGCGAAGCTGTTACGCGAAGAAAGCCGCAGGTTGCGGATCTTCATGGGTGAGGAAAACAAGAGCCGGTTAGATAAACCGATTTCTGAAATATTTATGGCTTAAGGAATTAACATGAGCAATACAGTAAAGTTTGTTGATGTGGGGCGTTTTGATATTAGCATCGACGGCCTGCTTGCTATAAGGGTCCTCCAAGCGGAGGATTTGAACGAGCGCAAAAGCGGCGCTATGGTAATGATTGGTGACGAAATACTTGAGACAGATGTTAAGGCGAAGGATGTATCGTTCCAACCGGGGCAATGGAATAAAAACAGTATGTGTATTCACTTTAGAGACTACGCATTCCCGATTGACGATGATGCAATACCAGCTATTAAGGCTATGTTCTCAATAACCGACTTAAAAGCTGTTTAATAAAACAGTTAACACCAAACAAACCCGGCCGTTAACAGCGCGCCGGGTTTTACCATCCCATGATGTTAGCCAGGATAATAGCCGGCACAGCCAGCAGACCAAGCAGAATAAACATATCCTCCTGCCGTTGTCGCCATGCCCTACCTTTCTTACCTCCAAGTTCAAAACAATAAAGCCCAGCGCAAATAAGTGGCAACCCAAGAAGCCAGCTGACACTATCACCAAGCCCCCACCCCACGATAACCAAACCCAGCATTAAAATGATGTGCATTGTTAAACCCGGCAATTAAATTTCCAACAGCATAACAAAGCGGGTTAATATTGCCATTAGCAGATGCGAGCCAATTTCTCATTGAGTACATAATAGAGTACATGGGTTTAAAAATAACAGTAAATGAGCGATAAAATAATTAATAAAAACAATGCTGTATTTAATATTGCCATTATTGCTGGCGAACACTCCGGCGACATTCTTGGCGCCGATTTAATCGAAGCATTACGTCAGCTTCACCCCGATGCAAATTTTTATGGCATTGGTGGCCCGCGTATGCAGGCACTTGGTTTTAACGCACTGTTCGATATGGAAGAGCTGGCTGTTATGGGCCTGGTTGAAGTGCTGGGCCGGTTACCGCGGCTAATCCAGGTAAAACGTGAAATAGTAGCGACAATGCTGAAAAACCCACCGGATGTTTTTGTCGGCATCGACGCCCCGGATTTCAATTTGCGGGTTGAGCTGGAGTTAAAGCAAGCCGGTATCAAAACCGTCCATTATGTCAGCCCGTCGGTTTGGGCCTGGCGCCATAAACGTATTTTCAAAATCGCCAGGGCAACCAATATGGTGTTGTCATTGTTACCTTTTGAAAAAGCATTTTACGACAAATATCAGGTACCTTGTACTTTTGTTGGCCACACCATGGCCGATACTATGCCCATAGTCGTCGATAAAGCAGAGCACAAAACGGCACTGGGTCTGGACCCAGCCCGGCCAGTGCTGGCAATAATGCCTGGCAGTCGCAGTAATGAGATTAAACTATTGGCGCCGGATTTTCTGGAAGCTGCCCGTATGTTGCAGCTTCAGCAACCAGAATTACAACTTGTTGCTAATATGGTTACTGAACAAAAAGCAGCACTGTTTGCCGGAATAAAACAGCAATGTGCGCCAGAACTGGCTGTCACCGTGTTCACCGGTCAGGCCCGGCAAGTATTGCTGGCGGCAGATGCAACCTTTATTACCTCGGGAACGGCAACCCTTGAAGCAATGCTAGCCAAGTGTTTGATGGTGGTTGGCTACCGGGCGAACTGGTTAACCTATCAGATTGGCCGGCGCCTGGTTAAGCTGGCTCATTTCAGTTTACCTAATTTGCTGGCTGGCAGGGCCATGGTGCCGGAGCTGTTACAACATCAGGTTACACCTGCGGCTCTGGTGGCGGCGATGGCGCCGATGCTGCAAGCTGATAATAAAAAGCTGGTTGCAGATTACCAGACTATTCATCAGCAAATTAAATGTAATGCCAGCGCACGGGCTGCTGAAGCAATACTGGAGGTAGTGCGTTCTGATGTTGTGGCATAGACCTGAAGTACAATTATTATGTGGTGTGGATGAAGTCGGCCGCGGGCCACTGGTTGGTGCCGTTGTGACTGCTGCCGTGATACTTGACCCGGCACGGCCGATTGCCGGGCTGACAGACTCAAAAAAGCTCAGCGCTGCTAAACGTGAAGCACTTGCACAGCAGATAAAAGAACGCGCACTCTGCTGGGCGCTCGGCAGGGCCGAACCGGCTGAAATTGACCGGCTGAATATCTTGCATGCCACCATGCTTGCCATGCAACGCGCGGTGGCTGCTTTAACAATTCAGCCTGAGTGGGCGATGATTGATGGCAACCGATGCCCTGAGCTGCCCATGCCCGCTACTGCAGTTGTCAAAGGCGATAGTCTGGTGCCGGAAATCAGTGCCGCTTCAATTTTAGCGAAAGTGGCAAGGGATGCGGAGATGGCCGGGCTAGACGAGCGCTACCCCCATTTTGGTTTTGCCGCGCACAAAGGTTACCCGACAGCGCAACATCTGGCAGCGATAGGCGAATACGGTATTCTGGCCGAACACCGCCGCAGTTTTAAGCCGGTGCGCCTGATTGCTGAGCGGAATTCCTGATGAAGAATCCGGCATTTATTCATTTACGGGTGCATAGCGATTTCTCAATGATCGACGGTGTGGCCAAGGTTAAACCGATTGTCAAAGCTGCGGCTGCAGCAAAAATGCCTGCCCTTGCGCTGACTGATCAGATGAATTTTTGCGGGTTAGTCCGGTTCTACAGCGCGGCACACGATGCCGGTATTAAGCCGCTGGTTGGAGTGGATTGCTGGGTGCAGCACCCACTGTTAGGCAACGAAAGTGCCCGGCTACTGCTGCTGGCTATGGATAATGTCGGTTATCAAAATCTGACGATGCTGATTTCCAAAGCCTATTTGCGGGGGCATGTCGCGGGCAAGCCACAGCTTGATCACCAATGGCTTGCCGAACACAACAGTGGTCTGATTGTGCTATCAGGTGGTAAAGATGGTCCGCTGGGTAAGGCCCTGGTAAAAGAAAACCCGCAAACGGTAACCGAACTGGTCAGTTTTTATCAGCAATACTTTGCAGACAGGTTTTATCTGGAGTTAATTCGGACAAACCGGCCTGACGAAGAGCGTTATATTCAAAAAGCAGTGCTGCTGGCTGAACAACAGCAGCTACCGGTTGTGGCGACCAACGAAGTGGTGTTTTTGCAGGCCAGCGACTATCCGGCTCACGAAATCCGGGTGGCTATTCATGATGGTTTTACCCTCGATGATAAACGCCGGCCAAAAAACTATTCTGAGCAGCAGTACCTGCGTACCGAGCAGGAAATGCAGGAACTATTTGCTGATATTCCGGAAGCGCTGGAAAATAGCGTAGAAATTGCCCGACGCTGCAATGTAACTATTCGCCTCGGGGAATATTTTTTACCTGCGTTCCCGACAGGTGGCATGACCGACGGTGACTTTCTGGTACTGAAATCACAGGAAGGACTGGAACAGCGGCTGCTGCAATTATTTCCGGACGAAGCTGAGCGCATTGCCAAACGACCACCCTATGACGAGCGGTTACAGATAGAACTGGACGTTATTAACCAAATGGGTTTTCCGGGCTACTTCCTGGTAGTAATGGAGTTTATTCAGTGGAGTAAAGACAACGACATTCCGGTAGGGCCGGGGCGGGGATCGGGTGCTGGTTCTCTGGTAGCCTATGCCCTTAAAATTACCGATTTAGACCCGCTGGAATTTGACCTGCTGTTTGAAAGGTTTTTAAATCCGGAACGGGTATCAATGCCCGATTTTGATGTCGATTTCTGTATGGATCGGCGTGACGAGGTTATTGATCACGTTGCCGAAATGTATGGCCGCGAAGCGGTATCCCAAATCATTACCTTTGGTACTATGGCGGCCAAAGCCGTTATCCGGGATGTTGGCCGGGTACTCGGTCATCCGTATGGGTTTGTTGACCGGATTTCCAAACTGATCCCGCCGACGCCCGGCATGACTCTGGAACAGGCTTTTAAAGAGGAACCCCGTTTACCTGAGCTATATGCCCAGGATCAGGAAGTTAAAGATCTTATCGATATGGCCCGCCAGCTGGAAGGTGTGACTCGTAATGCCGGTAAACACGCCGGTGGTGTGGTGATAGCCCCCACTAAAATTACTGATTTCTCGCCATTATATTGCGACGACGAAGGCAATAATCCGGTTACCCAGTTTGATAAAAACGATGTCGAGTACGCCGGCTTGGTTAAGTTCGATTTCCTCGGTTTGCGCACCCTTACCATATTGCAGTGGGCAGTCAATATGGCGAACAGCCGGCTGCAGAAAGAGGGCCGCAAGCCGATTGACATCAACAGTATTCCACTGGTTGATAAGCGCAGTTTTGATTTGCTGCAACGAGCAGATACAACAGCGGTATTTCAGCTTGAATCACGCGGCATGAAAGACTTAATCCGCCGCCTGCAGCCTGACTGTTTCGAGGATATGATCGCTTTGGTGGCGCTGTTTCGGCCAGGCCCATTGCAATCAGGCATGGTTGATAACTTTATTGACCGAAAACGCGGCCGGGAAGAAATATCATACCCTGATGCGACCTGGCAGCATGACTCATTAAAGCCTATTTTAGAGCCAACCTACGGCATTATCCTGTACCAGGAACAGGTTATGCAAATTGCTCAGGTATTGTCTGGTTACTCGCTTGGTGGTGCAGACTTGTTACGCCGGGCCATGGGTAAGAAAAAGCCGGAAGAAATGGCCAAGCAGCGTGATACTTTTCAGGAAGGCGCTGCCAAAAATGGCATCGATCCGGAACTGGCGATCAAAATATTCGATTTGGTGGAAAAGTTTGCCGGCTATGGCTTTAACAAGTCACACTCTGCCGCGTATGCCCTGGTGTCATACCAAACCCTTTGGATGAAAGCCCATTTCCCGGCCGAATTTATGGCTGCGGTAATGTCGGCGGATATGGATAACACCGATAAAATTGTCACGCTGGTTGATGAGTGCGAGCGGATGAAGCTTAAACTTAATCCACCTGATGTAAACAGTGGTCAGTATAAGTTCACCGTTAACGAGCAAGGCCATATTGTCTACGGTATTGGCGCCATAAAAGGCGTCGGTGAGAGCCCGATAGACGCTATTATTGAGGCGCGAAACCAGTATGGCAGCTTTCATGATTTATTTGATTTCTGTGCAAAAGTCGATTTAAAACGGCTAAACCGGCGGGTAATGGAGAAACTGATTTTATCAGGCGCCATGGATCAACTCGGCCCTCATCGGGCGGCGTTAATGGCGAGCCTCGAAGAAGCGATGAAAAAGGCTGAGCAACATGCCAAAGCACAGGCCGTTGGCCAGGATGACTTATTTGGCTTGTTAAGCCCAGAGCCAGAGCAATCGGCAACGGCATTTAAGCAGGTGCCAGAGTGGCCCGATGAAATCTGGCTGGAAGGTGAGCGGGAAACGCTGGGGTTATATTTAACCGGCCATCCGATTAACCGTTACGCGGACGAAATTCGCCACTATGTATCGTGCCGCTTGGTTGAGCTGCAGCCGACCAAGAAAGACCAGAGCGTGCAGGTCGCCGGCTTAGTGGTGTCAGTGCGGGTAATGATCAACAAGAAAGGTCGGCGCTGGGCAATCGTTACCCTGGATGATAAATCGGCCCGGTTAGATGTACGTTTTTTCCCGGAACAGTTAGAAACATTTGAGGAATTGCTGCAAAAAGACCGTATTCTGGTGATAACCGGACAGGTCAGCTTTGATGATTTTAATGGTGGCCTTACAATGTCGGGCCGTGATGTCAGTGAAATAACCGCAGTGCGGGAAAAATCGCTGAAATCTTTGAATATCACTGTACAATCGCCGCAAATAGACCACAATTACCTGCAAAGATTGCAGCAGGTACTAAATGAATTTAAGGCGGGTACGGTACCCGTTACTATCAGGTACCAACGACAGGAAGGGCAGGTAACACTGCAGTTAGGGACAGCCTGGTGGGTGACGCCCGCCGACGCTTTGTTGCATCAGTTAAGACAATTAGCAACAATAGAACTGGAATTTAATTAATTAGGTAGTGATAGTCGATGATGCTGAATTATTTAGAGTTTGAGCAGCCGATTGCTGAACTTGAAGCAAAAATAGACGAATTGCGTAACGTCAGTCGCAACGGCGACTACGATCTTGGTTTAGAAGAAGAGATCAACAAACTAAAAGAAAAAAGTCTGGGTTTAACCAAGAAGATATTCTCTGAGCTGGGTGCCTGGCAAGTGGCGCAAATGGCCCGTCATCCCCGCCGCCCTTATACCCTGGATTATTTGAAACTGATTTTTACTGACTTTGACGAACTGGCCGGTGATCGCACTTATGCCAACGACAACGCTATTGTCGCGGGCACCGCGCGGATCGGCGAACATGCCGTAATGGTTATCGGCCACCAGAAAGGCCGGGATACCCGGGAGAAAATCCGGCGTAACTTTGGCATGCCACGCCCGGAAGGCTACCGTAAAGCGTTGCGGTTGATGGAAATGGCCGAGCGTTTTAACATGCCGATCATTACCTTTATCGATACACCAGGGGCCTATCCTGGCATTGGTGCGGAGGAACGTGGCCAGTCAGAAGCGATAGCGCGCAACCTGAAAGTAATGGCGGGTTTAAAAGTGCCGGTTATCTGTACTGTTATTGGTGAGGGCGGCTCAGGTGGCGCCCTGGCAATTGGCGTTGGGGACAAGGTTAACATGCTGCAGTTCAGTACCTATTCGGTGATTTCACCGGAGGGCTGTGCCTCAATTCTTTGGAAAAGTGCAGAAAAAGCGCCGCTGGCAGCAGATGCGATGGGCATTACTGCAGAGCGTTTGAAAGAGCTTGATTTAATTGATGCGGTTATTCCTGAGCCATTGGGTGGCGCGCATCGCTCGCCGGAACAAATGGCGCAAACCCTGAAAAAAACCTTACTGAAAGATTTGGAGAAGTTACAGCAGTTGGATACGAAAACCCTGCTGGATAATCGCTACAAGCGACTGATGTCATTTGGCTATTGTTGACTTGTAAAGCATTATCAGAAAACCAGCGCTTGTCGCTGGTTTTTTTATCCGGATAATAGCCATACAGGGCGAACAGCCACCGGGAACCAGGCGAGATTACGAGGTATGGTAACTTTTAATGGCAATCATTAATGCAACTGAACTTGCCGCAATGCTTGAGAAATGTGGCGCGACCAAAGTGGTGCTGGCGCTCAGCGGCGGCCTGGACTCTATGGTGTTGCTTGAATTATTGCATCAGGTCAGGCAAATCAGAGCGTATCAGCTGCAAGCCATTTATGTTAATCATGGCTTAAGTGCCGATGCGCCGCGCTGGGCTGAGCATTGCGCCAACGCCTGTGCGGAACGCAATATTGATTTTGTCAGCCTGAAAATCAATATCGACGCAGCTGCCAATGTTGAAGCTGCCGCCCGGGATGGCCGCTATCAGGCGCTGGCGCCATATATTGATTCTGCTCATACCGTATTACTGACAGGTCATCATGCTGACGATCAGCTGGAAACGTTATTGCTGGCGCTAAAACGGGGTGCCGGTGTATCTGGTTTAAGCGGCATGGCCCGGCAACGGCCTTTTGCCCGCGGCAGCCTGCTGCGGCCCCTCTTGCATTGTGAACGCCGGCATATTCTGGCTTTTGCCCAGCAAAATCAGTTGCAATGGGTGGAAGACAGCAGTAACAGAGATAACCGGTTTGACCGAAATTACATTCGGAACGAAGTAGCGCCGTTACTTATAAACCGCTGGCCGGCCTTTACCGACACGACACTGCGCAGCATGCAGCATCTGGCAGACCATCAGCAACTGCTCAATCACTACACTGAACAGGCGTTGCTTAACTGCGCTAATGGTAAACAACTAAATTTAACTGCACTGGAGCAATACCTGCCTTTACAACAGGATTTAGTTATCCGCAGCTGGCTGGCGCAGTTTAAGTTAAACCCCTCCAGCCAGTGGTTGCTAACTTTAAAACAACAGGTAATTGAGGCCCGCGAAGATGCCGTGCCCGAGTTAGTGCTGGCAGGTTACCAGCTAAGACGTTTTCAGAAGCGGTTGTACCTGTTACATGCTGCAACTGAATTGCAAGGTGAAAGCGAGGCGGCAATTTCCTGCCAGTTGTCGTGGCCAATGCAAAGTAAGCTGCAGTTACCAGCCGGGCTTGGTGAGCTGGCGGTATGTCACGAGCAAGCGGCAGAGCGTCTGGCGATGACCAGAGGGCAGGTAACAGTGGTGTTTGGCCAGCTAAGCTTGCCATTTAAGCCGGCGGAACAGGTTCAGCACAAGCCCCTTAAACAGTGGTTTAAACTCTGGCAGGTCCCACCATGGCAACGCAGCCAGATACCGTTGTTGCTAGACAACGAGAAACTGGTCGCGGTAGCCGGATATGCATCTGCAATCAGCACGTTACAGGCGGATTGCTGGCTTGACTGGTTGCGAAATTAACGGTTGTACCGCTCAGTGTTTCCCGGGCAGATTGCCGCAAGTTTGCTTTGCCAGCTGCTTTGGCTTCGTACAACGCGCGATCCGCTGTGGCAAAAAGCTGCTCAGCAGACTGCATTGGTTGCAGATAAGCTAACCCCGCGCTGGCACTGATACCGTATTGCTGACATTTATAGTGTTGATTAATGGCTTTTAACAAGCGACGGGCGACTAAGTCGGCGCTGTCAGCGTCTTCGTCCGCCAATATTATCGCAAATTCATCACCACCAAACCGAAACAGACTGTCGGTTTGGCGTAACGCGTCGCGCATGCAATCTGCAACAACAACAAGCAACTCGTCGCCCATGGCATGGCCGTAGTTGTCGTTAAGCTGCTTAAAGTTATCCAAATCCAGTAATAACAGGGCGCAGGTTTGCTGGCGCCGACGTGATAACTGAATAGCTTTAGCGAAACTGTCGTCGAAAAAGCGGCGGTTACCAAGCGCGGTCAGCGGATCTTTTAACGCCATTTGCTGCAGACGGGCTACGACTAACGCATTACGTAGTGCAAACAGCCACTCGCTTTCAAGTAATAGCAGATCCCGCTGCTGCATGGGGCTGAAAGGCTGGTTGCTATGATAGTGAACTTCTGCCAGGCATTGCTGATTCAGCACCAGCAAGCTTTTGTATGTATGGGCGCTGTTAGTCGAGCCGGCGGCACTATGTTCACCAAAAGCAGTATTTAGCCTGATCCCACTGATATTAAGTACCCGCCCGACATACATTGAAAAAATGTCCAGCTGCTGCTGAATATCGAGACTGGTTTGCAGTTGGCTGGTTAGCGTCTGTTCGCTGCAATCGGGCAAGCTGTCGGTTTGCTGACAACGATTAAGTGCCGCATAGCTGGGGGCCACGTCAAGTGCTAATTCCCGGGTCATTATACAGTCCATTACCAGTCCTTATTAAACGGTGATGCCTGTATAAAGCAAAATTCAAGCCAAATGTTAATTGTTAATAAAATCAGTGTTTTAATTGTATGCTTCGTTGTTGAGTCAAGCTATTGACGGCGTGCTAATCGTTGTCTGCGGCAAGGAACTGCACTATCTTATCCATTTGCTTACAGCCGTCGTCAAAACCCAGCTCAATTAAGCGGCGGGTGTATTTCTGTTCAAACAGTAAATAACTGGCCAGGCTTGAATCGGAATGCTGACGGATCCCAAGACCTCGCAGCAAAGTGCGAACGGCTAGTGGTAAACACAAATAGTATTCGCTGGCCAGCAAATTAAAGTTCTGACTGGGATTTATCAGCATGCTTTGCACTGGCTTCAGTTCAGTTTCGATGTTATTTGCACGTAGAGTTTCAACCGTTTTGTTGACCCGTTCCATCCGTTCCAAATCAGAGTTTAGCGTATCGGTAAAGATGGTATCCAGCAAATGGCCTGCGACGGTAGCGAGATCAGGATGATGCAGGTTGCGCCGGCTGATTTCTTCTTTACGCGGGTCTTCAACGCCAATTATAAGAATTTTGTCAGCGCCCAGATGAATGGGCGCACTTAACGGTGCTAACTGATTAACAGAACCATCACCAAAATATTGCTGATGGATCCGTACCGACGGGAAGATAATTGGAATGGCAGCAGAGGCCATTAAATGATGCACGCCCAGCAGGGTCCGCTGACCGCAACGCTTTGCCCGGCGCCATTCTTCCGCATGATCTGACTGGAAAAAAGTAATGGAATCGCCGTTGTTGTAACACGATGAGGTAACCGAAAAGCTGGACAGATAGCCCCCCATAATATTACGGTCAATCCGTTGTAAATCGAGGATCCGGCCCAGTAATTGTTTCAGCGGCTTGTTATCGAACACACTTACTGGCTTTTTATTGGCATAATCTGCCTGAAAAGCACCAAATACGTTTTGCAGTAAATGCCAGAATACCCTCGGATAGTCAGAGTAATACACCTGATTGGTGTGAAAATGCCGCCAGACAGATTCAATTTTTTTAACACCCAGGTGAAAACATGATGCATAACAGGCGATACCTGCACCATTAATAGCGCCAGCCGATGTACCGCTGATAATATCAAAAGGCGCCGGACTGGTTCTGGGATAGTGCTGGGCGATTGCTTTAAGCACCCCAACCTGATAGGCCGCACGTGCGCCGCCTCCGGTTAATAACAAGGCGGTTTTTTTTCCGTCAAGCGGTCGTTGTCGTACCATAGTTATATTGAACTTTTCTGCAATGTTGCGCTCTCTGTTGCTATATTGCAGTATATCTAAGCCACTAACAAGGAGACACTTATGACCGCGCAACCATCTGGTAGCGGACAACAGCTTTACTATGCAGGTATTGCAGCAGTCGTTATTGTTATATTGCTGGCATTGTGGCTGCTGGTTAAACCAGCCAGCGAGCCAGATCCAGACTCTGTCGGCGAAAACCCGGTACCAGCGCGGGTAGAAATTATTGATGAGCAACCTGTCCCGCCTGCGCTGCAAGAACCTGCAGCAGAAATGGCAGCTGAAACTGACTCAGTTACAGAACCTGCAGAGACAGAGCCTGAGGTAACGTTGCCTGAACCTGCGCCGGAGCCATTGCCAGCGTTAGAGAATTCTGACCCGGTGTTAAAGCAGGAAGTACTGAAGCTAAACTGGCAGCCGGGGTTAGCTGGTTTGATTAATACCGAGCAGATGATCCGTAATCTGGTGGTAACGGTGGATAATCTGGCGCAGAGGCAACTGGTTGCCAAACACCCGGTTGTTAAGCCACTGGACCAGCCATTTGTGGCAATTCCGGCAGAAGATAATCAAACCTATCAACTGGACCCTTCCGGATATCAACGGTACGAGCCTTACATCCGGCTACTGGAAAACGCCGAGCCAGCGCAAATAGTTGGCCTTTTAAAGCAATATCAACCGCTATTTGAGCAGGCATTTGGTGAGCTGGGGTATCCAGAACTGAGCTTTAATCAAAGGTTACAACAGGCCTTACAGCAGTTTTTAGCTATTGAGCCTGTAAACGCAGACACAACTCTGGTTCGTAAGTCTGTGGCATATACCTACGCTGATCCACAAGTGGAAGCGCTGAGCGATCTTGAAAAACAGGTTATTCGTCTGGGGCCGGCTAATCACCAGCGTTTACGTGTGGTTGCCCAGAAATATCTGGCGTTGCTGCAGAATGCAGACTTATAAACACCTTGCTCAGGCGACATACTAATCGGCGACTTACTGTCAGTTATTCACAGCGGTTAAAGTTTAAGCAGTAAAACGCCGTTGCGGCTAAATCACTTGAAACCTGGCAGGCCATTGCGCATAATGCGGGCCTGCAGGATTGGTGTACCCTCTCAGGCAGTCAATGGTAACTCCATTGGTCCTCTCGCAATGCTAGTAGGTTAACCTGGTCAGGTCCGGAAGGAAGCAGCCACAGCTTATGATGCAGGTGCCGGGATGTGGCTGGTGGAGTTGCCACCCACTCCAAGCTTTTTACGATAATCTGCCACCACAATTTCTAACGCTGCCATAATATCGCTGTCAGCGATCTGTTGTTGCTCCAGCAACATAATTAAATCTACGGCCAGTTTGATATGGACCGGCGCATTCGCCAGGCCGCTGTTTTCGCTCTGACCGACTGTAGAATCACTGCTCACTTATTTTCATCCAGAAATTGTCTGGCCCGGCTAACTGCTTCTTTCACTTTCATCTGCATTTCAAAACGTTCGCTCTGTGGCAGGTAAAACGACATATCTACCTCGTAACGAATGTAGCGTGGTGGCAACAAATTAAGTGATATACAACATAAATCAGCCAGGTACTCGCTGTCTTTGCTATTGTCGAGCTCTAATTCAACGATATGATCCAGTAACAGTTTTTCATAATAATTATGAATGTCATCGTCAAGTTTCATTATTGCCTCGTTAGTTTTAGGGGGTTACTAATCAGCATAATCAGCTTGGCGGCAAAAGGCCATAGAAAGATTGAGTTAACTAAGCGGACTGTTACAATGCCCGGGTCAGAATTAGTGGAACCTTGCGATGCAAAAAAATACCACCCCCTGTTACTACGGTGATTATCTGCAGCTGGATAAAATACTCACTGCCCAGGCACCTGAAAGCGCCCGTTATGCTAATGAAGCACATGATGAAACCTTGTTTATTGTGGTGCACCAGGTTTACGAACTGTGGTTCAAACAAATTCTGCACGAATTAAAAGCCGTAATGGCGGTATTTGCAGAAGCCGAGGTTAAAGACCAGCAGTTAACCGGCATTGTTCATAAGCTGAAAAGAGTCATCAGTATCCAGCAACTGCTTAATCAGCAAATTGCGGTAATGGAAACCATGACGCCGCAGGATTTTATGTCGTTCCGCGATTATCTGGTGCCGGCGTCTGGCTTTCAGAGTGTCCAGTTCAAAATGCTGGAAATAGGTCTGGGCCTGAAAAGTGAGTACCGGATCGATTTTGATAAAAACTCGTTTTACAGCCGTTTAAATGAGAAAGACCGTATTTTTCTGGAAGGGCTGGAAACCGAACCCAGTTTGTTTGAGCGAATTGAAAAATGGCTGGAGCGGATGCCGTTTTTACAACTTGATGATTTCAGCTTCTGGCAAATGTACCAAAATGCTACCGAGCAAATGCTGAATGAAGATGCCCGTACCGTAGCCGGCATCGAGCAGATTGCCGAGCCCGAGCGTGAGTTACAGTTGGCAGAGATTGAGCGGACCCGGGCTAAGTTTGCGGCCCTTTTACATGCAGAAAAATATCAGGAGTTGCAGCAGCAGGGCAGTTTCCGGTTAAGCCAGCGTGCCATGTTATCGGCGTTGTTTATCAGCCTGTATCAGGAAGAGCCGGTGTTTAATTTACCGTTTCAGCTGCTTACTTGTCTGACTGAAATAGATGAGAATCTGACAATCTGGCGGTACAAGCATGCGATGATGGTACAGCGGATGCTTGGAACCAAAATAGGAACCGGTGGTTCATCCGGCCATGATTACTTAAAGCGGACGACGGAAAAAAACCGAATTTTTACCGATTTATTTAACATGGCCACTTTTTTACTGCCAAAATCTGACTTGCCGGTATTACCAGAGCAAGTTAAACGTAAATTAGGTTTTTATTTCGGCCCCGAACGGTAAACCAGAAACCGTAAATGCCGCCTTAAACAATTGTAAATGCAGTTGGGTCAAGGCGGCAACATCCCGCTGGTAACCGCCGCCAATGACTGCAGCCACCGGAATATCCCTGCTGCGGCAAGCATTAAGTACCAGCAGGTCCCGCTGATATAGCGCGCTGGTTGAGATTTGTAGTAATCCTAATTCATCTTGCTGGTGTATATCTACACCGGCATCGTAGAGGACCAGTTCAGGCTGATGCCAGTTGAGTAAGCTTTCCAGGCTTTGGTGCACCGCTTCTAAGTATTCAGCATCAGCACACTGTTTGGCCAGACCAATATCCCAATCTGAGCCGATTTTACGGGCTGGAAAGTTTTTCTCGCAATGGACAGAGGCAGTAATAACAGCGGGATCGTCGCTGAAAATGCCGGCCGTGCCATCGCCCTGATGCACATCCAGATCAAAAATCAGAATTTTAGCCAGGCCGCGGGCCAACATGCTGCGGGCTGCAAATGCTAAATCATTGAAGACACAAAAGCCGGCGCCCTCTGCATGTCTGGCATGGTGATAGCCGCCACTCAGATGTAGACCAATACCGCGCTGCAGGGCTAACTCCGCACAAAGACGGGTGCCGGCTACGGATACCAGGGAACGTTCGACCAGCGTCTGTGACCAAGGAAAACCTATCCGGCGCATTGCCTGGGGGGGAATAGTACCATTGCAGATACTGTCGATATAATCACTGTTGTGGATGCAATTAAGTTCGGTAGCAGCAATTGGTTGCGGGGTGCTGAAAGCGTCGGGGGTTATGCCCGAAGCAAGCAATGCCTGATAAAGTGCCTGATATTTGGCAATCGGGTAGCGATGCCGCTCAGGCAGGCTAAGCGCACTGTAGCACGGGTGATACACCAGACCGGGTAAGACCGCCGGCATCAGGGTACCTGACGCTCATGTAGCAAAATTGCCTGCTCAACTTCTGTTATCGCTTTGCGGCAGCGCCCTAGCCGGCCATGCAGTGCTAAAATACGGTTTGCATTCTGGTTATCATAACGCTCGGCCTGTTCAATCATATCCAGTAACCGCCGTTCAAACTGCTGAAACTCAGCTAGCTGCTGATATAAGTTGGTAGCAGGGGCTTTGCCGGGTAGTGACTTTTGTGCGCGTTCATGGCTGATTTTTACCGTGCTTTGAAATTTACTCCGGGTTTGCTGGTTACTAAATGCCCGGGTAAGTGCATTAACCTGAGCAGCAACATGCTCTGCCAGGCGCTGCCGGCTGGCTGCTGAAAGCGCTGGCCGGTCGGCGCTAAGCCGCGCCAGGTTGCGTCTTGCGTCAGCAACGTAGTCAGCTAAATCAGGAGAGTGACAACTAAATAGCCCGCTTTCAAACCAATCCTGAGGTTTGCCAGCCTGGCGCTTGCTGTCAATGTCACAAGCCCACTTATACAGCTCGTTAAGTTGGCTGGCCAATAATTGTATCGGGGTCATGCTGTGCTCCAGGCCTGCCAGGCTAAACGCAGTGCTATGGCGATAACCACACTGATGAAAACCGGCCGGATAAATTTGCTGCCAAAGCGAATAGCGCTATGAGCACCAAGAAAAGCACCCAGCATCAGACATAACCCCATGGCAATGCCAAGTACATAGTCTACGTGGCCCAGCGCCATAAATGCCACCAGCGAAAAGCCATTACTGATAAAGTTCATTGTTCTGGCAACTCCACTGGTCAGCAGCAGGTTTATTTTGTACATCGCCATGCTGGATACCATCCAGAAGGCGCCTGCCCCTGGTCCGGCAACCCCGTCATAAAAGCCCAGCGTTAAGCCTTGTAAGCGTTGCTGCCAATGTAACTTGCTGTTTTCAGGAGGAAGTTGCAGCCGGTCGTCCGGTTGGATCCGGTTAAATAAGGTATAAATGGCAGCCAGTAAAATTAACAATGGCAACAGCTTTTCCAGCAGGTCGGTACTGAGCTGATCTACCACCAGCGTGCCGATCAATGCGCCAACTGCGGTATAAATCAGGCTGCGCCGCCAGTAACGCGGGTTAAAAAGCCTTTTACGATAATAGGTTACTGAGGCGGTAAATGAGCCAAAGGTTGCTGCCAGTTTATTGGTGCCCAGCACCAGATGAGGGGGCAAACCAGCCGTCAGCAAAGCCGGCACGGTTAGCAGGCCGCCACCGCCGGCAATAGCATCGATATAACCGGCAGTAAATGCCACTGCACAGAGAATAAACAATAAATCAGATGTAGGAAGCAGATCAGTTAACACCGGGTTTATCCTGTTGATGCTTACAATTGTCAGTAGTCAATCTGGCGTTGAAAAGGAGGCAGGCTATCTAACATTGCCTTGCCATATGATTTAGTTACCAGACGCCGGTCAAGGATAACGATGCGGCCCTGATCCTGCTCCTGGCGCAGCAGTCTACCACAAGCCTGCACCAGTTTCCTCGCCGTTGCCGGGATTGCCAGTTGTACAAAAGGGTTACCGCCCTTGCGGCTCACAGCTTCACTCATTGCAGCCTCCAGCGGCGACGTTGGTACGGCAAAAGGTAGCTTGGTTATAACCAGATTGGTTAACAACTTGCCAGGTAAATCCAGCCCTTCGGAGAAGCTCTGCGTACCAAACAGAATACTGGTTTTGCTATGCTGGCATTGATGCTGATGCAGACTTAGCAGTGACTGGCGCGATGCTTCGCCTTGCACCAGTAATGACATTCCTTGCTTTCTGAGTGCCTCAGCGACCTGCTGCATTTGCCAATACGAGGCAAACAACACCAGGCTACCCTGTTGTTTCGGCAAGTAATGGGGCAACAAACTTATCAGCTCTTCTGTGTAACCACTGGCTGTGGGCTCGTTATGCATTTTGGGTAAAACAATGACCCCGTTTTGCTGGTATGCAAACGGCGAGTCAACCCGCAGGGTTTGCAGTCCGGGGTGAGCCATCAGCCCTAGTTCATACTTTATATGGTCAAACGAATTTAACACAGTAAGGGTAGCTGAGCACAAAATACAGGCATACGCCTGCGAGAACAGCAGCTGCTCCAGCGTATTGGCGACACTAAGCGGGCAGGCATGGGCTGTAACTTGTTGTTGGTTGTCCCTTACCACCCAGCGGGCCTGAAAAGCTGGCTCTGGCTGGGGCTGAGCATATAATTGCCAGAGCGTTTGCTGTTGCTCCAGCTTTTGCGCCAGCTGGCTTAGCTCCTGCAGCAATTTACTCTGGCTTTTCCGTTTTGCCGGTGTTATCGCGACATCCGCAACTGCGGTACTGATCTTATCCAGCAGGGCCAGGGTTTTCTGAGCACAATTGGCAATAGCTTCAGCTTGCTGCTGCCACAATTTGGGCAGGGCAGCGTGCTCAAAGCGGTGATCTGTCTGCTCGGGCGTACTGAACCAGCGGGCTTGCCATTCACTGAGGCTGCGCTCAATCGGTTTTAGCAGGCTGAGCAACTCGTTACGATAATCGTCCAGTTTCAATAAATCTTTTAAGCTGGTTTCAGGCAGGCTCTGAATTAACTGATTGGCCAGCAAGCCAAGTTTATCCAGCCATAGCTGAGGCTGACTGAGCTGGGCAAAACCAGCGAAGTAATCGCGGCCGCAAGCAGGCAGATGATGCGCCTCGTCAATGACATAAATACACTCTTCCGGTGGTGGCAAAATAGCATTACCTGCGGCTAAATCAGCCAGCAGCAGACTATGGTTTACCACCAGTACCTGAGCGTCAGCTATTTCTGCCCGGGCAAGATGAAACGGGCAATGATGATGCCGTTTATCATTTTTACTGCAATGATATGGGTCAGCGCTGATACTCTGCCACAGCACGTCGTCTATCACTGCGGGCAGGGTGTCTTTATCGCCCAGCCACTGGCGTTTTTGCCAGGACTCATAAAGGGTCTCCAGCAATGCTGACTGGCTTCGTTCGGCACTGGTCAGTAGATCCGGTTGCACCAGCTGATGTTTTAAACGCTCGATACAGGCATAGCGGGAGCGGCCTTTTACCAGATTATATTCAAACTCAATAGCGCTGTGCTGCCGGAAAAAAGGAATGTCTTTATTAATCAGCTGTTCCTGTAAGGCTACTGTCGCCGTGGCAATTACCAGGGTTTTCTGGCGGGCCAGCGCAACGGGTAAAGTTGCAAGTAAATAAGCCAGTGATTTGCCCGTACCTGTGCCTGCTTCAATTAAACCTATGCGGTCGTGCCGGTGATACTGGCCGGCGACAATGTTGGCCATTTCTGCAATAAGTTTATTCTGGCCCGGCCGGTTATGGTAATTAGGTAAAGCGGCTTTTAACTGCTGCTGCGCATCACGAATTTGTTGCTTCAGCTTTTCACTAAGCATGGGTTCAGTTGACATAAGGGCTCATATTGCCTGTATAGACGTACAGTTTGTTAATTCTACCCAGCAAATATTGATTTAGCAAAGCGCTTATAACGCTAAATACGACACTAGATACCGCAGAATGACCCGACTAAGCACGAGATCACCAATTTAGTTCGACAGGCATTTAAAATGACGTTTTTTTAAAATGGTCTTAGTGTAAATAATAAATTACAAATTAAAGGAGGTTATACGCCATGCTCTGTCGCAAAATACCGGTTTTATTGCTTCTGTGGGCCATTTTTGGCAGCTTTAAGTCACATTTAACAGGGATTAGTGCCATTTTGGGGTAAAAAAGGGGTGAAGTTCAAATCGTCTGAATTATGTTCAAAACAACTGGCGGACAGTTATCAGGCGAAATTGTTCAATAAAAGCTGTTGACCCTACCGAAAAATACCGTTTATTATCAGGAAGCGACAAATCGGAGAATATCCGAGATAAATGGAGTGCCAATTGCCTTTAAAGATTGGTAACTGTTAAAAAATAGAATCACTAGCGAGATAGTGGTCCAGGGAGAAATACATGTATACAAATAATAAATTAAATAAAGCTGTGCGCTTAGCTATCGCCTTTGGCGCGGCTTCAGCAACCGCTTTCACTGCGTCAGTAACTGCAGCGGAAGAAGATGAATCGGCTAAGGTTGAGCGGATCGAAGTTACCGGTTCACGTATTAAGCGTACTGATTTAGAAGGTGCTCTGCCTGTAACCGTTATTGACCGTGAGGCCATCGAGTTATCAGGTGAGATTTCTGTAGCTGACTTAATTCGTAACACCACCTTTAACAGTGCCGGTTCGTTCCGTCCACAATCAGGTAGCTCTGCTCAGGGTGTTAGCCAGGTTAACATGCGTGGTCTGGGTGCAAGCCGTACTCTGGTTCTGGTAGATGGCCGTCGTTTAACTATGTCTCCTTCAACCGGTTCATCACAGGATTTAAACTCTATCCCGATGGCGGCCGTTGAGCGTATCGAAATTCTGTCTGATGGTGCATCAGCAGTTTACGGTTCAGACGCAATCGGTGGTGTAATCAACGTTATTACCCGTAAAGACTTCAGCGGTGTGGAACTGAGTGTTGGTGCCGCAGAAGTAAGCATTCCGCGTGAAGGCGGCGAGCGTGAAAATGGTTCAGTAGTATTTGGATCTGCTAACGACACTACTCAGGTAATCGGTGGTGTTTCATGGAACAAACGTGACATTATTTTCGAAAACGCGTTCCCATGGGTTCAGCCAGGCAGCTCTATTTATGGTAATAACTGGCGTCCGGCCAGTGCTGCTGTATTCAGCGCCGTACCTGGCGGCTGTAATGAAGAAAACTTTATTCCTGGCCCTATCGCTGGTAGAGAGCGTTGCCAGTTTAACTTTAACGCGACTAACGCTAACGAAGCATCAATCGGCAACGAGTCGCTGTTTGTTAAGTTAAATCATCAAATTAATGATGACTGGTCATTGTATGCAAACGCCAGTGTTGCTAAAACGTCTTCTTTCGGCCGTTATGCGCCAGCTCCGGACTCAAACATTTTTTACGCTGGTCTGGCTACTCCAGCTGACAGCTACAATAACCCAACCAACCCAGATGCGTGGATGTATGATGCAAACAACCCAAATGCGGTTGCATATGATCCTGCGTTTGTCGGTGCAAACGAAGAAGTATTCTTCTACCACCGTTTTGCTGCCATGGGTAACCGTGACAACACTATCGACAACGAAAACGTTGATTTCCTGATTGGATCTATGGGCCGGATTGGTGAAATTGATATCGATTTCGGTGCCCGTCGTGTTCGTAACCAAACTGTTGGCTTAGGTGATGGCTACCTGGCTGCATCAACTGCCTGGGGTAACGTTAATAACTTTAACCCTGGTTACTGTGATGATGGTTCTTTCAACCCTACTGCTTGTCGTTTTGGTTATGACATTCAGAACCCAGGTTCAAACCCATCAAACGTTTTACAGGCTGGTGTAGTAACCACTGCCCGTAAATCACAGTTTGATATCAATGAGTACTACGGTAGTGCGTCTTTCGATTTATTTGAAATGGCCGGTGGTATTGCTCAGGGTTCAGTTGGTTTTGAGCGCCGTGAAGAAGTTTATTCAGACAAATACGACTCACAATCTGCTGCCGGTTTAGTTGGTGGTTCGTCAGGTAGTTCTGCTGGTGGTGATCGTTCAGTAAACGCAGCGTACTTTGAAGCATTATTACCAGCTACTGATGATTTAGAAGTGTCATTAGCAGGTCGTTTCGATAACTACTCTGATTACGGTTCAGATTTCTCACCAAAAATCGGTTTACGTTATGAAGCAGCCGAAGGCTTGCTGTTACGTGCCTCTTACGGTTTAGGTTTCCGTGCTCCGTCACTGGATATCTTAACTCAGGCTACATCATTCTCAGCTGATTCAGTTGGTGACGCCAGAACGTGTGAAGCGCTTACTGGTGACCCGGATGACCCGTGTCAGATCAACGCTTACTACATCGCTAACCCGGGCTTAAGCTCTGAGTCGTCAACTCAGTATGCGTTCGGTGCAGCATATCAGCTTGATGACTGGTTCTTCATCAAGGCCGATTACTACAACATCGAGATTGAAGATCGGATCCGTTCATTCACGTCTCAGGATCTGGTTAACTTTGAAAATGAAGGTCGGACTCCGCCTCCAGGTTTAGGTGTAACTCGTGATGCTGCTGGTGTTATCACCCGGATCGATGCTGGTTTCGGTAACGAAGGTACTCTGGAAACTTCAGGTGTGGACTTAAATGTCCGTACAAACTTTGATTTCGGTAATGCTGGCCGGTTTATCACTAACCTGTATGTGTCTCACATCCTTGATTACTCTACTGACGGTGGCCGTAATTTAGTGGAAGACCCAGGTTTACCACAACAGCGGATTAACCTGAACAACCAGTACGTAATTGGTGATTTCGACTTCGCGTGGAACATCAACATGATCGGTTCTCAGTACAACACTAACACTGGTGGTGTGCAGGCAGGTCATATCGGCACCTGGACTACCCATGACCTGCAATTAACTTACAGTGCTCCATGGAACGGTAAAATTTCAATCGGCGCCCAGAACGCCTTTGAAAAGATTCCACAGTTCGGTACTTCAGTTGCGGCACGTGGTTCTCGTGACTACAACTTCAACTTATACAACGCTTTCGGTCGTATCACTTACATCCGGTACACTCAGAGCTTCTGATAAGTTAGCAAGTTAATAATAAAGGCAGGCTAACCCCTGCCTTTTTTTTTGGAAAAATATAATGAAATCAACGACGCATTGGGACAGTTACTGGCAGGCAAGCAACAGTCTGAACAGCTTCGGTGAGGGAGAAGCCGCCAGTGGTTACAACGGCGAGTTATTAGCGTTCTGGAACAGCTGCTTTGCGTTGTTACCGGCTAACGCTACAGTAGTTGACATCGGAACCGGCAACGGCGCTATTGCGGTTGCTGCCAGACGATACTCTGATAAAAAGCAATGCAATTACACCATTTTTGGTACCGACGCAGCGCAGATTAATCCACAGCAAGCGTTTACGGCCAATCCGGAAATTGCAGGCTTGTTAAAGACTATTCAGTTTTACCCTGAATGTAAGACAGAACAACTGCCGTTTGCAGACTTATCGGTTGAGCTGGTTACCAGTCAGTTTGCATTTGAATATGCCGAGCGCAAACCGGCGCTGGCTGAATGTCTGCGGATCCTAAAACCGGCAGGGCTCTTTACCGCTATTATGCATCATTCCGGGTCGGAAATTGCCAGAGACAGTGCGGCAGGTTTGGCGATCCTGACCGGGTTTTTACAAAACACCGCCTTTTTTCAGGCGGCACGCACGTTATTAACCTGTATGGCTGAGCAAAGGCAAATGCCTGAGAAACCAGAGTTAGCGGATAATGTGCAGCGGGCAAATCACGCGCTGTTAGCGATTGCTCAGCAAATAAAACTTACAGTAACTGATACGGATATGCACTGGTACAGCGATGTAATGGCCAGAGTGGCAAAGCTGATTATTAACTTTTCAGAAGCCAGTATAAGCAAGCTGGATGCTGAACAGCGAAATTTAACTGCATTTCAGCAGCGTTTAGCTGACCAGCAGCAAGCATCAATGTCGGTTTCTGCTGCGGAGGAATTCAGACAGTACCTATCTGCCCTGGCAGTTAATTTTACGCTGATTGAGTTTAAAATTGACGAGCAGCTATTTGGCTGGATATTAAAAATTAAGAAATAAATTGTAATGATTTTGCAGTTATCGTCAGAATCTATGTGTAGTATTATTCAGGAAAATAAATACAGGAGTGTAGTGTGAAAAGGTTTTTAGCTGTTTTTTTTATCGTGGTCCTCGCTGGTATGCCCGTTGCGGCAAACGAGTTAATTCCGGTGCGGCATTTCTTCGAGCATGCCAAATTTAACAATATGAAAATATCGCCCGATGGTAAGCATATTGCGTTTACCTATCAGGAAGATACTGAAGTTAAACTGGCAGTTATGAAGTTAAGCAATATGGCGGTAACGTCCAGTTTTGCCTTTGGCGAGAATATGCATGTGGTTAATTTTCATTGGGGTAATAAAAGCCGGGTGTTAATGGAGGTGGCTGAAGTAACCGGAAACCTGGTAAATATGTATGGCACTCCGGTGAACCTGTATGCAGCCAATATTGATGGCACCCGACGGTTAGAGTTATTTCGCACCGGCATGTCTGGCTACACTATACTGCATTTATTGCCAGACCAGCCTGACCGGATCCTGATTGGAAAGCGTCACTATGCTGAGCGTAATGGCATGCGGGCCTTTACTATTGATATTAACCGGGCGAAAGAGCGCTATCTGGATGACCAGCCACAAGGTGTGATTGCTGGTTTAATTGCCGACAATAGCGGCGCGATTCGTATCGGTATTGAATACATTGAGGGTGACACCTTTGATGAAAATAAAACCGTTATTCACTACAAAAAAAATGATAGCTGGCAAAAGCTTGATTTACCTTCAAAGCGGGCTAATCCTCAGGTAAGGCCGTTAGGGTTTTCAGCTGACAACAGCCGGGCCTATTTTTCATCGAACCATGATATGGCGGAAGACGATGTCGCCGGCGTATTTGTATATGACTTTAACACCTCTGAGGTTAGCCTGATTGCCAGGCATGCTTTTTCTGATGTTGGCCGCGCCTATCATAGCCATAATGGTGATGTGCTGGCAGTAAGTTATATGACCACCAACAACGAGGTGGAGTTTATTAATCGTGAGCACCGGGACGCTAAACTGCTGGCCGGGTTACAAGCAGCGTTTCCAGACCAGGCAGTGTCGATTACTTCTTTTGACCGGGCCGGCAAAACAGCATTGTTTCGGGTAAGCAGCGATGTTAATCCTGGCGAGTTTTATTTATACGATACTGAGAATGGCCAGGCACGTTATCTGGCATCTGCACTGGGTAAGCTGCAAAAAGATCAACTGCAACCTATGCAGCAAATTAGTTTTAAAGCGCGTGATGGCAAAACTATTCGCGGCTTGCTGACACTGCCATCAGACGGTGCAAAAAACCTGCCGTTAATTGTCAATGTTCACGGCGGTCCTTTTGGTCCTTTTGATAGTTGGGGCTTTAATAGCGATGTCCAGTTTCTGGCAAGCCGCGGCTATGCTGTACTGCAGATAAACTTCCGCGGTTCTGGTGGCTATGGCGATGACTTTCAGCGGGCAGGCCGTTTACAGTGGGGCCATGCAATGCAGGATGACGTAACTGACGGCACCTTATGGGCGATTGAGCAGGGCATTGCTGATAAAGAACGTATCTGTATTTTTGGCGGTAGTTATGGTGGTTACGCTGCGCTGTGGGGTGTGATTAAAGAGCCGGATTTATACAAATGCAGTGTCGGCTACGTCGGTGTTTATGATATGCCGTTGTTCTTTGATGGTGACGGCTCTGATGCCAGTCGTTCGCCTACTATAGAGCAGTATATAACCTCCCACGTAGGTGAAGGTGACGACTATATGCGTTCAATTTCGCCGGTACATCACGTCGATAAAATCAAGGCTGAACTGTTTATTGTCCATGGCTCAAAAGATGTAAGGGTGCCAATTGTCCATGCTAATAACTTGAAAAAAGCGCTGGATGACATTGGCAAGCCATATGAGTGGTTAGTAAAAGAAGATGGCCATGGCTTTTTTAAAGTGGACCACCGCGTAGAGTTGTACTCAAAAATGGTGGAATTTTTTGACAAGCATATCGGTAAGCCAAACTAACTTTCTGGTATTCAAATGGTTAGCTATGCGTAACAAGTTTTAACATTAAAGGTTTGCACTTTGTGACATGTTCCGATAATGTTTAATCTTCAGGTTGAAAAAGCAAGGAGAGAGCAGGTTGAAAATTAAATTAGTAGCGCTAAGTCTTGCCAGCTTACTGATAGTAGGCTGTGCAAGTACATCTGATGTGTCTGACAATCGTGCGTCGCGTAACTTTGAGTTTGAAGTTGTTGATGAAAATGACAAAGTAACTCATATTTGTCGCAATGAGCGTGCAACAGGCAGCAACATTGGCCGGCGTAATTGCCGCACCGTTGAGCAGGTTGAGGCTGACCGTGCTCAGGCGCGCACTGAACTTGAGCGGGCTCAGGGTTCATTAGTCACACCTCCACCGGGTGGCTGATAATCAGACGCGCTAATCACTCAGGCCAGTTAAGAAACCACTGTTACAGTGGTTTTTTTATGCCTGTTCAAAAGAAGTGTCATTAAAAATCTCCAGACAAAAGTAATACTGCTGAAACTGACTACATTAAATGGTAGATTGTCGGTTAAGCCTGAATGACATAGTTGAATTTGCCGGAGCAGACGATTTGTATCTTAATGACCAATTTATAATTATGCAGCGTGGCGGTCAGCTAATGCTCAGCCAGATATCCGGTGTGGCAAAGCCGTTTTTGGTACATGAGCTGGACCTGCTGTTGCTGGCGTTGTTTATTGATAATCACGACAAAGTATCGGTGTGTCATGCCTTTGTAAGTGATGCTGTTGTCCAGAAAAAAGTGCCTCAGATAAAAGCAGAGGCTGTATTTAATCGTATCCGGCAATTGCAGCAGGCTGGTATTTTAGTTAACGAACCTGGTAACAATCCAAATGGTAACTGTTGGCTTAGTGTGGCAAAGCTGATGCCCGGTGAGCTGGTATCAGAGCTGTCAGCCGCTGAGCAGAAGACAGAAATCCCTGAGGCACTTTGTGTCAGCATTCATTTTGCCGCAATAATTACACCAGAAGGCTTTGCTGCCTGGTCAGCCCAACATCAACAGTATATTAGTTTGCCGGTAGCCAGCCTGTTACTGTTATTAGCTTTTGCTGATGGCAAAAAGCAAGCAGAAGTCGTTGCTGCTAAAACTGATTTTTTCGACAGCGTTGGGCAGCCAGAACAGATAATAACAAAGCTTTACGAGCAGGGTTTATTGCTACGGCAAAAACGTATAGTGCATAGTAATGTTGATGATATTCCGGTTTTTAAACCTGCAGCGTCAAAACCAGGCGTAGCCACCAGCTGGCAGCAACTTGACGCGGATGGCCGGATCCCGGTCTATTTTGTGCCGCATATGGAGAATCATCTGCCATTAGCGCTGGGGGTGTTATTCAGTGCGTTACAGCACTATCAGGATGGCGTTTTACTGCAGCGGTTTGTGCTCATTCCCATTAATTTTCTAAATCCCAATGACTTACTAAATGGTCCGTACCGCAAGTTTGGCCCCGGAGTCTGGTTGTTTTCAAATTATATGTGGTCGGTAGATTTAAACCTGCAAATCAGCCAGACAGTGAAGCAACACAATAGCACCAACCTGACGATACACGGTGGCCCCAGTACACCGGATTATCCACAGGCTTGTAAAGATTTCATGCAGCGCCACCGCTCGGTTGATATTTCAGTGCATGGCGAAGGTGAAGTGGCGATAGCCGAGATCTTTGAAACAATTTCGAAAAATGATAACGGTGCCCTGGGTTTTGACGAATTTGCGCTGACCAACGTAACCGGCATTAGTTTTCGAAACGCCCTGAGCCAGAGCATAGTGCATACAGCCGGTCGTACCCGGATGAAAGAGGTTGATGTTATCCCTTCACCTTATTTATCCGGTTATTTTGATGGCTACGGCGGCAGGGTGGAAGCGGCAATTATTGAGACAAATCGTGGCTGCCCTTATGGCTGCACTTTTTGCGACTGGGGCTCGGCAACTAACCAGAAAGTACGTAAATTTGACATGGAGCGGGTTAGGCAGGAAATTGACTGGATTGGCCAGAACAACATTAAAGTAATGTGGATAGCCGATGCTAATTTTGGCATGTATGAACGTGATATTGATATTGCCAGACATATTGTCGCGGTGAAGCAACAATTCGGCTTTCCGCATGAGGTGGTAGTTAATTACACTAAAAACTCAACGTTGAAATTAGTTGAGATCATTAAAATTTTCACTGATGGCGGTATTATCAGTCAGGGTATTATCTCTATTCAGACAACGGATGAAGATACACTTGACGTCATTAACCGTAAAAATATCCGCACCGAACGTTATGATGAGTTAACTCAGATTTTTGATGACTTGAAGTTACCGTTGTCGACCGACCTGATGATAGGCTTACCCGGCATTACGGTAGCCGCATTTGATAATGATTTACAGCGTTACATTGATATGGACGTATCGGTTAAGGCTTATCCAACCCAGTTGTTACCAAACAGCCCGATGGCTGATCCCGCCTATATCGAGAAGCATCAGATTAAGGTTGATGAAAATAACTTTCTGATTTCCAGCTTCAGCTATACCGAACAGGATTTAGCCGAAATGAAAGCCATGTATCAGATGTATGTTATGGCAGACGGTTACTCATTGCTGCGCTATATTATGCGTTATCTGCAATGGGAACATGGTATCAGTGCCATCACGTTTTTGCGGGATCTGTTACGGCAGGTAACTGATGACCCAAATCGTTTTCCGCAGATAAGCTGGGCGGTGCGGTTTTTTAACAATGATAAAACCATGCCAGGTGGCTGGGCCGGTTTTTATCAGCAAATAGCCATGTTTATCGAGCAGCACTACCAGCTATCAGATAGCTCAGCACTGGCGACAGTATTCCGGGTTAACTTATTGTCCATGCCTGACGATAGCCTGAGTTACCCCCTGACAGCGCAATTGCAGCATGACTTTAAACGTTACTTTAAAGAATATAAACAGCTGCAAAAGCCGTTGGCCAGTTACCCGCCGGCAACATTTGAGGTGGCTGATCCTAATTCGATGGTCAGTGTTGATATGAACTACCTGCAATACGATACCCATCAGTTTTTCTGGGAACTCCATTCAGCCGTATCACGGCCAAAATCTGTTTCAGACTTTGCAGCTGCGTGACATGTTGGCCCTAAAGTGTTTTAAGCACATTATTAGGGCCAATAAGTTTATCTACCTGAATTTGCGACGAATAGCGGCACCTGTTATTGACCACTGCTTAATCGGTATGCATATTAGGTCTGAATACTGACAGCTGCGGCTGTCTGTATTTTTTAAGCCGGCCTTATCTGAAAGGGTATAGTCCCGGAGCAATTAAAATAAGAATCGCTTTCATGAAGAGCGGTCCAGGGAGATCAAAATGTTCACAAATAGCAAATTAAGCAAAGCCGTGCGCCTGGCTTTTGCTTTCGGTGCTGCATCAAGCATGTTGGCAGCCGGAGCCGTTTCAGCCCAGACTGAAACTGAAGAAGAAGAAGCAAAAACGGAAAAAACCGAACGCATTCAGGTGGTAGGTTCCCGTATTCGTACTGATGGTATTGACAGTGCTACGCCACTGGAAATTATCAGTGCTGATATCGCCAAAGATCAGGGCCTTAACACCCTGGGTGAATTACTGCGTACCTCAACTGTTGCAGCAGGTTCAGATCAGTTAATTTCTGCCTACTCGGTTGGTTTTGTTACTAACGGTGGTGCAGGTGCTGAATCAATTTCAATGCGTGGCTTAGGAGCAAACCGTACACTGGTGTTGTTAAATGGCCGTCGTGCTGGTCCTGCCGGTACCCGTGGTACCGTATCTGCGTTTGATATGAACGCATTGCCGGTGTCTGCCATTGACCGGGTTGAAATTTTAAAAGATGGTGCATCATCACTGTATGGGTCTGACGCTGTAGCCGGGGTAATTAACATTATTACCAAAAAAGGCGATGATGCCAGTATTAACGTTAGCGGCAGCAAGCCATTTGAGGCAGGTGGCGAAACCTACCGTATTAATGGAACCTACGGTAACACCTTCGATCGTGGTTCATGGCGGGTAGTGGCCGATTACAACGTCAATACCGGATTAAAACGTGGAGACCGTGAATTCTTTGATTGTCAGGAACGGTTATTATTTGATGCCACTACTGGCGAACGGGTAGACCCGATTGATCCTCGCACCGGCAATTATCATTGTACCGACTCAGGCCCGGGCTTATTCAATTTAAACGGTGGTCGGTTTCAATATGACTACACTAATTTTGGCTTCCCGGGCGTAAGTGAAACCAATACCACAGTAACCCAGCACCCTGATGGCTGGTACTGGGCTGGCCATAACGCTGACACTGACGGCTGGTTAGATGGCTTACATCCGTTTCGTTTAAAGCAAACCATGATCCCGGAATCTGCAGTCAGCTCAGTGTTTTTCCAGGGTGATTATGATTTAACTGACGACATTTCTGTTTATGGTGAATTTTTACATAGTCGCCGTAAAACAGAAATTGATAGCGCCCGTCAGTTCTGGACCGCGGATATCGGTTATGTGCCGATTGGTCTGGCACCAGGCTGGGAAGGCACGACCCGGGTATTGCCGGTTGCACTAACAGATCATTACAGCAGCGAAACAACCATCGATTATACCCGGGCAGTTATCGGCGCCGAAGGTATGATTGGCGACTGGTTCTGGGATGCCTCGTTCCAGCGTACACATAATAGCGGTCAGTATGAGCAGGATATTATTATTCGTGATTCAATGCTGATGGCCCAAAATGCGATACTGGGTGGTCCCTGTGCCGGCGAACAAACGCCGTTAACCGGTCGTGACTGTGTGCAGGTTAACTGGTTTACCCCTGAGCATATCAATGGCCAGTTCAGCGACGAAGTACGTGGATTCTTGTTTGGCCGTGATATTGGTAAAACCATTTACAAACAAGATACCGTTGATGCTTATATTACCGGCGACTTGTTCGAATTGCCGGCAGGTATGGTAGGTGCGGTAGTCGGTGCGGCTTATCAGTCAGATATGATTAACGATACGCCGGGTGTTGAAACCCGCCGGGGTAACTCATGGGGCTTAAGCAGCGCCGGTATTACCGCTGGTAGTGCCAATACTAAAGCAGTATATGCAGAAACCAAAGTACCATTATTGCGCGATTTACCACTGGTTGAATCCCTTGATCTTACTGCGTCTGGTCGCTGGACCGATGTAAATACCTACGGAAGCGACACAACCTATAAAGTAGCGGCAAGCTGGGTTATCGGCCATGGTTTCCAACTGCGCGCTTCCCGTGGTACGTCTTTCCGTGCCCCGGCGCTGTTTGAACTGTACCTGGATAATCAGACAGGCTTCCTGGGCCAGACTTCAGATCCGTGTGTTAACTGGATTGAGTCAACTAACCCGCGGATCCGTGAAAACTGTGCGGCTGCTGGTATTCCTGAAACCTATATTGCCGGTGTTGGTGGCTCGATGACTTCTGTTACCGGTGGTGGAGCAGGCGTGCTGGAAGCAGAAACTTCGGTTTCTAAAGGTATTGGTTTAACCTTTGTCAGCCCGGAAAACACCTTTGGTGCGTCAGTTGATTACTACGATGTCACCATCAGTGATCAGGTTTCAAGTGTTAGCGGTGCTGCGGTACTAAGCCAGTGCTACACCTCTGAAAACTTTGCAAATGAACCATTCTGTAACCAGATTGACCGTCGCGACGGTACTGATGGTGACTGGGGTGTTGACGAGGTTCGTGGTGGCTACCTGAACACCTCTGAGCAGAAAGTGCGCGGTGTTGACTTTAAATTCACCTACCAGGATACCTTCTCATTCGGTGATTTACGGATGGTGTTGAACCATACCAACCAGATTGAGCGTTCATTCCAGCAATTCTCTGACAGTGACCGCCTGTTCTATATTAAGCGGGTAGGTAATCCGAAGCATGTTGGTACGTTATCTACCACGTTAACGCGTGATGACTGGCAGTTTAACTGGAACATCAGTTATTTCAGCAAGACATCAAATTACCATTTGTATGCTAATGAGAACCGCACTACTTATCGCGGAACACCGGTTACTTTCTTAGCTGAAACGCCAACCTATATTTTGCACGCAGCGTCTGTCAGCTATACGTACGGCGATCATATCGATCTGACTGTTGGTGTTGCCAACCTGTTTGATAAGCAGCCGCCGGTAGCCAGCCCGGCAGCGTCAAACGTAGTGGGTAACGTACCGCTATTCGCATCGCAGCTGGATTATTTAGGCCGTCGTGCTTTCGTTAATATGACTTATACGTTCTGATAAGTCTGTTACAGCGTACCTTGCTGTAAATTGAAAGCCCCGCACTTTTGCGGGGCTTTTCTTTTTGGATTATTCGCTTTGGCGCTTTTCAAAGCGGCGTAAATTCATTACCATTAGCGCCCTTAAAATGTTCTTCAATAGCAAAGAGTGGATTGGATGGCCGACGAAAATTTTAAAGATTCATTTAATTTTTGGCAGTTTCTGGCGTTTGTCGCCTTTTTTGTTGCTTTGCTATGTCTGGCGCCAATAGTGCGCTGGGTACAACTTCTGTTCTGATCAACGTCGTCAGACCCAAATAGGTAGCACCATGAATTTGCATCAACTCGCTTCTGACTTAAAAGCCGTAATTAAGACGGTACCTGATTACCCAAAACCAGGTATTACCTTTCGGGATGTAACCAGCCTGATGCAGGACGGCCCTGCCTTTAAAAAAGTGATTGATGCTTTCGCGGCTTATTACGCTGATAAGGGTATCGAGAAAATCATTGGCACTGAGTCACGCGGCTTTATTTTTGGCGCACCATTATCCTATGCGTTGGGTATTCCGTTTGTGCCAGTACGTAAGCCAGGCAAACTACCCCGCGAACGGATTTCGCAAAGCTATACCCTGGAGTATGGCGAAGATGCGCTTGAACTGCACGCCGATGCAATAGAAGCAGGCGACAAGGTATTACTGGTTGATGACTTACTGGCAACCGGCGGTACCATCGATGCTACTGTACAGTTAGTCCGTCGTTTGGGCGGTACAGTTGATCACGCTGCTTTCGTTATTGCGCTGCCTGAACTTGGTGGTGTTAGTCGGTTAGAGGCTTTAGGTTTAAATATCCTGAGTCTGGTTGAGTATAGCGGCGAATAAGTTTAGTCTGATACCAGAACATCCTCTTACCTATCAGGCTGTGGCATGAGTTATCAGGTTTTAGCAAGAAAATGGCGGCCAAAGCAGTTTGCAGAACTGGTTGGCCAGGACCATGTAAAAACAGCGCTTAGTAATGCTCTGCACAATAGCCGTTTGCACCATGCTTACCTGTTTACCGGCACCCGTGGCGTGGGTAAAACCACGATAGCGCGGATTTTTGCCAAAAGTTTAAACTGTGAAACCGGCATTACCGCCACACCTTGTGGCGTTTGCAGCGCCTGCCTGGAAATTGATGGCGGCAATTTTGTTGATTTACTCGAAATTGATGCCGCGTCGCGCACCAAAGTTGAAGACACCCGTGATTTATTAGACAACGTGCAATATGCGCCAAGTCGTGGTCGCTTTAAAGTGTACCTGATAGATGAAGTGCACATGTTGTCCCGCCACAGTTTTAATGCCCTGCTAAAAACCCTGGAAGAGCCACCTCCACATGTTAAGTTTCTGCTGGCAACGACCGATCCGCAAAAGCTGCCGGTGACGGTATTGTCGCGTTGTTTGCAATTTAGCTTAAAAGCACTGAACCAGGATCAGATTTCAGCGCATCTGGCGCGAGTGCTGACGGAAGAGCAAATCTATTTTGAGCCGGCGGCCCTGTCGTTACTGGCAAGGGCTGCCAATGGCAGCGTACGCGATTCGTTAAGTTTAACGGATCAGGCGATTGCTCAGAGTAACAGCCAGCTAACACTGGAAACTGTGCGGGCGATGCTTGGCTTTTTGGATCAGCAGTTCGCCAGCACCATTCTTGGGGCTATTCTTCAGCAAGACTATCAGGCGATGCAGGCTGGCTTACAGGCGTTGATCAGCCAGCACAGTGCTTACAGCAGGGTGTTGGATGACATGTTAACCCTGTTGCACCAGGGGGCATTGAGCCAGTTAGAACCCGGCGCAGCGCAGTTATCAGAGCAACCGGAATTTGTGTCGATGTTGGCAGCTAACCAGACGCCTGAAGCATTACAGTTGTATTATCAGTTGCTGATAAGCGGTAAACGTGAACTGAGCTATGCACCGGATGAGCGAACCGGTTTGGAAATGGCGTTACTGCGCGCTCTGGCTTTTGTACCCGCGACAGGTGCAGTTCAAACTGGCGGCATTCAGCAATCTGCTGGTTCCGGCACCAGGGATAGTGCGTCAGGTGCCATCCAAAACATACCAACTACAACAGTGCCCGCCTTTGCAACAGACGAGAGCCACATTTCAGGGGCTGAAGCTGGAGCAGCAGAGCAGCGCAACCGGCCAGAGAATGTGGTTCAGCCAGTTTTTCAACCAACTGGGCAGCGGGAATCATCCGACACTGCGAGCTCTGATACGGAATCAGCTACTGCAAAGCCTGCAACAGCGCATACCGAGAGCATTGATCCACTAACAGCCAGTATTATTAAACGTCGCGGCCTGGCGATGGATGCGGGAGTTACGCCGCCAAAAAAGCCTGAGCACCGGCCAGCACCGGTGGCTAATGCTGGTCCGGTGGCAACGGCAGAACACACGGATGATAGCGAATTGGCAGCGGATGCGCAGCCTGATGCGGTGCAGCCTGGCAGAGCGTCGGAGCAGGCCAGCAAATTGATGCCGGAATATCCGGATGACACCGAGACGGATACTGAGCAGCTTTATCCGGAAGATGCAGCAAACCTGGCAATGCTGGATTCGCTATGGCAGCAAAGCCACCAGCAGATTGAACCGGGAAAAGGTTTTGACGGTGAAATTAACGAGCAGAATTTTTCGATCCGCTTTGCCGCTGAAGTTGATAGCTGGGCGGCGTTAATTGAAAAAATGCCGGTTGGTGGGCTAATGAGGTTGTTTCTGCTAAACAGTGCCATGCAACTGCAACAGCAGCGGCTGACACTGGTTGTAAATCAAAGCCAGCAACATCTGGATAACTCTGATTTCCGTATGCAGTTGGTTAAGTTACTTTCTGAAGCAACACACCAGCAGCTTGAGCTGGAGATAAGCTACAGCAATGAGGTACCACAATGCCCTTTGGCTATTCAACAGCGGATAGAGCTTGAGCGCAAAAACTATGTGAGCCGGCTGATGCAGGAAGACCCGAACGTGCAACTATTACAGCAGCAATTTGATGCCAGTTTGTTGTTAGATACTCTGCAGGTAAACTAGCAGCGTATTACCAATGCCGGTAAACTTGTAATTTAAAGCGCTACTGATTATCGTGGCGCAAACAATTTTAACAGAGAGATAGAGCTATGTTTAAAGGCGGTATGGGCAATATTATGAAGCAGGCGCAAGCCATGCAGGAGAAAATGCAGAAAGTGCAGGCCGAAATTGCCAACATGGAAGTGACGGGTGAATCGGGTGCTGGCCTGGTAAAAATTACCATGACCGGCAGCCACAATGTACGTCGGGTAGAAATTGATGACAGTTTACTGGCTGATGATAAAGAGATGCTGGAAGATCTGGTGGCTGCAGCATTAAATGATGCCGTCAGAAGGGTTGAGGATAATAACAAAGAACAAATGGCAAAAGTTACCGGCGGTATGCAGTTACCACCAGGTATGAAGTTACCATTTTAATCCGGGTATTAGCAGCAGTATGAGCAAACTTGCGCCATTAGTTCAGCAATTAATTGAAGCGTTGCGGGTATTGCCCGGTGTGGGTCCAAAATCGGCTCAGCGCATGGCGTTTCAGTTGCTGGAGCGCAACCGGGAGGGCGGCGTGCGGCTGGGCGCCGCCTTAACCAGAGCCATGGACAAGGTGGGCCATTGTCAGAGCTGCCGCACTTTTTGTGAAGCAGACGTTTGCGCGTTATGTGCTGACCCGCAGCGACAACAGGCCGGCACGCTGTGTATCGTTGGCTCGGCATCAGACCAACTGGCAATTGAACATACCGGCCAGTTTAATGGTTTGTATTTTGTGCTGATGGGCTACATTTCACCACTTGATGGTGTTGGCCCTGCTGAGCTTGGCCTGGACCGGCTGGATAAGCAGCTGGCTAAAGGCCAGATCAGTGAAGTTATTCTGGCGACAAATCCGACGGTAGAGGGTGATGCTACCGCATTTTATCTGGCAGAGCTGTGTCATAAATATCAGATCCCGGTTACCCGCTTAGCACAGGGTGTGCCGGTTGGTGGTGAGCTGGAGTATATTGACGGTACCACCTTATCGCATGCCTTCAGCGGTCGTAAAACTTTCTGATTGCTTACCCGGCATTTTTATAACTTGAATTTAGTGAGCAGCTGCCCCATATAACAGGCAACTGACGGGTACAAGCGTGCCCGGTAAATCCTGTAAAAACTAAGTTCGAGGACCCGAGAATGAGTGATAATACTGCCACTAACCCTGGACAGAAGCAGACTCATGGCTTTCAGGCAGAAGTTAAACAACTTCTTAATCTGATGATCCATTCACTGTATTCCAACAAAGAAATATTCCTGCGTGAATTGGTATCTAATGCCTCTGATGCCGCCGACAAACTGCGCTTTCTGGCCTTGTCTGACTCCAGCCTGTACGCAGATGATGGTGAATTAAAGGTTCGGATAAGCCTGGATGAAGCCAACCGCACCCTGACTGTCAGCGATAACGGTATCGGTATGACTGAGCAGGAAGTTATTTCACACCTGGGTACTATTGCTAAATCAGGTACTAAAGAGTTTTTCTCTCAGTTATCTGGCGACCAGAGCAAAGATTCAAAATTAATCGGTCAGTTTGGGGTTGGCTTTTATTCTGCCTTTATCGTTGCAGATAAAGTGACTGTACGAACCCGTAAAGCCGGCACTGAGCAGGCAGTAGAATGGGAGTCTGCAGGTGAGGGCGAGTATACGCTGGCACCAATTAACAAAGACAGCCGTGGCACCGATATTATTTTGCATCTACGTGAAGGTGAGGATGAGTTTTTAAGCCGCTGGAAAGTGGAAAGTATTATTACCAAGTATTCTGACCATATCAGTATTCCGGTAGAAATGTGGCAGGAAGGCTCGCCGGAGCGGGAAGAAGACGGCGAGAAAATAGCGGCAACTGAGGGCAGCTGGCAGGCCGTAAACAAAGCCACTGCACTGTGGACCCGCGATAAATCTGAGATAACTGAGCCCGAGTATCAGGAGTTTTATAAGCATATATCGCACGACTGGAGCGAACCATTAAGCTGGAGCCATAATAAAGTTGAAGGTAGCAGCAATTACACCAGCTTACTTTATGTGCCTAAAAAAGCGCCGTTTGATATGTGGAACCGCGAGGCGAAGCATGGCTTAAAACTTTATGTTCAACGCGTATTTATTATGGATGACGCCGAGCAGTTTATGCCAAGCTATCTGCGTTTTATCAAAGGCGTACTGGATTCCAGCGATTTACCACTGAATGTTTCGCGGGAAATCCTGCAGGACACCAAAGTTACCCAGAGCCTGCGCAAAGGCTGTACCAGCCGCACCCTGAAAATGCTGGATAAACTGGCAAAAGATCCTGAGCAGTATCAGATTTTCTGGAATGAATTTGGCCAGGTGTTAAAAGAAGGCCCGGCAGAAGACTTTGCCAACAAAGAGCAAATTGCCGGCTTGTTGCGTTTTGCATCGACTAATAATGAAGATGCAACTCAGAATGTGTCTCTGGCGGACTATGTTAGCCGGATGAAAGAGGGCCAGGAAGAAATTTACTACGTGGTAGCTGATAGCTATCAGGCGGCCAAGCATAGCCCGCATCTGGAAGTGTTCCGTAAAAAAGGCATTGAAGTACTGCTGTTATCAGACCGGATCGACGAGTGGCTGATCCAGCATTTACCGGAATTCAGTGACAAAAAGCTGCGTTCGGTAGCAAAAGGTGGCTTAGATTTATCCAAACTGGATGATGAAGAAACCAAGAAAGCACAACAGGAAACTGCTGAAGCATTCGCCAGCGTGTTGGAGCGCTTCAAAACGGCCCTTGGTGACGAAGTAAAAGAAGTGAAGGTTAGCCACCGTTTAACTGACAGCCCGGCCTGTGTCGTTACTGATGAGCACGATATGAGCACCCAAATGATGAAGTTGATGGAATCGGTAGGGCAGAAGGTGCCGGATGTTAAGCCAATATTTGAACTTAACCCAGAGCATCAGCTGGTAAAACATATCGCTGATGAAAGTGACGATGCCCGCTTTAACGAATGGGCCCAGGTGTTGTTTGAACAAGCGCTGTTAGCTGAGCGTGGCAGTTTAAAGAACCCGGCCAGTTATGTAACGCGGCTAAATAACTTATTATTGTCTCTGGCAAAGTAATGTATTGCAATTAATTTTAAGCCCGCCAGGTGCTTTTGCATTGGCGGGCTTTTCTATTTGTAAATATTGCCTCGCATCTATCTGATTACAAACTATACTTTTTCCAATATTCGGTTGTGTAGCGGGAGTGCATCATGGTGTCGAATTGGAGAAACTTAAGCTTGGGTGTCAGACTGACTGCCAGTATGGTGGGGCTGATATTGTTGTCGATTGTAGTGCTGACCAGTCTGGTTTTTATCGAATATAAAAACACCCGCACGGAAGCTGTTCTAACCAACTTAAAAAATAACGGTAGTGCCAATGCTGAGGCATTTACAAACTGGTTATTGGTTCGCCAGGAGGAGATGCGCTATCTGGCCGGGCTTGCTCAGGTTCAGCAGGGCGATTTAGCACTTAGCAGCAGCTTGCTGCAGGCAATGGCACAAAGTCAGGGCTATTATGACACTATTTTTGTGGTGGGCCCTGATGGCCTGGGCCGCGCGGGTGTCAGCTATGCCAACGGTCAGGCCCGGGTGTTGTCCTTTGCTGAGGCGCAGGATTTCAATGTCGCTGACAGGGCCTGGTTTAAGCAGGCTATCGCCGGGCAGGATACTTTTTCTCAACCGATAGTATCCCGGGCGACTGGTGCCAGAGTAAGTACGGTGGCCATTCCTATTCGCCAGAATGGCGAGGTTGTCGGAGTAATGCGGGGCGCCGTTCAGCTAAGTACAATTTTTGAGATGGTAAATGAGCTAAGTCATAACAGCTACACTGAAATTTACTTGCTGGACAGTGACGGCGCAGCCATTACCGCCGCCGCTTCGTTAACGGGGGTAACCGGACAGCTAAGTACGGATGCAGCGGTAGCAGCCAGGGCGAAACAAAGTGGGGTGGGGCAGTATCAGAATGCTGCTGCCACTGAGGTATTTGGTAGTTATAACTTTATCCCGATGCTTGGTTGGTCGCTGGTACTTGAAAGTCGCCAGGCTGAAGCTCTGACCGATGTAAAAGCAATGTTCTGGACATTGTTAGTTATTTCATTGGTAGTGTTAATCATTGCTGCGCTGATCTGCATTATGCTGGTTCGCAGTGTCACCAGATTACTTGGGGGTGAGCCGGAATATGCCGCTGCAGCGGTACATAAGGTTGCTGAGGGCGATTTGACAGCACAGATAATGCTTAAATCAGGTGACAGCGATAGCCTGCTGGCGTCCATTGCCAGTATGCAGCAAAACCTGCGTAAGATGATTGGCCAGGTCGGTGACTATTCGGATCAGGTTGCCTCTGCGGCAACAGAGCTGTCAAAAATTAATGAGCATACCCGCACTGGGATTGAGCAACAAAACAATGAGATTAATAGTTCGGCTGTGGCCATGAATCAGATGACCAGCTCGTTGGAAGAAGTCTCACGCAATACTCAGCAAGCAGCACAGGCAGCAACGGCAGCTGAGCGGGAAACGGCGCATGGCCAGCAAGTAGTCAGTACCACGCTGGCTGATCTTAAAAAGCTTTCTGCAGAGGTTGGCAAGGCCTCAGAGATCATAAACTTACTAAAACAAGACAGCGATCATATCGGCAGTATCCTGCAAGTAATTGAAAGTATAGCCGAGCAAACCAATTTACTGGCTCTTAATGCAGCGATTGAAGCCGCGCGGGCCGGCGAAAGTGGGCGCGGCTTTGCTGTGGTAGCGGACGAAGTGCGCACGTTGGCCAGCCGGACGAAAGACTCTACCACTGAAATAAAACAAATGATTGATAAGCTACAAACCGGAACAGAGCGTGCAGTAAAAGCCAATCAGAGTAGCGAACACTCAGCCAAAGTGACTGCGGACAGTGCAGGAAGTGCTGGTCAGGCGTTGTTTGCGATAAGTGAGGCGGTAGAACTGATCAGTAGCACTGCCCATCAGATAGCCAGTGCCACCGAGCAGCAAACAACAGTGTCGCGGGACATTAATCAGAACATACACCGGATAAGTGATGTTGCGCTGCAAAATAGTGAGAATGTTGTGCAGTCAGCCAAAGCCAGTGATGCCTTGTCAGAGCTGGCGGAGCAATTGCAGGAGTTGGTGCGCCGGTTCAGACTTTAGTCGTTATATCATGATTTAGCTGGCAGAAAAGCATTACTTTCTGCCATTTTGACGCATAAACACTGTCAGACACTGCTGAAATCAAGGCTATCGACTAAAGGCTAGTAAATACGCCACCTCAGGTAGCACCAGTAGACAAAATTCTTGTTTCGGCAGGCGCATTATGTAAAGATTCGCTTTTATAAATATTTGAATAATCCCAGATTACGAGGGTGTTGCTATGCGTATCATTTTGTTGGGGGCGCCGGGTGCCGGAAAAGGAACCCAGGCTCAGTTTTTAATGAATAAATATGGGATCCCGCAAATTTCAACCGGCGATATGTTGCGCTCAGCAATAAAAGAAGGCTCTGAACTGGGACTGGCCGCTAAAGAGGTTATGGATGCGGGACAGCTGGTGTCAGACGATATTATTATTGGTCTGGTAAAAGAGCGGATAGCGAAAGATGATTGCAGCAAAGGGTTCTTACTTGATGGCTTTCCTCGCACCATTCCTCAGGCTAATGCGATGAAAGAAGCCGGTGTTGTGGTTGATCACGTTATTGAGTTTGATGTACCGGACGATGTTATTGTTGAACGAATGAGTGGTCGTCGGGTGCATCCGGCATCAGGCCGTGTTTATCATATAAACTACAACCCGCCAAAAGTTGCAGGCAAAGATGATGATACCGGTGAAGAGCTGGTGATACGTGCCGATGATGAGGAAGCGACCGTTCGCAAACGGCTGGCGATTTATCATGAGCAAACTGAATTGTTAGTTGGCTACTACCGCCAGGCGGCGGCGGCAGGTGAGACTCAATATCATTATGTTGACGGTACCAAGCCAGTAGATGAAATTAGTGCTAATCTGGTTAAATTATTAGACTGACTCTGGCGACTGGTTCGCGTTGTCCGAACTGTTTTTTGATATTAAAAAGCCCTCAATTGAGGGCTTTTTGATCAGTAAACCAGTAGGCCTGGTTATCCCGGTTAATTAAGGCTTAACCGTTTACAGCAGTTTTAATTTTGCTGCTTTGCTGTTCAGCTGCATTGTCACCATTGACCAGTTGCGGCTGTTTAATATTGCCAATTGCGATTTTTCTCGGTTTTAACGCCTCAGGGACTTCCCTTACCAGAGCAATGTGAAGTAAACCATTTTCCAACGATGCGCCGGTTACTTTAACATAATCAGACAGCTGGAATTTGCGTTCAAAGTTCCGCTCAGCAATACCCTGATGAACAAAGTGACGACCATCATCCTTATTGTCTTTCTGACCTTGCACCACTAAGGTGTTGTTTTCAGTTTCAATCGACAACTCCTGCTCAGTAAAGCCGGCAACGGCCATCGTGATACAGTATTGGTCTTCGCCTGTTACCTCAATGTTGTAAGGCGGATAGGCAGGTTGTTTTTCGTTGCGCGCAGCGGCATTCATCAGGTTTGCCAGATGGTCAAAACCAATAAAAGAACGGTAAAACGGAGTAAAATCTAAGTTATTCATAGCCAAATCCTCTGTAGATAGCAAAATGGTTAGTTAATACCCTTCAAGTGAACGGGTAATCAGCTTGCCGGCTCAAACCTGGCCGGCTTGCTTTAGCAGGTGCCTTATCAGGCCACCTGATACATAAATAAGGTTACTTAACCATTTTTCAAGAGTGATTATTCAGCATGAGAGAAAAAATTTCCGGGGCCGGCTCAGGATTTTTTCAGCACAGATGCCAATGCGCTCAGTGCAGCATCGTAGTCTGGCTCTTGCGCCAGCTCAGGCACTAATTGTTGATAACGCAACTTGCCGCTGCTATCAATCACCAGAATTGCCCGGGTTAACAAGCCCATGTCTTTAATCAGTAAACCGTAGTTGCTGCCAAAATCACGCCATACTGCATCGGACAAAACAGCCATGGAATCGACTTGTTCTTGCTGACAGTAGCGCTTCTGGGCAAAGGGTAAATCAGTACTGATAGTCAGTAGCACCACGTTCTCTGGTAAATTGGCCACTTCACTGTTAAAACGTTTGGTTTGCAGTGAGCAGATGCCGGTATCGATGCTTGGTACTACACTGATTAAAATCGTTTTACCCTTAAAATCGCGCAACTGAACTGTTTTGAAATTGTTATCGACAACTTTAAATTCTGGTGCCTGTTGGCCTGTCTGCAGCTCCTGTCCTAACAATACGACTTGCTGATTGCCGGCTTTTACCTCGCTGACTCTGCTGCTTAAATCAGCAGTCAGATCAATTGCTGTTGCTGGTAGACTAAACAAAGCTGCGCACAACAAGGTGGGTAGCAAAACAGGTTTTTTAAACTGAGTTAACATAGTAAGTTTCCTAATTATCTGGAATTTAATGGTATTTAAACCAATAACGCAATTTATTTGCCACTACTGCTGTTATCAAAAGCAGTTTTGCGTCTATTATAAACAGACGAAGTATTAAAGTGAGTGCCCAATGACCACCGCAGTACTGATATGTGATGACTCGAACATGGCACGCAAGCAACTTGCCAGGATTTTACCACAGGACTGGCAGGAGCGTGTTCATTTTGCCGGACATGGTGCCGATGCCTTGGCAACTCTGGAGAAAGAGTCGATTGACTGGCTGTTTCTTGACTTAAATATGCCGATAATGGATGGTTACCAGGTGCTGGCAGAGCTTAAAAAGCGGCAGCTTAGCGTCAACGTAGTGGTAGTATCCGGCGATGTTCAACCCGAAGCGTATCAGCGGGTAATGGAATTGGGGGCCCTTGATTTTATTCGTAAACCTGTTGATGCTGCAAAACTTCAGGTTATTCTGCAAAGTGTAAGCTTACGTCAGCCAGACAAAACGTCAGCGCAAAGCAAACGCATTACAGATACTGAACTTAATGCCGAAATGCGGGATGTGTTTCAGGAAATTACCAATGTGGCAATGGGCCAGGCCGGCGACTTGCTGGCCCGGTTACTGAATGTTTTTGTTAAACTGCCCATACCTAACGTCAATGTTATTGAAGTGAGTGAATTACATATGGCGCTCGCTTCGGTAGAGCAGCATTCGTCTACCTCTGCGGTTTGTCAGGGGTTTATTGGCGGTGGTGTCGCGGGCGAAGCATTATTGATCCTCACCGACTCCAGTTTTAAAGATATTGCCAGCCTTCTTAATTTTCAGGGTGACTTAACCCCGTCAACTGAACTTGAATTACTGATGGACGTGGCCAATATTCTGATTGGCGCAGTATTAAAAGGTATCGCTGAGCAATTAGATATGAGTTTCAGCCAGGGGCATCCTGTGGTACTGGGCCAGCATGCACCGGTTAGCGAGTTAATTAAAGCGAATGCCAGACGCTGGCGCAAAACGCTGGCAATAGAGTTAAGTTACGGCATCGAAAACTACAACATTAACTGCGACTTGCTGCTACTGTTTACCGAAGACAGTGTAAAAACCATGAAGCAGAAAGTCGCTTTTTTACTGGAAGAATAACCATGAGTTTAACCAATGCCGAGTTTGATGTATCTGAAATTCATTGGTTAATGGATATGTTCCAGACGGTGGATGTTGGCCTGGTGGTATTGAACAGTGACTACCGGATCCAGGTATGGAATGGTTTTATGGAAAGCCATAGTGGTTTAACGCCGCGGCAGGTTCGGGAACGCTATTTATTTGATTTGTTTCCAGAAATTGATGAGGACTGGCTGCGGCGAAAATGTGATCCGGTTATTCTGCTTAAAAACCGCGCTTTTACCATCTGGGAGCAGCGGCCTTATATATTTAAATTTAAGAATTACCGGCCCATTACCGGCAGTGCTGAATACATGTATCAGAACAGCACTATCTTTCCACTGACCGACACCCGGGGTCAGGTTACCCATTTATGTATTATTATTTATGATGTCACTGACGCAGCCGTTAGTCGTACCGAGCTGGAGTCAATGAATAGCCGTTTGCAGCAACTATCAAAAACAGACTTCCTTACTCAGCTCTGCACCCGGGGACATTGGGAGGATGCGCTTATCCAGGAGTTTAACCGGCTGCAGCGTTACCGTCAGCATTACAGCACCCTGTTAATGTGTGACATTGACCATTTTAAGCGAGTTAATGATACCTATGGCCATACTGCCGGCGACGAGGTGATCCGTAAAGTTGCTGACGTAATTAAAGCGAATATCCGGACAACAGATCTTGCCGGGCGTTATGGTGGCGAAGAGTTTGCGATATTGCTGGTAGATACATCAATGCAACAGGCTCTCTGCCTGGCAGAGCGGATCAGACAGCAGGTGGAAGCATTAACTATTAAATTTAATAATACAACATTAAGCGTTACTATCAGTCTGGGGTTGGCCGAACGGGATCTTAATATGCAGGAACATCGCCATTGGATAGAAGCTGCAGATAAAGCGTTGTATCAGTCTAAAGTGGATGGCCGCAATAAAGTAACTTGTCATCATCCTGAAGATGACGGCAACTAACTTTATTGCTGATTCAACTGTTAAGGTAATTCAATTGCTCAGGATTCAGCCTGTCCGGGTTACCGGTTCGGGGCAGCGGGCCAGTAGCTCATTGCTGCCATCCTGATTATACTGTTCCAAAATAACTTCAAAGCCCCACAACCGATGCAAGTGCTTCAGTACTTCAGCAGCGTTTTTTGCCAATGGTACACGTTGTTGCGGGATGTAGCGTAAGGTCAGCGCCCTGTCAGTATTAATATTGACATTATAAACCTGAATATTGGGCTCAATCTGGCTCAGATTATATTGTGCCGACAGCATTTGCCGGATCCGCTGATATCCCTCGGCATTGTGAATAGCGCTGACTTCGAGGGTATTGGCTTCATCGTCGTCTATGATGGCAAACAAGTGAAAATCACGGATCACTTTAGGTGACAAATACTGACTGATAAAACTTTCGTCCTTAAAGTTCTGCATGGCAAAGTGCAGGGTTTGCAACCAGTCACTGCCAGAGATATCAGGAAACCACTCTTTATCTTCAGCGGTAGGCCGCTCACAAATACGACGAATGTCGGTGAACATGGCAAAGCCAAGGGCGTATGGGTTTATACCGCTGTAATACTTGCTGTTATATTCTGGCTGTGCCACAACATTGGTATGACTGTGTAGTACTTCCAGCATAAAGCGGTCGCTGACTTTCCCTTCATCATACAGATGCTGCAAAATGGTGTAATGCCAGAATGTGGCCCAGCCTTCATTCATTACCTGAGTTTGTTTTTGTGGATAAAAATACTGGGAAATCTTCCGGACAATTCTGACAATTTCCCGTTGCCAGGGTTTTAGTAAAGGCGCGTTTTTCTCAATAAAATACAACAGATTCTCTTGTGGTTCTGCCGGAAAGCGAGTTAAACATTGCTCTTCAGTGGGGGCTTTTAACGGGATCGTGCGCCACAAGTCGTTAACCTGACTTTGCAGATAAGCTTCACGCTCTTCCTGACGTTTCTGCTCAATTTCCAGTGAGATTTTCTGGGGCCGTTTATAGCGGTCAACACCGTAATTCATCAGTGCGTGACAGGAGTCCAGCATATCCTCAACTTCAGTTATGCCATATTTTTCTTCACACTGACTGATATAATTTTTGGCAAATACCAGATAATCAATAATGGAGCTGGCATCGGTCCAGGTTTTAAATAAATAATTGTTTTTAAAGAATGAATTGTGGCCGTAACTGGCATGTGCCATAACCAGTGCTTGCATTGTTATGGTATTTTCTTCCATCAGATAGGCAATACAGGGGTTAGAGTTAATAACAATTTCATAGGCCAGCCCCATGTAACCGCGTTTATAATTCTGTTCGGTCTGAATAAACTTTTTACCGTACGACCAATGATGATAGCCCAGCGGCATACCAACACTGGAGTAGGCGTCCATCATCTGCTCTGCAGTAATAACCTCAATTTGATTTGGATAGGTATCAAGCTGATAAAAAGCGGCTACCCGGGCAATCTCCTGATGATACTCCTCCAGCAAATCGAACGTCCAGTCCGGGCCGTCGGCCAGGCATTGAGGCTTCGCTTTTGCTTTTGCCATACTCCCTCCTCAGGCGGCTTGCTTTTTAAACAGCTGACGGAATACCGGGTAAATATCAGCCAGCTCCCGGATATGTTCTATTGCAAAATTATCATGCTGAGCCAGCAATTTTTCATATTCCTGCCACAGGCTCTGGTGGGCTCTTGGTGTGATTTCAATGTAGGCATAGTAGCGCACCAGTGGCAGCAGTTTGTTGGCCAGCAGCGCAGCGCAGGGGGCACTGTCATCTGTCCAGTTATCACCATCAGAGGCTTGCGCTGCATAAATATTCCACTGAGTGGGGTCGAACCGGTCGGCGATGATTTCCTGCATCAGTTTTAGTGCTGAAGACACAATAGTACCACCGGTCTCCTGGGAGTAGAAAAACTCCTGTTCGTCGACTTCTTTCGCCTGAGTGTGGTGACGAATGTAGACCACTTCCACATTTTTATAGCTGCGGCTTAAAAACAAATACAGCAAAATGTAAAACCGTTTCGCCATATCTTTGGTTGCCTGATCCATTGAGCCAGACACATCCATTAAACAAAACATCACTGCTTTACTGGTGGGTTCCGGCTTTTTCTGATAATTGCGAAAACGCAAATCAAAACTGTCAATAAAGGGTACAGCCGCTATGCTGGCTTTGAGCCTGGCTATTTGCTCCAGTAGCGCCAGCCGTTGTTGCTGATCAGGTACCGGCTCGCGATCCAGAACCTGTAATTGTTGCTCCAGCTCAGCCAGACTCGCTTTTTTCCCTGCTGTCATGGCAACGCGTCTGGCCAGGGATCCGCGAAGCGAGCGCACTATATCAATATTACTGGGCACGCCCTCAGCCCGGTAACCCGCTCTGACTGTTTTATACTGTACTAATTTATCCAGCTGGTTTTTTCTGAGGTTTGGTAGCGCCAAATCTTCAAACAGCAGGTCGAGATATTCATCTTTGGAAATAGAGAAGACAAAATCATCACTACCTTCACCGTCAGCACTGGCATCACCCTGACCGCTGCCACCAGCACCACCTTGCGGGCGGGGAATACGGTCGCCCTCGCTAAACTGGTCGTTGCCCGGATGGATGATCTGCCGGCGCCCGCCCTTGCCCTGGTGAAAGAAAGGCTCGGTAATATCTTTATTGGGAATAGTAACATTTTCGCCACTGCTGATGTCGGTAACGCTGCGCTCACTGATAGCGTCGGCTACAGCTTTTTTAATCTGCTGTTTGTAACGGCGGATGAAGCGCTGCCGGTTGACAGCGCTTTTGTTTTTGCCATTGAGTCGACGGTCAATAAAGTGCGCCATACTGCCTCCGGCGTTATTGTGACTTGCGAACCCGCAAATACCATTCCGATAGCAATCTGACTTGCTTGCGGGTGTAGCCTTTCTCCATCATCCGATTGACAAAATCATCATGCTTTTTCTGATCTTCTGTTGACGTTTTGGCATTAAAAGAAATGACCGGCAGCAGCTCTTCTGTGCTGGAGAACATTTTCTTTTCAATGACGGTACGCAGTTTTTCGTAACTGGTCCACAACGGGTTTTTACCATTGTTCTTTGCCTTGGCCCGCAAAACAAAATTAACGATTTCATTGCGAAAATCTTTGGGGTTACTGATCCCTGCCGGTTTCTCGATTTTTTCAAGTTCAGCATTCAGGGCGGCTCTGTCAAACAACTGACCGGTTTCCGGATCACGGTATTCCTGATCCTGGATCCAGAAATCGGCATAAATTACATAGCGGTCGAAGATATTCTGGCCGTACTCTGAGTACGACTCCAGATACGCTGTCTGAATTTCCTTACCGATAAATTCAATGTATTTCGGGGTAAGGTAGCCTTTCAGGTGTTCAAGATAACGCTCTGCGACATCTGCGGCAAACTGTTCGCGCTCTATCTGCTGTTCCAGCACATAAAATAAGTGCACCGGGTTGGCTGCTACCTCAGTACTGTCGAAATTAAAAACCCGCGATAATATTTTAAAGGCAAACCGGGTTGATAAGCCGGTCATGCCTTCATCTACTCCGGCGTAGTCGCGATATTCCTGATAGGATTTCGCCTTAGGATCGGTATCTTTTAAGCTTTCACCATCATATACCCGCATTTTGGAGTAAATACTGGAGTTTTCAGGCTGCTTCAGTCTGGACAACACTGCAAACTGCGCAAGTGAGCTAAGTGTACCCGGCGCACAAGGGGCGGCACTCAACTCACTATGTTCCAGTAATTTCTGGTAGATTTTTTTCTCTTCGCTTACCCGCAGACAGTACGGTACTTTTACAATGTACACCCGGTCCAGAAAGGCTTCATTATTTTTATTGTTCCGGAATGTCTGCCATTCTGACTCATTGCTGTGTGCCAGAATAATGCCATCGAATGGCAGGGCGGCCAGGCCTTCAGTGCCGTTATAATTTCCTTCCTGCGTGGCAGTCAGCAGCGGATGCAGCACCTTTATTGGCGCTTTAAACATTTCAACAAATTCCATCAGGCCCTGATTAGCGCGGCACAATGCGCCTGAATAACTGTAAGCATCGGGGTCATTCTGGGCGAAATGTTCCAGTTTACGAATATCAACCTTGCCAACCAATGCCGCAATATCCTGATTGTTTTCATCACCCGGTTCGGTTTTGGCAATTGCAATCTGGTCGAGAATGGAAGGGTACTTTTTAACTACCCGGAACTGGCTGATATCGCCGTTATACTCATGCAAGCGTTTGGTTGCCCATGGCGACAAGATGTTGCGCAGGTATCGTGGCGGAATACCAAATTCCTGCTGAAGTAAACGGCCATCTTCAGCGGCATCAAACAGTGACAGTGGATGGTCATACACCGGCGAGCCTTTCAGGTAGTAGATTGGCACCTGCTGCATCAGATGCTTCAGTTTTTCCGCCAGCGACGACTTACCGCCACCAACTGGGCCCAGTAAATATAAAATTTGTTTACGCTCTTCCAGGCCCTGGGCTGAATGTTTTAAATAGGAAACAATTTGTTCAATGGCATCTTCCATGCCGTAAAACTCGGAAAATGCCGGATAACGGGCGATAACCCTGTTAGAAAATAACCTGCTTAGTTGTGGATCCTGGGCGGTATCAATCAGTTCTGGCTCGCCAATTGCCAGCAATAACCGCTCGGCCGCAGTGGCATAACAACTTTTGTCTTCTTTACAAAGTGCCAGATACTCCTGAATACTGAATTCTTCTTCTCGGGTGGCCTCATATCGTGATTTGTAGTGCTCAAAAATGCTCATTTGCACCTCCAGCCATTGCTCGTGGGAAACCTGATATCGCTGCTGTTGCTTTTAAGGTTAGACAGTAAAAATCAACTTCGCCTGCCTAATTAACCGAAAATAATCATATTTTTTTGTTCGTATTTTCATCAATACGTAACGCAGGCGTGCCGGGTTTACAGCAAAAGGCAGAAAGTTTTGTCGCTTAGAATTGATGCATAAAGGTAAATTGAGAATAAAAAAATACCCGGCATGTGCCGGGTACAGGGACTATAAATTTCACTTTTACAGTAGCGGTTACTTCGCGAAATTGTCAGCGGCGAACTGCCAGTTTACCAGTGCCCAGAATGCGTCAAGGTATTTCGGGCGGGCATTGCGATAATCAATGTAGTAAGCGTGTTCCCACAAATCTACAGTAAGTACCGGAGTAACAGTTGCGTCCTGAATAGGTGTTGCTGCGTTGCTGGTATTAACAATATCTAGGCTGCCATCGGCTTTTTTGACTAACCAGGTCCAGCTTGAACCGAAGTTATTAACTGCCTTGTCATTCAATGCTTTCTTAAACTCGGCAAACGAACCCCACTTGGCATTAATTGCATCGGCCAGGGCGCCAGTTGGTTCGCCGCCACCATTAGGTGATAAACAGTGCCAGTAAAACGTGTGATTCCACACCTGTGCCGCGTTATTAAACAAGCCACCATCTGAACTACGGATAATTTCTTCCAGAGATTTGCTGGCGTTTGGCGTATCTTTTACCAAACCATTTAATTTTTCCACGTAAGTATTGTGGTGTTTGCCATAATGATATTCCAGCGTTTCTGCTGAAATATGCGGGGCTAATGCGTCTTTTGGATAGGGTAGTGCTGGTAATTCAAAGGCCATTGTTGTGCTCCGTTATCGTTGTTAAAGATGTCTGCATCGCGTAGACTACAAAACCTGACTAAATTACTCAAGTTTTAGACTGTGTCAGCTTTTACGCTTAGCACGCTGCGCCGGTTTGTTAATTAAACCTGCGATTATTTTAAGTCATAATTATGATAGTAAAGCAGATATTGGGTTTTTTTTTGTGAACTCAAGTGGCGATAGCGAAAGATAAGCGTAAAATGATTCAAATCATTAAGTTTCTGTCGAGGTGAAAATGGAGACGTTGGATAAAATTAAGCAGCAAATTGCTGAAAACCCAGTTTTGTTATTTATGAAAGGCTCGCCTAAATTTCCCAGTTGTGGTTTTTCTGCTCAGGCTTCGCAGGCACTAATCGCCTGTGGCGAACAGTTTGCCTTTGTTGATATTCTGCAACATCCGGATATCCGTGCCGAGTTGCCCAAGTATGCCAACTGGCCGACTTTTCCACAGTTATGGGTTGAAGGCGAACTCATTGGTGGCTGCGATATTATTCTGGAAATGTTTCAGCGTGGTGAGTTGCAACCCATCATCAAGGAAACCGCTGCGAAAACCGCTAAGCCGGACACTAAGGCCGACGCTGAATAACAGTTAAGTTGCCAGCGGGCCTGATAAGCGATAATAAAAACAGGGAGCTTAGCTCCCTGTTTTTATTTGAAGTGTAAACTCAGTCTTAATGTTCTTGTTCTTCATTTTCATCCTCATCTTCAGCAATAGCCAGCGGCCAGCCGCCAAGTTGCTGCCATTTGTTGACAATGTAGCAAAATAATTCTGCCGTGCGTTCAGTGTCATACAGTGCGCTATGTGCTTCTTTATTGTCAAAGGCAATGCCAGCTTGCTGACAGGCTTTCGCCAGCACCGTCTGGCCCAACGCCAGTGCTGCCAGGCTGGTGGTATCAAAAGAGACAAAGGCATGGAAGGGTGATCGTTTATAATTGGTGCGGGCTATCGCGGCATTAACAAAGCCCTGATCAAACGCAGAGTTGTGCGCGACAATAACCGTTCGTTGGCAGCCTGCAGCTTTTTGTGCTTTACGCACCGCTTTGCAAATTTCGGTCAGCGCCTCCCGTTCAGACACTGCGCCACGCAGCGGATTAAAAGGATCAATACCATTAAAAGCAAGTGAACTGGCGTCCAGATTGGCACCTGCAAACGGCTCTACATGAAAATGCAATGTCTCCCCCGGCACCAGAATGCCGTCGTCGTCCATTTGCAGCAGGTTTACTGCAATTTCCAGCAAAGCATCTGTTTGAGCATTAAAGCCAGCAGTTTCTACGTCGATAACCACAGGGTAGTAGCCACGAAATCGCTGAGCAAGCTGGGAGGTTTTATCTGTCATAAGCCAACCATAAAAAAATTCTGAGCGCATTATGCCAAAAAAATCAGTCAGCGTCTTGTATTCGGCACAGTGTTTGCTTATTAATCTTTAGTATTCTGCCTGACTGAAGCCGGCAGAGGCGAGTGAGGTTGGTTAACTCCTCGGTAATTTTGTGACAGGGTAGATTAAATGCATAATTATGCCTTATTATACATAGCGTTAGCATGTTCACTGTTGGCTGGGAACAGTTATGCTGTGTCGCAACAACTGCGTCAATATTCTGCCAGTATTGAGCAATCAGCATGGCAACTTACTGAAAAAACTCCGCTGCTTTGTCAGTTAGAACACACGATTCCAAACTTCGGCAACGCCATATTTCAAAGTAAAGCGAGTAAGGCACTTAACTTACATTTTGAACTGGATATGCTCAGGCTGCCAGATGCGTACAGCCTGGCAGAAGTGCTCTCGATGCCGCCGGCCTGGCGTGCAGGAGAGCCCGGTAAAAACGTTGCCAGCATGGCATTGTTAAAACAATTCAACGGTGAGTTACCAAAAAAAACTGCCTGGACACTGCTAACTGAACTTGAACAGGGCTACAGCCCAACTTTCTATTTTGCCGACTGGTACAGCCCCTATGACAACGTCGCGGCAGCGCTTAACCCTGTAAAATTCCCCCCGGGTTACCAGGCTTTTACCGAATGCGTTGCGGGGCTGTTACCTTATAGCTTTGAAGATATTGCCTTTACCGTGCTCAGCTACGAGTCGGGCAGCGATCAGTTAACAAAAGAGTCGCAGCGGCGGTTGAGTCAGATTGCTGAGTACCTTAAGCATGATCCGCAGATTGAAGCGATTGAATTGCAGGGTTATACCGACAGCTATGGCGGCCGTTGGATGAATGAGCAATTGTCGGTAAAACGGGCTGAAGCAATCAAGCAATTTTTAGCAGAAGCTGGCGTCGCCAACGAAAAAGTTCAGGTAGAAGGTTTTGGTGAGAGACGTCATGTTGCGTCAAATCAAACCAGCCTTGGGCGGGCTACCAACCGACGGGTGGTATTACAAATGGCCAGGCAATGACCGGCTGGCGGTTAGCAATAGCCAGTGCTGTTACTGCACCATAATATCAATCTGGCGCCAGTCATTTTGCTCAGAGATAAGTATTCTGACTTGTTGCTGATTTACCCGGTAATACAGGTTCAACCGGCCATGAACAACAACGCTGTTGTCAGGCTCACCGAGCTGCTCACGATAGAAATCCTGTAGTTGGCTAACAGACTGTCGACTGAAAAAGCTTAACACTGCCGGTAGTTTATTTTCCAGCCTGGCAAATTCACGGGCATCGGCTGTTAGCGGAACCTGATAAAAACTGTCAGCATTCGCATTAAGTGATACTGCAGCTAACAGACTTGAAGCCAAAAGCAAAGCTGAAGAACGCATTATATTTCCTTTTTGCAGCACGAAAGTACGGCATAACCATAGCAAATTTAAGCAGTGGTTGACCAGCAAAAACCGCTGGCTGCTGTTTTTAATTCTGTTGCAGTCAGGCGACAGATACAAGTTATTTTTCAGGCCTTTGCAGTGTTGGAGGTAAAGCGCACCGGGGACAGTCTGGCCAGGCAGGATGTGCTTAGAGCCAATGGTTGACCGGTAATTTGACACGCCAGGGTTTCTGCCAGCAACGGTGCCAGTAAAATGCCCCGGGCACCCAGACCACCAAATACATACAACCCATTACAATCAGATATTGAACCCAGTAACGGCAGATGATCAGGCACCGTTGCCCGGAACGCGGCGCGGGCCGAGGTAGCTTTCGCATCTGCGAACCAGGCGGGTTGTTGTAACTGACTGTTGACCAGCGCAAGGTTTTCTTCATTGTCGGTGTCAGACACAAAAGCTGTTGTAGCATTGCGGTCAAATGTTGCGCCTACCGCGTGGCAGTTATCAAGCTGCGGCGTGATATATCCTTTGTGACATAGCACCGTTTTCAGCGGTTGCATGCCATTACTGCTGACGTGACTAACCTGACCACGAACCCGGTTCACGGGCAAGCTCTCACTCACTGCAAAGTTGTTAATGCCGGCACCGTTGGCCAGTACCACACAGTTGTAACTAACGGCGGGGGAGTGATCAGCAAACTGAAGTTCCCAGCCTGCTGCTGGCTCCGTGCTACTGGTATTGCCGGCGACTGGTGTTAGTGTAGTAACTTTGCTGTTAAACCTAACCCGGAAGTGTCCGGATCCCAATAACAGCTTCAGCGCTGTCTGGCAAAACTGCTGTGGGCTAAGCCAGCCGGCCTGCGGCAAAAAAATGCCGCCATGATTAAGAACTACCCCGGCCAGGTTTGATGCCTGCCCCGCTGTTACCGGATATACCAACTCGGACGGCCAGTTTGCCAGTGTTACCAGTTTTTGCTGGCGTTCTGTTAATGCCGGATTAGTTGCCAGATGCAATACCCCGCACCACTGCAAAGCAAAGGGCAGCCCGTTAGCTGACAGCTGCTGATAAAAACTGCGGGCGAAATAGAACGCCTGACAATGCAGCAGACTGGCAAAAGTTGGCGACGGATGAAGGTTTGGGTAAATTGCACCCTGCAAATTATGGGATGCACCCTGAGCAATCTCAGCATCTGCGCAAATCAAAGTTGTGTTAATTCCTTTATCAACCAGTTGCAATGCCAGACAAACGGAGGCAATTCCTCCGCCAACAATGCATACCTCTTTCACGGGTTCAGCAGGACTGCTTCGCTCATCCGCCATAATGGCAGGGGCAACTGGTTGATAGGTTGCGGTCAGCATTTCCCGTTTGCGGCCAAAACCTTTCACTTTTTTAATGGTAAAGCCACTTTGCACCAGGCCTCGTTTTACGATGCCTGCACTGGTAAACGTAGCAACAGTTGTTTGGCAATGGCTTAGCCGGGCCATCTGCTCAAATAAGCCTTGTTGCCACATATCCGGGTTTTTGCCAGGGGCAAAGCCATCGAGAAAAAAGGCATCGGCCTGATTATTGCCAGTCAGTTGCGGCAACAGCTCGTTAACGTCACCCAGCCACAAATCAAGTACAACAGCACCGTCATCGAATACCATTCGGTGGCATCCTGGCAGTGCCGGAGGATATTGAGCAAGTAGTTGCCTGCATAGCCCGCTAAGCCCGGTATGAGCCTGCAGCGCTGTAGTCAGATCCGCCAGGGTTAATGGATACTTTTCGAAGCTGGAGAAATACAACTTACGGCAGGCAGCATCCGGATGTTGTTGCCGAAACTGGCGGAACCGCTGCCAGCTTAGTAAAAAATTGGCACCAGTGCCAAAACCTGTCTCTATAATATGAAAGAAGGTGCGGCTGGTATGTTGCCAGCGTGCTGGTAAACCATTTTGCTGTAAAAAAACGTATTCCGTTTCTGCCATACCACCATCATTGGAAAAATAAATGTCATCAAAATCAGTGGCAACTGGGGTACCCTGTTGGTTAAAGTGGATATTGGCGTTCTTCAGCGACTGCATCTTGGTATCCGGCAGGAAAATCGGCTTGTAGTTTACCTGAAGCTGAAGCAAAATTAAAAAGAGTACAGCTGTACGCTGAAAGCTGACCAGTTTTGACTGCAAAGTCCGTACAATACGCCGTAACCTAAATATTTACCTGCCGTCAGGCAGACATGGGAGTAAGCATGAAAAGAGCCGTTATCACAGGCATAGGTATTGTTTCAAGTATTGGCAATAACCAGGCAGAAGTGCTGGATTCATTAAAAGCAGGCCGATCAGGTATTACTGCTTCAGAGGAATTTGTCGAGTTTGGATTACGCTCACAGGTATGGGGCAACATTAAACTCAACCCTGCCGAGCACATTGACCGCAAAGCAATGCGTTTTATGGGTGATGCCGCTGCTTACTCTTACATTGCGATGCAGGAAGCGATGACCGATGCGGGTTTAAGTGCAGAGCAAATTTCAGATCCCCGGGTCGGACTGGTAGTAGGTTCCGGCGGGGCATCGTCCAAGACCCAGATCGAAGCCGCTGACACCCTGCGTGAGAAAGGGGTAAAGCGGGTTGGCCCGTATGCTGTGCCTAAGACCATGTCCAGTACCTGTTCCGCCTGTCTGGCAACCCCTTTCAAAATTAAAGGTGTTAATTACTCGATAAGCTCAGCCTGTGCTACCAGTGCTCATTGTATTGGCCATGCGGTTGAACTTATCCAGCTTGGTAAACAGGATGTGGTATTTGCCGGTGGCGGTGAAGAGGTGCACTGGACGTTGGCGATGGAATTTGACGCGATGGGCGCGTTATCCAGTCGCTACAACGACACACCGGAACTGGCGTCACGTACTTATGATGCAGAGCGTGACGGCTTTGTGATAAGCGGTGGGGGCGGTATTGTTGTGGTCGAAGAGCTGGAACATGCACTGGCACGCGGCGCGACAATTTATGCGGAAATTGTGGGTTACGGGGCGACGTCTGATGGTTATGACATGGTTGCGCCCAGCGGCGAGGGTGCAGTGCGCTGCATGGAAATGGCGATGCAGGGGGTGTCTGCACCTGTAGACTATGTGAATACCCATGGTACCAGTACCCCGGTTGGTGATGTTAAAGAACTGGCGGCAATTCAGCAGGTTTTTGCCGGCAAGTCACCGGCAATAAGTGCTACCAAAGCCATGACCGGCCATGCACTTGGTGCCGCTGGAGTGCACGAAGCAATTTATTCGCTGTTGATGATGAAGCACAACTTTATTGCGCCTTCAATTAATATCAGCCAGCTGGATGAAGCGGCAGCAGGGCTGAATATTGTTACAGAAACAAAAGAGGCGACGCTTAATACCATCATGTCGAATAGTTTCGGCTTTGGCGGTACCAACGCAACTTTAGTTATGCAGCGTTATCGCGGGTAAGCGATGTCGCATTCTTAGTTGAAAAGCCAGGCAGTATTTCGCCTGGCTTTTTGTTTTTTTGCTAGACTGCGCCAGGAATACGATTGCAGCCGTTGATTTCGGTTAGATCAAAACACCAACATTTATAAAAGCACGCTAATGAAAATATACGCTGATGAAAATATGCCGCTTGTTGCCGAGTTTTTCGACCATATTGGGCCGGTAACCTTGTTTAACGGTCGCACCGTTAAGGCCGCTGATGTCGCCGATGCCCAAGTGTTACTGGTCCGCTCGGTGACACAGGTTAACGAGGCATTACTGGCGCAGAACAGTGCGTTGCAGTTTGTCGGCACTGCAACCATAGGTATGGACCATATTGACCAAAGCCTTCTGGCTGAGCGACAGATCAGTTTTAGTTCGGCGCCGGGCTGCAATGCCCAGTCGGTGGTTGAGTATGTTTTAAGTGCTATCTGGTATCTGGCAGAAAAATATCAGTGGCAACTAAGCAGCAAAACCCTGGGTATCGTCGGAGTGGGGAATATTGGCCAACGACTGGCTGATGCGGCCGCGGCCCTCAATATCAGGCTGTTGTTATGTGATCCGCCCCGGGCTGTCGCTGAAACCAGTTTCAACCACACACCCTTTGCCGAGTTGTGTCGGCAGGCTGATATCATCAGTTTTCATACTCCCATGGTCAAAACCGGCGCAGCACCGAGCTGGCATTTATTGAATACTACAACCCTCGGAATACTAAAACCTGATTGTGCACTTATTAATGCGTCGCGAGGGGCAGTTATTGATAATCAGGCATTACTGCAAGCGTTAAAACATCAAGCCAGACCGGTTGTACTGGATGTCTGGGAGCAGGAGCCGGATATTCTGCAGGCGCTGCTGCCACATGTAGATATTGGTACAGCGCACATCGCCGGCCATAGCGTTGAGGGCAAGGCCCGTGGCACTGCTATGCTTTACCAGCAGCTTTGTCAGATGCTTAATATAGCGCCAACTCGTACGCTTAATGATTTATTGCCAGTGCCAGCAGTGGAAAAAGTGAAAATATCTGATAATTTTGGGCTTCCAGATGTCCAAAATCTGGCAAGGATGTTATATGATGTGCGGCGGGATGATGCGTTGTTCCGTTTTCATATTCAGCGAGAAGGGTTTGACTGGCTGAGAAAGTCTTATCCGCCGCGACGTGAGTTCAGTTCGGTACAGCTTACAGGCCGTAAGGTACCAGCCTGGATGGCGCAGTTAGGCTTTACAAGTCAGTAAAAAGGGGTTCAGGAATGGCATCGCAATATAATGTAGCAATTTTAGGCGCAACGGGGCTGGTTGGGCAGCACCTGATCGAAATTCTGGAGCAGCGTGATTTTCCCATCGGCCAGTTGTTTCCGTTAGCCAGTAGTCGCTCTGCCGGCGGTACTGTAACTTTTAAAGGTAAGAAGATAACAGTTCTTGATGCTGATAGCTTTGACTGGAGTCAGGCGCAAATCGGCTTATTTTCGGCAGGCGGCAGCGTTTCAGCACTTTACGCTCCTAAGGCCGCAGATGCGGGCTGTATTGTTATTGATAACACATCACATTTTCGCTATGACGCAGATATCCCTTTAGTTGTGCCTGAGGTCAATGCATCTGCTATCGCTGATTTTCGTAATCGCAACATCATTGCTAACCCGAATTGCTCAACTATTCAGATGTTGGTGGCTTTAAAGCCAATTTACGATGCCGTTGGCATAAGCCGGATAAATGTCGCGACATATCAGTCAGTAAGTGGGGCAGGTCAGTCAGCATTAGATGCATTGGCTCAGGAAACCGTGCAACTGATGAATGGCCGGCCGCTTGAGGGCGAGGGCCAGTTCGCCCGTCAGATTGCGTTTAATGTGATCCCGCAAATCGATGTATTTCTGGATAATGGCTACACCAAAGAAGAGATGAAAATGCACTGGGAAACCCAGAAGATTTTTGCAGATAGCAGTATTGCGGTCAATGCTACTGCGGTAAGGGTGCCGGTATTTTATGGTCATGCAGAAGCAGTTCACATTGAAACCCGGATGCCGCTGAGCGTTGAGCAGGCCAAAGCGTTGCTGGCAGATGCGCCAGGTGTGGTGCTTTTGGAAGACAACGCCGAATTCCCCACTCAGGTATGCAGCGCAACCGGCAAAGATGAGGTATTTGTCGGGCGGATACGCCAGGATATTTCTCACGAAAACGGTCTTAACCTGTGGGTGGTTGCAGACAATATTCGAAAAGGTGCTGCGACTAACAGCATCCAGATTGCAGAGCATCTTATTCGCGATTACCTTTGACCATCTGTCATTAAAGGCTCCTGAAGGAGCCTTTTTTCCGGATTGGGTTTATGCTGGTAACATTGTCGTTACTGTTTTATATTTTGCTGACCATATTTTTTGCTGACTATTGTCTGCTGATTTCTTCTACCATAATAGTGGAACGGTGTTTGCATCAGTTTTGATATTGATAAAGTTATACTTAAAAAAAGCATAACTAAGCTTAAGTTGCCCCGGAAAGGAAAGGTAATGCCACTTCGTCTCTTGTCTTTATTGTTGGTTGTCAATTTCTCGACGCTGCTGGTGGGCACCGCTCTGGCAGATGAGCAGGTATCGACGTCGTTGCGTGGGCCGAAGAATACGGACACCGCATTGATGCAGCGTCAGCTTGGGCCGCTAAGTCCAACGGATACGCTGTGGCGGATTGCCGAGCAGGTCAAGCCGGCAGGAGCTGATGTCAGCACTTATCAGGTAATGTACGCAATATACCTGAAAAACCCCGATTCATTTATTGATGGTAACCTCAATCACTTAAGACCCGGTTCGACGCTACGGTTACCTGATTTGCGGGAGATCCGGGCCATTGATAACAATATAGCGCGAACCAAGTCAGATTCAGATGACAAGGCGTGGGCTGCGCGGACCCGAGCTTCCCGTCAGGCCAATAGTCAGCAAAATGGTAACCCGCCTTCAGCCACGACGGCTGCGTCTGGCGTCTCTGCTGAACAATTACAGCAACTTACCGAGTTAAAAGATCAGTTTGGTAATTCATTGCTGATGATAGAAGCCATTGCCAGAGAAAATAACCAACTTAAATCGACGTTGGAGCGGGTACAGGCTGAATTGCTGGCTCTGCAACAACAGTTGGGAGAAGACAGCACCTTACAGCAGCAGTTAAATACGGTACTGAAGCAACAAGCCGACATTCTGGCGGCACAGAAAGCGCAGGAGCAACAAGCAGCTGAGGCAGCCAGGGCGTTGGCTGTCGAGCAAGAGCAGAGCGCTGCATTCTTAAATAATCCAATTGTATGGGTGTTAGCTGCATCAATACCGGCATTAGTGATTTTGATTGGTGTCGTGTTATGGCTTAAGCGGCGTGGTCAGCAAACAGAGGCTGCCGTGGTTGCAGCTAATAGTGCCTCAACACCACCGGCCGATTATAAATCACCGCTGCCGCCGCTGGATGACAGCAATGATTTAGACGACAGCGGTTTATTCGATATAGACGAGAGCCTGCTGGACGACGCATTTGCCGATAGTGGCGATTTTGCCGGTACAGAAGTGTCAGATGATAGCCTGCCTGACTTTGGCAATGATGCGTTACTGGACGACGATGCTTTGCTGGATGATGATATTCTGCTCGATGATGATAGTTTACTGGCGAATAATGACAATATCGGTACCCCGACAGACGATGATTTGCTGGATGATGTACTGGGTATGCCGGAGGCCTCAGAAGAGCCGGCCAAAACAGATTTTGATGCCAATAATATTCTGTCAGACAGTGATTTAAATGCTTTACTGTCGGCAGAGGATGACGATGATGCCATTATTGCGCTCGATGATGAGCCTGAACTCGATTTAACTGATTCTGAATCATCTGCTGCTGACCCGTTGGTAGATCTGAGTGATGTTACTGAGCCGGATGTGAATGCTGAAGATGAAGAGATTATTGATCTGGATGAGGAACCGCTTCAGCCTGAGGTTGAACCGGAAGCGGCCGAGCAGATTGAGCAGGATACATTGCTGGAGGCTGATGAACCTGTTGCTGACGATGACTTACTCGAAGAGATTGAACTGGATGTGCCGGACGAGCCTGAAGAGTTGACAGCAGTAGTAGCGTCAGAACAACTGTCAGATGCCGATGACATACGTCCTGATGACGACTTAGCTTCGGACGACGGGGCAGAAGATATACTGGTAGAGACTGACAATAGTAGTGAGCAGTTAGTCAGTGAGCATGTCAGTATAGACGCTGTTGATGATCAGTTGACGGATAGTCAGATCACCAGTCTGGTTGAAGATGAAAGTTTTGACCGGACTGAGCTTGATGCATTTGCCGAGGCGCTGGCGTTAGAGGGAACTGAACAATCCAGCGCAAATGCAGAAGAGGAAGAGGCGTCTGAACTGCTCAGTGCTGAACTGGACGAGTTGCTGCAACAGGTTGAAGCTGTAGAGCCCCATCAGGCCGCAACCACTACAGATGATAAATCCGGCGCTGATACCGGTTCAGAGACAGATGAGACAGCCGATGAGCTGACCGATGATAACTATATTGCGATTGACAGTGACGCTCCTGACTTGCAGAGTAACGACGATGATTCTGTTGCAAAGCCATCTGAAGCTGCCCTGTCTGTCGAAAACCCAAGCAAAATGCTGGACAGCTATCCTGAACTTGAATTAAGCGATGACGATTTTACCGCGGAAGATATGCAGCCGGCTGAAGATGCGATAAGCGTTGATATTTCCCCGGCAGATCCGGATGTTGATCAAAGTCTGGCGAAGCTTGATGACAGCCAGTTTGATAATTTGCTGACTGAGCTCGAAGCCATGGCGCATACCACCGCCAGTGATAGCGAAGACTTAAGCCTTGATGTCGATGCGGTGTTTAGTCCGTCACTGGACGATGAAGAGACGATCGCATTATCTGATGCAGACTTTGTTGAAATTGATAACTTACTCGCCAGCAGTGAGCAGGCGCAGGAAGATGATGGTCGCTTTGAACAATTAAATGTTGATGTCGGGCTGGATGAATTTGCAGATGTAATTGGCAATGATAATCCTCAGGATGTTGATGCAGAAGACAATGGATTTGCCGCTAAAATGGATTTGGTCAGGGCTTACATTGAAATAGATGATCTGGATAGTGCCAGCCATATTATCACCGAGATTCTGGATTCAGACGCGCCAGAACATGTTAAAACCGAAGCAAAAGCGCTCCAGAAGAAAACTGAATAATTTGGCAGTTGAGCCGGAGCGTATCAGGCTGTTATCAGAGGTGCTCTGCGGTATAATCGCGGCAGATTATCAGAGGACACCCCATGCGAATAGCTTTAGGTATTGAATATGATGGCACTGGATTTTTCGGCTGGCAACGGCAGCGGGAAGTAAACAGTGTGCAACAGGAGTTAGAGACTGCGCTGGCGAAAGTGGCGAATAGTCCGGTTGAAGTTTTTTGCGCTGGCCGGACAGACGCCGGGGTGCATGCCACTGGTCAGGTAGTACATTTTGATACAGATGCGGTGCGGGATAATAAAGCCTGGATCATGGGAACCAATAGTCAGTTACCTGATCAGATCGCTGTTCGCTGGGCTCAACCTGTAGCAGATGATTTTCATGCCAGGTTCAGTGCAACGGCCCGACGCTACCGCTATATTATTTATAATCAAAAATACCGTCCAGCCATTTTACGTTCCGGGCTTAGCCATTACCATCAGCAGCTGGATATCAGCCTGATGCAGCAAGCGGCGCCTGTGTTAATCGGTGAGCATGACTTCAGTGCCTTCCGGGCGATTCAGTGCCAGTCAAAAACCCCGTTTCGAAATGTGCATCATTTGCAGTTGAGCAGAGTTGGCGACTATCTGGTGCTGGATATAAAAGCCAATGCTTTTTTACACCATATGGTGCGCAATATAACCGGTTCTTTACTGGAAATTGGCATGGGCCGTAAGCCAGTGGACTGGCTAAGTGAGCTACTGCATAGCCGCAACCGCAATCTGGCAGCGGCAACAGCTAAACCAGGTGGCTTGTATCTGGTTGATGTGGATTATCCCGGGCACTACGCAATACCTAAACCTGCACCAGGCCCATTATTCTTATAACGGCTGCTAAGACCAGTTTTTTATATTCTGTATGCCACTGTTTATGCTTTAATAGCGCCCGTTTAGTTTTATTTCGGCGTTTTTTGACGTATTTTGTCTACTATTAGGTCTAACGTCTGATACCTGTTGATAGGAATGCATTATGAGTTGGTTAGAAAAAATCCTGCCCAGAACCTCCACCTCGGCGCGCCGTAATATTCCCGAGGGGGTCTGGACAAAATGCAGCTCGTGTGACGCTGTGTTATATAAAGCTGATTTGGATCGCAACTTAGGCGTGTGTCCTAAATGCGACCACCATATGCGGGTCAATGCCCGTACTCGCCTGAATCACTTTTTTGATAGCCATTCTACCACTGAACTGGCGGCAGAGCTTGAACCGCAGGACTTACTGAAATTTAAAGACAGCAAGCGCTATAAAGACCGGATTTCAGCAGCTCAGAAACAAACAAATGAAAAAGATGCCATGATTGTGATGCACGGCACTTTGCACGGTATACCAATGGTTGCTGCATCTTTTGAATTTGAGTTTATGGGTGGCTCAATGGCATCGGTGGTAGGTGCCAAGTTTGTTGCCGGTGTTGAATACGCTCTGACCCATAAAGTGCCTTTTGTCTGCTTTTCGGCCAGTGGTGGTGCGCGGATGCAGGAAGCATTATTCTCATTAATGCAGATGGCGAAAACCTCTGCCGCTCTGGCAAAACTCAGTGAGCAGGGTTTGCCTTATATTTCTGTGCTTACCGACCCTACGATGGGTGGGGTATCTGCCAGTTTAGCGATGTTAGGTGATATTAATATTGGTGAGCCTAAAGCCCTAATCGGCTTCGCCGGTCCCCGGGTTATTGAACAGACCGTTCGTGAGAAACTACCTGAAGGCTTCCAGCGCAGCGAGTTTTTGCTTGAGCATGGTGCGATTGATATGATTGTTGACCGGCGGAAAATGCGCGATACAATTGCCCGCCTTGTTGCCAAATTTATGCAGCTGCCGGCGCCGGTATCCGAGCACGACGCTGCTTAGGAATATGCATAGGAAAATATGCCTGATACGTTAATGTCAAGCCAATCGTGCCAGACTCTGGCCGATTGGCTTTGTTATATTGAGCAAAGCCATCCCATTGATAAAATTGATCTGGGGCTGGAACGGGTAAAGCAAGTTGCTGATCGCGCCGATTTAGCAAACTTACCCGGTAAGGTTGTTTTAATCGCCGGTACTAACGGCAAAGGCTCAACTGCACGTATTCTGGAACAATTATTACTGGCGCAGGGGTTTAGTGTCGGTGTGTATAGTTCACCGCACTTGTTACGCTTTAATGAGCGGCTGCGGCTAAACAACTATGATGTGGACGATGCATTGTGGGTTGACGCTATGGCGGAAATTGAAGCGTTGCGGCAAGATACCGCGCTGACGTATTTCGAATTTACCACATTAGCAGCATTGTTAATTCTGAAACGTCGGCCCGTCGATTTTTGTCTGATTGAAGTTGGGCTTGGCGGCCGGTTGGATGCAACTAATATTGTCAGTCCAGATATCAGTGTGATTACCACGATTGATTTAGATCACCAGGATTGGCTGGGAAGCGACCGCGAGGCCATCGGCCGCGAGAAAGCCGGAGTGTTCCGCCAGGATAAACCAGTTGTTATTGGTGAGCTGGCAGTGCCCGCGACGGTAACTAACAGAGCATCGGAGTTAAACTGCCCGGCACTGATTATTAATCAGGATTTTACATATCAGCTGTTGGCAGATAGCTGGAGCTGGCAATGTGGTGCCGCAGGATATCAATACTTACCGATACCGGGGTTACCGGTGCAAAATGTGGCTACAAGCCTGGCAGTGCTGCACCACTTATCATTATTACCCGAACAGCCGCTGCTGATAAAAGTACTGTCAGAGCTCAGACTGGCTGGCCGGATGCAGTTTTTGCAGCACCAGCCGGCAATCGTTGTCGATGTCGCTCATAATCCGCAGTCAGCACGCTATCTGGCATCTAAACTGGCCGCGCTTAAACCCGGCTATAAAAGAGTGTTGGCATTGGTGGGTATGCTCAAAGACAAAGACATGACCCAGGCGATGGGGCCCTTGACCTCTGTAATTGATCAATGGCATCTTAGCAGCCTGCCGGGTGTCCGGGGAGCCTCAGCTGAACAGTTAACAACAGCATTGCTATCGGCAGCTCAGGCCCAGCCTGATTACCGGCTTTATCAGGATGTGACAACGGCATTCAGAGAGCTATTATCTATGTTGCAGGATGATGATTTACTGATTATTTTTGGTTCATTTGTCACTGTTTCAGCAGTGCTGGCAAGCTACCATCAGGAGACAACATGACCGCGGGATTTAAGCACAGGTTACTTGGTGCCACTATTTTGATTTTGGCCGGGATCATTTTTTTGCCAGATCTACTGGATGGTGAAAAACAAGTGGTGAAAGATGATTTCAAAGTCATTCCGGATCGTCCCGAGTTTCAGGGCGTTCAGCAACAGAAGCCGTTCAATCAGGCTGAATTTGATAGTGCTAGCAGTGCTGCTGCAACAGAGCAAATGGATGAAGTTGCACTTGACGATGAGCAGCCGGTTAATCAGCGCAGTGAGGATGAGTTTCCCTCTGATACTTATGCGCAGGTTACAGTAAATAGTGAACCTGCTGCACCAGGCACGCCTGCAGCGAATGTTGATAGCCAGCCCACTGCTGCGGTTGCTGAAAATGCCTGGGTGGTGAGGGTTGGCAGTTTTAGTAACCCGCAAAATGCCAATGCGTTAGTTGCCAAGCTGCGTCAGGAAGGGTACGTAACTTTTACCCGCGAAATTACCAACAGTAATGGCCAGAGGTTAACCAGTGTCCTGGTGGGGCCTGAGCTTCGTAAAAACCTGCTTGAGCAACAAGTTGAGCAATTACAGGAACTGACAGGGATAGCGAGGTTAGTAGTAAGTCGCTATCAGGTTACCGAAAATAATTAGCCAAGCTGCAGCCGGTTTGATAGAATGCGCGCCGTCATCAGGCATCCTTTGGTAGCAAATGATTTGGGTTGATTTTGTTATACTGGCAATTATTGCCTTATCGGCTGTTATCAGCCTGATCCGCGGTTTCGTTAAAGAAGCTATCTCACTGGTGGTTTGGTTTCTGGCCTTTTTTGTCGCCAGTCAATATTATCCACAACTCGCATCACTCTTTACAAATATTACCGACCCGACAATTCGTAATGCGTCTGCTATTGCTATTTTGTTTATCTGCACCTTGATCCTGGGGGCGCTGATTAATTTTGTTATTGCTAAGTTAGTGCAAAGTACCGGGCTATCGGGTACCGACCGGGTATTAGGGCTGGTATTTGGTGCATTGCGAGGCGTGTTAGTAGTGAGTGCCATTTTATTCTTTATGGATGCGTTTACCCCGGCAGCACAGGCGCTTTGGTGGCAGCAATCGGTGTTGATCCCGGAATTTGGTTTTATTATTGAATGGTTTTTTGAATATCTGGAAAACCATTCCAGTTTTATGCAAAAGCCTTAGGGCTGGCGAGGAAATAATCAATGTGTGGTATCGTTGGAATCGTAGGTAAGTATCCGGTAAATCAGGCGCTGTATGATGGTCTGACAGTGTTACAACATCGGGGCCAGGACGCCGCAGGTATTGTTACAGTTGACAACAATACCCTAAGATTACGCAAGGCCAACGGCCTGGTCAAAGATGTATTTGAAACCCGTCATATGCAGAGGTTGTCAGGTAACATCGGTATTGGCCATGTTCGCTACCCCACTGCCGGTTCGTCCAGTACCGCAGAAGCTCAACCGTTTTATGTTAATAGCCCGTTCGGTATTGCACTGGCTCACAACGGTAACTTAACCAATTCACATGAATTAAAAGAAGACATGTTCCGGCTGGCCCGCCGGCATATTAATACGACTTCTGATTCAGAAATTTTGCTGAATATTCTGGCGCATGAATTGCAGTCAAAGTCGACCATGCAATTGGAACCGGAACAGATCTTCAATGCTGTTGCCAGTGCTCACCGGAAAATTCGAGGTGGTTATGCGGCGGTGGCACTAATTATCGGCCATGGTTTGGTGGCGTTTCGCGATCCGAATGGTATCAGACCACTGGTAATGGGGAAGCGGGAAACGCCAGCGGGCACTGAATACATGGTTGCGTCTGAAAGTGTTGCCCTGGATGCAGATGGCTTTACCGTATTGCGCGATGTATCACCGGGTGAAGCGGTATATATTACTGAGCAGGGCGAGCTTTTTAGTCAGCAATGTGCCGAAAATCCCAATTATACACCTTGTATTTTCGAGTATGTTTATTTTGCCCGCCCTGACTCTACTATCGATAATATTTCGGTATATGCCTCAAGAGTGGCGATGGGTAAAGTACTTGGTCAGAAGATTAAACGGGAATGGGCGCATCTGGATATTGATGTAGTAATTCCGATCCCGGAAACCAGTAACGACGCCGCTCTGGAAATAGCCAATGAGCTGCAACTGCCTTTTCGCCAGGGGTTCGTTAAAAATCGCTATATTGGTCGTACGTTTATTATGCCCGGCCAGGTTCAACGGAAAAAATCTGTTAAACGTAAACTTAATGCCATCTGGCAGGAGTTTAAAGGTAAAAATGTATTGCTGGTTGATGACTCAATCGTGCGCGGTACAACCTCGGGTCAGATTATTGAAATGGCACGGGAAGCGGGCGCTAAAAAGGTTTACTTTGCCTCAGCGGCACCGGAAATTCGTTTCCCAAATGTTTATGGTATTGATATGCCGTCGGCAAATGAGTTAATTGCTCATGGCCATGATGTTGAGAGCATTTGTGACACCATCGGCGCTGATGGTCTGATTTTCCAGTCATTGCCGGATTTAATAGCGGCCGTTCGTTCTGAAAACCCGGATATTAAGCGGTTTGAAACTTCGGTATTTGATGGTCATTATGTGACAAATGACATCGATCAGGATTATCTGAACCGGTTAGATCAGACTCGCAGTGATGATGCCAAGGCTCTCACAGCAATGTCGATGGCAACCAATTTAGAAACCTACAACGAAGGTTAATAAGCAGCTATAAATAACACAGGCGCCTATAGGCGCCTGTGTTATTTATACAGAACTAAAACGTCAATGAGTGTAGGTCGGACCAAAACCTGACATCCATAAAATGACGGTAGTCGCCATTAGAACGGCCAGCAAGGTTAAACCACCGGTAACCACAGAGCTGGCATAAATAAAGCCTCGCTCTTCAGGAATATGCATCAGAATGGGTACCCCTACATAAAGTAAGTATACCGAGTAAGCCAGGCCAACCAGGCCGACACTGACCACAAACCACAACTCCGGATAAAGTGCTGCAAAGCCCACCATAAACAATGGGGTTGACGTATAAGAGCACAATTCTAATGTCTGCGTGTAAGTGGGTTCAGCACCAAACGTATGTGCCATCCAGTGTGACAGCCAGGCCAATGCAAATACACCAATAATTAAGCCACAGTACATGGCGACAGACATTACCAATGCGCTTTGAGAGGTTAGCTTAATAGGGTCACCCACACCTATACTCCAGCCCAGGTGCACTGCAGAATAATAGGCACAGATTGCCGGGATTAGCGCCACGATGAGGATGTGAGCCATACTGTAGCGAAAACTTTCATGTCTGGCATCGATAGTGTGCCATTCTTCTTTCGGGTGGGCATAAATGCCCCATAAATGGTTTAGTATCATAATTATTATCCTTTTTACTACGCCCCTTATATCGGGTAACGATGTTACACTGCCACCCTTAGCTCAGTTATGACCAAATCTTGCGCATTCGTCAAGCAACTTGCACTAATTTTCAACAAAGTACCCATCCAGATCAAAGTTGGTCGATGCTGCTGCGTTAGGTATAATACGGTAACTTTTTCAGGTCCGGTTCAAACTATGCAAAACAGTGAGTGGCAACAATTGCTACAACCAATAAACCGTTTTTTAGGTTGCACAACGCCGGACGCTTGGCTGGAGCAAGCTGCACGGCCAGAGAATCTGCCTGGTTTGTTGCGGGACCATCTGATTTGCGAATTAAAAGCAGCACAAAGTGCCATGTATCTTATTCGCCGGTATGCGGTAAATGACAGCAGTGCCGATGCATTGCTGCAATGGCTGAAGCCTTATGAAGATTTTACCTATCGGCAGCAGGGCGACTGGCGTGCGCTGGCTGGCCTTAGCCTGAAGAAATCGATGATCCCACAGGCAAGCAGCCGATATGCTCAGGATTTGATTGATAAAATGGTGCTGTTGATTAAAGAAGAGCTGCATCATTTTTATCAGGTGCTTGAGGTTATGGCCGCAAATGGTATTGCTTATGAGAAAACCACATCCAGTCGCTATGCCAAAGGTTTACTGCGCCATGTCCGTACTTATGAGCCTCAGGCTATGGTAGATAAACTGATTTGTGGTGCCTATATTGAGGCACGATCTTGCGAACGTTTTGCCAGATTGGCGCCTTTACTTCCGGTCGAAATTGCTGAATTTTATACTTCTTTACTGCGCTCTGAAGCACGGCATTATCAGGATTACCTGAGTTTAGCCCGGCAGATTGCTGATACTGATATTAGTGAGCGGATCGCTTTTTTTGGCAAGGTGGAAGCAGAATTGATTAGCAGCCCGGACACTGACTTTAAATTTCACAGTGGCTGCCCCACTATTGCGGTTGGTGATCAGTCAGCGGCGTAAATACCAGTTGCCACTCATCTGCCGATACGGTTAAGTAACTACTCTGGCTATACCAGTCACCTAATACATAACGTTCACCAGGCTGACCATTTACATCAACCTGATGCACTGCCGGGCGGTGAGTATGGCCATGGATAAGTTTAGTGACACCGTGCTCTGCCATTACTTTGGGCACTTCTTCCGGTGTAACATCCATTATTTGTTGTTGCTGCTGCTCTGCATAACGTGCTTTATTCGCGGCACTTTTGCGACGGGCTTTTGCTGCAATACCCTGACGAAATTTTAATGGGGTTTTTAGCAGTAACCATTGCCACCATGGCTGGTTCCACCATTTACGAAATTTTTGATAGGCAATATCCATGGTGCATAAACTGTCGCCATGCATAATCAGGGTAGGGGTGCCATATAAGTTGATCACCTGCTGCTGGGGTAATAACTGCATGCCCGCGCGGTTGGCATAGCCCTGGCGCAATATAAAGTCACGGTTGCCATGAATAAAGAAAACAGGTGTTAGTTTGCTCAGTTCGGCTAACGCATCCGCCACTGTGGTAAGCAATGGCTCCGGATTGTCATCGCCAATCCACACTTCAAACAAATCACCGAGAATATACAGCGCCTCAGCTTTTGATGCATGCTCTTGTAAAAAGCGCAGAAAGGCGGTGGTGATATCAGGCCGATCTGCAGACAAATGCAGATCGGCAATAAAAAGCGTATGCTGCCCGGACATCAGCTCTGGCATCAACAGCGCTTATGCAAGCAACTCAGCTTTTTCAATAACAACCGGCTCTACTGGCACATCGCCATGGCCGGCAAAACGACCGGTTTTTACCTGGCGAATTTTATCTACTACGTCCATACCGCTGGTTACTTCACCAAATACACAGTAGCCCCAACCCTGGCTTGATTCTGCTGTGTGGTTTAAAAAACTGTTGTCGGCAACATTGATAAAAAACTGGCAGGTGGCTGAATGCGGGTCATTAGTTCTGGCCATCGCAATAGTGCCTTTTTTATTTGGTACTTTATTATTTGCTTCGTTTTTAATGGGTGCTTTGGTTTCTTTCTGGTCCATATCCGGCGTAAAACCACCGCCCTGGATCATAAAGCCGTCAATTACCCGGTGAAAAATCGTGCCATCAAAAAATCCATCTTTAACATAGCCGATAAAGTTGTCTACGGTAACCGGCGCTTTGTCTGCAAATAAGTTAATGGTGATAGCGCCATAATTAGTATGTAAGTTAATCATTAATTTGTGTCCTCTGTTTGAATGGCTGCATTGTAACTCAGCTGGTGCATTTCATAAAGCAAGGATAGCGGCTGCAGTTTGCCGGTGGTACACTAGCGGGCTGGATATTATGCCTTTATAACGTCGTTTCTGAGGATACAAATGTTACAAATCTACAATACTTTAAGCCGTAAAAAAGAAGAGTTTAACGCGATTGAACCTGGCAAAGTAGGTTTGTACGTTTGTGGTATTACTATTTACGATTACTGCCACGTGGGGCATGCCCGCACTTATGTTGCCTTTGACGTCATCAACCGCTATCTGCGTTTCTGTGGCTATGACGTGACTTACGTTCGCAATATTACTGATGTTGACGATAAAATTATTAAGCGAGCGGCTGAAAACAATGAAAGTTGTGATGCCTTGACTGCTCGTTTTACGGAAGCAATGCATGCCGATTTTAACGCTCTGGGGTTATTACCGGCTGATATTGAGCCAAAGGTTACCACTCATATGGCAGAAATTATCAGCCTGATAGAGACGCTGGTGGCCAAAGGTTATGCCTATGTTGCCAGTGATGGCGATGTATTGTTCGATGTCAGCAAATATGACGCTTATGGTGAGCTAAGCCAGCAAAACCTGGATATGTTAAAGTCGGGTTCAAGGGTGGAAGTGGCAGATAATAAAGACGACCCACTGGATTTTGTTTTATGGAAAAGCGCCAAGCCCGGTGAGCCGTTTTGGCAATCTCCCTGGGGCAATGGCCGGCCGGGTTGGCATATTGAATGTTCTGCAATGAGCGCCAGGCACTTAGGCCAGCATTTTGATATTCACGGTGGCGGCTCTGACTTACAGTTCCCGCATCATGAAAATGAAATTGCCCAGTCAACCTGTGCCCATGGCCACAAGTACGTGAATACCTGGATCCACACCGGTATGGTGCAGGTAGATAAAGAAAAAATGTCAAAATCACTGGGCAATTTCTTTACTGTTAAAGACGTGCTGGCCCAGTATAACGCAGAAGCCGTGCGCTATTTCCTGTTATCCAGCCATTATCGCAGCCAGTTAAATTACTCGGCCGAAAATCTGGAGCAGGCGCATGCTGCACTAGGCCGTTTGTATACTGCACTGCGTAATGTGACGCCAAGCCACAGTATTGATTTAAAAAGCCCCTATATTGCCCGGTTTAAAGCGGCGATGGACGATGACTTTAATACCCCGGAAGCCTTACCTGTATTGTTTGAACTGGCCAAGGAAATAAACCGCTTTAAAGAAACCGAGCCCGCCAAAGCGGCAGAGTTAGCGGCGTTGCTAAAATTGTTAGCGGGTGCTTTAGGTATGCTGCAAGGTGATGCAGAGCAGTTCTTGCAAAGTGGCGCATCAACAGATGATGTAGCAGAGATTGAAGCGCTTATTGCCCAGCGCAACAACGCCCGTGCTAACAAAGACTGGGCCGCAGCAGACGCCGCCCGCGACGCCTTAACGGCAAAAGGTATTATCGTCGAAGATAAAAACGGTGTTACCAGTTGGCGTAAAGCATAGAGCAAGCAAGTTAGATTCGAACAAAAAACCGCCTGCTGGCGGTTTTTTTATGTCTTAGTCTGCCATCGCCACCAGGTCTGAGCGAAGAAACTTGGCTAACACAGCCTGATGTTGCTGGGCCCATAAGCTTATAGCTCTGCTGTCATTGGTGGTTATTTGCTCAATAAACGCACTGGATAGGGCCTGGGTAGCGGCTTTAATGACTTGTTGCTGTGCCGCTGAGTCTGAACTACGGCGCCAGCCTGAGAAAATATTGTGGCTACCTGAACTAAACACTGCCAGCACTTTGTAGCTGCTGGCCATTGCATAATATAAGTCAAACCTGTCTTGTGGAGATGAATAAAAGCCGGGCACCCGAATCTCATCTTCTGTGGTGGTGATGTGCAAAGTGGGGATATAGACTTTAGCCAGCACTTTATCCAGCGCTTGATCGTTATAAAACGGCGGGGCTGAAATTAAAATAGCAGCTTTGATGCGGTCGTCTTTCAGGCTGACCAGAGTACCGTTTTGTTCAACTTGGGCACCACTTAGTAACATCGAGGTATTAGCGCCATAAGAATGGCCGGCCATTACAATATTTTGGTTATCAAAATAAGCGGCATGTTCTGACGCCAGGATCTGGTCTAAGGCAAATTTGACATCATTTACTCTGGCTAGCGCTTCGGCTGTATCTGCCGCGTCCATTAATCGAAAAGGTAACGTTAGCCGGCTGCCGCGCCAGACTTTTCTGTCACTGCCGTCATGCTGTACATGCAAGCTGGCATAACCCTGACTGGCCCAATACTGGCCCAGGTAAGCGTAACGTTCTTTCGAACCGCCCAGGCCATGAGAGAACACTATTAATGCGGTGGCTTTTTGCTGGCGCGCGGGTTTAAATAACAAAGCCGGAACTACCCGGTCTCTGCTTTGATCCAGCCAGTCAAAACTGATTTGCTCAATATTCAACGCCAAGCTACGAGCGATTTCAGCCGAATACTGCACTGATGGTAAATTCAGTTGCTGTTGCCAGATAACGTTATCCGGAGTCGGCTTCTGCGCGCACCCGCTTAATGTTATCAGTAGAGCAAGAATAAGTGCGACGGCGCCTGCAGCATCAAGCTTGAAATGAGATGGCATGAAAATCCCTCGTTGTTATAACTAACATCTCTGATACGCACAAAACTGATGTAGGGTTTTGTATCATCAACTTGCTTTGGTAATACTCGTTGTTCGTGTTCTGCATGAGAGCTTTTATGTTCCCCAATGGCCGCGGGAATAGCGGCTATTTTCTTCCGGTTTTTCTACAGGCTTTTTATGGGCCTTGATCTTACGATGCCTTCGCTTTATGTTAGCTGTTTACCACGGTGTATCACCGTTAGTGCAATTAATTAACCTCCATCAAGTAGAACAATCCCCTTATGAGTCGGTTTGGCGATAATATAAAGAACAATCCTGTAACATGGATATTTACTGTAGTCGCGCTTGTATTGCTCGCACTGATTATATTGTGGTTTTGGCCTGAGAGAGAGCAGTCTGAGACGACTAGTGATTTGAGTTCTAAGTCTGATTTTCTTCAAAGTAGTGACAGAAACGGATTAAATAACAGCCATTCAGATAACATTGACTCTAATTCAGCCGTAAAAATTGATACGAGCGATTACGCGCAATGTCAGCAATTTACCCGGGAGTTTCGTTCCACAAGTGTTGGATGGGGCTATGAAAACCACAAAGAGTGGGACCGCTATCTGCTTCAAGGCTACTCTTTAGATGAAATTACCCTGGCTATAGAGCATTTCGCAAACTCAAACTTTGCTGCCCGCTTCCGGGTTGAGCAGCTGCGCAAGGGCACTGAAATCTCGTTGACGAATCAGCAATTGAATGAACAACTTCGTCAACAATTTCCAGAACTGGCGGGTTCTGGTCTTTCTATTCAGCGTGCAATTCCACTTCCTGCACTGGCTGCATTTGCGACAATGACTGCCGAGGAAAAGCAGCAGGTTTTGTCTGCTCAACCGCTTGGTGTAGACGATGTCGCTTATTTTATTCATTCCGGGCTACCTGACGACGATATTATGATGATGCTTAGTCACATTAGTGACCCGGCGGCCATGGTAAGTTATGAACGGCTTGAAGCGACCTCTTTACTGGATTTTGCGGTAGCTGCGTCCCGACCGGTATTGGTAAAGAGTCTACTGCAAAGCGGCTTATTGCCATCCTCAGATGACTATTTAGGTTCTTCAATGGAATGGGCTTTGAGCAGGCTGTCCTATGCCGACGAAAATGCCATACAGAATGCTGTAGAGGTCGTTAAACTACTAAAGCTCTATGGAGCAACAGCACGGTTTAGAGTGAAAAGTCAGGCTAAAATTGAGGGTAATTTCCCTCGCAACTATTTTCAATTCACTGAGCAACAAATTTTATCTATATTGCAGGATTATCAGCTTGATCTGACACAAATAGAGCAGCGTCAGGTATTTGTATTGCCAGAACAGCATCCACTGATCACGAGCCTGGAAGCTCAGCGGGATGCTTTTCTTACCAAACAGCTTAGTGGTGAGTATCCTGTGCAACTTATTGCTTGTGAAAGGACATTAAAATCGGTAAATGCTCAATGGCAGCCGGAATCAGCTCATGACGTCATAAACCGCATCGAGAAGTTGTACAATGGGTCGCCAGAGCTTGTTATCAGTAAGTTAGCCGATATTGATCCCCTGTTGGTAGATATGTACCGAGAGCGGTTGGACAGGCTCGCCAGACCAATGACAATAATAAGCTTTCCGCCAGAAGCAAGTGCACTATTGCAAAAAGGCGATATAAAGCAAACGATTCGTTATTTTGAAGCACAATCCTATAGTGATGAAGTAAAGCGATGGCTTATACCCCAACTTTTAGGGTTCAACGTTGAGTATTACTCAGAAGTGAGACAGAGCTCATTGTGGTTAGATGATCTTCAACTGTCTGATCTTATGTTGTTGCGGCTTGGGGCTGAACAAGTTCAGGCGCTTGAACATGCAGGCGCAAATTTACGCGGCATGGACAGCAGAAATAAAACCTTGATGCATTATGCTGCTGAACAATCTGACGTAAGTCTGGTGTCGTTTTTAAGATCGCAGGGCTACCCATTTTCCTTAGACGACCAGGGACAAGACCCACTTCACATCGTACTAAGATCTGATCAACTAAAATTATCTAAGCAGAAAATCGAAAGTCTTGTGGATGTCGTCATGGATTATCAGCCTGACATAGACGCTTTTCATCACAGCAGAATGGCTCTTATCAAACTGAAGTACCCACAGCTGTATCAGTCGCTGATTATTCGGCACCCTGTTCTTGCGGTTACGGCTGAGACACCATTACCGCAAGTTCGATAACAGTTACCTAAACTAGTGCTTGTCGTGGTAAAGCTCGCAAGCTTCCAGAGTGTTTTCAATTAAGCTGGCAACTGTCATCGGGCCAACGCCACCCGGTACCGGGGTAATATAACGGGCGTGCTTAACGGCTGTAGCATATTCCACATCACCGACCAGTTTGCCGCTATCTAACCGGTTAATGCCTACGTCGATAACCAGCGCACCGGGCTTTACCCAATCGCCAGGGATAAACTCGGGTCGGCCGACAGCTACCACCAGTAAATCGGCACGGCGCACCTGGGCTTCCAGGTTTCTGGTAAATTTATGACAGACCGTGGTAGTGCAGCCGGCTAACAACAGCTCGAGCGCCATCGGCCGGCCAACAATGTTAGAGGCACCAACTACTACAGCATCCATGCCTTTGATATTAACTCCGGTACTTTGCAGCAAGGTCATAATGCCTTTTGGGGTGCAGGAGCGTAGTGCAGGCATACGCTGCGCTAAACGGCCAATGTTGTAAGGATGAAAACCATCCACATCTTTATGGGGCGCAATTCGCTCTAAAATGGCAGAAGAGTCTAAGCCTGCCGGCAATGGCAGTTGCACCAGAATACCATCGACTGAATTGTCGTTATTTAGTTTATCGATTAACTCTGCCAGTTGTTTTTCTGTGGTGTCTGAAGGTAAATCGTAAGATACCGAGTTAAACCCTACCTCTTCGCACGCTTTGCGCTTGCTGCCAACATAAACCTGCGAAGCCGGGTCTAAGCCAACAAGTACAACTGCTAACCCTGGTGCTCTTTTGCCGGCTTTTACCCGTGCTCTGACCTGTGCGGCGACTTTATCTTTCGTTGCCTGGGCTACTGCTTTGCCATCAATAATTTGTGCTGTCATTTTGCTGGAGTCTCTGTCACTTTTTAATGGCGCTATTTTCGCACAGCCATTACCAGAACTCCATCCTCGGTCAATAAAGCAGATAAAGGTTCAAATAATCAGCAATCAGCTGAATATTGCAAAAAAAGGTTTGACGCTTCAGGTGGCGGGCGTTAATATTCCGCCCCGTTGCAGCAGTGCAGCAAAGTCGGTGATTGGCGCAGCTTGGTAGCGCACTTGGTTTGGGTCCAAGGGGTCGCAGGTTCAAATCCTGCATCACCGACCAATTTAAAAAAGGTCAGGTATACACGTGGTTTGGGTACTCTTAGTCCACGGGTCGCAGGTTCAAATCCTGCATCACCGACCATTAGTTTACAGCTTGGTAGGGTTTCGATTGTGCGCCCGTAGCTCAGTTGGATAGAGCAACGGCCTTCTAAGCCGTGGGTCATAGGTTCGAATCCTATCGGGCGCGCCATAACAAGCGCAAGGCAGTTTCAGTGGTGGTTGTAGCTCAGTTGGTAGAGCCCCGGATTGTGATTCCGGTTGTCGTGGGTTCGAACCCCATCATCCACCCCATTTTTCCCAGAGTTCTTAGAGTCGGTGATTGGCGCAGCTTGGTAGCGCACTTGGTTTGGGTCCAAGGGGTCGCAGGTTCAAATCCTGCATCACCGACCATTCTCCCCTAAGTTAAAATAGCGCACTTGGTTTGGGTACTCTTAATCCATCGGGTCGCAGGTTCAAATCCTGCATCACCGACCATTCTCCCCCTAAGTTAAAACAGCGCACTTGGTTTGGGTACTCTTAATCCCACGAGTCGCAGGTTCAAATCCTGCATCACCGACCATTCTCCCCTAAGTTAAAATAGCGCACTTGGTTTGGGTACTCTTAATCCCACGGGGCGCAGGTTCAAATCCTGCATCACCGACCATTTCTCTTCCATTAAAAACTTAGCCAGGTTGGTTATTGTCACCCTGAGCGTATCCATTTCTTAATTCTATCTCGTTTATACCAGGTATTCATGATATTTATAGTGGTGAGCTTTATGCATCCGCTTTTTCGCAACTTCAATTAGAAACGATTGCTGCTAAAACTGTAATTTTACTACAGTTTTACTGATTAAAAAGTGAGCAGCAAGCTGGTTTTTGATGGCGGGTTTTATGCTAAATTAATGAATATTAATACTTATTTTCTTCGCCTGCCGGCCCTTATGCCGGTGCCAGCGGTGGTGCCGGGTAAGCCTTTTTGGTATAGTACTGCCGGTCAAAACAACGGAGGAGCTATGATAAACCCAAGCTGGCGTCGGGTCGTACTGAAGGTGGGCAGTGCCCTGATTGCGCCAGATAACGAAGGATGTAGCGAACAATATTTACGTCCGATCGCTGAATTTATCCATCAATGCAGACAACAGGGCCGAGAAGTGATTCTGGTGTCTTCTGGTAGCGTAGCTGCAGGTCGTCATCATTTTAACTTTTCGCACCAACGGGTACCTATAGCGTTAAAACGTGCAATGGCGGCTGTTGGTCAGAATCAGATGATGAACTTCTGGACCAATTGTTTCAACTTTCCCTGTGCTCAGGTGCTGCTGACACACGGCGATTTAAGTGACCGGGTGCGTCACGTTAACATTCAGAATACGCTCAGGCGTTTGCTTGATCATCAGGTGCTGCCTATTGTTAACGAAAACGATACCATTGCTACTGATGAGCTGAAAGTAGGGGATAACGACAATCTGGCTGCGATGGTGGCAACAGTGGTTAATGCTGATGCGCTAATTATCTGTTCAGATGTTAAAGGCTTATATACCGCTGACCCAAGCAAGGATCCGATGGCCACCTTAATCCCGGAAGTCAGCACGATTGATGCTGCAATATACAGCCTGGCAGGCGGAGCAGCGTCGGCTGTCGGAACCGGGGGTATGCGTACTAAAGTAGAAGCTGCGGAGAAGGCGACGGCTCAGGGCATCGACACCCTGATTGTTGATGGCCACAAGCAGGAAACTTTTGAGTGTCTTTTAGCGGGTGAGAATCCTGGCACAGTATTCTTTGGCCAGCATAAACCGTTACCGGCTAAAAAACATTGGGTACGTCACACCTTGCGTGCTAAGGGTGAAATCTGGGTTGATGACGGTTGTGTTGAGGCATTGAGCCAGCATGGCGCATCGTTGTTGAGCAGTGGTATCGTTAATATAAAAGGTGAGTTTGATTCAGGTGATGCCGTTATTATCCGCTGTGCCAAAGGCACACGTCGCATCGCCAAGGGCGTTAGCCGGTTTAGTGCGACGGAGCTGTTCTCGATTAAAGGACAACAAAGCCGCGACATCCCAAAGTGTTTGGGATACTGCCCAGCCGGTAGTGATGCTGTTATTCACCGTAGTGAAATGATGTTATTGGAGAAACTATGATTTCTGATGTTGCAGCCACTCTGGCTGCCCAGGCAGCTAAAGCTGCCAAAGCTGTTGCTGTATTAAATACAGAGCAAAAAAATTTCGTTTTGCAAAGTTTTGCTAACCGTATTCGTGAAGCGTCCGATGCGATTATTGCCGCAAACAAAGATGAAGTTGCTCAGGCCAATAGTAATGGCACCAGTGCGGCGATGATTGATCGCCTTACCCTGAATTCTGAGCGGATTGAAGCGATGGCGCAGGCAATTGAGCAGATTATTCAGCTGCCCGACCCGGTTGGTTTAACCAGGCAGATAGAGCAGCGCCCAAATGGCATTAATATTGCGAAATCCCGCATTCCGCTGGGCGTAATTTGCATGATTTACGAAGCCCGCCCTAATGTCACGGCTGATGCTGGCGCCCTGTGCTTTAAATCAGGTAACGCTGTTATTCTGCGTTGTGGCCGTGAAGCTATCAATACCAGTCTGGCCATTGCTGCGGCTATGCGTCAGGCATTGCGTGACCACGAGTTGCCTGAGGAAGTGATCACTATAGTGCCAGATCCTGACCGTGAATTATTACTGGCATTACTGAAGCAAGACCAGTTTGTTGATCTGGTTATACCGCGCGGCGGTGAAGGGCTGATCCGTTTTGTAACGGAACATAGCCGGATCCCGGTTATCCAGCATTTTAAAGGCGTGTGTCATTTATATGTTGATCAGACGGCTGATTTAACAATGGCGCTGAATTTACTTCTTAACGGCAAGGTGCAGCGCCCCGGTGTTTGCAATGCGCTCGAGGGATTACTGGTTAATAAACATCAGGCAGCAGACTTTTTGCCAATGGTTGCTAAAGCACTGGCTGAGCATCAGGTAAAAGTTCACGCCTGTAAGGACAGCATCAGCTTCTTTTCCGGCGCGTCAGCTATTGCGGACGACGAGTTTGGTCAGGAATATCTGGCACCGGAAATCGCGGTTAAAGTTGTCGCGGATATGGACGAAGCCATTGCCCATATCGACCGGTTTGGCAGTCAGCATACTGAAGTGATCTGTACCGCCGATCAGGGAAATGCTGAACGTTTTATCCGCACCGTAGATACTGCGGTGGTAATGCACAATGCCTCGTCACGTTTTTCAGATGGCGGTGAACTGGGGTTAGGGGCCGAAATTGGTATCTCTACCAGTAAGCTGCATGCCTATGGTCCAATGGGGTTGGAAGCGTTGACCACCGAAAAATATGTGGTAACCGGTAACGGTCAGATAAGGAACTGATGTAATTCAGCAGCTATCAGAAGCTAACTGCGGCTAATACTGAGTGTTGTTATATGAAATAGCTGCCTAACCTATTGAACAGACTTAGCTTTACCGGGCTAAGTCTGTTTTTCATTTTTTGTCAAGATAAACAGCTGAAACAACCGTAGCGAAAGGCTCGACTATGCGGATTTAGCCCGCTATAATGCCGCGTCCAATTTTATAACAGGTCAGGTTCAGCTTAGATTTACCGAGTCCAGACCATACAAGCAAGGCGTAATACAGACGTCTGATTTTGATTTCGAGGTAGCATGATGCAAGTTTCTGTGGAAACCACCCAGGGTTTAGAGCGCCGTTTAACGATTACCGTACCGGCCGACAAAATTGATTCAGAAGTAAAGAGCCGTTTACGTGACCTGGCTAAACGCCAGCGTATTGATGGTTTCCGTCCGGGCAAAGCTCCGGTATCAATCATTCAGAAGCGCTACGGTCAGGCCGTATTGCAGGAAGTTGCCTCTGAGCAGATGCAGCGTTCATTTTACGAAGCGGTGATTGAAAATAAATTAACACCTGCCGGCGCGCCTACTTTTGCTCCGGGCACTTTAGCTGCTGGCAAAGATTTAGAGTTTGCCGCTACTTTCGAAGTATATCCGGAAGTTAAAGTTGCAAATCTGGAAAAAATTGAAGTTAACAAACCTGTGGTCGACATCAGCGAAGATGATCTGAACAAAATGCTGGAAACACTGCGCAAGCAACATGCGAAATGGCAGGCGAAGAAAGGTGCGGCTGCCAGTGGCGACCGTGTCAAAATGGACTTTGTAGGTTCAATTGACGGTGAAGAGTTCGAAGGTGGCAAAGCAACTGATTTCCAGCTGGAATTAGGTGCAGGCCGGATGATCCCAGGTTTTGAAGATGGCATTATCGGTAAAAAAGCCGGTCAGAAGGCGACTGTTAACGTTACTTTCCCGGAAGATTACCACGCAGAAAACCTGAAAGGTAAGGCTGCCAGTTTTGCGGTTACCGTAAACGAAGTAGAAGAACAGGTACTGCCTGAGTTAAATGATGAGTTTGCTACCCTGTTTGGTTTAGCGGAAGCCAGTGTTGACGCCCTGAAAACTGAAGTGCGTAAAAACATGGAGCGTGAGCTGAAACAGACAATTAAAGGCAAAGTGAAAGAGCAGGTGATTAAAGGCTTACTTGCTAACAACGAAGTAGAAGTTCCACAATCGTTGATCGGCGGTGAAGTTGAAGTTTTACGTAAGCAAGCGCTACAGCGCTTTGGCAACAACGTTGATCCTAAGCAATTACCAGAGCTACCGGCGTCGTTATTTGAAGAGCAGGCTAAAGACCGGGTGAAAGTCGGTTTGTTACTGGGTGAAGTGATTAAAACTAACGAGCTGAAAGTTGACAACGCCAAAGTTGAAGATTTAATTGCTAACGTAGCGTCTGCCTATGAAGATCCGGCTGAAGTGGTGCAATATTACCACAGCAACAACGAGTTAATGCAGAGCATGCGGAACGTTGCATTGGAAGAGCAGGCAATTGAGTTAATTCTGGCAAAAGCCAAAGTAACTGAGCAAACTGCAGCCTTTGACGAGATAATGAATCCGCAAGCCACTAACTAAGATTGACTTATCGTGGTATGACGGTTTTAATGGCTCGAACACTAGTTCGGGCCATTTTATTTTCCGGCAAACTATACCGAGTTTATTTTAAGGGACCCCATTTATGCCTATGTCACGCGATATGACTGACATCATTAACGCTTTAGTTCCTATGGTTGTTGAGCAAACTGCCAAAGGAGAACGCTCATATGACATTTTTTCCCGGCTGTTAAAAGAGCGGGTGATCTTTTTAACCGGTCAGGTTGAAGATCATATGGCTAACCTGATTGTGGCACAGTTACTGTTTCTTGAATCGGAAAATCCGGAAAAAGATATCTACATTTATATCAACTCGCCAGGCGGATCAGTTACCGCGGGCTTATCAATTTATGACACTATGCGCTATATTAAACCTGATATCGCTACGGTATGTGTAGGTCAGGCAGCCAGTATGGGCGCATTTTTGTTGTCAGGTGGCACTAAAGGTAAGCGTTACTGCTTGCCTAACGCCCGGGTAATGATTCACCAGCCTTTAGGTGGGTTTCAGGGCCAGGCCACTGACTTTGAAATACACGCCCGTGAAATCCTGGGCATTAAAGAGAAATTAAATCGCCTTATGGCTGACCATACCGGTAAAAGTTACGAAGAAATCGTTAATGATACGGAGCGTGATCGTTTCTTAAGTGCGCAACAAGCCTTGGATTATGGTCTGATAGATACCATATTAAGTAAAAGAGAAGCGAAGTAATTAGAGCAAGGTGACCATTTTGGCGGTCACCAGCGACGTAATAAGAGGTAGTTACATGTCTGATCACCGCACTGACGGCGATAAAAGCGGCAAGTTATTATATTGCTCGTTTTGTGGCAAATCACAGCATGAAGTGCGTAAGTTGATCGCAGGCCCACAAGTGTATATTTGTGATGAATGCGTTGATTTATGCAACGACATTATCCGCGAAGAAATTAAAGATATTTCGCCTAAACGCGAATCTGATACCTTGCCTACACCGCGGGAAATACGGGCCCACCTCGATGACTATGTCATTGGTCAGGAGCACGCTAAAAAAGTGTTAGCGGTTGCAGTTTACAATCACTATAAGCGGTTGCGCAGCGCTCAGCACAAACAGGAAGTTGAACTTAGCAAAAGTAATATTTTATTAATTGGTCCTACCGGCAGTGGTAAAACCCTATTGGCTGAAACGCTGGCCCGACTGCTTGATGTGCCGTTTACCATGGCAGATGCAACCACCCTTACTGAAGCTGGCTATGTCGGTGAGGATGTTGAGAATATCATTCAGAAGCTGCTGCAGAAGTGCGATTATGACGTTGAAAAGGCGCAACGCGGTATCGTTTACATTGACGAAATCGATAAAATTTCGCGCAAGTCTGATAACCCCTCAATTACCAGAGATGTGTCAGGTGAGGGGGTACAACAGGCGCTGTTAAAACTGATTGAAGGCACCATTGCCTCCGTTCCGCCACAAGGCGGTCGCAAGCATCCGCAACAGGAGTTTTTGCAGGTTGATACCTCCAAGATCCTGTTTATCTGTGGCGGTGCTTTTGCCGGTTTAGATAAAGTTATCGAGCAACGCAGTGCTAAAGGAGCAGGCATTGGTTTTGGCGCTATGGTCAAAAGCAAAGAGAGCACCCGCAGCCTGAGTGAGTCATTCCGGGATGTTGAGCCGGAAGACTTAGTTAAGTATGGTTTAATCCCTGAATTTATTGGCCGTCTGCCGGTTGTAGCTACCCTAACTGAACTGGATTTAGACGCTTTGGTGCAAATACTGAGTCAGCCCAAAAACGCGCTGGTGAAACAGTTTGCAGCATTGTTTAAAATGGAAAATGTAGAACTGGAGTTCCGGGATGATGCGTTAAAAGCCATTGGTCAGAAAGCAATGGAACGGAAAACCGGCGCTCGCGGTTTACGGTCTATCGTTGAAGGTGTATTGCTCGATACGATGTATGAATTGCCTTCAATGGATGATGTCAGCAAAGTGGTTATTGATGAAACAGTGATCCGCGGCGAGACTCAGCCCATATTAATATATGAAAACAGCGAGCCGGAAGTGGCGCAGTCACACTAAGAAAAGGGAGCTGATTCAGCTCCTTTTTTATTTTCACAATTGAAGTTTGCCGATTTAACCCCATATACTTGCTATTAAGAGTCGCCCGCAGTATTAATTCGAGAGATAATCAATGACAGTAGAACAAACTGAACGTTTGCATATGCCGGTATTGGCATTGCGTGACGTCGTCGTTTACCCACACATGGTGATCCCCCTGTTTGTTGGTCGGGCTAAATCTATTAAGTGTTTAGACGCGGCGATGGACAATGATAAGCAGATTTTTCTGGTGGCCCAGAAAGATGCGTCTCTGGATGATCCCAGTGCTGACGATCTTTACCAGATTGGTACCGTAGCGACCATTTTGCAGTTACTGAAATTACCTGACGGTACCGTCAAAGTGCTGGTGGAAGGCGCAAAACGCGCCAGACTGGCAGAATTTACAGAAACCGAAGATGCGTTTGCTGCTCACGTAGAGCTGATCCCTTCGATTGATATTGACAGTAGCGAGCAAGAAGTATTCTTGCGCTCTGCAATCAACCAGTTTGAAGGCTACATCAAGCTTAACAAAAAAATCCCTCCTGAAGTACTTACAGCGTTAAGCGGCATTGATGATGCAGCAAGGCTGGCCGATACCATGGCTGCTCATATGCCACTCAAGGTAGAAGATAAGCAGAAGGTGCTGGAGCTGGTCGATGTAACCGAACGTCTTGAATACCTGATGGCAATGATGGAAAGTGAAATTGACATTTTGCAGGTAGAGCGTCGAATTCGTAGCCGGGTCAAAAAGCAAATGGAAAAAAGCCAGCGCGAGTATTACCTGAATGAGCAAATGAAAGCGATTCAGCGTGAACTGGGCGACCTGGAGGATGCGCCTGACGAATTTGAAGCGTTAGCAGCTAAAATTGAAAATGCGAAAATGCCCGTTGAAGTGGCAAACAAAGCAAAAGCTGAGTTACAGAAACTGAAAATGATGTCGCCGATGTCAGCAGAAGCAACAGTGGTGCGCAGCTACATTGACTGGTTGTCGACGGTGCCATGGAAAGCGCGCAGTAAGGTAAAGAAAAACCTTGCGGCTGCTGAACAAGTGTTAAACGCTGATCATTATGGCCTGGAAAAGGTCAAAGAGCGGATTATTGAGTATTTGGCAGTACAACAGCGGGTTAATAAATTAAAAGGCCCGATTTTGTGCCTGGTTGGGCCTCCAGGTGTCGGTAAGACATCGCTTGGTCAATCTGTTGCTAAAGCAACCGGGCGCAAGTATGTTCGGATGGCGCTTGGTGGGGTGCGGGACGAAGCGGAAATTCGCGGTCATCGTCGTACTTACATCGGTTCGATGCCAGGAAAAATTATCCAGAAAATGGCCAAGGTTGGCGTGCGTAATCCGCTATTCCTGCTGGACGAAATTGATAAGATGGCATCTGATTTCCGGGGAGATCCGGCTGCTGCATTGCTGGAGGTGCTTGATCCTGAGCAAAATGCTACTTTCAGTGATCATTATCTGGAAGTTGATTACGACTTATCTGATGTAATGTTTTTCGCCACCTCAAATAGTTTGAACATCCCGGCAGCGCTGCTTGACCGGATGGAGGTCATTCGCTTATCGGGCTATACCGAAGATGAGAAGCTGAACATTGCCAGACAACACCTGATTGCCAAGCAAATCAGTCGTAATGGTTTAAAGCCTAATGAATTAAGCATTGAAGACAGTGCCATTATCGGCATTATCCGTTATTACACCCGCGAGGCTGGCGTACGGAGCTTAGAGCGTGAGATTTCAAAACTTTGCCGCAAAGCGGTAAAGGAGATCCTGTTAAATTCAGAGACCAGGAAAGTGGTCATCAATGCTGAGAATCTGGAAAATTATTTAGGTGTGCAGCGTCACGATTACGGTAAAGCTGAAGACAGTAACCGGATTGGTCAGGTTACCGGCCTGGCCTGGACTGAAGTAGGTGGTGATTTACTGACTATAGAAGCCGCGTCAGTGGTAGGGAAAGGCAAGCTGACGTATACAGGCTCTCTGGGTGATGTAATGAAAGAATCTATCCAGGCCGCGATGACAGTGGTGCGCAGCCGGGCTGAGGTACTGAGGATTAGTGAAGATTTTTATGAGAAACGGGATATTCATGTCCACGTACCTGAAGGCGCCACACCAAAGGATGGTCCCAGTGCTGGTATAGCCATGGTGACTGCATTGGTATCGAGTTTAACGGGTAACCCGGTGCGGGCCGATGTGGCCATGACCGGTGAAATTACCTTGCGTGGTGAAGTATTGCCGATTGGCGGCTTAAAAGAGAAGTTACTGGCAGCGCACCGGGGAGGTATTAAACGGGTATTAATACCTCACGACAACATTCGGGATCTGAAAGAAATACCGGACAACGTTAAAGGTGACATAGAAATTAAGCCAGTTAAATGGATTGAAGATGTGCTTGAATTTGCGTTGCAGGAGCCTACAGACCGCGTCAGTGTGGTAAATACGGCAAAAAATGCAGCAAAAAGCAAAAAAACCATAAAAAATCCGGCTTAGGGGCTTTTCATTCCCGTTGGCTGTGCTAAGTTATGGTCAGTTTCGACCGAGCCCTTGTAGAACAAGGGCTGTGGTTAAAGCGAAAATTTATTAGTTTGAAAGCGTCTTCCGCTTGCAAGACAACAAGATGCTTGTTATAACGAAGCGCAGTCTATAAAAGCTAATAACTGCTGGTTGTAGAAAATAATAACAATTGAAGGGGATGATATTGTGAACAAGTCTCAACTTATCGACAAAATTGCTGCTAATGCAGATATCTCAAAAGCGGCAGCTGGTCGTGCACTGGACGCGTTCATTGACGCTGTTACTGATGCTCTTAAAGAAGGCGACTCTGTAGCTCTGGTTGGTTTCGGTACTTACAGCGTACGTGAGCGTGCTGCCCGTACTGGCCGTAACCCGCAAACCGGTGCTACTATTCAAATCGCTTCTGCGAAAATTCCTTCTTTCAAGCCAGGTAAAGCGTTAAAAGACGCCGTAAACTAACTGGTTGCTTGCCCCGGCGCGCCGGGGCAGCCTGTAAAGCACGGGTAAGTTACCGGGCTTCATTAAAAAAGGCGCATCTGTTAAGATGCGCTTTTTTTTTAAGACAACTTACCGTTAAGTTGAATATAGAGATATCGCGAAGATGTTAGAGAGAATCAGAGAAGGCTCCCAGGGGGTTGTAGCCAAAACTATTTTAGGTTTGGTTATTCTTACTTTTGCCCTGGCAGGTGTAGGTAGTTACTTAAGCTCGCCAACCGACGTTGCGGTGGCAGTAGTCAATGGTGAAGAAATTAATCAAACTCAGTTTGAACAAGCGCTGCAGCGAGACAGGGCGCGGATGCAACAGCAGTTTGGTGAAATGTATGACACCATAGCAGCAGACCCTGCTTATAACAGCCGGTTCCGCTCTGAAGTGCTGGAGCGGCTTATTGATGAGACGTTACAACAGCAGTTTGTGCGTAAGCTGGGGATCCGGGTCGGTGATGATCAAGTTCGTGACACTATCAGAAGCCTGGGCGAATTCCAGGTTGACGGTACCTTTAACAATGATCGCTATATCGCATTATTACGGCAAATGGGCTATCAAAGTGCTGATTTTCGCGAAATGGTGCGGGAAGACATGGCCGCCAGTCAGTTCAGGGCCGGGGTGTTTGCCAGTGAATTCTATTTGCCGTCGGAAATGCAGCAAATTCGCCAGCTTGAGCAACAAAGCCGGGATATCAGTTATTTCGTTGTTAAAGCGGAAAGCTTTGCTGATCAGGTATCAATAAGCGAGCAGATGATTGAAGACTATTATCAGATGCAATTGCAGCGCTTTGAAACTGAACCTAAAGTGGCGGCTGAGTATGTAGAGCTGTCTGCTGCGGCACTGGCTGACGATATTGAGGTAACCGACCAACAAATTCAGACCTATTATGAAGCAAATCAGTCGCGGTACAGCACTGCTGAGCAGCGCGAAGTCGCGCATATTATGCTGGAGTCTGATGGTACTGATGAGGCGATAGCGGCTGAAGCTGCGTCTCTTTTAAGTCAGTTGCAGCAAGGGGCAGATTTTGCACAGCTGGCGAAAGAACATTCTGATGATACGTTTTCAGCTGAAAACGGCGGTGTACTGGAAAGTCTGGAACCGGGGCAGATGGATCCTGATTTTGAACAAGCTGCGTTTGCCCTGACTGAAGCTGGACAATTAACCGACGTGGTAAAAAGTGAATATGGATATCATATTATTAAATTGGTTAGTTTAACGCCAAGCCAGCAGCAACCGTTAGCCGAAGTGCGCGATGATATCGCTGAGCGTTTAAAGCAGGAGCAGGCAACAGAGCAGTTCTATCAGCTGCAAACCCGGATGGCTGAAGTGGCGTTTGAAGTGCCTGATAATCTGGAGGAGACAGCGGCTGTGCTGGGGCAGCGCGTGCGTTCTACGCCACTTTTCAGCAAAGAGCAGGCGACTGCACCATTAGACTTTCCGGCGGTCACCAGTAAATTATTTGACCAGCAATTTGTTGCAGATGGTTTAAATAGTGACCCTATAGAAGTGGGTAATCAGCATCTGGTGGTGGTAAGGGTAAAAGAGTTCCAGCCTGCCCGTACCTTGCCACTGGAAGAAGTTCGTGCGCAAATTACAGAATCAATAAAAGTTGAGCAACAAGCCAAACTGGCACAGGAAAAAGTCAATGCATTGCTGCAAGAGCAAGCTGATTTGGCGAGCCTTGCTGAGCAAGCCGGTAGCACTGTTCAGGCCGCGCCTGCAACGCCACGCTTTGGTGGCACCCTGGATCCGGAAATTCGGACTAAAGCATTTAAATTGGCCCGACCGGTAGCTGGACAACCTAGTATAGATTCGGTGACACTTGCTAACGGCGACGTTGCAGTGGTTTCTGTTTCTGCGGTACAGGATGTGGAAGTAACGGCTGTGCCTGCGGAAGAGGAACTGGACAGAATGGCCCAGCGCCAGGCAGAGCAGGGCTATCTGGCATTGGTGGCAACATTAAAAGCTAATGCGGAAATAAGCCGTAACCTGCGGGCCACGGCTCAGGAACAAAACTAAGCTTGAAGTAGGTTTAAGGAAATAAAAAACCGTGCCCAGTGCACGGTTTTTTTTGGCTACAGCACGGTTCTGTTAACCACCAGAGCTGTTTATAAGCTTTTTGGTGTAATCGTGAGCTGGCGCAGCAAACACCTCTGTAGTGCTGCCGTAGTCGACGGCCTGGCCCTGATGCAGGACCAGAATGCTGTCACTGATGTGCCGAACCAGCCGCAACTGATTGCTGATTAATAAATAGGCTAGCCCCGAGTTTTGCTGTAGCTCCAGCAGTAAATTGACAATTTGCGCCCGTAAAGTTGGATCAAGTGCGGTTAATGCTTCATCAAGAATAAGTAACTTAGGGTCGAGAATAAGTGCCCGCGCCAACGCTACACGTTGCAGCTGCCCACCAGAAAACATATGAGGATAATACTCAGCATGTTCATCAAGTAAGCCAAGCAGCTTTAATGTCTGAGCGATTTTATAGCGACGTTGCTGCTGATCAAGTACCGTGCTGAAGCTCAATACGTCCTCCAGCATCTGGCCAACTTTTTGCGACGGATTTAGCGAGCGTCCCGCATCCTGAAAAATAAAACGGATAACATGATTGTATTTTCTATAGTGACTGATTTCGACCGGCTGTCCGGCAAGCAAAATCTGACCGCTGTCTGGTTTCTCAATGCCCACAAGCAGTTTCGCCAGCGTGCTTTTTCCTGAGCCGGTTTCCCCGACAATGGCGAGTGTTTTGCCCTCAGCCAGGGTAAAACTAATGTTATCAAGCGCTGTAATATGCTGCTGACTAAACCAGCCCCGTTGTTTTTTATAGCCTTTACTGAGCGCCTGAACTTCGAGTAAGTCACTCATTGGTTACCCTTAGTTGTTAGTGGAAAGTGACAGCTGAAATAGTGGTTTTGCTGACGCTCCAGAGCAGGAGTTTTCACGCATTCTTTTCTGGCATTAGGACAGCGCGGACCCAGCCGGCAACCAATTGGCACGTGCTGTAAGGTCGGAATACTGCCGGGTAAGGCATAAAGTGGCGTTTTCGGTGCTAAGTCAGGCTGAAACTCCGGCACGCTTTTAATCAGGGCGTCGGTATAGGGATGTAATGGTGTATGCAGCACATGATTGGTTTCGCCGGCTTCCACTAACTGGCCGCAATATAAAACACTCAGTTTTTGGGTATACCGTGCGACGCTTTCCAATTCATGGCTGATTAGCAATACGGCCATCCCCTTGAGCTGGTTAAAGCTGGCAAGCAGGCGAAAAAGCTGAGCCTGAGTGGTGCTTTCCAAAGCAGTGGTTGGCTCATCAGCAATCAGCAGTTTCGGGTTTTTGGCAATGGCCATTGCTATCATTACTTTTTGGCAAATGCCTTCAGACAATTGATACGGATAACTTTGTAATACCCGTTGATGATCACGTACCCCGACTTTATGCAGTAAGCCCACCGCTTTTTTACGGCGCAGTTTACTGCGGCGCCACCAGGGACCGTTTAGAAGATGATCTGGAATGGCTTCCTCCAGCTGCTCGCCAATTACTGCGGTAGGGTCGAGACTGCGGCTGGGTTCCTGATAGATCATCGCGATATCGCGGCCAATAATTTGCCGGCGTTGCTCTGGAGACAAACGCAGTAAATCCTGCCCGAGCCAGTGAAAGCGGTCAGCCGTGACCTGCCAGCGACGATTTAGCACACCGACTATAGCTTTAGCTATCAGGCTTTTTCCAGATCCTGATTCGCCAACCAACCCCCGGGTTTCACCTTCACGCAAACTGAGACTCACTCTGTCAACCGCTCTGACAAGTCCATCAGCAGTTTCCAGTTCAATCGTCAGGTTTTTGATATCGAGCAATAACATTTAATTTTGCCGCCTTTTCAAAATTGCGGTTTTTAATCCGTCGCCAACCAGGTTAACGGATAACACGGCAGTTAAAATAAGCAAGCCCGGAATGGCGACGCTGCTGGGTGCCAGATAGATCAAGTCGAGCGAGTCGCTGATCATTGCCCCCCACTCAGATAACGGTGCCTGGGCACCGAAGCCGAGAAAGCCCAACGCCGCGATATCTAAAATGGCAGTAGAAATTGCCATTGTTGCCATAATAGTTAGTTTTTCCCATATATTGGGCAAAATAAGTCTGGTTAAAACGTGCCAGTTGTTCGCTCCATCTAAACGATATGCAATTACGTAATCTTGTTTCAATTCTTCATCAATAGCGTTGCGAATGCCGTGCACAAATTGTGGCAATAGTGCCAGCATAATAGCCCAGGTGGTATTCAATAAACCCGGGCCAATGATTGCGACAATAATAATTGCCAGCAGTAACGATGGAATGGTTAGCGCAAGATCAAGAATATGATTAAAGACGCTGGATTTTACCCCTTTACTCATACCGGCCAACGCGCCAAGCACCAGCCCCATAAGCAAAGCGCCAGCTACCGTAATAAGCGCAAAGCCAAAGGTGTAGCTGGTGCCTTTAATCATTCTGGACAGTAAATCCCGACCCAGATCATCGGTACCGAACGGATATTGCACTAAACCCGCAGCGTTCCAGGATGGTGGTAGCAATAACAAATCGTCGACTTGTAAATAGGGATCATGTGGCGTGAAAAATGGTGCCAGCAGGCTGATGACAAAGAATGAAACGAACAGCACTAAACCGGTCATTGCTGAATGTTGCCGTTTAAATTCTCGCCAGAGTTGTTTAACCGGTGAACGGTTGTTTTCTTCAAGGTATAGCCGGAATTTGCTCATACTAACCCCGCCTGGCCAACGGGTTAAAAAAAGCATGCAAAATTTCTGTCAGCATGTTTACGGTAATAACCATGGTTGAAATGACTAACAACCCGGCCTGAATTGCCGGATAGTTGCGCTGATAGATGCTGTCTATCAGCCAGCGACCAATACCCGGCCAGGAAAAAATAACTTCTGTCAGCATCGCCAGGGTGATCAGGGTGCTGAACTGCAATCCAATCTGCCTTATTACTGGCAGCAGTGCATTACGCAGGCCATGACGATAAAGCACTTGTCCGCGGTTTAAGCCTTTTGCTCTGGCAGTTTTAATGTAGTTTTGCTCCCAGACATTGAGCATCGCATCACGGACAAACCTTACCATCACTGTGGTTGGAAAGGTTGCCAGGACAATGGTTGGCAAAAGCAAATGCAGCATGGCATTGTAAAGGGCCTCACGGCGATAGTTAATGTTCGCTTGCAGAATGTCATACAGCATAAAACCGCTGCTATGAGGGATTTCATACAATACGCCAATCCTGCCCGCAGATGGTAACCATCCTAAGGCCAGAGAGAAAAACATAATAAGCAATAAACCCCACCAGAAGATCGGTAATGAGTAGCCCACCATCGCTATGGCAGATATTGACTTGCCAACTAAACTATCGGGCTTAAACGCCGCCACAATACCCAGTGGAATGCCAACTATGAAAGACAGCAATAACGCATAAGAGGCCAGTTCCAGCGTAGCAGGGAGCAGTAGCTTAATCTCCTGGAGCAAAGGTTGCTGACTGGCGAAAGATAGCCCCCAGTCACCTTGAGCAATTCTGCTTAAAAAAGCCATGTATTGCTGCAGAATATTCTGGTCCAGATGATAATAGCCAATTAGTTGCTGTCGCTGGTTTTCATCAATTTGTCTTAAGCCACTGAGGTTTTGTACCACATCACCAGGAAACAGGTAGCCAAGGCTAAAGGCAAGGATGCTCAACGCCAGCAGAACAAAGGCCATCAGAAACAAACGGCGGAATAAGTAGCGGGTCATGGTTCAACCCTTGTTGCATGTTGCAGAGAAATGCCACCGTAGGGGTTAATGTTTACCCCACTGACAGAGCTGCTGATTGCCTGAAAACGCTGAGAGTGAGCGATGGCCACCAGCGGTTGCTGCTGATGTAAATACTGCTGGGCTGTTAAGTACAATGCACGGCGCTGCTGCTGATTGGCCGTTAACAACGCCTGGCTGATAATGTCATCAAATAATGGGTCGCACCAGTTTGCCCGGTTGCTGCCACTGTCTCTGGCGGCACAACTTAACAGAGGGCGAAAAAAATTATCCGGGTCGGGGTTATCTGCTGCCCAGCCAATAAGCACCGAGTCATGTTCAAAATTACCCAGTTTCTGCCGGAAACTGTTCCACTCATAAGAAATTATATTGGCCTTCACACCAATCTGAGCGAGGTCAGCTTGCATTAACTCGGCCATTTTCAGAGCGTTTGGATTATATAAGCGCTGCACCGGCATTGCCCAGATATCCATGGTAAACCCGTTCGGATAACCTGCTTCAGTCAGCAATGCCTTCGCTTTAGCGGGAGAATACACTGGCGCGGGCAGACCGTCATTATAAGCCCAGGATGTCGGGGGTAAGATACCGTAGGCCGGAGTCGCCTGACCGTAATACACGGCTTGCAGAATGGCCGCTCTGTTAATGGCCATCGCCAGCGCCTGACGTACGGCTAATTGGTCAAAAGGTGGTTTCTGAGTATTAAATGCCCAGAAACCGACATTCAAGCTGGTGCTTTCCTGAACTGTGACATCAGGTCTGGCAGCGATAAGCTCTAATTCTGCAACCCTGGGATAGGAGACGATATCGCATTCGTGGGTGAATAATTTTGCCATGCGCCTGGCATTATTAGGAACAATGTCAAAAACCAGTTGCCCGGGTTTGGTATCACCACGCCAATAGACGTCGTTGCGGTACAATCTGACCAGAATATCTTTCTGATACTCACGAAACCGAAACGGGCCTGTACCAATAGGTAATCGATCAATCTGGGCTGTTTTACCCTCAGCCATCAGTGTCTGGCCATACTCTGCTGACAGGATGGCCGCAAAATCGGTCGTCAGGTTTGACAAAAATGAGCTGTCGGGACGTTGTAATTCAAACACCACGGTACGTTCATCGATTGCCTGTACCCGCTTTACCAGGCTTGCCCAGTCGACACTCTGAAAATAAGGGTAAACGCCACCACCTTCCATGTGAAACGGATGCAACGGGTCGGTGATCCGGTTAAAGGTAAACACAACATCTGTTGCATTAAAGTACCGGCTTGGCGAGAAATAGCGGGTGGTGTGGAAACTGACATCATCACGAAGGGTAAACTGATAACGGGTGCCGTCTGCGCTAACCTGCCAGTTGCTGGCAAGGCCCGGAATAATATCGCCGTTATCAGGATTAATATCGACCAGCCGGTCGTAGAGCTGTTGGCTTACAATGTCGATAGTTGTGCCTGAGGTGACCAGTTGCGGATTAAAACTTTCAGGCGAGCCTTCAGAGCAGTACACCAGACCACTGCGCGCGGCTTCCGGCAACTGCGGCTGACAACCGCTAGCCAGCAGAATGGTAAGCACGATAAAAAAATGCTTCGGATACAGTAAAATATGAGTAGGCAAATTCATCCCTGCTGACTTTCCAGCAACTGATACTTTTTCATATAACCACGTAACTGATGATAGGTCAGGTTTAACAATTCTGCGGTTTTTTTCTGGTTATACTGACTGGCACTAAGTGCATCTTTAATCAACTTGACTTCAAAATCCTGCGACAGGGTTTTAAAGTCGACACCATTACTGAAATCGAAGCTGTTATTGGCGCTGGCAGCCGTGGCTACCGGGTTATTGTTTGCCAATGGCGCCGCGGCGGGCTGTTGTGATTCAGACTCTTTGGTAGCCGTCGCTGAGCGCGCTTTAATACGCTGGGTTGGCCTGTATGCTGACTCGAACGGGTTCAGCTGAATATTATGAACGGGAACGTATGGGTTATTGGTACGATAAACGCTGCGTTCAACCACATTTTTCAATTCACGGACGTTGCCCGGCCAATGATACTCCAGCAAAGCATTTTTGGCTTTTTCACTAAAACCACTGAACAGCTCAAAGCCCAGTTCGCGGGCCATATTCATTGCAAAATGTTCTGCCAGCAACAGAATATCTTCCCGACGCTCGCGCATCGGCGGTAGGGTAATAACGTCAAACGCCAGCCGGTCAAGCAAGTCGGCCCGAAACTCACCGTTGTCAGCCATTGTCGGCAAGTCTTCGTTGGTAGCGCAAACTAAACGCACGTCTACCCGCACTGGCCGGCTGCCGCCAACCCGTTCAAACTCGCCATATTCAATAACCCGCAACAGCTTTTCCTGCACCAGCGCCGGCGTGTTGGCCAGCTCGTCCAGAAACAAGGTTCCACCGTTTGCCCGCTCAAACCGGCCTTCATGCCTTTTACCCGCGCCGGTAAAGGCACCTGCTTCATGGCCGAACAATTCACTTTCCAGCAGGTTTTCATTCAGGGCAGCGCAGTTGAGCGTAAGATACTGTTGGTCCCAACGTTGCGATAAGAAGTGCAGACGGGCGGCGATAAGCTCTTTACCGGTGCCACGCTCGCCGATAATTAATACCGGCTTGTCGAGTGGCGCCAGTTGCGACACCTGATCCAGCACATTCAGAAAACTGTTGGCCTGGCCAATCAGGTTGTCTTGTTGGTATTTTCTGTTCATTGGCAGCTACTAAGTAGTTAATTTGGCTAATAAGTAGTGTATTTCATAAGTGGCGACAGCTAAAGCTTTTGTTTAAAATAAATAAAGTTTTTTAAAATTAGTATGTTGCGGTAATTTTAAAAGTTGGCAAGAAACCTGAATAAGCAATAGCGTAATAACATCAACAGACAGAGGTAACTAAGATGGGTATTTTTTCACGCTTTTCAGATATTGTGAACTCAAACATCAATTCGTTGCTGGATAAAGCTGAAGATCCGGAAAAAATGGTTCGGCTGATTATTCAGGAAATGGAAGATACTTTGGTAGAGGTACGTTCGTCATCGGCTAAAACCATTGCCGAGAAAAAGGATTTACAGCGGGTTGTCAGCAGATTGCAGAACGAATCTGATGACTGGCAGGCTAAAGCAGAGCTGGCACTGAGCAAAGAGCGCGATGATCTGGCGCGCGCAGCATTGATTGAAAAACAGAAAGCTGCCGAGCAGGCAGAAGCACTGCTTCGTGATATTGCTGTACTGGATGAGCACATCAGTAAGTTACAGGATGAAGTATCACAACTGCAGGAAAAGCTGGCCGATGCCAAGGCCCGTCAGAAATCAATGCTGATGCGTCGCACCACAGTTGAAAACCGGCTGGAAGTGAAGAAGTCACTGGATAGCAACCGGATTAACGATGCAATGTATAAGTTCGAGCGTTATGAGCAGAAAATTGATTCGCTGGAAGCGCAGGTTGAGTCTTATGATTTAGGCAAGAAAACCCTGAAAGACGAGTTTGCAGAACTGGCGGCTCAGGATAAAATCGATAACGAACTGGCTGAGTTAAAAGCCAAAGTGACTAAAAAATCCAGTAAAGGAGACGCCTGATTTCAGGCGTTGCAGGAGCAGCTAAATGGATATTCATGAGTTAATTTTTGTGCCACTGATCCTGTTTATGATCTTTGTGGCACCCTTATGGGTAATTATGCATTACCGCAGTAAAAGTAAAATGCAGCAGGGTTTAACGGATGTTGAATTACAGCAGTTAAACAACCTGGCAGCCCGGGCAGAAAAAATGGCCGAGCGCATTCATACTCTTGAAGCGATTTTAGATGCAGAAAGCCCGCAGTGGAGAAACCAGCATGACTAAGCCAAAACGCGAATTACTGCGCGATGATGCCAATGGCAAGCTAGCCGGTGTCTGTGCCGGGGTAGCTGACTATTTTGGCTGGGAACTCTGGTTAGTGCGAATCATTACTGTATCCGCATTCTTTCTCGGGGCAGGTGGCTTTGTCGTCGTGTTGTACATTGCCGCTTGGGTAGTGCTTGAAAAAAAGTCAGTCGTTGCTGCTAAGCGCCCGCTGGGCAGCACGGCACGGGCTGAAGAGCCCGGGGTTGAAGTTAAAACCCGGGTCTGGCAGCGTGGTGAGCCACCTAAACAAGCATTACAGCATTTGGCAAACCGCTATAATAGTCTGGAGTTACGTTTGCAGGATATGGAACGGCACGTTACCTCGAACCGGTTCCAGTTAAACCGGGAATTTAACAACCTATAATCGGAGTATTATGACCTGGCTTGGTAAGCTACAGCATCAAAGTCGTCAGCTTCGCCACCGCGCCCTTGACCGGCACATCCGGCTGGGCGTGACTGGCTTAAGTGGGGCCGGTAAAACGGCCTTTATCACATCACTGGTCCATCAACTTACTCAGGGTGACAGCCCGCAAAATTTGCCTTTTTTTAGTGTGGTGCAGCAGGGACGTTACCTTGGTGGCAGGCTCGCCGCTGAGCAGGCGTTAACCATTCCGCGATTCCCGTTCGAACACAACCTTAGCTTTCTGCAGCAAGACCAACCACGATGGCCACCTTCAACGACCGGCTGGAGTCAGCTTAGTCTTGCACTTCGCTATAAAGCCAGTGAGGGACTGCGTTCGCATTTACAGTCCTACAGTGAACTGGAGCTTGATATTGTCGATTATCCCGGTGAGTGGCTACTGGATTTACCGTTGTTGCAACTTGACTATAAGCAGTGGTGTGAATTCAGCTGGACGCTGTTTGCCAAACCCCATCGCCAGGCGATAGCGGCTGAATTTGAACGCCTGCTCAGCGATATTGACCTGACTGATGCCAGTGAAAGCCAGCTACAAACATTAACCGACGAGTACAAGACGGTATTGCAGCAATTCAGCGCTACCGCCGGCACCTATTTAAATCAGCCTGGCCGGTTGTTAGTGCCGGGTGAGCTGGCCGGGGCACCGATGCTGCAGCTGGTGCCATTGTTACCCAGACAGCTTACCCAAAGCAGTGCGCTGTTATCAAAACTGACCAGTCATTACCAAAGTTATCGCGATTATGTCGTAAAGCCTTTTTATAAACAGCACTTTTCCCAACTGGACCGCCAGGTTGTGCTGGTAGATTGCTTAAGTGCACTAAATGCTGGTGCAGCCGCAACTGCCGAGCTGAGTCAGGCGTTACAACTGATTATGCAAAGCTTTAGTTATGGGCCGTCCAGTTTGTTGCGCCGGCTATTTAAACCGCAAATCAGCAAAGTGTTATTTGCCGCCAGTAAAGCCGATCATGTGACGCCGGAACAACATCAGGCGCTTACCCTGCTGCTGCAAAACCTGTTACGCCAGCCGTTAAAGCAAACAACCTATCAGTTGGTGAAAACGGAAGCGATGGCGTTAGCGGCGTTACGCGCCAGTCAGACCGGCTATATAGACCAAAATGGTCAGAAACAGGTGTGCCTGGCGGGTATCGACAGTGCAACCGGCAATAAAATAAGTCTGTTCCCCGGTGATGTGCCCGCTGATGTACCCGATACCGTGGTCTTTGCCAGCCACAAATTCAGTTATCCGGCGTTTTTACCGTTACCTAAGGCGGCCAGTGCAACCTTACCACACATTCGGATGGACCATGCCCTGCAGTTTTTACTGGGAGATAAATTACGATGAAGCCTTTAAAACCAGCTGAGGTATATACATTAAATGATCATGGTGCGGATCCGGTACAGCCTGTTTTAAAGGCCCGTGCCGAGTATGACGCCGCCGACTGGCAAACCGAACCAGAGTTGGTAAACCAACCGGTGGTAGCAAAACCGGCAGTGGTGAGCAAGCTGATTTGGTTTGCATTGCTCAGTCTGTTGATTCTGGCGTGCTGGCAGTGGGTTGAGGTGATTATTGCCAGCTGGCAACAAAACCTGATAAAGGGAGCTGTTTTCAGTGCGCTCAGTGTTGCTGCACTTGGTGTTATGCTTTGGCTGCTATGGCGGGAGTGGGTGCTTTGGCGGCGGCTTAAGCAGAATAGCCAGTGGCAGCGAAGCGCCCGGCGCATAGCACAAAGTGTGCAATATGGTGAGGCCGATGCCTTGTGTCTGGACATTATTAATCAACTACCGGCCAGTGCTGGCCTTCAGGTTGCTGCCAACAACTGGCATAGTGCAGCTGGGCCTCAGCACAGTGATCATGAGAAATTACAGTTACTGGACAAAATGGTACTGGAACCGCTCGATCAGCAGGCTAAAGCGATAATTTGGCGTGCTGGAACGGATACCAGTCTGGCTGTTGCGGTGATCCCGTTCGCGCTAATCGATATGGCAATGGTGGTTTGGCGCAGCAGCAGGATGGTTCGCCAGCTCGCCGCTTTATATGGTGCGCCGGTAGGGCAGCTACGCAGCCTGATAATGTTGAAGCGGGCGTTAGCAGCAATTCTCTGGGCTGGTGGCAGTGAGTTGGCACTGGATATGGCAGCAGATGTTATGAGCAGTGAATTAACCGCAAAATTGTCAGCACGGGCGGGGCATGGCGTAATTGCCGGCCTGTTAGTGGCAAGGTTGGGTAATATGGCGATGCAACAACTTCGGCCGTTGCCGTTAACCGAAAAGCAGCGAATTAATGTGGCCAGCCTCAGCCAGAGCCTGATTCAGCGCTTTCGCGGACGAAATGCTGCCAGCGAAAGTTGACAAATTAGCTGAAAAAATTCCAACGGCCAGACTGCAAGATGTCTGGCATGCTTCCAAAAATTAAGATTTCTGCTAAACCTGTGCGGGTCTTTCACTACCTTACGCAGTAATCCAATGCAGACTAAACATAATCACCCGCACACCCTGTGTATTCATGCTGGCAAAGAGAAAAACCAACATGGCACCCTTGCTACACCGTTGTATCAGACATCAACCTTTGTATTTGATAACGCCGAGCAGGGCGCTGCCCGTTTTGCAGGTGAGCAGGAAGGTTATATCTATACCAGGCTGGGTAATCCAACTACCCGTGAGCTGGAGCAAAAAATTGCTGCGCTGGAGGGTATGGACGATGCGGCGGCGACCGCAACTGGCATGGGCGCAGTTGCTGCCAGCACCATGGCATTTTTGCAACATGGTGATCACCTGATTGCCAGCAAAGCCATATATGGTTGCAGCTTTGCATTGTTTAATCATATGTTTGCCCGTTATGGTATTGAGGTCAGCTTTGTTGATTTGACTGACCACGCGGCAGTTGCTGCAGCACTTAAACCCAACACTAAGATGCTGTTTGCAGAAACACCAATAAACCCGAATCTGGTGGTGCTTGATCTAGCTTTTTTAGGCCAGTTTTGTCAGCAGCATAAGCTGATTTCAGTGGTCGACAATACCTTTTTGACACCATTGCTGCAGCAGCCGGCAAAATATGGCATTGATATTATCATTCACAGTGCCACCAAATATCTGAATGGCCATGGTGATGTTGTGGCTGGCATTATTGTCGCTAATCAAGAAAAAATTGCCACCATCAAAATGACAACGCTAAAAGATATGGGCGCAACCATCAGCCCGCACGATGCCTGGCTGATAATTCGCGGTTTAAAAACTCTGGCGGTGCGGATGGAACGGCATTGTCAGAATGCCCAACAGGTTGCCGAGTTTTTACACGCGCATCCTGCAGTGAAAGAGGTTTACTATCCTGGCCTGCCCAGTCATCCGGGTTACCGTTTTCTGGGTGAGCAAATGCAAGGAGCTGGCGGCGTGCTGGCATTTGAGCTGAATGCCACCCTGGAACAAAGCCGGTTTTTTATTAATCAATGCCGATTGCTGAGCCTGGCAGTAAGCCTGGGTGATGCCGAGTCGCTTATTCAGCATCCAGCGTCTATGACCCACAGCCCCTATACTCCGGAAGAGCGACAAATGGCTGGTATCAGCGATGGCCTTATCCGGGTGTCGGTAGGCTTAGAACACGTTGCGGATATTATCTCTGATCTGGAACAGGCATTGGAGAAAATGCTACAACAAGGCTGAAGCCTTTGTATGCTGTGGCGTTAAAGACTGTTGTAATCTAAGCTTTACAACAGTCGCTGCAGCTTTACAGCGATTTTATTGTGCACAAGATACACAGTCATAGTCTTATCCTCTAGTATCCGCTCTACCAATAAGGTGGCTTTGGCCGCTAATTTATTTGCAACAGGTTGTATATGAGTAAGACAAGTCAGTATGTATCCAGACAATCAGATGACACCGGCACTATAGCCTGGTCAGCAGAAGAGAATCAGATTTGGCACGAACTGATTACCCGCCAGCTCGGCGTAATTAAAGGTAAAGCGTGCGATGAGTTTCTGGCAGGGCTGGAGAAATTGCAATTGCCTACTGACCGCATTCCGCAACTGGAAGAGGTCAGCAAGGTACTGCGGGCAGAAACAGGTTGGGAATGTGCTGAAGTTCCGGCACTGATCAGTTTTGATAAGTTTTTTGAGTTACTGGCCAATAAGCGCTTCCCGGTGGCTACTTTTATCCGTTCCCGTGAAGAGTTTGATTACTTGCAGGAACCGGATATTTTTCATGAAATTTTTGGCCATTGTGCCATGCTGACCAACCCGGCTTTTGCAGAGTTTACTCATATGTATGGCAAGCTTGGCCTGGCTGCCAGTAAACAGGATCGGGTTTTTCTGGCGCGGTTATATTGGTTTACCATCGAATTTGGTTTGTTAAATACCAAAGACGGTCTGCGAATTTACGGAGGTGGCATTTTATCGTCGCCGGGCGAGACAATGTATGCTCTGGAGTCGGCAAAACCCGAGCGCAAAGCGTTTGATGTGGTCGACATGCTGCGAACACCATACCGGATCGATATTATGCAGCCGATTTATTTTTTACTGAATAATATTGATGATTTATTTGATGTTGCTCATCTGGACATCATGGCACTGGTAGAGCAAGCAAAGGCGCTTGGGCTGCATGCACCACGGTTTGAACCCAAACAAAAACAAGCAAGTTAGGAATTGGAATGACTGAATTAACAACAATGAAATGCGAAGCCTGTAAGGCTGACGCCCCAAAAGTTTCTGATGCGGAACTGCCGGCTCTGATGCGACAGATTCCAGACTGGACGCCGGTTTCACGCGACGGCATTTTACAACTTGAAAGGCTGTATAAATTTAAGAACTTTAAGCAAGCCTGGGCTTTTCACAACAAGGTTGCCCAACTGGCTGAAGATGAAGGCCATCACCCTGCGTTATTGCTGGAATGGGGTAAGCTGACAGTAACCTGGTGGTCGCACTCTATTAAAGGTCTACATAAAAACGATTTTATTTGTGCTGCGAAAACAGACAGTTTACTTGCGGACTAGTTCCGGTTGACTATTTAAGTGTCACTGCTGCGCCAATTATTACCCCACTGATATTGGCGCATATTTCTGTCTGCCCGTTTAGCGTTAACTTTATATTCCACCAGCAATCTGCCGTGCTGAAAACCACTTCTGGCTTATTTGTTCACATATCTTTACAAAATTGCTGGTCTGACTATAGCCTGATACCGTATTATAAGCTAATGAACTGGTATCGGGGTATGTCGCTGTTATGCGTTTAGAAATTCAATGTCAGAACCGCCTGGGGCTGGCCCAGGAAGTATTAAATATTCTGGTCGGTTATCAGCTTGATTTGCGCGGGATAGAAGTGGACCCGTCACTGAACCGGATGTACGTGTCGTTTCCTACGGTTAACTTTGAAAGATTTCAGGAGCTGATGGCTAAAATGCGCCGGATAGCCGGCGTAGAGGACGTGAAAACCACCGCGTTTTTACCGTCTGAACGTGAGCATAATGAACTGACAACCTTACTGAAAACCTTGCCTGATGGCCTGATAGCTATTGATATTAAAGCGAATGTGACAGTGATAAACGATGCTGCACTTGAGGCGTTGTCGGTTGCACAGCAGGATATCCAGGGGCAGTCTTTGCAAGGGATGGTCAAGGGGTTTAATTTTCAACGCTGGCTGGAAAGTGATGAGGTACTGGCGCAAACCCGTCGTTTTGAAATTCACGGTAAACGCTTTATTGCCGACATTCTGCCGGTAATGGTACCTGATGAAACCGGCCATGAGATCCTCGCTGGCGCTGTTATCAATTTAAAATCAGAAAGCCGGTTAGGGCAGCATATGGTGGCCTTCAAAAAAGGCGATCAGGAAAGTTTTAATACCCTGCAGGCTAACAGTAACCTGATGCGTAAAGTGGTGCGTGAAGCGAAAAAAATGGCTCAGCTGGATGCGCCAATTTTAATTATGGGTGAAACCGGTACCGGCAAAGAACTGCTGGCCAGAGCCTGCCATGCAGCAGGTAGCCGGGCGGCCAAACCATTTTTGGCGGTAAATTGTGCGTCGTTGCCTGACAATGTGGCTGAGTCTGAATTATTTGGCTATGGCTCTAACGCCTTTGCCGGAAGTAGCGAAGGCAAAAAGGGTATTTTCGAGCAAGCCAACGGCGGCAGTGTTTTTCTGGATGAAGTAGGCGAGATGTCTACCCAGCTGCAAACAAAGTTAATCCGCTTTTTACAGGACGGCAGCTTTCGGCGGGTGGCAGACGAAAACGAAGTAAAAGTGGATGTCAGGGTTATTTGCACCACGCAGAAAGACTTGCCGGGCATGGTTCAGGAAGGGCGTTTTCGCGAAGACTTATTTTACCGGCTAAATGTCTTAACGCTGACATTACCGCCTTTGCGTGAGCGCAAACAGGACGTTGTGCCACTTGCTGAGTTTTTTATCGCCCGTTTCGCTGCGCGCCTTGGCCGCAAAGCACCTCGCTTAACGGAAAATTGCAGCCAGTTTCTGCAGCAATACCCCTGGCCGGGTAATGTACGCCAGCTGGAAAATGCATTATACCGGGCTGTCACCTTACTGGATGGCTACGAGCTGGAGAAAGATCACCTGCAACTGCCCAGTTACACCAGTGACTTTGGTTACCTGGAGCAGGATTTTGACGGCACCCTGGATGAAGCCGTGAAACGGTTTGAAGCAAACCTGCTGCGCAAACTTTATCCGGCGTATCCAAGCTCACGTCAGCTGGCGAAAAAACTGGGCTTAAGTCATACCGCCGTTGCCAATAAACTGCGAGACTATGGCATAAACCGCAAGACTGTAAAAATATAATTACGGCTTTGTCTTGAATGGTTTACTTGATATCGGCTGGCGGGCTTGTCTGTCGGCCTTTCCGTTCAAGGTATTCAGCAAAGCACCGTTTGTAGTTATTTCTGTACATATTTAGCCGCGAACTAACGCCTGATTACAGCCTGGTCCCCTCTTCCTTTTTTTACTGGTAAGCGCATGATAGCGCCCACATTCGTTGTTCGGAGAACCGTTAAATGGTAACTACTAAAAATACAATTAATCCGTTGGGTACAGATGGTTTTGAGTTTGTGGAATATACCGCTGCCGATGCAGAAGGTATTCAAAAGTTAAAAGACCTGTTTTATTCATTGGGCTTTACTGAAGTCGCTAAGCACCGCTCCAAGCAAGCCTGGTTATACAAGCAAGGCGATATTAACTTTATTATTAATGCTGAACCGAACTCTCAGGCAGAGGAATTCGCCCGAGTGCATGGCCCGTCTGTATGCGCTATGGCGTTTCGGGTAACTGATGCCGCTGCTGCGCTGAAGCATGCATTGGCTAACGGTGCCAAGGAATACAAAAATCAGGTTGGACCGATGGAGCTGAATATTCCTGCCGTATACGGTATTGGTAGCAGCCTGCTTTACTTTGTCGACCGTTATGGCGCAAGCTCGGTATACGACATTGACTTTAAATACTACGATAACTGGCAGGCTGAAATGGCAGACCATAGCGTTGGCCTGGAAGTGCTTGACCATTTAACGCACAACGTGATGCGCGGCAACATGAATCTGTGGGCCGGATTCTATGAGAATATCGGTAACTTCCGTGAGATTCGCTATTTTGATATTGAAGGCAAACTAACCGGTCTGGTATCAAAAGCGATGACCGCACCCTGTGGTAAAATTCGGATCCCGATTAATGAGTCATCAGATGATAAATCGCAGATTGAAGAATTTATCCGCGAATATAAAGGCGAGGGTATTCAGCATATTGCCCTGACGTCAGATAATATTTATGAAACCGTGCGGACATTGCGTAAGCGCGGTATGGAATTTATGCCCACCCCTGATACTTACTATAATAAAGTTGATGAACGGGTTGAGGGACATGAAGAAGATCTGGACCAGATGCGTGAACTGCGGATCCTTATCGACGGCGCACCAATGAAAGATGGCATTCTGCTGCAGATTTTCACCAAAACCGTTATTGGCCCGGTATTCTTCGAAATTATTCAGCGTAAAGGCAACGAGGGCTTCGGCGAGGGCAACTTTAAAGCGTTGTTTGAGTCTATTGAGGAAGATCAAATTCAGCGCGGAGTATTAAGCAATGCGTAAATGGGCATCTTTTCCGTTAAAGGAAGGTGATGTATCACGCCAGGCTCATGCCGATTTTCCACAGCAGGCGATTTATGAGCGGGAGACAGGTCGCAGTGGCTTTTTCGGCCCTGCGACACACTTCCATCATACGCATGCACCAACCGGCTGGAGCGACTGGCAGGGGCCGTTGCGGCCTCATCTGTTTAACTTTAATGAGATTGAACAGAATAAAACCATGTCACCATGGGCGGTACCCTATTTACTGTTTAACAGCCATTGTAAAATGCGCACCTGGCGCCTTACTGACAGTATGAATAAACTGGCACGCAATGCAGACGGTGATGAGCTGTTATTTATTCATGAGGGCAGTGCCGAGCTTTATTGTGACTATGGCCATTTAAGTGTGCGCGATGGTGATTATATCGTGATCCCGCGCTCGACTATGTGGCGGCTGGTACCAAACGAGCCGATGTTTATTTTGCTGATAGAAGCCACTAACGACAGCTATCAGCTGCCGGAAAAGGGCCTGGTAGGTAATCACGCCATTTTTGACCCGGCCATGCTTGACACCCCCAAAATCAATGATGCATTTAAAGCACAGTACAGTGAAGACAGCTGGCAGGTGGAAGTAAAACGCCATGGCCAGGTGTCGGTAATAACGTACCCATACAACCCGCTGGATGCGGTAGGTTGGCATGGTGATTTAGCCGTAATGCGGATCAACTGGCGGGATATCAGGCCATTGATGAGTCATCGTTATCACTTGCCACCGTCAGCCCATACCACCTTTGTCGCGCAGCGTTTTGTGGTGTGTACCTTTGTACCAAGGCCTATTGAAAGTGATCCCGGCGCGTTAAAAGTACCGTTTTATCATAATAATGATGATTACGACGAAGTGCTGTTCTACCACGCCGGAGACTTTTTCAGCCGCGATAATATTGAAAAAGGTATGGTAACTTTCCATCCGGCCGGTTTTACTCATGGCCCCCATCCGAAAGCTTTTGCTGCCGGCCGCGAGTACAAAAAGAAGTTTACCGACGAAGTGGCGGTTATGCTGGATACCCGTGATGCATTGGAAATTGGCGATGCGGCGCTGGCCACTGAAAATCCTGATTATGTAAACAGCTGGAAAACCAGGCCTCAGGACTAAGCGACCAAAACAGGTTTTGTTAAGGAATAATATGAAGTTAGCTAGTTTAAAAAATAATACCCGTGACGGCCAGTTAGTAGTGGTGAGCCGTGATTTAAGCCGTTGTGTGGCGATAAGTGATATTGCCGTGACCCTGCAACAATTACTGGATAACTGGGCTGTTCTGGCGCCAAAAGCCGATAAAGTGTATCAGGCGCTGAATGCTGGTAAGTTAGATGGTGAAATGGCCTTTGACCCGACCCACTGTGAGTCGCCATTGCCACGAGCCTACCAATGGGCGGATGGCAGTGCTTATGTCAACCACGTTGAACTGGTGCGCAAAGCACGTAATTCTGAGATGCCGCCAAGCTTCTGGACTGATCCGCTGATGTACCAGGGCGGTTCTGATGACTTTATTGGTCCGCGTGATCCGATTGAAGCAATAAGTACTGACCATGGCATCGACTTTGAAGGTGAAGTGGCGGTAATTACTGATGATGTACCAATGGCGGTTAGCCCAGAGCAGGCACTGGATAAAATACGGCTGCTGATGCTGGTTAATGACGTGTCGCTACGGGGCTTAATTCCAAATGAGCTGGCTAAAGGTTTCGGCTTTTTTCAATCCAAACCGGCATCAAGCTTCAGTCCGGTTGCTGTGACACCAGATGAGCTGGGTGATAAGTGGCAGGACGGCCGGGTACATTTGCCACTGCTGTCAACCTACAACGGTAAGCCTTTTGGTAAACCCAATGCCGGCATAGATATGACTTTTAATTTTGGCCAGCTGATTGCCCATGCTGCCAGAACCCGTAACCTTGGCGCCGGAGCGGTCATTGGTTCTGGCACGGTGTCGAATAAGCAGGGCACCGAGTATGGTACTGCTATTACCGAAGGTGGCGTAGGCTACAGCTGTATCGCTGAGATCCGAATGATTGAAACCATCCGCGATGGCAAGCCAAGTACCGCTTTTATGCAATTCGGTGATACCATAAAAATGGAAATGCTGGATAGCGATGGCCAAAGCATTTTTGGTGCTATCGACCAGCAAGTGGTGCAATATAAGGCGACGTAATAAAATGGACCGGTGCAAGCACTGCGAACATTTTTTCTGCAACACGCCGTAAACCCATCCATGGGGGCTTGTTTACGCCCGTCCAGGGCTTCAACGGTCGCAGAAAAAAGTACATACGTGCTTTCACCTCCTTTGTACTCAGCGATTTTTCCGTGCAACAAATTAGCAGGTGTTACAGGATGAAACTTTATAGTTACTGGCGCTCTTCAGCCGCCTATCGGGTGCGTATTGCGCTGAATTTAAAACAACTCAGTTTTGAGACGATACCGGTACACCTGCTAAAAGATGGCGGCCAGCAACATAGTGCCGAATATCAGCAAATCAATCCGAATCAGCTGGTGCCGGCTTATGTCGATGGTGAGCTGAGCTTAAATCAGTCGCTGGCCATTATTGAGTACCTGGATGAAGTATATCCCGAGCCAGCGTTGCTGCCGGCAGACCCTGCAGCTAAAGCACAGGTGCGCTCGCTGGCGCTTGATATTGCCTGCGATATTCACCCACTAAATAATCTGCGGGTGTTGCAATATTTAACCGGGCCGCTGGCGCTGAATGACGATCAGAAAACAGAGTGGATCCATCACTGGCTGCATACCGGCTTTCGCGCTCTTGAACAGCGGCTGCAAGCCACAGCAGGCGAGTTTTGCTATGGCGACAGGATTACTCTGGCCGATATTTGTCTGGTACCCCAAATGTATAATGCATTGCGGTTTAAACTTGATACTCTGGAATATCCGACCATCAGCCGGGTCTATCATCATTGTCAGCAGCTGGCAGGCTTTGCGCTGGCTGCGCCTGAACAGCAAAGCGACGCTCAGGTGTAGTAATGACGGAAAAGTCCTCTGTATCAAGTCATCAATCCAGAAAAACATTGGCTATGCCCAAAAGGCTGCTGAACCGGGTATTGGTTTACGTTGGGTTATTCGGGATTGTATTTCAGCTTACGGCTGCGTTATATGCACTATGGCATGGCATGCCCTTACAAAGCTTCTGGCTTTTTATGTTGCTGGCACCATTACTGTGTGTCGCTTCGGGAATCTTGCCAGCGCTGCAGTTGCAGCGCGAGCCTGATTAACGTGATGTGACTGACTGGTGTGATGATACTGATAAGGTGAAACGCTATGGGGATTCCGTTGCGTTTGGTTTATTAGGCAATTTAAACATACCTTTAATCTCAACCCGCTCAATACCCTCATCATTAAAAATAAAATTAACCTGACCTGGACCGCGGTTGAAGCGGTAACGACCGCCATCATAGTGCAGTATAAAATTTCTCCGGCCATCTTTCAGCTCAGGATCCTGGCTTAGCTTGAGTTCAAAACCGCTTATTTCATATTCAAAACTACTAAGCGGCGCATTAACGAAGTCTGGCACCCAAACCTCGTCGTCATTTTGCAGGATTAAAGCCAGTGAGTATTTTTGCGGCAGACTGCTGACAACCAAACTTTGCTTGCCTGCACTGAAATGAAACTGCCCTTCCTTTCGGACATAACCGAAACCATACTGAAAGGGTACCGTTTTCCCATCCTGCAGCGTATAGCTACCATTGCCGGCTAGCTGAAACTGGGCATAAACCGGCACGCTTAACAGTAAACTTATAATAAAAATTAATGCTTTCATGTTATTACTCCTTAAGCAGCCATTTACGCTTCGCTACCAAATGCAATTTATACCTGGGTTACATCGACAATCAGTTTTAGTTGCTGCCCGGGTTGCAGGTATCGCTCGGTGTTAATATTATTCCATTTGACGATTTCAGCAATGGAAACACTGAAGCGTTGCGCAATCCTGGCCAGTGAATCGCCTTTTCGCACTTTGTAGTTAACTGTGCGGGTTACCGCCGTTGTTACGCTACTGTCACTGTCATGCCACATTACCAGTTTCTGACCTGGTTTTAACGTGTCGCGTTGTACCATGCCATTCCATTTAGCCAGTTCTGCTACGGTAACTTTATGCTCCCGGCTGATGTCCCATAAGGTATCGCCTGCTTGCACAATATATTCAGTTTTGACGCTGCCAGCGGCCCGTCCCTGAGCCCTCGCAATACGATTTTGTTGACTGAGCTCGTATTTTTCAGCCGCTTTGGCTGACATGGGTATCAGTAAATGCTGACCTATCCGGATGGTATTGCCGGTTAGGTTATTAAGACGCCTGATAGCACTGACGTCTGTTTTATAGTCACGGGCAATTTTACCAAGGGTATCACCAGAGCTCACTGTGTAGCTTTGCCATTGCAAGCGATCAGCTGCAGGTGTTTGTGCCAGCAGCCGCTTAAAATTATCCGCTTTAGTCAACGGCAGCACTAGCTGATGCGGACCATCAGGATCGGTGGCCCATTGATTAAAACCGGGGTTCAGGGCCTGCAACTCAGCAACACTTAATTCAGCCAGCTCAGCTGCGATAGCTAAATCAATCTGGCCATCGGTCGGTACCACGGCGATTTTTGGCTCGTTAGCAATAAATTTCCAGACAATGTCGAAGTCATCAGGACGTTTTAAAATGTCAACCAATGCCAACAATTTTGGAACATAAACAGTTGTTTCTGCCGGCAAATCAAGTGACCAGAAATCAGTTGGCAACCGACGCTTTTTGTTCGCTCTGATTGCCCGGCCAATCCGGCCTTCACCAGCGTTATATGCGGCAATGGCGTTTAACCAGTCATGCTCCAGCGTGTTGTATAAATACTGCAGGTAATCCAGGGCTGCCCGGGTGGATTCAATAACGTCACGTCTGCCGTCGTACCAGAAGTTTTGCTTTAAACCAAACCGGCTGCCGGTCGCCGGCATAAATTGCCACATACCTGACGCCCGGGCATGGGAATAAGCAAACGGATCGAACGCGCTTTCCACAATCGGCAGCAGCGCCAGTTCGAGTGGCATATTACGTTTTTCCAGTTCCTGCACAATATAGTACAGGAAGGGCTGCGCCCGGTTGGCAACCCTGTCCAGGTAGCTTTGGTGCTGGCTGTAAAAATTACGTTGCTCTACGATTGGTCGGGTTTGTGGCACATTAAAGGTCAGTTGCAACTGTATGCGCTGCCACAAGTCTTCCAGTTCGGCCGCATCCAGCGGCGGCAGCTGCTCTGCTTCGCTATCGCCATACCACAAGCGGTTGGCTATTTGTTCGGCACTGGCGCCTTTTACCTGTAGCAGAGCTGGCGTACTGGTGGTCTTTACAGTCTTTTGAGCAGTGGATGAAGTGGATTCTGATGTACTGACACAGCCGCTAAGCAATGCAACTAACGTGACGGCAGATATTTTAAAATGCATAGCGTAATCCCGCACAAAAACTGTCATGTTACCTGTTCAAAACATGATTGCAAGTCAGGATTTAAACTGATCTTTCAATGCCCTCAGCTCGCTAAACAGGGTAACAGCAGTCTGGTGCTGATAGTGTTGTTGCAAGGTCTTGTTTTCACATCGCAAAAATGGATTGATTTGCAACTCAGTTGCCAGGTCTGTGGGCAATGTTGGCTTTTTTTGCTGGCGTAAACGCTGGCAATGTCGCTGATAATCCTGCAATGCCTGATTATCAGGTTCAACCGTCGTCGCAAAACGCAGGTTTGCAAGGGTATATTCGTGGGTACAGTACACCAGGGTATCGGCGGGTAACGCTGCGAGTTTTTGCAACGAATGATGCAGTTGCGCCGCAGTGCCTTCAAATAAGCGGCCACAGCCTCCGCTAAACAGGGTATCGCCGCAAAATAAATAGGGTTTACTGTAAAAACCAATATGTCCCAGCGTGTGACCAGGCAAATCAAACACCTGAAATTGGTAGTTAAAAACGGGCAGCTGAACCACATCACCCTGCTGTACCAGCTCGGTTAACAAGGGGATCTTAGCTGTCTCGGCAGCAGGACCAATAATACGGACATCCGGCCAGGCTTGCTTTAATTCAGCAATACCGCCGGTATGATCGGGATGATGATGGGTTATCAGAATAGCGTACAGAGATTTTTGCTGTTGCTCTAAGAAATCCAGCACAGGTTCGGGGTCACCCGGGTCAACCACAACACAAAATGAGTTGTCAGGCTGACACAGGGTCCAAATGTAGTTATCCTCAAAGGCAGCCAGTGGGCTAATAGTCAGCATCAGGTTTTCTCTTGTCTTGTTGCACATTAAACGTCTCTCAACATTAAAGCAGGCAAAACGTTATCATGAAACCGGCATTAAACGAAAACGAACCGCAGGTGCCCGATAGCTGGCAGGCTTTTTTACAGGGGCCAGCATTGGCTCAGGCTATCGCCGGGCAACTGCAACCCTGGTGGCAGCAAATTTTTGGCTATTATTTGCTTAAAGTTGGCGATTTAAGCAGTGACTTAGTGCTGCCGGGGTGCAAAATTAAGCATCAGATACATATTGGCAGCGCTGACAATGGAAAAAGCCATCTGATTGCGTTGCCAGACACGCTGCCGATCGACAGCCAAAGTATTGATGCAGTGCTGCTTAGCCAGTGTCTGGAGTATCAAACAGACCCTCATCACATTGTGCGGGAAGCGCATAGGGTGTTGTTGTCGGACGGTTATCTGCTGTTAACTGGTTTTAATCCATTAAGTATGCTGGGATTGGCTGGCATTGCCCCCTGGCTGAAGCAGCGTTACCCGTGGCAGGGGCGGTTTTTTTCTCCCGGCCGGATAAAAGACTGGTTACATCTTATTGGTTTTGAAGTGCTGGCTGAGCAACGCTTCTTTTACGGAAGCATGCTGGTTAATGACTATGCTAATAACAGCCTGCAGCGTTTCGCTGAAAAATATCTGAATTATTTTTCCGGCTGTTATTTGCTGGTGGCGCGGAAGCGCGAGTTACCACTCACTCCCATCCGGCCCCGCTGGCAACTGGCACCGGCATTTAATGAAGGAGTAAAAGGGGTGAGCGCCCGCCAGGGCTGTCGTTAATCATTGACATCATGACGGGGTTAGTTATTACTCGGTTAACTGGCTTAGGGTGTAGCCCTGTTGCTGTAGCAGCTTTAATAAGCCGTCATTTCCAGCCAGATGCAACGCACCAACTAATACCAGCGTCGTTTGTTCATCACTGGTCAGTTCCTGCAGTTGCGGTAGCCATGCATGGTTGCGTTTAACCAGTAAAATCTCATATAACTGCGGGATCTCCTGCAAATCATCAATAAACATTTGTTCCAGTTTAGCCGCATCACCACTGCGCCAGGCTTGCTTCATATCAACCAGTTGGCTTTCTACTTTGTGCATATCTTCAAGTGTTGATCGGATCGTTAAGTCTGGATCAAGCTGGTTCATGCCTTCCAGCACAGCCAGATGCTCTTCCATGGTTTCCAGACCCGCTACACTTTTATTTTGTTGCAGGGCCAGTTGCATATAATGCATATCTACCCCTGTTTCGGCTGCGCCTAACCGCTGCATTTCAACACTGGCCAGCATCATTGCTGCAAAGCCAGGTTTAAATTTGCTGATTGCTGCAATTGGCATATTGCGCTCGGTGGCGTAGTTTTTCAGTTGCTGATACACCTCAGGTGACAATACCTGCTCAAGTGTTTTACCGTCAGGATAGGTGTTTTGCTGCATCATCTTTGACAGGCCAGCCGGGCTGGTTAATGCATTTAAGTCGGTTTCAAACAGCAGCTGGCTACTGGCATTAAAAGCCGTATCGTAAGCCACTGGCAGCGGGTAATCACTTTTACTCAGCAAGTGAACGGTTCCCGCCAGATAAAAGTGCTGACCATCTTTGCTGACTTTCCAGACACTGGCGGCCAGCACCGAACTGCTTAACAGCAAAAGCGATAAAAAGAAAAACGAAATTAATAAACGCATGGTGTCTCCTTGCATACCATCAATGTTAGTTATTAAACGTTACCACATTAAATCATCCGGGATTTGGTAATCCGCATAGGGATCGTCTTCTTCCGGTTGTTGCTGTTTGGTATTCAGCAAGATAATGCTGCCAGCATCACGTTGCATCACTTTTTCTGCTACCGGCGCTGGTATTACAATATACTGCTCAGCCAGGCGGGCGATGGCAACTAAGCCACGGCTTAATTCATCATGCACTTTACTGGTCACGTAAAGCTTTTTAACCAATTTACCATCAACGAAGTTAAAGCCAACATCACCCTTGCTGGTGATCGCGTTAGTTTCAATAATTTGCTTAACCTGAGCTGCAATCGCCTTCTGGGCTAATTCAGTCTGCTTTTGCCGGTTTAATTCCCGGTCACGGGCCACTTGCTCGGCTTTAGCCTGTTGCGCCAGTGTGGTTGATGTGTTCTCGGGCACCGCTTTTTTGCCCGCCTGGGTTTTCAGCTGATGTTTTTCTTTTTTAACTTTTTTAACTTTCTTGGCATCGGCCAGGCCAGCTTTCAGCAGCTGGTCACGTAACGCATTGCTCATAATGGGGCTACTCAGGTTGCAGGGTGAATAAGCACGTAGTGTACCTTAAGCATTCTTATTAACTCAAATGGGCCAGTTCGGTTATCATATACCAGTACTCCAAGCTGATGAGGTTAATTTTGCCATTTAAAGATTTAGCATTAGATCCGCGGTTACTGCGGTCTGTTCAGCATCTGGGCTTTGCCAGGCCCACTGAGATCCAGCAAGAAGCAATACCGGCAGTGATGGTAGGCCGCGATTTAATCGTGTCGTCTCAGACGGGCTCGGGTAAAACCCTGGCATATTTGCTACCAATGATGCAGCGACTGCTGAAAAGCCGGGCTTTGTCGAAACAGGATGCCCGGGCGTTAATTTTGGCACCAACCCGTGAACTGGCCAAGCAGGTATATGCCCAGTTGCGCTTACTGGTAGCCAATACGCCTGTGACGGCTGCGCTGATTGTTGGTGGCGAAAACTTTAATGATCAGGAAAAAATCCTGAAACGTCAGCCAGCAGTTGTGGTGGCAACGCCAGGGCGCTTTGTCGATCACCTTGAGCATAAAACCCTGTTTTTACAAGGTTTGGAGATGTTGATTCTGGATGAAGCTGACCGGATGCTGGACCTTGGCTTTCTGCCACAGCTTACTGTTATCAACAAAGCCGCCAGCCACCGTTTGCGCCAGACATTGTTATTTTCAGCCACACTGGATCATGCCGAGGTAGACAATCTGGCGTTGGCACTACTGAAGAACCCTTACCGGATAGCTGTGGGGGCGGGCTATCAGCAGCATCAGGATATCGAACAACAATTTTTTCTTGCCGATAATTTAAGCCATAAGGAAGCCTTGCTGCAGCATTTTTTGCAGCAGCAGGATATAAAGCAGCTTATTATGTTTACTGCGACCCGCGCTGATGCGGAGCGATTAACCGGCGTTTGTGAAGCTGCCGGTTTTACCGCAATTGCGCTAAGCGGCAAACTGGCTCAGCAGCAGCGCAACAGCGTGATGCAGCAATTTGCCACTGGCAAATTCCAAGTGCTGGTAACGACAGATTTAGCCTCACGGGGGTTGGATTTACTGCAGGTTTCACATGTTATTAATTTCGACTTACCGAAACACCCTGAAGAATACGTGCACAGGATTGGCCGCACCGGGCGGGCCGGAGCCAAAGGGCAGGCACTATCACTGGTGGGGCCAAAAGATTGGCCCAGCTTACAGAATATAGAAAAGTTTTTACGCCATGCAGTTGAGTTTTCCGTTGTTGAGGACTTGCCTGCGCGTTTTAGTGGTATTAAAACACTGACAGGAAAAACTAAAACGGAGCGTAAGAGCGCATCACCTGATAAGGCTCGCAGGCCTCGTCCGGCAAAGGCCGTTAATGCTAAAGTGAAGTCAGCGCCGTTTTTTGAGGGGGGCGATGACGGCAGCGGTCCGGTACGGCGTAAAAAATAAATTTTGGGTTGCTTAAATGTTCAGCGATTTTGCTGCTACACTGAAAACGCGTAAGTCGTACCAGCTGACGGTAAACCGTTCTGGCAGATGCGATTTAGCTGGTACGGCCGGTTAAGAAATATATTTTCTGCTCGTCGGGTATTTATGTTGACCACATGATCAGCTTAACTGATAATGCGGTTGAATATTTTGCCGCTCGATTAGCTGGCCGAGAATATTTAAGTCGCCGAAAACTCGGCAAATTTAGTTAAAGTAAGAGAGTGTTATGTCACAGTTAATTTCTGGTACAGTTAAGTGGTTCAACGAAGATAAAGGTTTTGGCTTCATCGAGCGCGAAGGCGGCAAAGACGTATTCGTTCATTTCCGCGCTATCAATGGCACCGGCCGCAAAACTTTAGTTGAAGGTCAGCGCGTAACTTTCGAAGTTACCGAAGGTCAGAAAGGTCCACAGGCTGAAAACGTCACTGTAACCGGTTAATCTGATTTTTTGTAAAGAGCCAGCCATTGGGCTGGCTTTTTTATATCTGTTGCCTGGCTAACTATACACGCATAAAAACTGTTGAACGTGGCTGGCATCAGAACTGATTAATGTGTAATTGGAAAGCTAACGACTGCCAGCAACCTCAAATGGCAGGCAGAGCTGGCCGGGGTTCGGTGAGCTGAAGCCAAGGTGTAAGCCAACCAATCGGACACCTTGCTGTTGCCGTCGCTGCCATGCCTGATGAAGTAGCGGTACAAACTGCTCCAAACTGACGGTTTGGGCCTGACATTCAACAGTGGTCTGCCGAAAATCACTGAACTTCAGTTTAACGCCAATTTTCTGCAACCCCTTGTCGCCCTGCTGCCCTAACCGCTGTTGTAATTTAGGCCATAACAACTGTAACGCTTGCACACAATCCTGATAATTACTGATATCCTCTGCCAGGGTGTTTTCCACCCCGACTGATTTGGCCTGACGCTCGGTGCGTACCGGGCGATCATCGATTCCCTGGCTGCGTTTAAGCAACGTATCGGCCATGCTACCAAAATGCTTGACCAGTATTGCCAGATCACAACTGACAATGTCCTGGCAGTGGTTTAAGCCAAGCCGGGCCAGGCGCTCTGCTGTTTTGCTGCCTACTCCGGGTATTTTTGCCAACGGTAACTTTTTGACAAAAGCAGCGACCTGGTCTGGGGTAATAACAAATAAACCATCAGGCTTATTTTCATCACTGGCAATTTTCGCCAAAAACTTATTGGGCGCCACCCCTGCAGATGCTGTTAAGCCGGTTTCAGCCAGAATTACCCGGCGGATATCCTCTGCAATCCGGGTGGCGCTGCCACCAAAGTGGCTGCTCTGACTGACATCGATAAAAGCTTCATCCAGTGATAAAGGCTCTATTACATCACTGTAACGCTGGAAAATAGCCCGTATTTGCCTGCTAACCATTTTATATTTGTCCATACTGCCAGCCATTAAGTGCAGTTGCGGACATAACTTCAGTGCCTGAGCGGTGGGCATTGCTGAGCGCACGCCAAACGCCCGCGCCGGATAATTACAGGTGGCTATCACACCGCGACTGCTGCGGCTGCCGCCAATAGCCAACGGAATATTGGCCAGCGCCGGATTATCACGCATTTCAACTGCGGCGAAAAAGCAATCCATATCGATATGAATAATTTTGCGCTGACTGGTCATAGGTTAGCAAGAGCTGTATTGATATACAGTATGGTAGTCCGCTGTAGTTATCTTGTAAAGCGCTAAGGACTGTAAAGCATGTTGTGCAGTTTATCAGCGAAACTGATATGAGGCAGTAGCAGACGGCCAGATGGCTATATTTTCGGTGCATCCGGAATAAAATCAGGGTAGAATAAGCGCCAATTTATATCCCCCTGAAATTAAAACCAGTTAGCGTAACCCGCGCCCAGGAGAAAGCATGTTAAAGCGTGAAATGAATATTGCCGATTTTGATCCGGAATTGTGGCAGGCAATCACCGATGAAACCGCCAGACAGGAAGCGCATATCGAGTTGATCGCATCTGAGAACTATGCCAGTCCGCGAGTTTTGCAGGCGCAAGGGTCGCAGCTTACCAACAAGTATGCGGAAGGTTATCCGCATAAACGTTATTACGGTGGCTGCGAGTTTGTTGATATTGCAGAGGATTTAGCGATTGCCCGGGCAAAACAATTGTTTGGTGCTGATTACGCTAATGTTCAGCCACACGCAGGTTCGCAAGCGAATGCTGCAGTATTTTTAGCCTTGTTAGAGGCTGGTGATACCATTTTAGGGATGAGCCTGGCGCATGGTGGCCATTTGACTCACGGTTCACATGTCAGCTCGTCAGGTAAACTTTATAAAGCTGTTCAATATGGCTTGCACCCTGAAACAGGCGTAATTGATTATGATCAGGCTGAAGCGTTAGCGCTTGAACATAAACCCAAATTAATTATCGCCGGTTTTTCTGCGTATTCAGGCATTGTTGACTGGCAACGTTTTCGGGATATAGCCGACAAAGTCGGAGCCTATCTGTTAGTTGATATGGCGCATGTTGCTGGCCTGGTCGCTGCCGGCTTATATCCAAACCCGGTGCCGGTGGCAGATGTTGTTACTACCACTACCCATAAAACGCTGGCAGGCCCTCGTGGCGGTTTAATTCTGGCCCGCAAGAACGAGGCTGTTGAGAAGAAGCTGAATTCTGCTGTATTCCCTGGTAGCCAGGGTGGTCCGTTAATGCATGTTATTGCTGCTAAAGCCGTGGCATTTAAAGAAGCGTTAGAGCCGGAATTTAAAGTGTATCAGCAACAGGTATTAAGTAATGCCAAAGCCATGTGCGATGAAATGATTAAACGTGGCTATAAAATTGTATCCGGCGGTACGGAGAACCATTTATTTCTGATGGATCTGATTGATAAAGATATTACCGGTAAAGATGCCGATGCGGCCTTAGGTAGGGCGCACATTACGGTGAATAAAAACTCCGTACCAAATGATCCGCGTTCACCTTTTGTAACCAGCGGTTTACGGATTGGCACCCCAGCCATAACCCGCCGTGGTTTTAAAGAAGAGCAGGCGCGTCAGGTTGCAGGTTTTATTTGTGACGTGCTGGACAATATTAATGACGAAAGCGTAATTGAACGGGTGAAAGCCGATGTTGGCCAGTTGTGCAGTCGCTTTCCGGTTTATGCTTAATCGTTAATTTAGTGCTATTATGGCCGCATTTGCGGCCATTTTTATCTATGGCCATTTTGTCTATATCGATGGGAAGTGCCCATGTATTGTCCCTTTTGTAATGCTGATGACACTAAAGTAATTGACTCCAGATTAGTTGCCGATGGTCATCAGGTTCGCCGGCGCCGGGAGTGTCTGGCTTGCCACGAACGGTTTACCACTTTTGAGGCTGCTGAACTGGTTATGCCGCGAATTATTAAGCGGGATGGCTCACGTGAGCCATTTAACGAAGACAAGCTTCGAAACGGTTTGTTACGGTCACTGGAAAAACGGCCGGTATCTACTGAACAGATTGAACAGCTTATTCAGAAAATTAAATCTCAGTTGCGGGCGACCGGTGAGCGTGAACTGGCCAGTAATATGCTGGGTAATCTGATTATGGATGAACTGGTGAAAGTGGATAAAGTGGCTTACGTTCGCTTTGCATCGGTGTACCGTTCATTTAAAGATATACGTGAATTTGGTGAAGAAATTGCCCGCCTTGGAGAGCAATAGTGGCTTTGGATACAGCCGATAACCACTATATGGCGCTGGCCATTGAGTTAGCCGCCAAAGGTCGTTATACCACCGACCCTAACCCGAATGTCGGCGCTATCATTGTCAAGGAAGGCAAGGTAGTGGGCGAGGGCTACCATCATCAGGCTGGTGACGGCCATGCTGAGGTGTATGCACTGGAACAGGCAGGTGAGTATGCCCGTGGTGCAACCTGTTACGTGACACTGGAACCCTGCAGCCATTTTGGCCGTACACCACCGTGCGCAAATGCGTTAATCACTGCCGGTGTAAAGCGGGTGGTGGTCGCTATGCTTGACCCGAATCCACTGGTTGCCGGTAAGGGTGTTGCGTTGCTGCAACAAGCGGGAGTAGCAGTTGATTGCGGGATAATGGCTACAGAGGCAAGAGCCTTAAACCGGGGTTTTCTGAGCGCTATGGAGCGGAAAAAGCCCTGGCTGAAGCTGAAGCTGGCCGCCAGTATTGATGGTCGTACCGCCCTGGCAAATGGCCAGAGCCAATGGATTACTGGCCCTAAAGCCAGAGCAGATGTCCAGTTTTACCGGGCACAAAGCAGCGCAATTTTATCAACCGCCAGCACTGTACTGGCAGATAATGCCCGCTTAACGGTGCGTCAGCCAAAGCATGAGCCAGTGATAACGACATTACAGAATGGTGAGTTGCGTCAGCCGTTGCGGGTTATTCTGGACCGGCGACAACAATTAACGGGGCGCGAGCTACTTTTCAAATCCGCTGGCGCCATTTTATTGTGTGTTGCCCCAGATAAGCCGCTACGCACTATGCCTTCTCATGTGCAGCAACAAGTGGTGCCGCTAGCTGCTGATGGCTACTTTGATTTGCCTGCCCTGTTAGCACTGATGGCTGAACGTCAGGTACGCAGTGTCTGGGTAGAGGCAGGCGCTACGCTGGCCGGGGCTTTATTACACCAGGAACTGGTAGATGAGTTTATTTTGTATCAGGCACCGGTAATGTTGGGGCCGCAGGCAAGAGCCATGGCCGACTTGCCTCAGCTTGGTGATCTTAGCCAGGCACATCGCTTTGCGTTTGATGATGTTTGCCGGCTCGGGCCGGATATAAGGCTGACAGCGGTTCTTGCTGGGCCTGGTTAAGTTAGACATAACAGGCTTACAGTGTGAACTAATTACATATTAACGACCGGTGCCAGCTGCGTGATCTTGACCGGTATTATTGAACCAACTTAGAACAAGGGTTTTTATGCAACTGAATACGCCTGCTGAAATTATCGATGACATTCGTCAGGGTAAAATGGTCGTGCTGATGGATGATGAGGACCGTGAGAATGAAGGCGATCTGGTGATGGCCGCGGATTACGTGACACCCGAGGCGATTAACTTTATGGCCAAGCACGGTCGGGGCCTTATTTGTCTGACTTTGAGTAAAAAGCGTTGCAAACAATTAAACTTGCCCTTAATGGTAGACGCCAATAAATCGCCTTTTGCTACAAATTTCACGGTATCTATTGAAGCGGCGGAAGGAGTGACTACCGGGATTTCTGCAGCTGACCGGGCCAGAACCGTTAAGGCAGCGGTTGCCCGCGACGCCAGCCCGGCAGATATCGTTCAGCCCGGGCATATTTTTCCGTTAATGGCGCAGGACGGTGGAGTGCTGGTCAGAGCCGGCCACACTGAAGCCGGTTGTGATTTAGCCCGGTTGGCCGGGCTGGAGCCAGCTGCTGTAATTGTTGAAATTCTTAATGACGACGGAACCATGGCCAGACGGCCCGATTTAGAGGTTTTTGCCCGTGAGCATAATATCAAAATTGGCACCATTGCTGACTTAATCGAATATCGTAATTTAAATGAAACTACAATTGAAAAAGTAGCCACCTGTCAGTTGCCAACTGAGGTAGGCGATTTCCAGTTAGTCACCTTCAAAGACACCATCGATAATCAACTGCATTTTGCTTTGGTAAAGGGTGATGTTAAACCGGAAGAACCTACCCTGGTGCGGGTACATTTACACAACACCTTTTCTGATCTGCTGTTGGCCGACCGTGCTGCCAATCGTAGCTTCCCGCTGCACACTGCCATGAAACGGATTGCTGAAGAAGGTGGGGTGCTGGTGTTATTAGGCAAGCATGAATCGACGGCTGAGCTGGTACGGATGGTGCAGGCGTTTGAGGCAGAAGACAAAGGCGAGCAGCCGAAAACCTCTCCCTGGAAGGGTACATCACGAAATGTTGGTGTTGGCTCGCAAATTCTGGCCAGTCTGGGGGTAAAGAAAATGCGCTTATTAAGTCAGCCGAAAAAATACCATGCCTTATCTGGCTTTGGTCTGGAAGTGGTTGATTACGTATCAGAATAACAGCGATGCCGCATTTGCGGTTTTTGTGATATTATGCGCGGCTGATTTTTGCAGCCCCAGATTCGAGAGGATTTACCATGCAAGTAATTGAAGCCGGCTATGCGGCCAAGGACAAGAAGTTCGCGTTAGTGGTGGCACGGTTTAATGGTTTTATCGTTGAAAGCCTGTTGGAAGGTGCACTGGATACCTTAAAGCGGGTTGGCAATGTAGCTGAAGATGATATTACCGTGGTTCGCATTCCTGGCGCTTTTGAAATGCCGCTGGCGTTGCAACGGGTTGCTGCCAGCAAAAAGTATGATGCGATTATCGCCCTGGGTGCGGTGATCCGTGGCGGCACACCACATTTTGAATACGTGTCTGGCGAATGTACCAAAGGGATCGGTCAGGTAGCGCTGGCCTATAATTTACCGGTTGCGTTTGGTGTGTTGACGGTAGATAGCATTGAGCAGGCAATTGAGCGGGCCGGCACCAAAGCAGGCAATAAAGGCGCAGAAGCGGCAATGTCGGTGCTGGAAATGGTTAACGTTCTGGACCAGCTGTAACAGGAAAACTTATGAAACCAAATGTGCGTCGTCAGTCGCGTTCACTGGCAGTACAGGGCATTTACAGTTGGCAGGTTAGTCAGAACCCCATTGCCGATATTGAACAGCAATTATTGCTGGAGAATAATGTTAAGCAATTAGATGTTGCTTACTTTCAGGATATTTTGCGTGGCGTTGTGCTGCATCACAGCAAACTGGATGAAGCATTAAAACCCTATCTGGAAAGACCGTTTGAAGATATCGACCTGGTTGAAAAAGCGGTGTTACGGGTGTCGGCATACGAGCTCAAATACCGGCTGGATGTACCTTATAAAGTTATTATCAACGAGGCCATTGAACTGGCAAAAGCCTTCGCGGCAGATGACAGTCATAAATTTGTCAATGGTATTCTTGATAAAGCCGTCCGGGTGTTAAGGACAAACTAACGGAGAGCCGGCATTCGTCGGCTTTTTTACATACTATGGGTGAATTTGAACTTATTGCCAGCTTCTTTGCTGATGCCGGTATTGCCCGCCAGGATGTAGTGGTTGGTGTCGGCGATGATGGTGCTGTGTTGCAAATGCGTGATGGCTATGATCTGGTCGTCACAACCGACACAATGGTTTGTGGTACTCATTTTTTTCCTGATGTTGATCCAAGAGCATTGGGCCATAAGTTGGTGACGGTAAATGTCAGCGATTTAGCAGCAATGGGCGCTGAACCGTCCTGGTTGTCACTGGCACTGACTTTGCCAAATGTTGATGAAGACTGGCTACGTCAGTTTGCGGCCGGTCTTGCCGAAACCGCTGATTATTATAATTGTCGCCTGGTCGGGGGCGACACCACCCGTGGTCCGCTTAGCCTGACGATGATTGCCAAGGGCCAGGTGCCGCGTGGCCGGGCTATTACCCGTTCCGGCGCAAACGTGGGTGACTTTATCTACGTTACCGGTACGCTGGGTGATGCTGCGCTGGGCTTAAAAGTGTGTCAAGGTCATGCTGAGGCCAGTAAGAAACATCAGGCACATTTGTTACAGCGTTTTCATTTTCCATCAGCCCGGGTAGCGTTGGGGCAGGCATTACGCAACGTGGCCAGTAGTGCCATGGATATTTCTGATGGCCTGTGTGGTGATTTGCCGCATATTCTGCGCCGCTCCGGAGTTGGTGCTTACATAGATGTCAATAAACTACCTTTATCACAGGCATTAAAAGACAGCTGTGATCAAAGTACGGCGCTGAAAATGGCCTTGTCAGGGGGCGAAGATTACGAGTTGTTGTTCACGGTTCCTGAAAGTAAGCGTGGCAGCCTTGATGTCTTGCTGTCACCCTATGGCGTGCCTGTAAGCTGTATTGGCAGGATCACGGGCGTAGCTGGCAAGCTGGAATTGAAGGCTGGTGAGCAACCCTTTGAATATCAGCATCAGGGGTTTAATCATTTTCCATGACTAAGACTAAATTTCAGTTGAGTCGCTGGCAGCATATGCTGGCACTGGGTTTTGGCGCTGGCCTTGCACCCCGTGCACCCGGAACCTTCGGGACCCTGGTGGCGATCCCCTTTGTTATTGCATTGGCTGCGCTGGGTCTTGTCTGGTATCTGGTGTTTCTGCTTGCTGGAACCGTACTTGGCATTTATATCTGTGGTAAAACAGCACGCGATGTTGGCGAGCACGATCATGGTGCAATTGTCTGGGATGAAATTATAGGCTATGCCTTAACCATGCTGCTGGTGCCGGTAAGTGTGCAAAGTCTGTTAATTGGTTTTTTATTATTCCGCTTTTTTGATATTCTGAAACCCTGGCCAATACGCTGGTTAGACAGACGTATCCATGGTGGGCTGGGTATTATGCTCGACGATTTAATGGCTGCCGTGCCAGCCTGGTTGATATTACAACTACTTTTATACTATCAGCTGCTGAGTTAGCCGTTGGCGGGGGAAGGAACGCAGGACAAGGGAATGAAAAACGTAATATTACCGGGTATTGTGTTTCTGCTGAGTTTGTTTAGTCCCCTCAGCGCTCAGGTTGTTCAGGATAAGAGCAAAGCGATTACTGAAGCCGCAACAGCTGAAGTCTCCGGGCAAGCAGAGCAGTCAGTGTATGATTTTGATATCAGACACTGGACCAGCAACGATGGCCTCTCCAGTAATTCTGTCCGAACTGTTGTTCAGGATAACCTTGGTTATTTGTGGCTTGGTACCCTATATGGCCTGAACCGTTTTGATGGCCTGCAGTTTGAACATTTTATTACTGATAATACCCGCCACTTAGCCAGCAACAGTATTACCAGGCTACTGCGCGATAAAAGTGGCTATATCTGGGTTGGGACTAAGGCTGGATTGTCCGGCTTTGATCCGGCAACCCTTAAGTTTGAACGCTACCCGATAGTGGCTGAAGTAACGGCACTGATAGCAGTGACTGATGACGAAATCTGGGTAGCAGCAGATAATTTATTCAGGATAAAAAACGGTAAGATCAGTCGGATTGACGCCGTCCGCAGCCAGGTCCATCAGCTTGAAAAAGCGAGCGAAGGTATCTGGGTCAGCAGTGCCGAGCATATTTATCAGCTAAGCAATGATGGTCATCAGCAGTTGCAAATGTATCCGTTACCGCTGGAACTTGCCCAGACCCCGGTGTATGACTTAACAGTAACCGAGCAGGGTCTGCATCTTGCCAGCGAAACTGGTTTTTATCATTTAACCCCTGCAGGTGTGATTCAGAAGTGCCAGTTGCCAGATGGTGAACATAGCGCGGTTTACCGGCTTTTTAAAGACAGCCAGCAAGGTAGCTGGATTTCTACATACCGTAAGCTGTTTTATCGTCAGCGCCCGCAAAGCTGGCAAACTGTTACCACAACAGAGCTTGGCACCACCCCCTGGTTCAGTGACATTTATGAAGATCAGCAGCAGAATATCTGGCTGGCCAGCTACAGCGACGGTATTTACCGGGCTGCAGCTGGCAATATCCGCCGGGTTAGTGAAGGTTTGCCAGACCCGGTAGTTCGTAGTGTCGGTGTAACACCGGACGATCAGCTGATCGTTGCCAGTCAATCGGCGTTACAATTACTGGATACATCTGGCAACTTTACCACCTTGCTCGATGCCAGTGTGTTGGGTAATCAAACCATACATGCTTTCCATTGGCCTGAACCTCGGCTACTCTGGCTCGGTACCGACAGCGGCCTATTGCAATATAATCTGCGCAACCTTCAGCTCAGTGTGCCATTTCCAAGTTTACAGGGAAACACCGTCAAAGTTGTACAACCTGCCATTGATGGTGGAGTCTGGCTGGGCGGCGTTCGCGGTTTGTATCACGCGACAGACAATAAGTTAACGTTGTCGCATTTAAATGAACAGTTTGAATCCCGAAATATTACGGCGTTGCAGCAAACTTCAGCACAGCTGTTTGTTGGTACTACCCGCGGTTTATATCAGTATCAAGATGACAACCTGCAACGGCTTGGCGTGGGCACCCCGCTATACAACAGCTATATTCTGGCGCTTATTGCGTTACCCGATGGCAGCGTAATGGTTAGTACCATTGATGATGGTATTTTTATCCGCCGGCCTGATCAGCAATGGTTGCAGTTGCATAGTGGCAATGGTATGCCACATGGACCAGCGGTCAGTTTCAGTTACGACGCGAAACAGCAACAGGTTTGGGTTAGCAGCCACAAAGGGATTTACCGCCTGGCGCTGGCGACATTACCTGTCAGCAGCAGTCAGCCGTTTTTAATTGATGAAGTATTGACCCCATTTGACCGGCAGTTAGGCAGTGGTCCTAATCGTTGTTGTAACGGCGCTGGCCAGGCCAAAATAGTGCGGTGGCAGGACGAATACTGGTTTCCGACACTGAACGGATTAATCGCCGTACAGGCAAATTTAAAGCAGATGTCTGAGCAGGTGTTAAAGCCGCAAATTAAGCAGGTTACAACCAGCCAGCAATACCAGCTTGCTCAGGGCCAGCAACGACTGGTTCTGGAAATGAATGAACGCAATGTCACCTTGCATTACTCTGCTCTGGAGTTTATTAAACCTGACGCCTTGCAATTCCGTTACCGGCTGGAAGGCTTCGACAGTCGCTGGCATGAGGTAGAACAGCGGCGGGAAGCTGTTTATACCAATCTGCCACCAGGTAACTTTGTATTTAAGCTGCAGGTGCGTCTGAGTGGCCACAGCTGGCAATCAGCCACCGAAACCAGCTTATTATTAGTTGTGCCCGAGCGATTTGATGAAACCCTGCTATACCGCTCGTTGTGGTTGTTACTGCTGTTATGTTGCTTATATGGTGTCATGTGGCTGGTCAGGCGCAACACCTTGCACAAACAGCAGGAGCTGGAGCGACTTGTAAAACAGCGTACCCAAGAGCTGGAAAACAGCAATGTCAGATTAAATGAACTGAATGAACAGCTTAGCCAGTTAACGCATAAAGATAACCTGACGGGACTTCGTAACCGGCGCTTTATGTTTGAACAGTTGCCGAAAGACATTGAGCACTTTCAGCGAAACCGTGAGTCGATGCAGGATCAGGGTAAATGTCTGGCGCTGCTGCACGTAGATTTGGATAACTTTAAGCAAATTAATGACCAGTACGGTAACAGCGCAGGCGACAGCCTTATTCAGCAAGTCAGTGGTTTGTTAATTCGGGAAACCCGTGGTTCTGACTACGTTGTGCGCTTTAGCGGCGCCGCTTTCGTGCTGGTACTGCGCGATATTCAGCTCGATCTGGTAAGTCAGTTCAGCTACCGGCTGAACGAGCAGATTGCGAAAGCGGCTTTTAACCTCCCTGATGGCCAAACCGTCCGGCTGACATGTTCAATCGGTTATGCTCACTATCCGTTACCGCTGCTCGGTGGACAGTTAATTAACTGGGAAGTATCGCTGCAGTTGGCCGAACTGGCGCTATATCATGTTAAGCATAGTGGTAAAAATGCGGTAGCCACCCTGGCATTTGACTCGCAGCTGGACGCCTTTGAATTTGAGGATTCAGCGCATATTGAAGCACAAATTGAAAAGCTGTTGGCAGAAGGGTTGGTATGGTTTGAGCAGGGCGACAGCCAGGCACTGTAATAAACCTGGCTGAGTATCCGGCTGAGTCCGCTTAGCGGTTTACAAAGGTTGTTATCTGCCGGCTGATGCCAGCACTGTCCAGCGCCAGTTCGGCATAGATTTCCTGCTGGCTGCCATGTTTAATAAACTGATCAGGTAAACCCAGGTTCAGTACTTTGACGGTGTGGCCCTGCTGTAGCAGATAGTCATTAACGGCTGAACCGGCCCCGCCAATCAGTGCGTTGTCTTCCACTGTCACAAAATGGCTATGCTCGCTAAGTAGCTGTTGCAGCAGCGTTTCATCCAGTGGTTTTATAAAACGCATGTCAACCAGCGTGGCATTAAGCTCAGTTGCCACCTGCAAACATTGATTCAGTAACGGACCAAAGGCCAGAATGGCTAACTTGTTACCCTGCCGGACTACTCTCGCCTTACCCAGTGGTAACAGCTGCATTTGTTGCTCTGCTGCAACACCCGTTCCGACACCACGCGGATAGCGAACTGCAGCCGGTCCGGCATGTTGATAGCCAGTATATAACATTTGCCGGCATTCATTTTCGTCCGACGGCACCATCAGCAGCATATTCGGTATACAGCGCATAAAACTGATATCAAAAGCACCCTGGTGGGTGGGGCCATCAGCACCGACAATACCGGCGCGATCGATAGCAAACAATACGTCGAGGTTTTGCAGGGCCACATCATGGATTAATTGATCATAGCCGCGTTGCAAGAAGCTGGAATAGATAGCGACTACAGGTTTCAAGCCTTCAATAGCCATACCGGCAGCCAGGGTAACCGCATGTTGCTCTGCAATGGCAACATCAAAATACCGCTTGGGGAAACGCTTGGAAAAAGCCACCAGATCAGAGCCTTCGCGCATGGCCGGAGTAATACCCTGCAGGCGCTCGTCAGTTGCCGCCATGTCACACAACCAGTTACCAAATATATTGGAAAACGTCGGTTTGCCCGCTTTTTTTACTGGCTGACTGCTGGCATCCGGGTCAAACTTTGCCACAGCATGGTAGCCAATCGGATCTGCTTCAGCCGGTGCATAGCCTTTACCCTTTTTTGTAACGATATGCAGTAGCTGCGGGCCCTTCAAATTACGCATATTGCGAATAGTATCTGCCAGGGTAATCACATCATGGCCATCAATAGGGCCAATATAATTAAAACCCAATTCTTCAAAAAAAGTGCCTGGCGTTACCATTCCTTTAAAATGTTCTTCGGCACGGCTGGCCAATTCATGCAGAGGCGGTACGCCTTGCAGAATCTTCTTACCGCCTTCGCGCAGGCTGGTATAAAAACTGCCAGATAAAATCCTCGCAAAATACTGGTTTAGCGCGCCGACATTTTCTGAAATTGACATTTCGTTGTCATTAAGAATAACCAGCATATCAGGCCGCACTTCTCCGGCATGGTTCAGGGCTTCAAATGCCATGCCAGCGGTAATAGCGCCATCGCCAATCACCGCCACCACTTTACGTTTTGATTTAGCCTGGCTGGCAGCAATAGCCATACCCAGTGCTGCGCTGATTGACGTGCTGGAATGGCCCACTGTCAGCGTATCGTATTCACTTTCTTCCCGGCAGGGAAAAGGATGTAACCCGTCTTTCTGGCGAATACTGTGCATTTGCTCGCGCCGGCCGGTTAAAATTTTATGCGGATAAGCCTGGTGGCCGACATCCCATATTAGACGGTCAAACGGCGTGTTATAGACGTAATGTAAAGCCACTGTCAGTTCAACAGTGCCCAGACCAGAAGCGAAGTGTCCGCTACTCTGACTTACTGTTTTTAACAGAAAACGTCGCAGCTCAGCACTCAGAGCAGGTAATTTATCCTGAGGTAACTTACGCAGTTGCTCAGGCACATCGGCTGCGGCTAACAGCGGGAAATCGGTCATATCTAATGCCATCTTCAATGCCTTTATTAAAACTTGCGGGCGACAATGTATTGAGCAAAGGCTTTTAACTCATTGGTATCGTAGGACAAACAGTCCAGTGCTGCCAATGCATCCTGATAAAGCTGTTGCGCTTTAGCCTTCGCTTGTTCCAGCCCCAATAATGCCGGGTAGGTCAGTTTGTTCGCTTTACAATCAGAGCCCTGAGGTTTACCCAGCACCATGGTATCACTTTCGATATCAAGAATGTCGTCCTGCACCTGAAAAGCCAGACCCAGGGCACTGGCAAAACGGGTCAGGGTATCCAGTGTCTCAGGGCTGTTGAGTTCACTGCTGTAATAAGCAAGTTGTACGGCACATTCAATTAACGCCCCTGTTTTCAGGCGATGCATCTGCTCCAGTGTGGCTAAATCGGTGTGCTGATTGGTCTGGGCTAAATCGATTGCCTGACCGGCACACATACCCGCTACGCCGCTTGCGTTTGCCAGAATGGCTAGCCTTTTCAGCTTTCGCTGTGGGCTTAAATCGCCGTCGGCGTGGGCTAGTATATCGAACGCCAGCGCTTGCAGTGCATCACCGGCCAGAATTGCTGTGGCTTCATCAAACGCTTTATGGCAAGTGGGCTTGCCGCGGCGAAGATCGTCGTTATCCATGGCCGGTAAATCGTCATGGATAAGTGAATAACTGTGCACACATTCCAGGGCGCATGCTGCACTGTCCAGATTGGTCAATGATGCACCAAGCATAGTACCACAGGCGTAGACCAAAAATGGCCTGATCCGCTTACCACCGTTTGTCAGGCTATATGACATTGCCTGGTGCAACCGCTTTGCAGATTGTGGCTGGGCAGCCATTGTCAGTTGTAATTGTTGTTCAATCCGTTGTTGATACAACGTCAGACTTTCTGGAGCCAAGTTACTCTCCTGGCGGTGGTGTAAATGCTTGCAGACTTTCCTGCTGTTGTTGCTGTAACAGTAACTGGACTTTCTGTTCAGCGCTTTGCAGTTGTTGCTGACTTTGTTTTACCAGACTGATCCCGCGTTCAAACTGGGTTAACGAGGCATCGAGCGATAAGTCGCCTTGCTCTAATTGCTGCACGATATTTTCGAGTTCTGCCATCGCCTGCTCAAACTGACTCAGATCGGCTTTCTTCTTACTCATAATTATCCCCAAAAAAACTGTGCGCAACGTTACCCTAGCAGGCTATTATGGTCAATCATAACGAATAAGTGAAAGCCTAAATTACTTCTTTTCTGTAATTCAGTGCTCAATCTTTACGAAGTTTTGTCGATAACCGACTATAAGTTAATATAAAAATATCAAAATTCCCGCTTGGGGTCTGTATTAAGGAGTAAACGGTGGATATAGCAACCCTGGTTGGCATGATTGGCGCTATAGGTTTTGTCGTCATGGCGATGATTATTGGCAGTAGCGGCGACCCGGCAATGTTTGCTGATTTAGTGTCAGTGCTAATCGTGGTAGGTGGTTCAATTTTCGTGGTTATCGCCAAATTTACCATGGGCCAGTTTCTCGGCGCAGGCAAAGCGGCCGCAAAAGCCTTTATGTTTAAAATTGAAGCGCCGGAAGAGCTGATCGAGAAAGCTGTTCAACTCGGTGACTCTGCCCGTAAAGGCGGATTTTTAGCGCTGGAAGAAGCAGACATTCCCAATGCCTTTATGCAAAAGGGCGTTAATATGCTGGTGGATGGTCACGATGCTGATGTGGTGAGAGCAACTTTACTGAAAGACATCAGCCTGACGGAAAAACGGCATGAAACGGCAATTGCTATCTTCCGAAGCTTAGGTGATGTTGCGCCGGCAATGGGCATGATTGGTACCCTTATCGGCCTGGTCGCGATGTTATCTAATATGGATGACCCAAAGGCGATTGGGCCGGCAATGGCCGTGGCTTTGTTAACAACCTTATATGGCGCCTTTATTGCAAACGTTATTGCGATACCGCTGGCAGATAAACTGGCCATTCGTAATCAACAGGAGAAGCAGAATAATCAATTAATCCTGGACGCAATTTTGGGCATTCAGGACGGCCAGAACCCGAAAGTTATTGAAGGCATCTTACGCAATTACCTGGCGCAGGGTAAACGCGAGGTCGCAGCCGGAGAGCCGGCATGAGCGATCAGGAAGAGCAGGAATGTAAATGCCCGCCACCCGGGCTACCGCAGTATATGGGAACCTTTGCTGATTTGATGGCATTGTTAATGTGCTTCTTTGTTCTGTTGCTGGCGTTTTCTGAGATGGACGTGCTGAAATTTAAGCAAATAGCCGGTTCAATGAAGTTTGCTTTTGGTGTACAGAACAAAATTGAAGTGGAAGACATCCCTAAAGGCACCAGCGTTATTGCGATGGAGTTCCGGCCTGGTCGGCCTGATCCGACACCTATTGAAACGCTGCAACAACAAACGATGGAAATTACCCAGCAAGTCATTGAGTTTCAGGCAGGTGAAGAAGACTCCGCCGGGGGGCGCCAGGAGCAACGTGATGACATGACGGGTGGCCAGTCTGCCGCCAATGCAGAAGAAACCGCTGATGCGGAAGCAGCGGCAGCCGAAGCCGCAGCTCAGGAAATGCAGGAACAAACCAATGAAATGGTTAAAAAACTGGCTGAGCAACTAGAACAACAAATTGTCGACGGTGCCATTGAGCTGGAGTCACTCGGCCAGCAAATTATTATCCGGATCCGGGAGAACGGCTCCTTTCCGTCCGGTTCATCGTTTTTACAGCCAAGGTTCCGGCCTATCATCCAGCAAATTGGAACTCTGTTGAATGATGTCCCCGGCGAAATAACGGTAAGCGGCCACACCGATGATATCCAGGTGTCGGACGAGTTGCACAGTAATAACTGGGAATTATCGGCAAAACGGGCAGTGTCAGTGGCCACTGAGCTTATCCGGGCACCAGAGTTTGATCGTCAGCGGGTGGTCGTAATGGGGCATGCCGACACCAGACCATTGGTTGAAAACGACTCTGAAGCAAATCGCCGGCGTAACCGTCGGGTTGAAATTTCAATAATGCAGGGTAAAGCGAAAGAGTCTGAACCGATAAGCTTTGAACCTGCGGCCAATTAGTGGGGCAGGGCTCATCCTGTGTATCAGGTAAGTTCGGGAGAGTAAATAAAGCCAGAGTTAAGCCAGAGTAGAGCACGATGTTAGGTGTTCCTCTGGCTTTGCGCTATAATCCGCGCCACTTTTTAGCGCTGTTACTGCCAAGTTTGAATGTTATGCTTGAATTTATTATTAAACTGCACCCTGAAATATCAATTAAAAGTAAGTCAGTTCGTAAACGCCAGACGAAATTGCTGGAACGGAACCTGAAAACTATTCTGGCGCAGGTTGATCCGGATGTTGTGATCACAAACCGGTTTGATCATCTGACTGTCAGCAGTGTTATCAATACGCCAGCTACCCGCAGTAAAATGATTGAACGCTTAACCTGTATACCAGGAATTGTAACATTCTCAGAAATGCGCACGTCAGACTTTGCCGACTTACACGATATTTATTTGCAGGTTCTGGCCGTTTATCAAGCTCAGCTTGTCAACAAAACGTTTTGTGTGCGGGTCAGACGGCAGGGTACCCACAGCTTTAGTTCTATTGAAGCAGAGCGCTATATTGGTGGCGGCCTGAATCAGCAAGTTGCGTCGGCTACAGTACAACTCAAGCAACCTGATATGGTTATTAAGCTGGAAATTAAACAGGACAAATTGTTGTTGTTAAGCGAGAGTTTTCGTGGCATGGGCGGCTTCCCGTTGCCGTCGCAGTCAGATGTGCTGTCACTTATTTCTGGTGGTTATGACTCGGCAGTTGCCAGTTATCTGATGATTCGCAAAGGTCTGCGTACTCACTACCTGTTCTTTAATCTGGGCGGTGCTGCCCATGAAGCCGGTGTGCGCGAGATGGCATTTTATCTCTGGCAAAAATACAGCCTGTCACATCGGGTAAAATTTGTCAGTGTCGACTTTGCTCCGTTAGTCAACAATATTCTGGAGCAGGTAGATAATGGCGTAATGGGCGTAATTCTGAAACGAATGATGCTGCGCGCGGCGAGTCAGGTGGCGCACAACCTGGGTATTAAGGCGGTAGTAACGGGCGAGAGTATCGGCCAGGTATCAAGCCAGACTATTGCTAACCTGGCTGTTATTGACCGGGTAACCCCTGACTTAGTACTCAGACCGCTTATCTATCATGATAAACAGGATATAATTGATATTGCCCGTCAGATCGGGGTAGAAGAGCTGGCGAAAAGCATGCCAGAGTATTGTGGTGTTATTTCGAAAAAGCCAACCGTTAATGCTGTGCTGAGTGATGTTGAGCAAAACGAGCATAAGTTGGATATGTCGTTGTTGGATCAGGTGATCAGCGCGGCAAAAGTACTGGATATCCGTACCATTGATTATCAGGCAGAGCAGGAAGCGCATGTGGTAACTCAGCGCAGCGATTTGGCCGAAAATGCGGTGATTCTGGATATCCGCAGCCCGGAAGAAACTGAACAGTCACCGTTTACTGAAAATGGATTGCCGGTTATTGAGTTACCGTTTTTCCGGCTGGCCAGTCAGTTTGCAACGCTCGATCCCGACCAGCATTATTACTGCTACTGCAGCAAAGGCGTGATGAGCCGTTTACAGGCTGTGCTGTTGCATGAGCAGGGCTATACTAATGTATCAGTATACCGGCCTGTTAGTTAGCAGCAGTTAACGCCAGAATTTGGCTAAGCATGTTCTGGTTGGCTGGCACAGCAAGTTGCAATTGCGCAGCTTGCTGGCATATATAACCACTAATGGCGTTAATTTCGGTTTGCCGGCCGGCGGCCACGTCCTGCTGCATTGAGGAGAAATTGCCGGCAGTGGCGGCAATGACCCGGTAAACCTCAGTCAGGGTACTGGCAGGCTGCATCGGATAACCGAGCGCTGTGGCAACCTGGCACACTTCGCTAACCAGTGCAGTAATCTGCGGTAGGTATTGTGGGTCAGATAATTGACCATTTCGACAGTTTTCTAATGCACTCAATGGGTTAATGGCCGCATTTATTGCCAGTTTATGCCACAGCAGCGGGTAAATATCAGCAACCACTTCCAATGGGCCCAGTGCCGCAGTCATCGCGTTGATAATGTGTTGATCATCGCTGGCCGCTTCGGTCAGTTTGGCAAGGTAACTTTTGCCCTCGCCACTGTGAATTACCTGATCCACCGCCGGTTTGTAAGCCGCCTGACTGGTCGACAGGAACCACAGCCCCTGACCAGGTTGCAGCTGTTGCAGCAGGGGCTGGTGTGGCACCATGCCGTTGTGGCTGATAACAAGCTGGGCACTGGGGCTGAGCGCGGGGATTATTTGAGTAACGGCACTTATTACATCGTAGGCCTTTACCGGCACAAACACACGTTGAATAAAATGATCGGTTGTCTGAGGTAATAACAACAGTTGTTGATGCTGATTTATCGCGGTAAATGTCAGCTGCAGTGATTGCGGGTGTTTAAGCCACAGGCTTGGCAGGTAACCGGCAAGTTGCAGTCTGGCGCTGGCCAGCAGGCCTATCGCCCCCCTGCCAACGATGCACCAGCTTAGCGCTGGCCGCGTGGACGGATGTGATGCCACAATGCGCGAACCAGATAAAAAACGATCACCCCGGCAATATCAGCCAGCCAGTCCCACCAATCGCCGTTGCGCCTTGTAAAGTAGTGCTGTGCCAATTCAACTGCACCGCCATAGATGCCCAATACCAGAAAAGCAATAACCGGTGCCAGCTTAAAACCTTTCCAAAGCAACGCCGTTAACACGGTGAAAATACCGAAATGAGCCAGTTTATCCATATGAGCAAAGCCACCACCAATCCGGTGGCCGCTAAGCTCAGCCAGAAAACCGGCAGTTGCCAGTAAAAAACATATTACACAAACCCAACGATAAAAAATCTGCGGCACAGCAACCCCCGGCATAGAATCGGCGCTCGGATTGTAGCAGTTTTCTGGTTATAATCACCAGCATACAGAAAGGCTTGTGCTAAGGAGATTTACTATGCCCTCATTTGATATCGTTTCAGAAGTCGATCAGCAGGAAGTGCTTAATGCAGTTGAAAATGCGAATCGGGAACTCGCCACCCGCTTTGATTTTCGGGGCGTGCAGGCAGACTTCACCCTGAAAGAAAAAGTCATTACGATGAAAGCTGAAGCAGAATTTCAGCTGCAGCAAATGCTCGAAATATTTCTGGCAAAAGCGGTAAAACGTGGGCTGGATGTCCGGTCATTTAAAGAGGGTGATGTGGTTCACTCTGGTAAGACGTACAGTTTGAGCGTTAGCCTGCTGCAAGGTATAGAGCAGGATATGGCCAAAAAGCTGGTTAAACTGATAAAAGATAACAAGCTGAAAGTTCAGGCTGCGATTCAGGGGGATCAGGTGCGGGTCACCGGTAAAAAACGCGATGATTTACAGGAAGCGATTGCGCTGGTACGCGGCAGTGAGCTTGAACAGGCGTTTCAGTTTACTAATTTCCGGGATTAAACGGCTTTTGATTTTTAGCCGTCTGGATATCTGTTGACATTTCCAGACTCAGCGGTAAACTGCTCGCGGCCTACACAGGCCGCTTTTTTTTCAGGTGCTGCAGCATGCTGCAGTTAAACGGGAATCTGGTAAAGGCCAGAGCTGCCCCCGCAACGGTAAACAACTATCAAAACTTTGAACACCACTGTCAGCTGATGGGAAGGTAAAGTTTTGGCGCAAGCAGGTTGTAAGCCCGGAGACCGGCCTGAAAAGTCCACTAACTAACCAAGATGTGCGGTGGGCACATTGTAGGAGTTTTCATGTTTAAACCCGTTTTCGCAGCCTTACTGGTTGCAACCTGCTGTCCGGCAGGAGCCAATACATTTGTCGCCGATCCATTGGTTGAAACAACCCGGAGCGACCCTGCTGTTACCAACGAACACTCTGACGGCTCAGCCATTGAGCATATCAGTATTTACGCTAACCGCACAGAGAGATTACAAGAGGACGTGCTGGCCAGTATTACCGTGCTGAACCGCTCTGATATTCTGGCGCGTCAGGCTAATGATTTACCGGAACTACTGGCGCAATTACCCGGTATTAATATGTCGCGTGATGGTGGCCGTGGCCAGAACAGCAGCATTTATCTGCGTGGCGGCAACACCGGCCACACTTTGGTGCTGGTCGATGGTGTGCGTAGTGGTTCGGCTACCCTGGGCTATAAACCGCTGGCAATGGTGCCGCTGGAGCTGATTGAGCGAATTGAGGTTATCCGGGGGCCTCGTGCAGCCTGGTATGGCTCGGATGCACTGGCAGGGGTTATTGCAATTACTACCCGTCGCAGCAGTGCGTTGGAATTACACGCCGGCGCCGGCAGTTTTGGCCAGGCAGGCGCCGATATCAGCGCCAGTCAGCAAGTGCAACAGCTAACGCTTAGGGCCAGTGCTGGGGTTAGCCAGGCCGATGGTTTTAATGCTCAACCAGCATTGGACCCCGATAGCGATGGTTATCAGCAGCAATACCTGAAAGTTGCGGCTGATTACCGCTCAGACTATGGCTTGTGGTCAGTTCAGGCTGACGTGAATTCCGGCTTTAATCAGTTTGACACCAGTTTTGGCAGTGAAGATGAAACTGATACTTTAAACCGCGCTTATCTGCTGGGCTGGCAGCAACAGCTCAATAGCTGGCAGCATCAGGCTTCGCTTAGCCGGACTTTTGACAGTGATACAACCTTTAGTTCTGATTCCCGTAGCCCTTTTGTGACAGAGCGGGACGAGTTTAACTACCAGGCAGCAACTGATTTTAGTTCTGGTCTGGGATTTGTCAGTGGTGTTAACTGGTATCAGGAGCAGGTGGCAAAGTCAGCCACAGCCTACGAGCAAACCAACAGAATAAACCGCGCAGTTTTTGCCGGCCTGAATTACCAGTTGGCTGGATTACAGCTGGAAGGCGCCGCGCGACATGATGCGATTAACCATTATGGTGAACAGGTAACCTGGCAGCTGGCTGCGGGGTATCAGTTTGCCTACCAGTGGCAATTAAGGGCGAGCCGTGGCACGGCCTTTAAGGTTCCATCGTTTAATCAGTTATACTTTCCTGGCTTCGCTAACCCAAATCTAAAACCTGAACAGTCTTTATCAGATGAGATTGCAGTCAGTTATCAGGGCAACAACTTACAGCTGCAACTGGCGTGGTTTGACCGGCAGGTTACCAATCTTATTCAGGGCGTGGAGCTGGCAGAAAATGTGTTGCTGGCGACAGTGCAGGGTATTGAGTTCAGTCTGGCCCGCCAGTGGCAGCAATGGCATAGTAATTTCAGCTACACCTGGCTTGATACAAAAAACCGCAGCAACGGCCTGAAACTGGAGCGCCGCCCTGAAAATACCGTAAACTGGCGTGGCAGCTATACTGCGGACCGTTGGTCGGCGTTTATTACGGCCGATTATCAGAGCGCGACTTATCAGGGCGCCGACTGGTTCAGTGGTGATGCGTTTCCTGATGCGCCGGCTCATACGGTTTGGGGGGCAGGGCTTGGCTATTCTATTTCGCCGCAACTGACGTTAAGAGCCCGCTTGGCTAATCTGACCGATAAGCAATATTATACCAGCCGTGGCTATGCCACCGCAGGGGCTAATTTCAGCGTGTCGGTCAGCTATATACTGCAGTAACCAACAGGCCTGATAATCAGGGGCAGTATCAGCAGTCTGCGAAATCAAGCCAGGCTTTAAGTAGCCCGGCAACCTCTTCGGCGGCGGTCATATGACAATGATGACCGCCGCTAATTTGTTGCACGGTTAACTGCTGGTACCAGCTTTGCATCGTTGCCAGTTTACCCACAAAGGGTCCGTCCTTCGCCAAAATTGCCAGCACTGGTGCCTCAACTGCCTGACAAAGTTGTTCTGCCTGATCTGCAGTCAGCCTGTACACTGATTTAACGCGCAGGCGGTAATCATGGTGCCAGGTGATACCACTCTGACTTGCAACAGTGCCGCGTTCAGCCAACAGCAGCGCATGTTGCATGTCAAAGTCACTTTGGGCCAGTCGTGCTTTGGCGGCTGCGTTCAGATTAGGGTAGGATGGCTTGCGCCTTGCTGGGGTTTTCAGCCGGGAGATTATTCCCTGGCGTAACTGTTCACTGCTGCTATTATCTGCGGTAACAAAGCCCAGACTATCAATCAGGACTAAACGTGCTACCAGCTCGGGAAAAGCAGCTGCCAATGCCGTGGCGACCATGCCTCCCATAGAATGGCCGATTATTGTCAGCTGCTGCCAGCCTTGCTGCTGGCAAAGCGCAACCAGATCCTCTACCCAGTCAAAAAAATAATAATGGGCATCGCTGCTGCGGGCAGCCGACTTGCCATGACCCGGAAAATCCAGTGCTAACAGCGGCAACTGGGGTAAGCAGCGGGCCAGCGGGATAAAGCTTGCCGCATTATCCAGCCAGCCATGCAGACATAATACCGGTTGCGCTGTACTGCTAAATGCTGGCCGGTTGGCGAGGGCGGCCAGTTGCATGCTATTTTTATAATCAGCTAAGCTGAAGTTAAGTGAGTGATCCATAAGAGGTACTTGCTACGTTTATTCTGAAACAGTAAAAAAACTTTTAATTACCAGTTATTGTGCCAGCGTGATCAGGCAATTGACAGCGCTGTTGTTTTGCCTGATGTTACTGGCCCAGCGCAATGGTACTCAGCGAACAGGTTTATCTAATGTCTTACACCCATAATACGATTGTTAAACTGCAGAAAAGCAGCCCGGCTCAAACTGAATTTTATCAGGCAGTGGAGGAGGTATTAGACTCCCTGGCTATGGTACTGGATGAAGACAGCCGCTTTTGTAAACATTCCATTATTGAGCGGATAGTTGAACCGGAGCGGCAAATAATGTTCCGGGTGGCATGGGTAGACGATAACGGTACCGTACAGGTTAATAAAGGTTACCGGGTCGAGTTTAATTCTGCCCTGGGGCCATACAAAGGCGGTTTGCGGTTTCATCCCAGTGTTAATGCCAGCATTGTAAAGTTTCTCGGTTTTGAGCAGGTATTAAAAAATGCCCTGACTGGTTTACCACTGGGTGGTGCCAAAGGTGGCGCAAATTTTGACCCTAAAGGTCGCTCTGATGGCGAAATTATGCGATTTTGTCAGGCGTTTATAAATGAATTGTACCGTCACATTGGTGCCAGGACCGACGTGCCAGCCGGCGATATTGGGGTCGGAACCCGTGAGCTGGGTTATATGTTTGGCCAGTATAAAAAGCTGACTAATCAGTTTGATGGTGTGTTTACCGGCAAAAATACGCTCTGGGGCGGCTCTCTGGGGCGAAAAGAGGCCACGGGCTATGGCTGCGTCTACTTCGCCAAGCATATGCTTGAAGGCAATGATGAAACGATTGAAGGTAAGGAGTGCCTGGTATCAGGTTCCGGCAATGTTGCTATTCATACCATCGAAAAGCTGCTTGATTTAGGTGCTAAACCTGTTACCTGTACCGACTCGGATGGCACTGTTTATCACAAAAAAGGTATCGACATTAAGTGTTTAAAACAAATCAAAGAAGTAGAGCATGGCCGGCTCAGTGATTATGCCAAACGTAACCCTGATGCAGAATATATCAGCCGGGAAAAGTACCCTGATGATGGTCACGCTGTCTGGCGGCTTAATGGCCAGTTAGCGTTTCCTTGCGCCACCCAAAACGAGCTAAACGCCGCAGATGCGCGCTCGCTGTTGGATAACGGCTGTATAGCGGTTTGTGAGGGAGCAAATATGCCTTGCACGTCAGATGCGGCGGATTTGTTTCTAAAAGCGAAGATTGCTTACGCACCAGGCAAGGCTGCTAACGCTGGCGGTGTCGCCACCAGTCAGCTGGAAATGGCGCAAAATGCCGGTATGCAGCGTTGGACATTTCAGCAGGTTGACGAGAAACTGCAGGATATTATGCTCGATATTTATCAGCGCACACGCGACACTGCTGCCGAGCTTGACCGGCCTACCAATTTTATTCTTGGTGCAAATGTTGCGGGTTTCAGACGGGTAGCCGATGCCATGATCCAGCAAGGCGTGGTTTAGCGATCCGGCGACAGATACTCATTGTCATAAAAGGTTCTGAGCCAGTGAGGGCGGTAGACGCTCATCAGGGTAACGGCCATGCCATTTAACAACGCCTCGGCAAACCAGATGAGTAACGCCAGTTGCAGATAGTTCTGATAGACACTGTTCCAGCTGTAAGTTCCTTGATAGTACAACCAGAATGCCGTCAGCGACATTTTAAAGATGATAGTAAGCGCTGCATTGGCGAAACCGGCGACAAAGATGTAGATAAATAAATGACGCGGTAAATAATGATAGGAAAGCGCAAATATCAGATAACTGAATAATGCCGGCAACACAACGGTAAGGAGCGCCATGCTGCCTGTGTCTGCTACGTTGACTTTTCCTGCTGCAACCAGAAAAACGACAGCAATGCTGCCAATCAGCCAGGCAATTCGCCAGCCATGACACAACACCAGTGTTGTTATCCCCAGCAAGTGCAGTTCAAGGCTGGGTTCAATGCCGGCCTGAACTGTCCAAAGCAAAGCGATGACCACAATGGAGCTAAACCATAAATGTAGATAGCTGGTGTCTGTTTTCAGTTTTGTTATCACTTCAGATGGAAAAAACCGTAACAGTAGCACCAGCCATAGTAACAACGCCGCAGCCTGCCAGAAAGTCATGGGTCTCCCCGGTTCAAAACACTTTTATAGGGTATAGCAGCACAGTATGTCTCTGGACATAATATACCGTGCCTGTGTGATTGGATCAGACGCCAGTTATTTTACCAGAGTAGTTGCTGTGTCCAGATAACGTGCCGCCTGTTTTTTAACTTTAGCAAAATCCATGTTCTCCGAACCCAGGTGAACCTCTTCCAGTACTTCTTTTAATTCCGTTGTTTCGCTGTGGATCTTCTCCAGCGCATTCTCCAGAGTGTAAGTAAGCTGATGTATTTCTACCATTGCTTCCGGGCTAAGATCGCCCTGCAGCAATTGCTTAAGTTTTTGGTTACTCGTCCGGAACAACTCGACTGCTTCAGTTAAGCTTGCGGCCTGCTGGCCCTTAAAATGGTCGGGCCGTTGTTCATCGGCTACACTGGCGAAAGAGAGTGTTGTCAGTAAAATAGTCAGAATAAGCGATGCTGTCGTTTTCATAAAACCTCATAATGTAGATGATAATAATTATCAGTTACATTATCACAGCCGGTCAGAGTTGCAACAACATTTTAAATAGGTTGCCGGCGATTAAGCCGGCTGATGTCTGATATGAGCTCAAAAACACGGGGGCTGTAGCAAATATTATTTGGCCAGCAAATGGTCAATTAATGCCAGATAGGCTTCCAGGCTGTTAATTTCAGCATGTGGAATAATCAGATAGCGACCATTGACTACCAGCGCTGGTACACCACCAATATCGTTGCTTTGCATTTCACTGACGCTAGTTTGCATTTTATTTATCACTTGTTCGCTGTTTTCCGCAATGTCAAAAAAAGTGGTCTGATCAACCTGATGGGTAGTTAAAAACTGTTGTAAATCTACCGGTGTCAGTTGTCGTTTCTCGCTGTACAGTTCAAGCAACGGTTTGGTTAAATGCTCCAGCTCCATTTGTTGCAGGGTATAAAAAATCCGGGCGTCGGTCTGCCAGTGTTTGGCGACAGCGGCATGTTTTCGCACCAGTGTTAATGCCGGCCGGCGTAATAATATTGTCTCCAGTACCGGTTCAAAGCGCTGACAATGCTGGCAACCAAACCAGAAGTATTCGACCAGATACGGCGGTTTGGCCTGTTCGGCATCGACATTCTCAACCAGTTTGTAGTGAACATCCTGTTGAAACTGGATGGCAGTTGATTGGTCAGTTTGCTGCTGTGCTTGTGGCTGATTGTTTGAGTTTTCGGGAGTTGCAGGCTCAGAGCAAGCCGTCAGCAAGCAGCACAGGCTGACAATGGTCAAAAGCTTAACCCTTTTTATTAGTGAGGAAACAAAATTGATATTAGTTAACATACAAGTGTGTTGAATTGGCAATAAAGTAGCGTTATAACAACAGGGCAGCTGTAGCTTGTCAACTGGCGATAACAGATAAGTAAAATGCCGGTGTTTAACTGAGAGCATACTATGGTAAGTGTTAGCCGTTGGTTTGTTGGTGTTGGATTATTGCTGGCTGCAGCGTCAGGCTCGGCGCAACAAGTAAGCCAGCTTAAGGTGGTAACTGAGATATCGCCTCCACACCAAACTATCATCGCTGGTGAGGTCGACGGCTACAGTACCCGGCTGGTAAAAGCGATCTTGTCGCAAGCAGGTATCAGCGCCACCATCGAGATTTATCCGTGGGCCAGGGCTTACAGGATGGCATTACAGCAACCCGATACCCTGATTTATAACATCGCCAGAACGGTCGAACGTGAGTCACAATTTCAATGGATCGGGCCCGTTGCCACCTACCGGCTTGGCTTTGTGAAGTTGGCTCACCGTCAAGATATACAGCTAAAATCACTGACAGAAGCACAGCAATACAGTATTGCTGTACAACGCCATGATGTTGCTGAAACTTTTTTAAAGCAGAATGGTTTTGGTCAGCCAGATCAGCTGGTACTTGCTGCGGATATAACCGAGTCCTGGCAGCTACTGCTGCATGGTAAGGTAGATTTGATTATTGATGATCCGATGGCGTTGGCGGCAATGGCGGCACACTTTGCTATCGAGCCTGCATATGTGAAGTTTGAGTTTGCAATAAAAGAACTGGAGCAGCAGACTTATCTGGCCGCAAACAAAACCATGCCAGCACAAATGGTTAATGCGTTGCAACAGGCACACCAAAAGGTGGCTGACAGCGAGCTTTTTAAAAAGGTTATGCGTTCAGATTTTGATTAACTGACAACAAACCGGCTGGTAGCCAGGCCGTGCAGGGAATCTGGCTACCAGTGTCAGCTTATATTTTTTTGTATTTTATCCGGTGTGGTTCCAGCGCTGCGGCGCCATAAGTGGCTTTAAGCCAGGCTTCATAGTCTGAATAGTTACCTTCAAAAAAGTTTACCTGCCCTTCGTCACGGTAATCCAGAATATGGGTTGCTATCCGGTCCAGAAACCAGCGGTCATGCGAAATTACCATGGCACAGCCAGGGAAGTCGAGCAGGGCATTTTCCAGCGCCCGCAGCGTTTCCACGTCTAAATCGTTGGTAGGTTCATCCAGTAGCAACATATTGCCACCTGCTTTTAACAGCGCTGCCAGATGCACCCGGTTGCGCTCACCACCGGACAATTCGCCGATAAATTTCTGCTGGTCATTGCCTTTGAAATTAAAACGACCAACATAGGCCCGGCTTGGGATCTGAAAATTACCAATTTGCAGCACATCCTGGCCGTTCGAAATTTCCTGCCAGACGGTGTTCTTCGGATCCATACTATCGCGGAACTGATCGACGCTCGCAACCTGCACGGTGTCACCAATTTCAATGCTGCCGCTGTCGGGTTGTTCGCTGCCGGTAATCATTTTGAACAGGGTGGATTTACCGGCACCATTGGGGCCAATAATACCAACAATAGCGCCTTTGGGCACACTAAAGCTCAAATCGTTAATTAACAGCCGGTCGGCAAAAGACTTACGTAAATGACTGACTTCCAGTACCTTATCGCCAAGTCTTGGTCCTGGCGGTATAAATAGCTCATTAGTTTCATTACGTTTCTGAAACTCCTGGCTTTGCAGTTCTTCAAACCGCGCCATCCGCGCCTTACTTTTTGCGTGGCGGCCTTTGGGGTTAGTGCGTACCCACTCCAGCTCCTGTTTAATGGAACGCTGGCGGGCATTTTCTGTTTTTTCTTCCTGTTGCAAGCGGGCCTCTTTCTGCTCCAGCCAGGATGAGTAGTTACCTTCCCATGGAATACCATAGCCACGGTCCAGCTCTAAAATCCAGCCGGCAACATTATCAAGGAAATAACGGTCGTGGGTAATGGCAACCACAGTGCCGGGATAGTCGTGCAAGAAGCGCTCGAGCCAGGCGACTGATTCAGCATCCAGGTGGTTGGTTGGCTCATCCAGCAGCAGCATATCGGGCCGCTCCAGCAACAACCGGCATATTGCTACGCGGCGCCGCTCACCGCCTGACAAATGGCCAATGTTGGCATCCCAGGGAGGCAGACGAAGTGCGTCGGCCGCCCGTTCCAGGGTGTTTTCAAGGTTGTGACCGTCTTTTGCCTGGATCAGGGCTTCCAGTTCACCTTGTTCGCGGGCCAGCGCATCAAAATCAGCATTTTCTTCAGCATATGCAGCGTAAACCTGATCGAGCCGGCTAAAGGCATCTTTCACGTCAGCGACTGCTTCTTCGACAATCTGGCGTACTGTTTTGCTGGTATCCAGCACCGGCTCCTGCGGTAAATAGCCAATTTTGGTGCCGGCCAATGGCCGGGCTTCACCTTCAAATTCGGTATCAACGCCGGCCATAATCCGCAGCAGGGTTGATTTACCGGCGCCGTTTAAACCCAGTACGCCAATTTTGGCTCCCGGGAAAAACGACAATGAAATATCTTTTAAGATGGTTTTTTTCGGCGGGACAACTTTTGACACCCGATGCATCGAATAAATATATTGCGCCATAGTGCTCTTGCTACCAGTTATTGAGGATGACGCAAATTGTACGTTATTTTCATGCATCAGGGAAAGCCGCTGGCTGGCGCAACGATAATGATGGCTTTTTACCCGTTAAATCTGTTCTAATAGCAGCCATTATTAGCGGAAGAAATGCAGGTATGTTATGGCCGAGTTTGAACACGATCCGAGTTATCAGAAATTTGTTGAAGAAGCCAAAACCCATGGTGTGGTCTGGACCCTGGCCGACGGCGAAGATTTACTGGTTGTCGAGTCTGTCGAGTTTGAAGAAACTGATGTGATGCCGTTCTGGTCGAACAAAGCCGATGCACAGGCACATTGTTCTGATGAATGGGCAGACTACAAGCCGGAAGCTATTCCGCTGGACGTGTTTTGTGAAGGTTGGTTAAAAGAAATGTACGAAGATGGCGTATTAATTGGCACTAACTGGGATGAGTCATTAAATGGCCCCGAAGTAGAGCCAAGAGAATTACTGGAATCGTTAGCAAGAGTGCAGTAACTGTACCTTGCTCCCAAAATGCAAGCAGTGAGCTAATAAAGTTTTATTAATTACTAAACTAAAGGTTTTGTTTTGTCGTAAAAGTGTGACATTACCTTAGTTGGATTCAAACTATGTTGTCAGATGAAGCAATTGCAGTGCGCAGCGCACTTGAAGCCCAGGGGTTGGAAACGCCAATGTTGGACAATGGCCTGTCCAGAGATGAAAAGTATCAGAAAATTTCGCAACTGATGACCGAGGTTGTCAGTGCTCTGGGTCTGGACTTAACCGACGACAGTTTAAGTGAAACCCCACACCGCATTGCAAAAATGTACGTTGACGAAATTTTTGGCGGTCTTAACTACAAGAACTTTCCAAAAATTGCCCTTATAGAAAATAAAATGCAGGTTCGGGAAATGGTTAAGGTAAAAGATATCAGCTTTACCAGCACCTGTGAGCACCATTTTGTGACTATTGATGGCAATGCAACCGTAGCATACATTCCGCAGGGCAGAATCATTGGCTTGTCAAAAATCAACCGTATTGTCCGGTTTTTTGCTCAGCGCCCACAAGTGCAGGAACGGCTAACCCAGCAAATTTTACTGGCGCTGCAAACTTTACTGCAGACGAATGATGTAGCAGTGACCATGGAAGCCGTTCATTACTGCGTAAAATCGCGGGGTGTGATGGATATGAATTCTAAAACCCAGACCACAGCACTTGGCGGTATTTTTAAGGATGACGGCCGTACCCGCGCTGAGTTTTTAGCCCGCTACTAGCAGATAATTCCGGCTCGCCAGTAACAGCAAATGGTAACAAAATCAGAAAAGGTGCTTCGGCACCTTTTTTGTGTCCTCAAACCGGTTACACTGCGCTGGTCCTGTAGCGGATGACGTTAGTCATCCAGCTCCCAGTCATCAAGCAACTGACGCAAGCGTTTTTGCTCCATTAAATCATCAATTCGCCGGCGTGCTTCGTACTTTTGTTTTGCCTTACTGTCTTTACTGACCTCTTTACGCAGTTCGATGTCAGTCGCCAGATCGTCTTCTTCTACTTCAGGGTTAACAGCTAACAACATAGACAATACCTCCGTTTTTTTGCCTATTTACCGTTATTTCGCCAGATACGACAGTGAATTTTTTTTAATTTTACGATAAAAAAATTTTACTTAAGATCAATGTGTAATTCAGCTGCCGCCAGTAACGGTTGAAAAACTTGTTTGCGTGGCGAAACGCCCTGCTTGCTTATGACAATATTTTCAATAAAATCAATTACCTTTTCTTGAAGTCGGACTTTGTTAAGTCGGTTAATTCGGGCAATACCTCCCGGGCTCATTACATTAACTTCAATCAGCTTACCGTTGATAACATCAATACCGGCAAAAAATAAGCCGTCCCGTGCCAGCTTCGGGCCAATATGGGCGCATAGCTTTTTTTCTTGTTCTGTTAGCTGATGTTTTACCACAGTGCCACCGGCATGGACATTGGATCGCATATCGTCTGCTGGTGGAATGCGTCGCATCGCGCCGATGGCTTTGCCGTTTAACATCAGGATCCGAATATCACCAAGCTCAGCCCCCTCAACATATTCCTGTAGGATAACGTAGTTGCCTTTATCACCATCACCAATATAAAAATCCAGCAATGAGCGGGCGCTTTGCACTGCTGATTTTTCCATGACGATAACGCCTTTACCGCCATAGCCATTAAGCGGTTTTAAAATCATTTTGTCGTTGGCGGATTCTGCCAAGACCCGGGCCAGGTAATCTTTGTTTTTAGAGACATGAGTGACCGGAATAAACTCGTTGGCCGGGTCGTGCAGGGAGGCGGTATACATTTTATTATTGGCGATTCGAATGCCATCTAAATCATTCATGATAAAAGTATCTTCCCGCACGGAGTCGAGAAAATTCAGCACAATCGGATCAAGTGGTGGATTCAGCCTGACAAAAATGGCATCGAAGGCAGCTAATGGCAGTTTTTGCTGGTTAAATTCTACTTTCTGGTAAAAGCTGGCGATATTGCTGGAGATTTTCTGACCTTTTATCACGACTTTACAAAAGGCCATTGCAATACTATCCCGCACCGTCAGATTGTTAGCGTGGGTAATGGCTACGCTGTGGCCACGGCTTACTGCCTCATGGATCATCCGGATGGTGCTGTCACCATCCGGCATCACTTTTTCCCACGGGTACATCAGAAAACAAATACGCATGCATTACTCATTTAATGGATTGTGTGCTAAGCATAAAGGGCTCGTACAAAAAAGGAAGGGCAGAATTGTGCGGCTGCATCCATTTAATAAATTCGCTCGTAGTTTAAAAAGAACAAAAACAAGGAATTTGACATGGAAACATCGCAACAACAATTGTTGGAGTGGCTTTACGCTACAGCCAATGGTAATCGCTCCGCCTTTGAAAAATTATATCAGGCTTGTTCAGGAAAGCTATTTTCAGTATCACTGCACCTGCTGCGCCGGCACGACTGGGCCGAGGACGTGCTGCAGGATGCCTTTGTCAGGATCTGGCATAACGCGGCAGATTACCATGCAGATAAAGGTACGGTGATGACCTGGATGATTAGCATTACCCGCTACCGGGCGCTTGATTTGTTAAAGTCGCGTCGGATTAAAGCTGAACATATTGACGTGACTGATGATTTAACGGCAGAGATAAAGCCGGGGGAGGTACTGGGCTTAACCAGGGAAAAGGTTAAGTTAGATGAATGTATGGAGGCGCTGGTACCAGAGCAGCGTCAGTCTATTCAGCTGGCTTACTTAAACGGCCTGAGCCATCACGAAATTACCGAGCATACCGGCTCGCCGCTCGGCACCGTAAAAAGCTGGATCCGTCGTGGTTTAACCCAGTTAAAGAGGTGCCTTGAAGGATGAACTATTTACTACAACAAAGGCTGGATGCGCTGGCAGTTAACTTTGTGTTGGGCGGGATGCGTGGCAAGGCAAGAATGCGATTTCAACGGTTAATTGCTACCAACAGTCAGGTACGCAGCACTGTATGGCGTTGGGAGCAGCATTTAAATCCACTGGCTGCCTCGTTACCCGCTACTTCTCCACGAGCTGAGGTATGGCAGAACATCCAGCGCCGTTTAGGCTGGCTGGCCCAGGAGCCTGTGGTCAGTCGCAGTAGCAGGCCGCTTTGGTTTAGTCTGGCAGCGGCAGCCTGTGTAATGCTGGCAGTAATATTTTTGCAGCCAATCTCAACCGCACCGGTGAAAACTGAAGTGGCGATTATTCAAACCGCTGAAGCCAAAGCGCTGTGGCTGGTATCACGGCAGGAGCAGCAGCTGGTATTAAAGGCGACGGCAGCGGTAACTGCAGCCACTGAAAATGATTATCAGCTCTGGATGTTGCCGGCGGATGGTCAGCCACCTGTGTCACTTGGCATTTTACCACAGCAAGGCGAAACAACAGTGCAATGGCCTTCCGCAGCATTGGGTATTGATATCGCCGCACTGGCAGTGAGCTTCGAGCCGCGGGGAGGCTCGCCTACCGGCCTGCCAACCGGGCCGGTGTTATTCACTGCTGAGATTATCGCAATCTGATTTCAGATATCGTCTGTTAACGTAAAAAACCGCTGCGGCGGTTTTTTTTTGCGTTTTTTTTAATTAGCTGCATCCACTAACAATGCTGAGTCGTTACTGGGTTGCAACTTCAATTAAAAAAGGATCCAGGTTATGCAACGTTCAATGTTATTTGTGGCGGTTACATCAGCCCTAAGTGCGGCAATTATTGTCAGTGATGTGCAGGCATCAAGCCACCGTGAAGCGCCCAGTATTACCCGCTCACCAACGGTGGATGCGACTGATTTTTATATTTTTAACAGTTACGAAACGGGCCGTGAAGGTTATGTCACGCTTATCGCCAATTATATTCCTTTGCAGGATGCGTATGGCGGGCCAAATTATTTTGCGATGGACCCATCAGCAGTGTACAGCATTCATATTGACAATGATGGCGACGCAATGCCGAACATGAGTTTTAACTTCCGCTTTAAAAACTCTCTGGCCAATGAAGGTGCCGGTGTTGAATTACCAATTGGGCCAGAAGGTAATCAACGGATGGTGGCGGTACCGCTGAAAAATGTGGGCGGTATCAGCAGTGGCAGCAGTGCTGCGCTTAATTTTATCGAAAATTATACGGTAGAGCTGACAAGCGGCAGCAGTAGCAACATGTTAATGCCGGGGGATGGTGCGATGCACTTCACCAAGCCTTATGACTTTGTTGGTACAAAAACCTTTACCAGCGCCACTGAGTATCAGGCTTATGCTGACCAGTATGTCTATGATGTTACGATGCCTGGCTGTGAAACCTCAGCCCGGATCTTTGTTGGCCAACGCAAAGACCCTTTTGTGGTAAACCTTGGTGAAACCTTTGATTTGGTAAATTACGTACCGGTTGAAGGTGATAGTGCACCGGGTGCTGGCGATGGCGGCGGCTTTCCGGGTGGTATTACCCAAAGCAGTGCGAATGATGACTTGCGTGATAAAAACGTTACGTCTCTGGCAGTTGAAGTACCTGCAAGCTGCATTACCGGTAGTGGCAATGGTGTAGTGGGCGCCTGGACAACAGCCAGCTTACCTCAGGCCCGAATTTTAAATCCTAATGCGACGTTTGAACGGCCGGAAGTGGCTGGCGGTGCCCTTGTTCAGGTTTCACGGTTGAGCAACCCGCTGGTCAATGAACTGGTAATCGGTTTGGCCGATAAAGATAAATTTAACAGCAGTAAACCTTCAGCTGATGGCCAGTTTGCTGATTACGTAACTCATCCCAGCCTGCCTGCACTGTTAAATATTCTGTTCAGAGATGCGGTAAATAGTACGCTAGGTACTGACATACAAGATTTGGCACCGTCAAACTTTCCACGTCTGGATTTAGTCAATGCATTCCTGACGGGGGTTGCAGGTGTTAATCAGTTAGCAACGGTAACGCCATCAGAAATGTTGCGGCTAAATACTGCAATTCCGGCCAAACCAGCAGCTATGCAATCGCCATTTGGTGTCGCTGGTAATGATCTGGCTGGGTTCCCTAACGGTCGTCGTCCGGGCGACGATGTAGTGGATATTGCACTACGGGTAGTAATGGGTGCACTGTGTCATGACATTCCGGTTAATGGCATACCGACCAACCTCGGTTACTGTATGCCTGAGGACGCACCCGTAGGTAATGTTCCCTTCACTGACGGTGCACCGTTAAATGCCTCTATGCTGAACAGTGAGTTTCCCTATTTATTGACCCCATTGGCAGGTTCACCTAATTAAGGAGGTCGACATGAAAAGCATAATATTGAAAACAGCGGTGACATTAGCTGTTATGACCGGCTTATCAGCCTGTAACAGTAGCAGCGATGATGAACCAAATTCGCCGCCACAGTTTCAGGGAACCAGTTTTGTCACTGAAACGGATGTAGCTATTTCCGATAGACTGACTGCAAGTGATCCTGACGGTGATCAGATAAGTTTTAATTTGTTGTCAGAAGCCGTCAGTGGCTCAGTGGTACTGCAGCGTAATGGTGATTTTGTTTACACACCGCCTGCGGAATTTACCGGTACTGATAGTTTCAGGGTACAAATTACCGACGGTAAAAACTTCGTTGAAAGCATGGTAAGTATCGATATACAGGTGGCGGTAGTCTCATTTCTGAATTACAGCCGTTCTGCGTTTGCTCAGGAAGCTGATGCTGCGCCGTTACCGGTTAATGGTCGTGAGTTTACTATGGATGCCATGTCTGAAGCTGATTATGCCGATCTGCTGCAAGGCTTATAACAGGAAATAAAGCGGGGCGGTTAACGTCCCTTTTTTAACCAGTCTATGAAAAAATACTTTGTTTTTTTTGCGTTTATGCTTTGCCTGCACGTGCAGGCAAACGTGTATCAGCCGGCGGCGACTGATAAATTAGCATTAGCCGCACCATTGCCATTAACCGCTGAAATGGCAGAGTTTACCTCATTGTTAGCTAATGAACCTGACCAAAACACGGTTCTGGAACTCAGTGCTTTGTACTTACAGGGGGCACGTAAACCGGGATTTGATGCCTGGTTCCACGAAGCTGAGCAATTACTTGATAGCCTGAATAAACCATATACCGGTTTGCTTCAATATCAATTGTTGATAGCCGATATTCAGCAGCAGCAGCATCAGTTCCAGGCTGCGCTTAAAACGTTGGATGCGGTTTTTAAAAAAGAGCCACAACATGTCACGGCCAGCCTGATGGCAGCAAGAATTTATCTTGCAATAGCCGAGCATGACGCTGCGCAACAAGCGTGTGCAAGGTTATGGCAGCAAGATTTATTTTTATTGTCCGTTTGCAGTTATGAAGTTGCCGGGCGTAAAGGTAACTGGGCAACCAGTTATCCGGCGCTGCTGAACCTTTTTAAACGTCAGGCTACCATGCCATTAGCCATTGAAATATGGGTTAGGGGTATTTTAGCTGAGCAGGCTGAACAATTGGGCAAAATTGAGGTTGCGCAGCAGTGGCTATCCCCGGTTTTGTCGCAAGCGCCAACCAGTTTGTGGCTGAAATGGGCTGATTTAAGCCTGCAGCTCGGAGACGCCGCCCTGGTGTTCGATAAGTTGGCAGCTTTGCAGCAGAATTTTGGCATAGCTGACAGCTTGCTGGTCAGGCTTGTCAGGGCCGGGCAGCAATTAACCTTGGCGCATGACAACGCTCAGGCGCTCACTTTTGCTACTGAGCTGACGCAGCGGGTTGCGGTTCGGGTAGCCCGTGGTGACAGCGATCATGCCGCTGATCTGGCGCATTATTTTTTACATATTGAACCGGATGCCGCAGCGGCATTGTATTGGGCGAAACTGAACTATCAAAGTGCTAAAGAGCCTGACGACCTTGCGCTGTTGGAGCAAAGCATCCGGGCACTGGCAAAAGCAAATCAAATAACGGAAGCGGATAAATGAAAAACAGTAAGCTGATAGCAGCTATAGCCTGCCTGACCGTATCACTACATGTGTGCGCCCATAAATTCAGTACCGCTTACATGGATGTGAAAGTGGTTAACAGTCAGCCGGTTTTACTGTGGAAAGTGGCGCTACATGATCTGGCTCAGGCCAGGCTGATTACCGCAGATAACAGCCACCAGGTGTCCTGGCAGCAGGTGATAGACAGTGCACCGGCGCTTAACACCTATTTAAATGAACATCTGGCCTTCAGCAGTGCTGGTTCGCCTTGTCTGCTTGAGCCAGCACCGGCCGGTAACTGGCAGTTACAGCAACTTCAGCGTGATCATTATTTAGTGCTTGCTGTTACGGTGAATTGTGACAGTGCCACCGATTGGCAAGTCAGTTACCGGGCATTATTTGCCAGTGAACCCAGCCATAAACTGTTGTTGTCATGGCAGGTACCCGGAGAGGCAGCCAATGGCGTGCTCTCTGCTGACTCAGACACCTTTCCGCTAAACTAAAATTTAAGTAACAGGATAATCCATGAACAACTATCGATACCGCCTGCTTGCCAGCGCCTTCGTTTTAGGCTGCTTACCGGTGGGGCTTGCAGCAGATCCGCTGTCGGCTCATATGATGGAGCAAATTACGATTAAGGGCCGGCAAACCGATTTACTCGGCCAGGCAAGTTCTGCCTCCGAAGGCGTAATTGGTGACGCAGAGATAAGTGACCGCCCATTACTTCGCACTGGCGAAGTGCTGGAGTTCATTCCTGGTATGGTGGTAACTCAGCATAGCGGTAGTGGTAAAGCAAACCAGTATTTTCTGAGGGGCTTTAATCTTGATCATGGCACCGACTTCAGCACCAGTATCGATGGCATGCCAATTAATATGCGAAGCCATGGTCATGGCCAGGGCTATACCGATTTAAGTTTTATTATGCCTGAGCTGATCAGTCAGATTGCTTATCAAAAAGGAGCTTATCAGGCGTACGATGGTGATTTTTCCGCTGCAGGTTCAGCCCGGTTCAGTATTCAGAACCGTACACCCACAGATATAATGCTCAGTGTTGGCCAGGACAATTTTCGTCGGTTAATGGCTAAAGGCAGCAGTAAACAGGGCAACGGCAACGTGCTGCTGGCAGGTGAGCTGCAGGAATATGACGGCCCCTGGACGGACATTAAAGAAGATGTTCAGAAGGTAAATGCTTTGGCGCGTTACAGCCAGCCATTGGGTATTGGACAGCTTTCGGTAACGGCAATGGCATACGATAACAGCTGGAACGCCGCTGATCAGATCCCTGGCCGTGCTGTGGCCAGCGGTCAGATTGCCAGACTGGGTTCACTTGATACCACCGTCGGCGGCCAGAGTAGTCGCTACAGTTTGTCGACAAGCTGGTACAGCGATGCCTGGCAGGCGAATGCTTATCTGATTGATTCTGAGATGGATTTATGGTCTAACTTCACCTATTTTCTGACAGATCCGGTTAATGGCGATCAGTTTCAACAAGTCGACAAACGGCAGATTTTCGGTGGTCAGTTAAGCCATCACTGGCATCACCGGGTTGGTCAGTTTGCTATAGAGCATGTTGTTGGTGTGCAGTTACGTTATGACGATATTGGTGAGGTAGGGCTTTACAACACTCGTGCCCGGCAACGTTTAAATACTGTGCGAAGCGATATGGTTGAGCAGGGTTCTGTGGGTGTTTTCAGCCAGTCAGATATTCAGCTTAATGCCGACTGGACTGCACATCTGGGTTTGCGTTACGACTATATGGATGCGTCCGTCGACAGTGCGTTAACAACAGCCAACTCTGGCAATGCGTCTGACGATATTCTGTCGCTGAAGGCAGGTATCAGTTATCAGTTTTCGCCAAACTGGCAGGCGTATCTTAATACCGGTCAGGGTTTTCATTCAAATGATGCCCGTGGCGCTACCACAGTTGCCGATCCGCTTACCCTGGAAGCAGTAGAGCCGGTCGATTTACTGGTAAAATCTGACGGTGCAGAACTTGGCTTACGCTTTTTTGATTACACTGCTTTTAATGCCTCCCTGGCAATCTGGTATCTTGAGCTTGATTCTGAGCTACTTTACGTTGGCGATGCCGGTACAAATGAGCCGAACAGGGGCAGTAAACGTTTTGGCGTTGAACTGGCTGCCTATTACTGGCTGGGCAGCAACTGGAGTTTGGATGCTGAGTTGGCCCTGACCCGTTCCCGTTTTACCGGCAACGTGGAGGGTGAGGGCAATTATGTGGATGGCTCACTGCCACTGGTAGCCAGCATGGGGTTAATTTATAAAGCAAACCGTCCCTGGCAAGCCAGTCTAAGGTTGCGGCATTTTGGTAAACGAACGTTAGATAGCTTCAATGAACAACGCTCTGCCGCAACCACGGTGCTGAATGCAGGGTATCAATATGCCTGGCGACAGTGGCAGTTTGGCGTTGATTTGTTAAATCTGCTCGATAGCAATGATAACGACATTGACTACTTTTACGCCTCGCGCCTGCCGGGTGAACCAGCAGAGGGCATCGAAGACCGCCATTCTCACCCATTAGAACCCAGAACACTGCGCCTGAAACTGACTTATCGTTTTTAATCGCACGCTGTTACTGTGACACAGATCGGTTTAGGCTAAGCTTACGTAACAGCTTAGCGTATATGCCAACATGTCTTCGGAGAATGAAAATGAATAAATGGTTAGGTGCCGCTGCGTTAGCAGGCTCGTTAATGTCCACTTCTGTGCTGGCTAACCAGTGTGGTGAAATACTGGGCCATGCTATGCAACAGCTAAATACCCGTGAAACGGTCGATTTGTGTGAACAGTATCAGGGTAAAACGGTACTGGTCGTCAATACTGCCAGTAAATGTGGCTTTACCAAGCAGTTTGAAGGGTTGGAAGCGTTATACCAGAAGTATCAGGATAAAGGCTTAGTGGTGCTGGGTTTCCCGTCTGACAGTTTTAAGCAGGAATATGATGATGCTGAAAAAACAGCAGAAGTTTGTTATCTGACTTATGGCGTTAAGTTTCCGATGTTTACCACTACCAAAGTAAAAGGTGATGAGGCGAACCCGGTATTTAAAGCGTTAATTGCCAAAACCGGTGAAACCCCGTCCTGGAATTTTAATAAGTATCTGGTAAGTAGCGATGAGCAGACAGTTAAGCATTTTGGCAGCCGCACCGCACCGGATGACAAAGATTTTATTGCTGAATTGGAAAAGATGCTGTCTGCGAACAACAGTAGTGAAAGTACAGTTAAATCTGGTGAATAATTGCATAACCAGAGGGGCAGCTGCGGCTAGAACCTCGATTTGGACATCACAGAGTGTCTGAGTGAGCGCGTAAGCGCGAGCGAGTTGCTGTGATGGGCCAAAGCGAGTGTTGTAGCTAAAGCAGCTGACCTTGCACCAGCCGCAGTTGCCTAATCAATTCTTGCGGTTAATTTGTGGCATAAAAACTTTGTACGTTTTTTGAAATCCACCTTCTTATTTATTTGCTTCAAACGCATGGTCGACTGTGGTTGGCTTGGCTTCAGCTGCGCTGCGGGCCAGAACGTCACAACGTTCATTCTCTGGGTGGCCGGCATGGCCTTTCACCCAGTGCCAGTTTACAGTATGTCTTGCTGCAGCTGCGTCTAACCGTTGCCATAAATCCTGATTTTTAACCGGCTGCTTCTGGCTGGTTTTCCAGTTATTGCGTTTCCAACCTGCCAGCCATTGCATTATACCCAGCCTCACGTACTGACTGTCAGTGGTTAAATCGACCTGGCAGGCGGATTTTAAACTCTCCAGGGCAATAATAGCGGCCAGCAGTTCCATCCGGTTATTGGTGGTAAGACGATAGCCGCCACTGAGCTCTTTGCGATGCTGGTTGTACACCAAAATAGCGCCGTAACCGCCGGGCCCGGGGTTACCGAGACAGGAGCCGTCGGTATAGATCGCAACACTTTTCTGCATAAAGCCTTTCCTCGAACCAAAACGGCGTATAATCTAACGTAATTGCAGTAAAAAGCGAAATCTATCATGGCAAAGCGACAAATCATTCTGGATACCGAAACCACCGGTATTAATCCGCGGGAAGGGCACCGTATTATCGAAATTGGTTGTGTAGAACTGGTAAACCGACGTTTTACCGGCAATAACTACCATGTTTATATTAACCCTGAACGGGAAATTGAAGCTGAAGCGATTGCAGTACATGGCATTACCAATGAGCGTCTGGCAAATGAGCCCAAGTTTCGGGATATAGCCAAAAGCTTCTTTGACTACATTCAGGGCGCAGAGCTGGTTATTCATAATGCCGCGTTCGACGTGGGTTTTATCGACCATGAATTTGCCAGACTTCGACCCGCATTGCCGCCGGTGCATGAGTATTGTGCGGTACTCGATACCCTTAAACTAGCGCGGGAGCTGCACCCGGGACAGAAAAACAATCTGGATGCATTGTGCCGTCGTTACGATATTAATAACAGTCATCGGACCTTACACGGTGCTTTACTGGATGCTGAAATCCTGGCCGATGTTTATTTGCTGATGACAGGTGGCCAGGTCAGTTTAAATCTGGCAGCAGAGCAGGAACAGGGGGAAGCCGGAGACAATGAGCAGACAACCTTGATCCGCAGCAACAAATTAAAGGTTATCAGGGCATCTGCCGATGAACTTCAGGCCCATGAAAGCCGGTTAGATTTGGTTCAGAAAAAAGGAGGAAGTTGCCTGTGGCGAACCTAAGGGGTCAATGGTGGTGTGTAGTGCTCATTGCAGCCATGCTCTGGCCTGCAATGGTACAGGCTCGTCAGGACAGCGAGCCTGCAGAACAGGCGTTAACCGCTGAGCAGGCCAGCGATCAGGCCGAAGGTTTTGCCCTGCTGGGCGATTTACCTACTAAAAATCAGATCCCCTTTTTCGAAAATCGCTTTCGGATCGACAGCGAAGTTGAAACCATTACATTACTTTTGTTTCGTCGCCCGGGCAGCGCCTCAGTGGTGTTGGTCAGGCCCGATGGCAGTAAGTTGCATTTTAATACCGCAGAAGAAAATCAGATACGCTGGCATGATGCCGCCACCTACGACTTAATAGAAATTAATAACCCTATGGCCGGGCCGTGGCAAGCTATTGGCCGGATCCTGCCAGAAAGCCGGATTATGGTGCTTACTGATATTAAACTTGACGTTGACCCACTGCCAGCCAATCTGATGGTAGGGGAAACCGTCAAAGTCACTGCACGGCTATTAAATGGCGATACAACGGTAAATGCCCGTGATTTTCGGGAAGTGCTAACGCTGGAAGTCATTTTCATCAGCACAAATAATGCAGAGTTTGATAATTTTGGCCGCGGTATTATTCAGGTAGCCACGTTCAGAGATGATGGCCGCGGTTTTGATGAGCGGGCCCGCGACGGTATTTTTACCGGTGAGTTCAAACTTGACTTTGTTGCGGGGCAATGGACCCCCAAATATATTGTCCGTACAGCACTCTATACCCGGGAAATTGAGCAAGAGCCCCTTATTTTAAAGCCGGCACCAATTAACCCGGAAGTTGTTATGGCAGCAACTGAAGCTGACAGCCATCAGGTAATATTTAATTTAACGGAGCCGGGTGTAGATGCGGCAAGTTTGCTTATCCAGGGACGAATTCGATATCCGGATGGCAGTGTTGACCAGTACGCATTGAATGCCGAGGCAAACCCTGATAATACCCTGGTTGTGCTAAATAAAGGGTTTGGTAGTTATATTCTTGAGACTGCGGTGTTTGGCAACTGGCAGGATGGTCGCGAGTTTATGTTAACAATGCCGGAATTAAGTTTTGTGGTAAATCAGCAAACATTTGCCGCGCCCGAACTGGAGCAGTTACCAGAACAAATGCGTGCTGACCTAAGCCCTGTTGAACCCGAAGTTGATCCGGGATTTCCATGGGCACTGGTTATTGGTATTAATGTGTTTATTCTGATCACAGGAAGCCTTGCCATCTGGTTTATTATGAGTGGTAAAAAGCCGGCTGCTTTGCTGTTTTGGCGGAACAAAACAGTTGCTGCAACTGGCAGTGTCAAGCCATCTGCTGCGGCTGCTGGTAGTACCAAAAATGAGCCTGCGCAGACAAAAGCACAAAAAAACAACGATCTGGATGATATTCTGGATCTTTCCCTGCCGGATGATTAAGGAATAGCCAAAAGCGACAAAAAAGAAGTTGACGGGCTATGGCCTTATCCGTATCATTCCCGCCGCACCAGACGATACCCAAATGAAATTGTCTGGTGTAATTAGCGCGGAGCGGTAGTTCAGTCGGTTAGAATACCGGCCTGTCACGCCGGGGGTCGCGGGTTCGAGTCCCGTCCGCTCCGCCAATTTTGTTGCTTCTTCGGAGCGGTAGTTCAGTCGGTTAGAATACCGGCCTGTCACGCCGGGGGTCGCGGGTTCGAGTCCCGTCCGCTCCGCCAATTTTGTTGCTTCTTCGGAGCGGTAGTTCAGTCGGTTAGAATACCGGCCTGTCACGCCGGGGGTCGCGGGTTCGAGTCCCGTCCGCTCCGCCATATATTCCTTCTTCAAATAACACCAGCTCAGATTACATCAGCTCAAATTCAAATAAAGCAATATGTTGGCAGTGTTCAGCATTATCATTTAGTGCCGGCTGCTGCGGGACAAATTGGCGGTAGGGTCAACCGAAAGCTGGTGCCAACCCCTGGGGTTGAATCGACGCTTATAGCACCTCCGAGGGTACTGGCTACCAGGTTATAGACAATTGCCAGCCCCAGCCCACTACCACCATTACTTCTTTTGGTGGTATAAAACGGTTCAAAAATCCGTTTCTGCTCTGCTTTGGCAATACCTTTGCCATTATCCCGCACGGTTAATTGTACTTTTCCCTGTTGCTGTTGTTCGATCAAAAACTCTACTTCATTGGCATTTTTATTTTGGTCAAAGGCGTGGACACAGGCATTAATAACAAGATTAGTAATAACCTGGGCAATAGCACCGGGATAAGTAGTAATGTTGACCGGCTGATGGCACTGAATAATATGATTGACATCGTATGCTTTGGTATAAGGTTTAAGCGTTGACACTAAAGTATGGATATAATCTGCCAGGTTAATTGTCTGAATATCATAGCTGGATTGATCAACCGCGGTTTTTTTAAAGTTAACAACCAGTTCAGCCGAACGGTTAAGGGTGCGTTCTATCACTGCATGACTATCGCGCAGTGCTGCTATGGTCGTTTCCAGTTTGCTTCGGCTTAACGTATTACTTTCCAGCAATTTCTGTAATTTATCTGTTAGTTCAACACAGTGAGAGTTAGCCGTAATGGCAATACCCAGCGGAGTATTAACCTCATGGGCAACCCCTGCAACCAGTGTTCCTAATGACGCCATTTTTTCAGATTCAACCAGCTGCGCCTGAGTTTGCTGCAGTTCACTAATGTGCTTTTCCAATTGCTCCGTACGCTCAACTACCCGGCGTTCAAGTTGCTGATTTAACTGCTCCAGTTGCTGCTGATATTGTTTTTTCTGACTGGCCGTCAGCGCTCTGCCGTAAAGATCGGCAAGGGCTGCAACAAAATGTGTTTCGTCGTCAGTCCAATGTTTTATGGTTTCTTTTTGTTCGCAGCAAATAATGCCGATCATTTCGCCACCGAAGCGGATAGGTACATCCAGCATAGACACTATATTAGCTGGAATAAGATAGCTTTCAGTGAATTCAGCTGTGGCAGGGTGGTTGCATGCGTCGCTGGCGCGGATCACCCGTTGATGGTCAAGTGCACTGAAATAAGCCGGTAAGTCGCGACGGTGAAAGGTGGCCTTTTCCGTGCTTAGCGGTAAATCCTTGTCCAGCAGTTGCTCACAGGTAATGAGGTTGCGTTTATCATCGAAACACCACAAGCTTACCCGGGCTATGGCTAAACCATTTAAACAGGCTTGCAATAACAGCAGCTCGGCAGCCTGACTGTCACCACTATCCAGTACCGGGCTTAATGAAACGTGGAGCAGAATATTTTCAAGCGTTGTATCCACATCAACCAACTCTGGGTTAGGGCAGATTAACCTGCCTGTTATGTTCATCGCATTTAGCTTATTGTTTACTATAGCAATGAATTTAACAGGAGACGAACAATCAGCCGCAGATCAGGATTTTTGCTGACGTTTGTTGATGGGTATCTTGCCTGCGATAAACCAGCCGAGCACCATCATGGCGACGAAACCTGCGGTGCCAGTGCTGGCAGCTGGCAGAGCAGCAATGGCTGGCCCCGGACAATAGCCAGTTAACCCCCAGCCGACACCAAAAATAGCAGCGCCGGCCAATAAAGAACGGTCCAGATGTTGTTTCGTCGGTAAATAGAAATTCTTGTCAAATAAAGGGGTGCTTTTGTTCAACACCAACCGGTAGCCCAGAGTATAAACCAACAGGGCTGCCGCCATTACCAGCGCCAGGCTCGGATCCCAGTTACCGCTAACGTCCAGAAAGCTCAAGACTTTTTGTGGGTCTATCATTTTGGAAACAGCAATTCCAGCAGAGATCAACATGCCTGACAACAGGGCAAAGAAAAGATGCATAAATAACCTCAAACGTTAAAACAAACTGGCTACAATTACGCCAGTAGTCATAAACATCATGGTTGCGACAATAGAACGCGGCGAAAAGCGGCCGATCCCGCAAATACCATGGCCGGAAGTACAACCACTACCCCAGGCAGTGCCAAGCCCGACTAGTAAACCTGCAATCAGGGTGCGACTGTTCAGATCCGGTGTACTGAAACTGAAATCATTTATCACAAGCGCAACCAGTAGCGGGCCGAGTAGCAACCCTGCCACGAAGGCCAGCCGCCAGCTTCGCCCCTCGCGTTGGAAAATTGCCAGGCTGACAATACCTGAGATACCAGCTATCCGCCCCAGGGTGACCAGCAGCAACAAGGTTCCCAACCCAATCAGACTTCCGCCTAGCAATGCCGAAAATGGTGTAAAGTTATCCATTTTTTATCTCTATTTTGATTCTGTAGTTTGTATTGCAAAGTTTGCAGCATGCCAGTCCTGCATACCACCCGCTACCGAGTAAACCTTAGTAAAGCCCATGCGCTGCAATGACTCTGCTGCCAGAGCGGAGCGGCCGCCGGATCGGCAAATCAGAAATAATGGAGCACTGGCCAACTGTTCTAAAGCAACATCTGCAGCGCAGCCACTGGCGGCGACAGCCGGATGATTGGCCAGTTGCATTTCCAATACCCCTCTTGGGTAGTTTATTGCACCAAAAATATGGCCCTGACTAAACTCTGCCGGTTCCCGTACATCAATAAGCCTTGGTTCCGGATGCTGATTTAAATAGGCTGCAAGATCAGTAACACTAACCTCTCTGACAGCCGCTCTGGCTTCTGCTATCAATTGTTGCGATGTTTTCATCCTGTGCTCCTTAACCCCTATTTTGCCAGTTTAAAAAACGGATTGCGTGATAACGACGATAGCCATTAGCGCTAAAAATATAGCAAAGCCCCGCTGTAGTTTTTCTTTGGGTAAGCGCCGGCCAACCCAGCCACCGAGATAACTGCCTGCAATACCGGCGATTGTCATTAACGCAATAACTGGCCAGTCAAATTGCAGTCCCTGACTACTAAACACCAGGTAATATTTAGCAAAACCAACAAAGGATTTCATGGCAATTATAAGTAAGCTGGTAGCGACACTGACAGCAATCGGTAAGCCTGCCAACAGCACTAACGCTGGAACAATTAAAAAGCCACCACCAACCCCGACAAAACCGGTAATGGCACCTACCAGCAAACCATCAGCTATCACCTTGGTTTTGTTAAAATCAGGCAGACTTATCATGTCCTGCAATTTACTGCGCCACATAAATACTGCTGCAACAATCATAAGCAACGCAAAAACCAATAATTGCCAGCGGCTGTCGATAAGGGTACCTGCCCAGGCTCCGCCGTAGGTACCAAGCATGCCCGGCACACCAAACCAGAGCACATGGCGCCAGCTAATCAGCCTTTTCATGCCATTGTGAACAGAGCCAAATAAACTGATACCTGCGACAATTAACAAGGAAGAGGCAATGGCTAATTCAGCAGACATACCAAGCAGGTACAGCAATACCGGCACTGTCAGAATAGAGCCGCCTGAGCCAAACAGGCCAAGGCTCAAACCAATAATTACTGCCCCAACAAATGCCAGCACCGCGCCTCCAGATATATCTAAAAGGAATAAGCTTATAACTCGATTTATTCTAAGGTGTTTTCAGTAAGCTGGCAATTAAAATTTAGAATAAACTAATTTAAATTTGTGCAGTATCAAATTTATATATCGGGTATAACAACAGGGCTTGGAAAATAAAGGTAGCTAACGAAACAGACTGTGTTTAGCAAGCACGCATAAACACAGTCCTAAAAGGGGGCAAATAAACTATCAGGAAATTTTTTGCTGGATCTCAGCGACAACAGAGGCAATATCAAGCATCACTTTTTCCCCTGTGCGCCTGTTCTTATATTCAACCTGCTGGTTATCAAGATTCCGTTCACCTATCACGATAGTATGCGGTACGCCAATCAGTTCCATATCGGCAAACATAACGCCCGGGCGCTCCCGGCGATCATCAAATAATACTTCAATGCCGGCAGCTGATAACTGCTGGTAGAGTTGTTCGGTAACTTCAGCAATACGAACTGATTTATGCATATTCATCGGGATCAGGGCTAGCTGAAAAGGGGCAATAGCATCTGGCCAGATAATACCGTTTTCATCATGGTTTTGTTCAATTGCCGCGGCGACAATGCGCGATACACCGACACCATAGCAACCCATGGTCATAATTTGATGCTTGCCATCTTCGTTCAACACGCCGGCTTTCAGTGCTTTAGAATATTTTTCACCCAGTTGAAAAATATGACCAACTTCAATCCCACGTTTAATGATCAGATTACCAAAACCACAAGGGCTCGGGTCGCCGGCCACAATATTACGGATATCTGCTACCTGATACTGCGTAATATCCCGCTCCCAGTTGGCACCGGCAAAATGAAAACCATCCTTATTTGCTCCTACTACAAAGTCAGCAAGATGGGCAGCACTGCGATCAGCGATAATTCTGATTTGTAAGCCAACAGGTCCTACTGAACCCGGGCCTGCCTTACACAGTGTGCGGATCTGCTCCTCTGAAGCAAATTGCAGGGGGCTGGCAACACCATCAAGTTTTTCGGCTTTAAGTTCATTTAACTCATGGTCACCACGAAGTACTAAAGCAATGAGCTGTTGCACGCCTTTTTCGTCAGGTTCAGCCAGTACAAATAACGTTTTGGCAATAGTTGCTTCTGCAACATTGAGTAGCGCAGCTACCTCCGCCACAGTGCCTGCGTCAGGAGTAGCAACTTCGGTTAGTGCTGATGCCGGTGCCGCCCTGTCGCCTTTAGGTGCCAGTGCTTCAGCCATTTCGATGTTCGCAGCGTAATCACTGCTGTCTGAGAAAGCGATAGCGTCCTCGCCAGACTCGGCCAGTACATGAAATTCGTGGGAAACACTGCCGCCAATAGCGCCACTGTCTGCCTGCACGGGCCGGTAATCCAGCCCTAACCGGTTAAAGATATTGCAATAAGCACTGTACATCGCGTCATAGGTTTGTTGCAGGCTTTGCTGGCTCAGGTGGAAAGAGTACGCATCTTTCATAATAAATTCGCGGGCGCGCATTACGCCAAAACGCGGCCGGCGTTCGTCGCGGAATTTAGTTTGAATTTGATACAAATTCAACGGTAATTGCTTGTAGCTGGTAATTTCCCGGCGAACCAGATCGGTGATCACTTCTTCATGAGTCGGCCCCAGCACATAGTCACGCTGATGGCGGTCCTGAAAACGCAGAAGCTCCGCGTCCATACTGAACCAGCGACCAGATTCCTGCCACAACTCAGCAGGTTGCACCATTGGCAGCAGCACTTCGATAGCGCCCGCTTTATTCATTTCCTGGCGAACAATCTCTTCAACTTTACGAAGCACCCTTACACCAGTAGGCAGATAGCTGAACATACCCGTGCCTAAGCGACGGATCATGCCGGCGCGAAGCATCAGTTTATGGCTGATTATTTCAGCGTCAGAGGGGGTTTCTTTTACTGTAGATAATAAATACTGGCTGGTGCGCATACCGCTCTCAGAAAATAGTCAGAAAATTGCCGTCATTCTAGCAAGTCATTTACTCTGGCAGAAGTTGAATCTGATGTTTTATTGGCTTATTTGTTACCTTTTGCTCTGGCAGCATGCCGCCAAGGGTATAAAATTCGCCATTTAATTCCAGCAATGTCCGGGCGTCCATCACCGGGACACTGTCTGCCGCCGTTCGCCATTGTTTTGTGGCAACAGAATATATCCAAACGCTGTTATCCGGGCTGACAACCTGGCCATTGAAGCTTATTCCGTTGTAATGATAGGGAAGTTTACTGCCGCCGGTAAAAATAATTACCTGCTCGCCGTTCAGTTCCGTCCCTGCTGCTGCCATTCTGAAACGGGCTTCGCCGGTGGGGTGCGGCACCGGTTGCCAGCTTATTTCGTTCGGATTGCTGGTGATTGTTCCCAACCAGCACGCGGGTTCACTGACAAAGTTGCGGGGTTTCGCCGGCGGGTACTCGATAGCGACGCCATCACATACCAGTAACTTATTGTCGATAATACCGCCAGATAAACCAAATACCGGTTTGCCCGGGAAAGGCGTCGCCTGGGTCCAGCGCTGGGTAAAATTATCAAACAGTTGTACCAGATTAACGTTGCCATGGTCACTCCAGCCACTGACCAGATAGATATAGCGATTCTGATAGGGCAGGGCAACGGCATCATCAACCGGCACGGGTATGTCGTTGATCCGGGTATAACGCCGGGTTACCGGGTCCAGCCGATAGCTGTCGGTGGCCGTTTGCCTGGTGCCATCAGCATTGACGGTAAAGCCGCCAAAAATGAAAAAATTATTGTTCAGTGCAACAGCACTGGCCGCTGCGCGACCAGTAAATCGTTGCTTGCTGGGTACCACAGGCAATTCAGACCAACCAAATTCTCCCAGGGTGTGCATCCATATTTTATTGTGTAAATCAGCGCTTTGCTTGCCAGGGCCAATGCCCATTGCACTGATAATATAAGTTTTTCCGCGCACTGTAGTGCTGGCAACACTATTGTTGCTAACGGGTTCGGGTAGCTCCGGTATCGCTATGCTACTGGCTGCAGCCATCAGTAAACTAAGGTAGCTGAGAGATTTCAGTAACATGATTGTGTTCTCCATTGACAGTCCATTTAATATTAAACTGGTACAACGACATACCATAGTGTTGTTCAGTTGTACGCTGTTTTTTATAAGATGGTCTAGGGTCTTGTTTCAGTACTTTTTCAATCAGTATCGCCAGATCAGGATAAGCCGTTTGCGCCTGACAAAAATCCATTGCATGTTCGCTAAAGCTCACCGTCATCATGGTTTGTGGCGCACTGTCGGCAAATCCCCCTGACGCGTTTGGCAGCGCATCAGCATAGGGTAAATAAGGTTTAATGTCTAAAATAGGCGTACCATCCAGCAAATCTATACCGCTCAACTCCAGTATCAGTTTGTCTTGCTGACGGTAAACCTTTTCCAGTTTTACGACAGACAGGCCAATTGGATTGGGCCGGAATGTTGCCCGGGTGGCAAAAACACCTTTGCGGGCGTTGCCACCCAGCCGTGGCGGCCTGACCAGAGGCGACCAGCCCTTGTCCGCGGTTTCATGAAATACAAACACCAGCCATAAATGGCTGAAACTTTCGATCCCCCTGATGATGTCATTTTCGGCATAGGGGGGCACAAGTATTAATTTGCCTCTGGCTTCAGGGATGAGCCCGGGCTGTCGTGGGATAGCAAATTTTTGTTTATATGGCGACTCAATCGTGCCAACAACATTAAACTGAAAAGCATTCATTAATAACAATACGCAGCGAGCTTTGATAAAGGAGCATTATGCAGTTGCAGTAACGAAACAACAAGCGGTAGTATAGCCGTCTGAATAGCTTTGACGCTATACGTATGTTAGGCCAGACTGGCGTTGCCCATGTTAATTTAAGAGTATGAGATGGAACGAAAAACCCTGTTAACAGAATGCCCTGATTCGAAAGGACTGATCGCCCAGATAACGAATATTTGCTATAAGCATCAACTGAATATTGTCCGCAATACTGAATATGTCGATCCGGTAACCGGGCAGTTTTACATGCGAACTGTTCTGGAAGGCGTATTTAATGATACCACCTTACTATTTGATTTAGACCGGGCGTTGCCAACCGGCAGTCGCCGTAGTTTATTAAGTGAAGGTGCCAAGCGGGTGGTAGTGCTGGTTACCCGGGAGGCACATTGTCTGGGTGATATTCTAATGAAAGTGTTCGATGGTTCACTGGCGTTAGATATTGCAGCAATAGTAGGCAACTACGCTGAGCTTAGTGCTTTGGCTGACAAATTTGCAATCCCATACCACCATATAAGCCATCACGGAGTAAGCAGAACCGATCATGAACAGCAAATTTTGGCGACAATAGCGCCTTATCAACCCGATTATCTGGTGTTGGCTAAGTTTATGCGGATTTTAAGTGCCGACTTTGTTGCCCATTATCGCAATCGGATTATTAATATTCATCACAGTTTTTTACCTGCATTTATTGGGGCTAACCCATATCAGCAGGCGTTTGAGCGCGGTGTGAAAATTATTGGTGCGACCGCTCATTTCGTGAATGAACAACTCGATGAAGGCCCGATAATTGAACAGATGGTGCGTACGGTGGACCATAATTTCAGTGCTGCTGACATGGCTAAGGCGGGCCGGGATGTTGAAAAAGCAGCGTTAAGCCGCGCGTTGCAACTGGTGGTAGAAAACCGGGTACTGGTACATGGCAATAAAACCGTAGTGTTATAAGCAGGGTTTTACTTTAAGCAGATTATCTTTAATACTTCAGCCATATTCTTAGCGTGCTTAAACGGGATAATTGTAATGAAAGTATTAGTTTTTATATGTTGCCTGTTTACAGGTTTTGCTCTGGCAGCCGAAGATAACCCAACTTTACACCCAAAACTGGAAGTATTCCGGCCGTATCTGGGCCAGTATTGGCAGGGCAATCTCGCTGAGCCCGGCAGTGACAAGCAAGTTATTGACCGCTCGCACTGGTTCCGGGCACTGAACGGCCAGGCAATTAAAACGGTACACTCAATAAACCATGGCGAATATGGTGGTGAGTCATTTATATTCTGGGACGATGCAAAAAACAGTCTGGCGTATTATTATTTCACCACTGCTGGTTTTTATACTTACGGCACCATGCAATTTAATCCGCAAAGCGGTGAAATTACCGCGCTGGAGAGCGTCGAAAATAATCAGAACGGCATCACTCAGGTAAAATCACTTAGCAAAATAATGCCAGACGGCAGTTTACAGGTCCGTTCCAGTTATTTGCAGAATAACAAATGGGTTGAAGGCCACAGCGCTGTCTATCAACCCGTTGCTCCGCAGGAAATTATATTTAAATAATGATCAACACGGCCTAGTTGTCGAGCGGATCCATTGCATATATATCGTCTATTTTATCGGCGCAGGAGTGACTGACCCTTAAGTCTTTCACCCTGCCATTTCGCAAACTGTAAACCCAACCGTGAATGGCCAGTGGCTGACCCCGCTCCCAGGCTTCCTGGACAAAACTGGTATGACACAAATTACGAACCTGCTCGATGACATTGAGTTCAATCAGCCGGTTCAGGCGTTCATTGTCATCTTCGAAGCTGTCCACTTCTTCCCGGTGCATCGCATAGACGTCTTTAACGTTTCTCAGCCAGTTATCAACAAAGCCTACCCGCTGCTTCATCATAGCTGCTTTTACACCGCCGCAACCATAATGTCCTACCACCAGGATATGTTTTACTTTCAGAACGTCAATTGCATACTGTAAAACAGATAAACAGTTCATATCTGAATGTAATACCAGGTTGGCAACGTTACGGTGAACAAAGAGCTCGCCAGGCAACAGCCCGACAATTTCATTGGCCGGTACTCTGCTGTCTGAACAGCCAATCCACAAGTATTCAGGGGTTTGCTGCTCAGACAATTGCTTAAAAAAGCCCGGTTGTTCGCGTTCTATCCGATCGGCCCAGTTTTTATTGTTGATAAAGAGTTCTTTAAATTTTGGCATAACACTTATCCTGAAAAAAGTCGCGTTAAGATAGCTGATTCTACCTTAATTATGAGCACCGACCAGCCCGATTCCAGTCATATAATTAATGGTGCAGCTGTTATCGATGTAAATATTCCGGGTGACGTTTGCTGGCAAAGCTGGCTATACTAAGCTTAGCTAACTATTTTATTCTTATGGAAAGTATCGCAAGGAGTAGCAATGATCCCGGTTATTTTATCTGGTGGGTCGGGTACCCGGCTCTGGCCATTGTCCCGCGCAAAAAAGCCCAAACAATTTTTGTCCCTGGTTAACGAAAAAAGTATGCTGCAAAATACCCTGCTCCGGTTAAAGGGTATCGAGCAGCTCGCACCGCCATTGGTGGTATGCAACGAAGACCATCGTTTTATGGTGGCTGAACAGTTGCGTGAGTTACAAATCAGTAACGCAGGTATTTTGCTGGAGCCGGTGGGTAGAAACACCGCACCTGCTATCGCCATCGCCGCAATTCAGGCACTTCAGACAGAACAAGATCCGGTACTGCTGGTATTGGCTGCTGATCATGTTATTCAGGACATTCCCGCGTTTCAGCAGGCTGTTGCTGAGGCAATGGTGGCTGCCACAGCGGGTAAATTGGTAACTTTTGGTATTGTACCAGTGAGTGCCCATACCGGTTATGGTTATATTCGACACAATACCAATAGTATTGCAGATATGCCAAATACGTTTGCGGTAACCGAATTTAAAGAAAAACCAGACAAAAGTATGGCAGAGCACTATCTTGCATCTGGAGAATATTGCTGGAACAGCGGCATGTTTATGTTTAAAGCCAGTAGTTTATTGGCAGAACTCGAAAAATTTGCGCCGGATATTGTTAAGGCATGCCGGTTAGCGGTGAGTGAAGCAAGCCAGGATCTGGATTTTGTCCGGGTAGACAAAACTGCGTTTAGCACCAGCCCGGCCGATTCCCTTGATTATGCCGTGTTAGAAAAATCCGACAACACGGTGATGGTACCACTGAATGCTGGCTGGAGTGATGTTGGCAGTTACGATGCGCTATGGGAAGTGATGGCAAAAGATGCTCAGGGCAATGCCTGTCGTGGTGATGTGATGTTAGAAGCAACCTACAACAGTTATGTTAACGCCGAAGAAAAGCTGGTAGCAGTTATTGGCTTAGACAATGTTATTGTGGTTGAAACCAAAGACGCTGTGTTGGTTGCAGATAAAAATGATATTCAGCAGGTAAAAAACATTGTGCAGCGGTTACAAAGCTATGGCCGAACCGAGGTTGATTTGCATCGCGAGGTTTTCCGGCCGTGGGGTAAATATGATTCGGTCGATCAGGGAACCCGTTATCAGGTTAAACATATTACGGTTAAACCCGGCGCTAAACTGTCTGTTCAGAAACATCATCACCGGGCGGAGCACTGGGTTGTGGTCAGTGGCACTGCGCTGGTAAGAAACGGCGATGAAGAGTTTATGGTAACCGAAAATGAATCAACCTTTATTCCAATTGGTGTGGTTCACTCGTTAGAAAACCCCGGTAAAATCCCGTTGGAACTTATTGAAGTTCAGTCAGGCAGTTATCTGGGGGAGGATGATATTGTGCGTTATGCTGATAAATATGGCCGGGGGTAAGATGGCTATTTTATCCTGCTTTAAAGCTTACGATATCCGGGGAAAATTGGGTGAAGAGCTGAACGAACAAATTGCCTACAGCATTGGCCGGGCCTTCGCCAGAATTATAAAACCGGCTAGGGTAGCGGTGGGGGCTGATATCCGCCTTAGTTCTGAATCTCTGAAGCTGGCGCTGACACTGGGCTTGCTGACAGAAGGTGTAGACGTGCTTGATTTGGGCATGACTGGCACCGAAGAGGTTTACTTTGCTGCACAATACCTGGCAGTAGACGGGGCAATTGAAGTAACAGCCAGTCATAATCCGATAGATTATAACGGTATGAAACTGGTTCGTGCTCAGTCGCGACCCATTAGTGGTGATACCGGTTTATTTGCGATCCGCGATGAAGCACAGCGACTGCAGGCAGAGTTATTTTTGCCGTCAGCTTTAGCAGACTTGGCTAACCAAAGTAATACGATGACTGCAAATGACACCTGGCAGTATGGTAAGGCCAGCTATAAAAAACAAAGTATTCTTCAACCTTACATTACGCATTTGCTGAGTTATATCAACAGCGCCAATATTAAACCGTTAAATCTGGTTGTTAATGCGGGTAATGGTGCGGCCGGTCATGTAATTGATGCGCTTGAGCAAGCCTTTATACAGCATAAAATACCGATAAATTTTATTAAGATTAATCATCAACCTGATGGTCATTTCCCCAACGGGATCCCTAACCCGTTGTTAGTTGAAAACCGGCAAATGACAGCTGATGCCGTGCGTCATTGTCAAGCCGATTTTGGTATCGCCTGGGATGGCGATTTCGACCGTTGTTTTTTGTTTGATGAGCAGGGGAATTTTATAGAAGGCTATTATATTGTTGGTATTCTGGCTGCCGCTTTTCTGCAAAAAGAGCCGGGGGCAAAGATCATTCATGACCCCCGCTTATACTGGAATACAGAGGCGGTATGCCAACAACACAATGGTAAAGCTGTTTGCAGCAAAACAGGCCATGCTTTTATAAAAGAAAGAATGCGTTCTGAAGATGCTATTTATGGCGGTGAAATGAGTGCACATCATTACTTCCGCGATTTTGCATACTGTGACAGCGGAATGATTCCATGGCTGCTTGTTGCTGAATTATTATCTTTATCAGGTAAAAAGTTATCGCAGTTGGTTCAGAAAATGATTGCTGACTATCCCTCCTCCGGTGAATTAAACTTCAGTATTGGCCAACCTAAACAGGTGATTGCTAAATTAGCAGAACACTATGCTAGTCGGGCTGTGGCTGTAGATGATACGGATGGTTTAAGTATGGACTTTGGAACATGGCGTTTCAATCTTCGCGTTTCAAATACAGAAAATGTTGTCAGATTAAATGTTGAAACAAGAGGAGATTCAACATTAATGGAACAGAAAACAGCTGAAATAAAGTTATTCTTAACTGAGGCTGAATAGAATAAGTTATTTTATTTTATATCTTTCTGTTAAAACTCTGCGTCGCTTTATTTAATCAGTTAAATTGCTTATCCTTTGTTAAATTTTTATACACAGGAGAGAATTATGTCTTTATTGTTAGATAAAAAAGAGCTAAAGAAAGCAGCTAAAGAGCTGACACTGGTTAAACTGACAGATGTTATTGAAACATTGAATGGTGTGCTGGCAGAGCGGCAGCAGGAAGTTGAATTAATTGCCAGGCTTGAGCAGTTAGCTAAAGCTCAGGGTTATACAATGGAGCAATTAGGATATAGGCAAAGCAGTGATGTTGTTGTTGCTGAAAGTACAGATAGCGCCAGCTCCAGACGGCCCGTGAAGCCAAAGTTTAAAACGATAAATAAAGATAGCCAGTTTTTTTATGTTGAGAATGGTCAGTTGCAGTTGCTGCGTACTCATACGATGAAGAAAGGTTTGCAGCAACGTGGTATTCAGGTTGTGCCGCTGGCTAAGGTTGATAAAAAGTTTGCCAAAGATATCGACAAACTCATTGCTGAGGCAACAGCGCAGGCAATTAGCAATTTTAATAACAAAGTGGCTATCTGGAATGAGTGGGCAGTGGCTAACGGCGGTGAGATCCTGGAAAAACGCTGAAGAAGTTAGTGATAAAACCGGCGATAATGCCGGTTTTATCATGGAAAATTACCAGATTCGCTGGTTATCTATTTTGGTTGTGCATCAAGTGACTTACCATTTTCAGACTTACTGGCATCAGACATTAAATATAAATATAACCCCATCAATTCTTCTGGTGTTTTCAGGTTCATTGGATCTTCACCCGGATATGCTTTGGCTCGCATTGCGGTGCGGGTGGCACCCGGGTTAATGCAATTCACTCTGACTGACGTACCGGCGTACTCGTCGGCCATAACCTGCATTAGTCCCTCTGTCGCAAACTTTGATACTGCATAAGGTCCCCAATATGCGCGGCCGGTGCGGCCAACGCCTGATGAGGTGAAGACAACTGAAGCCGCAGGTGCTTTTTTTAAAACCGGCATTAAGGCCTGAGTCATCAACATAGCGCTGGTAACATTAATTTGCATAATGTCCTGCCAACTGGCCAGATTGATATGTTCAAACGGGCTAAGTACGCCAAGTAAACCGGCATTATGCAGTACACCATCCAGTTTGCCGAATTCCCGCTCAATGGTTGTTGCCATATCTTTATAATGGCTGGCTGTTGCGCCTTTTAAATCTAATGGCACAATGGCCGGCTCAGGAGCACCTGCAGCAACAATTTCATCATACACTGCCTCAAGCTTTTTTACTGTTCGCCCAAGCAGGATAACTGTTGCACCATAACGGGCAAAAGTCAGCGCGGCACAACGGCCAATGCCGTCGCCAGCACCGGTAACTAAAATAACTTTACTCTGCAGTGACCCGGCCGGGATAGGGTAGTTATTCATAAAATCTAACCTGTTAGCATTGAAAAACGGCGCAAGCATACGCTTAAAACAACTATTTTGCATCTTTCTTACTGCCAACCGTATTTTTACGCTAGCGATCTGACAGACTTTGAGTTAACTTTAACTGGTCGTAGCTGTTCGGAGAGAACAGCCACTTTAAACTAAAAAGAATTCGTAATAAGCAAAGCAAGGTTTTGCTTTGCAATAAAAAAATAAGTGTTAAGGACGGGGAGACATTATGAAAAAGCTTGCTATTAGTATCGCTGTTGCGGCAGCGGTCGGCCTGGCTGGTTGCGGTGATTCTTTAGAAGATATAAAACAGGAAGTTGCTGATCAGGGGCCAGTAGTTCCAGCATCAAGAGTGATATTTGACCCGACAGCAGGTCGGGTTTCAGTGCCAAACGACTTACTATTTCAGGGCACAACAGATGGCACTTTAACGCTTGATGGTGGTGCAAATCCGGATTATACCAATCCGCAAACTGCGCTTGGTGCATTGGACGGTTGGTCTACCCAGAACCCTTTTGCCATTGATCTTAGTTTTGCGCCTGGGGTTAGTTTAGATGCTGATTCAGCCCAAACGCCGGGTGCTGTCAGAGTGTTTAAAGCCCTGATGGGCGATCCGATGTCGCCAGAAGCATCCTGTACGGCAGTGCCTCGCGGTGCAGCATGCCAGATAACTGAAGAGTTGGTATTCGGCCAGGACTTTGTCACTGCAGCCCGCGGCAACAGTGTGGCAGTTATTCCGTTAAAACCATTGGACAGTGCGACAACGTATTTGCTTGCCCTTACCAATGTTTTGCAGGACAGCAATGGCGAATCAGTTAAACCGTCAACGACTTATGAACTGGTAAAGCAGGATATCAATACATTACCACTGGCCAGTGACTCACAGCGTGCACTACAGGGTGTGATTAACAGCTTTGAAAATGTGATGGTCAGAGATGAAGGGGTGAATAAAGATAATATTATTTATACCGCTGCAATTACCACTCAATCAGTGGGTGCTGTACTTTCTACCTTAAAACAGTTAATGGCGTCACCAACGCCAACAGGTTACGGCCCGTCACCTTTGGTTGTTACCAATACTGGTTTAACCGTATCTCAACTGAATCCGGCTTTCGCTGCCAACCCGGCTTTCGCTATTACCCGCTACTACACAGGAACCATGGATCTGCCTTATTACTTAGGTATGCCCAGCGAAGCTAATCCGACTGCGCCATTAAATACCCGTTGGATGGCGCGTTGTGACAGTGGCGCCATTATTGCAGCACTTCCACCAGCAATGAAACCTGAGACGCCGGTTTCTGAAAACGATGGTGCTTGTCAGGCATTTAGTGGTGGTGCGTTACGTGATTTAGGTGTTGACCCGGCCCGGCACTTAACGAAGTTTAATACTATTCCTAAAATTAACGGTTACCAGACGGTTGATGTACAAATGACCGTGCCGGATGAAAATGTTATTACCAAGCCCGCCGCTGGCTGGCCTGTGGTTATTCTGCAGCACGGTATCACCTCGCGTCGCAGTGATATGCTGGCCATTACCGGCACGCTTGCGTCTCAGGGTTTTGCAACTGTGGCAATTGACCATCCGTTACATGGTGATCGGGGCTTTGGTCAGTTAAATGCCAGTAGCGGCAACGCGACCGTATACATGAACCTGAGTAATTTACTGGTTACCCGTGACAATTTACGCCAGAGTATTGCAGATATGCTGGCGTTACGTTTAGCACTGAATTTTGCCCAGGGTGTTGAGTTAGATACCAGCCGGGTACAATTTTTAGGGCACTCACTGGGTGGCATAACGGGTACGTCAATGGTGGCACTGGCAAATACCAGTACCGGCAATGAGATGCTGGATGCACTTTACAGTGTTGAAACGGCAACGCTGGCAATGCCGGGTGGGGCAGTAGCAAACTTCCTGCTTGATTCTGCCGCCTTCGGACCATTAATTAAAGCCAGTGTTATGTTAGGCGCCGGTGGTGCGTTGACTGAGCATTTTGTTACTTATGTAGTGACTAATACTAATTGTGGCGTACCTACAGCTGAAACTGCTGCTACTTACCCGGCATGTGCGGCTCCGGTAGTTAATGCTTATTTAATGACGTTAACTGAGCCTGCCAATGCAGCCCAGCAGGCCCGGGTATCTGCCACACTGAGCCAGTTTGCATTCGCTGCGCAGACAGTAACCGATGCCGGCGACCCTAATAACTATGCTGAACGTATGGTAAACAGTGAAACGCCGGTTTACATGATTGAAGTAGTAGGCAATGCTGACGGTAACCTGCCAGACCAGGTTATTCCAAACGGTTATTTTAATCCGTTGGCTGCATTAGCTGCTGGTAAAATGCCATTAGCTGGTACTGAGCCACTGGCCAGGCTTATAGGCGCTGCAGGTGTACCTGCCAGTGCCGGCGGTATTGCACTGAACGGCGGCAATGCGATTGCCCGGTTCAGCGAGGGTGATCATGGTTCAATTTTGAGCCCTGCAGCCAGTCTGGCGGCAACTCAGGAAATGCAAACCCAGAGCGTCACCTTTTTCCTGAACAGAGGCCAGGGCCTGTTAGTTTCTAACCCTGCGGTATTAGCAAGCGGAAACTAAGCCTTTTAGTGTCATAAAGAGCCCGGCGGCTTCAGGCGCCGGGCTTTTTCTTTTGTATAATCAGGATAAAATACGCTTACTCAAGCAAAAAACAGGAGAGTAACTTTGGCATTTTTAACGGAATACGGCATGTTTCTGGCGAAGGCGGCAACTATTGTGTTCGCGATTGCCATGGTAATAGGCATTATAGTAAATGCCAGCCACAAGCCCAAAGCGAAGAAAGGCAACTTAGAGTTTACCGATCTGAGTAAACATTACCGCCAGCAAACAGAAGAGCTGCAGCAACGCTTAATGGAAAAAAAAGCGTTTAAGCAATGGCAGAAAGCCCGGCAAAAGTCTGAAAACAAGAAAGGGCCTGAACAACCCTGCTTGTTTGTACTTGAATTTAACGGTTCTATGGATGCCAGAGAGACGGAGTCACTGCGGGAGGAGGTAACAGCTGTACTGGCAGTAGCCAAGCCTGAAGATGAAGTTCTGCTGCGCTTAGAAAGTGGTGGTGGCGTGGTGCATGGCTACGGCCTGGCGGCATCACAACTTGACAGGTTTCGTCAGCAGGGCATCCCGTTAACCGTAGCGGTTGATAAAGTGGCTGCCAGTGGTGGCTATATGATGGCCTGTATTGGTAATAAAATTATTGCTGCACCGTTTGCGATATTAGGGTCGATAGGGGTAATAGCCCAATTGCCTAATTTCCATAAATTGCTACAGAAAAACCATGTTGATTTTGAACAGTTTACCGCAGGTGAGTTTAAGCGCACCGTTACGTTATTTGGTGAAAATACCGAGAAAGGCAGGCAAAAATTTCAACAGGAGCTGGAGCAAACCCATGTTTTGTTCAAATCTTTTGTGCAGCAGCACCGGCCGCAGTTGGATGTATCGCGGGTAGCAACCGGTGAGCATTGGTTTGGCTATCAGGCACTTGAATTGCAGCTGGTTGATGAAATTCAGACAAGTGATGACTACCTGATGACTAAAATTGCCGGACACCGGGTATACAAAGTAAATTATCAGCTGAAAAAAGGTCTGGCTGATAAAGTGGGTATTGGCTCAGCAAACGTGTTATTCCACTGGTGGCAAAAGCTGGTGCAACATAGCTGGCAGCGTTAAATTAATTGGCGGTCTGAGTTAAACCTGAAAACAGCAGGCCAATTAGAGCCTGCTGTTTTTTAATCCTGGGTCATCTCAGGTGTCTGAAATCAACACTTTCTTCCTTGACACCGGCAGCAGAATCGTTGAAAACGGCCTGATCAAACTGTTTTTCACTTTTACCAACTATGCAGGACACCATGGCATCACCAGTAACATTGACGGCGGTGCGGGTCATGTCCAGTAGTCTGTCCACCCCGATGATTAACGCTATGCCTTCAACCGGCAGCCCCACCTGTTGTAATACCATAGCCAGCATAATTAAGCCTACCCCCGGCACACCTGCCGTACCTATTGAAGCTAAGGTTGCGGTCAGAATCACCATCAGGTAATCAGCAACGGTAAGGTCAACCAGATACACCTGGGCAATAAACACTGTGGCTACGCCCTGCATGATAGCTGTGCCATCCATATTAATAGTGGCGCCCAGCGGCACGGTAAAAGAAGCAATACTGTTTTTTACCCCCAGCTTTTTGGTCACTGTTTCCATGGTAACCGGCATAGTGGCATTGCTGCTCGACGTGCTGAAACCAAATAAAGCAGCGTCGCGCATTTTACGTAAAAAAATCAGCGGATTTAAACCGGTAATCACTTTTAAGATAACGCTGTAACTTACCAGACCATGGAAAATAAGCACTGCTAACACGACACCAAAGTATTTGGCAAGGCTGACAATGGTTTCAAACCCGAGGGTGGTAAATAACTTTGCCATCAGAAAAAATACGCCGTAGGGCGCCAGATTCATCAAAATCGTTACCAGCTTCATAATGACTTCGCTAAGATCATTAAAAACAGCGGCCAAACGTTCACCTGGTTTACCGCTTAATGCCATTGCAATGCCGAACAATACCGCAAACACGATGATTTGCAGCATGTTGCCCTGAGCCATAGATTCAACCGGATTACTCGGGAAAATATTGATAAATACGTCGGCCAGTGACGGCGCTTCAGAAATATCAAAGTTGGCATCTGACTGACGGTCAACGCCTTTGCCCGGTCCTACCAATAAAGCGGCTGTCATCGCTAAACTAATAGCTACTGCGGTGGTAACCAGATACAAACCTATAGTCTTTCCACCAAGCCTGCCAAGGGTTGAAGTATCAGAAAGTGAGCAGGTGCCACAGACCAAAGAGACAAATACTAACGGCACCACCAGCATCTTTAAACTGGCGATAAAAATCTCGCCGCCTACATGAAAAATTCCATCGACGAAGAAGGCTTTCAGGGGTACTTCGAGGCTAAACAGTGAAAGGACACGCTCCTCCTGACCAGCTAATATTGCTTTGAACAGGAAACCTACTGCTATACCGGCAATCATGCCGATAACAATGCGGGCGGTTAAGCCCAACTTTCTATTATTGCTCATTGTTTTTTATATTTTTTCAGGGCTGAATATGGCTAAGACTATCAGTTTGCAGCGCCATTGGGCAGGCTTGGCAAAAATTTTTTTGAAAATTGCTGTGACGTAGTGATAATTAATGGTTTAAGATGCAATTAACAAAAACTATATATAAAAACAGCTAGGGAGAGTTTTCATGCGAAACATCCGGCAACTACTGGTTGCATTAATGATTACATCGCTGGCCGCCTGCGGCGGCGGCGGTACCTTGGACAACAGCGGCGGTGGCGGCGGTGGTGGTTCAGGTGGCAACACTCCGGTGTTCACGCTTGCTGTTACTCTGACAAATGCAGCTGGCACAGAATCAAATAATTTGTCGCAAGACACGCCTCTGGTTGTTACCGCAACCTTAACCGCAACCAATAATGGCAATGTTGCTAACCGGTTGATCAGTTTTGAAGTGTCTGGTGAAGGGCTTGCTACACTGGGTAACGATGCCGGTTCAGCATCTACCAATGCTGATGGTGTTGCAACGATCCCACTTAATGTGGGTAACCAGTCCGGTGCAGGCCAGGTTACTGCAACCTTTGGTGAAGTTTCTGCCAGTGCAGTATTTAACTCAGCTGGTGATGGCGGCGAGCAGGTTGATAACACTATTGGTAGTGTCCGCTTAATTGCTGACAAATTACAGCTTGGCTCCGGAGCAACTGACAAGGTTGAATTAAGTGCTTTGGTCAGAGATACCAATAATGTGACTTTAGCCGGCATACCGGTTACATTTTCTGCTGACTCCGGCGAAATCAATGTTATTGACACTGTGACAGGTTCCAATGGTATAGCCAAAGCGTCGCTGACAACTGTATCAGACAGCAACAATCGTGAAATTACCGTAGTGGCAAGGGTTCAGCAACAAACTGCTGAGTTGGTAATTGATGTTGCCGGTACTAATCTTCAAATTGCTGCACCGTCAGCAGTAGTGTTAAACGATAGTGCTACTATTGATGTTTTTGTCACTGATTCAAGTGGTAATGGTATTCAGGGCGTTGTACTGGATGTCACTTCAGCATTAGGTAATACCTTAAGTGAAACGAATCCGGAGACCGCAGGTTCGGGTGGCAAAGCATCTTTCAGTTATACCGGTGTAAACAGCGGTGTTGATACCTTGACGGTAACTGCACTGGGTATCTCAAGTAGTGTAGCGTTAAATGTAAGCCCGGATACTTTCGTTTTTGCTCAGGTGAACGGTGAAGAAGACGCTGTAGTGGAAATACCATTAAATACTGCGCAAGGGCTTGGTATTCAGTGGTTAATCGATGAATCTCCGAATGCGGGCGAGACTGTTCATTTTGCGACGTCCAGAGGTATTATTGCTACCTCTATGGCCGGCCTGGCTGATGAAAATGTATCTGTATCGCAAGTAACAGATGCAAGTGGTGAAGCTGAGGTGTTTGTTCAGTCAGAATATGCCGGTTTGGCGACTATAGCGGCTCAGGGTGGCGATGCGCAAAGCAGTGTTAACGCCCAGAAAATAGTTGAATTTGTTGCAACTATGCCAACTAAGGTTGAAGTGCAGGCATTCCCGGCTCAGGTTGGTTTGGGTGAGACTAGTGCGGTCAGAGCGATAGTTCGTGATGAAAATAATAATCCGGTTAAAAACCAGAACGTTGTGTTCACATTGGATAATGCTGCTGGTGGTCAACTTAGCGCGGTTTTAGCTCGTACCAACTCTCAGGGGGTAGCATCAACAGTGTTTACTGCTGACAGTGCTACAGGTGCGGGTGTTGACGGGCTTAATCTGGTTGTCAAAGGTGCGTTGGCCGCTGACGATTCTGTTGTTGGTGAAACTGATATAGCTATCGGTCGCAGAACATTATTTTTCCGTTTTGGTACGGGGAACGTAATTACTAAACCAAACGACAGCACTTATTCAAAAGAATTTTCAGTTATAGTAACTGATAGCTCGGGGAACCCTGTGCCAAATCAACAGTTAAACGTCGCAGTAGTTCCGTTAAGCTATTCAAAAGGTATTTGGGTTAAGTCACCAACACCGCCAGCTGCATTCAAAAACTGGGCTGCTGAGGTCTCAATTACCTGTCCAAATGAAGACGTTAATCTGGATGGTATTCTGGAAATATCTGAAGACACAAACGGTGATGGTCAGATAACTCCCGGTAACCGCGCTACCGTTCCTGCTACAGTCACTGCAGATGACAGCGGCATTGCAGTATTTAGCATTCAGTATCCGCAAGATGTTGGTGCCTGGATGGATGTTCGCCTACAAGTCTCAGGCACAGCATCTGGAACTGAAAATGTTGCTTCGCGCAATTATGGGTTGCCTGTAGCAAGTGAAGACGTTACTACCGAGACATCGCCGCCGCCAAGTAATCCGTTTGGCGTGGTTGGCGACTGTACGACTATTCAGTAGAGTAGACAACGACGTGATATTGCCTGCTATCAAGCAGGCAATAAAAAAACCGCCAGCTGGCGGTTTTTTTATTGCTCTTTCCTTCAGCGCTGGAAGGTATAAACCGAACCTAAGTTTAAAATCTTGGTCAGTTCATCCAGTGCCGTGCGTGATTCAGTTAGCAGCTGTGGATCTGCCAGGTCGGCTTCTGAAATCTGGTCACGATAGTGCTTATCAACCCAGCTGTTGAGGGTAGAGAATAACTGCTCGTTCATCAGCACATGTGGATTCACTGCCTGGCGTTCCTGCTCACTTAATGCCACCCGCAAGCGCAAACAAGCCGGGCCGCCACCGTTACGCATACTCTGTTTTACATCATAATAGTGTACGTGCTTTATCGGTGTGCCGCGACGTGTTAGCTCCGCCAGATAATGACTCACTGCCGGGCTGTCCTGGCATTCAGTTGGCGCTATGATAGCCATTTCGCCATTGGCCAGGGTAATAACCTGAGTATTGAATAAATACGTGTTAATCGCTTCCTGCACTGATACGTCGTTATCATTCACTTCTATCAGGAACAGCTCACTGTCGTTACCAAATTTTCGCTTCAGCTCATCAAGTTTACTTTGGGTATCAACAAAAGCCTGCTGGTGATAAAACAATACATTCTGGTTGCCTACAGCAATTACATCGTTGTGGAACACGCCCTGGTCAATCACATCAGGGTTTTGCTGCATATAGACGACGTGCTCATCACTCAAACCATGTAAGCGCGCCACAGCTTCACAGGCCTCCAGCGTGTGCCGTGCTGGAAAGCGTTTAGGTGCTGCTTTGCTCTGATCGAACGCATAACGACCAAACACAAACAACTCAACGCCTTTTTTGCCGTAGTCGCTGCATAATCTGGTATGATTTGCCGCACCTTCATCGCCAAAATGGTCGTTATCAGGTAAATGCTGGTGATGAGCAAAGTGCGTAGGATCAGCAAACATGGCCTGTAATATTCTGCCGGTAGTCTGAGGCTCAAGTGAACGGTGAAACTTATTGGTTAAGTTTGCCGGAGTGAAATGCACCTTGTTATCCGCAGTATCGGCACTGGGCGATATAGTGGCGGCGTTAGCGGTCCACATGCTGGATGCTGAACACACTGCTCGGAATACCGCGGGTGCCTGTTTTGCCGCAGTGGCAATGATGTCGCTATCTGAACCGGTAAAGCCAAGGCGGCGTAGGGTATACACGTCTGGCCGCTCCTGTGGAGCCAGCACGCCCTGCACTAAACCAAGGTCATGCAGCGCTTTCATTTTTTGCAAACCTTGCTTGGCTGCTTGTTTTGGGCTGGAAGTGTTGTTAGCGTTAGATAAAGAGGCGACATTGCCGACTGACAAGCCGGCATAGTTATGGGTTGGTCCTACCAGACCATCGAAATTTGCTTCAAAGTACTTCATTTTTGCTTTATATCCTTCTGTTGGAAGGGGCACTGTTTTTATTATTGTTGCGGCCGCTTATGTTTTTATATGCTTCATTTTGGAGTTGGCTATCAAATAGCCGCTGGGTCTGTAAAATGGCCCGGATTGCATAATAATGAGTTTATTCACTTGTCACAACTGCGGTTTGCGGATATATGTTAAAAAAGGGCGGCCAAAAGGCGGCTTCAGTTAGGGAAATCAGGTTTTAAGATGGCGAAATCACTGGTAATAGTCGAATCACCGGCAAAAGCAAAGACAATTAATAAATATTTAGGAAACGATTATGTCGTTAAGTCGAGCGTTGGCCACATTCGCGATCTGCCAACCAGCAGTAGCAAAGACAAAGCACGCACTACCGATAAAAGCCTGAGTAAAGAAGAGAAAGATTATAAAGCGCTGGTCGACAGAATGGGAATTGACCCGGCGCATGGCTGGAAAGCCCGCTATGAAATTCTGCCTGGTAAAGAAAAAGTGGTGAAGGAGCTGAAAGCCCTGGCTGATAAAGCTGATACGGTTTATCTGGCAACGGATTTGGACCGTGAAGGAGAAGCTATCGCCTGGCACTTACAGGAAATTATCGGTGGGCAGCCTGAAAAATTTAAGCGGGTTGTTTTTAACGAAATTACCAAATCAGCTATTACTAACGCATTTGTTGAACCAGGTCAGGTCAATGTTGATCAGGTTAACGCCCAGCAGGCCCGCCGCTTTCTGGACCGGGTTGTGGGTTTTATGGTATCGCCTCTGTTATGGAAAAAAGTGGCCAGGGGCTTATCAGCTGGACGCGTTCAGTCTGTCGCTGTGCGCTTAGTGGTAGAGCGGGAACGGGAAATAAAAGCCTTTGTCCCGGAAGAGTACTGGACCCTTGCTGCAGATACCTTAACTGATGATCAACATCCATTGCTGCTGGATGTAGTTCGCGAAAACGGTAAGACGTTTAAACCGGTTGATAAAGAACAGGCCGACAATGCAATAAAACGCTTACAGAATGCCCGTTTTGAAGTGATCGATCGGGAAGACAAGCCCAGCAGCAGTAAACCGCAGGCACCGTTTATTACTTCAACCCTGCAACAGGCTGCCAGTACCCGGTTGGGCTACGGCGTTAAGAAAACCATGATGCTGGCGCAGCGCCTGTATGAGGCAGGTCATATCACCTATATGCGTACCGATTCGACTAACCTCAGTACAGAGGCTGTCAACGCTTGTCGTGACTATATAAATGATAAATTTGGTAAAAAATACCTTACTGCTGAGCCGGTAAGTTACGGCAGTAAGGCTAATGCCCAGGAAGCGCACGAAGCTGTCCGGCCATCAAATGTCACGGTGCTGGCCAGCGATTTAAGCGATATGGAAGCCGATGCCAGAAAACTGTACGAATTAATCTGGCGCCAGTTTGTCGCCTGTCAGATGCCTCCGGCACAGTATGACGTAACAAATATTACGGTTGCTGCCGCAGATTTCGAATTAAAGGCCAAAGGGCGGGTACTGCGGTTTGACGGTTGGACCAGAGTGCAGCCGGCAGTTAAGCGCAAAGGCGAAGAAGACAACGAGCTGCCCGATGTGAAACAAGGTCAGCAATTGCAGCTGCAACAACTAAACAGTGCCCAGCATTTCACAAAGCCGGCCGCCCGCTTTAGTGAGGCAAGTCTGGTTAAAGAGCTGGAAAAGCGGGGCATTGGCAGGCCTTCTACTTATGCAGCTATTATTTCTACTATTCAGGATCGGGGCTATGTCCGGATTGAGAACAAGCGCTTTTATGCTGAAAAAATGGGTGAGATTGTTACCGATCGGCTGGTTGAGAATTTCGATGATTTAATGAATTACGACTTTACTGCCAATATGGAGCTAACCCTGGATGATATTGCCAAAGGGCAAAAACAATGGCGTAAAGAGCTGGATAATTTTTATACCGGTTTTTCCGACAAACTGAAAACGGCTGAGCAGGAACCGGAGCAAGGTGGCATGCGCGCCAACCAGTTTGTTCTAACCGATATCGACTGCCCGAGTTGTGGCCGTAAGATGGGGATCCGTACTGCCTCTACCGGGGTATTTCTGGGCTGTTCTGGCTATAACTTGCCACCGAAAGAGCGTTGCACTACCACGATGAACCTGTTGCCGGGTGATGAAGCGGTAAAAGTAACCGATGAAGACGAGCTTGAAACAGAAGCATTGCGCTCGAAAAAACGCTGTGCTAAATGCGGCACTGCAATGGACAGTTATCTGATTGACGAGCAGCGCAAGCTTCATGTCTGTGGTAACAACCCGGAATGTGATGGCTATGAACTGGAAACCGGCAACTTTAAGATTAAAGGCTATGAAGGGCCGCTAATCGAATGTGATAAGTGCGGTAGCGATATGCAGTTAAAATCGGGCCGCTTTGGTAAATACTTTGGCTGTACCAACAGCGAATGTAAAAATACCCGTAAGCTGTTACGCAATGGTGAAGCGGCACCACCAAAAGAAGATCCGGTACATTTGCCTGAATTAAAGTGCGAGAAATCTGATGCGTATTTTGTACTCAGAGATGGTGCTGCAGGCTTGTTTCTTGCTGCATCTACCTTTCCTAAATCACGGGAAACCAGAGCGCCATTAGTCAGTGAGCTCAAAATGTTCCGAGAACGGATTTCACCTAAGTTTTATTACCTTGCCGATGCTCCGGTAAAAGACAAAGAGGGTAACCCCAGTATTGTGCGCTGGAGCCGCAAAACCAAGCAGCAATATGTCATGACTGAGAAAGACGGCAAAGCAACGGGTTGGGCAGCCTGGTATGAAAACGGTAAATGGTTGGTTTCAACTAAAGATAAGCCGGCTGCAAAATAAACAATGTAGCTAAAAAAATGGCACCGCACGGTGCCATTTTTTTACCATTTTCGTTTGGGCGCAAACAGCTCATCAATATCTTTGTTTTCTTTTTCTTCTTTCTTTTCCCGGTCACGTAAATTGCCGGCTTTAAGTTCAGTGGCAATATCTTCAAGGGTTTGCACCACTTCGGCTTTACGACTGATCACGTATTCATCCTGATGGCTACTGCCATTTAATGAGGTTAGTGCTTTTTCAAAATACTGGCGGGCGGAGCCAAGCATGTTATTACTGCGGGCTTGCTTGCCCCGCTTAATCTGGCTTTCAACATTAATTCTTAATTGCAGGACCTCTAAACGTTTGTCTTCGGCAATGACGGTAGATGTATCAATATTGCCTCTGGCATGTTCACTACGTAAGGTGGTGCGTAATTTCTTAATGCCTCTGATCAACCCGATAAGTTGCTGGTCATTATCAGGCAAAGTAACAGAATCTGTGTTTGCTGCATCAGTATTAACCGGCTCGTTCAGTCGGGTTTCAATTTCCTTCAGCCGTTGCTTCAGCTCTCTGGTTGCCGGGTCCAGCTCTACCATTGCACGCAACGCGAATGCCATGCGTTTTAACAACATGGTGGTGATGGCGGGGGTGAAAGGGACATTAGCGGTGTTGGCCAGCATTTCCTCGGTATCATCAAATAAATGGCGTAGCTTAGTAAATTCAGCACGTTTCAGGCTGGCTATCCGTTCTTTATGTTGTTGCACAACGTTGACGACAACAGCAATAATCACCAGGGCTACAATTAGCGAGATGATAATGGGTAACAACATGCAGACCTCTGACTGGATTCGCTTTTATAAATTATAGTAATCTGATTTGACGACAATGAACAGTTTTCTGGTTGTCAGGGCAACGTTAACCTGAAGCTGCCACCAGTTAGCTCAACACCATTTTGTAAGCTCACCACGCCGCGCTGGTTTTTATTATGATGTGCGTGCGCTATTAATCTGGCAAAAAATATACCAAGCCCGGTATGGCCGTGGCGTAAATCTGGCTTATGCATCTGATTAGCAGCGTTATCTATCATAAAATCCGGAAAGCCAGGGCCATCATCAGCAACAACAACATGCAACTGATTGTCAGCAACCGTTGCACTGATACTAATCTGGGTATTGCTGTATCGCAGAGCATTGGCAATCGCATCGTTCAGAATATTCAGGATCAGGTCGCGGTCGAAAAACCAGCACAAATCATCATCTGCATTTATGGTTACCTTGATGCTGCGCTGTGTTGCATAATACTGATTTTTTAACAGCAGCTCTTCAAATACTTCATTAAGGTAATGCTGATCAATTTGTACCGGTAGTTGTTGTCTGTCCAGCCGATACAAAGACAATAGCTGCAATAAATTGGAATTCAGCCGGTTTGCTTCGTAATTCAGCAATGCCAGTTCTTCCCGGGCATCGTCAGATAACTTAGCACCTTCTGCCTGAATTAACTCGGCCGACTGGATCACCATGCACAGCGAGTTTTTCATATCATGGACACTGCAGGCCAATACGGTAGCAAAGTCAATTTCTGTCGAGTTGATCATAACGGCTCCGGACTGCTAATGGTAAAGTCTGTCATTAGTTTGTTAAGTTTTTTTTGCTACTAATAGTTATAGCATTTCCATTTATAAAAATTAGTTGGAATATCTGACAAGAGGGGTATATTGAACGATGATCATTCTTTACCGGACCTGGGCCAGATGAAATTACAGCAATTGCGTTACATTGTAGAAGTGTTAAATCATAACTTAAATGTGTCAGCAACGGCAGAAAGCCTTTATACCTCGCAACCTGGTATCAGTAAACAGGTGAGAATGCTGGAAGACGAGTTGGGTATTCAGGTATTTGGCCGCAGTGGTAAGCACCTTACCCATGTTACGCCAGCCGGGCGCGATGTAATTGAAATAGCTCAGCAAATTCTGGCAAAGGTCGAGAGTATTAAAGCGGTTGCTAAAGAGCACACCTTACCTGATCAAGGTAAATTAAATATTGCCACTACCCATACTCAGGCGCGCTATGCCTTACCCTCAGTTATCAGCGGCTTTATGCAAAAATACCCTAAAGTATCGTTGCATATGCATCAGGGGTCGCCACAACAAATTTCTGAAGCTGCATCACGCGGCGAAGCTGATTTTGCTATTGCAACCGAAGCACTGCATTTATACGGCGATTTGGTGATGTTGCCCTGCTATCACTGGAACCGTAGCGTTATCGTCAGGCAGGATCATCCTCTGGCCCAACTTGGCCGTAAAATTGCTGTCGAAGATGTGGCCCAGCATCCTATTGTTACTTATGTATTTGGTTTCACCGGCCGCTCTGAGCTGGATCGCGCTTTTGCTGCAAAAGGCCTGGAGCCACGGATTGTATTTACGGCGACTGATGCTGACGTGCTGAAAACTTATGTCAGGCTGGGGCTGGGTGTTGGTGTTATCGCCTCAATGGCAATTGACCCGCAATTAGATAAAGATCTGGTGGCGCTTGATGCAAGGCACTTGTTCGAAGCTTCAACCACTAAAATAGGCTTTCGAAAAGGCGCGTTTTTGCGCACTTACATGTATGACTTTATCCAGCGCTTTGCCCCCCATCTGACTAAAGACGTTGTAGAACGGGCGAATTTGCTGCGAAATCAGGAAGAAGTCGATCGCATGTTTGCCAGCTTTGAGCTGCCGGTTCGTTAAAACGGTTGCTAAGCCAATCCGTCCAATGCTGGATCAAGTTGATTAGCGTAACTTGTATTGAGCCCCTTGCTTAACGTAGTATTTGCCTTGGGTATCATCAGTAGCGATTAGCAATGCCACCAGTTGAATTAATATTATTATTGTTAAGTCCGGTATTTCTTATATGTGTGATACTGGAGTGGCGCTTTGCTGTGCTTAGAAAGCAGAACTGGTACCACTGGCGTGATACGCTGGCAAACGCCATGCTGGCATTGTTGCATCAGGGGGCTGATATGCTGGCGCTTTTGCTGTTAATGCCATTTTTTTACTGGCTATATCAGTATCGTCTGTTCACGATTGAACTGACGGCACTGAACTTGTTGCTGGCATTTATTCTGCAAGACTTTCTGTATTATTGGTTTCATCGTGGTTCTCACCATATTCGCTGGTTATGGGCTTCGCATGTGGCGCATCATAGCTCTCGCTTGATGAACTTCAGTACTGCTTTTCGGCAAAGCCTTACCTATCCGGTGTCGGGTATGTGGGTGTTCTGGCTGCCAATGATTTTAATCGGCTATGAACCCATGCTGGTGTTTGCCGTGGTGGCACTGAATTTAGCGTTTCAGTTTTTTGTGCACACTCAGGCAATTGGCCGGCTTGGTGTGCTGGAAAAGATCTTTAACACTCCGTCGCATCATAGGGTGCATCATGCTTGCAATGATATTTACATTGATCGCAATTTTGCCGGTGTTTTGATTATCTGGGATAAAATCTTTGGTACTTTTGTCTCGGAGCAGGCTGATGAGCCTTGTCGCTACGGCATTACCGACGATTTTAACTCGACCAACCCAATAACCATTACATTTTATGAGTGGCGACTAATGTGGCGCGAAGCTCGCAGCAATGAGCGAAAAATGCCGCTGTGGCAGGTATTGTTAAAAATGCCGGTAAAGTTAACGTCAGAACCGCCCGGAAAAAATGTCTGAATAAGTTTGGGCAGAGCCGCGCAAAAAAGACAATTTGCACTAAGCTTGTAGAACATCATAGCACCACGAGGTGATTTATGAAATCTATCAAGCTTTTACTGTTGTTAGCATTAATGTTAGTCATGGTTTCCTGCAAACCTGTTTCTGAACCAGAAATTGCAACGCCTGCCGAGCCGATAGCGCAGCGAATGTCTGCTGTGCCACCACAGTGTTCACTCACGATGGGGTTTGATGCATGGGAACCCTACCAGTATATGACGGTCGGTAATACTGTCACCGGGCTTGACGTTGAACTGGTAAGGGCGGTAGCCGCTGAAATGCAGTGTGAGCTGAACATTGTCCAGGGCAGCTGGGTTGAATTGCTGGGCCTGCTGCGTGAAGGTGACGTCGACTTTGTGCTGGGTGCATCCATTACAGAAGATCGCCAAACTTTTGCCTATTTTTCTGAGCCATATCGTCAGGAACAATTTTCGCTTTATGTGAGGGCTGAAGATGTTAATCTGCCTGTCGCCAGTGTTCAGGAGTTTATTAAAGCGGGCTACAAACTGGGCATCGTCAATGAGTATTACTACGGCGATGAAATTGCAAACTTGTATGCTTCTGCTGAATCACGTCCACAGTTTGTTGGTGCCATCATCAGTGAAATGAATATGGCAAGATTGCTGGACGAGGAAATTGACGGTTTTCTGGAGGACAGCTTTGTTGCAGCGTCAATACTGAGGCGTAAAGGACTTGATGATTTAATTAAGCCGCATCAGATTACCCTGGGTAATAATGATGTGTACGTAATGTTTAGCAAAGCCTCAGTAGAAGAACAGTTGGTTGCTGAGTTTAACCGTGGATTGGCTACCATTAAACAGAACGGTTTATATCAGCAAATTATGCAACGTTATCAAGACTGATAACAAGGCAGTTTTTACTCAGGGTGAGTTTGTCAGATTAAACTGGCGCTGAAGAATGGCGGCGGTAAAACTCGCTTTCAGATAAAACCCTCTGGGCAGAGTTTGGATGGGCTCGCCTCTGGCGCCGATTGCAGCGGTTAACGCTTTGCTGTCGGCTGCTTTAGGCCTTAGTTGTAATGCTTTGCCATGGGCACCTCTGATCTGATCAATTCCCCCTAGGGTTATTAACTCCATCAGCTCCTCCCAGTCTTGCTGCAATATCTGCATCTCTGCTGCACTGGGTTGCCATAGAAATGCCGACCCGATAACCCTCTCAGCCAATGGTATCTGCCGTTCAGCCAGAATTGGTACCCATAGTACTTGTTGCAGTTTCTGGCAGATCCACGATTGCGACCAGCTTTGGCTGGTAACACCGGTAAGTGGCGCTACACAAACATAGGTGCTTTCCAGCGGTTTACCTTGCTGGTCGATAGGCAGGCTTTTTAATTCAATGCCCAATGCAGGAAAATCGGGTAACGCTTTAGAGCCTGCCTCTGCACCCAACGCCAGTTCAAGCAACTGACCTACCCAACCTTTATCGCGCTTTAAATCAGCCGGCATCTTAACCTTTAACTGGCCAGCCAGCTGGCCAAGTGTCATTCCTGCAATATTGTGGCAACGTTGCAACAGTTGTTCGGTAGTAAGTAAAGGCATAGTGGTCAACGTAGTATTCGCAGTATTAAAAAAGCGGCTTGATCCGCGATTTACCCTAACATTTTTGCAGCTGTTGTGCTGCTTAAAAACGCAGCAAACTAACTTATGCACAGATGTAACATACCTATATAAGCAATTTTTTGCATGTAAGTTATTGTAATTTTGAGGCTTTAGTTGAATTTTGCTAGTCGTAAGTAACTATGCATAGTGATTACTCAACAACCTTTCGCAACTTAACAACAGTTTTATCCACAGAGTCTGTGAAGAAGTTCACATGGTAGTAGTAAACAAAATCATTAATGTGGATAACTTAGATTAGACTGTCTGGATAAGGTGGTTGAAATTCTGTTTGCTGTAACCGCGACTTTGTGAAAGAATCTTTGTTATAGCAGAAATAGACTCGCTTGAGGTTTGTGTGATCGATGCCGAAGGTTTTCGGGCCAATGTCGGCATAGTGATTTGTAACACCCAGGGACAGGTGTTTTGGGCAAAAAGATATGGTCAGCATTCCTGGCAGTATCCACAGGGTGGCATTGATGATGGCGAAACGCCGGAACAGGCCATGTATCGCGAACTGCATGAAGAAGTCGGGCTCCGGCCTGAAGATGTAGAAATAATCAGTGTTACAAAGCATTGGTTGCGCTATAAACTTCCTAAACGGTTAATTCGCAAAGACAGCAATCCTGTGTGTATCGGACAAAAGCAGAAGTGGTTTTTATTGCGTTTGACCTGTCGGGAAGAAGATGTAAATCTGGCTGTAACGTCGCATCCTGAATTTGATAACTGGCGTTGGGTTAGTTATTGGTATCCAGTGCGCCAGGTCGTGGCTTTTAAACGAGAAGTGTATCGAAAAGTCATGCGGGAATTTGCCCCGGTTGCTTTGCCGTTTACCCGTAGAGACGTGAAGAAAAAATATTAAGAAAAATTTAAGTTTGCTAAAACCGACAATACGATGAGGTTCTTATGCTAAGCCAGTTGCGGCGGATTGTTCAGGATGTGGCTCAGGAGCCAGCTCTAGACAATGCGCTGGCTGGCTTGGTTTCAAGTATTAAAACTGCCCTGGCGACTGAATGCTGTTCGGTATATCTGGCAGATTATCAGCAGCAGCATTTTATGCTGATGGCAACAGATGGTTTAAATCAGGATGCGGTAGGTAAAGTTGCTATCGGCTTTTCTGAGGGACTGATTGGCTGGGTTGGTCAGCGGGAAGAACCAATCAACCTTGCTCAGGCCCATCGTCATCCCAGGTTCAGGGTAACCCCTGAAGTTAGTGAAGACCGTTTTTCTGCTTTTCTTGGCTGTCCGATTATTCACCATCGCAAAGTGCTGGGCGTATTAACCATTCAGCAGTCTGCTGAGCGGGTGTTCAGCGAAGACGAAGAATCTTTTCTGGTTACTCTCGGTGCACAACTAGCCTCAGTCCTCGCTAATGCAGAGATGCGGGATGCGGCAAGTCAAAGCCCCTCAACTATGGCCAAATCAGGCCAACTTAGCGGATTGCCCGGAGCGCCAGGCATGGCAATCGGTGAAGCCTATGTGCTGCAGCCGTCCAGTGATTTTGATGCTATTTCCCTGAAAAAGTCTGATGAACCGGAGAAAGAGCTGGCGCTGTTTTACCGGGCTGTAAAGATCACCAAAGCAGAGTTTAACCGTTTGGCAGAAAGGATGGCTGGTCATATTCCTGCCGACGCCCTGGCGATATTCGATGTATATCATCAGCTGCTTGATGCCGCTAGTCTGGGCCAGGAAATTGAACTGCAAATTGCTGAAGGCTGGTGTGCTAAAAGCGCTTTAAAACGGGTAGTAGAAAAGTTTGCCCGTCAATTTGATGATATGGATGACCCCTATCTGCGCGAGCGGGGCACTGATATCCGGGACTTAGGGCAACGGGTGCTGAATAACCTGCTTGATTCTGAGCAGCGCAAAGTAAAATTGCCACAGCAGGTGGTGCTGGTGGCTGATAACGTTACTGCAACCATGTTGGCTGAAGTACCGCGAGAGCAGCTGGTGGCGATAGTCTCGCTCAGGGGCTCGGTGAACTCGCATGCGGCAATTATGGCCAGAGCTCTTGGTATCCCGGCCGTTATGGGAGTGAATGAGCTGCCACTGCTGCACTGGCAGAATCAGCAGGTTATTGTTGATGGCTATGAAGGCCACATTTTGCTTTCACCGGTTGAAGCTATTTGCGCTGAGTATCGCCGGCTTATTAACGAAGACGCAGAACTGTCAGCCAGGTATCAGCAAGAGGTAGCGTTACCGTCACAGTCCGCCTGCGGCAAGCCATTTAAACTGATGGTAAATTGCGGTCTGGCAATCGAATTGGAAACCAGCAATGCAGAATATACTGATGGCGTTGGCCTGTACCGGACTGAGTTTCCATTCATTATGCGTAATCGCTTTCCTACCGAGCAGGAACAGGTTGAGCTTTACCAAAAGGTGCTAAGCGGTTACGCCGATAAAGCCGTTGTCATGCGTACACTGGATGTCGGTGGTGATAAGGCCTTACCTTATTTCAGTATTATCGAAGAGAACCCATTCCTGGGCTGGCGCGGGATCAGACTGACCCTTGATCATCCGGAAATTTTTCTGGTGCAAATCAGGGCAATGTTAAAAGCGAATATAGGGCTGGATAACTTACATATTCTGCTACCCATGATTTCCGATTTAGCTGAAGTTGACGAAGCGATCCGGTTAATCCGACAAGCCAGTTTTGAAGTAAGTGATGAGCTCAATATCGCCCTGCCTAAGCCTAAAATCGGCGTAATGATTGAAGTACCGTCGATTATGTATCAACTGCCTGAACTTGCTGCCCGGGTGGATTTTTGCTCGGTTGGCACCAATGATCTTACCCAGTATTTATTGGCGGTAGATCGAAATAATGCCCGGGTTGCGAACCTTTACGATGCGCTGCATCCTTCGGTGCTGCGTGCCTTGCATCAGCTATCTGAACAAGCCCGGCAATTGCAGTTTCCTATCAGCATATGTGGTGAGCTTGGTGGCGAGCCTGCAGGAGTACTGGTACTGGCGGCAATGGGCTACAGCCGCTTTAGTATGAACAACAGTAATCTGGCGAAAATTAAGTGGCTGTTGCGCCGGGTTAAAGTAGCTGAACTGGAAGCAATATTGCCCGATGTGCTGGCCTGTCAGTCGCCAAAACAAGTGAAGCAGTTGGTGCAGCGTTTTCTTGAGCAAAAGCAGTTGCTTAGCCAGTTAAGAGCCTAAGTTCCTTTGCATTAATTTAACGGTTAAGTTTTTATGTTTATGCTGCCGTATTGATATTGAGATGTCCTTTGTTAACGATACTTCTGGTTTCTGCGCTTATAGGTTGTCTGGCTGGCTTTCTGGCCGGGTTGCTGGGTATTGGTGGTGGGCTGGTTATTGTGCCGGTACTGGTTGTGCTACTACCGGCTTTAGGTGTAGTGGGTATCGATGATGTAATGGTGGTTGCAGTAGCCACCTCACTGGCGTCAATCATTGTTACCTCCGGTTCCTCTATCCGGGCTCACCATAAACGCAGCAACGTAAGCTGGTCATTGGCGGGCACCGTGATGCTGGGGGCAGGAGTGGGCGCGGGGGTAATTGGGCTGGTAGCCCATCATATCAACGGCACTACTTTGCGGATATTTTTTGGAGTAGCCGTTTTTTTTCTGGCACTGCGAATGCTTGGTTCCCGCAGTGTTGTCGGGCGGGCCACGCTGCCGGTAAAACCAATACTGGCTGCTATTGCTGCGTTACTTGGGGCCATCTCCGGCTTGCTTGGGATCGGCGGTGGTGCGCTGGTGGTGCCGGTACTGAATTATTTTTCTGTTGAAATGCGCCGGGCAATAGGATGTGCCGCTGCCAGTGGTATTGCTATTGCTGTGCTTGGCACCCTGGGGTATGTTATTGCCGGCTGGCAGCACTATCAACTGACCGATGGTTTTGTTGGCTATATCTATCTGCCCGCATTAATAGGGATCGTATCTACTTCGGTATTTACTGCAACCTTAGGGGCAGCCATGACTCAGCGCTGGCCGGTGCTGACAATTAAAAGAATTTTTGGTGTATTTCTGATGCTGGTTGCTGCCAGAATGGTATTCAGTTAGCTATTTTGACCGTCATCATGGCGGGTTTTGATTTTTAAAGGATAATAATGACAAGTTCCTATCTCGATTTTCCTGATATTGACCCGGTACTCGTGTCTATTGGGCCCCTATTTGGCTATGGGCCGTTAAATATCCATTGGTACGGGGTGATGTATGCGGTCGCATTTGCTATTGCTTACTGGCTGGCTAACCGGGCCGCGGCTAAACCGGGCTCGGGCTGGAGCAAAGAGCAAGTTAGTGACTTACTGTTTTTCGGCTTTATCGGTGTGATTGTTGGCGGCAGACTGGGTTATGTATTTTTTTATAACTTTGATCAGTTGCTGGCTGAGCCACTTTATCTGTTTAAAACCTGGCAGGGCGGGATGTCTTTTCACGGTGGTTTGCTAGGTGTATTGCTGGCCATGGCCTGGTTTTCCAGACGGCATCAAAAATCTTTTTTAAAGCTGGGTGATTTTGTCGCCCCTTTGATCCCATTGGGGCTGGCAGCAGGCCGGCTGGGTAACTTTATCAATGGCGAGCTATGGGGCCGTACCACAGATGTGCCCTGGGCCATGGTGTTTCCGCATGCGGGCCCCGAGCCACGGCACCCTTCGCAGTTGTATCATGTGGCACTGGAAGGTGTGTTGCTGTTTATTATTATCATGCTTGTCAGGCGCTTAAAGCCCGTTACCGGAACCCTAGGCGGTGTGTTTCTGTTGGGTTACGGAGCCTTTCGCTTTTTTGTCGAGTTTTTCCGTCAGCCTGATGCGCAGCTGCGTGAGTTGGCCGAAGCTGGCATGACAATGGGCCAATGGTTATGTCTGCCAATGATGGCAGCAGGTCTTGGCCTGATCATATATGTAAATAGCAAATCTGCAACGAGTACACAGGAAGCAAAATGAAACAATATCTTGATTTAATGCGCCATGTGCTGGAGCACGGTCACAAAAAGACTGATCGTACCGGCACCGGCACTATTAGTGTGTTCGGCTATCAGATGCGTTTTGATTTACAGCAGGGCTTTCCGTTAATTACCACTAAAAAGTGCCACTTGCGTTCTATTATTCATGAATTGCTGTGGTTTTTAAAAGGTGAAACAAACATAGCTTACCTGCAGGATAATGGCGTTTCAATCTGGAACGAATGGGCAACCGAAAGCGGTGAGCTGGGGCCGGTTTATGGTGCCCAGTGGCGCAGCTGGGCCAGTCATGATGGCCGGGTTATTGATCAGATAAGCCAACTTATCAACGATATTAAACGCACGCCGGACTCGCGACGGTTAATTGTCAGTGCCTGGAACCCTGCAGTGCTGCCTGATACGCAATATTCTCCCAAAGAAAACGCAGCAATGGGTAAACAAGCATTGCCGCCTTGCCATACCTTGTTCCAGTTTTACGTAAATGATGGCCGGTTATCATGTCAGCTGTACCAGCGCAGTGCTGATATTTTTCTTGGCGTACCATTCAACATTGCCAGCTATGCGTTGCTTACTTTGATGGTGGCGCAGGTCTGCGATCTGCAGCCCGGAGATTTCGTGCATACCTTTGGCGATGCCCATTTATATCTGAATCATTTAGAGCAGGTGAATACTCAGTTAGGCCGGGAGCCATACCCGATGCCAACCATGCGGTTAAATCCTGAGATTAAAGATATTTTCGGGTTTAAAATTGAGGACTTTACTCTGGAAAACTATCAGGCACATCCTCACATTAAAGCGCCGGTGGCAATTTAATGACAATTTAGTCATTTCTTTCTGGCCTGGATCTTGCTTTTAATTTGGAAAAAGCAATCAGGCTTGGAAAGAGGTATATATGAATCGGCTTTGCTTGGTTACAGTAAGCCTGTTAACAGTGGCGTTGCTGGCTGGTTGTGTAAACCGGACGGCGCCTGCACAAACCACCACATCAATTTCTGAGTTGAGCTCTCAGCCGCTGGGGTTTTATACCGAACGGCTGGCGAGGCAATTATTTGCCCAGTTAGATGACAGCCCGTTGTGGCTTACCCGGCCTCAGATTGCAGTCAGCAGTTTTCTGCCTGTTACGGCTCTGCATTTAAATGATGCCGGTACAGAGCAACGTGACTTTGCCAATCAGTTAAGTGAAAGTATGCTTGCCCATAGCCGACAGTTTGGCTATGCCGTTTATGAGTATCGGCTGGCCAATGAAGTCATGCTGGCAGAGGGTTATGAACAGGCACTCAGCCGGCAACTGGCTGACATTAGTCGTAAAGGCGAAGCCAATACCCTGCTTACCGGTACCTACACCCTGCAACAGGATGCGGTGATAGTGAATGCACGCCTGATCCATATCCCATCGAAACAGGTGTTGGCTGCCGTGACAGATTATCTGCCGGCAAATGTATTGTGGAGTACCCAGCAAGTTAACAAACGTGGCGCAATGTTTTACCGGCAAAGTCCGGCAGGAGAAAATAAATGAATCGGTTATCAATTTTAGCAATATTGGCAGTTCTGACGGGTTGCGCCGTGCCTGAGCAAACCGTTACCGTAGCCGGTCAACGAGATGAAGCCCAGGACAACCGGGTGCAGCGGATTGAGCATTTACCCAGCTCAGCTGCTCCGGCAAGCCATGAAAAGCAAACCTCTGGGCGTTTACCGTTACTGACAGTCAATGATTACGTTCGCAATCTGGTGCATGAGTTAATGGCTTTGCAACACAATCTGGACAGTGACAGTCAGATTGGTGTAACAGACTTCAGTTATGTTGACTCTTCCCTCGATCAGGGGTCTGTTTTCAGTAATCATCTGAGTGAAGCGATGATTTATGATTTGCACAAATTTGGTGTGCCGGTGCTGGACTATAAAGTTACCGACTATATCCGGGTAACAGAAACCGGTGATTTTGTGTTAAGTCGCAACTATCAGGAACTTTCAGAAGAAGTGGCAATTCGTTATGTGGTAACCGGTACTCTTACTACTCATCAGCAGGGAATATTAGTGAATGCCAGGCTGGTACAAATTGATAACAAACGGGTGGTTTCAGCCGCCCGGACTTTTATTCCCCGTCATATTGTCCAGGCCGTTATTTCCCGTCAGGGCGAACAGGTAATGCGGATTAAATAGTTTTAATATGCCTTTTCAGCAGCTAAAGATAACGCAGTAAACGCCGATATACTAAAACAGACATTTAGTATATCGGGCTTTATTATGATAAAAAAAATTCTCCTGCCTACTTTGTGCGGCATGGTTTTAACGATCAGTGGCTGCAGCATATTTCCTTTTAGCAAGCATGAAACTTCGCAGCAAAACCAACCTTTACAGCAAAGCTCTTATATTATTACCGAACCCGGCTCCGCTGACTGGTCTGCTCAGGCAGACTATGAGCTTCCGTCATATCCTGCCAATAACCGGTTTTACGCCAGTCATAAGCAGCTTGACGACTATGTCGCCCAACTGGCAATGCAGCTTTATCATACAAGTGTTGCGCCAATGAACGATGCCACCGTCGCCGTCGCCGGGTTTGCCGAACTTACTCCCGCCCGCCATCATTTGCATCCGCTGGGCAACGAACTTGCGGAGCGCTTTTTACAGCAGCTTCCCCGCTACGGGCTTACTATGGTTGATCATAAACTGACTGGGGCAATAACACTCACCGCACAAGGTGACGCTGTGTTTAGCAACCGGGCAGGGCAGGTGGTAGCCAACCAGCGAATAGATTACGTATTAAGTGGCACAGTGCAGCATGGCCAGCAAGGCGTGCAGGTAAATGTGCGGATTATGAATTTAAAAAATAAAACCATCCTTGCCAGCGCCAGCCAGTTTATTCCGCAGTTTGTGTTAGAGAATGGCCAGACTGGCTGGTAGGTGTGAATTTAGAATAAAGTGGCTGCCCCAGCAGGAACCGACAAGCCGCTATTTTAGCGGCCTGTGCGGGTTGATCATTCGGCTGTAGTATCATCTGTAGTATCAAAAAGTTTTGCTGGCCGATCATGACTGCAGCGCTGTCAAATCATTGGCGGCTGGCTGGCGCTTCCTGATCCAGTCGTTGATCTGGTCTTCTGACCAGGCAACAGAACGGGGGCCCAGTTTATATGCTGCCGGCGCTTCGCCGCTTTTCACCATAGCATACCAGGTGGTTTTGCTGACAGGCACTTTCTTTAATACTTCAGGTAGCTTTAATAACTGCATAATGTCCTCCTGTTACCGGCCTTGGTTCTGCCGGCCCGCTGGCTGGCGTTGGTTGTTCTGTGCTGGCTGCTGGTACCCGCCTTGTTGTTGGCCATCTTGCTTACCATCAAGCATCTGCAGCTCGTTGGCCACTATCTCAGTGGTGTAACGTTTAATACCTTCTTTGTCGGTCCACTCCCGGTTGCGTAGCTTACCCTCGATATACACCTTGCTGCCTTTGCGCAGGTAGTCTCCGGCGATTTCAGCCAGGCGCTGGTATATAACAACCCGGTGCCATTCGGTTTGCTCTTTTTTCTGGTTGGTGGATTTGTCGGTCCAGCTTTCACTGGTGGCAATAGTCATGTTAGCCACTGCACCGCCTTGCGGCATGTAACGCACTTCAGGATCCGCGCCCAGGTTGCCAATTAAAATTACTTTGTTGATGCCTTTACTCATTTTATTCACCTTAAAAACTTATCACTTAACTGATTTAAGCCGGGCCCAGTCGTGTTCTTTAATTTTTTCGACTATGCCAGCCACTTCGTTCAATGTTTTCAGCGCCCGGGTAAAGTTGCTCAGCTGCACGCCGTTCATTGCCGCTGCAACGGTATCGCTAAGGCCGGTGCATAGATGATCTGTAAGTGCATCCTGCACGTTGTTGCTGGTTATTTTGGTCAGGCTAAACAGTAGCGCTAAACGTTGGCGGCTTTCACCGCCTTGGAGTAGGTATTTCATGGTTTGGCCCACATTTTTCTATCTATCTCTGCTGCAGTATTGGCAAGATCCTTAATTCTAATTATTAGATTGTCTGCATGAGTTTTCCCGCCAGCTGATGACTCTTTAACTGCATATTCGTTAAACAGAAGGCTGCTTTTATCCTCTTTGTTTTCTTCGTAAATTATTTCAACCTCGCCGACTCTTATGGCAATTTTCATGCTGCACCAGCCTTACCTGCATCAGTCAGCTTCCATACATAGTTGTTTTTTGAACTATAGCGCTGGCATTTTTCTACAAAGCCCAATGCCTCCAATTGCTTCATTATTCGCAAGCATTTACTGGTTGGTAATCCATTTTCGTGGGCTATGCCCCACGTTGACCTTTCATTCGCTCCAAAACCCACCAATATTCTTTTTTGTATATAAGTAAGCTGCATACATCACCCCACATGCGGCAGCAGAGGCGGCAGTTTGCCGGTGCGCTGCGCTTCGTTGATTTCAGGTAACAGGCGCTGGCCAACGGTTTCGCCGCCGGGCAGTACCAGATGCGCCATAAACTCTTCTTCAAAGGTGGTTATGCCGGCTTCTACTGCTTCCAGTTTGGCCTTAACTACCAGTGCCAGTGAACGGTACCGCTGGCGGCAGGCTTGGTCCCACTCTTTAAGTGCCGCTGTTTCGCTGCGGTCGCGGCCAGTATCAGTAAGCCAGAATTGCTTATCTGTTTTATCTGGCAGTGGCACGACAATGCGAACTTGCCGGCCGCCCATCACAAACCCGACAGCAACGCTGCCAGGCTTGGTGCCATACATGAACTGGTCAGCGCCGTATTTGGTTAACGTGCGCTCGATTTCCATAACGCTTTGGCTGGTGCCAACTGATGTTTTTTCTGCGTATGCCATTAGTTGCCTGCCTTAGCATTGGCTTCAGCCTTTGCAATCAGTTCTTTTAGTCTTGGCGTAATTTCTGGTAGCGGCATCCATAGCAGCGGTTTTGCTGCATGGTCAAAGCTACAGCCATTCCAGAAATACCAGCCTTCACCAATAGGCGGGTGATCGTCAATGCAATGCCCACCCGACATGTAATGACCAACTAAGCATCGGTGTGGAATGCCCGCGCGTTTTTGAACAAGAAGAATAACTTCTCGGCCATCCTTAGGTGCTGTATCCATAAACTCCCACTTATCATCAGGTAGGGGCTTACGCGCTTTGTCGCCAACAACCGCCGCGGCAGCTGGAAATACAACCATATTCTGGAACAGGCTTGGCCGGCACTTGTCTTTGCCGCTTAATCGGTTGAATACTTTCTCTGTGTTCTCTGCATTACTGCAGCCGATGAAAATATCGCCGTAGGTTCTGTGCCTCATAATGGTGCCAGTGATTTCAGCGCAGCGCTGCTTAGTGGGAACCTTGCCATACGTCATAGGGAAGTCTGTTTGCTTAGCCATCACTCACCACCCTTAGCCTGCTGGCGTAGTTGGTTGGCGTATCGCTCTATATCTTCAACTGAAAAGACAACGCCACGACTAGTCATCCAACCAATTTGTTTAGCGAGCAAATCTTCAACAGCCCTCGCCGCAACTTCTCTATCGTGTTCGGCTAGGTATTGGGCTGGTGTTGACTTGACTTCAATAAAATCAGACAGAAGCTTAGTGCCATAGTCAAAATGGTCTTTGCTCATCTCGCAGCAATTAACAACGAAATTAACAAACTCATAAAACCGCTCAACCTGCGCCATCAGTGCGTCACGCTCAGCCAGTAGCTTTTCATAGCCGCTATCGCTAGGTTTAGCTGCGAGTTTACTTCCAAGTAGTTTTGCTGTGCCGTAGAGCTCATTTAATTCATGAGTCAGCTCCGAATTCTGCCGCGTTAAATCGGCTATGCGCTCGGCTAAGACGGCGTTGCTTTCTGGCGTTAAATCAGCCCGGACATAACGGGTGGCATCTTCTTCGCGCATGCCTTCACCTGGGGCGGGGTCTTCACACCAAAGGGGATCGTGTTCGCCGTCGAATACAGGTACCAGGTATATTTCAGCCGGGTTGTCTTTATGGTTAGTCATTATCAGTGTCCTTTTCCTGCAGTAGCTTTTGTTGCTGTGGGCAGCTTTGTGGCGCCCAGCAGCTGCCGTTATGGTTATTTGTTTCGGTGCCAGCTGGTGCATAACACCAGCCAGAATCCCAGTAAGGACAGCGTTTTTGCTGTAGTTCTGTCATGCTGCTGCCCTCCTGCTTTTAAAGTATCTAACCAGTTCATTGCCCGCCCAGCGGCCCATATCAACAGGCACACCATTACCTATCTGGCGATAAGCTGCAGTATCAGAAACCGGAAATTTAAAGGTGTCAGGCAAGCCCTGCAGCCTTGCGTATTCCCGAACTGAGTAAGGGCGAACACCCATAGGGAAACGCTTATCAGCAATTAACCTGGTGCTTTTGTCTTTGGCATAATGCGCAACGCATGTTGGTGCTATATCACCTTTAGCTGGGTCAGATATAATTGGCAGGTCCCGGTACTGGCCGTTCATTCTGTTGGCAATAGCTGTTGGCAAAGTTACCAGTGGATCAGCTTCTACAATATCGGCCAGGCTAATTGCCCGGGTGTTTTCTGGTGGCCGGATAGCGAACTGGCGGCGGGTGCCAATAATAATTAAACGGTTCCGGCGCTGGGGTAGCCATGTTTCAGCTTTAATGGGGCAAAACACCTGCACGTAATAATCTGGTAGCCGGCACATTGCTTCCATTACAATTGGGAAAGCTTTCATGCCGGGCACGTTCTCTACCAGGTAAGCTTCTGGCCTTGCAATTGCTAAGTGCCGCAATGCATGCAAAAACAATTCATCTCCGGTTCTGGTGCTATGAATATCTGCTATTGGGCTGTACTTGGTGCAAGGGTAAGTAAATGCCATTAAGTCGCAGCTTTCTTGCTCCATAACAAGCTGCTGCGCAATGTCGCACTGAACCAATGTATGATCGTGGTTTGCCCGGTATGTTTGGCATGCGTCTTTATCAAGTTCAAATGCCTGATTTATTATTATGCCGGCCTGCATCAAACCTAAATCCAGCATGCCGACGCCACTGAAATAACTGTTCGCCGTGATCATGCTGCAGCTCCTGCTTTATCGTCCCGTTTTTTATCGCTGATTAGCGTGATAATGTGGTTAGAGGTACGCAGCTTTTGCGTTGGGTCGAGTAGCAGCATCATTTTGCATGACTTGCAAAGGCGTTCATAAAACGCTTCGTCAGCCTCATAACTCATAAAGCCCAGTGCGCTATCAACAATCTGCTTAACTTCGTATGGCCAGTGGTGCGCTTGTTCAGCTTGCTCAGGTTCTGGTGCTGGTTCGGTTTTGCTAATCATGTCCGGATCATCAAAAGCAATGATTGCCGCCTTAACCTGTTTGCTGGTGAATTTGGCTTTTTTGCCAAACATTTTTTCCAGCTGCAGTATTAAATCCAATGCGTCACCGCTAAATGGCAGCTTGCCACTTTCTATCTGGTCTTCCAGTTCGTCCCGGGTGAATTCCAGTGTGATCAGTTCGGGTGCTTTGGTTTGTGTTTCACTTTCAGCAGTCAAAGCTGGTTGAGTCTCACTTTCAGCGGTTTCTGAGTGGCAAGTTTGCTCGCTGCCATTAATATGCACCGAGTTATCAACTTCATTGCCGAATACGTCCCATCCTGGCGCTGCTACTCGAGCAAACATTTCCAGCCTTGGTACGTCACCGCACAATTTAACTATGTCGTCGCGGAATATGGCTGGCTTCTCTGAGTGGGCGCCTACAACTTCATCGCGCACCTGGCGAATGCTGCGGCACTCTGCTTTAGGTTTGCCGCGAGTAGCGATTAAGGCGCACTCAGCACCGGCCCGGGTCCAGTAACCCATACCAAAGTGCGGTATCAGATTGGTGGATAGCTTGCGCCAGATAAACGCATTCATGTTTTTTAGGGTGAAACCCCAGGCCTTTACTAAGTCCAGCGCTTCTTGTGGCTGACTGCTGACGTACCACATAACCAGAACACAATCCTTTTCACACAGTGCCGCAACGTCCAGCGCTTTAAGCTGATCCAGTGACATAACATCGTACTTAGCTGCTGCGCCTGACTTCATACTGCCGCCAGACTTAACGCTGTTGAACTGCCATGGTGGATCTGCGTAGATGATGTTGTATTTTTTGTTCATCATAATTCCTTATGGCCGATTGCTGACGCCGCAACGACTGCAGTCAGTTGCGTAATACTGGTATTCACTCATAAACACACCGCAGCAGCAGCGATAAACAGGCTTGCGTGGTTTTGGTGGTTTATTAAGAGTGAATCCGGCGAAGTCAGCGCAGGCCTGAGGCCGAACATGCGTTGCATCGATGGTTGTGCGAGCAATCGCGGCCATATCGTCGTATGGTTGGATCCGGTAATTAGGGTTAGTGGCAGCCAGCTCGCAGGCTTCTTCCAGTTCAAAGACAGCTGCGTCTTCAAAATCAAAAGTCCGGCCATGGTCGCCAATAAACAGAACATCGTTACCGTCCCAGCGGCCATTAAAAATGACAACGTGCTTATCGCCATCGCGCAGGGTTGGTGACTGGTCCACATTCTGGAAGTCAACGCGCTGGCGGGTTTTAAGGGCAACAAATTCAACTGCTACTGGCAGATCTGTTTCACGACTTTGGTGCTGGCGCAGCGCCCGTTCCTCTGTAAATACTTCAGCCGCTTTAAGGTTGGTGGTGTAACCGCCTTTGATAGCCCAGAACGATGCATTGCTGCCTGTGTTGCTGCGGGTGTCGCGCAGATAGAATAGCTTGCTCATATTGCACCGCCATTCCAGCTGCGCTGCTGTTGAGAATCCCACGCACAAAAGTGCATAAAGTTATCGAAGCTATCGCCATATTCCAGGAACCTTTTGTAACGGGCCTTTGCTGCAGCCTTGCGCTTTGGCAGTTTGCGGATAAAGCCCATTTCGCCGTAGGTAATGCGCCAAGTTGGGTGGCAGTGGCTAATGTGGCCCGGTTCGTCGGCATCAAAGTTAACGCCAATATAGTGGCCACAGTCAGCAGCAATAATGCCAGGCTTACCATTGACCACTACACGGCGGCCAATGTCGGCAGGAACGACATAGTATTGCTTTATGTAGGGGCAACTCATGCTGCCACCTCGGCAGCTTTAGCGGCGTCATAAAGCGCAATAGCGTGAACAAGGGCATAGCAACACCAGGTATACCGTTCAGTGAATACCTTGCAGTCGTTTTCCCAGAAGTCCCAGAAATTCAACCCGCCATCATCTTTCTGATGGTTGTTTAGCGCGGCAACAGCGTGGAACTCGTTTTGATGTGACTCGGCAATAATTTCATCTACCTTGTCTTTTTCTTCCTGAATAAAATCAGGATCAAGACCATCATCTGCCACTGCTTCCAACCAGTCGTTAAGCACTTCGGTAACAGCCCGCTCGAATTCATCGCGACAAAATTTTGTATGACCATCGCTGCGATCGGTCGCTTGCAGCTTTTCAGACCAGTAAGGTTCGTTGATCGTGCCTGGTGTTTTTCGGAAGAAACAAAACATATCTTCAACACGCTCAAATACAAATGTGCCCATGTCGCCGCAATAGCACAGGTAGCCTGGCCATGTGATGATCTCGTAGTGCATTTCAATGGTGCCTGGCTGCTTAACCAGCAGGTGGCGATATAAGCCATCATCTTTGATAGTGGTTAGCTGGTGATTCTTAACGTCTTTAGTGAACTGTTCAAAAGTTAGCTTGCTCATTATTCTGCCCCCAGCGTATAATCTTTGCTGCTATCCCATTCCATCCAGCGCTTGCTAACCTTGGCTCGGCCCTTTTTGTCTTTGGATTGCACCGGGGCTTTAATCATTACCTGCAACTGTTTGGCGCCGGACTTCTCAGCCATTGCGATAAATTCGTCGCATATGGTGGGCTGGCTGAATTCGCCAGATAAAATTACTGGCTTCATTTGCTGCATGTACTTTTCAGTTGCAGCGTTCAGCGCTTCGTCGTATTCAGCCGGAGTAAGCTGGCGCAGTTCTTTGCCCTTACCGGTGGTTTTTTTGGTTAGCTTTATTGCTTTGGCCCGGGCCTTTTTGTAACTAATTCCAAATACTGCAAACATGGTTAAGCCCTCCGGTTCTGGTGCAGGCAAATAACAGCCAGATCAGCTGCCAGCTGGTCCAGCACGTTTACCAGCTGTGGTGCATGGGGTTTGATGATTAACGAAATGCCAGATAAGGCGCGTTGCTTGTCGGCTATATCGTCGATAACAGGGTATTGATCTGGCTGCAGCAGGCCGGCCAGGTTGTCCAATTCTGCGGTAAAGCCACCAACATTGGCGCCTGGCTCTGGCTGTTCTGGCATATCCAGTTCGATAACTTCTTCATCCGGATCCGGTAAATCTGTTGGCTGCTGGGTTTCAGCCGCTGCCGCTGCTGTTTCACCGTCGGTGGCTTTGTTAGCCAGTGCCAGTAAGCTTTCATTGGCTGGCTGTGCATCTTTCAGCGTTTTGTACATGCCGTTTGGCTGTTTGCGTAACAGGCCGCGCTGTAATGCATCGGCCAGCAGCTGGTGTACAACTGCATCGGTAACGGCCAGATGCTTTTTCATGGCGCGAATGCTTTTAGCTTCGGTTTTGCAGTAAGCCATCATTTTTAATAGCTGGCTGCAGGGTTCGCCTGGTGATGACATTTTTAATGCTGCGTTAGTAGTTGCAGGCATGGTTAGCACTCCTGTTCGTTAATTGATAAAACCAGCTTCAGGCCAGCCGGGCTGAATTGATAACGGCCCTCGTGGTGCTGCAGCAGGCCAAGCTGGCGCAGTTCGTTAGCCAGGGCAGGGCCTTTGCCTTTTTCTGCTACTCCGTTAATTTCAAACTGCATTGGGTGCATTAAGGTGCAGCCGTCGCGGTTAAAAGCGCGGTGCCATTCGTACGCCACAGCCATGCCGGCTTTTTGTGCCGGGGTTAGTGTTTCGTAGCGGCTTACCAGCTCATAACCCACAGTGCGGTTTTTGATAACCAGCGGTATGGCTGATGCCTGGCGTATTTGTGCGGCCTGGGTAAGTGAATTGGCGATCATCGTGTAGCCTCCTGTTGGTGCTGCAGGTAGTTAATGCGACCTGCTACAGCACGCTGCAGGTATTCGTGAACGCTGGTTGCACCGCCGTGGCTGATCATCATGGCAATTTCTTGCTCAGTGATACTTTCTGCCAGGCGCTGCAGTTCGGTAATGGCGCTGGGTTGGTTCATGGCCGGCCCCAGGTGAACGCAGCAACAAACAACAGAGCGGCGATAACAGCCAGTGCCCAGATAAAGCGGTTGCTGTTGGTGGCTGTAGTGCGCTGGTTGATGTAGTCGGTTAGTGGCTTCATGATTGGTACTCAAAGTTCATATATTGGATAATATGAACCAAAGGTACACGATTGTAAAGTACCAAAAGTACATTTTATTTGATTTAGTGGTCTAGCTTTGGAATTGTGGTTGAAAGAAGGTTAAAACAGGTGGTGCGGATTCACGGTTATTTACGTTTTATTCTGGGAGGATTGAATTATCTATTTGCCGTAAATAGGTGTGAGCTTGTAAGGAGCGCTTTGGGTGAGTTTAAGCTGCTTCGGCTGAAATTATACGTTGTGCTGCTTCTTCGGCTGTAAAAGCTGGCACCACTCTTAATTGCTGTTTATCTCCGGTTTCTTCCAATTCTACAAACGCTTCGTTAAGCCTTCCTATCTCACGTTCTGAATAAGCTGGGTCGTTATCCTTTGGCCGGTAAAGTATCAGTTCATAGCTTGTGATGTTTTTAAACAGTTGGTTTTCGTTATGCTCGCGCAGAGTTTCTAAATCCCACAGCTTGGCTTTGGCTGTTTTAACTAAACCAGATATACCATGCCCAGGAATGATACGGCCAAGTTGTGCCGCCAGATGTCTGCCAACAAAGTCGAACCGGGTGTGTCCTTTACTGGTTAACTTTAACTGCCGGTTAAAGGCATCTACCAATGATGGTTTAATCAAGGTAGTGGCTTCTTTTACCATTGTGGCCCAGCGGTCGGTATTGGGTGAATCATCAGCAACGCTGTCATCGGCTGCGGTAAAGTCACTCATTGCTGATAGAAAGGCATGGTTTCTGGCAACAGTTCGAACCATCATAGTTAAGTCAGTTACATGGCCAGTGGTCACCTCGCCCAAGTTCACGCCGGGTATTGGTGATATCCAATCTGAAAAGTTCTTCTCTGATGCTGTAAAATTTCTAAGGCTACCTAATGCCATACCAACCAGGTTTATAAACTTAGGGGCTGCTGCACCCAACATACAGGCGGCCGCATCTTCTTTAATGGTTTGTATAACAACATTATCACCATCTTCGCCGTAAGCAACAACGCCAACACACACCCGTTCGCCAGAACCTACAATAGGCTCGATATAAACAGGGCAAGCTTTTGCGCTGTATTGAGGTAGGGCAGGAAAATGCTGTTCACTAATTTGCATTAGAATAGCTCTTGTTGGTCACTGTGCCTGGCAATTAGGGCTGGCATTGAGTTTATACGTGATACCAGAGATATTAGCTTACTTTGCGCTTCTGCAACACAACCTAATTCGGAACAGCGTGATGCTAGTAGTACTTTGGTAGTATCAACTTCCTGATACTTTACCAATTCACCAACCATTGTTTTCTTAAGCTGGGCTATGCCAATTTCCTGATATATGCCTTTAATAATGTCTGCCAATATATTTTGAAATGGTTCTGCCGGGTCATCTGCAGTTCTGGTTGTCCAAAGCGCCCGGCCGTGGTCAATAAGGTGCCACTGGTTGCCACCATCCCACAGAAAGTTACCAGTGTTTCTATCTGAGTTGCCTATCCATTCATCAAAAACTGCTGATTCATGCAACTGTCTCCATGTTACCAGCGCAGCTAATAATTCTTTTTGTTGTGATTTGTCCGCTAGCGATAGGTGCCTTTTGAAGGATGGCATTTCTGCATCTTCACTACCAAGTAGGTATTTAGCATTTAGCAGGTTTTGCGGATCCCTAACTACATAAGTTTGTAAAACGGGCAAGCCAATCACAGAGCCAACAGTGGTGCATAGGCATTCTGCAATTAATTCCTGGTATGTGACTTCTTTAAGATAAAGCCTGGCGTCACCATTATTGGTAACAGCGTCACCTAACCAAAGGGGGCATATATTACCCAAGTTAGTTATTTTTCTGGGGGTTGTATAAAGTGTAGCAAAACCTATTTGCAACAAAGGCTAATCCTTTTTGGCCAGTCTGTCTGCTATCGCTTTCAGCAGTTTTATGTCGTCTTCTGTAAGCCTGCCTTGCGCGGCCGCTTCTGCGATTTTTTCCAATTCAATTTGCGATCGGGGCGTAGCCTTAGTTAGTAGTGCTTCCAACGACGCGGGAATATCTTCATTAACCATGTCAGCTTGAGCATACTGGTTGGTCATTTGACCATTGCCAAATAGCAGCCATTCCGATCGAACTCCTGTATGCGCCGAAATTTTTTCAACTTTCTCACGCCGGGGAACTGATTCACCATTAAGCCATTTGTTTGCGGCTTTGACGGTTACATCAGTGAAAGAAGCAAGCCACTGGCCGGCGCCGTGGCGCTTAATTCCAGCCCTCTCCACTGCTTTTAATAAACGATCGCTGAAGTCTTTCAAGATGCTAATTCACTGTGAACTGATAATTCATTGTGCAATTCACTTGCAGAAAAGTCAGTTCATACTTAAAATGTACCAAAAGTACATTAAAGGGTATGAGAAGAACTGATGCAAAACCATGTGCAAAGTGACTTACCGAACAGCTTGGGGGTGATTGTTGATTGCGTGCCGGACAAAGTACGTGGCGCAGCAAAAGCCTGTGATGTAAGTGTAAGGGCGGTTTACAAGTGGCTTTCAGCTGGCCGGTTACCGCGAACTGATTACACAGGCGAGACCGAGTACGCCCAGAAACTGGCTGATGCAACAGGTGGTAGATACTCAGCATCTCAAATCCTTTTATGCAGTAAAAATAACGTTGATAAAGGATAGCAGCCCCATGAGCAATAACACGTTAAAGCAAAATACCATTCCACAGTGCCCGCAGGATGCGGCTTATATGCTGGGCAAACGCCATAACGTTAGCGACTTAGCGCGAAAGCTTGGTGTTAGCCCTAATGTGCTGGGTAACAAGCTGAACCCGGATCAGGAGTTTCACAAACTTACCCTGGGTGAAGCAGTGGCCATTACCGAACTGGCAGACGACAACGGCATTTTAGACGCCTGGTCGCACTTGCGGGGTGGGGTATTTGTAAAGCTGCCAGAGGCGGTTTGCTGTGACGAAGAACTGAGCGACCAGTTGATGCGGGTAAGCGAGGAACTGGGCAGCGCCATGGCTGAATTACGCCGCGCACGGGAAGATGGGGTAATTGACCCAATGGAGTTTGAGCGAATTAAAGCCCGGATAATGACCACGGTTACAGAAGCGCTGGCACTTAAAACGGTGGTGCATGGTCAGGTTCGTGACCTACCGCGCCATACCAGCACTGTAATAAGTAAGGCCTGAGCATGATTGAACTTACTTACACGCAAGCCGCTTTAATTGCCCTGGCATGGGCGTTCTTCTTGTCCGGTAAGTTTACCGGCAGCCGCCGGATGCAATCGGGTTTTGCCATGCGCCTGGTTAATACCGTTACCAAAACCATCGTTATTTTCTTTTATTGCTACTTCCCGTTTTTAGCGCTGGCCGCCTGGGGCTGGTTTAGTGAATTTATGGGGTATTTATAGCCGCTTCGGCGGCTGCAGTTTATTGATCTGGCGCTCCTGTGGAAAGCCCACCCCCAACCAATTGTACCAAGCGGGGCTCCAGATCAATGCGCTGCAGTAAAGCGCAGATAAGCAGCATGGGTGCTGCAATGTGTCCCGGCCACTGGGTTAAGTGGCAGCTCTGAATGAAACTTAGCGCGGAGCAGGCCATTGGCAGCGCGTAGTTCGGTGTGGCAAGCCGTTAATTCATAAGTTAGCCGCAATGATGAAGTGAAAAGCAGCGCAGGAAAGTATACGAACCCAAATAAGGCCTGCGCCCTTTTGAGGGTTCAGCCCGGCCACTGGGTTAAGTGGCAACGAATACCTGAGAGCCGCCCTTCGGGAATCCTAATACTGGAGCACTATCCGGTTGAATGGTAGGCAAATTTGATAGTGCTTATCAGCGTGAATCGCTGCACCCGGCGCCAATAGAGCGTCCCTGTAAGATGGTAAGCAGGGCTTTATTCGCATGCTGATTGCCCACAGGGTCTTGGTGGGGCGCAACAGTCAGCAGCCGAATGCAGTGAAGCCTGTAGCCAGGCAGTGTGATAAGCGTGAAAGCGTGTCGTACTAGTTAAGTTGCGTTGGTTGGCATGAAGCTGACCGGATGGGCCAATTTGCCCTGACGTGTAAGCGCACACCCGACGGGGTAGCCGGAGTTAGCGAACCGGCCGCTGCAGACTTATTTATGGAGTTAACAATGAAAAATTTAATTAACCAAAAAATAAAAGTATTAAACCCGCTACCAGAAGCACCGTCCTTGGATAGGAGGTTATCTTGTGCGGCTTACATCTCGGCAAGAGGTGCTCTTGCGGCTGGGATTTCAACAAAAAAACCGTTGATGTTTCCTTATAAGGAATTTACCGAAAATGACGTGGAGAACGTGGCGGCCCAATTGCTTACGCGTCTCCATATTGAGTTGCTAAAAGTATTGCCTCCTGAGGCGATTCAGCGGATTTCGACAGAGTTAGACGAATACCTGTCTTTAGCGCTTGGTGACTTATAACGTAGTAATAATTTCCATCGCCGGGCTCTATTACATCGCCGGCATTAACAGGAGTATCTGAACGGTAGTTTTTTATGTTGCTGTCTTGATTATCCCGAAGGTAATGCAGTCGGTATTTATACATAAAAGCCCCTTTTAGATAAAGAAAAGCCCGCTGTATCAGAGCGGGCCGCGGTAACCAACTGATAGGAGTTAATCACCGATGAAAAGTTTAAACAATAACCAGCCAGTCAGCAACAGGAATTAGTATGGCCAGATCAAGAAATATTAAGCCAGCGTTATTCCTGAATGATGATCTGGCAGAACGCAACTGCCCATTAGGCCGCCTGTTGTTTATTGGCCTGTGGACCCTGGCAGACTATAAGGGCGAACTGGAATGGCGTGCCGGTAAGATAAAGGCACAGCTTTTACCGTATGACGAGTGCGATATTAAACAACTCGCGATTAATCTGGATAAATCTGGATTTATACGGTTCTACTCGGACGGCGATAAAGTTCTGCTAAACATACCTAATTTTGAGAAACACCAGAACCCGCATAAGAATGAAAAGGCCGGTGGCAGTGATATACCGCCATACACTGAAACTATGCGCCAAGCTATTGATTTAACAACACTCACGATTAATCGCGATTTATCTGGATTAATACCAGAGCAAGACGGAACTGCTCCGGCTGATTCCCTCTTACTGATTCCTGATTCCCTTATCCCTGATCCCTCAAAAGATATTCGCACCGCTGAAGCGGATGCTGCCAAACCTGAACGAGCAAAAGCGGCTAAGGATCTGGATTACAGCAAATGGCCGTCAATGCCAAGTGACCAGGTAATGAAAGACTGGATAACTCTGCGCAAAGACAAAAAGATGCGTGTAACACAAACCGTTGTTGACCAGTTTGCTGACCAACTGAAATTAGCGTCTCAAGCTGGGTTCACCGTTGATGAATGTTTGGCACTAGCCATCAAAAAGGGCTGGGCCGGGTTCGAATACGAATGGATGGTTAACGCCAGAGCAAGCCCCAGCAAGCGAACTAGTAAACCGCACAGCTTTGAAGATCAAAATTATCAGCCGGGGGTTTTATGAATTTTGTAAGCAATATGCCAGAACAGGCAGAACAACTGCAGTGCGCTAAGCACGGCACGTATGAAACACGCTACACCCAGATGATGGGCCGTTACCTGATGAACGACCAGTGCCCGAAATGCGTGGCCGATGCCAACGCTGCAGCAAGGTTGCAGGAACAGGCCGAGCAGAAGCGCCAGAGTGCTGAACTGCTGCGCCGCCAGCGGCTGGATGCCGGTGTTAGCCTGCGCAACTGCGCCGTTAAGTTTGAAGATTACTTTCCGGCCGACAAAGACCAGGCTGCCAACCTGAAAGTGGTGCAGGACTTTACCGCCAACATTGCCGAGGGTGGCCGCGGCAATATCGTTATGTGTGGTGGTGTGGGTACCGGTAAAACCATGCTGGCCTGTGCTGCTGTGAATGCGCTGCTTAGCAAGGGCAAGCGCTGCCGGATTATTAAGCTCATTGACTTGATCCGTGAGCTTAAAGACACCTGGCGCCGTGGCGCTGAAACCAACGAAATTAAGCTGATTAAGCACTATTCCAACATCGATTTACTGGTGCTGGATGAAGTTGGTCTGCAGTTCGATAGCGACACCGAAAAGCTGTTTATTTTTGATGTTATCGACGGCCGGTACCAGAACATGCTGCCAACCATCCTGATCAGCAATTTGGATATCACAGGCGTTAAGCAGGCCATTGGCGAAAGGGTTGTTGACCGGTTGCGGGAAGATGGCGGCAAGGTGCTGGCGTTCCGTGGTGATAGCCAGCGCAAGCCATTTGACGGCGTTAGCAGTGGCGTTGTGGTGTCTTAATGGCGAATAAAGACGAATACCAACGCCGCTTGAAAGCGGCATTAAAAGAACTGGCAGCAGCACGGGCGGCATTGCTTCCAGTTCCTGCTGATGGTGATAAAGCCCCGTTTACGTTTTCTGATGAAATGGCGGATAAGTTGTTGTCGACCATCATCACTGTAATGGATTACCACAACGTGGTTGACCATATAAATCTGAACACTGAGGTGCATGTTTAATGGCAATCAGGGCTTTGGCTATTAACGACAAAGCAATTAAAGATTTAGCGGAAGATCTGGCTGTAACAGAGCTGCGTGATTTACGCAGCCGTGTTCAGCTTAGGTTTTATGCATGCCGAACCAGAGCAACCTGGTACTTAGTGCGTTATGAAAATGGTAAGCGGTTGAGGGATAAGATTGGTTCTTGGCCTGAGCTTAAGACTAAGGATGCTATGGCGTTAGTGCCGGTTCTTCTTAGCCGTATTGGTAATGGCGATAAACTTCATATAAGTGAATTTAAAACCGTTGGTGACATGCTCAACTGGTATTTGGCGCGCTTAGATGCAGAGCAGGTTAAAAGCCAAAGCCGCCGCAAAGGTGTTGCCAGCGCTATTAAAAAGCACCTGATGCCACGCCTGCAAAATATATTACTTTGTGATGTAAAGAAAATTACTATCGATGAACGATTAATGCTACCGCTGCAAAATGCCTCTCTTAGAACCTCAACAATTAAACAGTATTTCGCCACTTTAAAGCGCGTTTTTGCCAGTGCAACTGAATTAAGCTTGATCACGGTTAATCCAATGGCATCTATGCGGTTTCGTGATCATGTGCAAAAGCGAATTGAGCCTAAAAAGGGAAAGCTGCAAACAAGTGATGTTGGACGAATTGTTCAGCAGATCATGGCACTTCCGGAAAAGGTTAAGCACCTGCTGCTTTTAATGCTGTTATTTGCTACCCGTATTGGTGAGACACGTCAGCTGCGCTGGAACTACATTGACTTTGATGCAGGCCAAATTGTTATCCCTGGCCGCATTACTAAAACCGGCGTTACACACATTTTGCCATTAACTGGTTACGCAAAGAGTGTGCTTATCAATTACAAGCAGCAAGCCAGTGGCCCTTATCTTTTTGGCGGTAACCAGCCTATTTCATCGAGCGAGGCATACAAGCTTGTCAGGTCAGTATCTGGCCGCAAATGGAGTGCACACGACTTACGTAAGGTTGCCAGAAGTTGCTGGACAGAGCTTGCCATTGATTACTGGGTAGCAGAACGATTACTGAACCATGCGCAAAGAGGCCTTGATTTGGTGTATATCAACGCTGATTCAATGGCATTAAAAAGTGATGCGTTAGAGCGCTATCACCTATGGGTTATCGAGAGATTAACGACAGCCAGCCAAGCGCCAATGGAAGATGCGCAGATTTAGTTAAAAGCCAGATTTGGCGGCACTTGTAAGGGTTATTTAGCGTTTTCCAACATGGAACACGCCAATAAGCAAAAGGGGCAATAAATGAGCAAAGAACAGCAGCAAAATAAAGATGATAAATGCTTGGATAGCGAGGATGGTTCGACAGGTTGCAATATCTACCCATTTTGTGTTTGCAGTGGTCCAGAGCTTTGCCTGATGAATTGTTCCCTACTACCAGAGCCAAAACAAAACGGCGGGTATCCAACTGAACGTTGCGAGCAGGTGAAGCAAGAGCAGGCCGGTCAGTCGATGTTTATACACCGTGATGTTTTTGACCAGGTTGGCAAGCCTCCAGTCGATAGCTCAGGAAAGCCAAACCTGCATCAGTTGATAACAGAGCAGAACCCAGAGCGGCGAACCGAGCAACGACCGGCAAAGGATGAATCGATTTCAGCTTTAGACTGGGAGCTTGTCCAGGCGCTTTGTCACATTAATAACGCCATGGCCCTAACCGATAACCGCCGCGGCCATTTGCTGCAGACGGCCCTTAATATCGTTAAAGGGGTTAAGGAATCGTGATTGAGGTTCTTATTCTGCGCTTCCAGACAGCTGGGCATTATGCATGGCCATGGTGGGAAGCTGATGGCATAACGATTAGGCAAATTGGTGGCTACGTTGTTGTTGGCGCCGAACTTCGCCTGGCTACGATGTTGGAGTTCTGATGATTATTAATCTTTTGAAATATTTATTCAGACATCGCCACAGATTTAACACAACGCATGTTAACCGCTGGCAGCATCCAACAAGGCAGCGGTGTAAATGCGGGCTGGTTAGAGAAATAAAGATTTCGGCTGATAGCGATTTAATGTGCTTTTGGAGTTATTCAGATGGCACTGCAGGGCCCTTTTGTGTATTAGGCGAACAAGACTGGGGTAACCACTGATGCTAATTATTGGGATTGATCCGGACCTAACCGCCAGCGGTGTTGGAATATTAAGGAAATAAATATGGGCGTACATGAAAACATTGGTTTTAGTGATTTCCCTGATCAAAGTCAAACATCAGGTAAGGCTGTTGAAGTCTGCTTCAACTATGACAGTTCAAAAATATTGCCTGGTACATGTGTTAGGGATGATTTGGAAGAACCGTTTATGACGATTATTAAACTTGACGATGGCCGTCATGTTTTAAGTACTGAATGCCAGTTCAGGGTCGTTGGTCCATGCTTCTGATTATCGGCATTGATCCGGACCTAACGGCCAGCGGTGTTGCTGTGATAACGCCGGATAAGCGCATTGTTGAAATGCAGCGGGTTAAGTTCAGCCAGTTGGTCGACTACATGCAGCTGCAGGCCATTAAAGCAGATGGGCAGATCCTGATTAAAATGGAAGACCCGAACATGATAGCCCCGACATTCCCCAGGGCGTTACCCAAAGCCATGAACCGCCAGGCAGTAAACAACCGGATCAGCCAGAACGTGGGACAGGTTAAAGCGGTGGCCACGCTGATACTGGAAGTGCTAAAGGCAGCTGGTTACAGCGTGACACCTTGCCGGCCATTGGTTGGTGGCTATAAAACACGCTGTAAAAAAGATGCTGCTTACTTTAACCAGCTGACTGGCTGGGATAAGCGCAGTAATGAAGATTGCCGGGATGCGGCACTGATAGCATTGTTTGGGGGTTGAATGACAGCACTGCAGCAACCTGATCTAATGACCGGTGGCTTTATACTCAAAGTAAACCGTAAGCGCATTGGCTTTACGCAGGAACAGGTAGCTGCAATGATGGACATGAATCTTAAAACTTATCAGCGCTGGGAACGTGACAACACGGAGCCGTCATTCGGTGAGGTTATGGCCATTTGCGAATGTGTGTTTAAAGTTGAATTGTTGGATGCGATAGTAGTGGCTCAGGAGGCAAAAGGTGGATATTAGAGAGTTACACAAACAGCTTATAAGCTGGGGTAAGTTCTGGGCCGCTAAAGAATCGCTGCAGGGCTATGCCAGCACCAGCGTTACTGAGCGCTGCTGCCAGGTGCTAAGAACAGGCATCTGGGCCAGTTCGGATAAACACCTGTTTAATCACCAGGCTGATAACTTATATGTTCCTGACTGGATAGCCGGCATCGATCGTTGCATGACTGAGTTGCCACCAGCACAACGGATGGTGATCAATCGCCGCTATATAAAGCAGGCGAAGTTAAACAGCACCGAACGCATTGCGCTATGGCATGCACAAGCGCAAATGTTATCGGTTTACTGATTTAAAGCCTGATTATTTGCACATTTTTAGAATTATTTTATAAATAGGACATTTATGTCCTGTTTTCTGCCATTGAAAACGGCTATTTTTAGCTAAGCTTGCGAGAGCTGTAACTTTCCCCGGTTACGAAAAGCGCACTCAGAACCCCCGGTCCTCAGCCTGGGGTTTTTTATTTGTTTCATTCCAATTTCAGCCCCGATTATCTGGGGCTATTTTTTTGGTGAAAGAATGAAAAACGTTGCTGCCAAACTATCAGCGCTGGGCCTTTCGGCTGCGATGGCATTAACTGGCGGCGCGATTGCTGTGCATGAAGGTTATGTGCCAGGTACTTATGTGGATCCGGTTGGCATTGTTACTGCCTGTTTTGGCCACGTTAACCCAGCCCTTAAGCCAGACCAGCAGCTTTCAGACGATGAGTGTTTACGCTTACTGGCTGATGATCTGGTAAAGCATAATAACCAGCTGCTTGCTGCGGTGCGGGTGCCACTGACAGAGCAAGAGCATGCAGCTTACCTTTCGTTTATATACAACGTAGGTGCCGGCAACTTCCGCAGCAGCACACTGTTGCGCCATCTTAACGCGGGCTTCAGGGTTGAAGCATGCGAACAATTATCACGCTGGGTTTATGCCAAAGGTATTAAGTTACCCGGCCTGGTAACACGCCGCGCCCATGAGCGCGATCTATGTCTACAGGGAGCAATCCATGTTCAAAAGTAAAATCTTAATGGCTATTGGCGCTGCCTTGATGGTTGCGTTCTCAGTGATGGCGGTGCAGTTGTATGATGCCAATACTGATAAGAAAGAGCTAACCACTCAGGTTACTAACCTGCATGCCATCGTTGCTACCAAGCAAGCTGAAGTAACAACCCTGGCTGATGCAGTTGAAGTGGCCAACACAACCAACAAACAACTACTGGCCGAACGTGAGGTAGTAGCCGCAGTGCGCGCACAGGCTAAAGCGAATGAGGCTCGATTACGAACCGAGCTAAAGGAGCTTAATGCCAAGGTCGATGAACTGAGGGTATCAAGCAATGATCATGTTAAAGAATGGGCTAATACTGTTGTGCCTACTGATGCTTTGCGCTTGCTCAAGTATGCAGCCCAGGGTGGAGACGCGGACAGTAACAGTAACCGAAGTACGGACGCTGACGCCGCCGCCGGACTTACTGCAAAGCTGTCTACCCGACACCACTTTTAGAGTAGTAACCAACGCTGACGGTATCGATTACAGCAACTGGCTAGAGTCGATGCTGCAGCAATGTGATAGCCAGATTAAGTTAATCAAACAGTGGGCTACCGAAAGCGGGGGCCAATGACTATGAACACAATAGCGATTAGGCCGATGTCAAATACCACAACAGCATTCACCTATGTTAGTGCTGTTGGCACAGCTATAGGTGGATGGCTCACTATATCCAATGCGGCTTTACTTATTGGTGTGATGGTTACTATTGCTCTGGGCTATATACAGTGGCAGGTGTGGTACAACCGCAAGTGCCAGGACGCAGAGCGGCACGAGTGGGAACGCCGCCGGCATGAGCTGGAGCTTAAGGCCCTGATCAGCAGCGCGGTGCCGATGCAACTGGTCAACCAGTCGGAGGCAGGGGACCCTGCCGATCCAAAGCCGCCCCAGGGGGGCGCAGAAGCGCGGTGAAACAATTTTTTTCGGTATTTCAATGTGATCCACCACAGGTGGTGTGATCTTCAGTATTCACAAGGGCTGGCCAGTTGTGCGAGTTGTACATTCCCAGCAACAAATTAGATAACAAGATGATCACTATGGCATGGGTACATTGCACAACATCGATGACGCCTACGCCTGGTCAATTAGCCGGATTGCCGAAGCGTTTGGTTTAGACCGGCGCACCGTATCGGCAAAAATTAAGGCGGCTCATATAGAGCCCACTGGTGTTCGCAAAGGGCACCCGACTTACCATCTGTCTGATATTGGCCCTGCCTTGTTTGGCAGCCAGGTTACCGACTTACCGCCGGCCTTTATGGATCCGGCAAGCATGTTGCCGAAAGACCGCAAAGACTGGTACCAGTCCGAGCGTGAACGGCTGAAGCTTGAAACTGAGCTTAAAGAATTAGTACCGGCCGCTGATGTAGCCCGCGGCTATGCCGACCTGGTTAAAGCGGTAGTTAACCCGCTGGACAGCCTGATAGACGAACTGGAATCAAAAGTAGGTTTGTCGGGTGAAGCGTTAGACCGTGTGCAGATAATTATCGACGGCCTGCGTGAAGAAATGTATTTCAACGCTATTAAAGGCGGCGCAGAACTGGAACTGGACGAAAGCGACGATGAATAGCGCAGGTGATGCACAGCGTATTAAGCGCGATATTGCCAGCCTGCTTAAACCGCCGATCCGCATGTCCGTTACCGAAGCCATACAAGAGTATGTGCGGGTAAAGCTACCCAGCGGGAACTGGGGCAAGTGGGATATTGAAACCACGCCCTATATGCGCGAACCGCTCGACATGCTAACTAGCCGTAAGTATCGCGGTTTGATATTCGTCGGGCCAGCCCGAACCGGCAAAAGCCAGGCGTTAATTGATGGCTTTGTTGGTTACGATGTTAAGTGCGACCCCAGCGACATGCTGGTTGTGCAAATAACCAAAGAGAAAGCTGCCGAGTTCAGCAAAAAACGCATCGGCCCGATGCTGGAGAATTCGCCGGACCTGTTGCCGCTATTAAGCCCCCGCGGGCACGACAACAACCTGCACGATAAAGTATTAAGGGCCGGCAACTACCTGAAGATGGCCTGGCCGGCCAAATCAATATTCGCAAGTTCAGAATGGCGGCGGGTATTAATAACAGATTATGACCGAAGCGCTACCCTGCTCGATGTAGAGGGTGAAGGCAGCGGCTTCGACCTGGCACTTAAGCGAACCCAAACATACCGCAGTCGCGGCATGGCAGTAGCTGAAAGCAGCCCGGGTTATGAAATACTGGATCCGGACTGGGAGCCAGACCCGGCAACGCCGCATCTGTTCCCGCCAACCGTTGGTATAGGTGCGCTTTATAACCTTGGCGACAGGCGTGTGCTGTACTGGCCATGCCCCAGCTGTGGTGAGTTCTTCCCGGCAAACTGGGAGTACCTGCGCTGGGACACAACAGAAAAAGATATACGCAAAGCCAGCCGCACGGTTACCTGCTGTTGCCCGCATTGTGGCGATAGCGAAATAACCCAGCTGGCTAAGCAGCCTATGCTGATGGCTTCGCGCTGGGTGCCGGAGAACTGTAGTATATCCGGCGGCGGCATAATCACCGGCAAGCCGATAGACACCGATTTTGTCAGCTACTGGATGCAGGGCCCCGCGGCCAGCTTCCAAAGCTGGGAACAGCTGGTATACAACTATTTATCAGCGGTAAAAGATTACGAGGCCACTGGTAGCCAGGAAAAGCTTAAAACCACGATCAACACCGATCAGGGCAGGGCATACAGCTACCAGAAGTCAGACAGAAAACGCAGCGCCGACAGGCTGGCCGAACGGGCCGAAGTAACAACCAAACGCCACGTACCAAACGGCGTGTTATTTCTGGTGGCCTGTGTCGATGTGCAGGCCGGTAAAGACCGCCGCTTTGTTGTGCAGGTGCATGGCAACAGCCAGCACGAACGCTGGTTAATCGACCGTTACAACATAAAGCTGTCAGCCCGGGTAAAAGATGAAAACGCCACCGAGCCAACCGAGCGCTATCACCAGATAGACCCGGCAGGTTATCCAGAAGACTGGCAGCAGCTCAGCCGGTTAATACTGGATCGCGGTTACCCGCTTGACGATGAAAGCGGCCGCGAAATGCATGTCCATTTAATGGTATGCGACCACGGCGGTGAAGACGGCGTTTCGAACAACGCTTACAGCTACTACCGCAAGCTGCGCACTGAAAACCGCCACCACAAACTAATGCTGGTAAAAGGCGGCAGTAAAACGCAGCCCGACATGGTGAAAATAAGCCGGCCCGACAACACCAAGCGGGCCGATCGCAAAGCCGACGCAAAAGGCGATGTGCCACTGCACATACTTGCCACCAACAAATTAAAAGACAACGTAAGTAACAAGCTGGAACGCGACACCGCCGGTGCCGGCTTTGTGCACTTCCCTGACTGGCTGGGCAAATGGTTCTACGACGAACTAACAGCCGAAAGCCGAGACGAACAAGGCCACTGGGACAGAGCAAACAAAAAGCGCCCGAATGAAGCGTTCGACTTGCTTTGCTACAACGAAGCAGCGCAATACCAGCTTAAAACACATACACCTAAATTCTGGCAGTCACCGCTGCGCTGGGCACAGCCGTGGGACACAAACATAAACGTTTATCACCCCGAAGACCAAAACAGGGCGCCAGCGGCTAAAGCAGCCCAGGCTGCGCCCCGGCAACGGCGTGTAAGGTACAGGTCCTAATGTATAGCGAAGCACAACTTAAAGCGCTGAAAGAAGCGTACGCCAGCGGCGCGACAACTGTAAGGCTGTCCAGTGGTGATCAAATCAGCTATCGCTCATTGCAGGAAATGAAAGAAATAATTCGCACAATGGAAGTAAGCCTGGCAACTAACAAACCACGGCGCCGCATGGGTTATACAATGCGCGTTAATAAAGGGCTATAACGAATGGCAGCGCGTAAATCAGTTATAGTCGGCATGAACGGCCAGCCGCTAATGATGGCAAACAGCGCTTACGATGGCGCCAGTCATGGCCGCCGCATGGGTGGCGTTTACGCCCCGGGCTCTGGCATTAACACTAACCTGAATTACGCGCTTACCACATTGCGCAACCGCAGTCGCGCTGGCCATCGCAACATGCCATTGCTGCGCAGCGGTATTGAAAAGAAAGTTACCAACGAAATCGGCATAGGCATAACGCCCCGGTCCAAGTGCGAAAACGTTGATCTGCGCAAAACCATTAATGCGCTTTGGGATGAAAGCTGCTTTCAGTTCGACCCCGAAGGCAACTTAGACGTTTACGGCATGCAAGCCCAAATATCCCGCGCCCGCCGCATCAGTGGCGAGTGTTTTATCAGGGCCCGTTACCGCAGTTCGTCAGCCGATTTACTGGTACCTATCCAGTTTCAGGTATTAGAGGCCGACTTTGTACCGCTGGATTTTAACGACACCCTAAGCAACGGTAACCGCATTATTGCCGGTATCGAGTTTAACCGCCGCGGTCAGCGCGTGGCTTACCACATGTACCGCGAACACCCGGGCGAAATGTACAACTATCAGGCGTCACTGGCTAACCTGGTACGGGTACCGGCCAGCGAAGTAGCACACCACTTTAACCCGCTGCACCCCGGCCAGATCCGGGGCGAACCCGACAGCGCCGCCAGCCTGGTTAAAGCGCAAACATTCGACAGCTACGACGATGCCGAACTGGTACGCAAGCAAACCCGCGCCCCGTTTACCGGTGCGATATATCGCGATGCCTTAGACGCCAACGACGCTGATAACTGGGCATTCGACCCAATAAGTGGCGACCCGCTTGGAGGTGAAAGCGGTTTTGGAAACGCTAAGGCAGAGCCTGGAACAATTTTTGAACTGCTAGACGGCGAGAAAATTGAAATGTTTAAAGGCGACGACACCGGCCAGGGCTATGCCGATTTTATGCGCTGGCAGTCACTCATGCAGGCAGCAGGCATGGATATGCCTTATGAGCTGCTAACCGGCGACTGGGAAAAGGTAAACGACAGGCTGGTTCGGGCAGTGTTAAACGAATTCCGCCGCCGCATACAAATGGACCAGTGGCATCTGATGATCCCACAGGTAATGCGCTGGATGCGCTGGCACTGGTTAAACCGTGCTGTGCTGGCTGGCCGCTTAAACCTGCCAGGCTATGCAACCAAAATGCGCGACTACCACCAGCACACATGGTGTCCCCATGGCTGGCCGTACATTAACCCGAATATCGACGTTGAAGCCAAGATCAACGCCATAGATGCCGATCTGGTAGCACATGAAGACGTAGTGGCCGAAAACGGCGACGACTTAACCGACATTCAAGCCCGCAATAAAGTCGCCCGCGACAACCGGGGCGAGCGTACCCCAAAGCAACGGCAAAAGGACAAAGACAATGAGTAAACTGCATCTGCTGGCTGCCAGCATGATAAACCAACCGTTGCTGATGGAAATTAGTCACGCTAAAAGCTTTATTGCTGATCTACGTCAGCGCATTGTTTCAAGCGACACTGAGCAAGAGCTACACGACAAAGAAAAACAAGTTGCCGATTCCAGCAGGTACCACCCGGTTACCGGCAGTTATCGTTTTTACGATATCCACCACAGCGTTGCGGTTATCAGTATTCGTGGCGCATTGGCCCACAAACAAGGCTGGTACAGCTGGTTAATGGGTTACAACATTATTAGCTATGCCTTAGAGCAAGCCATTACTGATCCAGACGTTAAAGGCGTTTACCTCGATATGCACACCCCGGGCGGCACCGTTATGGGCGCGTTCGATTGTGCCGACCTGGTTAAACGGGCTAGCCTAATCAAACCGGTGTGGGCCATCGCGAACGACATGAACTGCAGCGCCGGCCAGCTAATCGCATCAGCAGCCAGCCGCCGCCTGGTAACGCAAACCGGCATTGTTGGCAGCATTGGCGTAGTAGCAGGCCACACCAGTTACGAGCAATATCTTAAAGATATGGGCTTAGAAATTACCTTATTGCATTCAGGCAGCCGCAAAGTAGACGGTAACCCCTACCAGAACCTGCCGAAAGACGTTGCCGATCGCTGGCAGGCAGAGTTGGATGAAACCCGTAACAAATTTGCCAGCAAAGTATCTGGCTATACCGGTATGTCACTGCAAAGCATTCTTAACACCGAGGCCGCCACTTACGAAGGTCAGAAAGCGGTTGATGTCGGTTTAGCTGATGAACTGGTACACAGCGCTGATGGTATCGGCATCATGGCCGAATTCGTCAAAAACCTAAGTACCACCATTACTACAGGAACTGTAAAAATGAGCAATAAAGAAAATAGCCAACAGGCTGAAAGTAGCAAAGCGCCAGAAGCTGCAGCAGTTGAAGTAAACCAGCCAGAAGCAGCCGCAACTACTGAACCAGTTGTGCAAGTTGAACAAACCGCAACAGCCGATCTGGTTATCGAGCTTTGCGAACAGGCCGGCATGCAAGACCAAATTGCCAACCTGGTAAAAGCTAAGTTAACCGAAGCTGGCGTTAAGGCCCGCTTAACCACCCTAAGTGGCGTGCGCGACACCTTAGCCGCAGCCAATCTGGGCCACTTGTTTGCCGACGTATCAGCAAAGCTGGATAACCCCGCTGAAATGCTGCAGGTAGCGTTAACCGCTGCCACTGCCCACGGTGAAGACCGCGAAGTAAACAGCAGCAAACAGGTTGTAACCGAAGCGGCCGTTAAACAGCCAGACACCAAAAAAGCCTATTCAGATCCGTCGCGCCTGTAAGGTGCAACTTTACTAACCTGCCCATCAGGGCTTATTTACCATGCCCGCAGGGGCTACGAGGACACCGCAATGTCAAATGTACAAGTACAGCTGCCCCGCGCCGGGCAGTATATTAAATCCGAAGTTGGCTCTATCAGCCGCGACACCATTGTTTTTACTGGTGCAGTATTTCAGCCAGGTGAACCATTTGGTGTAGTAGCAGGTGAAGCTGTAAAGCTTAACTTTGCAGCCGATACCGGCGCAGAACTGGCCAAGGGCATTACGTATGCCTATGTCGATGCTACCGATGCTGACGTAAAAGGCGTGTATACATCGCGCTTAACCGAAGTAAACATGCAGGAACTTATCTGGCCAGCAGGCGCTACAGACTTACAAAAAGCCGGTGCAGTAGCTGAACTGGCTAAATCTCATGTGGTCGTTCGCGGCTAATTATTCACTAACAACCATATTCAACTGAACAACCCGCTATTAGCGGGTTTTTTTATTGCAAAAATCCGCTAATCAAGGAATTACAGTATGAACTTACAACAGTTTATGGCCGATCAACACTTTCAGGTGTCTAGCCTGACAGCGGCAATTAACGAAGCGCAATCAGCGCCAACCCTGCTGGCTAGCCTGCAGTTGTTTGCCGAATCAGGCATTAACACCACCACGTTCCAATTGGAATATGATGGCGAAGTATTAAGCCTGGTAATGCCGGGTGAGCGTGGCGAATCAGTACAGGGCCAGCGCAAAGCCAAGCGTAAGAAAATTACGTTAAGCACGGTGCACCTGCCAGTACCGCTTAACATTAAAGCAGATGAAATCACCAACACCCGGGCATTCGGTACGCAATCTGAAGTTGAATCAATTCAGATGGTCGTTAACAAGCACTTGTTGCATGCGCGTAACCGCTTAGTAGCCACCCGCGAACTAATGCGCGCAGGTGCTATTACCGGCAAAGTGTTAGACGGCAATGGCGATGAACTGGTAAATCTGGATGCAGTATTCGGCATTACTAACACACCAGTTGAGTACACGCCCGCTACCAAAAATGCTAAAGCACTGCTAACCGCTGCAAAAACACTGGCCCGCAAAAAGCTGGGTCAGGCAACTGTCCAGCGCTGGATGTTAATGTGTGGCCCTGCGTTCTTCGATGCGTATAGCCAGGCAGACGATGTAACCAAAGGCCTGCAGAATAAGAATGGCAACAGTAACGACCTGGTAAACGACATGACAGATGGCCTGTCGTTCCACAACGTTACGGCGTTCGCCTACGACGCTAGTGTAATTGGCGCTAATGGTACCGAAGTGCCATTTATACCAACCGACATGGCTTACCTTATCCCAATGGCGCCAGGCTTATTAATGGGCCATAACGCCCCGGCTGATTACGTTGAAACCGTAGGTACTCTGGGCTTGCCGTTCTACGCAAAAACAGAACTGGCTGATCTGGGCAAAGGTATTCGTGGTGAAGCGCAATCTAACCCGTTCTACTTCTGCACCCGGCCAGAAGCAATTCGCCGGTTCGTGTTGGCGTAAGGGCTTAGCGTGTCACGCTTTGCTCCATTTGCGGCGCTCGTTAAGGGCGTCGTTCTTAAGCAGTTTGGCGAGCAAATGGACTTGTTCGCCGCCACTAAAACAGAATTCATCAAAAGCACCTATGGCGTGTTTTTGAACAGAGTGCAGGAAGCTGATCAGTTTGAAATCACGGCATTAAATGCCGATGTGAAAATAGTAAAACTGGATATAGCCGTTGCATCCCTTATTAAAATTAACAACTGGTTGCGTGACAAAAACGGCAACTGGTACCGGTTTGATCAGCCCGCCGATGTAAGCACAGTTGCCCGCGGCGCCAAAACCGACAGCAACTTTGTGTACTGGTACCTGAAATGAGCAACACCGTACCCGACGCCATAAGCTGGTTAAGCAACATGCCAAAGGCTGCAGAACGCGCCCTGGCCGAAACGCTTAACCAGGCGGCAACGGCTACCCGCAGCAGGGCTATTGACGAAATTGGTCGGCAGTTAAACCTGCCTCGCAGTTACATCAGCGAAAACATTGCAGTAAGAAGCCGGGCTAACCCGCAAAAATTAGAAGTGATCATATCGGCAGAAAGCCGCGGCATTTTGCTAAACCGCTTCGACGGCCAGCAAATTACCACAGACGGCAAAAACGCCGGTGTATCAGTACAGGTAAAAGCAGGCGGGCCACGCAAAACCATAAAGCGTGGCTTTTTTATGCGCCTTAAAAACGGCGTTACCGGCTTGGCCATGCGAACTGGTAAAGGCAAAGGCGCTATTGAGGTGCTACACGGGCCATCAGTAAGCCAGGCATGGCAATCAGTGCGCGACGATGTAGAGCCCACACCCGACGAATTATTTAACGCATTCATTGAGCGATTTAACCCATGAGCGAAACTGCCCAGGCCACTTTAGTTGAAGATGAAGCCATCGCCAGGCTTAAGTCTGCTTTTGAAACAGAGCAGGTGCCAGGCGTAGTAAAGAAAGGCTGGCCTGCAATTTATAGCCGTGACAACACATTATGGCCGTTAGTGTGTATTGCACCCGCTATCAGCCAACCTGCTTACCATTCGTCTAATGTAACGCTGGAAGACTCAACCAGCTTTCATATTCAGATAATCGACGTTGAAGGTGACGAACCAGAAACATTAAGCGACCGGATGAAAACTTATCTGTTAATTGCCCGGCGCGCTCTATTTAAACCCGTTACTCCACAAGGCGAGCCAGACCGCTTTGCTAAGTGGGGCACGCTTCTTACCTCAACACCAACAGAGGGTAGAGAAGCCAGATTTATCGAGCCTGAACCCGGCCAGCCATATGCTGGCCTTTCTATTGTGCTGACCACAAATTTTAGTCAGAACCTTTAAACCGGAGATTCAACCATGCCAGAGAAAATTACGGAAACCTTTAAAGGTTCCGCCATCCTTTATTACAAAGGCCGGGATTTGGGCAACTGCTCATCTGCCGAAATTACTTATGAAGTCGACACTCAGGTAGTACAAAACTATCGCGGGGGTGGCGGTAACTTTGACGCCGACGACAACATAACCGCTGTTAACGTATCAGTCGGTATGACAACCTTGAACATTGCCAATACTGCATTGCTAAATGCCGCATCAGTTACAATGCGTGAAGGTTCATCAGCAACCGGTGAGCCGCTAACGGTTACTGCGTATGATCGGCTTATTGATGTAGAGTTTATGATTGATGTAAACGCTACAGTAACTGTTACTGATGATACGGATCCTACGCCGGTAGAAATTCCGCGCATTGATCCAGACGATGGCACAGTTAACTACATCGTAAGTGCGGCTGGTATTATTGTGCCACCAACCAGCATGATCGCAGAGTCTGATGTAATACTGGTTACCTACTCTGTACCAGCGTCTTATTTGTTGGAAGCTCTGGTAACCTTCGGTGAAGAAGGTCCGCTTGTTATCGACGGCCTTAATGACCGCAATGGTAAGCGCCGCCTAATTCGCTGCCATCGTTGGAAGCCGTCACCAACCGGTGTTAGTGCCATTACTACAGAATTTGCAGACGTTACGGTTGCAGGCCAATTACTGGCAGACAATACCAAAGGCATCGGCAAATCTAAGTTCTGGCAAGCGGTGATGACCTAACAGTAAAAGCTATGTAATTAAGCCCTGCTGTGTAACAGCAGCAGGGTTTCACGTTTCCTTACCCCTGTTTATTGTTTATAGTAAAAGGGTACAGTAAATAACGGTAAGGAAAACCCATGAAATACCTATTAGCCAGCGCGTTGCTATTAGCATTTACCGCACAGGCGCAGGTGTACAAGTGCGAAAGCAACGGCCAAACCACCTATAGCCAGGTGCCTTGTGGTGATGATGCCGAAGCGGTAACTATCGACGTGGTTAACCCGGCGTCTGCTGATGCCGCCGCTCCGGCCCAAAACGCTGCAACAATAAAGGCAAGTGAAACGCTCGACAGGATCGGCGTTAACATTAAAAAACGTGATCTGGACGCAAAAATAAAACGGCTTGAACGCCAGGCAGAAAGGCAGGCCAGACAGCGCGACGCTGAGGTAGCGAAGATCAATAGCGAAAAAGGCCGTTACGTGCAGAATTTATACGGCGTACTGCACGAAGATAAAATTAACTCAGCGATTGTAGCGGCAACAACCATCTGGAATACCAGAATAGATGCCACCAACCAAGAGTTAGAAAAGGCCCGGGCCGAATACAACAAACTGTAGAACCCATTTAATAAGACAAACCCGCTTCGGCGGGTTTTTTATTGCCCGCAAAAAGGTGCTGAATGTCAATTAAGCAAAAATTCATTGATCTGGTTATCCGGGGTAAGGACTTATTCAGCCCATCGGCCAATAAGGCAACGGAAGAACTCAGATCACTGCAGGCTGAAAGCCGTGAAGCATCTACCGAACTTAAGCAACTGGAGAAAACCCAGGCTGATTTAGCGCGGGCCCGTGGTTTAGAGTTATACGCAGAACAGGCCGAAAAAGCCCTTGCTGGCGCCCGGGCAGAAGTAACCCGGCTTGCCCGTGAAATGGACTCTGGCGGTAAAGCCACTAAAGAGCAATCAGAAAACCTATCGGCTGCCCGGCGCTCTGCCAACCAGCTGCAAACCGAATACAACAAACTTACCAGCCAGCTAACCCGCAGCAAAACCGAGCTAAAGCAAAACGGCATCGACACCCGCAACCTGGCTTCTGAACAAAACCGCCTGCAAAACGAGGTTAAGCAAAGCACAGAACAACTGCTGGCTAAGCGCAGCCGCCTTGCACAATTACGCGCTGAACTAAACAACGCCACTAAATCTACCGGCGCTTTCGGCTCGTCGCTTGGCGGATTAACCAGCCGGCTACTGGCATTTGCTGGTGCTTATGTTGGCTTGCAGGGTATTAAAACCGCCATTACCGACATATTTACTGCGGGCGATCAGTTCGACCGTTTGAAAATTCAGTTAACTGGCGTAATGGGCAGCATCGAGGCCGGCGAGCAGGCCAGCGCCTGGATTGAAGAATTTGCCAGGAAAACCCCGCTGCAGCTAACCGAGGTTACCGAGTCTTTTGTAAGGCTTAAGAACTTTGGTCTGGATCCGATGGACGGAACCATGCAGGCCATTATCGATCAGTCTGAAAAACTGGGTGGCGGCTACGAACGGGTAAGAGGCATATCTTTAGCGCTTGGCCAGGCGTGGGCAAAGCAAAAGCTGCAGGGCGAAGAAATACTGCAGTTAATTGAACGTGGCGTGCCTGTTTGGCAGTTGCTGGAAAACGTAACCGGCAAAAATACCTCTGAACTGCAGAAATTAAGCAGCGCTGGCCAGCTGGGCCGCGATGTAATGAAACAGCTGATAGACGAAATTGGCCGGGCTGCAGAGGGGCAAGCCCAGAAGGGCATGCAAACCATGACAGGTTTGGTGTCTAACCTGCGAGACAATATTACCCGCTTTTATGTGCTGATCTCGCAATCAGGCGCCATGGACGCGCTGAAAGAACAGCTTAACGCCGTTAACCAGCAGTTCGAGCGAATGGCAGCAGACGGCACCCTTAAAGCGGCCGCAGATAAAATAGCCGAGTTTATCGGCTCTGCTGTTAAAACTACCGGCGAAGGCCTAAACGGCATGCTCGCTAACATTAGCGGCTTCATCAGTACAATCAGTTTTATTACCAACACCATTAAAATTCTGTTTAATGGCCTTTCATCGGCCATGTTCTTAACAGCATCTGCCTTTACCAAGTTTATTTCCCTTATGCTTAAGTCGTGGGGAACGCTGGCCGATTTTGTGGGCGCTAATAACATAGCCGAGAGTCTTGCGCAGCAGGCCGGCGCAATTAATGCGGTATCTGATGCGTATTTTAAGCAGTTCGAGCAAGACGCAGCCGACATTAAAACAGCATGGGATGGCATTACCAATGCCGTTGCCGCATCCAGCAATGCTGTTACTAAAACCGTAGTAGATAACGCCGCCAAACAGGCCGCTGCCAACGACTATGTAACCCAGCGCGAGCAAGCCCGTATTGAGCAGCAGGCCAAGCTGCAGCAAGCCATTGCCGCATCTGGCATTGTTACCCTGGACAGCCTGCGCAGTATTGAAGAAACCGCCCGCACATCATACGAAGCAATTAAAGAAGCGGCCGACGCAGGTCAGTTATCAGCATACGAAGTAGAGCAGGCCTATGTCGCGTGGGCTGAAGCATCATTAAAAGTAACCGAAGCCACCAAAGGCGTAGTGCCGGAAGTAATGCGGTTAGAAGCTGCAGAGCTGGGTCTGGGCTTGGCACTTGATGACCTGATTAAAAAGCAGGGTTTATCTGTTGAGTTTTCCGACGCCCAGGGCCGCAGTGTTAGTGTGCTGCGTAAAGAAATAGACAAAACACTGCTGGCTGTTAGCCGCTATCAGGACATTTTAGAAAGTAGTACCTCTACCACTGAGCAAAAACGGATTGCAACTGAGGGCTTACTCGAGGCACAAAACAGGCTGCAGCTGCAACAGCAGGCCTTGCAACAAGTGCAGGAGCTTAGCAACAAAACATACTTTGCCGTTAAGCAAGCCTTAGAAACAGCAAAGCGTGAGGCGGATCGGTTAACTAATTCATACGAAGCTGGTGCTATCAGTGCGTCGAATTACAACGAGCAGCTAAACCGCCAGCTAATACTTATTCAGGCCCTGCAGGGGTTAATGGGTGGCGCTGGCGACCAAACTGAACAGCATGGTGATCAGCAACAACAAACTGGGCAGCAAGTAGAAAACACAACTGAATCTGTTGAACGGCAATCCGTTGCATTGCAGAACCTATCTGATGATGCCGACGAAGCCAAAAAGTACACCAGTTTACTGGCCGAAGCCCAGAAAGCCCTGCAAACGGAATTTGATTTAACCGAGAAGTCTACCGGCGATCTTAACAAGCGCATGGACGAGCTTACCGGTTACATAAGAATTAACCAGCGTGTTACCAGCATGTGGTGGGTAGAGCTGGCCCGGGCCAGCAACGAAGCCTTTACCCGCGAAAAGCAAATAATCAGCGAAACGCTGACTATGCGCAAATACATCGAGCAGGTAGAAAGCGGCACAATAACCATGCGCCAGCTTAATGCCATTAGCCACCAGATGAACATACAGTTCAGCAGGCTTGGGGCTAACGAGCTGGAACCACTGCGCCGTGCTATTACCGACGCCGAGCAGCGCTTACTTAGTTTCCGCGATGGCCTGCAAGGCACTGTGCAGGGCCTGCAAGATGAAATAGACCGCCTTAACAACAACCAGGCCGCGATAGAGAAGCGCAGGTACGAAGCACAAGTTGCAGAACTGCAGGCGAAACTGAAGCAGGCGCAGGAATCTGGCGATCAGCAATCAGTTGCTGCAGCGAAAGAAGCATTACGGCTGGCTAAAGAAATATACCAAATTAAAACCAACCAGTTTAAAGCCGAAAAGCAAGCCAGCGGGCAGAGCGCTAACCAGTCAACAGCCCCAATAGCACGGCCAGCCACTGAATCACCAGGCATTGCCCCTGGCAGTGCACTTAATAACAGCAGTAGCCAACCAAGCGGCAACAGTGGCCCGGTTAAAACCGTGCGCCTGGTACTGGATATTGGCGGTAACAGCTTTGGGGCAGACATGGAAAATAACGAAGCAACCCGCTTTTTGTCGCAGGTAGAACGCGCCCGGAGTACATCATTATGATCATCGACACCATTGAAGTTGCCGACGATTTTGAGCGCACCGACGCCTACTACACCGGCTTTGTAGCCAGTAAAGAATATGTCGGCAGCGGGGCTATGTTAATTGAACTGGCCCAGCAACAAGCCGGCGAACCCATAACCCTGAATAGCGGCAATTTCTGGATCAAAAAATCGGTGGTTGATGCATTACTGGCGCATGCCAGGTTAGGTCTGGAAAGCTTCAGCATAACACTGCCAGATACCACCGTTAAAACTGTTATGTGGGATTACGAAAGCGGAGATCCGGTTAGCGCCCAGCCGCTACGCCGCGAAACCTACCCCACGGCCAACAGCAACATGGTTAACGTGCAACTTAAATTTATTACTGTTTAAAAGGGCTCAGCATGCTACGCAGCGACTTAAAAATATTTAAATCTGAACGCATGACCCAGAACGCTGACGCCGGCGGCCAGCGCACTGCTAACGAAGTGCTAAACGGCCAGCTGAATGAAGTGTTTGGTAATATCAGCGATATTGATCACGCCCAGTCAGCTGTTGATATTGTAAAAGTATACCCGTCAGTAAGCACAGCAACCACCGAACTGCTGCAAGACGGCCATCTTATGGTAAACGAGCCCCCGATTGATCCGCTGGTAAACGTAATGCTGGTGCAATCAAGTGCAATTAACGATGGCAGCGACCGGGCAGAAATTGTAAACGCCATTGAAAGCAGCTTAGTGGCCAGCCTTACGCTGCGCCGCGGCATGTCGGAAATGATAGCCGGCCAAGACCAGTTAAACGCACTGGATTTACAGCAAGGTGCGGCAGACGCAGGTGAGCAATCCATAATTACACTGCGTACTGGCGCCATTTACGTGATCAGCGTTGAATATACCGGAAGCGAAGATGCCAACTGGCCAAGGTTTCAGCACTTTTTTAAAGTAACCGATATTGGTGCTACCGCTATAACTATTGCTCCACCACTGCCATTGCCAGCGCCTGGTCGCGGCCGCACAATAAACGGTCAGACCCGCTGCACCGTATTGCGTGACGTCACAACCGGCGCCGGGGTTACTTACCACGGAGTAACAACATTAACCACAGATGCGACAGGAACTACCTTAGAAGTTGTTAATACTGGTGGCAGGGTTACACCGCAAATAACCGAAGCAACAGAGCGGCTGGCAAACAAACCGTTTGAAGCCGAAAGCGGCTTAATACGTAAACAGGTAAATATCCCTGCGGTTGGTGTTTCTTATAGCCTGGAAGTACCAGATGCATTTCCAAGCCCCGACTTTGAAGTGCAGTATATATCCGTCGGGAAAAGCTATGTCCAGCGCTTTAATAATGCCAGCGTTACCGATGGCCAGCTGGATTTCTCATTAACCCGCATGCCAGATGCGGGAACAAACGTACAGGTGTTGTATTTAAGTACAAACCGCTACTCTGCTTACACATTTCCCGATGCAATACCGGCTGGCTACACCCTGCAGCCCCTAACTATTTCTGGCAGCGCCTTAAGGACTTCCGATAGTGAGCGCTACACCTTGCAGCAGGATCCGGATGACCCGAGCCGGTTTGAAGTAAGAATATCCAGCTCTATAACAGGCACTACAGTAACACTGGCCGTAATAATTGATCTGGTTGACGGCACGCCAACCTATTACAACGGCTACAGCGAACTGGAATACACCGCATTACTGGAAAACGACGCAGCGGCGGGCGAGTCTGCCACCACCGCTGAATTTGTATTGCCATTTAACCAGGTGCTGGCAGATACTTTTTACATTGCGGTTCAGCGTGTAAGCGGCGGGCTACTAACCGCTAGTGGTGACACCGCCGGCGATGTTACCGGCACAAGCGTAAGCGGTACTATTGTCGGTAACGTCGTAACACTGAGTTTTTCAGAACCAGTAAAACTAAGCACGCTGCAGTACAACATCGATGAAGTTGTAGAACTGGTGCCGCCAGTAAGCCTGTACGGCATTAATCCACTGCGCCTACCGAACGGTGGCGCTATTGATTACTTCCGGCCATTTGGTGTTATCGCCGTGGCAAATAATCAGTATGCGCAGTATCCAAGTTTAAGCCCGGCACAAACTATTGCCCGCCGGCCCAACAGCTTTATTGATATTGTCGACAGCGAAGGCGTAAGCCTGTGGCACCCACTTAATGAAAACTACGCATACGACAAAGACACCGGCGAAGTAACCATTGTTGCTGTTAGTGGCTTTACGCCCCCGTTTGAGTTAATCGACACGCTTAGCGAGCTGGCCCTGGTTACAGGTGTAGAGCAAAACCAGTTAAAAATTGCCAGCCCATTGCAGGGTACTTTTGTTGCCGGCAGCATAGTAAGCAGTGTGCAGCAGCTTGGTGATTTACAGGCACGGGTAACCAATAGCTTTGACCAGGAAACATGGAACGGCAGTTTTATCGACAGCATACAGGGCAACCCTGCAACGGCTAACTACAACAGCATAAGTTACCCAGTAGAGCTTGAGAACCAAAGCGCCATTAACGAGCGCTGGGCTATCCATTTTATTGGCACAACGTCATTCCGCTGCATTGGCGAAAACGTGGGCCAGGTTGCCACTGGCGATACGCTTAACGACTTTGCACCCATTAACCCGGCAACCAACCAGCCTTACTTTATTATTCGGGAATTAGGCTGGGGCGGTGGTTGGCAACCAGGTAATGTGCTTCGTTTCAATACCGTAGCGGCCAGCCGGCCAGCTGTATTGTTGCGCTCAGTTGCTGCTGGCCATAGCGCCATAGAACAAGACTCAATCCGGCTGCACTTCCGTGGCAATGCTCAGTAACCCTTACTGCATGAAGAATTCAGGAGTAATAAATGGCACAGCCAGTAACAGTATTTAGATGGGATGATCCGGGTGCGCCGCAGTTGGTAGACGGTAAACCAAGTGAAATAATTAATATCTTAACTAAATGTTTGGTAGACGGTTATGGTACCCAGTTGCCACTGGGGTGGACCCGGCCATTTTATGATCCTGTAAATCAGGCGGCGGCATTCCGCAATAATGTTGCGGCAGGCGGGAGTGGAGGTTACACAAAGATTTACAGTAACGATAACTCGGATGCTAACCACGCTTTAATGCGTATCACACATGCCGTGTCAATGACTGATATAAGCACTTTAGTAAAGCAAGGTTGGACACATGCATTTGCCACTATAAATGCTACTGGTGATAATAGAATGGATAAGTGGGCCTTAATTGGTACAGCTACCGCATTTTATTTTTTCATTAGTCGAAATGCAGCGCCTATGGGTGAAAACGCTAACAGTTATTATAACCCCACCATTTTTGTTGGTGATTTCTTTTCAAGAATTCCAAATGACACAGGTAGATTCATCACCATTGCCACAACCGGATCTGCCGGAGATACTACAAATGCATCATCTTTTACTCAAACTCTTGATTTTTGGAGTTCTCAACCACCCGGCACCTCTCAGTCATTAATAAAAATATACAATGCAGACAATGCAGCCGCCTTTTCTAGCTACACTATTAAACTTTCTGGTATTAATGGCGGTTCTAGCGGTGACGTTGGTTTTGCTGGGGAGCCTTTAGGTGAGCATGCTCTTGTCAATGTTATGATTTTTATGCTCAGCAGTTCCACTGCAGATGGTAGCAAAGATATTAATGGCGTTGTTTTAGCTAACAGTGTTGTTTCACCATTATTTAGAGGAGTTCTGCCCGGGTTTTACGATTCATTTGCTATGGGTTACAGATTAGAACCATGGCCAAAAATTATAGGTATTAATGGTGATGATTATTGGCTTTTAAGAAATTCTCATAGAGGCCCATGCCATTTAATGATAAAGCTGGGGGAGTGGAATGATCCTTTCTCTGGTAGCTGAAATCCGCCCGGGAGCAAATAATCAGGGTTTGATTGAACTTGATTTTGACCCTGCTGCAGAACGTTACGCTGTGATGGATCGAGGTGATTTAACTCAACTATGGCATGGTGTAGTACCACCAACCAACCCGGCTAAAATAATCGTGCCGTATAAATACACTTTCGATTACAACTTGATGGTGCTGATCATCGACGATGCCGGGGAACCACTGCATTACGTCACTGGCAATGACAAAGTGCAGGCGCAGCTGGTAGACGCCCGCTTAGTAACGCTTAATCCATGACTGCAGCACTATGACAGCAATAACACTCAGGTTTCAGTACCGGGCATATAATACAACCAGCCCGGTAATACTGAGGTTTGGCATTGCACCGCCGGCTGTTATTCTGGAACCGAACCTTATAATGGCGTTTTCGGCACCTTATAGCCGCAGGGCAGGTTTAATTAATCGGGCGTTCAAAACCAGCTGGGCCAGTGGCGATATTACTAAAGCTGTAAACGTGCGTTGGTCCTCTAACCCGGTAACCATAAAGCTGGTTTACTCAACGTGGCAAAGCTCGCCCCGGCTGGTTACTCAGCAAGCTGGGGTTGATTGGTCCAGTAACTGGCCGATTGTGGATCAACACTTATCGGTTAACTGGGGTGGCTACCAGCTGCTTATAACGCAAGCTGAAACCAGCTGGGAAAACTGGCCCATTGTAAGCCAGCAGCTGCAAACAACCTGGTTGCCAACACTGCCGCTTTACGCAATGCAAACCGCCCAGCACTGGCGGCACACTGCAATAACAGAGCAGTTTATTGATGTATTTTACAACTACAAGCCCGACCTGATCCGGGGCTACACGCTGCCCTATGGCCCCAGGCCACCAAGCTATATTTGCAGCAACGACGCCCGGCCAACCCGTGGCAAAATAACCCTGCGGTTTTACAACCCAGGCGAGAACACCAGCGGGCCGGTTACGCTGCGCTTTAGCAATGCTAACAACCCGATTATTTGTGTGCTGGACAATGGCGGCGGGCTTATCTGGCCAATGCCAGACCTACCCACAATCGACATAACCAAACCGATAACGCCGCCCCGGCGCAGGAGCTACATTATGCAGCCAGCGTTACGCTGCTATCGCGTAAGTGATAATCAGGAAGTAAATATAATTAGCGCCAGCTATGGCATAAGCCGCAGCCAGTGGGGCGCCAATATTAGTTTGGTATGTGGCAGTAAAGGCGATAAGGATCTGCTGTTTGCCCCAGGCCCGCAGGAATTTAAGCTGGTTATTAACGGCTATGAATTTTTTGGCCTCGCAGAAGATGCCAGCGTAAGCAGTCGCTTCGGTAAAAACACTTATACCGTTACCGGCCGCAGCAACATAGCAGAGTTAGCTGCGCCCAATGCCGCCCCGCGTTCTTACAGTAACGCCACAGCAAAAGGTATTGCAGCACTGGTAACCGATGAATTAGGTGCCTCTGGCTGGTCGCTTGACTATGGCCCGGCGCAGTTCAATGTGCCAGCCGGCGTGTTTAGCTACCAGAATAAAACACCCATTGAAGCCATAGCCCAAATTGCTGCCGCCGTTGGCGCTATGATCTACACCGACGGCGCCACCAAAACGCTATACATAGCACCGCTATGGCCGGTAACACCCTGGGCAATAGACAGCGCTACGCCAGATATTGCAGTGCACGACGATGTAATACTGCAATACAGCAGCCAGCCGGCAAAATCGCCGCTATTTAATAAAATTATTGTGCGGGGCGAACAGCAAGGAAATTCAGTAGGCGTTCGGCGAACCGGTACCGCCGGCGATAAGCTGGCGCCAGAAGTAGTTGAAGCACTGATCACCGCTGAATTAGCAGCCCGCCAGCGCGGCACAGCTGAACTGGCTGAGTCCGGAAATAAAGACTCAATTACACTGGTGCTGCCAATAATGGATTTGCTACCGCCATGCCAGCCCGGGTTAATACTCGGTGTTACCTGGCAAACCAATGTATTTAAAGCGCTGGTCGACAGCCTGCAAATAAGCGCCCAGCGCAGCCCGGATGGCAAACTAACCGTGCGCCAAAACGTAGGGATGCTGCGAAGCTATGAATAATTACCGGCGTTTACTCAGTATTACCACAGGCCCGCAGCGCACAGTTGCAACAGTTACCAGTCACAACGCCGACGGTACCAGTACCGTGCAGCTGTTAAGTGGCGCTTTTATAAACGTACTGGGCCAAGACGTAGCCGTAACAAGCCAGGCTTACATAGAGGGCGGGCGAATTATCGGCCAGGCAGCAAACTTGCCTTACAGCGAAATAGAAATTTAACCACAACGCAAACCATTAAATACCAAACCAAGGCCATCAATCGATGGCCTTTTTTATTTTCAGGAGCAACACCCATGCTAAATAACGCAGGTAAATCACGCGCAATAAACGCCGCAAACACGCTGGCACTGTTTTCAACTAACCCCGGCGTTGGTGATACTGCTGCTGGCACCGAGCTTTCAGATGCACCCTATGCCCGCCAAGCTGCGGTGTTTAACGCCGGTGTTGATAATGAAGGTGTATCAGAAGCCCTGTTAAATGCTGATGTGGTTTTTGATCTGCACCTTACAAACAACCAGAACGTGCAGTTTATTGGCTTGTTTGAAGATACCACCTACCTCGGTTACATAGTACCAAGCGCCCCACGTAACTTTACTGGCGAAGCCAGCCCAACGCGCAGCTTCACCGTTAAAGCCACCACCACCAAAATTACGGCCGCTAACCAGGCGTAACGTTATCAACGGGGCATGCCATGGCCGATCAACTGCCGGTTATCTATGGGCGCAGCAATACCAGGGCTATTAGCTTAATCATTCAGGCAAAGACAGTTTGCTGGTGGTCGCACATTGGCAGCCCAACACCCGGCAGAACGGTGCTTGAGGCAGTGGGTGGCATAGGTGTAGTTGAAACCCCATGGCATGACTTTTTAAACCGCTACGACCAGGTAATAACCGGCTGGATTTACTGCCGCGATTTAGCTGAGGCATACCGGTTTATGTACGACAAGAAAGGTGCGCTTTACGACAAAAAAGCCATTAAAGGCATTTTGATCGGCCGGGCCTGGGATGACTTAGCAGCCTGGCACTGCAGCGAACTTATCGGCGGTGCAACTCACATCTGGCCACTGGCCGGCATAAGCCAGATATGGCCGAAGCACCTTTTGAAATTAACGCACGACATTAAGCGAATTAAATAAATGGCTGATGATTTTTACACAGTTAATGCGCAGGGTAGGGTTGCGGCAGGGCGGTTTTTGCTGAGCGTTATTCAGCAAGCAGTTGCAAACATGCCTGAAAATAGCTGGTACAAAGTGCCCTTGAATACTGCTTTTAACACATCATGGGTTGAGCCTGAATTGCGGCCTCCATATTTAGCAGGCAAAGCATCACCTGATGCGCTGATAAGGGCCTGGGGCGGCTTTGCTTATGATGCCCGCAGAAAGAAAATTATATTATGTGGAGGTGGGCACGCTAACACATCAGATAATACAATTTACGAGTTTGATTTAGATTTAGGTGAGTGGTCGTTTGCTTACTTACCGTCTGATTATGTGACACTAGGCACTGGCCTATATACACCAATTTGCGGTGGCTTCCGGCAGCCATGTTCAAGCCATGTTTATGATAATAATATTTACCTGCCGATACTGAATAAGTTCTGCACCTTCGGCGGCGCTCAGCACGGCGATGGCGGCGAGCTTAAGCTGTATGACCCTGATAACGGGTATGCTTATCTGCGCCGTGCCGGAGCTTACTTACTGGACTTATCACAAGCCGGCCAGAACCTAGTAGCCGGTGGTACTGGTGATAACCCTAAAACCGGCGCTTATGCTGGCGTAGATTTACCGGGTGCAAATGCATGGCAGTTACGCGACTGGTACGGAATTGGACAGGCTTCTGTTTTTGGTTCATCAGTTCAATCAAGGATGGGCTGTACCGCTTACCGTGAGGAAGGCGGGTTCGATGTTGTTTATGTCGTTAAGCTATCAAGCGGTGCAAAATCCCTATTCCGGGTTGAGTTTCATGAAGATCCTGCTGATGACGTTATAACAAAGGTTGGCAGGGCGTGGAATGGCGCTAACGGCGAACTGCCAGGAGGTCTTGATTATCAACGAAACTTATTTGTAATGTGCAATAGCGGTACCTCAGCTGCATTTGTGTTTTGGGATCTGGATTATGCTAGCCCGACAAACAATGATAACCGCGTTCTTTATTCCAATATTACCGGTGATATTACGGATTACCTGAACGACGTCCACAACGACAAGATGGCTATTGATTACGATCAGCAGCTTGGCAAGTTTGTGTTGTGGGGCAACGGCGGCACTCTTTATTACCTCACTCCGCCACCTGGCAAGCCTACGCCAACAACAGGTTGGTACATTGAAAAGGTTGAACCTGCTGGTTTGTCGGTGCCGTTAACAGCATCCGAGTTATCAGCTGATGGTGGCAGCGGTGTTGGCATTTTCGGTAAGTGGGAATATGCACCGGATTTGAATTGCTTTATCGGACTACAGCATTCGCAAAATGGCGATGTATGGATTTATAAGCCATTAGCGGCTTAGGGGGTAATAATGGCTTTATTTTTTGACGGCGTAAACCAGTATGCAACTGTTACCAATGCAGCGATGAATCTGGATAATGGCGCTATTGGTATTAAGTATAAGTTCGAGTCAAAAGCCTCAGACTTTCATTACTTAATAAGCACAGGTGCGCTAAGCGCTACAAATACAAACATTTTCTATACTGCCAGCGCGAACGAAATATCTATCAATAGAAATGGCACTTACTCTACAAAAGTAACGATGCCAGCTGATTTTGCTGATGGCTCAACAGAATATTTATTACTGCTGGAAAAAGACACGGCCAACCTTTACTTTTGGTACTGCAAAGCTGGTGGCACTGCTGTACGCACATATATCGGCAGCTTGGTTGGCGGCAACGCAACACTTGGACAATCTCAAACGTGGTACTTCATGTCGCGCGGCGATATCAGCGCGGATAGATTCTCCAAAGGTACTTTAAGTCAGGTTGTAAAACTTGATGAAATTTCTGTCGGAACCCTCAGTTCGGCTTTTGTTGAGGCGTTAGCAAACGGCACTGTTGCCAACACTGCTGATGTTACATATCGTATTGTATTCCCGCTTGACGAAGGAACAGGCACAACAGCAACAGACGATATAATTGGCGCTACTTTAACAACCTTTAATAACCCATCCTGGACAGGTGCGCCAACAGTAACCCCAATATCATTCACTGGCACAATACCAAACCAGGCATTTACCGCTGGCGATGTTGTTGACGTCGATTTGGCGGCAGGGCGCTATTCAGGTACTGAAACCCCATTCACTTACTCTAACGTTGGTACTGCACTTACTGGCACTGGCTTATCTATTACCAGCGCAGGCCGGTTACAAGGTACAGCTACAGAGGCTGCTGTTACTGGCGTCATAATGCGCGGCACTGATACAGCCACTAACACTGCAAACAGTAATGCGTTTAACGTAACGGTTAATGCTGCTGCTCAGGTGCCACAAGGTACAGTTACCATCGGAACAATAACCGTTACTGATACAACAGCAACAGTACCATTCAGCTATGACGGTAGCGACCAGACAGGTTTTGAATTCAGGTTTGATGGCGGATCAGCACTGACCGTGCCGACTAATCCGCTTGAGTTTTCAAGCCTTACTCCTGAAACACCCTACACCGTAGAGGTCCGGGCAGTTAATGCCACCGGCCCCGGCGCGTGGTCAGCTGTTGGCAACTTCACGACTGATGCAACTCCGGTTGTTACTGCCACATTTGTAAGTGAGCCACTAAAAGACACCACTGGCGAACTAAATAGCTTGCTGGCAAATGAACCACTGGATTACGTTGCGCTATATGACCCGGTAACACACGGTCTGGTTCTGGTTGCAACGGGCCTGAGCACAGATGCAAACGGTCAGTTTACAGTAACCGATGCAGCATTAACTGCGGCTGTTAATTATAAAGCTGATTGGAAATTAACCAGTCAGGCTATGGGGCGCATGCCTGCTAAGGCTGCCGTATGAGCTGGTATAGCGGTGGTGAGTTAGTCGCAAGTGGCTGGACGAGCAGCAACTACGCTGGCCTGGGTGTACCGTTTAATGAGCTGCCCACAACCGGCGAGAACGGCGGCAGCCCGCTATTAAACGATGGTGGTGTTGCTGGTTACGAAGTGCGCTGGGAACTTATCAGTGTCAGCGGGTTAACAGTTGACGAATTCAATGAAGATGGCTCTTTTGCATCAACCGGCACCGGATCTTTTGTTTATCGTAGCTATGTTAACGGTGCGTCAGTTGGTGACTTTACGGTAACAGCAGAGCCTGTGACAAACGAACAAACGGCTGAAACCGGAGGTAGTGCTGGTGTTGTAAGAGCTACAGTCGCCACTTCGCAGGCAGTTAACGATCAAATTTTTGACACTGCTGGCAGCGTCGCAGTAATTCGCAACACTGCAGCAACCAGCGAATCAGTAAACAACCAGGCTTTTAATACATCCGGTATTGCAGCCCAAATAAGGGATGTGTCTGCTGAAACAGAATCATTAAACGCGCAATCGTTTAGCTCTGGCGGCGTTGTTTCAACGGTTCGTGGTGTAGTAGCAGTAACCGACTATATCGATGATCAAATTAACGAGCAGCTGCACGAATCAGGTGGCGTAGTTGGCCGGGTTACCGCCAGCCAGGCTGTAGTTACCTTTATCGAGATCCAAAACCACGAGGCAAGCGGATCAGCAGCTCAGATCCGCAGCGTTGTCGCTATTACTGAATCAATTAACGAATTTACCAACGCTCAGGAACATGTAAGCGGCGGCAGCACTGAGCGCATAGTAAATGCTGTGGCCATGAGCGAATGGCTGCAAGCGCAGGATTTTGAAACCGGCGGCGTGGTGCGGGTGTTACGTAACGGCGTGGCCACAACAGAGTACATAGGCGACAGCATCATTACAGAACTACGCCATACCGGCTTAACCGGCATGGTAGTAAAACAAAACCTAAGCGGCCAGCTTGTTAGCGGCAAACTATCAGCGAAAAGGGTATAACAATGGAAATAGTAGCATTCAAAGGCCGCGACAACGCAGAACGGGTTGCATTCTATAAAGACGGCGAGCCCTACAACTTAACTGGTGCTGGTGCCACCGGCGCAGAGTTCGAAGCCGGCGGATCCCGCATCCCTGCAAACATAACCGGCGATAACAACCATGAAGTAGAGTTTCAGCCAGGTAACTTAAACGCCAGGCCAGCTGGCTACTATGGAAAAGTAATTATTTTTACCGCAGCAAAACCGAAAGGCGTGGTAATAGCAGGCCCGGGTATGGAAGTGGAAATATTGCTAACGCTGCATCCCTAAAGCCCTGAAAAAGCTTATACAGTGCACTACTGTATTTTTATAAAATTTTGATAATATTTTTATACAAGTAAAGCCTAAACAAAAACAGCGCCGATAAGGCGCTGCTTTTATTAGAATTTTTGGTGCGTCCTAGTGGACTCGAACCACCGACCCCTACCATGTCAATATAGTGCCTGTGCTCGAGTAAACAATTGTTGGATTAACCTGGCATTCTCATTAGTGGCATTGGTATACCAATGCAGTGCGCCACCCAGTAAACCAGCATGATACTGAAGCCTACAGCTAAGGTAGTAAAAATTCTGGTTATTACAGCCTGCACATTAAATTTCTTGTTTGCTCTTAAAAATCTGGCATCAGCATCCAGTGCTTTTTCCCAATGATTTAAAGCCAGTATGTACTTCTGCTTTACTTCTCTATAACTTTGGCTTTTATTGGATGCGTTAGCTTTAAAATACGCGACCAATTCAGATGCAGATTTTTTATCGCTGTTATCATGACGATCAGTTTCAATCAAATCGATCATTGCCTGGGTTAACACATCCTCATACTCTTTGGCGCTTACTAAATGCTTTTTTGCACCCCAACTTTCAATCTGCTTTTCAATTGTTGCTTTATGCTCTTGTGCCATTGTTCGCTCCCTAAACTACCTTAAGCCCTTTCTTGCCACCCATAACCATCTTGCCGGTGGCCGCTTCTTCTATGTGATCACTCCACCATTCCATAAGCTTACGCCGGCGTTCCAAATAAGTTGCCCGGTTATATGCCGATCGCACCTGGTTCCTGTCCTGGTGCGCTAACGCGGCTTCAATAATGTCCGCATCAAAACCCCGCTCATTAAGCGTGGTGCTGGCCAGTGCACGTAAGCCGTGCGAAACCAATACGCCAGCATAACCCATGCGTTGCAGTGCCCTGTTAGCGGTTTCTGAGTGGGTAGGTTGGCCCGGGTTATGTTCGCTTGGGAATAAGTATTCTGACCGGCCGCTTATTGGTTTTATAAAATCCAGTAGCGCCATGGTTTGTGGTGTTAGCGGCACCTGGTGTTCGCGCTTTTGCTTCATCCGTTCTGGCGGTATGGTCCACAGCATTTGCTGTAAATCTATTTCATCCCAGCGGGCCTGTGCCGCTTCCGATGGCCGAACCATAGTGTGCAACTGCCATTCAATTAAGCAGCGGGTCATTACCCGTATCTGGGCGAAGCTTAGCGCCTTCATTAACTCCGGCAACTGCTCCGGCTTAATGGTTGGCATCTTGGTTGGTTTCTTACTGGCGAACGCAGCCTTAATGCCGGCCAACGGATTGTGCTTCAATATGCCGGTATTTACGCACCAGGTCATAAGCTCGTTCAGTCGCTGGCATAGCCGGGTAATGGTTTCACTGCGGCCAGCTGCGTCCAGGGGCGATAGTACGTCGATAACATCGGGCGCGGTTAAGTCACCAACCGGGCAGTGGCCAAGCTTGGGGAATAGATGCGTTTCAAACGATCGGCTAATGTTCAGTGAGTGCCTTTCAGAAACTGATGTAAATTTGACGGCAAACCATTTTTCAGCCACGTTTTTAAGTGTGGTGCTAACTTCACGCCGCCGCCTGCCAGCTTGATCATCAATCCACTTTTGCGGGTCAACGTCTTTTTCTAATAGTTCACGGTATTCAGAACGCAGCTTTCTGGCCTGAGCCAATGAGGTTTCAGGATAAGATCCGATTTTAATGTAATTTGTTTTGCCAATGTGCGGTCGCTTGTATCGGAATAGCCAGCTTTTACTGCCAGCCTTAGTGATCCGAAGTTCTAAACCGTCGCCATCGTACAGCGAATAAAGCTTATCTTTTGGCTTCGCTGAGCGTACTTCCGTGTCGCTTAATGGGTTTGTTTTTATTGCCATTTTTAGCCTTATGATACTACAGCTTTGCACTACAGAGGGCTGTAGTATCATCCGTAGTATCAAAAATCGTGGTTCCCGTTGAACTATATTGAACTAACTTGAACCACAAGATCAACTGTAAGCCTTATTTTTATTGGCTTTGCTGAACCTTATCAAACCTTGCCGAACCACTCTGAACGCCTTGGTGGCTGCCCCAGCAGGAATCGAACCTGCAACTGCCCCTTAGGAGGGGGCCGTTATATCCATTTAACTATAGGGCAAGTAAGCAGTGAATAACGCGCGAAAGTTTAACAGAATAAATGGTTTAAGTGAATGCTAAAACGCTTTACCGCTTTAATGTCTGTTGTATCTTTTACGTCCGCTAAATGGCTGAGTTATTTATGCTTATTAAATCCCCGATTTGTAAATGACTTAACAGGGTAGGGCTGCTGGCACTGGCCCAGGCATTATCGGTGCTGACCTCGGTAATCTTCAGCGTTACCGGGCTTTTATGCAGTTTTTCCAGGCCATCTTTGCCGGCAAAGCGCTGAATTTGCATTACTGTTACACTGTCACCCAATTGCAAGCCCTGGCGGCTGCCTTTGTTAATAGCAATTTGGTGCTGATCAATATGGCTTACCTGAGCCAGCAAGCCTTGGCATTGGGTATATTGTTGTACGTCCTTTGCTACAGCTTTCAGTATGGTATCAATTTTCTGGCCGAATGGTTGTTGCCAGAATTGCTGGCTGTGACTACCTGCCACTGATAATTCGTTGTTCCACAGAGCCTGTGTACGATATTGCTGCTGAAATACCCGTTGTTGGTTAAACACGTCATACAGAGAGACATCAAGCGCAAAATAACGTTCAAAGCGCTCATCCTGCCAAAAACGACTGGTACGCTTGCCCAGTGATAAATCAGTGATCTGGCTCACCAGCACGAACTGCTGACCGTCGCTGAATAACTGACGATTAATACTGTCTGTCATCAATGCCGGCTGGATGCTGTAGTCAACCGTGCTGACATCGACAGCCGGGCTGTAATCCTGCAAATGACGGGATAACTGTGCTGTAGCATTTTTGTCCAGCTCAAATAACTGACCATGAACCGCATCGCGCCGGGCGCCAAGTTCAACCTGGGCCAGCAACAAAGGTTTCTTTTGCTGGATTCCACTGCAGCTTTGCTGCTGCGATAAAATTTCGGCTTGCAGGGTGACAGTAACAAAGTCGCCGCCAATGTTTTCACGTAATAACCGTATTTCCCTGATCTCTGAGCTGCTATCCAGGCTAAGCTGATGTTGCTGCATTACTCCGGCAACAAGCTGTTGCTGACTGGTAACCCTGACACCGGCAAATAATGCCGCACGTTCCAGCGCATCAGCAATTGCCGCTTGTTTAGCAGCGGAAACATCACCTTGCTCTATTGCCGCCTGGCCTGTCATTTCGTACCAGTTAGCACTGACAGGTGCGGTTAACAGCATCAAGCAGCAGGTACTGGCTATAATTTGTAGTTTCATAAATCGCCAACAAATAAGTGGAAAGTGCCATCAATACTATTAGTTAAAGCAAAAACTGTGCCTTTGCGATATGTACTGATGAAATAAGCGTCTGACGTCGACATATCCGGAAAGGCAACACCTGCAAAATAAGGTGGCGCAAAATTTGCTAGATAGAATAGAGCGTTTGTAAACCCGGTTTAAGTTCTGACGATGGATGCCTTATGATGAAACGAGTCTTTATCACACTTTCAGCACTGTTTCTTTGCAGTTGCAGCCAGATATTTGATAAGCATATTGAGTATGCTGCGGTAAAGCCGGACGCATTTCCGTTACTGAGTGCGGTGGGTATGGCGCCTATTTCATTACAACCTGGCGAGTCAGACAGTCAGAAAATATTGCTGGCAATGCGGGCTTCAAAACTGGAAGCTTATCGTGAGCTAGCTGAACAAGTATACGGTCAAAGAATTGACAGCCGTAATAGCGTCAGCTCAATGGTAGCGGGTAATGATCAGTTTGGCACGTCTGTGCAAGGTATAATTCGTGGTGCACGAGTCGTAAAAACCTACGCGATAGACGATGCTTACATTACGGAGTTAGAGCTGGACTTTGAACAGGTATATCATTTATACCAGAATGTTTACCCGCGTCAGAAAATAAAAAGCATCCATTATTACTAATCTGGCCGCAAGCAGGCAAAAGCATAAAAAAACCAACTTTTATTCAGGCTTTGATGCCTTTACCCATATTGTCAACCGTGGGTTTGCCTTTGTTGGTATAGGTTAAACCGGATTTCCCTCTGGCAGACAACAACTCTGTTTTGAGACGTTGCAAAGTAAGCTGGCTTTGCTCCAGCGTCAGCTGATTAACGTCATTTTGCTGTTTGCAATCAGTTAATACGGCATCAAGATTGCTGATGCTCTGTTCAAACCAGCTTTGCTCGCGCGCTGACTGCAATAAATCACTAGATGCAATAGTAGAGTCGGTTGTCTGAATTTCGTTTAGCAGGTGTTGTTTTTCGCTGGTAATGCGGGTAATGGTGTCTATATCACGGGCGGCTATTGCGGCAAGTTCTTGCCGCAATAGCAACAGCAGCGCTTTAAGTTGCGCTTGCTGTTGTTCGAGCAGGGAGTTTAGAGGTTCAAACTGGCTGTTCATCATTATTTATTAAACAAATCACCTTCGAACTGCATAATCCGGCGGGCAAGTTGTTCAACGTTTATCTTGTATTTGCCTTCGGCAATTGCTTGCTTAATTTTTTCAACCTTTTCCTGATCAACACCACTGGCTGCATTGGCTTTTTCCTGCAACTTGGTAAATTGCTTAGCCTGCGGTGTTATAGATACTGAATCCTGACGCTGGGCAGCACCTTGCTGGGTTGCCTGTTGCGTAGCATTCTGCTGCACAGCAGTTTGCTGCCGCTGTACATTCTGATCAACCTTGTCATTCTTTACCTGAGATGCATTCTGCAGGTTATTGATATTTATCGCCATGATAGAACCTCTTTACCTTAAACCAGTTCCCTATGTTCAGGTTAACGGCTGAGCTTTAAAAAACTTTAATTTATTTTTTAAAATTTAACTCTTACCTGATTAACAGCAACCACTTCTGTCTGAATTTTCCTGCCAGACTGCTGATTTTGTACTGTTATGGTATCACCCAGGGTGCCATCCTGCTCTGCAATACCGCTGGCTGATACACTAAGCCCACTGTTATCAATCAGTATTGTAACAACATCTCCGCGGCAGACAAGGCAAAGATCCTGCATTGTAACAAGCTGACCATTGTTAAGCGAGCGTTTGCTGCGGGCGCCAACTATCTGACGCGGGTCACTAACCAGATTACCCCGGACAAACCGACGCGCTTTATCTTCTATTTGTAACATATCGGCGGTTATCACCGTTCCTGTAGCAATATTTTGGCGGATTGTTACCACTGCAATCACTTCAGTGACTTTGACTGGTAAATACAGCTGCCAGGATCCTGGTTGGCTGCAACTTATATTAACGGTGAACTGGCGGCCATTGCTATTGTAAGGTCGGTTGAATACTGGCTTATCGGTACAAATTTTATCGCCAATCCTGCTATCCAGTGGCGTCACATCCAGTTCGATGGAACTGTCAGGCGTTATATCAAGCTCACTTTTGAGCCATTGTTCTGTCATTTCAGTAAGTTGCTCAGGGCTGTACTGATGCAAGCCGGCCTGATTTGCCAACGTCAGATTACTGATAAAAAATAATAAGATAAAAAGTGCCGGATAAAATTTATCGTACTTGATCATATGGTTTCAGCTATGCTTTATTGGCTAACAGTTATACTATTGCCGGATAATTAAATTATATTAAAGTCAGGGCGCTGGATCAGATTTACCGGTAAGGTGCCCGAAACAGTCTACTTTGGCTGCGTCAAAGTGTTACCGCCACAGACGTTGCTGCAATAATAGCGCCAGAATGTTGTAACAGGAGTGGCTTATGGCCAGCATTTTAGATTCCGTCAATCAGCGTACTCAGCTCGTCGGTCAGAACCGGCTGGAGTTACTGCTGTTTAAACTGAATGGCCAGCAGCGCTACGGTATTAATGTTTTCAAAGTTCGAGAAGTATTGCAGTGCCCAGCGTTAACGGCGATCCCCCGGCGGAATAAGTATGTTCGGGGTATTGCACATGTCCGGGGCCAGACAATCTCTGTTATCGACCTCAGTCTGGCGACTGGAGGGCAGCCGGTAGCAGATCTCAGTACTGCTTTTATTATCATTGCTGAATATAACCGTTCGGTGCAGGGTTTTCTGGTTAGTTCAGTTGAGCGAATTATTAATATTAACTGGGAAGCGATTATGCCGCCGCCAAAAGGCACGGGCGGCAAGCAAAGTTATCTGACTGCAGTAACAGAAATAGACAAAGAGCTGGTTGAGATCCTGGACGTAGAGAAAATTCTGGAAGAAATTTCGCCGTCGCCGACAACAATAAGCACTGAGGTGGATACGGCAACCATCAGCAGCGATCTCGGTGATCGGCTGATTTTGATTGCTGACGACTCTACCGTGGCGCGTAATCAGGTTAAAAGAGCGCTGGAAGGGCTTGGGGTGAAAATGCATCTGGTAAACAATGGCCGTGAAGCATTGACGTACTTACAACAGGTAGCAAAATCCTGTCAGAATTCAGTCACTGAAAAAATTGGCTTACTGATTTCTGATATTGAAATGCCCGAGATGGATGGTTATACCCTCACCGCCGAGATAAGGCTTGATCCGCAACTTAAAAACCTGCATGTTATTTTGCATACGTCGTTAAGCGGTGTATTTAATCAGCAAATGGTTAAAAAAGTCGGGGCTAATGACTTTATCGCAAAATTTAATCCGGATGAACTGGCCGAGTCGGTACAAAAGTGGCTGCAAGCAAAATAAGTGCTAAGGGCGAGTAGTGACCAATAAAGAGCTACAGGAAGGCGAATACAAACTGTTTCGGGATTTTCTCGAGCAACAGTGCGGTATTGTACTGGGTGACAACAAACAATATCTGGTAAAAAGTCGCCTGGGCCCACTGATGCACCGGTTTAATATTGCCACGTTATCTGAACTGGTCAGTAAAACCTTAAGCCCCTTTGAACGGCAACTTCGCTCTGCTGTTATTGATGCAATGACCACAAATGAAACCTTATGGTTTCGTGATACTTATCCATATGAGCTATTAAAGAAACAAATTTTGCCGGAGCTGGAAAAAACTTGCCGCAATCTGAAAATCTGGTCGGCTGCCAGCTCTTCTGGTCAGGAGCCTTACTCTATTGCCATGACTGGCCTGGAATACCAGCAAAGCCGGCCTGGCGCATTCAGTTTAGGCGTAAGTATTCTGGGTACTGATATTTCTAATACCATGCTGGAGCATTGTCAACGTGCCGAATATGATGCATTGGCGTTATCCAGAGGCTTATCACCAGAGCGGCGCAGCAAGTTTTTTGAAGACAGTGGTAACGGCATGATGCGGGTAAAAGACTTTGCCCGGAAAAACGTGAGCTTTCGCCACTTAAACCTGCTTGACAGCTACACCTTGCTTGGCAAATTTGATGTGATCTTTTGTCGCAATGTGCTTATTTACTTTTCCCCTGATGTAAAAGCGAAAATCATTAAACAGTTTGCTCAGTCATTAAACCCCAGAGGATACTTATTTCTGGGCGCATCTGAATCTATCTCCAGCGTTAACAATGATTTTGAAATGTTACGCTGTAACCCCGGCATTATTTACCGTAAAAAGGTTTAACCGCCGCTGCTGAAAAATTGGCCTGTGTTTTGCATTTGAATTGCCATAGTTCGAAAGAGGTGGCAAAAAAATGGCAATCAGTTTTGAAAAAGCATTTGGCATGCATCCCCATGCTTTATTAATTCGTGAGAAACGTTCTGAAGTGTTGGCCGAGAATATTGCCAATGCTGACACGCCTGGCTACAAAGCAAAAGATGTTGATTTTCAGCAAGCATTGCAGTTGGCAAAGTCGCGACAGGGACAAAACGCCAGCCGAACTCATGAACAACACTTTCATATCGCCTCCACCATGGTTAAAGACACCTTGTTCCGCCATCCGGATCAACCAGACACCGGTGACGGTAATAGTGTGGATATTCATCGTGAACGTAATGCGGTCATGCAAAATAACCTGGAGTACCAGGCAAGCTTAACCTTTCTTAATAGCCGGATCTCAGGGTTGAAAAAAGCTCTTACCGGTACGGGTCAATAATTATGAGCATCTCAAAAGTATTTGATATCTCCGGAAGTGGTATGACTGCGCAGTCGGTTCGGATGAATACCACCGCCAGTAACATTGCTAATGCAAACAGCGTCAGCAGCAGTATTGATGAAACATACCGGGGACGTCATCCGGTATTTGCAGCAGAGCTATCAGAGGCACGGCGACAGCAGGGCGATAGTGCCGGCGTTAAAGTGCTGGGCATTGTGGAGTCTGATGCACCTTTAAATGTTGAGTATGCGCCCAACCACCCGTTGGCTGACGAAAATGGCTACATCTATAAGCCAAATGTCAACATTATGGAGGAGATGGCGAATATGATTTCTGCCTCCCGCTCATACGAAACTAATGTGCAGACAGCTGATGCTGCCAAACAAATGATCATGCGTACCCTGCGAATGGGCCAGAGTTAATAAGGAATAGCTGATGAGTACTATTAACACCAACCAGGCCCTGGATGGCATGTATTGGGATAACGGCAATAAAGTGCCGGAAAAAAATAACGGCGCACTGACTCAGTCTGACTTTTTTGCGTTGTTAACCCAGCAACTGGCCTATCAGGATCCGACAAAACCGGTAGAAAATGATCAGATGATTGCTCAGATGACCAATTTTACCATGGCTGACGGTATTGGTTCGCTGAATGAGAGCTTTAAAGGGCTGTCGGAAAGTATGACATCGAATCAGGCACTGCAGGCGTCATCGCTGGTGGGACGTACAGTACTCACCCAATCAGATGAGCTGGTATTTACCGGCGAAACCTTATCCCGGGGCCATATTAATCTGGACAGGCCTGCCGACAATATGCGGGTACGGATTGAAAAGGCCAATGGTGAGCTGGTAACGAATTTTGATGTCAGTAACCCGTCACTGGGTAAAAACGAATTTGTCTGGGATGGCACAGACGCCAATGGTGAGCCGATGCCACCTGGTGTTTACAAAATTAAAGTTGAAGCCAGTTTTAACGGCAAGAATGAGTCAGTACCGGTAAACGTGTTTACGCCGGTATCCAGTGTAAGTCTGGCTGGCAATGGCAAAGGAATTACTCTTAATCTGGTGGGATTAGGGGCAGTAAAATTAACTGATGTTCTGGAAGTTTCTTACGGTTAAGCAACCGTTTAAGGTGAGGTGATTTATGAGTTTTCAAATAGCATTAAGCGGCCTGGCGGCAGCCCAGAAAGATCTGGATACCACGGCAAACAACATTGCCAACGTTAACACCACGGGTTTTAAAGAATCCCGTGCAGAGTTCGCTGATGTTTACGCGACATCTATTTTCTCTTCGGGGCGCACCAAAGTAGGTGATGGTGTGACGACCTCAACCGTGGCGCAACAGTTTAACCAGGGCTCGTTGCAATTTACCAACAACTCACTGGATTTAGCGATTACCGGTGAGGGATTTTTTGCGACAACACCTGATCTGCAATCTCAGGATTTAACTTACACCCGGGCGGGTGCTTTTAAACTAAATAAAGATAATTTTATAGTTGATAATCGCGGCAACTTTTTGCAGGGCTTTAATGTTGACCCGGTTACCGGAGAAAACAGTTCAGTAAGTTTAAGTACCTCATCGCCTATTGCCATTCCGACTTCTGCCGGTGCACCGCGTGAAACCAATAATGTGTTCCTTAGTATGAATGTCGATTCCAGAGCATTGGAGACGGCCAGTCTGGCGTTTGACCCTACCGATCGGGCAACGTATAACCATTCCACCTCAGTGACTGTTTACGATAGTCTGGGTGAATCGCATATTCTCACTACTTATTTCAGAAAGGTAGATACGACTGCGCCTGCGCCTTCACAGTGGGAAACGTATGTGGTTTGGGATGATAATACCGCCGCACCACCTGCCGCTGGCTCGTGGATCCAAGGGGATGATATTTTCTTCGATTCAAGTGGTAATTTTATTACTCCGCCTATTCCGGAAATACGTTTGCCTGCAGCAACGTTAAACGACCCGCTTAATGGTTATTTAACCAATGGCGCTCAGTATGCCAATGACGTGGTAGTTAACTTTCGGGATGCCTCAGGAACCCGCACCCCAACTCAATACGCATCAGGCTTTGATGTTAATAACTTAAGCCAGGATGGTACAACGGTGGGCAGCCTGACCGGGGTTGATATTGACTCTTTTGGCCGGGTACTGGCTACTTACAGTAACGGCGATTCTTCATACCTGGCCCAGGTAACACTGGTTCGCTTTGCGAATGTGCAGGGCCTTAAGCAAGTTGGTAACACGTCCTGGAAGCAAAGTTTAACCTCAGGCGAGCCAATAGGCGGCCAGGGCAATACCGGTACCTTCGGTGCGATTAATGCGTCAGCGTTGGAGCAATCTAACGTTAACCTGACCACTGAGCTAGTTGATCTTATCAGTGCGCAGCGTAACTTCCAGGCTAACTCGAGAGCGCTGGAAGTCAACAGCACTCTGCAACAGACAGTGCTGCAGATCCGTTAAGTTAAGCGAGCTTAAACTTTGGATAAAACACCACCTTCGGGTGGTGTTTTTTTAACTGTGCTACTGACTATATCTTAACTGGCATCAAAGTTGCTTCACAGTTAGCAGTCGCAGCAGAAACCTTTAACGGAGCGCGTTATGGACCATTTGTTATATATCGCCATGAGTGGTGCCAAAGAAAATATGCATGGCATCAGCGTGCGGGCTAATAACCTGGCTAACAGCAATACCGTTGGCTTTAAATCTGATTTTGAGCAGGCCCGTGCCATGCAGGCCTTTGGTGAAGGACTGCCGTCCCGGGTGTTTGCTATGACAGAACAGCCAGGTCAAAACTTTGACGCAGGCCCGGTCATTATGTCTGAGCGCGAACTTGATATTGCTATTCAGGGCGATGGCTGGTTTGCAGTGCAGGACGCCGATGGCAATGAAGCTTATACCCGTGCCGGTAATTTACAGTTGAGTCCTACCGGGATGCTGGAAACAGCCAATGGCCGGGCAGTAATAGGTGATGGCGGCCCGATCCAATTGCCGGTACCGCTGGCAAAATTAGAAATTGGCCAGGACGGTACGATTAGTGCTTTACCGCAGGGAGCGCCAGCGAATGCATTAGAAGAAGTCGGCCGGATTAAATTGGTAAACCCGGTGTATGCCGATCTTACCAAAGGCACTGATGGCTTGTTCCGACGCAAAGATGGCCAGTTAGCTGTTGCAGATATTAATGTCAGTCTGCTGCATGGCGCCTATGAGGGCAGCAACGTGAATGCGGTAGGTGAAATGACCCATATGATTAGCCTGCAACGCCAGTTTGAGCTGCAGGTAAAGATGATGAAAAGTGCCGAAGAAATGGATCGTCAGCAAAATGCGTTGCTGCGGATCATGGGCTAGTAAACTGATTAATGGGCGAGAGCCCCGGGAGGTAGCAGATGCATCCAGCTCTGTGGATAAGTAAAACCGGTTTAGACGCCAAGCAGCGTGATATTTCGGTTATTTCGAATAACCTTGCCAATGCCAGTACGGTCGGCTTTAAGAAAAGCCGGGCAGTGTTTGAAGATTTGTTGTATCAGAACGTTAATCAGCCAGGGGGGCGCTCTTCGCAGAATTCTGAATTGCCCAATGGTTTAATGATTGGTGCCGGTACCAAGGTGGTGGCAACCCAGAAAAACTTTACTCAGGGCAATATGATTACCACGGAAAACAGTCTGGATATGATGATTCAGGGCCATGGTTTTTTTGAAGTACTGATGCCCGATGGCACGATTTCTTATACCCGAAATGGTCAGTTCACGGTTGATGGCGACGGTAACCTGGTGACCTCAGGAGCGGGTTTTCAGGTGCAACCTAATATCGTTATTCCACCTGATGCTACCAGCATCACGGTATCACAGGACGGTGAAGTATCAGTACGTCTTGCCGGACAGGTCGACAATGCGGTACTGGGCCAGTTAACGGTTACTAATTTTATTAATCCGGCAGGTTTAGAGCCGACGGGCCAGAATTTATTTAAAGAAACCGCAGTTAGTGGTGATCCGGTGCAGGGAATTCCGGGCCTAGAGGGGTTGGGTATTATTGTTCAGGGCTCTCTGGAAACCTCGAATGTTAATGTGACAGAAGAGCTGGTCAGTCTGATTGAATCGCAACGCGTTTATGAGATGAACTCAAAAGTTATTTCCTCGGTTGATCAGATGCTGGGTTTTGCAATTCAGCAATTATAAGCGGAGGCCTTATGCGTACTTTATTGTCAGTGCTATCAGCGGTATTGGTTGCGTCATTGTTATCGGCTTGCGCTTCTACAGAGCAGCCGTTTGCTGATGACCCTTATTATTCACCAATTCCACCGGAGCCTGCACCACGTCCGGTACTGAAAACGGGCTCATTGTTTGCACAGCATCACTCCAACAGCCTTTACTCTGACAATAAAGCCAGGCATGAGGGCGATATTATTACGGTAGTGCTGCGTGAGCGCACGCAAGCATCTAAGCAGGCAAAAACTGAAACTGAGAAAGACAGTAGCGTCACTATCGACCCGATGGTTGGGTTGGCGGGCCGTGCCGTTTCAGTAGCTGGTAATGTATTACAGTTTGGCGCCAACTCCACCTCGGAGTTTACTGGTGATGCTAAAGCTGATCAGAGTAACAGTCTGGTGGGTGATATTTCAGTTAACGTGCTGCAGGTCATGGCCAATGGTAATTTAGTTATTCGCGGCGAAAAATGGTTAACCCTGAATACTGGTAAAGAGTATATCCGGTTAACCGGTATTATCCGGCCCCAGGACGTTGATGTGAACAACACAGTTGAGTCGAATAAAATTGCTAATGCCCGCATTGAATACAGTGGCACCGGCGCTCACCATTATGGCCAGTCACCGGGTTGGTTAAGCCGGTTTTTCAACGGGCCGTTGTGGCCTTTTTAAGAAAGTGGCCTTTTTAAACTTATTGCAGTGGTCATTGCAGGAGAAATAGCATGGTTCGGATAAAACGGCTAGGGTTGATGCTGATAGCATTGCTGATGCTACCAGCGCAGGCTGCACGAATTAAAGACGTGGCCGATATTGATGGGGTTCGTTCAAACCAACTGGTTGGTTATGGCCTGGTAGTGGGTTTGCCGGGTACCGGTGAGCAAAGCCCGTTTACCGAGCAAAGCTTTAGGACCATGCTGGCTAATTTTGGTATTAATATGCCGGCAGGGCAGCGCAGCCAGATAAAAAATGTGGCGGCAGTAGCAGTACATGCTGAACTCCCGGCCTTTGCCAAGCCTGGCCAGACGATAGATATTACCGTCTCATCTGTGGGCAGTGCCAAAAGCCTGCGCGGTGGTACTTTATTGCAAACCTTTCTGACTGGTTTGGATGGCAATGTCTATGCTATTGCTCAAGGCAGCCTGATTGTCAGTGGCCTGGGTGCTGAAGGCCTTGATGGTTCGCGCATTCTTGTCAACACGCCAACGGTAGGGCGTATTCCAAACGGTGCCATGGTAGAGCGGGAAGTTATTTCACCTTTTGGTAATGGCGATTTTATTACCTTTAATTTGAAAAGAGCTGACTTTACCACCTCAAAAAGGCTGGCCGAGGTGATTAATCAGTTTATTGGTCCTGACACTGCCTATTCACAGGATGCCAGTTCAGTGCAGGTGAGGGCGCCACGCGACATGTCGCAACGTGTGTCTTATTTATCAACCCTGGAGAACTTAGAGTTTGCACCGGCCGATCACTCGGCAAAAATTATTATTAATTCGCGTACCGGCACCATTGTTATCGGTAAAGATGTTAGGTTATTTCCGGCTGCAGTAACGCATGGTGGTTTAACCGTAACCATTGCTGAAAACCCGCAGGTAGTGCAACCCAATCCGTTTGGCGAAGGGGTAACCGCAATAGAAGAAAACAGCATTATTGACGTTAGCCGGGAAGACTCGCGGATGTTTAAATTTGATCCGGGTGTCACCCTTGATGATTTGGTGCGAACAGTGAACGCAGTAGGTGCAGCGCCTGGTGATTTAATGGCGATATTAGAAGCATTAAAAGAGGCTGGCGCAATTCATGGCGAGCTGGTGGTGATTTAAGATGAGCCTGACGAAAACCCAAGTTTCTTACCATGATGTCAATAGCTTGCAGAATATTAAAACTGCAGCTAAAACTGACGAAAAAGCGGGTTTACGCCAGGCAGCTGAGCAATTTGAAGCTATTTTTATGAGCATGCTGCTAAGCAGTATGCGTAAAGCCAATTCGGCATTTGAAGCCGAAGGTATGATGAACAGTCAGACCACTGAGTTTTATCGCGACATGCATGATAGTCAGTTAGCGACTGATTTAGCGCAGAAAGGCGCACTGGGGCTGGCTGACCTGCTGGTTGCTCAGCTTGATCCAACCGCTGGACTTAATCGTGCTAAACCCGACAACGAGCTTAACATGCCGGGTGCAATAAATTTGAACCCTTTACCGGCACGACCAGACAACAGCAAAGCGTTAAACCGCAGCGAATTTAGCACCGGAGTAAGACAAACCTTACAGGCAATTGCCGATTTGCCAGCTGGCATGCCAGCCGCAGCCAAGCACAATGCTGCTTCTCAGAAGGCTGAAGTTGATATAAAACAGCCAACCGACTGGCAGATTAACTCTCCACAGGATTTTGTCCGTAAACTGTTACCGGCGGCACAGCAAGCTGCGAAAGCACTGGGCTTGGATCCGATGGCAATGATTGCGCAGGCAGCCCTGGAAACCGGCTGGGGCCAACGAATGATTAAAACGGCAAAAGGCGAAAACAGCTTTAACTTGTTTGGCATTAAAGCCCATAACAATTGGCAGGGTGAGAGCGCAGTAGTGGATACCCTTGAGTTTCGGGGCGGCATTGCGCAAAAAGAACAGGCCCGGTTCCGCTCATACGCATCACCAGAACAAAGCCTGCAGGATTATGCCAGTTTTATCAGTGACAATCCCCGTTATCAGCAGGCTTTGCAGGTAACGGCAGAGCCTGCGGCATATTTTAATGAATTACAGACAGCGGGTTACGCCACTGACCCTGAATACGCTAAAAAAATTATGGCCGTATATCAAAGCCCTACCTTTGATGAGGTGCGCGCCGAGTTAAATGCGGCTCAAGATTTTAACACCGGCGCCGATGAATAACATGTTAGCCACCCGACGTGGCAACGGAGCAACCTATGTCAGATAACTTACTTAGAATTGGTACTTCAGCCGTATTGGCTAATTCTACTTTGCTGAATACCACAAGTAACAATATCGCCAATATCAATACCCCGGGCTATGTCAGGCAGCGCACTGAATTTGAAGCTGAGCAGCTGGGCCTGGGTGTTGGCAGAGGCACGACAGAAAGGTTGGTTAGCGAATTTACTTTGAAACAATTACGTCGTGATACGTCAAACTATTCGTTTGCTCAGCAATATGTTTCAGAAGCAAATCGGGTGGATGCGTTGTTTTCCAACCCGGCCAACAGTATAGCTACCGGCGTCAACGATTTATTTAAGCAATTTCAAATTGCTAATAATGAACCCGCTACCCTGGCCAACCGGCAACTTATTATTGGTAGCTCACAGGCGTTGCTTGACAAGTTTTCAACATTATCCAGCCTGGTGTTGGATCAAGAAAATTTTGTAAACCAACAACTGGATATTTATACCAGTGAAACAAATGGTTACATCAAGCAAATTGCAGATCTAAATCTGGAGATTGCCTCATTCGGTACCGGAGCCAGCCGCCCGGTACCGCTGGACCTGCTGGATAAACGCGATTTTGCCATTCAGAAATTGGCTGAAATGGTTGAGATTAAAACGCTTGATTCGGCAAATGGTGAAAAACTGGTTTTTTTAGGTACCGGTCAGTCTTTGGTTGTCGAGCGCGGGCAGTTTAATCTGATGACGTTGCGTGGTGATCCTGATCCAACGCAGCGCGAGCTAAAACTGCAATTATCAGCACGTTCCAATATAGAGCGTGATATTGATATTGAGGCTGTAGGCGGCAAAATTGGCGGTTTGCTCGAGTTCAGAGAAGAGATTCTTATTCCTACTCAAAACCGGCTGGGCCAGTTGGCTTTGTCGATGACCGACGCGATAAACAGCCAGAACCGCCTGGGTATGAATTTAAATGGTGAGATAGGGGGCGATTTATTCACCTTGCCTGTTAGCGAAGGTTTCGATTTTGCGTCTAATACCGGCACTGGTTTTGTTACTGTTGCCATTGAACCCGGTAAAGGCAATAGTTTGCCACCTAACGATTTTTTACTGACTGTAACCGCAGCCGATGAAATAACACTGCAGGCGCTTGACGCTCAGGGCAATGTTATAGTGGGTTCTGACAAAGTCGTTAGCGGTTTAACCTTTCCGGTGACGATAAACTCAGCAGATGCTGCTGATGATCTTTATGGTTTGGAAATCACGATTGATGGTGCCCCTGCGGTTGGTGATCAGTTTGAGCTGAAACCGTTAAGCGCTGCCTCGCGTACCTTGCAGCTGGCCACCACCAGGCCAGAGGATGTCGCGTTAGCCTCGCCTGTACGGACAGAGTTTACTGTTGCTAACCTGGGTAATGCGCAGGTAGAAGGCTTAACGGTAACTGACACTACTCCGGCAACCTTACCGGATTATGGCTTTGATACACCGTCAGGGTTAATTAATGGTCCCTGGACTATGACCTATACTGGTGGTGATACTTTTGAAATCGTTGATAATCTGGGTAACCCGGTGGCAACGGCAACCTTTGGCTCAAATCAATATCAGGATGTGTTTGCTCAGGCGGGCGTGGATGTCGGCTTTGATTTTTCAGTAACCGGGGTGCCGGCGGTAGGTGATACATTCAGTATAAGCTTCAATACTGGTGGTTTTAATGATAATCGCAATGGTCTGGCTTTGTCGGCACTACAAACGGATAAAACAACCCGCTTGAATCCGTTGTCAGCACCGGACAGTGCCAATGCCGTTAATTTCAATCAGTCTTATGCAGAGATGGTCAGCTTAATTGGCGAGCGAACCAGCCAGGCCCGTAATAACGAGGCTGCAAGTAAAGCTTTACTGGATCAAACTACTGCCTGGTATGAATCATTGTCGGGGGTAAGTCTGGATGAAGAAGCATCCAATTTAGTCCGATTTCAGCAAACCTATGCGGCGGCAGCTAAGATTATTTCGACATCACAAACCGTTTTTGACACCTTGTTGGCATCGGTGAGGTAGTAATGAGATTATCATTTAATATGAAGTTTAATGCTGGCTTGGACGGCATTTTAAATACTCAGCAAAAGATGAACCGGGCGCAGGATCAATTGACCAAGCAAACCCGGATCCTAACCCCTGCCGATGACCCTGCTGCCTCAGCTAAAGTGCTGGGCCTGGATCAGAATCTGGAGCAAGTTGAGCAGTTTCAGAATAATAGTGTGCTGTTGAAAAATAACCTGGCACTGGAAGAAACCGTGTTAACCAATATGCGCACTTCTATCGACCGTGCTAGGGTGCTGGCAATTGCCTCTGGGAATGGAGCTTACACCGATAGTGACAAGCAAGCCGTAGCGCAGGAACTGAAAAATATTCAGGTAGAATTACTGGATTTGATGAATACCCGCAATGCTGAAGGCGGCTACATTTTTTCGGGATATCAGGACAAAACACAAAGCTACACGTTTAATGCTGCGACGGGTATTTATGAGTTTCAGGGCGATGATGGCCAGAAAGCACTTCAAATATCACCCACCATCGCCTTGCCAGGCAATGACAGTGGTAAGTCAGTATTTGAAAACGTTGATGCCAGACTAAAAACCACGCCGGCGGCGATCGTGTCCGGCGGCGCTACGGCAGCCACAGTGTCGGTCACCAACCAAAGCCGGTTTGATACATTCTATAAACAAACTTACGACAGCCTGACACCCGCTAACAATGATTTTAATGTTGTTCTGACTGCACCATCGAATTATGAGATCCAGCGAAACGGTGCGTCTTTGGTACCCCCGGTAACAGGCACTTTTGTGCCCGACTCGCCCATTCAGTTTAATGGTTTAACCATAGAAATCAGCGGAGCAGCAGCAGTGCCCGGCCAGGTAGATTTTTCACTGCAGCCACCAGAGAAGAAAAATATTCTGACCACCATTGGTGAATTTATTACTGCACTTGAAGACCCTACACTATCGATATTTGAGTTTGGCGAAGCAATCAGTGATACCCTGACTCAGGTAACCTCAGCGTCATCAAAGATCGACAGCACTTTATCGACAATCGGTGGCCGGGTTAATGTGCTGGACAGTGTGTTTGGTACCAATGAAGATTTAACCATTAATAATAAGTCTTATCGTGCCGATCTTGCCGAAGTGGATTATGCAGCAGCCATAACCGAAATAACAAAGCAGGAAATAGCGCTCGAAGCCATCTCAGCAACCTTTACTAAGGTGTCTGGCGTTAGTTTGTTTGACTATATCCGTTAATCCCTTATCTGATGCCTGGCACTGGCCAGGCAAAATAATTTAAAAAATAATTCAAGTTATCCAAATTCGCACCGATAAATAAGTATCAGGCAGATAAATCAGGTTTTAAAGGCCGATTTATCACAAGTTACAGAATATCGGGAGCATTATCATGGCTTTATACGTAAACACTAATACTTCATCGTTAAATGCCCAGCGCCAGCTGTTTAATTCAGGTAACGCTCTGGATACGGCTTTTAAACGCTTATCTTCCGGTTTTCGGATTAACAGTGCGGCGGATGATGCTGCCGGTCTGCAAATCAGTAACCGCTTAACCAGCCAGATCAATGGTCTTGACCAGGCCGCCCGTAACGCAAACGACGGTATTTCACTGGCACAGGTAGCAGAAGGTGCGATGGATGAGATCACTAACTCATTGCAGCGTATCCGTACCCTGGCTATTCAGTCGCAAAATGGTATTAACAGCTCATCAGATCGGGCAGCCCTGCAAAAAGAAGTGGCTCAGTTAAAGCTGGAAATCAGCCGAATTGCAGGCAATACCCAATTTGGTACACAAAACCTGCTGGCTGGTGGTTTTTCTGCCACTTTCCTGGTGGGGGCGAATGCCGGGCAGAATATTGATATCCGGCTGTCACGGGCTGCGGGCTACGGTACCTCATCACTGGGTCTGGCGGCTTTGTCAGTGTCTACTGTTGGCGGTGCGTCAGCGGCTCTGGCATTAATAGACAGTGCCATAGGCGTTATTGATGGTACCCGGGCAGATTTAGGTGCCATTCAGAACCGCTTCCAGGCCACAATTCGGAATTTAACTAACATTTCAGAGAATGTCGCCGGCGCGCGTAGTCGGATCCGGGATACCGACTTTGCAAAAGAAACGGCCGAGTTAACCCGGACCCAGATCCTGCAACAAACCAGTACCACAGTATTGGCGCAGGCCAATCAGCGGCCGCAGGCAGCATTAAGTTTATTGCAGGGCTAATTTTGCCAATGCGTACAAAGCCACCTTACGGTGGCTTTTTTATTTTTGTGGGTTATTTATTAATATTTTAATGAAACTGCTATTTTTAAATAAAAGCTAAAGTTTATCTATTATTTTCCGATATATATGCAACACGAAGTGACAGTTATCTATCTATTATCGGTCGTAGCTGTCAGTGTTTAAATTACTATCAGGAGAGTAATCATGGCTTTATATGTCAACACTAATACATCATCACTAAATGCCCAGCGGCAGTTGTTTAATTCAGGTAACGCTCTGGATACGGCTTTTAAACGCTTATCTTCCGGTTTTCGGATTAACAGTGCAGCAGATGACGCCGCTGGCCTGCAAATATCTAACCGTTTAACCAGCCAGGTTAATGGTTTGGATCAGGCGGCGCGTAACGCTAACGATGGTATTTCGCTGGCTCAGGTAGCAGAGGGAGCGATGGATGAGATCACCAACTCACTGCAGCGGATCCGCACCCTGGCCATTCAATCACAAAATGGTATCAATAGCTCAGCTGACCGTGCTGCTTTGCAAAAAGAAGTGGCCCAGTTAAAACTGGAAATGAGCCGGGTAGCTTCTACCACGCAGTTTGGGGTGCAGAATTTATTATCAGGTGGTTTTTCTGCAACCTTTCTGGTAGGGGCAAACGCAGGCCAGAACATTAATATTCAGTTGTCACGCGCTGGTGGTTATGGCACATCATCATTAGGCTTAGCTGATTTGTCAGTCTCAACGGTAGGTGGTGCCTCTGCCGCATTAGCGCTGATAGACAGTGCTATCGGTATTATCGACGGTACCCGGGCTGATTTAGGTGCTATCCAGAACCGGTTTCAGGCAACGATTCGTAACCTGACCAACATCTCTGAAAATGTCTCTGGCGCCCGCAGCCGGATCCGTGATACTGACTTCGCTAAAGAAACGGCCGAGTTAACCCGTACTCAGATCCTACAGCAAACCAGTACTACCGTATTAGCCCAGGCTAATCAGCGGCCTCAGGCAGCCCTAAGCTTACTGCAGTAAAACCGACCGCCGGGATAATCTCCCGGCCGCTCAAGGCTTTTACATAGGAGCAGTAATATGGCACTAGTTGTCAATAGCAACCAGTCGTCACTGGCCTCTCAGCGGTTGCTGGCAAATGCGACAGCTGGTTTATCAACCAGTTTTGAACGGCTTGCTTCTGGTCTGCGGATAAACCGGGCGGCAGATGACGCTGCTGGTCTGGTTATCTCCAATGTGCTGACCAGTCAGGTAAATGGTCTGGATCAGGCAGTGCGTAACGCAAACGATGCAATATCATTAGTGCAGGTTACTGAAGGCGGTATGGATGAAATTCAAACCAGCCTGCAACGCTTGCGAGTACTGGCCATCCAATCAGAAAATGGTATTAACAGTGCAAGCGAAATAAGTGCATTACAGCAGGAGTTTGATCAGCTTACTTCCGCTATTCAGAATATAGCCGATAACACTGAGTTTGGAGGCATTAAGTTGCTTGACGGTTCAGTGCCTGCAGCGGTATTCCAGATTGGCGCTAATGCCGGTCAGAAAATCAGCATTGATTTAGCCACGGGCTATGGCAGTGACGCAACTGGTTTAGATATTGCAGATATTGAACTTGGTACTGATGATATAGCAGATACCCTGCAGCGCCTGGATGATGCACTGGTAACAGTAGACAGTGCCAGAACTGATTTGGGCGCATGGCAGAATGTGTTGGAAACAACTATTCGCAATCTGAGCAACATCAGTGAAAACGTATCAGCGTCTCGTGGCAGAATACGTGATACCGACTACGCCAAAGAGACTACTGAATTAACCAGGACGCAAATTATTCAGCAAAGCAGTACCTCGGTGTTAGCTCAGGCGAATCAGCGACCACAGGCTGCACTCAGTGTGCTGAGTGGTTAAATGATTTTTGAAACGTCGTTATACTACTAAGCCATTCAGAGCGTTCTCTGAGTGGCTTTCTCTTTTCTACCACCGTAATTAAGGTTAGTGGTTTGCCGTTATTAGTGGCAAATCTGAATGCCAGATAAAAAAATAAAAAAATTTAATTATTTTCCTAAAGTTCTTAAGAGTGCTGCCGATAGCCTGATTAAGCCAAGTTGCAGCTTGGCTCAGATAGCGGAATATCCGTCTTATTAATTGTAGTCTGACGTAGCGTTGCTACTGATGATTAAGGAGTGACTCATGGCTTTATATGTCAATACTAATACCTCGTCGCTGAATGCGCAGCGGCAGTTATTTAACTCAGGTAATGCCCTGGATACAGCGTTTAAACGTCTGTCTTCAGGTTTTCGGATCAACAGTGCTGCTGATGATGCTGCGGGCCTTCAGATCAGTAACCGGCTAACCAGTCAGGTAAATGGCCTTGACCAGGCTGCACGTAATGCTAACGATGGTATTTCGGTTGCTCAGGTAGCTGAAGGTGCAATGGATGAAATTACTAACTCATTGCAACGTATCCGTACTCTGGCAATTCAGGCCCAGAACGGTATCAATAGTTCAACTGACCGCGCGGCGCTGCAAAAAGAAGTGACTGCGTTAAAACTGGAAATGAGCCGTATTGCATCGGATACCCAGTTTGGTACGCAGAACCTGTTAAACGGCACTTACTCAGCATCGTTTTTGGTTGGTGCTAACGCTGGTCAGAACATCAGTATTGCCTTGTCGCGCTCTGGTGGTTATGGCACGTCAGCTCTGGGTCTTGCTGATCTGTCTATTTCAACTGTTGGTGGCGCATCAGCGGCATTAGCATTAATTGACAGTGCTATCGGTATTATCGACGGTACCCGTGCTGATTTAGGTGCTATCCAGAACCGCTTCCAGTCTACTATCCGTAACTTAACCAATATTTCTGAAAACGTATCAGGCGCCCGTAGCCGGATCCGTGATACAGATTTTGCTAAGGAAACGGCAGAACTGACCCGGCAGCAGATCCTGCAGCAAACCAGTACAACAGTATTGGCGCAGGCGAATCAGCGGCCACAGGCAGCTTTATCGTTATTGGGTTAAACTAATACGCGTGGCGGTGAGAAGCTGGTCTAAAGTTCTCACCCTGCGCGCCGATAAGGAGTCTGACAATGAGCACAATTAATGCATCTGTCAATACAAACAGTGCTTCTGTTAATGCAAACAGTGCTTCTGTAGCAACGATGCCGGCTACTACTGACAGAATATTGACGCCAGTAGCAGCCCCGGTCGAGACAGCAAGGCCGGTTACGCAGGTGAGCAGAACTGAATTACAACAAGCTGTTGATGTAGTAAATCAGGCCGTTGCCCTGGAGCAGCGTTCGCTCAGTTTTTCAATTGATGATCTGTCGGGTCGTTCAGTCATTAAAGTGGTAGACTTTGAGACAGATGAGCTGATAAAGCAAATTCCAACCGAAGAACTGTTGAAAGTTGCGCAGGATATTAAACGGTTGCAGGACGAAATGGGGCAGTCTATCGGCCTGTTAATTGATAACAAAGTATAGAGGTGAAATATGTCTGGTATTAATTTCCTGGGTTCAGCATCAGGTTTGCCATTGGAAGAGTTGGTATCGACTCTGGTAAAAGTTGAGCGGGATACCAAACTGGGACGGATAAATACCACCAAAAAGACATTAGACACCTCTTTGTCTGGTGTAGGGCAGTTAAAATCCGCCCTCTCAGCTTTTCAGGACGCCATTAAAAAGCTGTCGGGCAATACATTAAACGCCAGAACGGCTACTGTTATTCAACCCACTGAAAACAAAACATATATTGAAGCATCGGCATCAAATACCGCTGCAGCCGCTAATTTTGATATCAAAGTTAATCAACTCGCTTCGGGCAGTCGGCTGGAAAGTGCTGATGCCAGTTTTGCGGCGGCCAGTGATGTCATTTCCACTACTGATGGTACGCTGACATTTGCAGCCAATGGCAAAAGTTTTGATGTTGAAGTTACAGCCGGCATGACATTAAATGAATTGCGTCAGCAAATTAATGCTAACAGCGATAACTTTGGCGTCAATGCTAACATTATTAATGCCGGTGGTGCTGTGGGTACCAAGCTGGTATTGACATCGGACGAAACCGGTTTAGGTAATGATTTGGTTATCAGCAACAATAATGCTGAGCTTGATGCTATTTCAACAATACCTACCGGCGCTACTGCCGGCTTAAGTGTTAGCCAGGCGGCGCAGGACGCTATTATTGAAGTAGATGGTATTGTAGCAACCAATAGCAGTAATACTTTTACCAATGTTATTCAGGATGTGACATTAACGGTTAAAGCCGTAACGCCTGATGGTAACAATGCTGCGGTGAATATAGCTACTGACAATGCATCAGCTGAAGAAAATATCCAGAATTTTATTAACAATTACAACGTGTTGGTTGACCAGGTTGCTGCACTGACCAAAAAGCGTACCCTTGGAGCAGATGGTAAAACCGTTACTGCAGAAGGTGGTGCGTTGGCAACCGATCAAATGCCTAAAAATATTATGAGCCAGTTACGGGGCTTGCTTGGTAATGTTGTCAACGGCGCTGATGACTCATTATCAACCTTATATGCGTTGGGTATTACTTTTCAGGAAGACGGTAAACTGCAAATTTCTGCCAGCTCAGAGTTTGGTGGTGATTCAGGCCGCACGCGTTTTGACCGCGCACTCAATGAGAACTATGACGGGGTGGCTGCATTCTTTGGCGGTGAAACCGGCTTAGCCACTACTCTGGACGGATTTCTAAAAGAATTTACCCAAAGTGGCGGCATTATTGCCAGCAAAGAGAACTCTATAAAAACACAAATTGATAAAAACACTAAAGATTTAGACGCAGCTAACCGATATATAGCTAGTTTCGAGCAAACATTACGTAGTCGCTACACTGCATTGGATGCGTTGCTAGGTTCAATGCAGAATATGGCGTCGACCGTGACAGCACAACTGTCCAGCTTGCCCGGCTTTGGCACCAACAAATCGAATTAGTGGAGAGCAATATGAGTTACGGAATTAAAGCGTATAAAGCCGTCGGTATAAAAGATGATTTAGCGGTTGCTGATCCGCATCGCGTTATTCAGTTACTGATGCTCGGTGCGCTTGAAAATATGGCAAAAGCAAAAGGCTGTATTGAACGTAAAGATTACGCCGGCAAGTCAGCTGCATTGTCAAAAGCGATGACGATTATTGCAGCACTGCAAAATTCACTGGATATGGACGCCGGCGAGATTTCAGATAACCTTTTTGCACTGTATGACTTTATGCAAAATCACCTGATCCTGGCCAGCCGCGAAAAAAGTATTGCTAAAATAGATGATGTGCTGGAACTGCTGGTAACGATTAAAGGTGCCTGGGATCAAATCCCGGTGCATGCCAGGCAGGAAGGGTACGAAATGCAGGCCCAGAAGCAACAGCGAACCGCCTGATGTCTGAACTACAACAGCGAATAGAGTCTGCAGCGAAATTAAGGCTGCAGGCGGAACAGCTGGTAGCAGATCCCGCCTATTCTACTGAAGAACTTAGCCAGTTGTTGCAACAGTTACAGCAACTATTGCAACTGCCAGCAGTTGAACCTACTGCAGATTTTGCCGCTTATTTACAGGATAACCTTGACTGGCTGCAGGCTTTAATGGCAAAAATGGCGTCAGAAAAAGAGGCGATTGCGACCAGTATGCTGGAACTCCAACGGGGGAAAAAAGCGAAGCGCAGTTACGGCCAGAACAATTAACCCGCCATCGGGATTTGCCATGCTTAAATATATTAATTATCAGGTCACTGAAGACGCTCACCAGCAGCAAAATATTGAACAGGCATTATCAGCACATATTCAGCAGCAATTTACCTCTAACCTACAGGCATTTAAGCATTATATGCCATCGGTAGTACCACTGATAGAACAACATCACGTGCAGCAATACTCAGTTTTTGCGACCGCGGCAGCTGAACTTAATATTGTTGATTTTGCAACGGGCAGGGTGTGGTATTCCGAACAGCCACAGCTGGAAGTTCAGCAGGAAGTCGAGACATTCTGTAACGCCGCGCCATATCTTATGGTTGAATCAACTACCGCAGTTGGTCAGGCTTGGAGTTCTGAAGCGTTGCCGGTAAAAGCTGAGGCCGTGCTGATGTTTGGTCTGGGGTTTGGTTTTCAGTTAACTGAGCTGCTGCAAAATTGCCGGGTAAAATATCTGGTATTGTACGAACCCGATTTGGATGTATTATTTTGCTCGATTCAGAATTTTGATTGGCAAGCTTTATTTGAACTGGCCGAAGCGACCGGCACTCAGTTATTTCTGCAACTTGGCAACGATGGTCAAACCATTACCGAGGATTTAGCTGAGCTTCTCCCGCTGCTGCACAGTGATCGTATTTATATTTATCGACATCGTTTCCACCCAATGCTGGATGAAGTGATTCAGTCACTATGGCAGCACAATGGCAAACTGCACCAGTTTGCCGCCAGTAACCAGAATATTCTGCCGTCCGAAAGCTTTTACGATTATGTTGCTGAACGAAACGCAGGAGTGATTGGTAATTTCCCTGTAACAGCGACGGATGGTGATGAGCAACAATATCAGCGTAACTTGCAGGCGCTGGAAAAGTTTTACCCAGCCGTTTTTAAGGCAATTCAGCAACACAGCAGCAGACACTGGCAGTTAGTTACCGATCATCAGCAGCATATCAATTTATGGCATCCCGGGCGTAATGCGTTGTTTCATTATGATTTGGAACAGGAAGCTGCTGGCCTTGTTCAGTATTTTATTCATCATCCTTACAAAGATGATGTATTGCTTGGTCAACAATCGTTAGGCAAGTTGAAGCACTATATTCACTTTTCACATGTTAATCAGGTGCAACCCCTAATCAGTCAGCAGCTGGAGCAGCAAAGCGTTTTAACAGATGAAGTGGACTCATTAATTATTTTTGGGGTTGGTCTTGGCCGGCATATAGAGCTGCTTACTGAACAGCGGAAAATTAAAAATCTGTATATTTGCGAGCCTAATCTGGATTTTTTTGCAGCAAGCCTTCGGGTAACTGACTGGGCAAGTATTATTGAGCGGGCCGACCAGCAGCAATGTCGGATATACCTTAACCTGGGCGGTGATGGCTCAACTTATTTTTATGATCTAATGGCGCAGTTTTATCAGGTTGGCGCTTACTCGATTGCCAATACCTATATGCTCAGTTCATATTTTAATCACAGTATGCAAAAGTCTATCAGTGACTTACGCTCTGAGCTTCGGGTGGTACTGGCACTTGGTGAATATTTTGACCATGCCAGATACGGTGTCGCTCATACCTACAATAGCCTGGCAAAACAGCATAAATTCCTGAAGCAGGACAGTAGCATTTATCGTGATTTACCCGTGCTTGATTTGCCAGTTTTTATTATAGGTAACGGCCCAAGCCTGGATAACTGTATTGATTATTTAAAAGAATACCGCGACAGGGTAATTCTAATCAGTTGTGGCACTGCACTGTCTTCATTGCATAAGCAGGGTATCAAGCCAGATTTTCATGCTGAGGTTGAACAAAACCGGTCTACTTATTACTGGATAAATCAGGTAAATGCCCCTGACTATCTGAAAGATATTTATTTGCTTAGTGTGAATGGTATTCACCCTGATACCGCGCAGATGTTTAAAGATGTGTTGCTGTGCTTTAAAGACGGCGAATCCTCTACTTTCATGTTTCAGCAAGGACTGAAGAAAAAAGGTCAGCAAATCGCCTCATTAAGCTATGCCTATCCAACAGTCTCTAATTTGGTAATGAACTTTGTTCTTCGTCTTGGGAGTAAAGCACTTTATTTGTTCGGCGTGGATCTGGGGTACATTGATATTAGGTATCATCACTCGCAATCATCTGCTTATTATCGGCCTGATGGCAGTGAAGTGTATAACTATCAGCAAGCGCATGGTGGTGGTATTCCCGCTAAAGGTAACTTTTTACCAATGGTGTTTACTAAGCGTGAATTTGAGGTTTCCCGGAAACTACTTGAACAGGCTATCCAAAAAGCAGGCCGCAAGCTGGAAATTTATAATTGCAGCAACGGTGCTTATATCAGTGGTGCTGTGCCATTGCAGCCGGCAAATATTTTATTGGGTAATGAGATAGTAAATAAGCCAGCGCTGTTCAACGAACTGATTAAACGTGCATTTTACACGCCTGATCCTACATACGCGGATGATATTTTTAATGCTCTGGATTTAGCGCTGTTTTCACAAACTATAGAGAAGTGGCTGGCTTTATTCGACGATGAAATTACTGACAGTAAATCCGCAAGGGAATTCGTTGAAAAACAATGGGTTTTACTCCGTTCAACAGTAAAAATGCCGGCTGATCCAACTTTCTGTCTGCTTTATGGAAGTACCAATTATTTTGGTGGGGTGCTGACAAAACTTGCATCCTGTATCAGCCCGGAATCGCCGAAAATTCTGGAAACTTTCCACAAAGTAAAAGCAATCTGGCGGGATTATCTGGTGGCAGCCAGTAACGACTTTATCGACAAACCGCTAAAGTTTGATGACGTTAACGTAGAAAACTTGTTTAAGGCAAAAGCAAAGGCGTGAGTCACTGCACAAGCAATGCAGTGACGTTCGCTATGTTCAGGTAACTTTTGGGTCAGCGGTGCACAATGGCAGCGCGATTATAGTTTGTTGGTGAGTTAGCCAGCTTTTTCTATGTAAGTAGGAATATGGGAACATGATAGTTTCTTCAATTTAAGTTTATGTTCAGCTACGAATTCATCAACTGCAAGGGTTTCGCCTTCAACCGTACCATAATCATCGAAAATAATCAGTCCACCAGGAACAACATGCTTGTAAAGTAAATCCAGGGCCAGCTTACTTGGTGCGTATACGTCTACGTCAATATGCAGCAATGCCAGGCGTAGCTCAGGATGCTGGCTGATGTAATCAGGCAATGTTTCCATAATATCGCCAGCAATCAACTGTGTATTAACTATACCTTTGTAATCAAGGCATTGTTGAAGTTCTGCCTGACTAATGCCATTGCCTGCGATTGATTCAAATTTGGCGATAAAAGCTAAATCAGTTGCGGCTTGCTCATCGGGGGTGGGAAAGCGTCCAAAAGCATCAAAGCCAATAATAGCACGTGAGTTTGCGGCCTCAAGCATATCTCTGAATGTTGCAAATCTAAGTAAAGATGCCCCTTTAAAAACGCCCAGCTCAAGCACTGCGCCAGGTAGCCCGGTAATTTTTTTATATAGCTCGTAGTGAGCCACTAATTTCTGCAAACGCTTCTGTTCCGATGTAAGGTAAAAACCATTTTCATAGTCAAAAGCAAGGTCAGTGTCGAAGTTGAAAAGTTTCATGATGTTTACCTGTTAATCAGAATTGGTATTTTTCCAGTAACTCAAGTGCTTGCCAAAAGCCTTCACCTTCATTTTTATGGCCTTGCCAGATCTCAGGAATAAAAGATGCGGCAGGGGATAACTGCTTTAATTGCTTAGCCAGTTCAGCAAAGTCGATTTCACCTTCACCAATTTGTAAGCCCTCGCCATCTACATTTTCGGCATCCACGATATGGATATGGGCAGTAAAAGGGGCTACCTGCTGAATAAATTGACTAAACGACGCCTTCGATAAGTTACAGGCTAGCTTTGAATGGGAGATATCTAAACATATCCTCATTTGATGTTGTTGGCAAAATTGGACAATATCTGCGGCATCCATAAACAGATTATGGAAACGCTGACCACCAAAGTGCCAGGGGTAGGGCGGCATCGTTTGGGGAATAATTTCTACCCCTTCGGTATCCAGTTGGCGCAGAGCATCGGCGATAAGTTGGTATTTTTCCTGACGGTGCTGGGTTGGCATAAAACCGTCTAACGTGAAGCCTCCGGCATTTATTATTATCAGGGGGCGTTTAGCACGATGGAAATATTGTTGTAATTTCAGGGTCGTATTTATAACGCGCTGTAATTCCTCAATGGAACGTTGTCGATAAACGGGGTCTTCTGCGCAAAGATCCATAATATGATCACCGGCAAACAGTTCAGGGCTGTGCACGACAAAATTCATGTCGTAGCCGTCAGCGTTCAGAAATGCTGCGGGGGCAAGCTCCAAATCTTTATAACTAAAATGGAATTCTACCAGGTCAAAATTAGATTTTCCGACCATGGTAGCAAAATCATGATAGCGTACCGGAACACCGAAAGGGCGGTTAAAACTGTAGTGTCTTGCCTGTATTTGCACGTCGTTTAAGTCTGATGGATAAAAGAAATCGCCGGGCTCGACATCTCGCTGCACTGTTTTGCCGACCAGTTGACTTTTCATATAAGGCGCCAGCCCTTTGCCCGGACTTCTGGTGTCGATGTCGCTTGCGCTTATCACATCGCCTGGTTTCAATGCCCGGGTGCAAACCAGACTTTTGGCCAGCACTTCCCGGTTCATCATTTCACCCTGGGTTACTTTACGGGTGTCTGACGAACCCAATGCCTGCTCAATTTCTCTGATGCTCTGAGTCATCAGTTTAAACTCGTCCGGCAGCAAACTTACCCGGTGATCATTGCCTTCCATATTCCTGTCAAGGGTAAAATGCTTTTCAATTACCTTAGCCCCCAGCGATACAGCCGACACTGCAACAGCAATACCTCTTTCGTGACCCGAGTAACCAACAAGGCCGTTATGCGCCAGCTCTCTCAGGCGATTTAAATAGCGTAGATTAACATCTTTAAAAGGCGCGGGATAAGTTGAATTACAGTGCAGAAGCACAAACTGACTACCGAAGCGTTTCAATAGTGTGACGGCTTCTTTAATTTCAGCTTCGGTAGACATACCAGTAGAGCAGAGCAATGGTTTTCTGGTTTTTGCCAGCTTTTCAAGCAATTCATGATTCGTCAGATCGGCAGAGGCCACTTTGTAAGCCGGCATTCCATATTTCTCCAGTGCTTCCAGACTGTTGGCATCCCATGGTGTGCACAGTGGGATGATGTTTCGCTGTTTACAATAATCAAAGACCTCATACATTTGCGCTGTTGATAACTGAAACCGGGCAAGTAAATCCAGCGTGTACTCTGCGCCTAAATCCTCTCCCTGCGCGCCGCTACCTGACTTACGGTACATACTGTCCATGTGCCTTAACTGAAATTTAGCGCAATCAGCACCGGCAGCTACGGCTTCGTCAACTAAGCGTTTAGCCAGGGTGATGTCGCCATTATGGTTGTTTCCGATTTCAGCAATTACGAACACGTTGCTGTCGTCAGAAATAATAAAATCAGCGATCTGAATATGATGTGTTTTACGGGAGGCAATACCAACTAACCGGCTTTGTTTGTCAAGTAACGGCACATACTCTATGCGACTGGAGAATAGCTGCTCAATCTCCGCCGGTGCTGAGTCATCCAAAGCATATACAAAACTGCTGTTAAAGGCATCAGCAACTGGTTGCGTAAGGTCGAGTTTGTTGGTTTGCAGTAACCACCGACGCAGATCTCCGTCGGTTAATATGCCTTCGAGAACACCATTTTGTGCGAGGACAAAGACAATCCCAGATTTATTGCTGCTTATTTTCTGTAAAGCATGGCTTAGCTCATCGTCTGTAAACACGATATAACGGGCAATATTCCGTTCAATAATCATAAGCCGCTCTCCTGCATCAGCGTTGATACTATAGTTAAATCGGTGAGTGAATCGATCTCCCAGGACTCTTGTTCCTGCATACAAAACATGGCTATTTTCCCACCTAACCGGTTTTTGAATTGTTGGAGAATTGCTGATTTAGTCAGGTAAATTGAGCCGTTCTCGCGATACTGCTTATCTTGTGGCTTAATATCCTGGCGGCGCGGGCGGTGCATAAAATCATATTGTGCTTCTGGCTGAAGTGGGTGTTTCCAGAAGAAAGCATGACTTTCACACACTGAAACCAGTGAATCAGCGCCTTGCTGCTCAAAGCAGGTAATTGCATTAGCTAAACTGTCTGGTAAACGCAGTGGTGAAGTGGGTTGCAATAATACTATTACTTCATCTTCAGCGCCGGTAAGCCAATGTTGTTGCACATGCAGCATCACCGCTTCGGTTGATGTGCAGTCTTCTGCCAGCGCTGCAGGCCGCAGTGCCGGAACCTCAGCACCTGCAGCCCTTGCTATTTCAGCAATTTTTTCTGAATCGGTTGATACCAGCACCCGGCTTATCGCCGGACAGGCTTTCGCCTGTTTGATACTCCAGGTGATCAGAGGTTGGCCATTGACCAGTCGTATGTTCTTATCCGGGATCCCTTTTGAGCCGCCTCGTGCCGGAATTAATGCGATGTACTTCAATCTGCTAATCTCCTGGTTGCTACAGCTATTAAAGTATCTGTTTGATCGCGGCTTGCCAGAAACTGCTCATATGCCAGTTGCAATGCAGATGCTGCTGAGTCAAACGGTGTAGCAGTAAAACCTGTTGGTTTCTGCTGCAAACACCATTGCAGGTGATTCCAAACCGGGTAACGTTGCACTGCAATAATGTGCTGGAGGTGCCAGCCAGATTGTTCAAGTACATATTGTAAAGATGCTCTGGTATGTAAAATTAAATGTTCAGACCAGAACGTAAAGCTTTTAAAGGCAGCGGGACCATGTTGCAGTAACCAGTCTCCGGCGTGCGGAACCTCTACCAGTAAAGTGGCATTTTCCGTCGCAAAGCTGCTTAATTGCTGCAATATGTTTGCCGGATCTGCCAGATGCTCCATTACATGAAACATACTGACCACTTGCGGCCTGAATGCACTGACATCAGCCAGTGAACTGCTGACATTGTAACCGTCGTTACTCAGTGCTTCGCAATTACTGCTGTTCAACTCAACTCCAAGGTGGCCGGCGCTTAAGCGGCTGTCTTCTCTTAGCTGATAGCCTGGCCCGCAGCCAAAATCTAACCAGCGTTTTCCAGCAATGAAGGGTTTCAACAAGGCAGATCGTCGTTCTGTATCTATCACATCCATATCATTGCGGGGAATGGCGCTGGAAGGAACAACTTTTTTGCTGTAATAGTCTTCCGCTTTACCCTGATAGTGCGGGTCCAGATAAATCAGTTTGCTATTAGGATCCTGAAACACACTGATTTTTTCATCCCGGCAGCTATCTGCCAGTAACAGAGACTTTTCTGACGAAATAAAACCGCCCTGACGCATAAGCTGGAAAACCGGTTTACTTTGCATCATCACCCCTTTTGTTATTGGTGGATATTCAGGCTTGTTGTGCCATCATCAGATAAATTGGTGATAGTCTGCTTTAACCAGCCCCAGATTATTATCAACCGGTGTTGCATCCACAACTTCAACTCCCATTGACTGTGCCGTTCGTACTGCATGTAATATGCCAGTTTGCTGGCGCAACTCGAGGTTTTTGCCAGTACTCTCGTCTATTACTAAGTCTGTGTTTTTATAGTAATCTTTATGAAAGTGATAGTTTTTAGTCGCCAGTTTGCTGTAGTTATTATCTACCCCCAAAATCACAATCCGTTTAGCCCCCATATAAGTTGCAAAAAGGATCATTGGGCAGATAATAGTATTGCCACTGAAAAAGCCTGTGTCGGCTGGGTTCAGATCAGCCAATTCGGTTTGATAACTTACCGGGTAAAATAAGGTGTTGTTAATACCTTGCATCCGCTCTGCCAGATGTGAGACGGCCAGTATTGGCACAGTCAGAGATTCGATTATTGGCTGCCAGGCATCGACACAAATACTGTCTATTAAAAAATAATAATCGGGTCGGAATTCAGTTCGCAATAAGATGCCATTACCCGCCATAAAGATGCCATCTTTTAGTTGCTCGGGTGGGGTAGCATTAATACTCGGACCATTACCGATAACAAAGAAAGTTTCCCCTTTATGTTTGTTTTTCAATGCAGCCAGTGCATGCTTATCTGTCGGGTCGAATCGGGGTTCGGTACACATTGTCTGACCATCTGGTACTGCAAAAATGGCGCCGTTGTAGCCGTTATCTTCCAGTATTTTTTGCTGGCTTTGCGGCAATGCCATTGAGCCGAGAAAAATAGCATTTAAAGCAGCCAGTTGTTCATCTGCAGGTTTAATAACCGGTAAATCATCCAATTTAGACGAGCTGCAATTTGAGGAAATAAAGGTTATTTTATTGAAGCCCTGCTGCTTTAACTCACTAGCGATATAGCGGGCAAAAGAGTGATCGCCGAAAATACCTAACGACATTGATAACGTCAGCTGGTCGGCGCAATTGTGCAGCCAGGAGGCTATTCGCTGCTGCGTTTCCCGGAAAATTGTTGATTGTTCACTCATGTTAAGCCGTACTCCCTGCATCCACGGTGATCACGGTGCCCGTTACTGCACCGGCTTGCTCACTTAGCAAATACAGCACAGCCGCTGCCGCATCGTCCGGGGTCGCCAGCCGGCCCAAAGGGCTGCGCCGTTTAATGCTTTCCAGCTTGTCACCTTGTAAGCTACTCGTCATCTCTGTTTGCATATAACCCGGTGCCACGCAGTTTACTGTGATGCCGGCTTTACCCACTTCTCTTGCTAATGATTTACTAAACCCTTCCAGCGCCGCTTTGCTGGCAGCGTATACGCTCAGGCCATTAAAGCCGGTACGGGCGATAATCGACGAAATATTGACGATCCTGCCGCTTTGATTCAGCAACATCGGTCGCAGCAGGTATTTACTAAGCAAGATTGGTGCCTGCACGTTGATATTAAGTAAACTACCAATCTCACTGTTATGCATGGTTGCCAATACACCATCATAACCCACAGCAGCGTTGTTAATGAGCGCGTAAGGACGGCCAAATGCCTTAACAATACGACTGCACAGTGCCGGTATCTCAGCTAGTTCAGCCAGGTCAGCGGCCATAAAATGCAACGCAGGCTGTTGCTGTTGTAGCTGTTGCAAATCCTGGCTGTGGGTTCTGGCCAGCGCCAGCACCGCATAACCGGTTTGCAATAACTGGCGGCAAATGGCCAGGCCTAAACCACGACTGGCACCGCTAACCACCACTAGTTTTCTCATTAGACTATCCTTACCTGTTTACCACTGCCGGCCAGCGGTAAAGCCGCTACCACCTGGATTTTAAACGGGATCTGGTGGCGCTGTAGCTGCTGCTGACAATGCGCTTTTACCCGGCCAATCAGTTCTTCAGGAACAGTATCTGGCTCTGCAACCAGCTCAGCCATCACCAACTGGCCCAAAATGCTGCTGCTTTTGCCATATACCCGGCAGGCTGCTACGCCGGGTACCTGCAGTACAACCTGTTCAACCTGCTCCGGATGTACCTTATTGCCACCAACGTTGATGACCCCACTGGCCCGGCCCAGAAACAAGACGCGTTCTGGGGTTAACTCAACCAGATCTTCGGTATCCAGAAAGCCTGCAGCATCCACTCTGGTCGCTAACTCTGGCCCAAACAAAGCTGAATTTTTCAGCCAGAGATGGTGTTTTGCATCCACTTTAAACTGCAAATCATAATAACCCTGCTCCAGATAGTCTCTGGGGAAACCTGCCTTGCCATCGTTTACCGCAAAGGCTACGCCCGCTTCAGTAGAAGCATAAATGTGGCGAAGTTGTGCTGTTGGATAAAGCTGGCTCAGCCGGTTTAATAATGGCTGGTCGGCAATCTCACCACCAAGAGTCAGCTGCTGTAATTGAAGTGCCGTGGCCTTGCCGCTAAACAGAAATTGCCGCCAAAGTGACGGGGTAGCTGACAGCGCTGTTACGTTGCCCTCAACCAGAGTATCAAACCGCTGTTCAATATCGCCGTCACTGGCATCGATAAGGCAGGCTCCTGAGATCAGGCTCTGCAACACAACTTGTAAACCGGCAAAACGGAAGGGTTGATATACTAACCCCCAGCATAGTGTGTTGCCGGATGCGCGGGTGCTCACCGTTTTAGTCAGTTGTTGCAGGCTATGTCCTATCCATTTTGGGGTCCCGGTGGTACCTGATGTTGCAAGATACCAACGGCTATCAACAGGAAGGCGCTGATCTGTCATGGTTTCAGATGCAATGAATAGCATGCCTGCAGGAGCCACATTATGATCTGGCAGTAAATATAACGCCGAACAAAATCCATCATATGCCAGCAGGCTGCAGATAAAATCGGCAATGTCCCGATAGCGTATATTTACTGCTTGCTGTTGTAAATTAGCAGCTTGCCGGCGTTTTGCCAGTGCCAGCTGCTGCAGTTGCCGATAACTGACTGTCACTAACGGGGCAGTAGCTGTCTGGCGATATTTTAACGCAGGCGAATCGCCGGGGTGGCGCTCCATTAGCGCCAGCAGACTACCGCTCATTTAGCCTCCGGCATATTTAAGCTGATATTGCTGGTATATGCTGACAAATTCGGCAAAAGTGCGGGGGTAAACGGCGATTTCCATTTCACTGAAAGGGTCAAAACCTAATTCTTCTTCCAACTGAGCAACCAGCATGGCAAACCCCAGTGAGTCGAGGCCACTTTGTAGTAGCACAGTATCATCGGTAACTGGCTCGATCAGTTGGCAATTTGCCAACTCTGCTACTTGCTGCAGGCAGTTTCTGATCTGATGGTGTAAATCTGTTTTGGTCATTAGCTAGTCCTGAAAGTCAATAAATTCGGCAGCTGCACTAATTTGTTTAGGTAATTTTGCCAGAATTTGGCTGCGCTTAGCCCGCCAGTCTGCGGTTTTATACTGAAATACTTTAACGCAGTGTTCGCTATGCTGTGCCTCAGACGTGGCTGATTGCCCCCCACAAGGTTTATCCTCACAGCCCTGATAACCAAATAAGCGATGCATATTTATCACGCTTTGATTAAAAGATAGCACCTCAGCATGCAGAAAACTGATCCCTGGCTTAGCTGCAGCGTAATCCAGTGCAGCAATTTCCAGCATTAAGCCACTGCCAGGCCAGACATCAGTTTCGCCGAGGTAACAACCCCACTCAAGGCCACAATCGCCAACAGGATCAAAGTATAGCGCGCCTATAGGGCGCTCATTCTGACGGAAAATATAAAAGGTTTTACCCGAGTCGGGTAGTTGCGCAAACCAGGCCTGATGCTCAGGCCAGCTTATCTCTTTACTATTATGCATATTCTGGCGAATACTGGGCTGGTTGCGCCAATGCCAGAGTTGGGCGAGTTCGGCTTGCTGCAATCGGCTGAATGTGCTGCGCGGATACACTTTGTTGCTTAAATTTGGGCTCATAGCGCCAGCCTGATTTCGCGTTCAACCATAAATGCCTCAGCGGCGGTCAGGCCTACGTTACTGCCGCGCCACTGCTGGCGCAGACTAATAGCCTGTAATGAGCGACTGTGTGGCCAGGGCCTTAGTTCAGCGGCATAACATTGCAATGCTTCATTAACCTGCTGCAGTACTGAACTGATATCCACAAATAGCTGGGGACGAAATGGTGCTTCCTGCTGCGCTGACCACTCTGTGCTGCTAGGCACCTCAAAACAACAGATACGGCGTACACTCTGGCCTGGCTGGGGCCGGCATGCGGTAAGCACGGCCTGATAGGTTAGTCGGTGGTCAATATTTAAATCGCCACCAAAATGGGTGTAAACAAGCTCTGGTTGCAACGGCTGTAAGGCTTTTTCTAATGCCTGGTTAACTGATAGCAGTGGCACACTGTCCATCGCATTGTCAGCAAAATCTAAAAACCGGACAGACTGCACGCCCAATATGCCAGCTGCGGCATGAGCTGCTTTTTTACGGCTGGCCAACTGCGGAGTTTGCGCGGATCTGGACTTTTCCCCGTCAGCCATAAATATCACGTGCACCCTGTCACCAGCGGCGCTATGCAGGGCAATAGTACCGGCACAGCCCAGCACTTCATCGTCAGGGTGTGCTGCCACAACTACGACTGTTTTCACACTTGCTCTCCACCTGATGAACTGGCCGGCAAAAATCGGACATTCGCCGAAAGCTGACCATCATTATCGAGGGCAGCGGCACTAAATTCCAGCCGCCAACCGTTATATTCAATATAGGCCGCCGGGTAACCTTCGCCATCCAGCATCCGGATAAAGTCGTATAGCCTGGCCGCAGTCATGCCCTCCGGCAACTTACTTTGCGCCGGACTACGCCGGTCAAAATACGTTGCATCACCCTGCTGTGGCAGGGCGGAAAGTTGCTGGCTGATGATCTGACTAATCAGCTGGTAAACCAGAGGTGCAGCGCGTTGGAAAATGTCGGTTGCCGTACCAGCCAGTGATAACGGTAGTTTGCCAAATATCGGGCCTGCATCCAAATGTTCTGTCATTTGTAATGCAGTCAGTTTTGTCTCTGTCGCACCGCTTAAAATAAGATTTTGTAACGGGCTGCCACCTCTGCCAAAGGGCAGATCTGTCATATGAAAGCATACACAGCAATAGCGACCGGTAATGTCAGCAGGTACCTTCCAGTTCCAGTGAGGAAAAAAAATATAAGTGGGCTTTAACTCAGCTAAATAGTCACGGGTCAGTTGCTCCCGGCTGGTAATCAGTTGCCAGTTTCCAGGTAAGTCAGCCGTATATTTCTGAAAAGCTTCAATATTCCAGCTTTTCACTGTTGCTACCAGATACGTTGCCACGCTAAGCATTGCCTTTGGTTAAATGATCCCAGCTCAGGGGGGTGCCTTTTGTCAGCGGTTGACTGGCGGGCCGGCCCAAAAACAACGGCAGATATTTAGGCGCCAGGCCATGGCCCGGACGCACCGAGCGCAGGTTAGTTTCGGTAAATACCTCGCCAGCCCGGATATCTTCCGCAATATACAATGAGCGCCGGTATTTACGTGAAGCCTGTTCACTTGCTGTGCCGCCATATGTCACCTGACCCAGGGCAACAGCGGCCCGTTTACATTCCTGTACCAGTGCCTTGAACTCAGCAGGTTCAAGAGAGAACTCTGCATCAACGCCGCCTTCGCTGCGATCCAGTACAAAATGTTTTTCAATAACGGTGGCACCCAGTACCACACTGGCCACAGCTACCCCAAGGCCTGCCGTGTGATCAGATAAACCAACCTGACAGTCAAACAGAGCGGCTAAATGCGGGATAGTAGCTAAGTTGGCATCAACCGGATCTGCGGGGTAGTGGCTGGTGCATTTTAGTAAGATCAGCTCAGTACAGCCATTGTCTTTAAGGACTTCAACTGATTCAGCCAACTCGGTCTGGGTGGCCATGCCGGTCGACATTATTACTGGCTTACCGGTTTTGGCTACCGCTGCCAGTAACGCATGATCACTGTTTTCAAACGAAGCGATTTTATAGCAGGGGACATTAAGCTGCTCTAAAAAATCTACAGCCGTTAAATCAAAGGGGGTGCTGAATGCCAGCATGCCATGATGCCGGGCCCGCTCAAAAATCGCCTGATGCCAATCCCATGGGGTCATAGCCAATTGGTATAACTGATATAGCGACTGGCCCTGCCAAAGATTGCCCGGATCGTTAATGACAAAGTCGCCATGCCTGATATCAAGCGTCATGCTATCGGCAGTATAGGTTTGAATTTTGATAGCGTCAGCACCACACTCTGCAGCTGCATCCACCATCGCCAATGCTTTATCCAGTGACTGATCATGATTGCCAGACAATTCAGCAATAATAAAAGGCGGTTGCCCGGGGCCAATTCGTTTATTCCCAAGCACAAAATCCGACATAATTAACCTCTTACTAATGTTTTAATGGCGCTGACAACGGCTTGCGTTCCGCCAGTTGCAGGCATTAACGTGGCCGCTTGTGCACTGATACCGTTTAACAGCGCGGGTTGAGTCAGGTAATAGCGCAATTGCTCTGCAAAGTAACCGGCTGACATCTCAGCAGCCTGACCCAACCACACGCAGGCTCCCAGTCTGGCTAAATAGGCTGTGGTCGCCTGCTGATTTTCGGCCACAGTCACTACCAATGCTGGCAGGGCACATTTGCATCTTTCCCAGTGGCTGGCACCGCCGGCACCAAGCATGAGTCGCGCCTGGTACATCAAGCGTGCCATATAATTGCACTGCACATGTAAAGACACCCCGGGTAGCACTGCACAGCTGTGTTCCAGCTCTGAGCGCAATGGATGTGTTGCCCCAATTACAATATCGGCAGTCAGGTCCGGAAACTTTAGCTCGCTAAGCGCTTGCACCGCCATTTTAGTTAAATTAAAGGGGTCTGCCCCGCCAAAAAAAACCAACAAACGGTTTTGCCGTTCGCTGAACAAAGGCGTTTGCCGCTGATAAAACTCCTCGCGCAGCAATACATAGCGGGGCCCAAGCAGTTGCAAGCATTGCTCAGATACCAGCTGTTGATAACGAGACTCAGCATCAGGTAAAAAATTCTGGTCCAGTAATATATCGCAATCATGCCGGCGGTTGGCTAGATCATCAATTACCATGATTTTATGGCAACGCTGCCGGAGCTGCTGGCTATATTCGGCGGCAAGCCTGTAGTGGTCAACAATCAGTAACTGACAATCCTCGTCAATAACCGACAACGACTGCCTGGCATCGCTGACTTCGGTGATACTTGATGCTGCGCTGAGCAAACTGATTTGATAGCCATGCTGCTCAATCAGCGATGCCAGGTGACCGGGCTCTGCCCGGCAGATAAAGTGAATGTTGGCAGTCGTTGTCAAAGAAGTCGCCAGGGCGTTGGCCAGGGTCAGGCAACGCATAACATGGCCAGAGCCAATTTCAACTGACGCATCACAGCGAAAAACCACATTCACCGGGGTGGTTCCTGTTGCAGTAGTTGAAAGAGCAGTTCTGCACGATGCCAGTCTTCACTGGTATCAATGTCCTGTACCAGATGATCCGGTAATATCAGCATTTTGCTGTGGTCGGCAAATATTGCTTTGTTATCAAGCCATGCGGCAGTTCGTCCCCAGTAAAACTGACCGGCGTCGTGAAAAGTGGGGGCTAAATCCTGGGAGCGTTTGCCGATGCTGCTACTATCAAATGGCCTGACACCACTGGCTGTTTGCAGTAGTGCGCGTTGAATAGGAAAAGAAAAGCGGGCAGCGGAAAAAACATAGTTAAGTGCAGGCTCTCTGCTCAACTGCTGCCAGGCCTGTTGCAGCATTACTGCTGACAGTAGTGGGGTGGTCGCGTAAATACAGCAGCAATAGCTGATTTTTGCACCTTGTTGCAGCAGCTGGCTTAACTCATAACGCACCACGGCGCTGGTGCCAGTGTGATCATCAGCCAGCTCTGCCGGGCGGGTGGCAGGTACTTCAGCACCATATTGCCTGGCAATTTCTGCTATCTCGTCGTCATCTGTCGAGACGATGATCCGGTCAAAACAACCGCTTTTTAACGCAGTCTGTATTGGGTAAGCAAGCATCGGCTGGCCACAAAACAGTTTAATATTTTTACGTGGAATACGCTTGCTGCCGCCACGAGCTGGAATTATGGCAACTTTCACGCCAACAACTCTTTCAGTTTATCAGCGATAAATTGCTGTTGTTCGCTGCTTAGCTCCGGAAACATTGGCAGGCTGATGATCCGCTCGTAAAAATCTTCTGCCTGCGGAAAATCGCCCCAGTCGAAGCCCAGTTGTTGATAGTAAGGTTGAGTGTGAATGGGGATGTAATGCACATTTACGCCGATACCGGCAGCACGCAAGCCGTCAAATACGGCTTTACGTCTGGTTTTATCATCCAGTCTGATTATGTATAGGTGCCAGGAACTGATCACAGAGGTATCCGGTTCCGGTAAACCTACAGTAAGGTTTTGTAATAATGTTTGGTATCTGTCTGCCAGTACCTGCCGCTGTTTAATAATTGGCAGTAAGCGCTGGCTCTGGCTGAAGCCCAGGGCGGCCTGTATGTCAGTCATCCGGTAATTTAAACCCAGCTGCAATTGCTGATAATACCAGGCGCCATGGCTGGGCTCTGTCATCAGGTTTTCGTCCCGGCTGATACCATGGCTTCTTAGCAGGCGCATTTTATCAGCAAGTTCAGAACTGTTTGTTAGCGCTGCGCCGCCTTCAGCGGTAGTAATAATTTTTACCGGATGAAAGCTGAATACGGTAATGTCACTGTAGCGACAACAACCAACCGGTTCATCCTGATAGCTGGCACCGACAGCGTGCGATGCATCTTCGATGACCTTAAAACCAAATTCATTTGCCAGATAGTGGATTTGTTGCATATCGCAACTTGCACCGGCCAAATGCACCGGTATCACAACCTGAGGTAAGGTATCGCTGGTGCGGGCTTGCTCAAGCTTTTGCCGCAACTGATCGATTGCCATATTGCCGGTGTCCGGTTCCACATCAACAAAGTCGACACTGGCACCACAGTAACGGGCACAATTAGCAGAGGCGACAAAGCTGACTGGTGAGGTCCAGACTCTGCTGCCCGGCCCGACACCCAGGGCCAGGCAGGCAATATGTAATGCAGAGGTGGCGCTGTTAACCGCGATGGTGTACTGAGCGGTTGTTAAGTCGCAAAGCCGCTGCTCAAAAGCGGGTACTGCTGGTCCCTGGGTTAAAAAGTCACTTTTTAAAACCTCAACAACCGCGTCAATGTCTTGCTGGCTGATATGCTGACGACCATAAGGGATCATTAGGCGTAATCCTGATTAAATTTGCGAATAGTCTCGATATCCATAAAATCAGGATTAGTATCAGACACATATTCGAAATTTACAGCTACTGGCTGCCCTTTTTCGCCGATAGCATTACCACTGAAATCATTGCTGCGGTTAAAAAACTTAATTGCCGGCGCAATAACGAAATGGTCGTTAAATTCGAAAGTATGATATGACATATCGCCAGGACACATCATTTCATGTAGCTTCTCGCCTGGCCGGATACCAACAATTTTAACTGGCAAGTCTGGGGCCATTGCTTTGGCCAGATCCACAATACGGATTGATGGGATTTTAGGTACGAAAATCTCACCGCCGAGCATCCGCTCAAAGTTCTTCAGCACAAAGTCTACGCCTTGCTGCAGGCTGATCCAAAACCTGGTCATTTCAGCATGGGTAACCGGCAGGTGATCATGACCTTTATCGATAAGCTGCTGGAAAAATGGCACAACCGATCCTCTGGAGCCAACCACATTGCCATAGCGGACGACAGAAAATCGGGGCCTGGTACCACCGGAGATATTATTTGCGGCGACAAACAACTTATCTGAAGCAAGCTTAGTTGCGCCGTATAAATTTACCGGATTGGCTGCTTTATCGGTAGATAACGCAATGACTTTTTCAACATTATTATCCAACGCGGCGTTAATCACATTTTCAGCACCGTTTATATTGGTGCGGATACACTCCATTGGGTTATATTCGGCGGCGGGCACCTGTTTTAACGCGGCAGCATGAATAACAAAGTCAACGCCGTGCATGGCTCTGCTCATACGCTGAGCATCGCGAACATCACCAATAAAATAGCGCATGCAGCTCTGATCAAATTTCTGCTGCATTTCATACTGTTTTAATTCATCACGGGAATAAATAATAATTTTTTTAGGCTTATAACGGGCTAGCAGCGTTTCGGTGTACTTATGGCCGAAAGAGCCAGTACCACCAGTAATTAAAATGGTTTTTCCGTTAAACATAGCGTGCCCTCAAACAATTATCTGGCATTGTGCTGCCGTCCTGACTTTAGCACAACGTTCTTAGCATAAACTGCTTCTAGCATAAAGTATGCCCAAAAATGTTTAGTAATACTTTTAGAAAGTTAGCAAGCTTTAATCACTCTGCCTGTTTGTTTTCAGCAAAAGTGGTGCTTTGCTGCCAGATCGACTAAACTATAGCCAATTTCTTCGTTAAAGTGGTACTGCTATGAAACTGAATAATTCAACAGGTTTAAATAGTCTGAATCAGGCTCAGCAGCAACAGGAAAGTCTGCTCAAAAAACTGGCAACGGCTCGCCGGATTAACAGTGCGGCTGACGATGCGGCTGGTTTACAAATTGCTAATCAGCTTAGCAGCAGTATTAATGCGAAAGCGCAGGGTGAACGCAACGTTTACGACGGTGTGTCGCTGGCCCGGGTATACGAGCAAGGTTTGCAGGGTATTAATGACAACCTTGGTGAACTGAACCGGTTAGCTGTAGCTGCTGGCAATGGCATTTATGGTGCACAAGAACGGCAGGCATTGCAGAAAGAAGCTGACAGCTATCTGGCAAACATTCAGCAAACCATTGATAATACTGAGTTTGCTGGTAAGAAATTATTTGGTGCCGATGCCAGTGTGGCTTTTGGAACCGGTAATGGCTCAGTTAATCTCACCACCACTGATGTAGGCGCTGCGTTACAAAACAAAGATGCCTTTAACATTGACTTCAGCTCTCAGGCAGCGGCTGAACAATCATTAACCAGAATAGCAGAATCTATTGAGTTAGTAGGTGGCTTACAGGCCCAGGCCGGCGCGGAGGCCAACCGGTTTGCCAGTGCCGGCAGCAATCTGAATAACCAACAAATTGCTGAATCAGCGGCCCGCAGCCGGATTGAAGATTTAGACTTCGCCAGAGCAACCAGCGAAAAAACTGCTGCAGATATTCTTAGCCAAAGCTCTACCAGCGTCGCCATGCAAGCGCGCGTGCAGCAACAACAAGCGTTAACGCTGTTAAACTGACAGTAGTACAACTGAACGATACCTGATAAACGCTATTTTTTTGACAGCTGTCAAAAAAATAGCGTTTATGGTTGCAAGCTCGTGCCAGCGCAGTACAATGAAATGAAAGCAATAACAATAATGCGGCACAATGGCAGCAAATCCTCCTCTATATATTGTAGACTCACAACAACGTCGCGCGGAGCGATTGGCTACCGTCCTTAGCTTTATCAATGAACCCCATCAAATTGTTAACGATGAAATCCTGCCACAGCAACTAAGCCCTGATGTTCCTGCTGTTGTATTGCTTGGCGCGATAGGTACTAACGAGCATGCTGAATTACTGGTACGTTTTCCCCGATGTGCTTTTTTACTTATTGGTGAGCCGCTGACCCCTATACTGCAATATCCGAATGCGGTGGGCTTGTTAACCGAACCTTTTTCATACAATACCCTTACTCAGTTACTGCGCGATTGCCAGCAATACCATCGTTTGTTACCCGGTCAGCGCCATAGTGAAACCACTGTTAAATTTGATGGGATGGTGGGCCAGACAGAGCCAATGCAAAAAGTCCGGTTTTTAATTCAGCAAGTCGCTAAAACGGATGCCAATGTGTTGGTGCTGGGGCAATCTGGTACCGGCAAAGAAGTTGTCGCCCGCAATATCCATTTATTGTCCAATCGGGCAGCAGGGCCCTTTGTGCCGATTAATTGTGGTGCCATTCCGGCCGAGCTGTTAGAAAGTGAGTTGTTTGGCCATGAAAAAGGCGCTTTTACCGGTGCCATATCTACCCGCAAAGGCCGGTTTGAACTGGCACAGGGCGGTACCTTATTTCTGGATGAAATTGGTGATATGCCGCAACCCATGCAGGTGAAATTATTACGGGTGTTACAGGAGCGGATCTTTGAGCGGGTGGGTGGGAGCCAGACGATTAAAGCCGACGTGCGGATCATTGCTGCTACTCACCGCAACCTTGAGCATATGATCACCGAAGGACAGTTTCGGGAAGATTTATTTTACCGGTTAAATGTTTTTCCAATAGAAACGCCGGCCCTGAGCGAGCGCTGTGACGATTTACCTTTATTGATCCAGGAGCTGCTAAACAGACAAGCAGCGGCGCATCAAGGGCGGATCCGTTTTACGGAGCGAGCGCTGGAAAGTCTGAAACTGCACAGTTGGCCGGGGAATGTGCGGGAACTTGCTAACTTACTGGAACGTATGCTGATCATGTATCCCGACCAGGTAGTGGATGTGGCCGAGTTACCCAATAAATATTGCTATCTGGATGTAGAAAGTTATCAGCCGCAGTACCCGGAAGCGCTATTGGAGCGCGATATGCTTAATGACTTATTTGCCGCAACGGCCGATGATCATGAGGAAGAAATCAGCGGTGGCAGTGCTACTGGCGAAAACTTACCAGCACTGAACGATATTCCGGCTGATGGATTTGATTTGAAAGAGTATCTGGCGCAGCTCGAAATTCAGCTGATATCGAATGCCCTACAGCAGCATGATTATGTTGTCGCCAGGGCTGCTGAGGTGCTTGGGCTGCGCCGGACTACGCTGGTTGAAAAGATGCGCAAATACAGCCTTGGGCGCGACGAATAGCGCTGCTGTCAAGTGTTTGACAGTTTTTCTTATTTTTTTATCAATTAAATCAATGCTCTAACCTTGGCACAATCTCTGCATCGACTTTATCATTTGTAGTAAGGTCAGGTTTGTTATGCCAAATGTCAGCTACGCATCTGCAGAGCGCTCTGCACTGCTGCACAGTCAGTCCTCACATTACCCGCGCGAGCTCAGTCGCATGGTCGGTCAGGCACTGGCGGGCTCAGATAATGCGGCAGATAACCGTTTGCAACATATCCTTAATGTATTGCCAGCAGGCGTTGTGTTGCTAAGCGCCAGAGGCGTTGTGTCGGAAGCTAACCCTGTTGCCACGGCGATGTTAGGCCAGCCGCTGTTAGGTCAACCCTGGCTGGAAGTGATTAACCGCTGCTTTGCACCGCGTAATGATGATGGCCTTGAGGTATCGTTAAAAGATGGCCGCAGGATAAAGCTGGAAATAAGCCCGCTCAGTCCCGAACCTGGTCAGCTAATTGTGTTAACCGATCTGACACAAACCCGGCACTTGCAAAGCCGGCTGGCGCATTTACAACGGTTGTCTACTCTTGGCAAAATGATGGCCACCCTGGCCCATCAGATCCGCACACCCTTGTCGTCAGCCATGTTGTATGCAGAGAATCTTGGCAGCCATCAGCTTACATCTTCTTCCCGCCAGCAATTTCAACAGAAACTGCTGGCCAGGCTGCATGATCTGGAGCAGCAGGTAAATGATATGCTGTTATTTGCCCGTGCAGGCACTGCCCAGGCGGTGCAGCCATTTACATTGCAAAGCCTGCTTAATGAGGTGAATAATGCCGCGGAGACATTGCTGGAGCAGCATCAGGCCCGGCTGACAATCAGCACGCAGGTTCAGGATACCTATTTGCTGGGCAACCTCAGCAGCCTCTCTGGCGCGGTCAATAATCTTATTCAGAATAGTATTCAGGCTCAGAGTAATGGAGCCCATATCCATATTTCGGTGCGCTCAGAAGGCAGCCAGTTACAATTTACCATTACTGACAACGGCCCGGGTATTGCCGCAGAGTTACAACCTCATATCTTTGAGCCATTTTTCAGCCGGCGGCCGCAAGGGAGTGGTCTTGGACTGGCCGTTGTTCAGGCAGTGGTGAACTCACATCAGGGCAATGTGCATTATCAGCATCGCTCCGACTGCGGTGCCTGTTTTGTTATTACCCTGCCTATCCACTTTTCTGAATCAACAAGCCGGCAGACTAATGTGAAAAATGGAGCGAGCAAATGACTACAGCCACCCCAATTCTGATTGTCGAAGATGATGCCGGTTTACGTGAAGCCCTTTGCGATACCCTTAGTCTGGCCAATTATCAGGTGCATAGCGCTGATAGTGCTGAAAGTGCATTGCTGCTGTTAAAAAAGCAGCAGGTACAACTGGTGGTCAGCGATGTGCAAATGGGCGAGGTGTCTGGCTTAACACTCCTTAAAACCTTGCGCCAGCATTATCCGCAATTACCGGTACTGATGATGACGGCCTACGCCAATGTGCAGGATGCCGTTGAAGCCATCCGGCTGGGCGCAGTGGATTATCTGGCGAAACCATTTGCACCTCAGGTGTTACTGAATACCGTCAGCCGCTATGTTTTAGCAAAGCAGGCTGATCCGTTAACCCCGGTGGCAGCGGCACCTGCCAGTAAAGCGTTGCTGGAGCTCACTGCCCGGGTCGCCCGCTCTGATGCCAGTGTAATGATTTCCGGCCCCAGTGGCTCCGGTAAAGAAGTGCTGGCGCGCTATATCCATCAGCAATCTGCCCGCTCGCAGGGGCCATTTGTGGCAATAAACTGTGCCGCCATACCGGAAAACATGCTGGAATCAACCCTGTTTGGTTATGAAAAGGGAGCGTTTACCGGCGCCATCGCCGGTTGCCCAGGCAAGTTTGAACAGGCTCAGCATGGCACCCTGTTACTGGATGAAATAACAGAAATGGATTTAAACCTGCAGGCAAAACTGCTGCGGGTGCTGCAGGAGCGGGAAGTGGAGCGGCTGGGCAGCCGCAAAACGATAAAGCTGGATGTGCGGGTGCTGGCGACCAGCAATCGTAATTTGCAGCAAGCCGTAGCAGAAGGCCAGTTTCGTCAGGATCTGTTTTTCAGACTGAATGTGTTTCCGCTTAACTGGCCGGCCCTTGCCGAAAGGCCAGAGGATATCGCACCGCTGGCGGGGCATCTTATCAGTAAATACTGTCAGCAACAGGGGAGAGCAGTTCTATCCTTAAGCGACAACGCAATAAAACTGCTGGTGCAGCACAACTGGCCTGGCAACGTCAGGGAACTGGATAATGTTATTCAGCGCGCCCTTATTTTATGCCAGGGCAACCAGATTACCCCGGCCGATATTCTGTTATCGGCAGAAGGTAGCACCAGCATCACTCAGGCCGATACGTTATCGTATCAGGCTGATTTACCTGATGGGTTATCAGCCACAGCTGGTACATCTGCAACGTCGCAGCAGGCTGAACCGGACACTGCAGTGCCTGACGACTTTAAAACAGAGCTGCATGAACAAGAGCACCGGATTATTCTGGCAACGTTGAAAGCCTGCGCATATAAGCGCAAAGCAGTTGCTGAAAAGCTTGGCATCAGTGACCGTACGCTGCGTTATAAACTGGCCCGGATGCGCGAATCAGGCATTGAGCTACCCGCCTGAGCTGGCTGAAGCCTGAACCTCCAAAAAGTCGGTTATCCGGCTTTTTTCTATTTAAAAACAGACATATAAATGTGGCATAACTCCTGCTTAGTATCCTTGCAGCCGTTTTTTGGCAATTATTTGACACCCGATTTTTTTCGCAAGGTTAGTTAAGACAGGGTACAGCTATGAACATTAAAGGTCAGGCGTTATACGCCCAAATGCAATCGATGGCCAGCCAGGCCCGCAGTTTGTCGGCCGACATCAAACCTGTTAATCAACTGGCAGAAGTTAATCCCAGCCAGTCTGAGTTCAGTACCTTATTTAAAGACGCATTAAAGACAGTTAACAATGTTCAGGTAGCAGCGGGTGAGCTGAGAACCCGGGTAGAAATGGGCGACCCAAATGTATCGCTGGTAGAGGCGATGATTGCTGCGCAAAAATCGTCATTAGCGTTTGAGGCAACAGTACAGGTACGCAACAAAATGGTAGAAGCGTACAAAGACATTATGTCAATGCCGGTTTAAGGGGTAGCACGTGGCAGATAATCAATCGACAGAGCTGGCAATAAGCCCAAATGACTATAACAGCTCAAATAATTCCGACTCACAGGAGCAGAAATCAGGCTTTCTGGGGGCCATTGGCGGCGTAGACATGATGCGCCAGATTACGCTGATGGTAGCGCTGGTAATCTGTCTGGTTATTGCTGTTTTAATTTTTTTCTGGGCCCGTCAGGCAGAAATGCGGCCACTGGGCACTTACGCCACTCAGGAACTTATTCAAACTCTCGACCATTTAGATGCGCAGCAGGTTAAATATACCCTGGAAGGCAATGTGATCTATGTCGCAGAAGATCAGTACCAGGCGGTTAAGCTTGGCCTGTCAAGGGCCGGTTTAACTCAGGAGCCATCAGCAGGTACTGAGTTTTTGTTGCAGGATAGCGGCTTTGGGGTAAGTCAGCGTCTGGAGATGGAACGCTTAAAACATAGCCGTGAACAACAACTGGCCCGCACTATTGAAGAGTTACAGAGTGTCGCCCGCGCCCGGGTATTGCTGGCTATTCCTAAAGAAAATGTTTTTGCCCGTCAGGCTGCATCGCCTTCAGCCACTGTTCTGGTGACAGCACGCGGTGGTACCATGATCCGTGATAGTGAAGTGGATGCTATCGTCGATTTAGTTGCCTCTGCCGTACAGGGAATGGAACCTGGTAAAGTGACGGTGACCGATCAGAGCGGCCGTTTACTGAACAGTGGTTCGCAGGACGGCAGCGCTGCCCGTTCGCGCCGTGAGCATGAACTGCAGCGGGCGCGGGAAGATGAATACCGTCAGAAAGTCGACTCAATCCTGTTACCAGTGCTGGGCTATGGTAATTACACTGCTCAGGTTGACCTGATGCTGGATTTTACTGCCGTTGAACAAACGCAGAAACGGTTTAATCCCGATTTACCCGCTATTCGCAGCGAAATGACAATTGAAGAGAGCAGCGTCGGCGGCAGTAGTGGCGGTATTCCCGGGGCGTTGTCTAACCAGCCACCGCTTAATTCAAACATTCCGGAGCAAGCTGACGGTGGTAATACCCGGCCGGTGATCCCAGGACGGAATCATAAAGAAGCGACCCGCAACTACGAACTTGACACCACTATCAGTCACACATCACAGCAAAGCGGGGTGATCCGGCGCCTGTCAGTGTCAGTGGCTGTTGACTATGAGCCAGGCCCACCAAATGCCGAAGGTGTTAGCGAACCTCAGCCTCGCACCCAGGAGGCGCTGGCCAATATCCGCCGTTTATTGCAGGGTGGCATTGGTTTTGATGCCCAGCGCGGCGATACCATTGAAGTGATCTCAGTGCCGTTTGTCCGGGAAGAACTGTTTGAAGAAGAAAAGCTGGCATTTTATCAGGAAGAGTGGTTTTTGCGGATCCTGCGTTTAGCGATTGGTGGCATTATTATTCTTGCCCTGATGCTGGGCATTGTCCGGCCGATGCTGAAAAAACTAATCTACCCTGAGCAAACTGATGATGCCTATGATGACAAAGCCCTGAGCAGTGGTTTAGACCTGGGTGATGACACCATAGATATGCTAAATTCAACCTTTGATGAGAACGCAGTAGGGTTTGCACCAGATGGCACGTTAATGCTGCCAGACCTGCATGGCGATGAAGATTTATTGCGGGCGGTTCGGGCGCTGGTTGCCAATGAACCTGAATTATCCTCTCTGGTAGTGAAAAACTGGTTGGCTGAAGATGAATAAAATAGAAGAAAAACCCACTTTTGATGTAGGTAAGCTCGATGGTGTTGAAAAAGCAGCCATTCTGCTGCTTAGCTTATCTGAAGAAGATGCTGCCCAGATTTTAAAACACCTTGAGCCAAAGCAGGTGCAAAAAGTCGGTCTGGCCATGGCACAGATGACGGATTTGAATCAGGCAAAAATTTCTGCCGTGCATCGCTTATTTATCGAACAAATTCAGAACTTCAGTACTATTGGCTTCCAGAGTGAAGAGTTTATCAAGCGAGCGCTGACAGCTGCGCTGGGTGAAGAAAAAGCCGCTAACCTGATTGATCAAATAGTGCTGGGTGGTGGCGCCAAGGGCCTCGATTCCCTGAAATGGATGGACTCTAAACAGGTTGCCAATATTATTCGCAACGAGCATCCGCAAATTCAGACAATTGTATTGTCATATCTGGAGCCGGAGCAATCAGCAGAAATTTTATCGCAATTCTCCGAGAAGGTCAGGCTGGATTTAACCATGCGTATCGCCAATCTGGAAGAAGTGCAACCTGCAGCCTTACAGGAATTAAACGAAATTATGGAAAAACAGTTTGCCGGTCAGGCGGGTACTCAGTCTGCGAAAATGGGTGGCTTAAAAGCAGCGGCCGATATTCTGAATTATCTGGACACCAATATGGAAGGCCAGCTGATGGATTCAATTCGTGAGCATGACGAAGAAATGGCGCAGCAAATTCAGGATCTGATGTTTGTGTTTGAAAACCTGGTTGATGTTGATGATCGTGGCATTCAGGTGTTGTTACGGGAAATTCAGCAGGATGTGTTAATGAAAGCGCTGAAGGGTACCGATGAAAACCTGAAAGAGAAAATTCTGAAAAATATGTCTAAACGGGCAGCTGAGCTGTTGCAGGACGATCTGGAAGCAATGGGGCCTGTTCGGGTCAGCGAGGTGGAAACTGCTCAGAAAGAAATCTTGTCAACTGCGCGCCGCTTATCTGACGCAGGCGAAATTATGCTTGGTGGTGGTGGTGGCGAAGATTTCTTATAAAGAAATTTCCTGTAACAGGCAATGGAATCATCGATGACAAAAAGTGCTTACAACCCTAACCGGCCTTATTCCCCGGACCCTGATTCAGCAGATCAGGTTAAGCACTGGCATACACCAGACTTAACTGCAGATGCCTATCGGGATGATACCCGCACTAATGCCTTGAATATGCATCGGCCGGCTGGCAGAGCAGCCGAGGCTGAAACGGCAGACGAAGCATTAGAAATAAAGCCACTGACCGCCGAAGATATCGAGCAGATGCGCCAGGCAGCGCATGACGAGGGGTTTGCCCAGGGCAAGGAAGAAGGTTTTGCTAAAGGGTACAGCGAAGGGCGTGAGCAGGGCCAGCAGGATGGCTTGAAGCAGGGCCTGGCTGAAGGTAAAAAGCAGGGCTTAGCAGATGGTGCAACAGAGCTGGATGCGCTGCGGGCTGAATTAAGTGTGTTACTGGACCAGTTACAGCAACCGCTGAAGAAGGCAGACAGCCGGGTAGAGCAGGAGTTAGTGCAGTTAAGCCTGGCAATGGCCAAAGCAGTAATAAATGTTGAAGTCGCGACTAATCCAAACGTGATATTACAAGCCATGCAGGAAGCTATCAGCGCCTTGCCTTTGCAAAGCAGTAAACTGGTTATCAAACTTAATCCGGCAGATATCAGCATTATCAAGCGCCATTATAATGACGCTGAATTAACCGAACGTGGCTGGCAGTTGCGCTCAGAGCCACTGGTTGCACAAGGCGGCTGCCTGGTTGATAGTGAAAACTCAAGTGTCGATCGCACTTTAAATCAGCGCATTCAAAGCAGCCTGGAGCATTTTCTGCAATTGGCCGAGGCGGCTGATGACTCAGCCGATAACCTTGTCCCACAACCGCAGGATAACCAATCTGTGGATAGCCAGTCTCAGGATAATCAGTCTGAGGATGACCGGCATGATGACTGAGCAAAGTAGCCTGCTTAATCGTCTGCAACAGCAGCAACAGTATATTCACCCGTCATTACCGGCGGTGTCAGGCCATCTGGTGCGGGTGGTTGGCTTAACCCTGGAGGCAACCGGCTGCCGGGCTGCTATTGGCCAGCCTTGTCTGGTTGAAAGTGCCCGCGGCGCCATTCTGGCTGAAGTGGTTGGTTTTGCCAACGACCGGTTATTTCTGATGCCGCAGGATGATATTGCCGGCGTGGTGCCCGGTGCCCGGGTAACGCCTGTTATCCAATATAAAGGCATTCCGTTAAGCCTCAACTTATTAGGCCGGGTTATAGATGGGGTTGGCAAGCCACTGGACGGGAAAGGTCCCATTAGTGCAACTGAATTCAGTAAAGGCAAAGGAAAACCGATTAACCCGCTATTGCGTCGTCCGGTGAAGCAGCCCCTTGACGTTGGTGTCCGGGCAATTAACAGTATAGTGACGGTTGGCAAAGGCCAGCGAATGGGCTTATTTGCCGGCAGCGGCGTTGGCAAGAGTGTCTTACTCGGTATGATGACCCGCGGCACCTCGGCAGATGTGATAGTGGTTGGGCTGGTTGGTGAACGGGGGCGGGAAGTAAAAGAATTTATCGATGAAATTCTTGGTGAGGAGGGTAAAGCCCGCTCTGTGGTTATTGCGGCGCCTGCAGATGTATCACCGCTAATGCGCTTAAAAGGTTGTGAAACCGCGGTTCAGGTTGCTGAATACTTTCGCGATCAGGGTCTTGATGTATTACTGCTTATCGATTCCATTACCCGCTATGCCCAGGCGCAGCGTGAAATAGCGTTGGCAGTGGGTGAGCCACCCGCCACTAAAGGATATCCACCATCAGTATTCGCCAAATTACCGGCACTGGTAGAGCGGGCGGGTAACGGCACTGGCCATCAGGGGTCGATAACAGCCTTTTACACCGTATTGTCTGAGGGCGACGATTTACAGGACCCGATAGCCGATGCTTCCAGAGCAATTCTGGATGGTCATATAGTACTTTCCCGTACCCTGGCTGACAGTGGCCACTTTCCGGCCATTGATATTGAGAAGTCTATCAGCCGGGTAATGCCTGCCGTAACCAGTAATGAGCATCAGCAACTGGCTCGTACTATAAAACAGTTGTATGCCAGCTATCAGCAAAGCAAAGATTTAATTTCGATTGGTGCCTATGTTCGCGGCAGTGATCCACTGCTGGATCAGGCTATTGGCCTGATGCCAAAAATAAAAGCTTTTTTGCAACAGGGAATGCAGGAAGTTGTGCCTTATGATGACAGTTTAGCGGCCCTTAGCCAGGTTGCACCTGCCCAGCGGATGGCAGGCTGATGGCGGCACATCGTTTTAATTTAATTATAAAAGTGCAACGCGAGCGCGAAGACAATTTGCAGGCACAATTTATTAAAGCACAACAGTATTTCCAGCAGGCCGAACAAAAGTACCAGGGACTGGCAAATTATCGTACTGAGTATATTCAGCAAAGTCAGCGTCAGGGCAGCCAGGGCCTGCAAAGCCGGCAATATAGTCAATACGTTAATTTCATCGGTAAATTAGATCAGGCCCTGATCCAACAGGCCCGGGTGGTTCATCAGGCTAAAGCAGCAGCAGAGCAACGTAAACAGAGCTGGTTAAAAATGCAAACGAAACGCAAGGCATTGGAGTTGCTGGTTGAGCGCTCAGATGCAGCAGCGCAGCAGCAGCTTGAACGTCAGCAACAAAGCCTGAGCGATGAATATGCTGGTCAGCAATTCTACCGCAGACAGCTGACTCAGGAGCAATAATGTTAATTGCGCATAAAACTGGCGCGGTTTTTGTATTAAATCGGTAGTAGCAAACTAAACACTTGCTGATTCGTGTATAAATCGCACAACCAGGAGATCCAGATGAATCCGTTGTTGTCACTTTCTTTTTCCAGCTCAGGCCCCGTGTCAGCAGGTGTCGACCCTGTTTTATCAGACAGTGATGGTTTGCTGGATGAGAGCTCTGGTGCTAAACAGTTCTCAGATATGCTGGATCAGTCTGGTCAACAGCAATCGGCTGGCAGGCAAAGTATTGCCGGTTTCAGTATTGGCATTAAGGGCAAACGAATGGCATCAATGGAGGGACAACCTCTGAACCGGCCTCAGGATGCTATTCCACCGGTTATTGCGCCGCAAGCAGAGCTGTTACTGATTAATGATAACGATGCCGGTACCTTACTTGGCTTTCTGGATTTGGCCAGCCAGACCCGGTTGCAGCTAACTACTGAGTTAGCTGACAAAACCGCCTCAAAAGCAGCAATCCAACCTGAAGCCAGCGCTAGTGATCAATCTGAAAATATAGATGGCAAAAAAATCAACAGCGGTGACTGGTTTATTCTGCCGGTCTATCCAGAAGCCGAAGCGGCCGGAATCACTGTTGCTGCCATCCCGGAAGATGCGGCTAAGCATTCTGAAACAAACGCAACAGCGACTATATCTGAAGCATTGTCAGCTGGTCAAAGCAATGGCAAAACCGTTGCTGAGAGCGTTAGCAAAAATGCAGTGCACAATGCTGAACAACATTTAAGCCAGGCTGATGTTGCCGCCGGGGCAATAGTGGCAGGCTCTGCAGACAAAGCAAAGCAACAGAGTGCTGCCAGCGCCCCGGATGTGCTCGCTCAGCAGATACTGGCCAGTCACGATAATGCTAATGGCGAAAAGTCAGCGCAGGATAATGCAGAAGTTATTGCTGAAACTGATGCTGATAATCTGGCAGTGCAGACAACTGGCCAGGCCCCTGACACATTTACATCTGCCGTGCTGACATCTACTGGGTTAAGTGGTCAGCAAAATGTGTCAGCTCAAACCCAGGCTGAAACGGTTGCCAATACAACTGAAGCTGAGGTTATCGGGCAATTGAATGCCGCTCAACGCGCTTTATCGGCAGAAACAAAACCGGTAACAACGGACAAGACAAGTTCAGAGACTAAGATATTACAGCCGGCAGCAGCAACGTCGTTGCGCAGCGCGCAAACTGAGGCCGTTACCATTTTTGCCGATACAGATAAAACAGCTGCCACAGCTGATGATGCTAAACCTGGCAGTGCTCTGGCCAGTGCCGCGATGGTAGCGGAGTCTCTGTCAGCAAAACAGCAGCAACGAAGCGGCGCAACTGACAGCTTTAATCAGCCTAAACAGACATCGGTTGCCGAGACTGACAGCGGTGCCGCTGTCCCGGGGAGCCGGACCGACACTTCGTTAAATAGTTTTAGCAGCGCCTTCAGTCAGGGCGGGCAAAGCCAGACTGAAGCCGCCATTGCCAGAATGGATGCGGCAATGGTATCTGCCAACCGGCAATCTGCAACCCAGACAGCGGCGCCGGCTGGCAATAAATCAGTAGCCGAGCAATTAAAGCACGTCAATTTACTGGCTGAAAATGCTGCTGGTCAGCTGAAAGAGCGTTTAAACGTGATGGTTCGTCAGAATATTCATGTTGCTGAAATCCGGTTAGACCCTGCGGAACTGGGGCAGATGCAAATCCGGGTAAACCTGCAGCAGGAACAGGCATCAGTACAATTTATTGTGCAACAGCAACATGCTAAAGAATTGTTAGAGCAACAAATGCCCAGATTGCGGGAAATGCTGCAGCAACAAGGCATCCAGCTAGGCGAAGGCCAGGTTCAGCAGCAGCGACAGGGTGATAGTCAGGCCAGTAGCCGGCGTGATGGTAATTCAGGCAATGCCCAGGGGGGCAACGAACAACCAGCTGACGATAAGGCGACAGCCGTGCAGTTAGAGGTTAAGCTTAGTGAACGGATAGTAGATTACTATGCCTGAAGTAAAACTAGCGCGGGCTGAAGTAAGTCTGCTGCATTATCAATACGAATTGGCGCTTGTTTGGCGATATGAGTAAAGCAACAGATTAATAATTTACATTGGTTGCGGCCAATGAGCATAATAGCCTGAAATAACAGAATCAACGGAGTGCAAATGGCAGCGGATGGTGATTTAAAGCTGGCAGAGAGTAAAGGTGGTCTGAAAAAGATCATTATGCTGGCCGGAGCTTTAATAGTAGTACTGGTACTGGGCGCCGGCGCTTATTTTTACTTTCTGGGAAGTAACAGTGCTGAGCCGGCAACGGATGCACAGGCAGCTGTTAGCCAAAATGCTGATGGCAATCCCGTTGGTACCCCCGAGGGTAATGCGTTGTATGTAGCAATGCCCAGGCCTTTTGTGTTTAACGTGCCGGGTTCAGCTCGTGATCGTCTGGTGCAGATTAAAGTACAGCTGCTGGTGCGTGGTAGTAATAATGAAACCATTGCACTTCGGCATATTCCGCTGATTGAAGCGAGTCTGCTGGCTGCGTTCAGCAGTGCAAACGCAGATGAGCTGGTAACAACCACAGGAAAAGATGCGCTGAAAAACAAAGCCCTGAGTGATTTGCAGCAAGCGTTGCTGGAAGTTGCAGGGTCAGTGGTGGTGGAAGAAGTACTTTTCACCAGTTTTGTTATGCAATAAGAGTGAGCTATCGTGACCGATTTATTGTCGCAAGATGAAATTGATGCGCTGTTACACGGTGTCGATGACGTCGAAGAAGAAGAAATAGACGACGGTGGAGATGGCCGGAGCCGGTCTACCATGGAATACGATTTCTCGTCGCAGGATCGTATTGTTCGTGGTCGTATGCCTACTCTGGAAATGGTCAACGAGCGTTTTGCCCGCCATATGCGAATCAGCTTATTTAACATGATGCGCCGTACGGCTGAAGTGTCGATTAATGGCGTACAAATGATCAAGTTTGGTGAATATGTGCACACCTTGTTCGTACCCACCAGTCTGAATATGGTGCGGTTCCGGCCGTTAAAAGGTACCGGTTTAATTACCATGGAAGCACGCTTGGTTTTTATATTGGTCGATAACTTTTTCGGTGGCGACGGCCGCTATCATGCCAAAATTGAGGGGCGTGAATTTACCCCGACTGAGCGGCGTATTATTCAGATGCTGCTGAAACTGATTTTTGAAGATTACAAAGAAGCATGGGCCCCGGTGATGGACGTTTCGTTCGAGTACCTGGATTCAGAAGTTAACCCGGCGATGGCCAATATCGTCAGCCCGACCGAGGTCGTGGTTATAAGCTCATTTCATATTGAACTGGACGGTGGCGGCGGCGATTTTCACGTGGCATTGCCCTATTCAATGCTCGAACCCATTCGTGAGTTACTGGATGCCGGTGTACAAAGCGATAAAGAAGACACTGATTTGCGTTGGAGTAAGGCATTACGTGATGAAATAATGGATGTTAAGGTCGATTTGTCGACCAAAATGCTGGACGTTGATCTGACCCTGAAGGAGGTTATGGATTTAAAAGCCGGCGATATTATTCCGGTTGAAATACCTGATCACATTACAGTGTTAATTGAAGACTTACCAACCTACCGCGCCAAGCTGGGTCGTTCACGTGAGAATGTAGCACTGAAAATTATTGAAAAAATCAGGCGGCCGGAATCGGTGAAGTCCGAACTTCATGTGTTTACCAAAGGTGGCAGACGCCTGGACAGCGATGCAGATATTTCAGAATTAGAAGCCGATCTGAATTTGACAGAGCGGGACAGAGGATAAAACAATGGCAGACGATAAAGATACGATGGATGAATGGGCTGCAGCCATGGCAGAAGCTGAAGGCACAGATGATGCCAAGGCTGTTGATTTGGAAGAGCTCAAAGATGAAAAGTCGAATATCAGCGTTGATGAACAACGCAAACTTGATACCATCCTCGATATTCCGGTTACGATTTCAATGGAAGTGGGGCGGGCAAAAATCAGTATCCGCAATTTATTGCAGCTGAATCAGGGTTCGGTGGTTGAACTGGAGCGGGTGGCCGGTGAGCCGCTGGACGTACTGGTAAACGGTACCCTGATCGCGCACGGCGAAGTGGTTGTGGTGAATGATAAGTTTGGTATTCGCTTAACCGATGTCATTAGCCAGATAGAACGGATTAAAAAGTTACGCTAATGCAGTTATCTATACTTATCCCAGGCCGGATGTTGCGGTCATTGTTGCTGCTGGCGGTAATGGTGGGCGCAGTGCCATCATTTGCCGCGGATTTACAGCAACAGGCGACTGAAGCTGCAGTGCCGGAAACTGAGCAAGCAGTTGATTCAAAAGACAATGCAGAGCCAGCGACTCCCCCACAAGCAGTGTCGCAAGCCGCCACTGCTGATGAAACGGCTACAGAAACTGCCACTCAGTCAACAACGGCTGCGGAGCCACGCCAGGGCATACCTTTTCAACGCCAGGAGCTACCTGCAGAGCGCAATCCGGCCGGTGGCCTTAGCCTGACTAAAATCGCCATTTCTCTGGCGGCAGTGGTATTACTGGTATTTGCCCTTGGCTGGCTATTCAAAAAATTGACATTACGCCTGCCCGGTAGTCAGCACGTTAAAGTTATTTGCTCGGTGCCACTGGGGCAGCGTGAAAGGCTTCTAGTTATTGAAATACAAGGAAAACAGCGGGTGCTGGGTGTGACGCCGCAAAGTATCAATATGCTGTTTGAGTTAGAAAATTCCCTTCCTGAAACAAAGTTGGCATCAGACTTTCATACACAGTTGCAATCATTCCTGAAAAAGTAAGTTTTTATGTTGCGATTGCTGTGTTTGTTGTTGCTGTTAATCAGCCCTGCGGTGCTGGCCGATAACAGTGTATTGCCGGCGTTAACCGTTACGACTAATGATGATGGTACCCAGCAATACAGTGTAACGCTGCAGGTGCTGGCGTTGATGACCATGCTGAGCTTTATTCCGGCCATGGTGATTATGATGACCAGCTTTACCCGGATTATTGTGGTACTGGCTATTTTGCGCCAGGCCATAGGTTTACAGCAAACTCCGTCCAATCAGGTGCTGATCGGTATTACCCTGTTTCTGACATTCTTCATTATGGCGCCGGTATTTAAAACGGTGAATGAACAGGCTATTCAGCCTTATCTGAATGAGTCTATTACCCCGGTGCAGGCGCTGGATGCGGCGATTGCACCGGTAAAGGCGTTTATGCTGCATCAGACGCGAATAAGGGATCTGGATACCTTTGCTCAGATTGCCGGGATTGAAGTGTTGGAGCAGCCGCAGGATTATCCGTTAACCGTCGTTATTCCGGCATTTATTACCAGTGAGTTAAAAACAGCATTTCAGATAGGTTTTATGTTGTTTATTCCGTTTCTGATCATCGATTTGGTGGTCGCCAGTGTGTTGATGGCAATGGGGATGATGATGTTATCGCCAATGATTATATCTTTGCCGTTTAAACTGATGATGTTTGTGCTGGTAGATGGCTGGATTCTGGTTATGGGCACGCTGGCCACAAGTTACGGAGTAGGCACATGAGCCCTGAGGTTTTTGTTGATGTGTTACGCGATGCTTTGTGGATCGTCATTTTGCTGGTAAGCGCCATTATTTTGCCTTCATTGTTTGTCGGGTTAATTGTCGCGGTGTTTCAGGCGGCGACATCCATTAATGAGCAAACCTTAAGTTTTTTGCCAAGGTTAATTGTAACGCTGCTGGCGCTGATTTTTGGCGGCCATTGGTTTGTCCGGGTCATTATGGACTATACCCATGACTTGTTTCTCAGTATTCCAACTGTGGTGAGCTGATGGAGTACCCGCTGGGCATTTTAATGCAGGGTATCGCAGATTTTCTGCTACCGCTGTGCCGGGTTACCGGTATGTTGATGATTATGGCCGGGCTGGGTGCCCGCAATATTCCGATGCGGATTAAAACGGGCCTGGTGGTGATGATTACGCTGGCGGCCATGCCAATGTTGCCCCCGGTTACGCCCCCTGATTTACTGTCCGCTGCAATGTTTGTTGAAGTGTTTTTTCAGATTATGATTGGCTTTGCTCTGGGGTTTATCTCGCAAATGTTTATCACCACCTTTGTGCTGGCGGGCCAGTTGCTGGCCACACAAACTGGTTTAGCATTTGCGTCACTGGCTGACCCCTCCAGTGGCGTTAGTGTGCCGGCAATAGGCCAGTTTTATCTGATTTTAGCCACCTTACTGTTTTTTATTTTCAATGGTCATTTGATCATGATCCAGATGCTGATATTCAGTTTTGAAACCTTACCGATTAATGGCCAGTGGTGGGAAATAAGTAGCTACTGGACCATTGTTGAGTTTGGCGGCTGGATGTTTGCCACTGCGCTGGCGATTGCACTGGCGCCGATAGTCGCAATGCTGGTGGTTAATTTATCGTTCGGGATCATGACCCGGGCCGCGCCACAGTTAAATATCTTCTCAATTGGTTTCCCCATTACCATGTTGTCAGGTTTGCTGATTTTATGGCTGACGCTGGACACCTTTTTATTCCACTACGATAAGCAATGGCAGCATGCAATAGATTACAGCTGCCGGCTTATTGGCTGTTAACGGAGGCTGACCATGGCAGAAGATTCCGGCGCCGAAAAAACCGAACAGCCCACGCCCAAAAAGCTGCAAGACGCAGCGGAAAAGGGCCAGATCGCCCGCTCAAAAGACCTTGGCACGGCTTTTGTGTTGATTGCCAGTGCAGCGGCAATGCTGATGTTTGGCAAAATGTTGGCAGTGGGCGTGTTAACGGTCGGACAGCGTATGATGCATCTGGATCAGAAAGACATGTTTGATACCAATTCGATGTTTACCGCATGGAGCGAGGTCGGCAAAGCGTTGCTGCCACCGCTGGCCGCTATTTTTGCTTTTATACTGGTGGCAGCTTTTGTTGGTAATTGTTTACTGGGTGGCTTTAATTTCAGCTGGCAGGCAGCTGGCCCTAAGCTGAGTAAAATGAGCCCCCTGAAAGGCTTTCAACGGATGTTTGGTTTGCAGGCGTTAGTGGAACTTGGCAAAAGTGTGCTGAAAGTGGCAGTAGTGGTAACCGTGGCGTACTTGCTGCTGAAGTTATTTTTCATGGACATTATGGCGCTGTCGCTGATGAGCGAGCCAAACAATATTGAATCAGCAATGTATATTCTGGCCTGGTTGTTTCTCGGGCTGTGTAGCAGTGTCTCTGTTATTGCCATGGTTGATGCGCCTTATCAGAAATGGAACCATATCAAGCAGCTGAAAATGAGCTTGCAGGAAATAAAAGACGAGCACAAGAACTCAGAGGGTAGCCCGGAAATTAAAGCCCGAATCCGCCGCACCCAGATGCAGATGTCGATGAAACGGATGATGCAGGAAGTACCGACTGCCGATGTCATCGTGACTAACCCCACCCATTTTGCAGTGGCATTAAAATATGATCAGGGTAAATTCCGTGCGCCGGTTGTTGTTGCCAAAGGTGTGGATGAAGTGGCCATGCATATCCGGAAAATTGCCAACGAGCATAAAGTGCCGGTGATTGAGTCGCCAGCGCTGGCCCGTTCAATCTATTACACCACCGAACTGGACCATCCTATTCCAGAGCAGCTGTTTGCGGCGGTTGCTCAGGTGCTGGCGTATGTGTATCAGCTGAAAATGTATAAAAAAGGCAAAGGCAGCAGGCCGAAAACGCTGGCCAGAGAGCTACCTATCCCCGCCGATTACCGCCACTAACTCCAGTCTAAATAAAAAGGGTCAGAGTGATTTTCTGTAACGTTAAATCACTCTGACCCTTTTTATTCCGCTTCGGCTATTTACAGTTATGGAATGGTTTTTGCTGAGACTGTTTAAGCCTCGCGTCAAGCGCCAATAATTTGTTAGGTACGCCATGCAGTTTGTTCAGTATTTCCATAACTTTGATAAATCAAAACTGTCGTTTATGAAAGGGCTTGGCACGCCGCTGCTTATTCTGGCGGCGCTGGCGATGGTGGTGTTACCGTTACCGCCCATTCTGCTGGATACCTTATTTTCCTTTAATATTGCTCTGGCACTGGTGGTGTTGCTGGTCACCATCTATACCCTGCGGCCACTGGATTTTGGTATTTTCCCAAGCGTATTGCTGGTAGCAACTATTATGCGGCTGGCGCTAAACGTGGCCAGCACCAGGGTAGTGTTACTGGAAGGGCACAACGGCGGTGATGCTGCCGGTAAAGTGATTGAAGCATTCGGCTCAGTGGTAATTGGCGGCAACTATGCCGTGGGTATCGTGGTGTTTTTAATCCTGATCATTATCAACTTCGTGGTGGTGACCAAAGGCGCCGGTCGTATTGCTGAGGTGTCCGCCCGTTTTACCCTTGATGCCATGCCCGGCAAACAAATGGCAATTGATGCGGATTTAAACTCCGGCCTGATCACTCAGGATGAGGCGCGAACCCGACGCGAAGAAGTCACCAATGAAGCCGACTTCTACGGCTCAATGGACGGTGCCAGCAAGTTTGTCAAAGGTGATGCCATCGCCGGTATTGTTATTCTGGTGATTAACCTGATTGGCGGCCTGTTTATCGGCATGCTGCAGCATGATTTGAGTTTTGGCGATGCCATGGAAATTTATACATTGCTGACCATAGGTGATGGCCTGGTGGCGCAAATTCCATCACTGTTGCTGTCAATTGGTACCGCTATTATTGTTACCCGTCAGAACAAATCAGGCGATCTGGGCGAACAAATGACAGCGCAGCTAAGTGATAACACCCATGTACTGTTTATCGCCGCGGGCGTGCTGACGTTAATGGGCGTAGTACCTGGCATGCCGCATTTTGCATTTTTAAGTCTGGCGCTATTAGTTGGCGGTACAGCCTGGTTTATCAGGAAAAAAGCAGTACGGGTTCAGGCAGAACTGGTAACAAAAAACACGACACCCACTGCTGATAATCAGGTGCAACCGGTTAAAGAAATTGGCTGGGATGACGTACAGGGGGTCGATACCATCGGTCTGGAAGTGGGTTATCGTCTGATCCCGTTGGTAGATAAAGCCCAGGGCGGCGAGTTACTGAACCGGATCAAAGGCGTGCGCAAAAAACTGTCGCAGGAGCTGGGCTTTCTGGTGCCGCCAGTGCATATCCGGGACAACCTGGATTTAGAACCGAACAGCTACCGGGTTGCCCTGATGGGCGTGACAAGTGGTGAAGGTGAGCTGCGCCATGATAACGAACTGGCGATTAATCCGGGCCAGGTGTTTGGTCAGGTAAAAGGGGTTGCAACCAAAGACCCGGCCTTTGGTCTTGAGGCTGTCTGGATCAGTAAAGATCAACGTGAACATGCGCAAACTCTTGGCTATACCGTGGTCGATGCGGCAACCGTAGTGGCTACTCACCTCAGCCAGATATTAACCAACAATGCGGCCAATTTACTGGGGCATGAAGAAGTGCAGAATCTGCTTGATATGCTGGCCAAACATTCACCGAAACTGGTCGAAGGGCTGGTGCCGGATGTATTGCAGCTGACTACTGTGGTTAAAGTGCTGCAAAATCTGCTACAGGAAGGCGTGCCAATTCGTGACATGCGCACCATAGTGCAGACGCTGGTGGAATATGGCAGTAAAAGTCAGGACGTTGATGTGCTGACCGCTGCCTGCCGGATTTCGCTGCGCCGTTTGATAGTGCAGGAAGTTGTCGGTAGTAAAGCAGAAATTCCGGTGATTACTTTTGCTCCCGAACTTGAGCAAATGTTACATCAGTCTATGCAGGCGGCTGGCAATGATGGCGCCGGGATTGAACCGGGGCTGGCAGACCGTATTCAGCAGTCATTACAAGAGGCGCATCAGAATCAGGAATTAAATGGCGACAGTGCCGTTATGTTAACGTCAGGAATTTTACGCTCAGTCATGGCACGATTCGTGAAATACACTATTCCTGGACTGCGGGTATTGTCCTATCAGGAAATTCCCGATGATAAACAAATTCGAATTGTCAGCGTTATTGGTCAGCAAAACTAGGAGTAACTCATGAAAATTAAACGCTTTGTCGCCAAAGATATGCGTACCGCCTTAACGGAAGTCAAAGAGTTCCTGGGACCTGATGCAATAATCTTATCAAACAAAAAGGTGGCCGAAGGGGTTGAGATTGTCGCCGCCATTGACCCGGAAAGTCAGCCTGGCAAAACAGCAGAAGCAGAAACTGCAACCCCGGCAGTACCTACTCAGCGCCAGCCAGTGCGCAGTGAGCCACGTTTCAGTGCGACAGTTGATGATAGAGAGCCTGTGGCTGACAAGCGCCGCGCAGCAGAGCAGCCAGAAGCACCCGCTGACTCACTGCGTGAATTGCTGGCCCGGCAAATGATTAAACAGCAAGGTCGTGAGCCAGCTGCTGCACCAAATCAGCGCCAGAGCCTTGCTGCAACCCAGCCCGTCACCAAAGCGGCCGCTTTTGAGCGTCAAAGTTCTGGCACAACCCCCGGGGTAGCAGCCAGCCAATGGCAGGAGTTAAGTAAACAGCAGCAACAGCAAAGCCAGGCCATGGCAACCCAGTTTGAAGCCATGCGCAATGAAATGTTGTCAATGCGGCAATTGCTGCAACACCAGGTGTCTGGGTTAATGTGGCAGGATTTAGCCCGGCGCGAACCTGTGCGGGCGCTGGTCATTGAACACCTGCAGCAACTGGGTTTATCTGAACAGGTAGCGGATCAACTTGCTTGCTTTATGCCGGAGGATATTAATGCCAGCGAAGCCTGGGATACCGCCATGGAGTTACTAAGCGGCCAGTTGAACACGACCAATGATGATATATTGCGCCGTGGCGGTATCATTGCGTTGGTCGGGCCAACCGGCGTGGGTAAAACTACAACTGTGGCGAAACTGGCAGCCGGCTTTGCCAAACGCCATGGTGCTGATCAGGTGGCGTTGATTACCACAGATTCATACCGGATTGGTGCCTTTGAGCAACTGGCAACTTATGGCCGGATCATTGGTTGTCCGGTTAAGCAGGCGAAAGACAGTGACGAGCTGGCAATGCTGTTAAATCAGCTGGCACAGCGCAAACTTATTCTGATAGATACGGCGGGGATGAGTCAGCGCGATGTGCGTCTGGCTGAAAAACTTGCCAGTTTAATGCATAATTCACGTGTTAAAATAAAAAGTTATCTGGTATTGTCTGCGACAGCGCAGGCCAGAGTAATGCAGGAGACGGTCGCGCAATTCAAACGGATTTCTCTGGCGGGTTGTATTTTTACTAAACTTGATGAATGCTTAAGTTTAGGTGAAGTAATCAACGTGGCCATTCAAAATGCACTGCCGGTTAGCTATCTGACCAATGGCCAGCGGGTACCTGAAGATATTGTGGTAGCCGACGCCAGCGATTTAGTGCAACGTGCTGAAATTTTACGGCTGACCCACAGCAGTAAAGGACACCAGTGGTACAATGACGATGTGTCCCGAACGGAAGCAGCCTATGCATAGTCACGAATTAATTGACGATCAAGCCAGTGGCCTGAGAAGAATGAATAAGCAGATGGTAAAAGTAATTTCAATAACCGGTGGTAAAGGTGGCGTAGGTAAAACCAACGTCAGTCTTAACCTGGCGATGGCAATGGCCCAACTTGGAAAGAGAGTGTTGGTACTGGATGCTGACCTTGGCCTGGCAAACTGCGATGTAATGTTGGGTTTACGGGTAGAAAAAAACCTTTCGCATGTGTTATCCGGTGAGTGTGAGCTCGATGACGTTATCATAGATGGCCCCTTTGGGATAAAAATTGTTCCTGCGACTTCGGGATCGCAGAATATGACTGAATTATCGCCGGTTGAACACGCCGGGCTTATCCGGGCGTTCAGTGAATTGAAAACGCCGGTTGATGTACTATTGGTGGACACTGCGGCCGGCATCTCTGATATGGTGTTAAGCTTTTCCAGAGCCTCACAGGATGTGGTAGTAGTGGTGTGTGATGAGCCAAGCTCAATTACCGATGCCTATGCCCTGATGAAAATTCTCAGCCGGGATCATGGCGTGGAAAAGTTTAAAATTGTTGCCAATATGGTGCGCAATATGAAAGAAGGTCAGGAACTTTTTGCCAAGCTGAGCCGGGTTACTGACCGTTTTCTGGATGTCAGTCTTGAACTGGTAGCGACGGTGCCATACGATGAAAACGTGCGTAAAGCGGCCCGTAAGCAAAAAGCTTTTATTGATGTTTTTCCAAAATCACCTGCCAGCATGGCAGTGAAAGGTTTAGCGCTCAAAGCGATAAAATGGCCGGTGCCCGCTAATGCGTCAGGTCATCTGGAGTTTTTTCTTGAGCAACTGTTGCAGCCGCATGCTGATCAGGGGGTAGTGTGAACAGTAAACTGGCCGCATATGGTGGTGTTGACCAGATGCAGCAGCTGGTTGAACGCCATGCGCCGTTAGTAAAAAGAATTGCTTATCATTTAATGGCACGTTTACCGGCCAGTGTGCTGGTAGATGATTTAATTCAGTCTGGCATGATAGGTCTGATTGAAGCTGCAAAAAACTTTGATGGAAGTAAAGGCGCCAGCTTTGAAACCTTTGCCGGCATTCGTATCCGGGGCGCTATGCTTGATGAAATGCGCCGTGGTGACTGGACGCCCCGTTCAGTGCATCGCAATGCCCGTTTAATAGCAGATACCATCGCTGAGCTGGAAGCTGAATTCGGGCGTGATATTAAAGACTTTGAAGTTGCTGAAAAACTTGATATATCCCTCGATGAGTACCATCATATGTTAACCGATGTCAGTACTGGCAGAATTATCGGTATTGAAGATCTCGGCGTATCAGAAGATGTACTGGTGACGGCTGAAGATAGGGACGGCGATCAGTTATATGAACAGCAAGCGAATGAAGCGTTTAATAAAGCACTGGTATCTACTATTAGCAGTTTGCCGGAGCGCGAAGCTCTGGTACTCTCACTGTATTACAATGAAGAACTAAATTTAAAAGAAATCGGGGCAGTGCTGGATGTTAGTGAGTCCCGGATAAGTCAGATCCATAGCCAGGCACTTGTGCGCTTAAAAGCCAGAATGCAGGCTTGGGTATAAATTAAAGCAGTTGAGATACCAGGCGTATTATCTCGTCGGAGGGGACTTTGGATAAAAATATGAAAATTCTTGTGGTTGATGACTTCTCAACCATGAGGCGGATAATCAAGAATTTGCTGCGTGACTTAGGCTTCACGAATGTATCGGAAGCAGATGACGGCAGTACTGCTCTTCCTATGTTGCAAAACGGTGATTTTGATTTTGTGGTTACCGACTGGAATATGCCTGGAATGCAAGGTATTGATTTACTGCGTGCGATCCGGGCAGATGCCAAGCTGAAACATATCCCGGTACTGATGGTCACAGCCGAAGCCAAAAAAGAGCAGATTATTGCTGCTGCTCAGGCCGGCGTTAATGGCTACATTGTTAAACCTTTTACCGCCGCCACCCTGCAAGAGAAGCTGGCCAAAGTTTTTGAGCGTTTAGGTTAAGCCGTAACTGACAAGGAGCGACACTATGTCTGACACGACGGCTGCTGATATTACGCTGGAACAAGCTAAAGAGCTGGTGCAGTTACTGGAGATGGGTGAGCAGCAACTGGCTAATAAGCTGGTGCAATCCATCACGGTGCCCGGCTCTTCTGAATTGTTTGCTGAGGTGGGTAAACTTACCCGGCAATTACATGATTCACTTAAGAACTTTCATATTGACCCCTCGCTGAATAATTTGTTGGAAGAGGATATTCCTGACGCTAAAAAGCGGCTCAATCATGTTATTGATATGACAGAGCAAGCCGCAAATAAAACGATGGATGCGGTGGAATCCTGCTTACCGATAGCAGATCAGATTACGCAGCAGCTGAATCAGTTGCTGCCACAGTGGCAGCGTTTGATGCAACGGCAAATTCAGTTAGGTGAGTTCAAACAGCTTTGCCATGGCGTAGATGGTTTTATGCATCAGGCCAGTATTGATTCAGCAACCCTGAATGCACTGCTGACTGACGTGCTGATGGCCCAGGATTATCAGGATTTAACTGGTCAGATTTTACGTCGGGTAATAGAACTGGTGCGTGAGGTAGAAGATAGCCTGATAGGCTTGTTAACTGCATTTGGCCAGACGAATCCTGAGCAACCGGAAGTTAAAGCCAAGCCGGCTAAAGCGAAGGCAAAAGCCGCACACGAGGCTGAGGGGCCGATTATTGATGCAGCGGAGCGTGATGATGTGGTGTCTGGTCAGGACGATGTTGATGATTTACTGTCCAGTTTGGGTTTCTAACAGAGGTGTCTGCGCATGAGCTTTGATATGGATGAAGACATTTTACAAGACTTTCTGGTCGAAGCTGGCGAGATACTGGAGCTATTGCAGGAACAATTGGTAGAGCTGGAAAACAATCCGGATGATGCTAATCTGCTTAACGCCATTTTTCGTGGCTTTCATACTGTAAAAGGTGGTGCTGGCTTTCTGTCGTTGACTGAATTGGTTGATGCCTGCCACGGCGCTGAAAACGTCTTTGATATTCTGCGTACCGGTAAACGCCGGGTTACTCCTGAACTGATGGATGTTATTCTGCAGACGCTTGATGCGATCAATAGCATGTTTGTTGAGGTACAGGCCCGCCAGCCACTTACCCCCGCCAATCCGGCGCTACTCGACGCGTTACATCACTACAGTGAACCGGAAACTGCCGGAGAGGCTGTGCCGGCAGTTGCTGCCGAACCGGAATTGCCGGTGGAACCTGAACCTGTCCCGCAGGAAAGCATTCAAGGTGGTGATATTGACGATATCAGTGAAGCTGAATTTGAAAGAATGCTGGATGAGTTGCATGGCAAAGGTGCGCCCGGGCGGGCCGACACAGCGCCTGCAGCAGCTGTAAGTGCTCAGGAAGATGCTGACAACAGCGATATTACCGATGATGAGTTTGAAGCGATTCTGGACCAGTTACATGGCAAAGGGTCGTTTGTGCCTGACACAAATAAAACAGCCGGAACGGCACCTGCTAAGCCTGCCAGCAAAGCGCCAGCCAGCAGTAGCGATGCCAGTTCAGGCGGTGATGATGAAATTAGCGATGATGAGTTTGAAGCACTACTGGATCAACTACACGGTAAAGGTAAAGCGCCGGTAGAGGCACCTGCACCGGCAGAGCGCAAACCTGCGCCTACCGCAGCGGCTAAACCGGCAGCAGCAGCCAGCACGCCGGCGGCAGCAAAACCTGCAGCTCCAGCGGCCACTGCTGCACCTGCTGCGGCAGCGCAGCCAGCAGACAAAGCGGCAGCTGCTAATGCAGCGCCTGCTGCAGAAACCACTGTAAGGGTTGATACCAAGCGGCTTGACCAGATAATGAACATGGTTGGTGAGCTGGTATTGGTTCGTAACCGGCTGGTTAGTTTATCTACCAGCACCCAGGACGAGGAAATGACCAAAGCCATTTCTAACCTGGATGTTGTAACAGCAGATATTCAGGGTGCGGTAATGAAAACCCGGATGCAGCCAATTAAGAAAGTCTTTGGCCGTTTCCCCAGGGTTGTTCGTGATTTAGCCCGCTCGCTGCAAAAAGATATTAATCTGGTACTGGAAGGTGAGGAAACCGATCTGGATAAGAACCTGGTTGAAGCACTGGCCGATCCATTAGTGCATTTGGTTCGCAACTCGGTTGACCACGGCATTGAAATGCCTGATGTTCGTTTGAAAGCAGGCAAACCAAAAATTGGTTTGGTTAAACTGGCTGCCACTCAGGCCGGCGACCACATATTACTGACTATTCAGGATGATGGTGCCGGCATGGACCCGGAAAAACTGAAAGGTATTGCCATTAAACGCGGTATTCTGGATGTAGACGCCGCAGCCAGAATGTCAGATAACGAAGCCTTTAACCTGATTTTTGCGCCGGGTTTTTCCACCAAAGAGCAAATTTCCGATATATCTGGCCGTGGCGTTGGTATGGATGTGGTGAAAACCAAGATTAGCCAGCTTAATGGTACCGTCCAGATAAACTCAAAGCTTGGCGAAGGCACCTTGCTGGAAATTAAAGTGCCGCTGACTCTGGCAATTCTGCCTACGCTGATGGTGATGGTTGGCAAGCAGACATTTGCTTTGCCGCTGGCTGGCGTTAATGAAATTTTCCATCTGGATCTGGCAAAAACGAACATTGTCGATGGCCAACTGACCATTGTGGTTCGCAACAAAGCTATCCCGTTGTTTTATCTCGAGCACTGGTTGGTAAAAGGCTCCAATAAGCAATTGCGCCGGGAGCAGGGCCATGTAGTTATCGTCCAGATTGGCACTCAGCAGGTGGGCTTTGTAGTTGACTCGCTAATAGGCCAGGAAGAGGTTGTTATTAAGCCGCTGGATGCGCTGCTCCAGGGCACTCCCGGGATGGCGGGAGCGACGATCACCTCGGACGGTGGTATCGCCTTAATTTTGGATGTACCAAACTTACTGAAACACTATGCCAAAAAGTCCAAGATTAAATTTGATCGATTTAATAAGCTGAACGCTTAAGAGAGTGCTGCATGACGATCAGGGTGCTGATTGTAGATGATTCCAGTTTTTTTCGGCGTCGCCTGACGGAAATTCTGAATTCAGATCCGCAGCTGGAGGTAATTGATACTGCCAGTGATGGCAGAGAGGCCGTCACTAAAGCGTTGGCATTGAAGCCAGACGTGATCACGATGGATATTGAGATGCCGGTGCTTGACGGCATCAGCGCGGTGCGGGAAATCCTGCAAAGCCAACGTGTTCCAATCCTGATGTTTTCGTCGCTCACCCATGAAGGTGCAAGGGCAACGTTAGATGCGCTTGAAGCGGGTGCCGTCGATTTCTTACCCAAAAAATTTGAAGATATTGCCCGTGACAAAGAAGAGGCCGGTAGTGTATTGCGGGAGCGGGTAAAAGCCGTCGCCAGAAAGCGGCCTTTGGGGCGTACGACTTTTAGTAGTTCACAATCCGGTAATGCTCAAAGTAGCTCAACAGCCAGTTTATCAGGTCGGTCTGCTGCGCCAGACATCAGCTCCGGCCTTACCCGCGGCGCGCTGGGCAGGCCGCAGCTCAGCGAGCGACTGGGTGCAAATACAGGCCGCACTGGCAATTTTAAAGCCAGTGGTCAGAACTACAAATTAGTGGCAATTGGCACATCTACCGGCGGGCCGGTCGCATTGCAACGGATCCTGACTAACCTTCCCGCTGATTTCCCGTTACCGATAGTCTTAATACAGCATATGCCCGCTGCTTTTACCGGTGCTTTTGCACAGCGGTTAAATACGCTGGCAAAGATTGAAATTAAAGAAGCGGTCGATAATGATGTTTTGCGTGCAGGCGTGGCTTATCTGGCTCCAGGTGGCAAGCAAATGCTGGTAGAGGGTACTGACAGCCAGGCGCGGTTACGGATTAAAGAAGATGATTCGCCGCGCATAACCTTTAAGCCCAGTGTTGATGTTACCTTTGCCACTGCAGCACGGGTATTTCAGGACAAAGTGCTGGCGGTTGTGTTGACTGGTATGGGAGCTGATGGCCGGGAAGGGGCGAGAATGCTCAAACAGGCGGGCTCGCGGATATGGGCTCAGGACGAGGCAAGTTGCGTAGTGTATGGGATGCCTCAGGCGATTGCGGCGGCAGGATTAATGGATCTCGAAGTCAGTTTAAACGAGGTGGCCAGCCGCTTGATAACGGAAGTGAAACATGGATAAACTGGCAATCAGTGGTTTTATACTGGCCGTTCTGGCTGTCGCTGGCGGTTTTATGCTCGAAGGCGGCGCCCTTAGCACCTTGCTGCATTTACCGGCATTTATTATTGTGGTTGGCGGCACCGTTGGGGCCGTAATGCTGCAAACCCCGCTGCCACAATTCCGGCTGGGCCTTAGCATGTTACCCTGGGTCCTCAGACCACAAAGTTTACCAATGCAAAATGCGGTGGAACGCATTGTTAACTGGGGAACCTCTGCCAGAACCAATGGTTTTTTATCATTAGAGTCGGCAGCACTTGAAGAAAGCGATCCGTTTTTACACCGGGGTTTAAATTTACTGGTTGATGGCGTTGAAGCCAAAGTACTGCAAGATACACTTGACGCAGAGCTGACTTTGGAACGGGAACGTCTGCTTCGGGGAGCCCGTATTTTTGAAGCTATGGGCGGCTACAGCCCCACCATTGGTATTGTCGGTGCAGTTTTAGGCCTGATCCAGGCAATGGCAAATATTTCTGAGCCAAAGTTACTCGGGATGGGGGTAGCAACAGCCTTTGTGGCAACAATCTATGGTGTCGGTTTTGCAAATCTGGTGTTTATTCCTGTAGGTAACAAACTTAAAAGCCTTGTTTACCAGCACACCTTATACCATGAGTTGATTGTAGAGGGCCTGGTATCAATCGCTCAGGGTGAAAATCCCCGTAATATCGAGCGCAAGCTCGCCGCGTACAGGCTGAGTTAATCACGATGTACCGGCATAAGCAACAACATCAGAATGACGAGCCCGAGCAACTTGATCGTTGGTTGGTGTCTTATGCGGACTATATGACTTTGATGTTTGCACTGTTTGTCGTGCTTTACGCCATGTCGGTGGTAAAAGATGAAGAATTCAGTGCCCTGGCAGATACCCTGACCAATGTGTTTGAACGGCCAGCTCAGCAAGGCAGTGGTGTCAGCGGCAGCGGGGTGTTGCCTCAGGTTGCACCGCAAAGCGATTTTAGCCGTTATGGCAGCTCGCTGGAGCCGGCACAAGGGCCGGAGCTGGTTGCTGATGCCAGCAAGTTATCAGACGTGCGCGAGCAATTCCTGGGTAGTCCGTTGGTATCGTTGGAAAAAGAGTTAAACCAGGCGCTGGCCAACTTAATAGAACAAGGCGTGGTCGACATTCAACAGGATGAAAACTGGCTTATAATTGAACTGAGCAGTGGTTTATTGTTTGCCAGCGGCAGTGCTACTGCAACCAGTTCTGCCCGTACTTTGCTCAATGAAATTACTCAAATTATTAATCCGATAAACAATTTTATCCGGGTCCGCGGTTATACCGACAATGAGCCAATAAATAACGAATTATTTTCGTCTAACTGGGAGCTATCAGTTGCCAGAGCAACATCAGTGCTGCGGGTGCTGGAAGATCTGGGTACACCCTCACATCGCATGGCGATAGAGGGGTACGGTCAGTATTACGCCGACAGCAGCAATGACACAGCGCAGGGGCGGGCGCAGAACCGCAAAGTTGTAATAGCGCTGTCACGATATGGCTATCTGCCTGATGAGCTGGAGCAGCGGCAGCAGAGTGAAGGTTTACAGCAGCAGTTACAACAGGTTACTCAGGATGATGGCAGTATCAGAGTTATTGCATTGCCAGGTGGTGGGGTAAGAATAACCACCCGTCAGGACAACCCGGATGCAGTAAGCGAACAACAGGAACCCTGAATGTGGTAATTTGGACAATAGCAAATCAGAAAGGTGGTGTTGGTAAAACCACAACTACCGTTACCTTAGGCGGCTTGCTGGCTGAACGGGGTAAACGGGTGTTGCTGGTGGACACCGATCCCCATGCTTCACTGACCTATTACTTTGGTATTGACGCAGAAGAGCTTGAAAACAGTGTTTATGACATTTTTATCCGCGGCAAAGACATTACCCGGGAAGAAATACTGCAGTCGTTGTGTCCGAGCGGGGTAAGCAATCTCGATATTCTGCCCTCCTCGATGGCGCTGGCTACTCTGGACCGTTCTCTGGGAAATAAGGGCGGTATGGGGCTTATCTTAAAAAAAGCACTGCAAAAAGTTAAAACAGAATATGACTATGTATTGCTCGACTGCCCGCCGGTAATGGGCGTTCTAATGGTTAATGCCATTGCCGCCTGTAACCGGATATTAATACCCGTACAAACCGAGTTTCTGGCGCTGAAGGGGCTGGAGCGGATGATCGCGACCATGTCGCTAATGCGCAGTTCGCAGCAAAAAGATTATGCGTTTACTATTATACCTACTATGTACGACAAACGAACCCGGGCATCACTTGAGGCTTATAAAGAGTTAAAAGCCCAGTATCAGGACAAAGTGTGGTCAGCGGTGGTACCGGTAGATACCAAATTCCGTGACGCCAGTGTCGCACAAACACCGCCCAATGTTTTTGCGCCGGCGTCGCGTGGGGTATTTGCGTATAATACTTTGTTAACCTACCTGTTGCAGCTGGCACCGGAGGCGTAATGAGCAGTTTAATTGCCAGTCAGAAAGTAATGCAGCACTATTTGTCGGCATTATTAACTGACGATGGGGCAACAGAAACCAGCCTGGTAGAGGATGCAAAAAAACGCGAGTTAAACCGGCTGCTGGCGCAGGCCAGCCCGGTCGTTGCCGCAGCTGCGCCTGAGGTTGTTGCACCTGTTGCGAACGTTGCGCCAGCGGTTAGTGCTCAGTTAAAAGCCGCTATTGAGGCCAAGGCTGCTGCCGACGTACCGGTGCGGAGCCGTGACGTACCTATTGCCGAGCGATTAAACGCAGCTCCGTTGGCAGAGCCAGCAAGCCTTAGTAAACAAACAGAAAAAAAAGCTTACCGGCAGGGCCGTTTTCAGGCATTGTTCTTTAGTGTTGCCGGTTTAAAACTGGCGGTGCCACTGACAGAACTTGGTGGTATTCATCAACTTGGTGAAGTAAATAGCTTATTTGGCAAACCGGCCTGGTTTAAAGGCGTTATGCTATACCGGCAGCAAAAAATCAGCGTGGTAGACAGTGCGCGCTGGGTGATGCCAGAAAAATATGATCAACAACTGCAGCAAAAGCTAAACTATCAGTATGTTATTATGCTTGGCACAAGCAACTGGGGGCTTTCCTGTGAAACGCTGATTAACACCTTCAGTCTGGAACAGGACGAGGTGAAGTGGCGTGAAACAGATGGCAAAAGGCCCTGGATGGCAGGATTAATTAAAAAGCATATGTGTGCTTTAGTTGATGTCGACGCTATGATTAACTTACTCAATAGCGGCCAGGACATTAATGCCTGAGCAGGCAGCAAATTTTACAGGAGCGGTATATGAGCAATAATCAGGCAAAAGCAGCAGGCAAAAAAGAAAATGCCGATCTGGTACTACAGTGGGTTACGTTTCGCTTACAGGAAGAAACCTACGGTATAAACGTTATGCAGGTACAGGAAGTGCTGCGCTATACCGAAATTGCGCCGGTACCAGGAGCACCGGGTTATGTAATGGGCATCATTAACCTGCGTGGTAATGTAGTGACAGTTATCGATACCAGAGCACGTTTTGGTCTGGCGCCAGGCGATGTTACCGACAACAGCAGAATTGTTATTATTGAAGCGGAGCGTCAGGTTATCGGTATTCTGGTTGACAGTGTGGCAGAGGTGGTTTACCTGAAACAATCAGAAATTGATACTGCCCCAAATGTCGGCACTGACGAAAGTGCGCGCTTTATTCAGGGCGTATCTAACCGTGAAGGCGAACTGCTGATCCTGGTCGATTTAAATAAACTGCTCAATGATGAAGAGTGGGAAGAGATTAACAGCTTATAAGCGGAGTCGGGCTTATGTACCCATGGCTGTTCGGTCAGGCAATTGTGATAGCAGTTTTGCTGGTATTGATAGGCTGGCTATTGTTACGCCAACTCTCTGGTGCTAATGAAAAGCTGGCAATTTTGCAGCAGCAACTGGAACAAAACAGCCAGCAACTTAGTACTGCGCAAAGTGAAACAGAAGAATTACGCGCCGGCATTATTGGTGTTGGGCAACGGGTGCTCAGCCTTGATCAGCGGGTGCTGACGCTGGAGAATGAACTGCAGACAATACAAAGCGCATATAACGAGCTGGCAGAGCAGCAACAAGCGCTGTCATTAACCGATCCGGAAAGTAAAATTTATACCCGAGCCATGAAAATGGTGCAGTTAGGTGCTGATTTAGAAGAAATTATGCGCGAATGCGAACTGCCACGGGCCGAAGCTGAACTATTGTTTAACCTGCATCAGGGCAAATCCTAAAAGTCCTGGTAAAAGAGGCAGAGTGAATAACTTAGTTACTCTGACCCATTTTCAGGTTTTTAAATCAATTCTTTGGTGAATATTTTGCCATTGTTCCGGGAATTTTCCCTGCAGCACATATGAAAATGCGATCAACTCGGCAATAACTATGTACAACTCTTTTGGAATATTATCACCCAACTGCAGTTGGCTTAGCAGCCGGTTTAATTCGTCATCCTGGTGAATTAACACACCATGCTCGCGGGCCAGGGCAATAATATCGTCTGCCAGTTCCCCATGGCCTTTGGCGACAATAGTTGGTGCCGATTTACCATCGTATTTTAACGCGGTAGCACTTTTTGTTTTGCTGTCTTTTGTCATACGCGCACCGTAAGCAGGCTGTTATGGCGGGGGATCAAGCTATCCGGGATTTTCCCCAGCTGACACTGAGCCTGAGTTACTGTTAACCCCTGAGCGGCACAGCGATCTTTTAACAGCGGCAGAAATTTCTGGGCCAGCCGTAGCGCCTGATTATGGTCGGTGTAGAATTGCAGTTGCAAGTCCTGCTCTTGCAGTTTTGCAACCGCCAGTAGGTTACCATATTGCTGTAAATCAAATTTCATTGTCAGCTGCCATTGCTTCTGACCCTTGCTACCTTGCTGCCCTTCAGCTTCCCGCTGCTCCACCAGCAGCTGAGGCATTATGGTCTGGCCTTGTTGCTGCAACGGCAGTTGTAACAGCCATTGTTGCAGCTGGCTTTGGGCATCCAGCGTCGCTAACTGGCTCTGCTGCAACGGGCTGCTTAAGCTTGAAAGCTGGCGCAGTGCAGCAGAGGCTTGGGTATTGTCAAGCTGAGAAACCAGCTGACTTAACCGGTTTGTCGTTGTATTACCGGCTGGCGTTAGCTGCTTCTGACTTAAATGTCCTAACAATAGCTGGATAGCAAGCGCCAGCGTGCCGCCGGTGGTTTGCAGGTTAGGCTGGCTTTGCAGTGGTTGAAATTGCATTAGTGCGGCCAGCTGACTGGCAATTGCTGGTGGTGCCAGCGGCTTGCTGATCTCCGGCAGACTTTGCTGAACCTGACTGAACAGTTGTTGCAGTGGTGCCGGCAGGTTGGGCATGTTGCCTGGTTGCATTAACGGTTGTGATAACAGTGGTAACAGATTACGCCAGGCCTGGGCTTTAATCTCAGTTGAAAGCTGCGCCAACGGCTGCCTGCTAGCTGCTTGACCTGCCGGTTGGCTATCTCTGGTCGTACTGACGGTTTTCTGGTCAGTCGCTGCAGGAGTTGATGCGGGCGATGCTTGCCAGCTGATAGCTCTGTCAGCCTGATTTTGATTAACAACCAGTTGTTGATTCTGGCCAGCCGGTTGCAGTACTAGCTGCCATTGGCCATTTTTCGAAGCAGGTGGCTGCAATTGCACCAGAAGTTGTTGCATCGAACCTGTTGGCTGGCTGGCAGAGGTTCCGGCACTACTGCTGTTTAAGCTGCCAAGGGTAGCAGCCAACTGTGGCGGGATACTGATATTGAGCTGGCCAACACTGATTTTATCGGCAGCAGGCGCAAGGGCATATTTAACCGGAGCCAGCTGGCTGATAAGTGCTTGCAATAACTGCTGTTGACTGGCAGCTGTTATTGACATGGGCCCTGTCTGGGCTATTGCAGGTTGCAAAGACAGTTGCACATTGCCTGTTTGCTGGTGAAAGCTGATAGTAAGCAACACTGACAAACGATGGTTAAGCAGATTGTTGCTATGCGGATTGTTAACAGCCGTTGTTGTTTGCGACCCGGGTATTGGTCTGGTTGACAGTGAGGCAGGCTGCTGAGCAGACTGCGCCAGTTGGTTTACAGCGGCTATTTCTTTTGCCGATAATGTTATTAATGCAGGTTGGGACATCGTTGTTTCAGCAAGTCTTAACTGACCGGTTTTCAGGTCAAGTTGCAGCGGTACGGTGAGGTTGTTCGCCGCAGCTGGTTGATTAGCCAGTTGGGCTGGAGTTGACGGCGCAATAGCTGCGCCAGTTATCTGTTGTGGCAGTTGCCGGGTAAGCCACTGGCTGATAACCGCCGGCAGTTGAGCCTGGTTAAGCACAATACTGCTGGCAGGTACCGGCAAGCTCTGCAGGCTCAGATTAAGCTGATTATTTGCACCCGGGCTTACCCTCACCTGTAACTGGTTACCAAATTGCTGACTAAGCTGCCGGCTTAGCTGTTCCGGCAGGTTGATAACCAACTTGCCCTGCGGGGTCTGGATCTGCAAATGGCTGTTAGCCGACAACATGTTCAGCCGGGCGGTGTAAAGTTCACTGGCTAACAGTTTTAACTCGGCGCCTTTTGCGCCGGCTGGCTGTCCAGCTGTTGCAGCCGGGTTTTGCAGTAATTTGTCCAGATTGATCTGGTTCATATTTCCCCTGATTAATCGATTTAACCGGTGTCGATCTGATTCGTATTCCGGCCACGGTATGCTACTATGCGCCCAATTTTTACAGCAGTTGACACGAGGCCAGTGAACATAACGCAGCCACCAGCAACAGACACTGCAGCGCCCGGCCTGCTCCTTTTACGGGGCGAGGGCTTAAGTTGTATCCGGCAGGACCGGGTACTCTTTTCTCAGCTATCGCTGCAACTACATTCTGGCCAGTTATTGCAGATCCTTGGCAAAAACGGGGCCGGTAAAAGCTCGTTATTACGTATTTTAGCGGGTTTGGCCTCACCCGACGATGGGCAAGTTTTCTATCAGGCTAAGCCATTGGCGCAAAGCTTGCCAGCTTATTGTGGCAACTTATGTTATATCGGTCATCAAAGTGGCGTGCATGAGCAATTAACTGCGCTGGAGAACTTACGCTTCTGGCGTGCAGCATCGGGTTTGAATAACGCAGACGATTGGGCATTACTGGCGCAACTTGGCCTGGCGGGGCTGGAAGATGTGCCATGCCGGATGTTATCAGCGGGTCAGCAACGACGGGTTTCGCTGGCCAGGTTATGGTTAACGCCGGCAAAAATATGGATCCTGGACGAACCTTTTACCGCGTTGGACCAAAGTGCTATTGTCTTGTTACAGCAGCAAATGCTTGATCATCTGAATCAGGGCGGCGCAATTATTCTGACCTCCCATCAAAACCTGACCCTGCAATTTCAGTCACTGGTGCAGCTGGAGCTGGCTTACCGATGGTAAATATGGTGTTTATTCAACGCGAGCTGCGTTTGCTGGCCCGGCAAAAAGCTGACTGGCTTAATCCAATTTTGTTTTTTATTATCGTGCTCAGCTTGTTTCCGCTGGGTGTTGGGCCAGAACCTAATATGCTGCGTATTATTGCTCCGGGTATTGTCTGGATTGCGGCACTGCTTAGTGTGCTGCTGGCGTCAGAGCGCCTGTTTAAAGACGATTATCGAAACGGGGTCATTGAACAGCTGGTAGCGGGGCGACAGAGCCTGTTGGCGTTTGTATTAGCGAAAACTCTGGCCAATTGGTTAAGCACCGGCCTGCCACTGATTTTATTATCGCCTGTTGTTGCGTTGTTACTCGGGCTGCAACAGCCGGCACTGGCGGCAATGGCCCTGACGTTATTGCTGGGCACACCGTTACTAAGTTTGCTGAGTGTGCTTGGCTCGGCACTAACCATGGCGGCCGATAAAGGTGGAATTTTACTGGCGCTGCTGATATTGCCACTGTATATTCCGCTGTTGATTTTTGCCAGCAGCGCAATAGAGGCTGCCAGTATAGGCCTTGGCTATCAGGGGCAATTGGCCATTCTGCTGGCGATGTTATTATTGGCGTTAGCATTGGTGCCAATGGCTGTGACCAGTGCCTTGCGAATTAATGTGAGTTGATATGTTTAAGTGGTTAGATCCGTACGCAAAAAGTGAAACACTTTATCATTTCTGCGGAAAGCTGCTGCCTTATCTGATGGTAAGCGCACTGGCGCTGCTATTGCTTGGCAATATCTGGGGCCTGGCATTTACCCCGGCCGACTATCAGCAGGGAGACAGTTACCGGATAATTCATATTCATGTGCCATCGGCCATTATGTCAATGGGCGCTTACGCGGCGATGGCCAGTGCTGCCTTTGTTGCGCTGGTGTGGCAGATTAAAGTGGCGCACTGGGCGGTGCTGGCTATCGCACCTATCGGTGCCACTTATACCGCTATTGCCCTTATTACAGGTATGGCCTGGGGCAAACCAATGTGGGGAGCCTGGTGGGTATGGGATGCCCGCTTAACCTCGGAACTTATTCTGCTGTTTTTGTATTTAGGAGTTATTGCATTAAACGGTGCCTTCAGTGACCGTCAGGTGGGCGCTAAGGTGTCCAGTTTGCTGGCACTGATTGGTGTAATTAACTTACCGATAATCCACTTCTCGGTGGAATGGTGGAATACCCTGCACCAGGGCGCCACTATTACCAAGTTTGCCCGGCCATCGATTGACCCCAGCATGTTGTGGCCATTGTTAATCAGTATTCTGGCATTTGCAGTTTTGCTAATGGCGTTAACCTGTTTACGGTTGCGTACTGCGATTTTAGTGAACGAGCAGCACCGGCCGTGGGTCAGAAAGTTGGTAGGAGGCTAGCCATGCATTTTCAATCTTTCAGTGAGTTTCTCGCCATGGGCGGCTACGGTTTTTTTGTCTGGCTGTCGTTCGGCCTTACCTACCTGCTGTTAGTGGGCTTAATTGCTGTTAGTGTGTATCAGCAAAGACAATTTAAACAGCAACTAAAAGCGACAATTGCCCGCGAACAACGAGTTAAGCAGTATCAGGAGCATCAAGTCTAATGCAACCAAGACGTAAAAAACGCCTGTTATCTATTTTACTGATTATCAGCCTGATAGCCGGTGCTATTGGCGCGATGCTGTACGCGTTACAGCAGAATATCGATTTATTTTATACTCCAACTCAGCTGGTAGAAGGCTTAGGCAAAGACAAAGTAAAGCCGGTAGTCGGGCAGCGACTGCGGATTGGCGGCATGGTTGTGCCCGGTTCAGTGTCACGCGATGTACAAAGCTTAAAAGTGCGGTTTCAGCTGGTGGATACCGGTCCAACCGTCTGGGTAGAGTACAACGGCATTCTGCCTGACTTGTTCCGTGAAGGGCAAGGCATCGTAGCGCAGGGTACTTTGGTGGCGCCTGATGAGATCCAGGCCAGTGAGGTACTGGCGAAACATGATGAGGAATATATGCCGTCAGAGGTAGCCGAAGCAATGAAAGGGATCCGGCACGTACCGCCGTCACAGGCAACATTTCCGACAGTCGGAGAGGCGTCAGATAATACTGACGAGCAGCCAGCACCAAAACCGGGTTATTAGGGAGCAGGGTGATGATAGCTGAATATGGCCAGCTGGCTTTAACCTTTGCGCTTGTCTTAGCAGTATTGCTGGCAGCAGTGCCGCTCTACGGCAGTTTCAGTGGTAATCAACGTGCTTTGCTGCAAGCGAAACCGCTGGCAATTGGCTTGTTTATATTTTGTTTGCTGGCCAAGCTGGCGCTGGTGCACGCGTTTTTAAACAGTGACTTCACTGTTATTAATGTCGCAACTAACTCCAGCTCTATTTTACCCTGGTATTATCAGATAACAGCCAGCTTTGGCTCGCATGAAGGTTCAATGTTGTTATGGATCCTGATGCTGGCGGGCTGGACCGCGCTGGTGGCCATATTCTCCAAAGGTTTACCGCTGCTAATGCAGGGCCGTATTCTGGGAGTACTGGGGCTGATTAATATTGGCTTTATTGCCTTTTCGCTGTTTATGTCTAACCCCTTTGCCCGCAGTTTACCGTTTTATCCGGTCGAGGGCATGGATTTAAATCCGCTGCTGCAAGATTTTGGCATGATCATCCATCCGCCGCTACTTTACATGGGCTATGTTGGTTTTGCGGTGTCGTTTGCATTTGCTATCGCTGCACTAATTGGTGGTAAGTTTGACAGTACCTGGGCGCGCTGGGCGCGGCCCTGGACATTGGCAGCCTGGTTGTTTTTAACCCTGGGTATTATGTTTGGCAGCTGGTGGGCATATCACGAGCTGGGCTGGGGAGGCTGGTGGTTCTGGGATCCGGTTGAGAACGCATCATTCCTGCCGTGGCTGGTTGGTACCGCACTGATCCATAGTCTGGCGGTAACGGAAAAGCGCGGCACCTTTAAGTCCTGGACGGTGCTGTTGGCGCTTGGTGCATTTTCGTTAAGTCTGGTTGGCGCGTTTTTAGTGCGCTCCGGAGTACTGGTTTCTGTGCATTCCTTTGCTGCTGATCCCGATCGCGGCATATTTTTACTGGTGTTCCTGCTGCTGGTTATCGGCGGCTCACTGGCACTGTATGCCAGCCGGATGAATTCAGTTCGCAGCCAGGCGCGTTATCAGTTGTTTTCCCGTGAAGTGATGTTATGGGGCAACAATGTGTTTTTATTAACCGCCACCCTTGTGGTTTTTTTAGGTACTTTGTTTCCGCTGTTTCACAAAGAACTTGGGCTGGGCACCATTTCAATTGGCGAGCCGTTTTTTAACCAGATGTTTTACTATCTGACCATTCCGTTTGCACTGCTGCTGGGGCTGGGCCCCTGGGTACGCTGGAAACAGCAGCCGGTTAAACCGTTATTGGGCCCCTTAAGTTTAATTGCTGTTGCCAGCCTGGTACTGGCACTGGGTACGCTGGCGGCCATGCAAAGCGTGCAGGCGAATTTAGCCTTGCTGGGCTTGCTGCTGGGGGCCTGGGTTGGCGTTTCGGCATTGTATGAGCTGTATCAGCGGCTGAGCCAGTTTGGCTCGGTAACCAAAGGCGCCTTTAAGCTGCATGCCAGCCACTACGGCATGACCATCGCTCACATTGGTTTTGCGGTATTAGTGGTTGGGGTGGCAATGACCAAAACCTACAGTGTTGAGCGTGACGTGCGGATGCAGGTAAACGACAGCATCAGCCTGGCGGGGTATCAGTTCACCTTACTTGATGTTTATCCGTTAGAAGGCGCCAATTATGGCGGCGAAGCGGCAGAAATAGCAGTTCATAATACGAAAGGCCGGTTAATAAGCCAGCTGCATGCCGAAAAACGTTTTTATACTATTCAGCGTACCGTAATGACTGAGTCTGCCGTGCACGCCAGACTTAGCCGTGATTTATATGTCTCGCTGGGTGAAGCCTTACCCGGCAACGCCTGGGCACTGCGCTTATATGTTAAGCCCTTCGTCCGCTGGATTTGGCTCGGTGGCCTGTTAATGGCATTGGGTGCTGCGGTGGCGTTGCTCGATAAACGCTACCGGCGTACTGGCCCAAAAGTGGCTGCGGCCAACAAAATGGAGGCCACTGATGCGTAAGTTGCTGTTTTATGTACCGCTGGTGCTGTTTCTGGCGTTAGCCCTGTTTTTACTAAGCGGCCTTTTTTCCAATCCAATGGAGCGGGAATCGGCCACGACCGATAAACCGCTACCGGCATTTAATCTGCCTGATTTAATGAACCCGGCTCTGCGCTGGCAGCCAGAGCAATTAAAGGGCGAAACGTTTCTACTGAATGTCTGGGGCACCTGGTGTCCGACCTGTAACGCTGAACTCAGTTATATGACACAGCTGCGCGAGCAAGGCGTTAAAATTATTGGCTTATATTATGTGCTGCCGGTTGATCCGCTGCTTGGCGAAAGCTTCGATCTAGCAGCACTGCAAGCTGATGTCAGTAACAAATTACAACAGCGCGGCAACCCCTACCAGTTTAATATTCTGGATGCTGATCGCAGTTTGTCGCTGGATTTAGGCGTAAGTGGCGCGCCGGAAACCTTTATTATCGATAGCGAAGGTATTGTGCGTGCTCATCATATTGGTGATATCAACCCACAGGTTTGGCGCAATAAACTGGCGCCGCTTTATCAGCAATGGCGTCAACTTGACGGCGGTTCGTCATGAACAAATTTTTTAAAAATAACGTTGTCATGAAAACGCTATATGCTGCAATGACCTTACTGCTGCTAAGCCTGCCACTGCAGGCAACAGAAGAAGTACTGCAGTTTGATAATGAAACTCAGCGCCGTTTATACCTTGAACTGACGTCCGAATTACGTTGTCCGCAATGTCAGAACCAAAATATTGCCGACTCGAATGCGGTGGTGGCAGTAGATATGCGCCAGAAAACTTATGACATGATTATGCAGGGTGATAATCGTGATCAGGTGTTGGATTACATGATTAACCGTTATGGTAACTTTGTCCATTATCAGCCGCCCGTTAATCGTTACACGCTGCTGTTGTGGCTGGCCCCGCTGTTTATGTTGCTTATGCTGCTCGGCATACAGCTGCGCCGGCGCCGCCAACAGGGTGCTGAGCAGGCAGCAGAACATGACGAGCTGTCTACCGACACGGCGCAAGCAGCGACACTGGACGCTGAGCTGGATAAACTGATTGAACAATACCGGAGTAAGAAATGATGTTATGGCCGTTGTTGCTAGCCGCATTGATGATGCTGGCCTTAACCATCATTGTTATCAGCTGGCCCCGCAAAGCCAGTGCTGTCAATAATCAGACGCCATTGCAACTATTTGAAGAACGTTTGCAATTGTTGGCGCTGGCGCGTGACAGTGGTGAGCTGGCCGAGCAGGATTTTGCCAGTGCAGCTGCAGAGTTAAAGCAGCAATTTAATCAGCAACAGCAGGATGCCATCAGCTACCGTCAGCCAGAGCGGCAGTTTGGTTGGCATCTGGGCTTGATAATATTTGTAATAGTCGCCGTGGCTGCAATATACCGGTTTAACGGTCACTACAGCGAGCTGGCCGACTGGCAGCAAGCCAGAGCTGAACTGGCAAGCTACGGTGAGCGCGCTTTGCTGGGAGAGGGCGAGCCGCTCTCCGAGCACGAAACCCGCTTATTTGCGCTGGCGCTGCGCACTAAACTGGCAGAGGAGGGCGACGATGCTATTGCCTGGATGCTATTGGGCCGGATCTGGATGTCGCAGGGGTTAATGGAAGATGCCGTAGAGGCTTTTGAAAAATCACTTAAACTAAGCCCGAACCGGATCCCATTGTTGCTTAATTTCGCCCAGGCATTAATAGTGGTAGGCGGCGATGAAAACCTTGCCAGAGCAGGGCGGGCAGTCGCCAGGATCTTATTAACAGAGCCTGGTAATCTGGATGCCATGTCGCTGATGGCGTTAATTGCTCACGAAAAAGGCGATACTGCAGAGGCAATAAAAGCCTGGAGCTTACTGGCTGAGCAACTTGAGTCAACAGATCCCCGTTACCCGCTGGTATTAGGTAAACTTAGTGAGCTGGGGGTGGACAATACCGACAGCATTGGCCGGCAAATCAGGGTGCGGCTGACAGTCGCACCTGAATTGTCGGCTGAAAATCCGCAAGCCAGTTTATTTTTATTTGCCCGCGCGGTCGATGGGCCAAAGTTACCACTGGCCGTGCAGCGGATCCCACTACCGAGTGGTGAAGTGGAATTACTGCTGAATGAGAATATGGCGATGCAGCCAGACTGGAACCTGAACCAGGCCGAGCAGGTAGTGGTAGTAGCGCGGATGTCGCAAGCAGGTACGGTGGAACAAATGCCTGGCGACCTGCAGGTAGAATCGGAAATTCTTACTTTTAACGATGCAAAAATCAGCGTTACGCTGACTCTGGAACCCTGACATGGCTTTGAATATTTTTAAGCATCGCTTACCACTAATGCTGACCCTGACCGTTACCTTGTTCATTGCCGGTTGTGCCAGCAGGCCTGGCGCAGAGTCAACGTTGGCGCAAACTGTCACCCCTGCAGAGCAACAGACCGGCGACAACGAATATGTGGAAGCGGCTGAAGCCGCAGCGCCAGTCACGCCGGCGTATGTCGATCCGCGCGACCCACTCGAGCGGATAAACCGGCCGTTATGGGATTTTAACTACGATATCCTCGACAAATATCTGTTGCGACCAGCCACCGTTGGCTATATGACCGTTGTGCCCAAACCTGCCCGCCGCGGATTAATTAACGTCGTTGAGAACCTGGGAGAACCCGCCAGCTTTCTCAATGGTTTACTGCAGGGCAAACCCAGCCGTGCCGCTGTAAGTGCCGGACGTTTTCTGGTTAACTCTACCGTTGGTATTTTCGGGCTGTTCGATGTTGCGGCCAAAATAGGGCTGGCTGAGGCAGAAGAAGATTTTAACCAGACCTTAGCGGTTTGGGGGGTTGGCGATGGCGCCTTTCTGATGATCCCAGCCAGAGGGCCTACAACCGTTCGCGGAACCGCCGGAGGTATTGTTGATGGCTTATACTTCCCTCTGGGCTTACTTAACACCCCTTTAACGCTAACCCGGTTTGCAATTGATGCGCTGGACAGCCGCGAGCAGCTGATGAATGTTGAGCAAATGCTGGAAGACTCACTTGACCCTTATTCTTTTGTCAAAGAGTCGTATTATCAGCGGCAGGAATTTAAAATATACGACGGTAATCCACCGCAGCCTGAAGAAGAAGAACTGGATGACGAGCTGCTGGACTATCTGGACGAGTTTCAATGATCAACAGGATGTTGTCTAAGGATTATTATGATTAAAGTACTCAGCGTATTCGGAACCCGCCCCGAAGCGATAAAAATGGCACCGCTGGTTAACTTATTAAAAGACGATAGCGAAATTGACAGCCGGGTGTGTGTAACCGGGCAGCATCGGGAAATGCTGGATCAGGTGCTAAGTTTATTCCAGATAGAGCCAGAGTACGATCTGGCCATAATGAAATCCGGCCAGGACTTGTACGATGTCACCACCAGCATTTTATTGAAAATTAAGCCGGTGCTACGCGACTTTAAACCTGATATCGTACTGGTGCACGGTGATACCAGTACAACCTTTGCAGCGGCACTAGCCTGCTACTATGAAAAGATTGCCGTCGGGCATGTCGAGGCCGGGCTGCGTACCGGTAATATTTACAGCCCATGGCCGGAAGAAGCAAACCGCAAACTAACCGGTGCTATTACCCGCTTGCATTTTGCCCCTACCGACACATCAGCTGCTAATCTGTTGGCCGAAAACGTTGCCGCCACCAGTATTGTGGTTACCGGCAATACCGTTATTGATGCCTTGTTGCAGGTTGTCAGTAAAATAGGCCGGGACGATAAACTTAACAGTGCTTTTGCTAAGCAGTTTCCCTTCGGTCAGCATGGCCGGCGGTTAATTCTGGTTACCGGCCATCGTCGAGAAAGTTTTGGCGGCGGCTTTGAACAAATTTGTGCTGCGCTGGCAGATATCGCCAAAGCGTTTTCTGACTGCGATATCGTTTATCCGGTGCATTTAAACCCCAATGTGCGCGAGCCGGTTTACCGGTTACTAAGCGATGTATCAAATGTGCATCTGATTCCGCCTCAGGATTATCTGCCATTTGTTTACTTAATGAGCAATGCCACCCTGGTACTAACTGATTCGGGTGGTATTCAGGAAGAGGCGCCATCGCTGGGTAAACCAGTGCTGGTTATGCGGGATACCACGGAACGACCAGAAGCAGTAAGTGCTGGTACGGTGAAGCTGGTCGGTACTGACCGGCAAAAAATTGTCGAGCAGGTGAGCCGGCTATTAACCGACAGCGAATACTATCAAAGCATGAGCTTTGCCCATAACCCTTATGGCGATGGTAAAGCCTGCGAGCGTATTGTCACTGCGATTAAACAGCAGCTTGGCGCAGGTAACAGGGAATAAACAGATGTTTAAATCGATTGATTGGCCATGTTATGCTGCACGCCGTGAACATTTGGACCAAGACACCAGCCAAGATGTTAGTGTTATATTAAGGACATAAATACATGGATTTTAGTCAGATTATCGCTGATTCCACGAATAATGGCGCTGCACCCGGCCGGCGCTGGCTGATTACCGGCTGTGCCGGTTTTATTGGCTCGAATCTGCTACAGGCGTTACTTGCGGCGGACCAGCAGGTTACCGGCCTGGATAATTTTGCCACCGGCCATCAGCGTAATTTAGATGAAGTAAAGAACCTGGTAAGTCCAGAGCAGTGGCAGCGCTTTAATTTTATCGAGGGTGATATTCGTAACCCTGAGCATTGCGCTCGGGCAGTAACAGGTGCCGATTATGTGCTGCATCAGGCAGCACTGGGGTCAGTACCACGTTCCCTGGCCGATCCTGTAACCACTAATGAAGTGAATATCAGCGGTTTTTTAAATATGCTGGTGGCAGCACGTGATGAAGGTGTTAAGCGTTTTGTTTATGCCGCGTCTAGTTCTACTTATGGCGACCACCCGGCATTACCTAAGGTGGAAGCCAATATTGGCAAGCCATTATCCCCTTACGCAATTACCAAGTATGTTAACGAGCTTTACGCCGATGTATTCAGCCGCAGCTATGGTTTTCACAGTATCGGCCTGCGCTATTTTAATGTATTTGGCCCAAGGCAGGACCCGAACGGCGCCTATGCTGCAGTGATCCCTAAGTGGACCGCCGCGATGATTGCCGGAGATAAAGTAGTAATAAACGGCGATGGCGAAACCAGTCGCGATTTCTGCTTTGTCGATAACGCAGTGCAGGCTAACTTGCGTGCGGCGCTGGCAGACATTGAGCAAAGTGAAGTGTTTAATGTGGCAGTAGGTGACAGAACTACCCTGAACGAATTATTTCGCGCTATTCAGACAGCACTAGCCAGCAATGGCATTGCTTACCCGCATTGCCCCGAATATGCTGATTTCAGGCCGGGCGATGTCCGGCACTCACAAGCTGATGTCAGTAAAGCGCGGCTGATGCTTGGCTATTTGCCCAGCCACACTATTAACGAAGGTATTGCAGTAGCGATGCCCTGGTATATTGCCCAGCCAGCCCAATAATGGCAAAAGGATACATATGACAGCTTTAACAGATGCAAAACTGGCCATTATTGGCTTAGGTTACGTTGGCCTGCCATTGGCAGTCGAGTTTGGTAAGCACTACCAGACCCTGGGCTTTGATATAAACCAGGCCCGGGTAAGTGAGTTAAAAAGCGGCACTGACCATACACTGGAAGTCAGCAGTGAGGAGCTTGCCAGCGCAGCTAAACTGCAGTTCAGTCATCAGCTTGATGATTTAAAAGCCGCCAATATTTATATTGTAACTGTACCCACACCAATAGATGAGCATCGCCGGCCTGATTTAACCCCATTAATTAAAGCCTCTGAAACTCTTGGCAAGGTGATTACGCCGGGCGACATTGTTATATACGAATCGACGGTATACCCCGGCGCTACTGAAGAAGATTGTATTCCGGTGATTGAGCGGGTGAGCGGCCTGAAATACAACGTCGATTTCTATGCCGGCTACAGCCCGGAGCGGATTAATCCGGGTGACAAAGAGCACCGGGTTACCACCATTAAAAAAGTTACGTCGGGCTCAACACCTGCTATTGCCGCCACAGTTGATGCCTTGTATGCCAGTATTATTACCGCAGGCACCTATCAGGCCAGCAGTATCCGGGTAGCGGAAGCCGCCAAAGTGATTGAAAACACCCAGCGTGATTTAAATATTGCGTTAATAAATGAACTGGCAGTTATCTTTAATAAACTGGGCATTGATACTGAAGAAGTGTTGCTGGCAGCCGGAACCAAGTGGAACTTCCTACCGTTTCGGCCAGGTTTAGTGGGCGGACATTGTATCGGTGTTGATCCTTACTATTTAACCCATAAAGCGCAATCAATTGGTTACCACCCTGAAGTTATTCTGGCCGGGCGGCGGATTAACGACAGTATGGGCCGTTATGTGGTCAGCGAACTGGTTAAAGCCATGGTGAAAAAGCGCATTCATGTCGCCGGTGCCAAAGTGCTGTTAATGGGCCTGACCTTTAAAGAAAACTGCCCGGATATCCGTAATACTAAAGTGATTGATATTGTCAGTGAGCTGAAAGAATACGGCGTTACAGCAGACGTGTACGATCCCTGGGTCGATGCTAAAGAGGCCGAACACGAATACGGTATTACACCGGTTAAACATCCGGCCAATGGCAGTTACGATGCCATTATCCTGGCGGTTGCTCATAAACAGTTTCGTGATATGGGCACCAGTGGTATCAAGGCTCTTGCGAAGCCAGAACACATTATTTATGACCTTAAATATTTGCTACCGGCAGGTGACGCAGACTTAAGGCTGTAAGCATGCATTAAAAGAAGGAGCAGAATGGTTTTAAATCTCTCTGCTCCTTTTTTATTTGGTAAGATAAGTCAGGTTAATGTGTTATCGCCTGAGTATCAGCTTGCAGGTTATCATTGAATGAAAGTAAATAAATTGGCCTTGGCGGGTGCTTTACTGCTGGAAATTAAACATCACCATGACGAGCGTGGCTATTTTGCAGAAACCTATCAGCAAGAAGAGCTAAATGCCGCCGTTGGTTTTGCTGCAGGGTTTGTTCAGGACAACGAGGCTCTGTCTGCGTTTGGGGTGCTGCGCGGCTTGCACTATCAGAGGCCGCCATTTGCCCAAAGTAAACTGGTTAGAGTAATACAGGGCACAGTGTTGGATATTATTGTAGATATTCGTCATGGCAGCCCCACATTTGGACAGCATCTGGCCACCAAGCTCTCTGCTGACAAACCGCAGCAGCTTTTTATCCCCCGTGGTTTTGCGCATGGTTATCTGACACTAACTGCACAGGCGTTACTGCAATACAAAGTCGATAACTATTATCACCCGGCGGCCGATTGTGGTTTAAATTATGCTGACCCGGTTCTGGCTATTGATTGGTTACTACCTAAAGAGCAATTGTTACTATCTAAGAAAGACCAGCAACAACCAGTATTGAGCGAACTTCCGCGGCATTTTACGTTCGAAGATCACGCTGATGGCTAACAGGGTACTGATTCTGGGTGCTTCAGGCCAGCTTGGACAAGCCTTAAAAGCTGAAGTGGCAATGCTTGCGCAACCAACCCGTGAGATCTTTCATTTTATCTCCCGGCCGATACTGGATGTTACTGATAGCATAGCACTTCAGCATTGCCTGCAGCGGTATGCACCAACTGTTATTATTAATGCCTGTGCTTATACTGCAGTCGACAAAGCTGAACAAGAATCAGCGCAGGCGTGGCGGTTAAACCAGCAGTTAGTCACTGAGCTCAGCCTGTACGCAAAAGCCAATGGAGCGGCGCTGCTGCACTTTAGTACTGACTATGTGTTTAATGGTGGGCAAACCCAACCATATATGGAGACCGACAAGCCGGCTCCCCTTAATCAATATGGTAGCAGCAAGCTGGCCGGTGAGCGGGCAATGCTTGAAATTGCTCCTGCCGGATTGATATTGCGGACCAGCTGGTTATATAGCGAATTTGGCCATAATTTTGTTCGCAGTATTGTTAATCAAATTCGCCAGGGCAAACCTTTGCAAGTGGTCAATGACCAAATAGGCAGCCCTACCTATGCCCGCGAGCTTGCTGCACTTTGCCTGAAGCTGATTACTGCGGCGGGTTTTGCTGAGCGTTTTGCCAACCCTGTATTGTTGCACTGTGCTGGTCAGGGCCAGGCAAGCTGGTATCAATTGGCGCAGGAAGTTGCGATATTAACTGACAGCAATCTGACCGTTAGTGCTGTACAAAGCAAACAATGGCCTGCAATAGCAAAGCGGCCGGTATTCAGCGCTTTGTGCAGCAAACAACTGCTTCAACACTCAGGGGTTTGTTTGCCTCCATGGCAGCAAAGTGTAGCAGCTTGTCTGCGTAATATTGCTGAGGTTAAATAGTGATATTGGTCGGGTACCCACGATACTGTTTTTTGGGGTTAGCAGAATATTGTGGCGGCGTAAAAGAAAAGGAACAGAGTAACTGTCTTAAACCAGAAATTCTGTTAGTATTTGCCGCCTGATTACAGCTGGTATGGGCTGAAAACACGGAATTCGCTGTCGGGCACAACGTTTTTTCATTAGTGCATCACAGTGTTTTAACGATAAAAAAGGCTTTAACGGGAGTTTTACGGGTGTATAAAGTAACTAAAACACTTTTGATGTGTTTAATGCTGGCGCTTACAACGGGCAACGTGGCTGCGGTTACGCCGTCACCAGCCATGTTGGAACAGTTAAAGAAACTGCCACGTTCAGAGCAGGAACGGCTGGCCCGTCAATATGGCTACGAGCTACCCGGCTCAACCAGCAACAGAAGTGTCAACGAAAAACCTCAGGATGTTGAAAAACTCCAGCAACCTAACCGAAGATCTGAGGAACAACAACCCGAGCAGAAAGGCGAAAAAAAAGAGCCCGAGCGTTTTGGCCTGAAGTTATTTGACGCTGAAATCAGTACTTTTGCTCCTGTCAGCAATCAGCCCGTACCCGAGAGTTATGTGCTTGGTGCTGATGACCAGCTGCTATTACAGTTATTTGGTAAACAAAGCGACAGCTATACCCTTGATGTATCACGTGACGGCAATATTATGCTACCCGATATTGGTCCGGTTAATGTGGCGGGTTTGAGTTTCAGCACTGCCAGTGAACTTATAGTTGAGCGGATCCGCAGTGCCAATATTGGCTTAAATGCTGCAGTGAGTATGGGGCAGCTTCGTACGATTAATATTTTTGTCGCTGGTGAAGCGAAATACCCTGGGGTATACGCAGTATCAGCTTTAACAACGGTAACTCAGGCCTTATTTGTAGCCGGTGGCGTTTCCGACATTGGCAGCCTGCGTGAAATTGAAGTAAAGCGTGCCGGTGAAACAGTAGCCCGCTTTGACTTATATGATTTATTGCTGCGTGGAGACAGTCGCAACGATGTGCATCTGAAACATGGCGACGTATTATTCATTGCGCCGGTAAAAGCACTCGCTGAAGTGCGCGGTGAAGTAAAGCGACCGGCCATTTATGAAGTAAAGCGTGGTGAAACCCTGGGCGATCTGCTGGCAATGGCTGGCGGGGCTAAAGCAAACGGTTACATAAGTGCTGCAGTACTTGAACGTTATAATGAGCAGCGTCTGCGCGACTTTATTAACGTTGACCTGACTAAACAAGCAGACAACGCAATTGATGCTAAAGCGGGTGATGTCTTGCGAATTGCCGCAAGTTCGCTGCGGGTAGAAAATCAATTAGTTCTGGCTGGCGCGGTGGCGCGTCCGGGCTTCTATGCCTGGCATGACGGTTATCGGGTAACAGATATTATTCGTTCACTTTGGTCTGATTTACTCCTTAGTGCCGATTTGCATTACGCTTTAATAGTGCGCCAGATAAACAGTGCCGGTGATATTGAAGTTATTCAGTTTGATCTGGTTAACGCCCTGGAAAATCCTTCGGGCGCGGACAATGTTCAGCTTAAGCCGCGCGATACCCTGGTTGTGTTTCATCATGTTGATCAATTTTATCAGCGCGAAAAACTTAACCAATATATGCGTGACACTATTCTGGAGCAGTTAGAGTGGCCACCAGAGCAACGCTGGCTGATAGGTGATTTGGCCAGTACAGCGTTTACCGAGATCCAGAAACCTGTTGACCCTGAAGCACCTGAAGTGGTTGTTACCGAAGCTCAAAAGGATACCCAGTTATTATTTATGACTGAGCTTGAACAGCAGGCTTTGTTACAGGCAACCCTGTCTGATGTGCTGGAGCGGATATACACAGATCCTAAAGCGCTGGCATTAAGTTCGCATTTTAGCCGTAAAGAATTACTTTATCCGATACTGCAAAAGTTGCGACAGCAGGCCCGGGCCAATAACAACCTTAAAATAGTTACCGTTGGCGGTGATGTAAAAGTGCCGGGAGAGTATCCGCTTACTGTGGACGCTACGGTAACAGATTTAGTTGCGGCTGCCGGTGGTTTAAATGATTCTGCCTATTTCAACCGGGCCGAGCTTAGCCGCACCAGTGGAATTAATGATCAGCTAAACGGTGTTCGTATTTCTCATGAAACCATTGATTTAGCAGCAATATTTTCAGGTAATGCAGCCGATGTTGCACTACAAAGCCGCGATCGTTTAAATATTTTTGCTACACCGGAATGGAAAACAGACCGTGAAGTTACCCTTTCCGGCGAAGTGCGGTTTCCCGGTGTGTATAAAGTTCGCCAGGGCGAGCGTTTGTCAGATGTGATTCAGCGTGCGGGGGGCTTAACTGATAATGCATTTGCTTTTGGCGCTGTATTTACCCGCGAGCAAATCAGGAAAAAAGAAACGGCTCAAATGGAAAAGTTGCTGGAGCAATTGAAGTCTGATGTAGCAACCCGGGCCTTATCAACCGAGCAAACACAGGCTACCCCGCAAGACTCTATGTTCCTGCTACGTGAATTGGGAAAAATAGAACCGGTCGGCCGTCTGGTTATTAATCTTGAACAAATAGTCGCGCAAAACCCACAGTATGATATGCCGGTTGAAGATAAAGACATGTTATTTGTACCAAGACAAAATCGGGCAATAACCATTGTTGGTGAAGTACAGTATGCGGGCACACATCGGTTTGATGGTTCGGCAAGCGTGCGTAATTACTTAGATTTAGCGGGCGGCTTACGCAAACGTGCCGACAATGACCGGGTATTTATTGTGCGAGCCGACGGTTCAGTTGCATTGCCTGAATCCGGTGGTTGGTTTGGACGCAATAAAACCAATTTGTTACCAGGTGATACTATAGTCGTGCCACTGGACACAGAATATAAAGATAGTCTGACACTTTGGGGACAAATTACCCAGATATTCTATCAGTCTGCGATTGCACTGGCGGCGTTAAACAGCTTTTAAAACTACGGATTAGAAATGAGTACAGAGCAAGTACAAGTAATAGCTGAACACAATGTCGCTAATCAGCATGCCAATACAAATCATCATGATGAAATTGGTCTCAAAGAGCTATTTGCAGCCATTTGGCGGGCTAAGTTCTGGTTGGCTGGGGTATCGTTTCTGGTGGCGGTTTTAACAGCATTTTACAGCCTGACGCTACCAAACATTTATCGTTCTGAAACGTTAGTTTCACCGGTAACGGAAGCAGCAGGCGGAAAATTATCAAGTTTGGCCGGTCAGTTTGGTGGTATCGCTTCTCTTGCCGGCATAAATCTTGGTAGTAAAGACAGCAATAAAACCTCAATCGCGCTGCAAAAGTTAAAGTCGCGGGAATTTTTCTTCAACTTTGCCCAACAATATGATGTGTTGGTACCGTTAATGGCTGCCAAATCCTGGGATCCAGATACTAACAAATTGATATTGGACAGCGATATTTATGACGAGGCTGCCGATAAGTGGGTAAGACAAGTGCGACACCCCCGCCAGGCGAAGCCCAGCCTGTTAGAGGCGCATGAAACATTTCTGGATAATCTTACGGTTAATCAGGATAAAGAAAGTGGCATGATCAAAATTATGTTTGACCATGTATCGCCTGTGATTGCGCGTGATTGGGTAACTGCATTGGTCGCTGCTATTAATAATGAAATGCGTCAGGCAGACATTAATGAAGCGCAGTCAGGTATCGCTTATCTTGAACAGCAAATTGCCCAGACTAAAATAAGTGAAATTCAAACTGTTCTTTATCAGCTGATTGAAGAACAAACAAAAACATTAATGCTGACTAACGTTAAACCTGAATATGTATTTGAGACGATAGACCCGCCGGTTGTTCCTGAATTAAAACTAAAGCCAGCCCGGGCTTTAATGGTGATAGGTTCAGCCGCGCTGGCGGGTATTTTAGGCGTTGGTATTGTTTTAATTCGTTTGGTGTTAAGTAAAGAATAATGAAGATACTTCTTACTGGTGGTGCTGGCTTTATTGGTTCAGCGACTGTGCGCTACATTATCGGCCATTGCCAGGCTAGCGTGGTTAATGTCGACAAGCTTACTTATGCGGGTAATCTCAATTCATTATCGGCAGTGGCAGATAATCCGCGTTATCACTTTGAACAGGTGGATATTTGTAATCGCAGCGAGCTTGAGCGCGTTTTTATTCAACACCAACCCGATTTAGTGATGCACCTGGCTGCTGAAAGCCATGTCGATCGCTCCATCGATGGTCCGGCGGCATTTATCGAAACCAATATCGTTGGTACTTACACCCTGCTGGAAGTGGCGCGCAGTTACTGGAACGGTTTAGATCCCCAGCGTAAAGCGGCTTTTCTTTTTCATCATATTTCAACAGATGAAGTATTTGGCGATTTGGATGGCACTGATGATTTATTCACCGAAACAACGCCTTATGCTCCAAGTAGCCCATACTCAGCCAGTAAGGCCAGCTCTGACCATCTGGTAAGGGCCTGGCATCGCACCTATGGTTTACCAGTTATCATAACTAACTGTTCAAATAACTACGGGCCTTACCATTTCCCCGAAAAATTAATCCCGCTAATTATTCTGAACGCTTTAGCAGGTAAACCACTGCCGGTATACGGCAAAGGTAATCAAATTCGCGACTGGCTGTTTGTGGAAGACCATGCCCGGGCGCTATATAAGGTGGTTACTGAAGGCAAGGTAGGCGAAACCTACAATATTGGCGGCCACAATGAAAAACAGAACATTGAAGTTGTACAAACTTTATGTGCTTTACTGGAAGAGTTAGCTCCGGACAAGCCTGCCGGCGTTGCCCGGTACCAGGACTTAATTACCTATGTTGCAGACCGGCCAGGCCACGATTTGCGCTATGCGATAGATGCCGGCAAAATTGAACAGGAACTGGGCTGGAAGCCACAAGAGAGTTTTGAAAGCGGTTTACGAAAAACCGTGCAGTGGTTTCTGGCCAATAAAAGCTGGTGGCAGGCAGTGCTGGATGGCAGTTACGCGATGCAGCGGTTAGGGCAGGGGAGCTGATTACATGAAAGGCATTATCCTTGCTGGTGGCTCAGGCACCCGGTTATATCCGATAACCCGCGGTGTTTCTAAACAACTGCTGCCGGTATATGACAAACCGATGATCTATTATCCGCTATCGGTGCTTATGCTTGCTGGCATTCGCGACATTTTAGTTATTACTACACCTGAAGATCAGGCCGCGTTTCAACGGCTGCTTGGCGATGGCAGTGATTTTGGCATTAGCCTCAGTTATGCCATTCAACATAGCCCGGATGGACTGGCACAGGCCTTTATTATTGGCGAACAGTTTATTGGTAATGACAGTGTTTGTTTAGTGCTGGGTGACAACATATTCTATGGTCAGAACTTCAGCCCTAAGTTAAAGCAGGCTGCTGCCAGGACAACGGGCGCAACGGTGTTTGGTTATCAGGTGCGGGATCCAGAGAGATTTGGTGTAGTGGAGTTTGACGAAAATCGCAAAGCGATATCGATAGAAGAAAAGCCTGTTAAGCCAAAGTCAAAGTATGCCGTTACCGGTTTATACTTTTATGATAATGATGTGATTAGTATTGCCAAAAATATTGCGCCGTCAGATCGTGGTGAACTGGAAATAACCTGTGTAAATCGCGAGTATCTTAAACGTGGTATGTTGCAGGTGGAAATGCTGGGGCGTGGTTTTGCCTGGTTAGATACCGGGACTTATGACAGCTTACTGGAAGCGTCATCCTTTGTTCAGACGATAGAGCATCGGCAGGGTTTTAAAGTTGCTGTGCTCGAGGAAATTGCCTTTCTCAATGGCTGGCTGAATACGGAAGATATTTCGCGGATTGCCGCTTCTATGGCAAAAAATACGTATGGTCAGTATCTGTCAGAGTTGGTGAAAACAACATGATCCCGGTAAATAAACCTTTTCTGCCCGCTTTTGAAAAATACACCAGATATCTTGAGAAGGTGTATGCCAAAGCATGGCTAACCAATAATGGCCCTATGGTGCAGGAGCTCAAGGTACGACTTGAAGACTACCTTGGCGTCAAAAACCTATTACCTGTTGCCAATGGCACGCTCGCTATGCAATTAGCCTATAAGGTTTTCAGTCTTGAGGGTGAGGCGGTAACAACGCCATTTACGTTTATTGCCAGTAGCAGCAGCTTAGCCTGGGAAGGTATTACCCCCCGATTCGCTGATATTAATCCGAAGAGCTACAACCTTTGCCCGCAAGCCGCAGCTAAATTAATCTCGGCCAACACGTCGGCTATTGTACCAGTACATGTTTACGGTAACCCTTGTGATGTTGATGCCTTTGCTGCGTTGGGCAAACAGCATAATCTGAAAGTTATTTACGATGCGGCTCATGCTTTTGGTATTAAAATTGGTCAGCAAAGTGTATTAAATTTTGGAGATGCCTCGACCTTGAGTTTTCATGCCACCAAGGTTTTTCACAGTGTTGAAGGTGGAGCTGTAATTTTTAAAAACAGCGATGATTATGAACGCGCTGTGTTAATGACAAATTTTGGTATTGATACCAGTACCGGCGGTATTGTTGACAATGGCATTAACACCAAGCTCAGTGAAATGCACGCTGCAATGGGATTGGCCGTGCTGGACAATATAGATGCTATCATGCAGCATCGTGTTGCTCTGTTTGAACAATATCAGCAACAGTTAAATGAGGTTGCAGCCATGCCGCAGTGGCACGGGCAGGCAAATACCAACGGTGCTTACATACCAGTGACTTTTGCTGACGCTGCGCAGTGCAGCAAGGTTTTGGAGCACCTGGCGCAGCAAAAGATCACCGCCCGGCGCTATTTTTCTCCTTCACTTAATACATTAGCGCAATACAGTGCAAACGCTACCGATAGCTGCCCGCTATCTGAATCTCTGGCAACACGTACTTTGTGCTTACCGCTTTACTATGATTTGTCCGCAGAGCAGGTTTCAACAGTGACTAATGCTGTTAAAAAGGCCGTGTATGGCACTGCTGACTGAACAACAACTCCGGACTATAGGCTTTAAAGCGGTAGGGCAGAATGTCCGGATTTCTGACAAGGCGAGTATATATAATGCCGCTAATATCAGCATTGGAGACAACGTCCGGATTGACGATTTTGTTGTATTGTCAGCCGGAGCCGGTGGTATTTCATTAGGCAATCATATTCATATCGCGGTCTATACCAGTCTGATAGGCGCGGGAGCTATTACGATAGGTGACTTTGCCAATTTATCATCCCGGGTATCTGTTTACAGCTCATCTGACGACTACTCAGGTGAAACGATGACTAATCCCTGTGTACCTGACGAGTATAAAAATGTGTTGCATGCTGCTGTAACGTTTGAGAAGCACGTTATTGTCGGTTGTGGCAGCGTTGTTCTGCCAGGTGTGACCTTACATGAAGGTGTTGCAGTTGGCGCTTTAAGCCTTGTTACCAAAACCTGTCAGCCATTTGGTATTTACGCCGGAACCCCTGCACGCTTTGTTAAAGCCCGAAGTCGCGACTTACTGAATTTAGAGCAGGACTATCTTGTTTCTGCCATTTCAGCTAACAAAGGTAAATAATGCCAATGTTCAGAAGGGCTAGCTGGAACTGGTTTAGTCAGCTGTATATCGCTTTTGCCGGCATTGTGATTATTCCGGTGTACATTAAGCATTTTGGCGCAGAAGTGTATGGCCTGATTGCCTTTATGTTGACATTGCAAATGTTAATGTCATTGCTGGATGTCGGTTTCTCAGCCTCATTGTCGCGGGAAACCAGCAGATACAGGGCCCAGGCGACAGATAGTCTCTTTTTTCATTCATTTCTTAGTATTGTTTTAAAAGTATTCCTGTTTGCTGGTGTGATAATCGCGGCAGCGATTTTTTTTGCAGCATCATTTCTGGCGACGCAGTGGCTGGATGTCAACATGCTGGATATCGAAGTGGTTACTTACCTGTTGCAGGTTACAGCGGGCATTATTTTTCTGCGTTGGCTGGCAATTTATTTTCGTTCAGTCATTTTCGGCTATGAAGACATTATATGGCTGGCTAAATTTACGACAGTTGTTGCAACATTACGTTTTGTCGCAGTTGTACCGTTAATTCTGTATTGGGAAATTGATGTTGAAATTTATTTTTATCATCAGTTTGCGGTGCAATTGTTCGAACTGACAGTTTTGGTGTTTCGCAAACGTAAAATTATTCCACCTGTTGCAAACATGAAATTTATAGCAGTATCGGATGCTTCTTTTAAGGCACCAATCAGATTTACCCTGGCGGCAGGTGGCGCTACCATTTTGTGGCTGCTGATTTCACAGGCAGATAAGTTTTTTGCGTCAACTTTCCTCAGTCTGGCTGATTATGGCTATTTTCATGTTGCTGTAATGGCTGCTGGCATGATTACCCTGATTACCGCGCCTCTTGTGCAGGTGATGCAACCGCGAGTGACAACACTGCTGGCAACTGGCAATCACGATGCTGCAATTTCCATTGTCAAAGGCTTGTTCGATTTTATGGCGGTTATTGCACTGTGTACCGTGCTCATTGTCTATGTTTTTGGTTTCAGCCTGTTAACCGCCTGGTATGGTGAGCCGGGGTTTGCAGAACGCACTTTCAACGTGTTTCTTGTGTATAGCATGGCGACCGCAACGCTGGCAGTAAATTCCTGTTCATTTATTATCGACTATGCGTCAGGTAAAATAAGGTTGCGTAACTACTGTAGCCTGGTAATGCTGGTAACGTTGCTGATTGCCTATCCCATTACGTTTTATTATTTTTCTGCAATGGGTGCTGCGTTTACCTGGTTAATTATTAATATAGCGTATTTTATCATTGCTCAGCCGCTACTGCTGGCGCAGCACGATAAAGCTGTTTATTCTGGGGTAGTTCGTAATACAATATTGCCCCGCATGGCTCTCTGTGCAGCTTTGGTATTGCTGTTTTATGCTTTCGACTTACCCGAAAGGTTGCTGGATGTTGCCGGCAGGGCAACTATTTTTCTGCTGGCAGGTTTCAGCTGGTTAATACTTATCGTTATTTTCCTCCTGGCTAAAACCGAGCCAAGAGCATTGTTATTGAACAAAATAAGTGGTTTTTATGAGCGTACCTAAAATTAGCGTGTGTATAGTGACTTATAACCAGGTGAACTATATACAAAAATGTGTTGAGAGTATTTTACAACAACAGGTAAATTGTGATTTCGAAGTCATTGTTGGTGATGATGCCTCAACCGATGGTACCCGTGATGTGTTGCTTCAGCTGCAGCAACAATACCCAACCCAGCTGAAGCTGGTTTTACACGATAAAAATGTCGGCCCCATCAATAACTATTTTTCAGTGCACAACCAGGCTCAGGGCGAATTTGTAAGTCATCTGGATGGCGATGACTATGCGTTGCCCGGTAAATTGCAGGTTTTGAAAGACTTTTTAGAAGAGAATGATGACTGCCGGATAGTTTGGCACCGCATGGTGATTTTGAATGAAAAAGGGCAGACTGCAGTAGGTATGCCGCTGGTACCTTTGAAGCAAAGTACTGGCCTGGACAAGTTTTACCTGAAAGATCTGGCAAAATTTTACAGTATGACGGGTTGTCATTCGGGTAGCATGTATCGCCGGGCAGCCAAGAAGCTAACTGGTTACGATAAGCCGACAATTGATTATTATATAACGTTAACCTTTGTACAAGACGGCGGCTATGCAGCCTACATTGACGAGCCTTATGGCGTGTATCGGTTTTTTAAACAAGATAAAACACTTACCCGTCAAAAAGGTAATATGTATGTGGGGTTGGCCAAACTCGATTTTATCGAACACATGCTTAGTCAGGGGATACCGCTTAATCGCGAATTTGCAGCACAAACACTGTTCGAATTATTTGTGCGCAGTTATTTACGCTATCCACTGAAATGGCGCTTTTTTAAACTTTTCCTCCGCTGCAGAGCTTTACCAAGGTTTTCTGACCTTAAATTACTATGGACAGTGTTTAACAACAGCCGGAATACTTCGAAACAGAAAGCCTTTCTAAAAGGTTATTCCGGCAAGATATAGCCGGTAAAGGATAATAGTTAATGTGCGGATTTGCCGGTATTCTGGCTGAACAACAGACGTTAGCGGTACGGCCTGATTTACTGCAGGCTATGGGCGATAGTATCGTGCATCGGGGGCCTGACGATCAGGGTATTTATACTTCAGCGGATAACACAATTGGTTTGGTGCACCGCCGTCTGGCTATTCTGGATTTATCCGAAGCTGGCCATCAACCTATGGCTTCAGTCGAACAGCGTTACGTTATTGCTTTTAACGGCGAAATATATAATCACCTGACACTAAGGCGTGAACTGGAACAGCAATTTGGTAGCCAATGGCGTGGCCATTCTGATACCGAAACCTTATTAGAAGGGATAAGGTGCTGGGGTATTGAGCAAACCCTGCAGCGCTGTGCCGGAATGTTTGCTTTTGCGTTATGGGATACTGAGCAACAGCGCCTGACTTTAGCCCGTGATCGGGCAGGTGAAAAACCCTTATATTATGGTTTTTGTAACGGGGTATTTTTATTCGGCTCTGAACTTAAAGCACTTAAGCAGCATCCGGCATTTGACAACCGAATTAGTATGCCGTCAGTTGCCTTAATGCTGAGGTATAAATATATTCCGGCGCCTCATACCGTTTATCAGCATATTCAGAAGCTGCCACCAGGTTGCATACTGACATTAAGCGGTAAGGATACATGTCATACAATTGAAATAAACACCTACTGGTCATTTCCTGATGCTGCTCAGCGTACCAGCAGCAACTTGTTCGAAGGTTCTGACCAGGAAGCCGTGGCGGCACTTGAAGCACAACTTAAACTGTCGGTCAGAGAACAAATGCTGGCCGATGTGCCGCTGGGTGCCTTTTTATCTGGTGGCACCGATTCATCGCTAATCGCAGCGTTAATGCAGGCGCAGTCCTCCAAACCAGTAAAAACGTTTACCGTTGGTTTTCATGTACCTGAGTATAACGAAGCGGAGCATGCTAAAGCCGTTGCCACCCATTTAGGCACCGACCACACTGAAGTCTATGTCGATGAGCAAGATGCCTTAAACGTAGTGCCGTCGTTAGCTCACATGTATGATGAGCCACTCGGCGACAGCTCACAAATTCCTACTTACCTGATTGCCAAAGAGGCCAAAAAACACGTTACCGTGGCACTGTCAGGCGATGGCGGTGACGAATTATTTGGCGGCTATAGCCGCTATTTCCGGGCGACAAAATTTGCCCGAAAATTATCAGCGGTACCCACACCAACGTTTAGTTTGCTGAAGAAATGCCAGCCGCTATTTCATGCTGATATCTGGCAGGATCTGGACCATGCTGTTGGCTTGCAGACAAAAGGTACCTTATCTCACTCGTTTGCCAGAGTTGCTGAGCTGGCAGAACTGAGTAATTTTTCCGGTATATACCGGCATGTTGTGTCTAATTCCAAGCACCCGGCCCTACTTCTTAAAAATGTAACCGAACCGGAAAATTTGCTAAGTCATCCGCACCATATATCCAATGTAGATGAGCAGTTTAACTGGATGATGCTGGCTGACAGTCAAAGCTATTTGCCAGATGATGTGCTGGTAAAAGTGGACAGGGCAGCGATGGCCACATCGCTGGAAACCCGGGTGCCCATGCTAGACCATCGATTTATTGAGCTTGCACTACAAATGCCATTACGTCACAAAGTGAGAGACGGCCAGGGCAAATGGGCATTAAAGCAAATTTTATATAAACATGTACCCAGAGGACTACTGGATAGACCTAAAAAAGGGTTCGGTGTCCCTATTGACCATTGGTTAAGGGGGCCTTTAAAAAGCTGGGCTGAGGCACTGTTAGACGAAAGCAGGCTGAAACAACAAGGTTTATTCAATGTGAAACTGGTACGAAAGTATTGGCGTGAGCATTTATCAGGGGCTCGGGATTGGCAGTATTTACTTTGGAATCTGTTGACCTTTCAAAGTTGGCTTGAGCAGCAATAGTCGGGATGTTGAATGAATAATATAACAGCTGATAAAAGTCCGCGTTGTTGCTTTGTCCTTAGTTCACTCACCGGTGGCGGTGCTGAAGGGGTCTGTGTCACCGTAGCCAGTGGCCTGGCCGGGCAGGGGATGGATGTTGAACTTGTAGTCTTAAACATGCAGAGAGCTGTTTACCAGGACAGATTGTCAGAAAAGGTGCGGCAAACCAGCCTTAATGTCAGCAATGCCCGTTATTCTTTTTTACCGCTAATAAAGCACTTAAGAAAAACTAAACCCGATAAAGTAATTGTTTTTAATTATGAGTTGGCAGTGGTCATGGTATTGATAAGGCCATTTTTAGGCTTTGATTTTCAGCTGATTGCCCGAAATATTAATACCATTTCCGCCAGTCTGGATCCAAAATCATCCTCTGTTAAAACACGGGTACTACGCGCATTGCTGCAGCGTTTGTACAGTAAAACTGATCATATTATTAACCAATGTCGGGGTATGAAGCAGGATTTGCTGAATACTATGAACATATCTGAGTCGCGGACCAGTGTAATCTATAACCCGGTAAACCAGCTTGTTGAGCAGCAAGCAGCCAGTTCTTCCAATATTAGTGGTTCCGAATGCGCTTATATATTGTGTATTGGTCGGCTGGAACAGCAAAAAGCCTTTGATTTAGCGATTGAAGCTTTTGCATTGTTCTCGGTAACAAATCCTCAGTATCGTCTGAAAATTGCAGGGCAAGGTGCACTTGAGGCTGAGTTAAAAACCATCGCACAAAGCCTGGGCGTAGCCGGTAAGGTTGATTTTGTTGGCTTCCAGGCAGATACAGTGCAATATTATCGTGATGCAAAGTTTACCTTGCTAACATCGTTATACGAAGGATTTCCCAATGTGCTGGTGGAGTCGATAACGCTGGGAACGCCAGTTGTTTCGGTTAATTGTCCTTCCGGCCCTGATGAAATAGTAGAACATGATATTAATGGCTATCTGGTTAACAGCCGCACGGCTGAATCGGTAGCAGAGGCCATGCAAGCTGCTGCAGTAAAAAGTTGGAATCATCAGCGGATACAGGATACGGCCAAACGATTTTCCCGCCGTAACATTCTTAATACCTGGCGTACATTTCTTTGTGAAAACAAGGTGTAATTGAATGACGGATTCTCAGCTGATTGCAAACTCAGGTACTGTACTATCCGGGTATGATATTTTACATACTGACCATACGGATAATGGCAATGCCACAGCTGTTGTAGTTCGGGGTAATGTGCAATGTTAAGCCTGAGAAAAGATGATTTTACATTACAGAACAACACGCTGGCTGAGGCTACACGTAACTACAAAATTTATTGCTTCATTTTTGCTCTGCTGTACGCGGCAATACTTGCCTCTTTTCCCGTTGATGTATTTCTAGACAGGGAAAATTACTTAACCTTTGCAGAGTTCTCCATCGTTATACTGGCCAGAAATGCTGCAAATGGCGTTTTGGCCGCACTGATGAACGAACCGGTCTGGTTAGGCATTAATATTATTTTAAATTCTGTATTCAGCCCTGAAGCCACTGTCAGAATATTGATTGGTGTGCCAGCATTTACAGTCTGTTATCTGGTGCTCAGATTCAACAGCAAGTTTTTCGTGTTCCTAATCCTTATCGTATTAATGCCGCAGGTAATTAAAAACCATATTATCCACTTGCGGCAGGGCGTAGCGATCGCCATTTTTATGTATGCATGGTTTTGCCAACGTCCACTCCTAAAGTATTTTCTGTATGCGATTGCGCCCTTTGTTCACTCAAGCTTTTTCTTTGTACTGCTGATCTTATTGGTGTCTCATTTGTTGGCAAACTTCCGGTTTGGAGCAGATTTGAGAATACTTACTTATTCTCTGATGGGAGCTGCAGTCGGCGGAACGGTTTTTTCATTAGCTTCGATACTGGGCGCCAGACAAGCTGAGAGCGAGTCTTATGTTCAGTATGAGGTGTCAGGCCTGGGCTTTATCTTTTGGGTTTTCGTTTTGTTTATTTTTGTGATGCAAGGTAAGACTTTTTTAAGAAATAACAGCTTTGTGGTGGGAACCCTGATATTTTATGTATCATGCTACTTTTTACTACCAGTTTCCGGACGAATATTTGAAAGTACCATTGTCTTACTGTTTCTCGCCTCTCTCGCACTAACCCAGTGGCGTAAAATCGCCTTTTACATGTCCTTAATGTTCTACACAATTTTGCTTTGGCTAATGAAATCTCAATTGCCGCTGATGGGCTATGGAGTTACTGATCTATGAAACACGTTATCCACCTGATAACCGGTTTGGGCAATGGCGGCGCAGAGGGCGCGCTATACCGGCTTATTGAAAACGACAAATCGTCTAAACATATTGTTTTTTCCATGACCTCTGGTGGTAAATACGTAGAGAAGCTGCAAAAAATTGGTGTTGAAGTTACCTGTCTTAATATTAAAGGCTTAATCAGCTTTATCAGCGGGCTGTTTGCATTGAGGCGGGCTGAGCGACGGGTCAAGCCTGTGGCCTTTCAATCCTGGATGTATCACGCTGATTTAATGATATCTGTTTATGCATTGCTGTTTTTTAAGAGAAATGTTTTCTGGTCAATACGTCATTCAACATTCGAAAAGGCTGTAACACCATTGTCTATTCGGGTAATAGTAAAAATTTGCGCTTTTTTATCATCTTTTGTTCCACGTAAAATTATCTGTTGTTCTGAGAACGCTAAAGCTATCCATATTGAAAAGGGCTATAAGGGATCTAAGTTTGAATTTGTCGCAAATGGTTATAACTTTGCCAGGCTGACATTTAGTGAGGCAAAGAGATTGGAATTCCGAGCCAGCTTAGGAATGCAGGATAATGATTTTCTGATTGGTAATGTTGCCCGTTGGCATCCTCAAAAAGATCATCAGAGTTTGCTAAGCGCTTTTTCGCAATTCGCAGCGGGTAAAGATAACGTTTATCTTATACTCGTTGGCAGAGACATGACCGGTGATAACGCAACATTGCATAAGCTGATAACTACTTATCAGGTAGAAAAAAAGGTAATACTTTATGGTGAGTCTGACGATATTCCTGGTGTGATGAGCGGTATCGACTTGCATGTTATGTCCAGTTCATATGGCGAAGCCTTTCCTAACGTGGTGGTTGAAGCGATGGCTTGTGAAACGCCTGTTATCGTTACTGACGTGGGTGATGCAGCGGCAATAGTAGGCGAGCATGGTATCGTCACTAAGCCTGAAAATGTTCAGCAGCTAAGTGCAGCAATGGCCCAAATGTTTAAAAAGTCAGCTGATAAAGCCAGCTGGTCAACGTTAGGCAGGGACTCAAAGCTTTGGGTAACACAAGAGTTTGATATCAGTAAAATGATAAACCGCTTCGCTGCAATATGGTCAGGGCCGAATTAATATGGGTATTCAATTATTTTGCAGCGCTGGCAACCAATGTTTATTGATGCTGCAAACCTGGAAGACCCTATGACGGAACTTAAAAAGCGATTGCTGTATATCGTTAACGTAGACTGGTTTTTTATTTCTCACCGGCTACCCATCGCATTGGCAGCGCAACAGGAAGGGTATGATGTTCATCTTGCCTGTAATTTTACTGATAAGGCTGAGTATTTACAGTCGCTCGGTTTTACCTTGCATCAGTTAGACTTGTCGCGAAGCGGTACTGGCATTTTCTCAGAGATATTTGCGTTTCAGGGGATTTTCTCCATGTTACGCAAGGTGAGGCCAGATATAGTTCATCTGGTAACAATTAAACCGGTTATTTATGGTGGCATAGCCAGTCGGTTACTTAGAATAAAACAACGAGTGGCTTCTATTTCCGGGTTAGGATATATTTTTATCGCCAGAGGTCTGCGAGCCAGCCTGCTGCGTTCAGCAGTGTCATTGCTGTATCGCTTTGCTTTACATACCCCAAACACCAAAGTTATTTTTCAGAATCCTGACGATAAACAGCTGTTATTAAAGCAAGGTATTATAGAGCCGTCACAGGTTGTAATGATCCGGGGCTCTGGTGTTAATTTGTCCCAGTATCATGTTGCACCTGAGCCAACAACTATTCCGGTAATTATGCTGGTAGCACGGTTGTTATATGACAAAGGCGTTTTAGAGTTTGTCGAAGCGGCTCGCCAGCTGAAGGCACAAACTATACCCATTCGCATGGTACTGGTCGGAGATACTGATGAAGGCAATCCGAAATCGGTATCTGTGTCCGATATTGCTGGCTGGGTGCAGGAAGGAATAGTTGAACACTGGGGTTATCAGAAAGATATAAATGCCACTATGGCGCAGGCCAACGTGATTGTATTACCTTCTTATCGTGAAGGATTACCCAAAAGTCTTATTGAGGCAGCGGCTTGTGGCCGGGCCGTTATTACCACTGATGTACCTGGTTGTCGTGACGCAATAACGCCAGATGTAACAGGGTTACTGGTGCCGGTTAAAAATGCTTCTGCTATAGCCAGCGCCATTGTAGAACTGGTCAAAAACGAGTCAATGCGCAGGCAAATGGGTGTCGCCAGCAGGCAGCTTGCTGAACAGGCATTTGATATTAACTCTGTTATTTCAACGCATCTGGGCTTGTATCGGGGCAACAAGCCTAAAATGGTATTTGTAGTTAATATTGCGAAGTTTTTCCTGTCGCATTGGTTACCCGAAGCCAAGGAAGCGCAGCGCAGAGGCTACGATGTTCATGTTGCGACAATGGCCGGCCCTGAAATACCTCATATTACTGCAACAGGACTAAGCCATCACGTCATACCGTTAAGCCGCAGTGGTAAGAACGTATTCTCAGAATTTAGATCGTTTTTCTATCTGTTAAAATTGTTTCGCCATCTTCAGCCGGAACTTGTTCATTTGATGACCATTAAGCCGGTTATTTATGGCGGTCTGGCTGCACGATTAACTAATGTGCCTGGGGTATTGGCGGTCGTCACCGGTTTAGGTTACGTTTTTATTCATCATGGCATCAGGGCAATTTTAGTTCGTGGCCTGGTCAGTTTTTTATATAAAAGGGTTTTTGCTCATCCAAATTTACTGGCCGTTTTTGAAAATGACTCTGATATGCAAAGCTTCCTGGCGTCGGATATCGTCGTACCAGAAAAGGCACGGATTATTAATGGCGCCGGGGTTGATCTGGACAGGTACCATGTGGTTCCGGAGCCGGCAGATAGCTTTACCGTAATCTTTGCTGCCCGCTTATTAAAAGACAAAGGTTTTATGGAGTTTGTTGCTGCCGCACGGTTATTGAAGCTGAAGTACCCGGATATCCGTTTTTGGGTGGCCGGTGACACCGATGAAGGTAATCCGGCATCTATTTCCCCAAAGCTTATTCAGCAACTGGAAGATGAGAAACTGGTCGAGTTTCTGGGGTTCAGGGACGACATTCCACAGGTTTTTGCCAAAAGTAATCTGGTTGTATTGCCCTCATACCGGGAAGGTTTACCTAAAGTGTTAATTGAGGCCGCGGCATGTGGCCGGGCAATCATTACCACTGATGTACCAGGTTGCCGGCATGCTATTATCGATGGCGAAACCGGTTTGCTGGTGCCGGTAAAGCAAGTGCAGCCATTGGCTGACGCTATTGAATCTTTATATCTGAATAAAACATTACGTGGTCAGATGGCAGCAAATGGCCGTAAACTCGCCTTGCAAAAATATAACATTGACCATACCGTCTCTGCTTATTTTGAGCTTTATGCTGAACTCACGCCAGAAACAGTAAAAGATTAAATTAAAAACTTATGTTTTGTCGGTGTATTTATTTTTTAAGCCGTGTTGCGTTAAAAATAATTTGGGGTTTCGGTAAATGTGTGGTTTTACAGGCTTTTTTCAAAATAAGGTTTTTCCTGCCAACGCAGAACACATTCTGCAGCAAATGGGTGAGGCGATTCATACCCGAGGGCCAGACAGTTCTGACGTTTGGTTTGACGCTGACGCTGGCATAGGTTTGGCCCATCGTCGTCTGGCGATTATCGATTTGTCAGCAGCGGGTCAGCAGCCTATGCACTCTGCCTGTGGCCGTTATGTTATTGCCTACAACGGCGAGATATACAATCATCTGGATATTCGTGCAGAGCTGGCCGGGTTGCAATCTGATTTAACCTGGTCTGGTCATTCCGATACTGAAACTTTGCTGGCAGCAATAGTCCAATGGGGCGTAAAAGCGGCGTTGCAGCGCTGTGTCGGCATGTTCGCTTTTGCACTTTGGGACAAGCAAACCGAATGTCTGCAGTTAGTTCGGGATCGGCTAGGCGAAAAACCGCTCTATTACGGCTGGCAGAACAACAGTTTTTTATTTGGTTCCGAACTTAAGGCATTGCAAGCTCATCCTGATTTTTCAGCAGAGATCAATCGTGACGCATTGTGCCTGTTATTACGGCATAACTATATTCCTGCGCCCCACTGTATTTACCAGCAATTATTCAAATTACAGCCCGGAACTATTCTGACACTTTCTGCCAGGACACCTAAGATTGATATATCAGCTTATTGGTCTGCACTCGACAGCCGGAATAGCGAAAAATTGCAGTCGCAGTCGGAACAGCAATATCTTGACGAACTGGAGCGGGTATTAACCCTGGCAGTAAAGCGACAAATGATAGCTGATGTACCGTTGGGGGCATTTTTATCTGGCGGGATTGATTCCTCTTTAATTGTCGCCTTAATGCAGCAGCAATCAGACGCGCCCATTCAGACTTTTTCGGTTGGATTTACCCAAAAGCAATATGATGAAGCGGTGTTTGCAAAAGCAGTAGCAAATCACTTAGGAACTAAGCATCGGGAACTGTATGTTTCAGAACAGGATATACTGGATGTTGTGCCCAGGCTGGCGGATATTTACGATGAACCCTTTGCTGATTCCTCTCAGCTACCTACTTTTCTGGTTTGTCAGATGGCGCGCAGCCAGGTAACCGTCGCATTGAGTGGTGATGCCGGCGACGAGCTATTTTGTGGTTATAGCCGGTATTATGCGGCATTAAAATTATGGCAGCGTATCCGGCGTCTGCCATTTTTTCTGCGTCGCGTTGCAGCGAGTACAATTAATAGCGTACCGGTAAACTGGTTAAATGCGTTGACGCCGTTAATTCCAGGCCGTTTTAACATTAAGCTTTTGGGTGATAAGTTGCATAAAGCTGCGCTGTTGCTCAGTGCCGATAGCTTCGATGCCTTATACCTGAAGCTGATATCTCATACTTCAACGCCACAGCAATTTGTCCTGGGAGCGACAGAACCTGATACATTACTACGTCAGGCCAGGGCAACAATTAGTTCGTCGAATCCGCTGGAGCGGGCGATGGCATTTGATACCGTATCATATCTGCCAGACGATATTCTGGTAAAAGTAGACCGGGCAGCAATGGCATGCTCGCTGGAGACCCGAGTGCCAATGCTGGATCATCAGGTTTATGAGTTTGCAGCTAAGACACCGTTAGATCTGAAAGTCAGACATAAAACATCGAAATGGGCGTTGCGTAAGATACTATACCGTTATGTTCCGCCAGACCTGATAGAACGCCCCAAGCAAGGTTTTGCTGTACCCCTCGCCGAATGGCTACGCGGCCCCCTTAAAAGTTGGGCCAGCGATTTGTTGTCGCCATCCTTATTAGCGCAACAAGGCTTTTTTGACGCCTCTCTGGTTGATAAGCTATGGCAGGAGCACCTGACTGGAGTTCGTAACTGGCACGGCATTTTATGGAGTATTTTAATTTTTCAACTGTGGTACCAGAAATATCACTCAAAAGAAACACATTAATCAGGAGCTAAGTTTGCTGTTCACTTGAAACTGAATTTGCGTAAGCACGTTATTATTAATACAGTAGCGCCCTTTTGAACAGAGCATAAAACCAACAGCAGACAGAATAAATGAGTAAACCAAATATTTTAATAACCGGCGCTAACGGCTTTGTCGGCGGTGGAGTATTAGCCAGGGTAGTTAAAGCTGGTTTTAATGCTGTCAGTGTCAGCCGAAAAGTAGCCGCCATGCCAGCTGCGGTTAAACAGTTCCAGATTGCTGCACTGAATAGCGCTACTCCCTGGCAACAGGTAATAACTGACTGTCAGATTGATGTAATTGTTCATGCAGCTGCCAGAGTACACCAGATGGCAGACGACGCCGCCAACCCGCTGGCAGCTTTTCGCGCCGTGAACACTGAAGGCACATTAAACCTGGCGCGTCAGGCAGCAGAGTCAGGGGTAAAACGCTTTATATTTATCAGTTCAGTGAAGGTTAATGGCGAAAAGACCATAACCGGCAAACCATTTTCTGCTGGTCAGCCGGTCTCTCCACAAGATGCGTATGGTTTGTCTAAAGCTGAGGCTGAGCAGCAGTTGATGCAACTGGCAAAAGAAACAAAAATGGAAATCGTCATTATCCGACCGCCGCTGGTCTATGGCTATGGGGTAAAAGCCAATTTTGCGGCAATGCTTAACTTAGCAAAAAAGAATTTGCCGTTACCACTTGGCGCAATAGATAATAGGCGCAGCCTGGTAGCACTTGATAATCTTGTCGATCTTGTTGTGACCTGCATCGACCATCCCAAAGCGGCCAATCAGATATTTTTAGTCAGTGATGATCGGGATGTTTCAACGACCGAATTATTAAAACTGATGACCTGCGCTGCAGGTAAGAAGCCCAGGTTATTGCCGGTGCCAGTCAGCTGGTTGCGGTTAGCAGGTAAACTGACTGGTAAACAGGCGGTAATAGATCGGCTGTGTGGCAATTTACAGCTTGATATTGAGCATACCAAAGCAACCTTGAACTGGACGCCGCCGATTTCGGTGGAAGAGGGGATTAAGCGTTGTTTTATGAATGAGGATCTATGTTAATTCGTTTATTAGATATTATATTTGCTTTTTTCGGCTTGTTGTTTGGTTTGCCGGTGCTGATAATTCTTACAGTTATTGGCTTGTTTGATACCGGCTCGCCGATATTTCGTCAGGTTCGGGTTGGCCGGCATAAAAAGCCTTTTACCCTGGTAAAATTCCGCACTATGCGACCAGACACTGCCCATGTGGCCAGCCATCTGGCCAGTAGCAGCGCCATAACACCTTTTGGTGGCTTTTTACGCCGAACTAAACTGGATGAGTTACCCCAGCTGTGGAACGTATTAAAGGGTGACATGAGCCTGGTTGGGCCAAGGCCATGTTTATTTAACCAGCAGGAATTAATAGACGAACGCGAGCAGCGTGGCGTATTAAATGCCCGGCCCGGTATTACCGGCCTGGCTCAGGTAAATGATATTGATATGTCGACACCTTTATTACTGGCCGAAACCGACGCAAAAATGCTGCAAAACATGACATTGGCTAGCTACTTTAAATTTATCCTGATGACAGTGGCCGGTAAGGGCAGTGGCGACAGGGTTAAAAAAGGTTAATTACAATTGTATCTGGGAATATCTGAATGAATTTTCTTGTCACCGGCGCCGCCGGTTTTATTGGCTCTGCTGTATGTGCACGTTTACTGACTTCGGGTCATACGGTTACCGGTATTGATAACCTTAACGACTATTACGATGTACAACTTAAACGTGACCGTCTTGCTCCTTTACAAACCGAAGCCGGCTTTAATTTTGTCGAGCTGGACCTTGCCGACCGTGAAGGGATTGCTGCGCTGTTTGCCACAGCGCAATTTCAGCGGGTTATTCATCTGGGGGCTCAGGCTGGTGTCAGGTATTCACTGGAAAACCCGATGGCGTATGCCGATAGCAACGTGATAGGTACCCTGACTATACTGGAAGGCTGCCGCCGACATAAAATAGAGCATCTGGTTTATGCTTCATCGAGCTCGGTGTATGGCATGAACAGTAAAATGCCTTTTAGCACCAGCGATCGGGTCGACCACCCGGTATCGTTGTACGCTGCAACCAAAAAAGCCAATGAGCTAATGGCCCATACCTACAGCCATTTGTATGGTATACCGACAACCGGGTTGCGCTTTTTTACCGTTTACGGCCCCTGGGGCCGGCCCGATATGGCACCTTTTTTGTTTACCAAAGCCATTCTGGCTGACCAGCCAATTAAAGTGTTTAATCATGGCCAGATGATGCGCGACTTCACCTATATTGATGACATCGTAGAGGGAATACTGCGCATTCAGGATAAGCCACCTGTCGCTAATCCCCAGTGGCAAAGTAGTGATGCCTCGGCCAGTTTTGCTCCCTATAAAATATTTAATATTGGTAATAACCAGCCAGTAAAACTGATGACCTTTATCGAAGCCATCGAAAAAGCTACCGGCAAAACGGCCATTAAAGAGTATTACCCAATGCAGGATGGTGATGTACCTGCCACCTATGCCGATATTGATGATTTACAAGCCGCAGTAGGGTTTAAACCGGCAATGCCAATAGAGCAGGGCATGCAGCAGTTCGTAAACTGGTATCGCGATTATTATCAATGCTAAGGCCCAGCCGGGTAGTCAGGCCGGCTGGTGCGAGCCTGTTGTTGGGAGTATTAACGTAAAATATGGCCATGCCAGAGCAGTTGCCGCTAGTTACGGTATATATTGCAACCCATAACCGCCCCGGGCTACTGGCGAGGGCGGTTGGCAGCTGTCTGGCGCAAACTTATCCTCATATTGAAATTATTGTGGTGGATGACGGTTCTGCACCGGCGCATGCGCAGCAGAATCAGCAGTTGCTGCAGCAATTCCCAGAAGTAATCTATCGATATTTACCAAAGAGCAGTGGCGCGCCTGTTGCCAGAAATACGGCTATTGAGCTTGCCCGAGGCCAATTTATCACTGGTCTTGATGATGACGACGAGTTTATGCCACAGCGGATCAGTGAATTGGTGCAACAGTGGCATCGCCACCCCGGCTGCGCGTTCTTATGTACCGGTTATACCGTTATTAATGAGCAACAGCGACGGTTCTGTTTTGCCCGGCGCCCCAGAGTCATCAGTTATCAGCAGCTGTTGTTTGCCAATCTGGTCGGTAACCAGATTTTTACCCTGACAAGCTCTTTGCAAACGATTAATGGCTTTGATCCGGACATGCCCAGTTGCCAGGATTATGACACCTGGTTACGGCTCGCTGCGGCCTTTGGTGATGGCTACCGAATTAAAAGTTGCAGCTACATTTTACATCAGGATCATCAGTCGGAACGTATTTCCGGCTCGAGCCGGCGTGAAAGCGGCTACCAATTATTGCTTGAAAAACACCGCAGGTTCATGAATCAGGCGCAACTGGCAAGTCATCAGGTAAATCAGGCAATTTTCAATAACAACGCCTTTCCGTGGCGGGCATTTGTTCGCTTGCCATTGAGTCAGCGTTTGCGGGTGGTTAAAGTCCTTGTTAGCCAAAGACTGGGTAAGCTGGCACTGTTAATTAACAGGGTTATAAGATGAAATCACTGTGTTTTGTTCATCAATCCAAAGCCCAGCTGCCGGAGTTACAGGCTTACACCGATTATTTCCGCCCCCGCTATCACGTGGAGGTCAGCAATCCGGCTGCCGATTTATCTGGCTATGATATTGTCTGGTTTTTTATGGGGTTTTCCCGCTACCAGCCCCAGCCTGGTCAGTTTATCGTCCATGAGTACGCCTCTTTATCAACCCCACCGTTGGCCCGCGTTAAAGATCTGATAAAACGGCAACTTAATGCCACACCTGATTTGCGGGTATTTCAGAATAAAACACAAAGCAGGCTGATGCGTTTTAACGATGCTGTGCCAGAGCGCTTTCGTGATATGGGGATTGCCGGTCATTTTAAGCAGCAGCTTGATGCCGGGAAAAAGTGCGATCTGATCTATGCCGGCTCTATGGATAAAAGCCGCAGGCTGGAACACGCACTGGATGTTGTGTTAAAACTGCGCCCCCATACCAGTATCTGGCTGGTAGGTCAGCCATCCGTCTATTTACAACAGCGATATCAGCGTTATGCCAATGTCCGGTTTATGGGGCCAGTACCTAACAGCCAGATACCCGCTTTGCTGAATCAGGCACGGTTTGGTCTCAATTATCTGCCGGATGTCTATCCTTACCACTTTCAAACCTCGACCAAACTGCTGGAATACGCTGCTTGTGGTTTGCCGGTTATTGGCAATAAAAACAGTTGGGTAACTGACTTTCTGAACCAGCACCCTTTGCAGTATCATGACTTGCAACAGCTTACCGCCTGGCCTCAGCCACAAGCGGCTGATATCAGTGATCAAAGCCGGCAAGCCTGGCGCTGGCAACAACGAATAGCCGATGCCGGTTTTGAAACTATTTTGCCCGGCTAGCGTCTGATGTCTTTTAGTGTAACCTTGCTCAGTCTATGGCCGTACGGTAATATGCCGCAGCATTTACAGTAAGATATTTTCAACACAGGATAATCCATGAAGCTTAAGAAAGTTCGCGGTTTCACGCTGATAGAGCTGTTAATCGTCATTGTTATTGTTGGTTTGCTGGCGTCTTTAGTGGCACCGGAAATGTTCTCAAAAGTGGACTCATCAAGAATTAAAACGGCAAAAGCCCAGATGGAATTACTGGAAACCTCACTCAATACCTACCGTTTAGATATCGGGCGATATCCGACAACGCTGGATGAACTGGTTAAAAGCGATCATAAAAACTGGGATGGCCCTTATTTACCAAAAGAAGTGCCGCTTGACCCCTGGGGCAACCCTTATGTTTATACTAGTGCTACTGAAGGCAGTACCAGTTTTAATCTGATGTCGTACGGCAGGGATGGCCGTGCGGGCGGCGAGGGCGACGACGCGGATATCGTTCATAAATGAGTAATCTTGCTCAGTTGCTGCAGTCGTTTGGTGTCAGTGTTGCTGATGTAGAAAAGGCATCTGCGTTTCAGCGTAAATATGGCGGTCAGCTGGAACACATTCTGGTTAGTATGGGCAGTTTATCTTCAGAAACCCTGCCAGATTTTTACGCTAAGCTTTTGTCGTTGCCTACCCTTAATGATGAACATATCAGCGACTGGACATTACCTGAGCAAGCAAAGACAATGCCGGTGGCCTCATTAACAGAGAAAGGCTGGATGCCTTTCGCTCTTGACGGGACTGAATGGAAATTTGTTACCATTGCCCCGTTGAATAAAGATGCTCAGGAAATCGTCACCGCACTCGGGGTAGATTGCAAACTGGTTATGGCCAGTGCTGAGCAGTTTAATAAGTTAGCTGCGATGAGCCAGCAGCAGGAAGATACCGCACGCTCAGACGAGTTGACCTCGGTGGAAGAGGCCCGCTTGCGGGAGCTGGCGTCAGAGGCGCCTACCGTAAACCTGCTAAATGCTCTGATTACTAAAGCATTGCGCCAGCGCGCCTCAGATATGCACATAGAGCCATCACAAGGTAGGGGCAAAGTGCGGTTCAGGATTGATGGTGTGCTACAGGATATAGATACGATCCCCGCCGCTTTGGTATTGCCAGTGACCACCCGGCTCAAAATCCTCAGTAATATGGATATTGCTGAAAAGCGCAGACCGCAGGATGGCAAAATTGAAATGCGGATTGGTGGTATTGAACTTGATATCCGGGTTTCGGCATTGCCGCTGAATGACGGTGAAAGTGTGGTGATGCGATTTTTACGCAAGGATGCCATCCGTTACGATATGGAAGTGCTTGGTATTGCTGCTGACATTGAACAAAAAATTCTGCAGGACATCAAAACCACGGCGGGTGTGGTGCTGTTGACTGGCCCGACTGGCTCAGGTAAGACAACCAGTTTGTATACCTTTTTAAATAAATTAAACACCCCCGGCGTGAAGATTATTACCCTTGAAGATCCGGTTGAGTACCAGCTTGATGGCATAAATCAGGTGCAGGTGCAGTCCGATATCGGTTTTGATTTTGCCGCAGGTCTGCGTAGTATTGTACGGCAGGATCCAGACATTATTATGCTCGGTGAAATCCGCGATAAAGAAACGGCTGCCATTGCTATGCAGTCGGCATTAACAGGTCATCTGGTTTTTTCTACCGTGCACACTAACGATGCGCCAAGTGCTTACACCCGTTTGCTTGATTTAGGCGTTGAGGAGTTTTTACTCAATGCTGCCCTGGTGTCTATAGTCGCGCAGCGCCTGGTTCGCAGACTGTGCCCTGACTGTGCAATACCAGCAGAAGATGCAACCGCACTTAGCGAGCGTTACCAATTGCAGCAATATGCAACCGCATTAAATCATGGCCAGATAAACCTGTTTCAGGCGGCAGGGTGTGAGCGTTGCAACCATACGGGTTACAAGGGAAGGTTAGCAATAATCGAATACTTGCGATGTACGGATGAAATTAAAGCGATCCCAAAAGATCAGAACTTTATTCAGCTGGCCCGCGCTCAGAACCGGAAGCATGGTGGCAGAACGCTACTTGAAGATGGTTTGCTAAAAGCATTACAAGGCACAACAACAATTGAAGAAGTATTAAGGGTTGCCGGATAATGGCAGTGTTTGAATACAGCGGTTTTGATAAGTCAGGAGCCCGGGTGACGGGCTCAGTTGAGGCTGCTACTGCAGAATCTGCGCAGCAGATCCTCCGCCAGCAGGGGATCTTGTTAAAGTCGGTTGCGCCTGAAAAACCATTGCAAGCTGACGCGATGTTCGGCTCAGGCAGGGTGGATCTGGCTGATATTGAATTTTTAACGGCAGAATTGTCACTGCTGCTTGATTCCGGCCTGAAAATTGATAAAGGCATCGATTTGTTAAAGTCGGCTAATAAGAAACCGGCGTTAGCGAAGTTGCTGAATAAAATCAGTACAGAACTTCGCAGTGGTAAACAGTTATCACAGGTACTTGCCGGCTTTAATGATTTATTTGATCCACTCTATATCAACCTGATAAGTATTGGCGAAAAAACAGGGCGGTTGGCAGCTATTTTCCGGCAATTAGCGGAAGATTTGGCTTTTAAACGTGACTTGCAGAAGAAAATATCCCAGGCATTAACCTATCCTGCGGTAATTCTTTTTGTTTGTGTTGCCTCTGTATTGTTTATCTTTAATTACGTTGTGCCAAATATGGCCACGATGTTTGAAAGACAACAGGATTTACCATTTTACACCGTGATGTTGTTGTCATCTTCAGCCTGGTTGCAGCAATACCAGTTACTGTTGTTCGGCGCAATTGCGCTTAGCATTTTTCTGCTGTTTTACTATCGGAAAAATAAAGTGTTACAGCAGCGCTGGCAATGGCTGGCTATTCGCTTGCCACTGTTTAAGCCGGCCATTTTGCTGGTAGAACGTATCCGCTTTAATGGTGGTCTGGCGATGATGCTTGATGCCGGAGTTGCTATCGATCAGGCGCTGGAGCTGGCAAACGGCAATATCAAACATAGTGAACTGCGAGCTGAAATGCAGATTGCTATTAGTAAAATCAAGCGTGGCGATCAGCTATCAGTGGCATTACGGCAAACCCGTTTATTTCCGGATTTTTTTGCATCTTTGCTCAGTGTCGGTGAGGAAAGTGGCGAGCTGGCGCGGATATTTAAAGAAATAGCCCAGCGCAGTCAGCGCCAGTTTACTGACTGGGTCTCCCGTTTTACCAGTTTACTGGAGCCATTACTTATCCTGGTAATGGGCGGCATCGTCGGCGGGGTGGTGGTTATTATGATGCTGAGCATCACCTCTGCTACCGATGTGGGTTTATAAGCCGTTATGAACTGCAGGCAACCGGCAGGTTTCACGCTTATCGAGTTACTCGTGGTTATTACTATTATGACCACGATGCTGAGCCTGGTGGCACCGCTAATGATAGAACAAGTTGATAAGGCAAAAGCGGCAGCAGAATATCAGCAACTTGAGCAATATCTGGCAGACAGTGCAAAAGTCGCCTTTTTAAAAGGCCAGGCCGTGCGTTTCGGCTTCGATGGCAAACAACTGATCCGTTATGTTGGTGAAGATAAAACAGAGCTGAATTTTGAGTTTTTGTTTTTCCCTCAGCAGGCCCTTATGATTAATGCTAACGGTTATGCAAATGCAACGCATATTAAGGTGTTAAAGAGAAAAACAGAGCAACAGCTTGAGCTGGCGGAGCGGCTGTGAAGCACTGTCGCGGGCTTACGCTGGTTGAAGTATTAATCGCAGCCGTTATTTTGTTCGCTGCGCTGAGTTTAAGCGCGGTGACTATCCAGACGTTGCGCCAAAGCAGTGCTCAGGCCGGCAAAGTAATTAAAACGCTGCAGCCCGCCAGGATGATTGCGCTGACAATTCAGCAGCAAATCCGTACTAACCCACAGGACACGCTGTCTGGTAGCGGTTCACTGGAGAATGTCAGCTTTCAGTGGCAGGCTGTTGTCATCAGAACTGGCTCTGCGCCGCCGCGCTTTGATGCCGGTACTGTGTCCTCCGGCGCCGATTCTATCGAGCGTTTCCGGCTATATCAGGTGGAACTGCAACTGAGTTTCGATGGGCGGACAGAACAATTGCAATTTAAGGAGCTGGCATGGCTGCCTCCGGCTTTTTAAAACGCGGTTTTACCTTAGTGGAGCTGCTGATTGCCATGAGTATTATGCTCGGCATGTTAGTGCTGGCGGCCACCGCATATCAGCTTTACACCGATTCGTGGCGACGTGATCTTTCAAATATTGAACGTGCTTACCAGAATTACCGCAATAATGAATTACTGCTCGATGCCATGCAGGCTATCTTGCCAATGGCGGTAACCGATCAGGGCAACCGGGCTTTTTATTTTCTGGGGCGTGAGGAGGGGTTTACCGCCGTTACTTATTCGCCGATTTTCAATATCGGCTATCCCGCCGTTATCCGGGTATTTAGGGAAGCGAATGCTGATGGCACATTTCAACTGGTATACGAAGAGGCTTCATTGCAGCATACTGTGCTGAAAAGTGCCGATCAAACGCTACCCTTCAACAAACGCCGGATTATATCGACCGATTTATCTGAGCTTAGTTTCAGCTATTATGGCTGGGAAAGCATTGAGGTCAGAATGGCAGCCATGGCTAATATCGATGTTAGTTTAACGGCGCAAGCGCAGTGGTTTGACGAGTATGATGCGCTGAGGCGCCGGTTACATCCGCAAAAAATCAAAATTGTAATGGCTGACTTTACGTTAGAGTTTGCGGTAGCTGATCGTTCACGCTTAAATATTTCCCGTGAAGAATTAGAGAATCCGCTATGAAACACGCTTTCTCATCGCAACGAGGCATAGCGTTAATTCAGGTGTTGCTGCTAAGTGTGTTGCTTAGTGTCATTCTGATGTCGATGAATTATCAGGCCCGCCAGCATATCAGACTGGCAGAGGCCGTGCAGCAATATACTGCTGCGGCCATGGCCCTGCAAAGTGCCGAGGCCGAAATACTGTTCAGTATGTTAAGTCAGCAGCCTTACCAGCTTGAGCAGGGCATTCTGGCTGAGGCGCCTGACTGGAACTTTTATGGCACGCCTTTTATGTTTCACGGCGTTGAGCTGACAATTCACGACACGTCAGGCTTGCTTAACGCTGCGATGCCTAATGAAGCGTTGTTAGCACGTTTTACAGAACAACATGCAGGCTCACAGGCGCTCGGCAACCAAATCGCCGCAGCACTGGCTGACTGGCAGGACCGGGATAATACTCCCCGGCTTGACGGTGCTGAGCAGCCAGATTATTCCAACGTGACGGTACGCAACGGACCATTGCAGTACACTGAAGAGTTATTGTTCATTAAGGGTGTGACACCACAGTTATATGCTCAGTTAGCGCCTTTATTAAGTTTTTTTACCCAGGGCGTAAATGTTAATCAGCAGCCTGAAACATTGTGGCGATTGTACCTGCCAGAGAATCAGGTACAGGAGCTGAGCCGTTTGCGGCGAAGCGGCACGTTAACTGCAGAGTTATTTGAAAGCCTGACTGCGATGTCGATTGATGAATTTAGTCGCTTCAGCTTTGGCCCTGCCTACAGAATAGGCTTCACAGTCAAAAATGCCGATGTTAGACTAAGTCGCGAATTAACATTGCGCTTTATGCCTTATCAGCGGCAACCATTTGATATTTACGAATATCGTTTGCGTAACACTCCCACGGATATGTTGAATGCAGCATCGAATGATTGAGAATTACATTGTCCGGCCTTTACGCTGGTTGTTGCAGAACAATATCAGCTACTGGCATAGCGGGCTGCATCAGTTTCAGTACCGCAACGGCAGATATCAGCTGGTTGCAGCTGCAACTGCAAAGCCGGGCCGGATTATCATTGTCAGCCGGTTACACTATCAGGAATTTGTGCAGCAATATCCGGTGACCCAGTTAACTGAACTGAAACAAGTTCTGAAAACAGAGTTTCAGCATCAGGCCAATGTGCTGCATTTTATTGGTCCGGAAGACGGCCAAAGCCGCACGGTGTGCTCGGTGGTCATTTCTGATGAAATGGTAAAAAATGTCGATTTTAATTGCATTCTGATCCCTGAAACATTGCTGTTATGGCAGGCAATAAAAAACCGTAGCGTTGCGCCGGCGCCTGAAGTGTATCAGGTAACCGCTTTCACCGGCTATTTTTTGAATTGCGCTGCAGCGGTGCCTGTGTCGCAACGCATCAGTAATTTTTGCCCGGATTTCAGTAGTTTTACGCTAAATAATGGCGTGTCTGATGTCGCCCGTTGCGAAGTGGTGCCGGATGACAGGTATGCTGATTATCTGGTTAGCGCACTTGGCAAAACATTACCGTCACTGGCGAAGCTGGCATTATTTAAGCGTAACAAAGTAGCAGGCCGCGCTTTGCCTTTAAAAGCAATGACAGTTGCCGCTAGCGCTGTGGCAGTGATTTATATCGTGGCTGTTGCGGGCTATTATCAGTACGCGATTGATAAGCGTCAGCAGCAGATCAGTCAGTTAGGTACAGACGTAACACATTTGCTTGATTTACAGCAGCAACTTCAAACTACGGCAACTGATGCTGAAATACTGATACAACACCGTGCCGATAAGTTTTATAGTGCGCATTTGTGGCAGGTGCTTATCCCGCTGTTGCAACACGATTCCAGCCTGGCTCTGCAGAATATTACAACTGAAAACAGCCGGATAATATTGCGCGGCCAGGCCAATCAGGCAACGGCGGTACTAACAGCGCTGCAATCTTCAGCACTTATTGAAGAAGCCCGGTTTGATTCATCAGTGCGCCGGCAGCGTGACAAAGACATTTTTGTTATCAGTCTGCTAATGACACAGCAGCCAGTCGCTGCCGGCAGTACTTCAGAGGCTGCTGCTGTAGACTCTGTTGCAAGTCGTGAACAACCGGAGGCTGACCATGCTGCAAAATAAAATCGCGCTGATTAGCCTGGTTGTCGTACTGGTGGTTATAAAATTTGTATTGCTACCCCTGCAGCAGGTACAACAGGCGCAGCAGCAGCAATTAGCCGGCCTGAATAAGCGGCTGGAACGCTCACAGGCGTTGCTTGAACAGAAAGACCTGTTGCAACAGTGGCAGGCCACTCAACAGCAGCAAGTGCAGACATTGCTAAGCCCGTTTCCGGTTGTGGCAGGTTCTGGCCCGTATCGGTTAGCCTTGCAACAGCAATTACAGCAGCTTGCAGCTGAGCATAACGTCTCAGTGACGTTTTTTGATTGGCTCACTGATACTCCGCTTCAGGTATTTAATCTTCATCGGGGCAGAATTTCACTGCGGTTTGAAGGCGATGCCAGCAGGATAATGCAACTGCATTTGGCGCTGGAGCAGCAGTTTCCGCATGCCCTGTTACGAGATATCAGAGCAACCTGGCGCGGCGACCTGAACCGCAGTAGCCGGATTGAATTAAACCTGCTGCTTGAAGTAGATTACCGCTTGTCGGAGGCCGTATGACAAAGCAGAAAGCGGTTGGATTAACCGTCGTTGGCACAGCCTTACTTTGCATGGTTCATTTTGTTAATTCGGTATATATGGCAGGCGATTCCAGTCAGCGTGAACTTAATCAGTCTGCAATATCGCTGGCAGATAACGCTTTACCTTACAATGCTGATACACTGCTGCAGCTGATGGCGGCGTGGGCTCTGCCGGAAGAGCAGGCTGTGGCCACGGACATTGCGGCGGACAACCCATTGGCAGGCTATGATAACACCCGGCTTGGTAATACCAATATTGCACTACTGGCGATATATCAGCTGCAGCAGCCCACTGCAGTGTTAGCCTTACAAACAGATGGTCAACCGGTACAATATGTCCGGTTAATGGCGGGTGAAGAGGTCGGTGACATCCGGCTTAGTGGGGTCAGCCAACGGAACGTTACGATAGTAAGGGGCCCGCAGCAAGTTGAGTTGCGATTATTTAACCCGGTCTCAGCCTCTTCTGAGTATTAAAACAGAGTTTTATTTATCAATGAAAAAAATTAGCAGACTCAGTATATGCATTGCTGCCAGCTTATTTATCGGTGGCTGTGCGACGTCACATGATGACAGTTACAGTGTTAGTTCTTCCCGGATTGCCAGCGGCGATAATTACAGCAGCTCCGACAACAATGAGGCAGAGCAGAACGAAGATCCGGCTGCCGCTAAGGCCAGTGGCTATCAGGCGCTGAAAAGCCTTGATGTTGAGCAGCGCACGCTTAGCAGCCAGCAAGACGCCGCGTTGCGATTGTCTGACAGCAATAAAATTAGTTTTGCGGCGGATAAAATGCCGACAGAGCAGTTTATTCATGCGGTTATGGGCGACATGCTAAAGCTGAATTATGTTATTACTGACGGCATCAGCACATTAAGTCAGCCGCAGAGTCTGCATTTGCAACAGCCTGTTTCCAGCAGGGAGTTATTTCTGTTAACGGCGCAATTATTAGATAGCAGTAACATCGCGATTTCATTGCGCGAAGACACCTATTTTATTCACCCGAAAACCCAGAATAATGCTTCAACGGTGTTAGGTATTGGCCGCGCCTACCAGGATGTACCGCAGGTTGTTGGGCAGATTATGCAAATTGTACCAATAAAGTATGGTATTAATATCAGCCTGGAAAGAACGCTACGCGAGCTAATCAACGCCAAAATCACCCCTGATTTTGAAAAAAACATGCTGTTTATTACTGCCGAACGAAATGAAATATTGCGTGCGCTGGATTTAATTCAGCTATTGGATATGCCAGCTAACCGTGGCCGTAATGTTGGTATTTTGCGTTTGACTTATCTGTCAGCGGAAGAGTTTATTGAGCAGGTGAATCGCTTGTTGGCCTCAGAGGGTATACCCGCTGACACCGGCCCAAACCCGAAAACTAACATTTCGATGGTGCCACTGGATCAGATTGGTGCCGTGGCATTATTTGCCAGTGAGCCTTTTTATCTGGACAGAGTAAATTACTGGGCAAAACAGCTTGATAAACCCAGCGAAGGCGCCCAGAAACGCTACTATATATTCCATCCCCGTTTTGCCAGGGCCAGTGATCTGGGCGCTTCTATTGCACCACTTATAGGCCAGACTGTATCTTCTGGTAACCGTCAAGGTAATCAGAGCCGTGATACCGCCAGTGCATTTGATGGCGCCACTGATACCGGCTCACGCAATCAGCAGCAGGGTATGGGCACAGCTGGACGTCAGGCATCGGTAACGGTAAGTAATGAAAATATGACCATGACGGTGGATGAGCGCTCAAATACCATCATTTTTTATACGTCGGGCATTCAGTATCAAACTCTGCTGCCGATGATCCGCCGGTTAGACATTATGCCTAAACAAATTCTGCTGGAAGCGACCATCGCCGAGGTAACCCTGACCGATGAATTGTCAATGGGGCTGGAGTTTGCTATTCAGAATGGTAATTTTGGCTATGGCACCAAGGGTGCTTTTGGCGTACAGGAATTCGGCGGTTTAAGTTTATCGTATCTGGATGTTGGCAAAGAGTTTCTGGCGAACTTACGGGCTTCGAAAACCAACGTCAATGTGTTATCAAACCCCAGCCTGGTGGTGCGTGACGGCGTTAGTGCCAATATTAATGTCGGCACAGATGTGCCTACAGTGGGCAGCACTTCGGTGAACCCGGGCACTGAAACCGAAACCACCACAGTAGAGTACCGGAAAACCGGGGTCAGAATGACAGTAACCCCGACCATTAATGCTCAGGGATTAGTGGTACTGCAAATTGATCAAAGCATTTCAAACACTACTGATGGTGGCACGCTCGCGGGCAGCCCGGCAATTTTTGAACGTAGTCTGAAAACCGAAGTGCTGGCGCAAAGTGGCCAAACCATAATGCTGGGTGGCTTGATTTCAGAAAACACAAATAAATCAACCAGTAAGGTGCCTTTTTTTGGTGACTTGCCTGGCATAGGCGCCTTATTTCGCAGTCAGAAAGACAGTGTAACCAAAACCGAACTGGTTATCCTGATTACCCCCCGGGTAATAGATCAACCAGAGCATTGGCAGCAAATTCGCCATAAACTGGATACCGGACTGCAAAACCTGAAAATTATCGAGTGAAAATTAAGTTGTAAAAACAACTTAACGTAAAATAACTAAAAGTTTTGCGTTGACAAACGCTGTTTCGGTTATAGAATGCTAGGAAGAATTTGGGTCGACCCACTTTCTTACTAAAACAAGAAACAAAGGCACGACGCCGATGTGTTTCAATTTCATGAAATTGGAGATAGTTCTAATGAAGACTACTTTTAAAAAGACGTTACTGGCCGTTGCAGTTGCTGGTTTCTCTGTAAATGCAGTAGCTGCAGTCAACATCGTTGACGACAGCACTGCAGTTGCGTTCTCAACTGAGCGCTTATCAAACACCGCAACTACAGTAACTATTCCACGTGAAAACCTGGAAGTAACTTTAGGCGCTGAATACGCTGTTGGCGATATCATCACCTTTACTTTCTCTAACGATGCTATCGCAGCTTCTCAGTTCAAAAGCACTATCACTACTTCAGATACTCTGAATGCTGATGGTACTCCGGCTGCTAACGTTGCTGGTTCGCCAGTTACTTTAGGTCTGTTAAGCTCAACTGCTACCTCTGTTACTTACCGTGTAACTGAAGTATCAACAGCGACTACTACTGTTGGTCAGAAGTTCACTATCGCTGCTGGTGCAACTTTCGCTGCTAATGCTGCTAAGTTACAATCTGGAAGCGGCTTAACCGTTACTTATGCAGCGCAAACTTCTAGTGGCGTAACTATTGATGCTGGCACCAAGTCATCATTCAAATTAGTTTACACTGCTTCTGAGTTCTCTACTGCTGTAACTACACTTGATGCTATTATCGATGTGAACGACAGCCGTTTAAGCTTCACTGGTGCTACTTTCCAGGATGCTTTAGGTGTAACTGTTTCTCAGAACCCTACCTTTGATCCAGATGGCACTGGCCCTATGGCTCCTGTTGCCTTCCTGGCTCCGGTAACTTACGTTTCTTCTAAGTACGTAGTTAACGGTGATTTCTCTTGGGTTACTGATACCAGCTCTACTACTGCTGGCGTTCAGGCTCCTGCTTCTGCTGTTGCGATCACTGGTTGTACCGGTGCAACTGATGGCGCTACTGGTGTTACGTTCACTGCTACCAGCATGACCTTCACCTGTACTGATGCCCCTGCTACTGCAGTAACTGCTACCTTCGACGTTCGTCAGGGTGGTGCTAAGGCCCCTGCAGCTCTGAATGCAAGTACTTACACTGTAACCAATACCATCAATTACAACACTGGTACTGCTCAGACTCTGGAAATTGGTCCTAAATCTGCTGGTGCCTGGACTCTGAACGGTTCACAGGTTCGCGTACCTTATATGGTAGTTGGCGGTGGTCGTTTCGGTATTATTGCTAACGTAACCAACCACGGCTCTAAGTCTGGTAACATCACGTTAGACGTATTTGCTGAAGACGGTACTACAATCGCTTCTAACTATGCTGCTGGTACTTCAGCACCAGGTTCAGTAACTTCAGTTGCTGGTGCCTTAAATGCTGCGTTATCTGCTGCTGGTGTAAGCACTACTTCTCCGGTTAAGTTCTCTTTCCAGATTACTACTAACGTACCAGAGAACGATGTAATCGTTTACGCTGCATACACTGATAACACTACTTCAGAGCGTGCAATCGTTAACAACGATTCTAAAGTACAAACTAAGTAATTTTTCTTAGTATTAAAAAAGCGGGCTTTAGCCCGCTTTTTTTTTGATAAATTTCTTAAAAAAACAAATTAATCTGTTTTTTTTTGCAGCATTCTTCTTTGTTCCGGCGTATACTACAAGAGCTATACAGCTAAAACCGAATTCATTGAAATGAAACACTTTTAAGCCCAATACCTATTGGGCTTTTTTTTGCGTGACGATTTAAAAACTTTTTAGTGAACGTTACCGTGTTAGTTTATGCCGAGCTTGCTGGTTTGTTGTTATCCGTTCAGGTCAATAATACTGACTGTTCCGATTGGCAGCCAAGCCTGACGGATTGTTAATATAATTTTTTCATTTTTGATGAAGACAACAAGTGGGCCTGATTAAAAAACTTTTTTATGCCCGTGCTGCTGCTATGCTGGGCGATAAGCTGATAAAGCTAGCCGCTGGAGCCGTGCTTACCGTATTCGTTGCCCGTATGCTGGGTGCCAGTGAGCTGGGTGTATACTCTATTGTAATGGCATGGAGCGCATTTTTAGTTCCCATTTCCAGCCTTGGCCTGAATAATATTGTTGTGCGGCAGATGGTAAAGCACGACAACGGCCATACAGCTATGACAATGCTCTACAGCGCAGTGACCTTGCGCCTGGTGTTGGGGCTGATTGCTGGCAGCCTGATGCTGCTGGCGTTTTTTTTACTGTACCCTGATATGTTTAGCGGTAACACTGCTGTTGCCATCGCAGTATTGTTCTTGCTGCAGGCATTTATCGGCTTTTTGTTGTTTGAGTTTTATCTTAATTTTCAAGGCACGTTTCGCAGTACTGCGTACGCCAAAGCGGTTATCTCTCTTTTAAGCTTCGCTATTAAACTGGTGCTGCTTTATTATGGTTTTGGTATCGCCAGCTTGTTACTGCTGACTGGTATTGAATTTTTTGTTGTGGGTATGGCGCAGTACTGGCTTTACCTTCGTAAGCAACAGCCTTTTAAAGACGGTGAGCCGTGCTGGCCGCGTTATCATCCACGCTGGTTTGACTGGCAGCAGGCAAGGTTATTGCTGAAGCGTTCGTCCTGGTTATGGCTATCGGGCATAGTGTCGGTAATTTATCTGAAAATAGATATTGTTATGCTGGGGGCTATGGCCGGCACTGAGCAGGCCGGTATTTATGCTGCTGCCAGCCGTTTGTCGGAGCTATGGTATGTATTTCCAGCGACATTTGCTGCCAGGTATTATCCAGATATGATTAAAGCGCATCAGCAGGGCTGGACACCCTATTACCTTAAACTTCGCCGTTATGCCGTACTGTTTTTTGGTTGTGCGTTAGTTATCGCCTTAATTATGTCGGTCACCGCCCCCTGGATTATCAACCTACTGTTTGGAGATAGCTTTGCCGCTGCTGTGCTGGTGCTGCGTATTCATATCTGGGCTGGCTGTTTTGTGTTTGTTCGTTATCTGATAAGCCAGCATTTACTGATCACCGAGCAGGAGCCGCTGTCGTTGCTTAGCCACGGTATAGGAGCGCTACTGAATATTGGGCTGAATTTATGGTTAATTCCTGTTATGGGTATTGCGGGGGCAGCCTGGGCAACGCTGATTTCCTATGCTTACGCATCGTTCTTTTTCTTGTTTTTTGCCCGCAGTACCCGAAACCAACTTATTTGTGTGCTGCAAGCCGGTGTCATTAATAACCGCAGGTAGAATTCTGTTGTATTGGCTGAAATGGTCGTTAATATGTTATTTTGCGCGCTATCAGTAACTTCAGAGCAAACATATTATGAAAACCTGGCTTGTAAATTGTTTGCCGGTAGTGTGGCGTAAGAAAATCAGACAATACCTGACAGAAATCCAACTTTTTTGTATCCGGTTATTTTCGACTAACGGCTTTCTGGCATCAATTTACTATACCTTTTTCAGTAACCAATTCCGGCGGGAGCATAAGGCCGTGCTGCAGGGCCGGCTGGCATACGCTAAGTCACTCACTCAAATTGGCAAAAGCAGCGCGCTGCTCCGGCGTAATATTCACCGCTTAGAAAAAGGCCTTATAATGCAGCCGCGCCGGGAGGTGTTCGCAGAAGCCTATATTGGTGAAACGGTAGATTGCTATCTTGCTGCGGTTAAAAGCCAGCAGTTATGTGCTGAAGAACTGAAATGGGCTACTGACGTACTGACTGATTATTTTAAAGTGGCCGGCTCGACCATTGAAATCGAAAATGCCCGTCGCTTATTTGGCGAAAGCAGCAACGCAGCTGTTACTAATAGCGCAGCTGTAACCAACAGCATTCCCTATCCTCATAACACGTTGCCTGACTGTCCGGTTGATTATCAACAGCTGTTAACGCTATTTCAGCGACGGCGATCAGTGCGTTGGTATCAGCCGAAACCTGTGCCAGAAAGTTTGATTCAACAGGCCATTGCCGCCGCTAAACTGGCGCCTTCTGCATGCAACAGGCAGCCCTTTCAATTTTATGTGATTAACGAAGCTGATAAAGCCGCTGATATAGCAAAATGCGCCATGGGTACCGTTGGTTTTGCTGAAAACTTTCAGTGTATTATCGCTATTGTTGGTGATTTAAGTGCCTATCCGGCAGAGCGTGACCGCCATGTTATTTATATTGATGGAGCTCTGGCGGCAATGCAACTGATGCTGGCTTTTGAAACGCTGGGGTTGTCGACCTGCCCCATTAACTGGCCTGATATTGAAGCGCGTGAAAAAATGCTGACTCAAAAGCTGGGTTTAGCCTATTACCAGCGCACAGTAATGTTAATGGCAGTTGGATACGCTCAGCCTGAGGGGGGGATTGCCTTTTCTCAGAAAAAAAACAATTCAATTTTGGTTAAAGATGTCGTATGAAATATATAGAAATAAGAGGCGTCCAGTTCGTTAATAAAGGCGCAGAGCTTATGCTGCATGCAGTTCTGCAGCAAATTAAGCAGCAGTATCCCGCTGCTATACCCGTGTTGTCACCTAATATTAATTCGCCTTATTTATCCCGGGCTGCTGTTGGTGCCCTGCAGCTGCTGCCTTTAAGAAAAGGCCCTCTGGATTTAACAGTGTTGAGTTATTGGCTGCCTGGGCGCATACGACGTTGGTTAATCAATAACTTAGGGATTATTACCGAGGCAGATGTTGACCTTGTGCTTGATGCATCTGGTTTTGCCTATGGCGATCAGTGGGGCAGTGGCAATATAAAAGCACTGACAAAAATGCTTAACCGCTTCGCAAAACACGGTAAGCATGTTGTATTACTGCCACAGGCGATGGGGCCATTCAGCCGTGAGCAGGACATTAGGCGTTTAAAGAGTGCGTTGCCGCAAGCCAGCCTGATTTGTGCCCGCGAACAAACCAGTTTTCAGCATGTACGTAAGCTTATCGGCGATGCGCCGAATCTGAAGCAGTTTCCTGATTTTACCAATCTGGTCACCGGTATAGTGCCCGAGAACTACAGCGATGGTCAGCAAAAGGTACTGATCATTCCAAACAGTAATATGATTAGCAGTCGCAACCAGCATGCTGACTGGCAGCAGAATTACCTGCGGGTATTAACCGATGCGGTACAAATAGTGCGTGAAATGGGCTTGGAGCCTGTTTTATTAAATCACGAAGGCAAAGGTGATGAAGCTATCTGTAACCAGATAATTCAGCAAGCCGGTGATGATATTACTATCCTGAATGAAGCCGACCCGCTTAAAGTAAAAGGTATTATCGGTGCCAGTAAAGCAGTAATCTGTTCACGTTTCCACGGTTGTGTCAGTGCCTTATCACAGGGAGTACCGTGCATGGGAACGAGCTGGAGTCATAAATATGAGCGTTTATTTGAAGACTATTTACAACCATATGCGCTGATTTCTGCTGAAGCAACAGCCAATGACATTGAATCGTTGTTAATGCGGCTAATTGATGAGAAAGATGATAAAAAGCTGCAATTGCAGCGACAATACTGGAAGCAGCAAACTGAAGCGCTTTGGTTGCGGGTCTGGCAAACCGTAATAAAGGCTATGCCGGCTTAATTATCAGCTCGCGTTGCCTGGCTATATCATATACCAAACAATTACTTGAACCCCCACTAAGCTCAGCGGTATATTTGCGCCGCTGCAGCCGTCTACACCGCTGCTTTTATTTGCCACTGCCGGTGGTTTATCGTTAGCTGATATCTGGTACTGCAATGACTATTTCTGTAAGCTATGGCAACGAATCAACAGGAGTGATTTATGCAAACGCCTTTGCAAAACCCTATGCATAACTCTGTGCAAAATTCTTCACAAAATAAGGGAATGACCCACCTTAAAGCACTGGAAAATGAGTCTATTCAGATTTTCCGCGAAGTAGCAGCCGAGTTTGATAACCCGGTTATGCTGTACTCGGTTGGTAAAGATTCATCTGTACTGCTTCATCTGGCCCGCAAGGCTTTTTATCCGGGTAAAATTCCGTTTCCGTTACTACATGTTGATACCACCTGGAAGTTTAAGGAAATGATCGCCTTTCGCGATAGCATTCCTAAAAAGTATGATCTGGAACTGCTGGTGCATATTAACCCGGAAGGGCTGGCGATGAATGTTGGCCCGTTCAGCCATGGTAGCGCCAAACATACCGATATAATGAAAACCCAGAGCCTGAAACAGGCATTGGATAAATATAAGTTTGATGCCGCCTTTGGTGGCGCCCGCCGTGATGAAGAAAAGTCACGGGCGAAAGAACGGGTGTATTCATTCCGGGATAAACACCATCGCTGGGACCCGAAAAACCAGCGGCCGGAGCTGTGGAATATCTTTAACGGTCGGGTAGATAAAGGTGAGAGTATCCGGGTATTTCCACTTTCAAACTGGACAGAGCTGGATATCTGGCAATATATCTATTTAGAAAATATCGATATTCCCGATTTATACTTTGCCAAAGAACGGCCGGTGGTTGAACGCGATGGCACCCTGATTATGGTAGATGATGAGCGGATGCCATTAAAAGAAGGTGAAACGCCGATGTTGAAGCAGGTGCGGTTCCGTACTCTGGGCTGCTACCCGTTAACCGGTGCAGTCGAATCAACTGCTGCTACTTTGCCTGAGATTATTCAGGAAATGCTGCTGACTAAAACGTCAGAGCGGCAGGGCCGGGTAATTGACCACGATAGCAGTGGCTCGATGGAAAAGAAAAAGATGGAGGGGTACTTCTAGTACCGGAGAATAACATGAGCCACGCTTCAGCCTTAATTGAACAAGATATATTAGCTTACTTAAACCAACACGAGAATAAACAGCTGCTGCGCTTTATTACCTGCGGCAGTGTTGACGATGGTAAAAGCACCCTGATTGGTCGCCTGTTGCACGACAGCAAAATGATCTTTGAAGATCAACTGGCGGCGATTACTGAAGACAGTAAAAAGTCGGGCACCCAGGGCAATAAAGTGGATCTGGCACTGCTGGTCGATGGCCTGCAGTCAGAGCGCGAGCAGGGCATTACCATTGATGTCGCCTACCGGTATTTTTCAACCGACAAGCGTAAATTTATTATTGCCGATACGCCGGGCCATGAGCAATACACCCGCAATATGGCCACCGGCGCCTCTACCTGCGATGTGGCTATTATTCTGGTTGATGCCCGCAAAGGCGTGCAAACTCAAACCCGGCGTCACAGTTTTATCTGCAGTTTGCTGGGTATTAAGCACGTTATTGTGGCCATTAATAAAATGGATTTGGTGGACTATTCACAAGCGCGCTATAAAGAAATTCAGGAAGAGTATTTAACTCTGGCAGGCTCACTGGATATACCGGATATCCGTTTTGTGCCGATTTCGGCACTGGAAGGCGACAACGTGGTTAACCCCAGCGAAAAGCTGAGCTGGTTCCGCGGTTCTACGTTAATGCAGTATCTGGAAACCATGGAAATCAGTGCCTCGGCCGACAGCCCTGAATTTCGCTTTCCGGTGCAGCTGGTCAGCCGGCCTAACTCTGACTTTCGTGGTTTTGCCGGTACCATTGCTGCCGGCAGTGTGGCGGTGGGCGATACCATCAGGGTATTACCGGCCGGCACCATTTCGACGGTGAAATCGATAGTTACCTTTGATGGTGAGCTTAACGAGGCGCATGCGCCGCAGGCGGTGACGTTAACGCTTAACGATGAGATTGATATTAGTCGCGGCAATATGCTGGTGAAAAAAGATGTGCTGGCGCATGTGTCATCAAGGCTGCGTGCCAAGTTAATCTGGATGCATGAGCAGCCAATGAAAACCGAGCGCGACTACTACTTTAAGTTTGCCTGCAAACTGGTTAGCGGCGAAGTGGCCAAGTTGCATCACCGGATAGATGTTAATACTCTGGAAGAGCGTGATGCCCAAAACCTGGGGTTAAATGAAATTGGCCTGGTTGATATTAACCTGACCGAAGCGGTGGCATTTGACGCTTACTTAAAAAATAAGCAAACCGGCGCTTTTATAGTTATTGACCGCTTAACTAACCTGACGGTGGCAGCCGGTATGGTGGACGCGGCACTGGCAGTACAACCTGAACCTCAGGCAGAGCAGGAAATAACCGGTTTAAGCAGTTTTGAGCTGGAGTTTATTCAGCTGCTGCGTAAGCATTTTCCGGAAATGTCGCAAAAAGGCCGTAAATGAGCCTGACGGCCATTGCGCTGGTAGTCATGTTAGTGCTGCTGGTGGCAGCACTTATCCGCTATTCAGCATATTCGACCGGCATTTTTGCCGCTATGTTGCTGGCGTTGCTGACGCTGGGCTTTATTGATACCGGGGTATTGCTGCGCAATGCGGCAAACCCCGGCCTGGCCACGCTGGTACTGCTGGTACTTATTTCGTTTTCGCTGGAGAAAACCAGTCTCCTAAGGCGCTTATCCCGTTTTTTATTTACCCGCTCGGTGCCGGGCTCTATCTGGCGCACAATCGGTTTTTCGGCACTGGCTTCATCGGTATTAAATAACACTGCCGTGGTGGCAGCAATGCTTAATGCCGTACGGGCCAATAAAAAAGTGGCCCCCACCAAATTGCTTATTCCGTTGTCTTACGCCGCCATTATGGGCGGTACCCTGACTTTAATTGGTACCTCAACTAATCTGATTGTAAATTCCATGCTGGTAGAAGCCGGCGAACTGGGCTTTGCCTTTTTCGATTTTACCCTGATAGGTTTGGGCGTGCTGGCCGGAGGTAGTCTGGTGCTGTTTATTATGAGCTATTTACTGCCCGATGAGAAAAACCAGGACGTTGAGATAACCGAATACTTGCTGGAAGCCAAACTTAATGTTGATTCACCGTTAATTGGCCAGAGTGTCGAGCAGGCCGGTTTGCGCCATTTAGATGAATTGTTTTTAACCGAAATTATTCGGGAGCGCGAAGTGATCCGCCCTGTGGCACGCTATGATGTATTAAAAGCCGGTGATAAGCTGATTTTTACCGGCAATGTGCATAAGGTGAACGTGCTGAAACAGTTTGCCGGTATCAGTTTATTTGCTGATGAAAATGGCCTGGCCACCCAGAACCTGACTGAAGTGATTATTAAAGAAGAGTCAGTATTAAAAGGCAAGACCCTGAAAAGCACCGGCTTTCGGGCCCGGTTTGATGCCGCCGTGGTGGCTGTAAGGCGCGAAGGTGAGCGGGTGAATGGCAAATTAGGCGAAATTGAATTAAAAGCCGGTGATTTTTTATTGCTGGCAACCGGCCCTGATTTTGCCAGCCGGCATAATATCAGTAAAAACTTTTACTTGTTATCCGGTATCGAACCCGAGCATATGTTAAGCGGTTGGCGCGAGCGCTTAACCTGGTGGGGCTTTGTGGCGATGATTGCCGGTACCGTGCTGACAGGCACATCATTGCTGCTGGCTGCGATATATTTACTGGCAGCGCTGCTGTTTACCGGTTGCCTGACGATTAATGAAATTAAACGGCGCTTTCCGGTTGAGATATGGCTGATTGTAACCAGCGCGCTTTGTATCGCCAGTGCCATGACCCATACCGGCCTGGCGCAGGATATCAGCGACTTTGCCGGTAGCGCCTTAGCAGGCCAGGCACCAATGGTGACCTTTATTGGTATTTTCTTGCTGACTTATTTACTTACTGAAGTGATAACCAACAATGCCGCCGCAGCATTAATGTTTCCGGTGGCTTACAGCCTGGCCAAAGGTATGGGCGTGGATATAATGCCAATGGTAATGGGCGTGGCGTTTGCTGCATCGGCCAGTTTTGTTACACCCTATGGTTATCAGACAAACCTGATGGTATTTAACGCCAGCAGCTATAAACTTAAGCACTTTTTAATGGTGGGGGGGCCGGTTGCCCTGACCTATGTGGTACTAAGCGTGTTGCTGATACCGCTAGTGTTTCCATTTTAATACTGTTTCCATATTTAATAATATTTGCAATCCTGACTGATAATTAGAGACAGTTACAATGACAAAAAATATCGTCTGGCATAATGCCGCAGTAACGCATAAAGAGCGGCAGGGCCGCAATGGCCATAAGCCTTGTTTATTGTGGTATACCGGTTTGTCAGGCTCGGGTAAGTCGACTATTGCCAATGCGGTAGACCGGCTGTTATTTGATTTGGGCTGTCATACCTATCTGCTGGACGGTGACAATATCCGGCACGGCCTGAATAACGATCTAGCTTTTGACGATGCATCGCGGGTTGAAAATATCCGCCGCATAACTGAAGTAAGCCGCTTAATGCTGGATGCCGGCTTAATCGTCGGTACTGCCTTTATTTCGCCCTTTATTGCCGACCGCGCTCAGGCTAAAGCCCTGGCAGGAGAGGCCTTTATTGAAGTTTTTGTTGATACGCCACTTGCTATATGCGAACAACGTGACCCTAAAGGCCTGTATAAAAAGGCCCGCGCGGGTGATATAGCCAATTTTACCGGTATCAGCTCACCTTATGAGGCGCCCGCCTCACCAGACATTCACCTGCAAACTGCTGATCTGACAATAGAGCAGGCGGCCAGACAGGTTGTCAATTTTTTAACTCAGCACAAAGTAATTTAGCATAATGCTTTAAACCTACGCTGAGCCACTCCGTTCTGATTAAGCATCAGTTCAGGCCAGTGCTGTAAAACACCTAAATTATAAGCATGGCAAAGGCTGGCGAGATGTTGGTCGCATAATTCGTTTCCTGTAATTTGTAAAAATGGTATTATTGTCGGCTAATTTAATTCGGTACATGTAGAATTCGCAGCCACTGCCAGGCTTAGGGTGTGGTGGCTTATAGGAATAAGGACATTGATAACAATGTTAAAAATCGCTGTTGCCGGCACCGGCTATGTAGGTCTTTCTAATGCGATGCTGCTGGCGCAGCATAATGTGGTAACGGCTATTGATATTGTGCCTGAAAAAGTGGCATTGCTTAATGCTAAAAAATCGCCAATTGAAGATAAAGAAATCTCGGATTTTCTGGCCAATAAACAACTGCAATTTACGGCTACCCTAGATAAACAACAGGCCTATGCCGATGCTGATTTTGTGATAATAGCTACGCCTACTGATTATGATCCCGAGACAAATTATTTTAATACCAAAAGTGTAGAAGCAGTTATTGCCGATGTGATGGCGATAAACCCTGCAGCGGTTATGGTAATAAAATCAACAGTACCGGTGGGTTATACTGCAAGTGCCCGCAGTAAGTTTGCAGGGGCGAACCTGATTTTTTCACCGGAGTTTTTGCGCGAGGGCCGGGCGTTATTTGATAACCTGCATCCAAGCCGGATCATTGTTGGTGAGCGCAGCGAGCGGGCCGCACAATTTGCCGGATTGTTACTGCAGGGTGCGGTAAAACAGAATATACCGGTGCTGTTTACTGACAGTACTGAAGCGGAAGCCATAAAGTTATTTTCTAATACTTATCTGGCAATGCGGGTAGCTTATTTTAATGAACTAGACAGTTATGCTGAAAGCCATGGTTTAGATAGCCGGCAGATTATTGAGGGGGTAGGGCTGGATCCCCGGATTGGCAATCACTACAACAACCCTAGTTTTGGCTACGGTGGTTATTGTTTACCGAAAGATACCAAACAATTACTGGCCAATTATAAAGATGTGCCAAATAACATGATTCAGGCAGTGGTTGAAGCAAATCGTACCCGGAAGGACTTTATTGCAGAAGCTATTTTAAAACGCAAACCTGAAGTTGTAGGCGTATACCGACTGGTTATGAAAGCCGGGTCGGATAATTTCCGGGCATCGGCAATTCAAGGCATTATGAAGCGGATTAAAGCCAAAGGAATTGAAGTGGTGGTGTATGAACCAGAATTAAAAGCTTCAGAGTTTTACCACAGCCGGGTAATACAAGATTTAACAGAATTTAAAAAGATTTCTGATGTAATTGTTGCTAACCGGCATAGTGAAGCATTGGCTGATGTGCTTGAAAAAGTTTATACCCGGGATTTATTTGGAAGTGACTGAATAGTGTTTAGTTGTTAGTGGTGAGTTGTGAATCCAAAACTCAACATTCATAACATACAACTCAGCATCCAATACTTACGTTTGGAGTGTTAATGAAAGTAACTAAAGCGGTAATACCTGTAGCTGGGCTGGGCACCAGAATGCTGCCTGCTACTAAGGCAATACCGAAAGAAATGTTACCGGTGGTTGATAAGCCGCTTATCCAGTATGTTGTGCAGGAGTGTATAGATGCCGGCATTAAAGAAATTGTGCTGGTAACTCATTCCTCCAAAAACAGTATAGAAAATCACTTTGATAAAAGCTTTGAACTTGAATCAATGCTGGAAAAACGGGTAAAACGTCAGCTGCTTGATGAAGTACAAGGCATATGCCCGAAAGATGTAACAATTATGCATGTGCGGCAGGGCGAGGCAAAAGGCCTTGGCCATGCTGTGCTGTGTGCCAGGCCATTGATAGGTGATGTACCCTTTGCCGTTTTGCTGCCAGATGTGTTGATTGACAGCTATGAAAGTGACTTAAGCCGGGATAATCTGGCGCAAATGAATAAGTTGTTTGCAGCGACAAATGTCAGTCAGGTAATGGTCGAGCCGGTGCCAATGCAAAGTGTCAGTAGCTATGGTGTCGCTGATGTCGAAGGGCACACCATGGAGGCGGGTGAGTCTATTAATATGACGGCAATTGTTGAAAAACCTTCCAGGGAAGACGCGCCGTCAAATCTGGCAGTAGTGGGCAGGTATGTGTTTACGCCTGATATCTGGCAGGCACTACGTTATACACCGACCGGTGCAGGTGACGAAATTCAATTGACCGATGCAATTGCCATCATGATGAAGTCCCAGCCTGTAAACGCTTATCATATTATTGGGCGTAGCCACGACTGCGGCAATAAATTGGGGTATATGCAGGCGTTTGTTGAATATGGTATGCGGGATGGCAGCCTTGGTTCTGAGTTCAAAAGCTGGTTGCGACAAATTGTGTTGGATGGTGAAGAGCCCATTTGTTGATGATAAACCGCCTGTAACAAAAAGAGATTTGCTGCTAATGTTATATTCAATTTTAATTATTTACGGTGGGGTAATTGCAGTGCCGCCTTTGGTTGGGAGTGTAAAATGCTAGCATGGTTACTTGCGCTACCTCGCTCTGTAAAACGACTGATTTCTGTTTGTGTCGATATTTGTTTCCTGGTTCTGGCTTTAGTAGCTGCATTTTTTCTTACCCAGAATGGCAGTGTAAGCAGTGTTGCTGATATAGCTCTGTCATTTGCCGTCGCCCTGCCGGTGACCTTATTTATTTTTATTAAGCTTGGCCTGTATCGGGCGGTAATTCGTTATATTGGCCAGCACGCCTTAGGCGCAGTACTTACCGGTATCGTCTCCAGTGCTTTTGTGCTGGCGCTGGCTTTCGCAGTGCTGGGGGTTGAAGATAAAGGCAATCTGATATTTGTCTATGCGATGCTTGCTTTGGTTAGTTCTGGTGGGGTAAGGCTGCTTGCCAGAATGTTTTTGGTTCAGCGTAATAATAATCATAAAACCAGGGTGCTTATCTACGGTGCCGGTTCTTCTGGACGTCAGTTAGCACATGCCTTGTTAAATGGCGAGCAATTTCATCCGGTGATGTTTATCGATGATGATACAACGTTGCAGCGTTCGACTATTCTCGGTATCCCGGTTGGCTCACCATCTCAGATTACTGCTTTAATAAAAAGTAAAAATATCAGCAGGGTTTTACTGGCATTGCCATCTGCCAGCCGGGCACGGCGGCGTGAGGTGCTTGATGCATTAGACGAGTTGCCAATTCCGGTGCAGTCGATCCCTGGTATGAGCGATTTGGTTGATGGCACAATGCGGATTGATGAGCTGCAGGATGTGAAGATAGAAGATTTACTTGGTCGGGACTCTGTTGCACCAAAAAGCAAATTAATGAACGCTGACATTAAAGACAAAGTGGTGATGGTCACCGGAGCCGGCGGTTCTATTGGCTCTGAGCTTTGCCGGCAGATAATCCGCTATGAGCCTAAAATGCTGGTGTTATTTGAGTTATCTGAGTTTGCTTTGTATAACATTGAGCAGGAGCTGACGTCGCTGATAAGTCGTGATGAGCTGGAGGTAGAGCTGGTTCCTGTTATGGGTACTGTGCAGCGGCAAAACCGGCTGGAAACGGTTATGCGTACGTTTTCAGTGAATACTGTATACCACGCTGCGGCATACAAACACGTGCCTTTAGTTGAATACAACGTGGTGGAAGGGGTACGTAACAATGTTTTTGGCACCTGGTATACGGCAGAAGCGGCGATTAAGGCCAATGTTGATACTTTTGTGCTGATTTCAACTGATAAAGCGGTACGGCCAACCAACGTGATGGGAGCGTCTAAGCGGTTGGCTGAACTGGTGTTACAGGCATTAGCTGAACATCAGAATACAACCCGGTTTTGTATGGTACGCTTTGGCAATGTGCTCGGTTCCAGTGGCTCTGTAGTGCCGCTGTTTCGTGAGCAAATTCGTAAGGGTGGCCCGTTAACGGTAACCCATAAAGATATTATCCGCTACTTTATGACGATACCGGAAGCTGCGCAGCTGGTTATTCAGGCCGGTGCCATGGGCAAAGGTGGTGATGTTTTTGTGCTGGATATGGGCGAACCGGTAAAAATAGCAGATTTAGCAAGGCGGATGATTCACCTGATGGGCCTGGAGGTGAAAGATGACATCCACCCCAATGGTGATATTGAAATTCAGTATAGTGGCCTGCGCCCGGGTGAGAAGCTGTATGAGGAACTGCTAATTGGTAAAAATGTCCGGCAAACCGATCACAGCCGGATTATGGCGGCTGACGAAGTATTTTTAAGCTGGCCGGAAATGGCGCATCTACTGGCAAGGCTTGATCAGGCGTGTGAGGAGTTTGCAGTAGAGCAGATTATTGAGTTAATCAGAAGTGCACCTACTGAGTTTAACTATAGTTGCGCGACCAGTGATTTAGTTGTCAGAGCTGCTTGTGATGTGGCAAATGCCAGTCAGATTGCTGCAGTAGCTCTTGATAATGTAGCCTCTACTAACAAGGCTTCGCGCTTAGTTCGTAAGCAAATTGCTTAATGTATTTTTTTGGTGATTTCGGTTGAGTATCGTCAGGCTTTAGTTTAAGCTGCTGCCATATCGGAATTTTATTTTGTTAATTGAGGGACTGACTATGAAAAAATTAGTTGTTGCCGCTGCTGTGGCCTTGGCGTTTAATGCCACTGCAGTTGTAGCGCAAGACCAGGCCGGTGGTGCCAACGCAACTGGTAACACCATTGGTGGTGTTGCTGTTGAGACAATCGCTGCTGGTGCTGTTGGAGTGGCCGTTGCCGCTGCTATTATTTCTAATAACAGTGGTACTTCGTTACCAATCCAACCACCACCACCACCACCGCCACCACCACTGAGCTGTGAAGGTGACGATCCATTGGTAGATGGCGAGTGTATTGGTACCACTACTACTGTAACTGTTACCGGCACTGGTACTGGTACTAACACCACCACTATTGCTGTGCCTGTGACGTTTACTTACGCGCCCTCAGCTCAGTAAATAGTAAGTCTGTGAAAAGGCCGCCAGCAGGCGGCTTTTTTATTGCAAATTTTATTGTAATAATGCAGGTAAACAGGCGATTTTATTGATGTTAGTCGGTATGCTTAGCGGAATTTCAAGCAGATGAATTTTTACGTGATACGCAATTTTATTCTAGTACTGAGTGTAATTCTGTTAACGGGCTGTGCCGGTACTTACCGGGCGTATATTGATACCCTAAGTTATGCATTTAGCCCGCAGGTTGGCGCCCAACTAACACTGGATCAAGTTAATGCTGCCAGCTCAGATTTATTGTATCTAAGCCATGGTGAGCGGCCACAGGTTGTGCTGGCGCTGGCTTTTATTGAACAGGGACAGCAGAAGTGGATTTCAGCTGATCAGGTGGTTATGGTTATCGAGCAGGGACGGGTTGTTCGCACTGCTGGCCTGCAAAATGACCTGCTGAATCTGACTAACCGGGGGGCCGATCCGTTAAAGCGGTTGCCGGCAGAGCTATTTCGGGCCGATTGGTTGCGGCTGGCCGATTGGCGGCAGGGCGAATATGGTTATCAAATCCGCTCGGAGTTTAAAGCAGTTGGTCAGCAGGATTTACAATATTTTGGCAAGACCATCAGTACGCTGGTGTATGAAGAGTATCTGGACTATCCAAATCAGGCAAATTTTGTCGGCGCAGAAACAAGCTGGCGTAATACTTATTGGTTTGACAGTGTCAGCGGCATGCTGTTGCAAAGCCAGCAACAATTATCTCCCCAAGCAGAGCCAATGCTAATGACATATATCAGTCGGATTAACCGTGCACTGAAGGAGGGGCGTTTATGATTGCGGCCTGCATGCGTGGTGGATTAGTTTTGTTACTGATAAGCGTTTTGGGATTCAGCATTAAGCTTTGTGCTGCTGAGGCGGTAGTTAGCGTGCAGATAAAAGGCCAGAGCTATCTGTATCAAAAGCCACCGCGGCTGGCGGAGGTGTTACAGCCTGTGGCATTTACAGACGATTGGTTCTGGCCGGCAAGCAGACTGTACCGGCTGGACACGATGAGAGCGGAGCAGTTGCGCGAGCAGATCATTCAACGCCTGGCTGCGTTAAAAGGCAAATGGCAACAGGATAGCCATTATCAGAATACCATCGAGCAGCTCACGTTTCAGCTGCAGCAGTGGCAACTTGCAGAGCGGATAATGATAGCAATCGATTATGATCTTGCCCGCTTAAAGCCAGCAGCTAATCCTCTGTTTGAGCCCGGTCAGTATTTACTGAGCTTAACAGAAAGACCGCCACATATAACGGTGTTTGGCTTAGCCCGGGCTGAGCGGATTACCCACTATGGTAATGCGTCAGTTTCGATCTATGCCGGGCAGCTGCGGCGGTTAGCTGGCAGCAACTATGACTGGTTATTTGTATTGCAACCTGATGGTGAGGTGATAAAAGCAGGAATAGCCAGCTGGAATCAGCAACATCTTGAGTTGATGCCCGGCGCGCAATTATTTGTGCCCTTTGATACCCGTTTTTTTGGTGATGAGTTTGTTGAAATTAATCAGGCAGTAATCGAGCTTGCCAGACACAGGGTGCTTTAATGAAGTGTGTTTTGGATAATCTGTTTCAACGTGCTGCAACCGTGCTACTGGTATTGCTGACCTCGAGTGCAACCGCCAGTACTACATTTCAACAGCAGCCAGCCGGATACTCGCAGGCAGTAAGGGGCGGCACAGGCTTGTTGCAGACGCCGACTGCCAGAATGGCCCCAGCGGGTAATCTGTCAATGAATTACACCGACAATGAAGAGTACCGCTTCTGGTCGGTCAGTATTCAGCTTTACCCGTGGCTGGAGTCTACCGTTCGCTATACCGATGTCAGAACCCGGCTCTATAGTGATTCGCCGGGCTTTAGCGGCGATCAGACGCTTAAAGACAAAGGTATCGATGTTAAATTCCGTTTATTGGAAGAGAGCCGCTACCTGCCTCAGTTGGCAATTGGCTTTAATGATTTTGGCGGCACCGGATTTTTTACCAGTGAATATGTTGCGCTGAGTAAGCGCTGGGGCGATCTCGATTTTCATCTTGGCATGGGCTGGGGCTATTTAGGTACTGCAGGCAACACAGTTAACCCATTCTGTGAGCTTCGAGACAGTTTTTGCAACCGGCCCGGTGGTTTTAGTGGCTTGGGCGGTATGATTGATTACCAACGTTTTTTTAAAGGCCCAGCCTCATTATTTGGCGGATTAGAATACCAGACTCCCTGGCAGCCGCTGAAAATAAAACTTGAGTATGAAGGTAATGATTATTCGCAGGATAGAGCCGGGGCGTTAGTCCAGGACAGCCGTTGGAACATTGGCGCGGTATATAACTGGGGTAATGCAGACTTTAATCTGAGTTATCAACGTGGCAATACAGTAGGTTTTGGGGTTAGTTATGCGTTGAATATGCATGATATCCGCCAGATTAAAATTGAACAGCCGCCACGCCCTGTTAGCGCTGAACCTAATACTTTTGAGTTTGATGAGGTGAACAGGGCAAAGCTGGTTCAGGACTTATTTCATGAAGCTGGTTTCATGGTGCGTCGTTCAAAGATCACTGAGGATGAAATAGTTCTTTTCGGCAATCAGTACGCCTACCGCGATTATGAAGTTGCTAATGAGCGGATGGGACGGATTCTGGCCTCAGTGTTACCTGCATCCATCAAGCGTTACCGGATAGTCAATTTCAGCGGGCAGATACCAATGGTGGAGACAGTAATTGATGCGTCATCGTTTATTGAAAATGCAAGCTATCAGGGGTTTGAGTATGACATACGCTCGACTTATTTGCGCCGCGACCCGGCCGCTGAAACGCTAAGCGATTATAACCCGGGTAAGGTTTCAGGGTTTGGCACCGGTATGGAAACTTTCTGGATCCAGACCTTTGGTAGTCCGGAATCATTCTATATGTATCAGGCCGGAGTAATACTTACTGCTGGCTACAATTTTAATCGTACTACGTCAATGCAGGGGGCTGCTAAAGTTACGCTGTTTGAAAACTTTGATAAATTTAATTTTAAAGTTGATGCCTTTGATACGGCCTTACCTCGTGTGCGGACGTACGTGCGCGAGTATGTAACACGCAATAGGGTGCAGTTGGAAAACCTGTTTGGCCACTGGCAAGATCGGATAGCTCCAAATGTTTATGGTCAAATCTATGGTGGCTATCTGGAAACCATGTTTGGTGGTGTTGGTGGCGAATTGCTCTACCGGCCGGTTGACTCTAATCTGGCATTTGGCTTTGATATCAACTACGTGCAACAGCGCTCATATGAGAATGACTACGACTTTTTTGATTATAAGGTATTGACCGGTCATGCCAATATTTACTGGCAACCGGAGTTTCTGGAAGATACCTTGCTAACCTTTAACGTTGGCCGGTTTCTGGCCAAAGACATCGGTGTAAATATTGATTTTGCCAAGCGCTTTGACAGTGGAATAGTGGTTGGCGCCTATGCTGCCTTTACTGATGCATCATCTTCCGATTATGGTGAAGGCAGTTTTACCAAAGGGTTCTATGTTTCGATACCCTTTGATTTATTCTCGCTAAAACCGGCGATTGGTCGGGGTAAATTACCCTGGATCCCAATTTCCCGTGACGGTGGCCAGGCATTGAACCGGCCAAATCTGCTATATAATTCAACCGAAGCACGGTCACCGTTTCAGGATTAAATAGCTAATGATTTGCGCCTGACCGTAGCGGTTAATGAATACGATATTACCTGCTACGGTGCTTCGCTGGCGCTAACAACCCTATTGCGCCCGGCTGCTTTTGCTTTATACAGCGCTGCGTCGGCCCGGGCCAGCATCTGTGCTGCTGTGGTATGCTTATCGGCTATAACGCTGTAGCAGCCCATACTGGCGGTCAGATTGCTGGCAACATCAGACTGACAATGACGAATATTCAGCTTTTTAATGTGTTGCTGCACCCGAACGGCAACTTCTCTGCAGGCTTTTTCATCGGTTGACGGTAATATCAGCGCAAACTCTTCACCGCCATAACGGGCTGCCACTTCGCCCTGGCGGCGGGCTTCTTTGCTAAGCGCACTGGCGACTTTTTGTAAGGCATCGTCGCCAGCCTGATGGCCATAATGGTCATTAAAGGGTTTAAACAAGTCTATATCCAGCAAAATTAAGCTAAGCGGTGACTCGCTGCGGGCGCTGCGTTGTAATTCTTCCAGCAGCTTTTCATCGAAATGCCGGCGGTTTGCCAGGCCGGTTAGTCCATCCTGATTGGCTTGCTTCTGCAGCTCCTGATTGGCCGCCAGTAGTTCCTGCTGCATTTGCTGCAACGATACCCTGTAATTAACGTTCTGCATGCTGTTAGCTATCATTTCGCCAACCAGCTTAATCCGGCGTAAGTCGTTACTGGTCCAGTTGCGTTGCCGAGCAACCATATCGCAGCCAACAAAGCCAATAAGTTTTTGGCCGGCAAGCATCGCTATACATAGTACAGACCGAATATCTTCGTTATTAAATTCCTGTTGCTCGGCGCTGGCCTCAGCGGGTAACTTGCTGACATCGGCCACAGCAAAAATATGATCCCGCTGAATTTTTTCAAAAAAATACGGTAACGCAGGTTCAGGTATGTGTTGCAGGTTTTCTTTATGTGGCACCACACCTTCGCGTACCCATTCATGAGTATTACTCATTTCACTGAGATCGTCAGTAAACTGAAAAATGTAGCTACGATCCGCGTGGCAGAACTCGCCTAATGCAGCCAGTGCATCTTCAACATGTTGATCCAATGCCTCACTGCTGACATTAATAAGCTCAGTGGAAATCAGTGACATTAATTTATCAAAGGCCAATGCCTCTTCCAGCTCCGCAATATCCGGTGCCGGTTTATCAGGAATGAGGCTACTTGCTGCAGCAGCGCTGCGGCTTTGTTGCGGGCACAGCGTGACGATAATGGTGTTACCTATGCTGAACTGCAGTTTTGTCAGCTGGCTGCGCAGGGTAAAAGAAATGATGGAGCCTTTGATATCAAGTAGTACGTCCTGACATAATTCGGTACCACTTAATGCCAGCAACAATGGATTATTTACCAGGCTTATACGCTGCTGCTGGTTATCCAGCAGACGAATGTCAGACAGCTGTGGCAGGCTTAATGGTTTTTCTGTTTGATTCAGCCCCAGCAGGGTGCGTGCTGTTTCATTGGCAAAAATATCCGCTTTAGCGCTTTCTTTATATAAAAGCGCCACTGGCAGCCGGTCTAGAATGGCCCAAAAATGGGGATAAGCGTCTGAGTTATCAGCCATAAATCACTATATCTGTTTTTTCTAACTATAACGGATTGAGCGTTTAAGGCAACTTTGGCTCAGACATTAAGGCTTTACGGCTGTTGCCAGACCAATTGCTTAAAATGCTGGCGGCACATTGACACATAACTTTCATTGCCACCAATTTGCACCTGGCTGCCAGCTGTAGCAGCATTGCCGTTTGCATCCAGTCGCACCACAAAGTTGGCTTTACGGCCGCAATGACAGATGGTTTTGAGCTCAATTAATTTATCGGCCCAGGCCAGTAAGGCTTCGCTGCCAGCAAAGGTTTCTCCCAGAAAGTCGGTACGCAGACCAAATGCCAGCACCGGAATATGTAAATCATCGACAATATCGGTTAGCTGGCGCACCTGGGCTTTACTGAGAAACTGGGCTTCGTCTATCAGCACGCAGTCGAGCCTGCCTTCTGCTTTAAGCTGCTGCACATGCGAACTAAAATTAAATTCCGGGTCAAAGATATGGGCATCCATTGCCAGGCCAATTCGTGAGCTGACTTTGCCCAGCCCAAAGCGGTTATCCAGTGCGGCAGTATAAATTGCAACGGTCATGCCCCGTTCCTGATAGTTATAAGCGCTTTGCAGTAACGACGTGGATTTGCCGGCATTCATTGCCGAGTAATAGAAATACAGTTGGGCCATTGGCCAGGTTCCTGAGAGTATGTCTGAAAATTGACGGCTAAGAATAACCAAAGCGGTTACCGCTGTAAACGCTGGCAATTGATTGCAGATTGGCTTTAGTTGTTGTTGCAGGCATACTTTGCCAAAGAGCTTGCTAACTTACTTAACCAGACAGGAAAAATAAATGGAAAAATTGATGCTACTGCCCGTATTTGCCCAGGTATTGCTAACCAGTGTCGTGATGATTTTAATGGGGCGGCGGCGGATAAAGGCTGCGAAAACAAAAGAAATAAATATGAGCGCTTTTCGGACCATGGATTTAACCGGTGCTAATGAGCAGGTTATTGCCACCAGCCGTAATTTTGACAATCAGTTTCAGATGCCAATGCTTTTTATGTTCAGCGTTTTGTTCTGCTTACAGTTTGGTCTGGCTGATTTAACCTTTCTGGTAATGAGCGCGGTATTTGTGGCGCTGCGCTACTGGCATACCCTTATTCACATTGGCAGCAATAACGTGCGAATGCGTTTTCGGGTGTTTTTGCTTGGCTGCCTGGTGCTATGGCTTATCTGGATCCGGTTACTGGTGCTGGCCTTTATATAGCCACATTTACCACACCCGTCAGCCGCCTGATGCATCGGATTGGTCTGCTATGGCGTATAGCCTGATATAAGCTGTTAACTGATAACGGGGTGAGGTTATGCCAAAATTATTAATTTTGCCGCTGCTACTGACTATAGTTGTCGTTGCCGGTTCAGCGGTAGCCGAGCAGACCAACAGATTAATTATTGCGACTGACATTGAATTTAACGCGCTGGAGCCGGGGGCTGCATCGACTATTCAGCACCGGTTTGCCAGTAAATATGCCAGCAGTATTCAGCCTGTTGGTCTACCTGGCCGTCACGCACAGCGCAATAACGCTGCGGCTGGCCTATTGCGTGTCAGGCTGCATGAGGGGGCGTCGCTAGCCCAGGCCGTTGCTTATTATAACCAGTTGTCTGGGGTACGCTTCGCTGAGCCCGATTATCGTCTGCGCAAACAACAGATCCCGAACGACCCCCAGTTTGATCTGCAGTGGCATCTTAGCCAGCAGCAGGGGATAAATGCCCCGGGTGTCTGGCAACTGACAACCGGCGACCCGCAGTTGGTTGTGGCTGTAATCGATACAGGCGTTGCTATTGATCATCCTGATCTGCAGGATAATTTATGGCTAAACCCCAGTGAGACGGTAAATGGCCAGGACGATGATGGTAACGGCTATATCGATGATATTTATGGTATTGATACCGCAAATAACACCAGCAATCCATTGGATGAAGATGGCCACGGCACCCAGATAAGCGGGATTATTGGTGCTGCCACAAATAATAGCCTGGGGGTAGCCGGTGTTAACTGGCATCTTCAGATCCTGAATTGTAAATTTTTAGATGAAACGGGTAGTGGCTTTGTCAGCGATGCCATTGCCTGCCTGGATTATGTGCTGGATTTAAAGCAAAACCGTGGCATAAATATTATCGCCACAAACAATTCCTGGGGAGGGCCCGGTCAGTCACAGGCGCTTTATGAAGCAATAGCGCGTCAACAGCAAGCCGGTATATTGTTTATCGCCAGCGCGGGCAACAGTGGTAACCAGAGCCCGTTATATCCGGCAGCGTATGACTTAGCGAATATCATCAGTGTGGCGGCGCATGATCAGCAGCAAAATAAAGCCTCGTTCAGTAATTATGGCCGGGATTGGGTAGATGTAACCGCGCCTGGCGTGGCTATTCAAACCACAGATTTAGCTGATAACTACCGGGCCGTTGCCGGTACCTCAATGGCAGCGCCGGTAGTGACGGGGCTGGTTGCGCTGTTAAAAGCTGCTGAGCCAGGTCTTGACTGGCCGGCACTGCGGGCAAGGCTGTTGCTAACTGGCAAAGCCAGCGATGATCCGTTGATCCGGGATCACACTGTGAGTGGCAGGTTATTGCTGGCCACTAACAGGAACCCTGGTACGCCAGAGGAAACCGGGATACTGGAGTGCGAGGCCCAGCCAGCCAGGCGAATACTCCCTGCGCCCGGGATACTCTATTTGCGAGCGGGCAGCACCCTGGATATCCGGGTGCTGAGCATCGATTGCAACGGTGTCAGCTCGCTACCTGTCGTAACCGACAGCCAGACTGGCCAGAACATTGCTCTGGCAGAGCAAGCTGGATTGGCTGACGGCATGTTCAGTGGCCAGTGGGTGTTTGCCGGACAGCCTGCCACACTGCAATTTGCTGACTCCGAGGTAACGGTGTTACCCCGCAATGACAACTATTGCAGCGACCTGAATGCCCCTGATGTACCGTTGGCGCAATGTCAGGCGCTGGTGCAGCTGTATTTTGATACGTTGGGCCAGAGCTGGCTTGATAATCAGGGCTGGCTTAACCCGGAGTTTGCGGTCTGTAACTGGGCCGGGGTAACCTGTAGTAACGGTCAGGTTACAGAGCTGAACTTAGCCAATAATAATCTTAGTGGTGAACTGCCTGCAGCACTGAGTGGCCTTACTGGCTTAACAGCGCTGGATTTAAGTTTTAACAGTTTGACTGGCAATTTTCCGGCGGTCTTGCTGCAGTTGGCTAACCTGCAACGATTAAGTCTGTGGCAAAATGGTTTTTCCGGCAGTATTCCCACGGAGATCAGCGAGCTTAGCGCGTTACAGGAGCTGGACTTATCGTTTAATAATTTCAGCGGCAGCCTGCCTGCTGCCCTGGGCCAGTTAAGCTTGCTGCAGCGCTTGTTTGTTGAGTCAAATCAGTTAGCTGGTCCGGTGCCGTCCGCGTTGGCTACCCTGACGGATTTACGGGTTTTGTGGTTGGCGGACAACAATTTTAATGGTACCTTGCCGCAGAATTTCATTGAGCTGACCCGCTTAACGGCATTCAGTTTCCGGAATACCAGCCTGTGCCCGCCCAAAAATCTGGCGTTTTCCAGCTGGCTGGCCGGTATTAGTACCCTGGAGCGTAATGCCGACTGCGCGAACAGCAGCCCGCAGGTCACAACTCCGGCCAGTATTTCGGCAGGCAGTGGCGCAACGGTATTACTGCGGGCGACGGCAAGCGACAGTGATAATGATTTATTGCGCTATCGCTGGCAGCAACTGTCCGGGCCCACAGTAACGTTGGTCAACGCCACCAGTCTGACCGCCAGCTTTACCGCACCGACGGTCAACGCCAGTTCTAATCTGGTGTTCAGATTTACGGCAGATGACGGCGTAAACGAAAGTAGCAGTACCACTACAGTACAGGTAAATCCTGCTGGTGGCGGCAGTTCTGCTGGCAGTAGCAGCGGTGGTGGCAGTGTTGGCTTTGCTATGTTGCTGCTTGCAGCCCTGGCTGGCTGGCGACGATACTGTGTTGATGAAATGCGCTGGTGGCAGGTAAAGATTAAATTGAGGTGATTTTGATTCAGGTATTTTCAGCTGTAGTACTTATGAATTTAGTGTTGGCAGTGCCGGCGGCGCTGGCTCAGCAACCGATAGCGCAACAAATACAGCAGCCGGCTGTGCCCTCTGCCGACAACTTTGCTGCGACAGAAGTATTTGCGACAGAACTGGCCGATTTTGACCGCTATTTTAACGAACAGATGGTGGAGCATAATATACCCGGCGCTGCTTACGCGGTGGTGTACCGGAACAAAATTATCAGCGCTAAAGGATATGGCGTCAGGGACATTGATGGTGATAAACCGGTTGACCCTTATACAGTGTTCCGGATTGCATCGGTGTCAAAAACCTTTGCTGCCGGCCTGGCGAGCTTGCTGGAGGCACGTGGTCATTTTCAGTGGCACGAGCCGGTGGTGCAGTATATACCGGAATTTTCATTTAAAAATGCGCTGTATAACCCCCAGTTAAAAATAGAGCATCTGCTGTCGCAGAGCAGCGGGGTCATGCCCAACGCTTACGATAATCTGATTGAGGCCAATATAGTGCCGGAGCGGATCCTGCCCCAGTTCCAGAAAATAGACCCATTATGTAACCCCGGCCAGTGTTACGGCTACCAGAATGTTTTGTTTAGTCTGATAGAACCAATCATCAGCCAGACCACTAACAGTGACTATGCCAGCCTGCTGAAGAAAAATATTTTTGAGCCACTGCAGTTACCAACAGCGTCGGTTGGTTTAGAAGCGTACCTGTTGAATGAAAACCGGGCCAGCCCGCATATCCGGGCCCGTGGTCGCTGGCATTCGCGCAATGTAAATCAAAGTTACTACCGGTTTGCACCAGCGGCGGGTGTGAATGCCAGTGTTATCGATTTAAGCCATTGGCTGATTGCCCAGCTGGGCTATTACCCTCAGGTAATGCCCCAACAAGTACTGGACAAAATAATTGAAAAGCGGGTCAAAACCCCGCGTGATTTGCGCCGGGCGAACTGGCGCAATTACCTCACCGATGCCCACTATGCTTTAGGCTGGCGGGTATATCAGTTTGGCGATGAGCAGCTTATTTATCATGGTGGCTGGGTGCAGGGCTTTCGCGCTGAACTGGCCTACTCGCGCGAACGTGAGCTGGGGCTGGTTATTTTACTTAACGCCGAATCAAATGTAGTTAATGAACTTACCCCCGCGTTCTGGGGGGCGATGTTTAGCGCCCTGCAGCAACAGGATAAAGCCAGGCTGGCAAACTGTGGCCAGGGCCAGCCCGGGTGCTGATAGCAGCAGTGACTTAGCCGGACTAGGGCGTTACCTGGGCTAACTGATATACGTCGAGCAGAAAGTCGATGCTGATGGTCCGGGTGCTGGCGACAAATGTCTGACGGTTGTCGCTGGTAAACTTCCAGGCCAGCGGCACCATTTGCAGCAGGTTATCCAGTTGCTGCGGTTCAGTCAGCACCAGCTGGTAACTTAACCGTTGTCGCTGAATATGATTAAAGCCCGGCTCCTGTTTGATAGCATCACTGTGCAGTTTCACGTCGCGATAAACGGCCTGTTTCATTTCTATTAAATGCTCCGGCCCAGGATTAACACTGATTAGCCGCCCCTGAGGCGTTAATACCCGTTGCAACTCTGCATTATCGGATGGCGCATATATCCGTATTATGCTGTCAAAGCTGTTGTCGGCAAAAGGAAGCTGATAGGCACTGGCAACGGCAAAACGAATTGCAGCATAGTGACGGGCCGCATATTTAATGGCCGCTTTGGAAATATCAATACCATACAGTCTGGCCGCCGGGTTAAGCTTCTGCTGCAGCCGGCCGCTGTAATAGCCCTCACCACAGCCCAGATCCAGCACCGTTGCCGGGTTGGTCTGTACGGCCAGTTCATTGACAGCATCAGACAGGGGCTGATAAGCCGCACTTTGCAAAAATGCCCGGCGCGCTTCAATCATCAGTTTATTATCGCCTGGATCTTTAGAGTTTTTCTGTTGTACCGGCAGCAGGTTAACGTAGCCTTCCTTTGCAAGATCGAAGCTATGCCTGGCCGCGCACTGATACTGACGAGTGGTTAACTGCAATGGCTGGCGACAAAGTGGGCAAATGTACATACTGAAATCCGCTATGATAAACCGGCGCAGTGTAACAGCTTGGCAGCTTTGCGCGCAAAGCCTTGCTATAATGCGGCCAATATTGGCTTGGTAAAACCATTTTAAGGCAGGAACTATGCAAGGTTTGGAACTATGGTCGCTGGATGAGCTGTGTGATCATGCATTTGATATTTTTGAAGAGCTGGCAGCCGACAACCTGGCAGCAGAGGATTACAACCAGTATCAGCAACAATATGAGCAGCGCGGTTATGTTGATTTGGTTGTGCCTGGGGCAGAGTGGGTAGAGCTGATTATGCAGGATCTTGAACCAGAGCTGCATTACGAGGCTCAGATTGGCCTAACGGGGCTGGATGGTAACCCTGATAAAGTGCTGGCCCGTATTTTACTGAGCCGTGAGAAACACGATGGCTTGTGTCATGCGCAGTGGCGAGGTCAATAAAGAGTTGGCGGGGGCAATAAAGCGTTAGCGAGGCCAATAAAAAACTAAAATAATTTAACCCCGTAATCTGTGCTGCGGCGTCTAACTGTTAAACACGGAGGACGCCCTATGCAAACTATCAATTATTCAACGCCGTTCCACACCGTTAGCCGGTTGTTCAGCAGCCTGTTGCTGGCAGCGTTGGTTACCTTTAGCCTGTTTTCGATAATGTACCTGTTAATTAAGCCGCCATTAGCACAGCGCCCACCGCAGGTAACATTGCCGGTAGTGGAGTTGTTTAAAAGCCCGGACGACCCACCGGTAATTGTTAAAACGATCCCGCAGCCGCCACCTGCAGTTATGCCACCCGAGCAGGCACCGCGTACCCCGGTCGATGTTACTCATGTCGATTTGCCCGGACCGGAATTTACGATAGCGCCACCGGCCATCAAAACTGATTTAACACGCTTTGGTTCAAACAGGGACCAGAGCGCGACTCCGGTGGTGAGGGTTGAGCCCCGTTTTCCGGTTGAAGCACTGCGCGACGGCATCAGTGGCTGGGTAAAGTTGCGTTTCAGCATAGATGAGAGCGGCAGTGTTACGGATGTAGAAGTACTGCAGGCCGAGCCCAGAGGAGTATTTGACCGCGAGGCAGCCCGGGCATTGCGCCGCTGGAAATATCAGCCGCAAGTTGTTGATGGCAGAGCAATTCGGCAGACAAATTTACAGGTTGTTCTCGATTTTAATGTTGATGCTGACTAAGCTCAGAGCAGGCACAAGAAGTCGTTGACCGATACAGAGCAACGGACGCGAACAGAAGGATGTGGCTTATGGCATGGTCTGCAATACTTCCACCCTGGTTTAACCGCAACAGTTGTGCCGATGAGCTGATGCAACAATTTCAGCAAAGTGGCCAGCTGCAGTGGCTGGATAAGTTAATAGTGCAATGTGGTGATGATTTATATCACTTCTTATTGCGCCAGGCTGATGCCGAGCTGGCGGCAGATATCAGCCAGCAATGTTGGCTGAAAGTACTGGAAAACCGGCATAGCTACCGTGCCGAAAGCCGCTTTAAAACCTGGTTATTTACTCTGGCCAGAAATGCGCTGGTTGACGAGCTACGTAAGCGGCAACGCTGGCAGTTAACCGAATGGCACGACGATGACGGTGCTGGGGCTGACAAAGATGATAAATATCATGACGGTATAGCAGGCAAGGTTGCGGGCTTGCAGCAAAAAGCGCGTTTGGCGGTGGCGTTAAATCAGTTACCGCCATTGCAACGCGAAGCAATATTGTTGCAACTTGAAGAGTTCAGTCTGGATGATATTGCTCATATTACCCGCGAGCTGCCTGAAACGATTAAAAGCCGTTTACGCTATGCCAGAGAGCGTTTAACCGTACTTATGGGAGAAGAGCATGTCCAGCCCTGAGCCCGCTGACCTGTCAGCAAATAAAACAGGATCTGCAGCCGGTATAAAAAAAGCATATCAGGCGCTTAAAGCAGAGCAGCCGCTGCCAGCTGCAGTAAAACAACAAATTATGCAGCAGGCAAAGCAGCGAAACGCGGCGCGAAACTGGCGCTCGTGGTGGTATTTCACCCAGCTGGCCCTGGGTTGTGCTGCTTTGGTGTTAGTGCTTAGTTGGGTTAACCCAGCCAAGCTGCCTGTTTATTATCAGATAGACACAATGTCAGGCATATCAGCGAACAGCGCAGAGCAGTTAACGGCAGCAGCCTCTGCGCAAAACGATCAGCAAATAACAGTGCAGTGGCACCATTTAACGGCATCGGCAACGGGTGATTCTGAAGCGGGCAGGGTTCGGCAGCGTTTAAATACCTTAAAAGCACAGCAAAAGCAGTTGCAGCGTGCTGGCGAGCTAAGCAATATGATGCAAAGCCAGATAGGGCTGCTAACCCGGCAGCAGGATTCGTGGCAAATAGTGATGTGCAACAACACCCAACTTAATATGGCAATTGAACTGGTACAGGAACTCAGTGCTATGTTACAGGTAGCGCCGGTAGCCCAGCCACAATGGGTTGAATTACAGTTCGCAAGCAGCGGCCACATCCTGGCGATTGCCGCAATACCTGCCACACGGTATGCTGGCCAGTGTCCGGCGGTGTAGCTGCCTGTTTAACACGGCATACTGTATTGTACTGGCGTGTATGACAGAAGCTGCATAGCAAACTGAAAATCAGAATTTTAAATGGTGATGGCGAATGTTAGTAAACGCTAACGATAGTATGGTGCTGCTGATCGATATTCAGCAAAAGCTGGCTCCGGCAATATTTGATACCAGGTCGGTGGAGCAGGCTGCCGCCTGGGTATTACAGGTGGCGTTGCAGCTTGATATTCCGTTGCTGGCCACCGAGCATTACACAAAAGGCTTGGGCCATACCGTACCGGGTTTGCGTGAGCTGCTACCCGATGACGTTGTTATTGAAAAAATTCATTTCAGTGCCTGGCGAGAACCTGAGGTACAACACAAGCTGCTGAGTCTTAGCCGTAAGCAAATAGTGATTATTGGCACCGAAAGCCATGTCTGTGTGCTGCAAACAGTATCTGATTTACTGGCTGCAGGTTTTCAGGTGTTTGTGGTGGCAGAAGCCGTTGGTTCGCGTACCGTTGAAAACAAGCAACTGGCACTAAGCCGGATGCAGCAGGCCGGGTGTCAGATCATCAGTAAAGAGATGCTGGCCTTTGAGTGGCTGGAGCGTGGCGATCATGACAGTTTTCGCCAGATCAGCAAAGGCTGGTTGCGCTAGTTAAATCTGCTTTCTCTGCTGTTACTCTGCTAACAATTTATCCAGGGTGGCAGCCAGCCGCACTGCCGCTTGCAGCAAACGTTGCTCCAGCACTGGCTGATGTCTGGCAAGGTATGCATCATCAATTAACATGCCTGGCCGGTAATCCTGATAAAGGCCAATCGTGATAGTCGCCGACTCGTTGGTCCAGGTCATCAGGTCGCTTTGCTGCCATTGTTGTTGCTGTTGCTGGGTAAGGCGGCCAAACAGCTGTTGCTGTTTTTCCGGCTCGTTATAGCCCAGTTTACTCAGCATATTTGTGTCCCAAACCCCATGCAAATTAGACGGCTCGCCATAAAAATACACGGCTGTGCGGTTACCCCCTAAATCATCAGCAAAGCTGACATGTAAAGGCTGATGCAGATCGCTAATATAGTGGCTTAAAAAAAGCAGGGCCTGCCAGTCTTGCTGATCGTGTTGCAGTCTTTTTTGCATATCTTCGATTGCCGATACCACACAGCCGACTTCCGGGCAGTGGCTGCGGGTAACGACCGTTTCACCGCGCTGCAGGTTGATATAGTGATGCGGTTTAGTCCAGGCAAATTCATCTTGCGAGCGAACGTCGTCCGGCCATACGCAAGCGGGGCCAAACTGCTGATAGGGTGTTGTTTGAATTAACTGATCCAGTTTTTGGCGGGTGGCCGGCTGCACCAGCTGATAGCTCATATTGCAAATCATGATGTGGCCGGTGCGGCCAAACGCCCGGGCATCTGTACTGAGGCCCGCCAGCAGCAAACTGACAATAGCAAAAGCCAGTGGGTTTCTGAGAAAACTGAACAACATCACAGTGTTATTCCCCAACTAACTGGCTTACCTGCCAGAGCAATCTGGCATCATCAGCTGTAGCCGGTGTTGTGCCAGCCAGCAGCGGGGCAAGCTCGGTTAACGCTTCGCGCATATCTGTTGCCAGGGTATAGGGTGGATTTAGCACCAGCATGCCACTGCCACTCATGCCAAAACCGGCTTTATCAGGGTAAGGACAGTATTCTATCCGCAATTGGTTTTTAATGCCGGTGCCAACAATAGCAGCAATAAAGGCTTCAACGGCTGGTCTTTCAATTACCGGGTACCAGATGGCATAGGTTGCCTGCGGAAAGCGGCGGTAGGCTTCGGTAAGGCCTGCGACCAGATCGTGGTATTCCGTTTTTAGCTCATAGGGTGGATCCAGCAGCACCAGGCCACGTTTAACCAGTGGTGGCAACATGGCTTTAAAGCCCGCATAAGCATCGATGTTTTCAATCCGGCTGCGGCGGCGCCGGGCAAACTGGTTTTGCAAAATTGGAAAATCACTGGGGTGCAGTTCAGTGGCCTGTATCGTGTCCTGTGGCCGCAACATCAACTCAGCAATTTTTGGCGAGCCCGGGTAAAACGCCAGATCACCGGCCGGGTTAAGCGTGTTTATAAGTGATAAATAACGGGACAGCGGCGCAGATTTAGCCTGATACTGCCATAGCCTGCCAATACCCTGCTGATATTCAGCGGTTTTTTGCGCCTGCTCACTGCCAAGGCTATATAAACCAGCGCCAGCGTGGCTGTCGTGATAGCAAAGCGGCTTATCTTTTTGCAGCAGATAATCAAGAATGGTTACCTGTACCAGATGTTTTAACACATCGGCATGATTGCCGGCATGGTAACTGTGACGATAACTGAGCATGCTGTTCTGGCCCTGATTTACTGACACTTTGCGATATTGCCGCCAAGGATACTGGGGTAGCGGAAAAATACAAGTAATAGCATCACGGCAATGCTACTATCAGCCAATTTTATCGCCAGCCCTTGCAAACGCGTTAGCAAAGTTATGCGTCTGGCTGAATAGTATTGCAGCATGCAAAGAGAACAAAATGACTGACTTTTTCTTAAAAAATGGCAAATTTATCGTTATCGTTATCGTTATCGTTATCGTCGGATGTCTGGTGGCTGGTTTTGCCTGTTCAGAACAATCCACTGATAACCCCGTTGGTACCTCTGCAACATTTAATTACGCTATTGATGACAAGATTCAGCCAGAGCAAGTTGTCATTATGTTATTTGATATTCACGTGGGGCCGGACGGCCGGGTAATAGAGGTAAAACTGGCAGAGGGGCAGGCTGATCAGGGCGTGTTTACCGAGGCTGCGATCAGAAAAATTAAACAAACAGAATATGCTATCAGAAAGGTCGACGGTGTTGCGCAATCTTACTGGCAACGGAACCAGCCAGTTAAGGCCGGTTCTGTAGTGCCATTGACTAATTAGCGACGACGCAGGGTAATCATACCGAAAAGCCCCATCATCAGGATAAACAGTGAACCTGGCTCTGGCACCATAGTGGCTCTGGTATCTGCAATCCAGCTGTTGAATGAACTAACCCGGGTTGAACCGGAAAAATCACCATAGCCAAAGTTAGTGGCAAAACCGTCGACTGCCGCACCAAATGAGTGAACACCTGCAAGGTACCACTGATCATTTTCCTGCAGAAAATAACCGCCACCGCTGTCACCTGGGGCAATACCCATTTCCAGATCTAAGGCTAAACCAGAACTGCGGCGATACGCTGCAAATGGATTGAGAAGATAACTGCTATTGTTTACCAGGCCTGTTCCTTGGCTGGCATCAGTGCCCGCCGGCGCATCAAAGTCATTCCACAGAATCCGGCCGTGGCCTTCGCCTGCAAAGTTTAACTCATCGATTTCATTATGGCCGGCGCGCTTGGTGCCTGAAGAAGCGTTAACGCCTGTTAAGCCATTACCAGTAGTGCCAAAGCCAACATGGGTGCCAATTTTGCCAATTTCACTGTTGCCAGTGTAAAGTTTAGCCGCTGTTACATTTGTAACTTTGCGATCCAGCTTCAGCAAGGCAATATCCCAACCCGCAAACAATGATGCTGCAGGGTCCCAGTTTTCGTGAACCACCCAATCTAAACCAAAATAAAAATCGCCACCAACTGCAAAGCGGACCAGATTAGTAAGTGGATCATCTAAACAGTGCGCTGCTGTCAGCACAAACTGTGAACTGATTAAAGTGGCTGAGCACCTGGAGGTAAAAGTGTTACCGCTACCCGTCAACAAATCACCAACTGGCGCAAACTGAGTTTGCTGGGCTAAATCACGGTATAACTGATCATTAACGTCATGACGAATTACGCCGGCTTCAGACACGCCTGCCACAGTAAACAGCAGGGTAGCTAACAGGATCTTTTTCATTATTATTCCCTAAAATTATTAAAAAAACTGACACTCTTATTGTTATCCGGCTCCCTTAAGCAATAATTGTGCCTTTAAAATTATATTTATAAATCATAGGCATATAAAAACTGTAAAGGTAGGCAACGAAAAATTGTAAAAATAACTGACGTAATTGATTAATAATTAACCAGTTTTGTGATTTGCCGGGTAAAGAAATGGCCATTACACTTCGGGAGCTGCTAAAATCGCGGCTATTAATCAGTAAAGCCCTTTCGCGCAGGAAATGTCATGTCTCAACACCGCCCCCAAAAAGGCAAAACGTCTAAACCATTGCAAAAACCCTGGACCAGAGCTGATAAGTCAGGAGCTACCAGCCCAAAACGCACGTCAGCGGTAAAATCGGGGCAGGGTGATGAAAGCAAGGTGTATGGTGAAAACGCCTGCAGGGTGTTGTTTAATCAGCGACCTGAAGCTGTTATCCGGCTATATATATCGCAGCAGCTGGCCGCTAAGTTTGCTGATGTAATGAAGTACTTAGCCGCTGCTAAAAAAGCCTATCATATTGTTGAAGATGCTGAACTTGAGAAAGTCGCGGCCAGTCAGCACCATGGTGGCATTGTGCTTTTGGTTAAGCGAAAGCCAATTATCAGTATTGCCGGTTATTTAAACCAGACCAAACTCCGCCAGGATTGTTTGCTGGCGCTGGATGGCGTAGGTAACCCGCACAATTTAGGAGCGATTGCCCGTACCTGTGCCCATTTTGGTGTTACCGGCATTATTATGCGCGAGCCACAATTATTGCAATCTGGTGCAGCGCTGCGTACAGCAGAAGGCGGCGGCGAATTTATTACACCGTTAAGTTGTGATGATATGCCGTTAGCGCTGCAGTTATGTAAGCAGGCGGGCTATAGCCTGGTGACGACCTCCAGCCATGGCGGCCTGTCACTTTATCAGACAGCATTGCCGCAAAAGGTGGTGATTGTATTCGGTGAAGAGATGTTTGGTGTGTCAAAAGCCGTGTCCAGCCGGGCTGATATTGCGTTGCAAATTCCCGGTAGTGGTAAGGTTGAGTCGTTGAACGTTAGCGTGGCCGCCAGTTTAATCGTTGGCGAGTGGTACCGCCAGCATGGTGGCTAACGGTTAAATACCACTGAAAAGCTGGCGCAGCTGCTGGGTCTGGCGCCGGCTTACTTCAATTTGCTGGCCATCCCGTAGCACCGCCAGCATAGAACCAGCGCTGATACCCGCTTCAATATGTTCAATTGCATCCAGCCGGACAATGTCAGCCCGGCTGGTTTTAAAGAAAAATGCCGGGTCTAATTTTTGTTCAATTCTGGCCAGTGAGCTATGAATAAAGCTTTTACCGTAAGCCGAGTAAACGGCGGCATGATTGCCAATACACTCAAAACGATAAATCTCGTGTAGACGGACAATCCGGTTAATATCGCCAAACTTCAATAAAATACCGTGATGTTCAGGTAAAAAGTTGTTAGTAAGCTGATGCTCTTGTTGATCAGTATGTTTGTGATTGTTGTCGGGCACCGGCAGGCGGCCAATGGTTTTTGCCAAACGCTCTGGTACAACAGGTTTTAGCAAATAATCAACCGCATTTAACGAAAAGGCGTCCAGGGCATAGCTGTTAAACGCTGTCACAAACACAAAGCGGATATTGGCCGGAATGTCATTTGCCAGCTCAATTCCAGTTACTTCCGGCATATGAATATCAAGAAAAACCAAATCAATCGTCTGTTTTGCCATTATTGCCCGCGCTTCAGCGGCACTGCTGGCTTCGGCTACCACCTCACATTCAGGATGAGCCTGCAACAAGCGCTTCAGCTCATTGCGGGCCAGCCGTTCATCATCAACAATCAGGGTTTTAAATTTACTCGGCATAGGGTAACTCGATACTGACAATAAACAGGCCCTTGCTCTGACCAGCCTCAAAATGGGCCTGGTCGCCAAACATCAATTGCAGCCGTTTGCGACAGTTGGCCAGGCCGGTGCCAGTGCACTGGCTGGTTGATGCTGCGCCAACAGAATTGCATATTTGCAACTGCCAGCGGGAACCTTGCCGGCTGGCTCGCAGTTTGATTTTTCCGGCCGCCGGGTTAGGGCTGACACCATGTTTTACAGCATTTTCCAGCAGGGTAAGTAAGCTCAGGGTAGGCAGTAGTTGCTGCAAAACGTCATCATCAATATTTACCTCAAGCTGCAAGCGCTGTTCCAGCCTGACCTGTTCAATTTTCAGAAAATGCTGACACAGCAACCACTCTTCCTGCAAACTTGCGGTGGGCCTTAAGTGAGCCTGCAAATGAACCCTGAACAATTCAGCCAGCTGGGTAACGGTGTCAGCGGCTTTGTGTTGATCTTCAAAAATAAGCGCTCTGATACTGTTAAACGCATTGAATAAAAAATGCGGATTAAGCTGGTTGGTCAGCTGCTGCAATCGGGCTTGCTGCATTTCCTGTTGCAGGGCTTTGCGGCTTTGGCGCATCTGCCAACCGATATAGAATGAGCTCCACAGAATATACAGGCCAAAATGCATAGACCACATCATTACCACCAGGGTAGTCAGGGAAAAGTGCATTTGCAGGCCTTCAGCGCTGTCTTTATTTATTACGGCTATTTGCTGCATATCAGTTGGGTTAAGTGCCGGTATAAACGAGATATACACACTGACCAGCGCCAACAGCAGTGCCGCTACCGCCATTATGCTCACATACTTTATGCCGGTAGCCAGGCTGAACCCGCGATAATAAAAAATTCTGAGTGGCGGGCGCAGCAATAAGTGGCTTACCAGTACAAAGCATATGGCTTCAAGCAGGTAGCGAATAAAAAAAATAACTACTAAGCCGTTTTGCTCGTCCTGGATAAAGGGCAGACTGTACAGCAAATAAAAGCTGAGGAAGAGCACAAATGTCACTAACTGACCTATCCGGTAAGCCCGGTGAGTTTGCCAGCACAGTTGCCAGTGCTGGCGCCAGTAACTTACATGCTCATTCATAACGTAAGGCATCAATCGGGTTAAGGCGGGCGGCTTTAATCGCTGGCGCCAGGCCAAATACCACGCCAATTAAGGTGGTAAAACCTACGGCCAGCATTACTGCCCATAGTGGAATGAGCGCTTCGGGCATGGCCGGCATCATCAGGCCGATAAAACTTGCCACTCCCGCACCCAGCGCCAAGCCAATAATGCCGCCGAACAAAGACAGCACCAATGCTTCTACCAGAAACTGGATTAGAATAAATTGCGGGGTAGCGCCCAGCGCTTTGACAATGCCAATTTCGCGGGTACGCTCGGTAACCGATACCAGCATAATATTCATTACACCAATACCGCCAACCAGCAGGCTGATACTAACCACACCACCGGCTACCAGAGTTATGGTGCGGGTTATGGTATTAAATTGTTCGATCATTCGCTCGGCACTGACAAATTCAAACGGATCGGGCTCATCTGCCGCCAGCTTATAGTGCTGGCGTAATATGGCACGCATTTGCTGCTGGATCTGCTGGGCATCAGCGCCGGCTGCCGGGCGGAACATCACATCGATATTGCGCTCAGCGCGCTCGCCACTTAATGAGCGGATAGTGCTGAACGGGGCAATAATATAGTTATCCTGATCAAACCCAAACATACTGCCGCGGGTTTCTGCTACGCCAATTATCCGGAACCAGTCACCGGATAAGTTGATAAATTCGCCAACCGGATTTTCGGGTAAATCCAGTTGTTTAATCAAAGACGAACCAATAAAAGCCACCCTGCGCCGGCGATCATCATCGCTGGCCGATAAGAACCGGCCGGCTTCAGGATACACCCGCACCACATTCTGATAACTGCTGTCGGTGCCGATTATCTGCGAGCGGGCAGTATTACGGCCATATTGTACCTGCGAGCCCATACTGAACGCCTGCATACTGGCGGTCATATCCTCAACATTGCTTACCCGGCTTTTAAGCAGCAGAAAATCGTCATAATGCAGCCGGTTCTGAATACCCAGCATTTGCTGGTTAGTCGGGGTGTAGGCGCGCAACGTAATCATATCGCTGCCTAAATCATCCAGCTGACTGGTAATGCTGTGGCTTAGGCCCTGCATAATGGCAACCACGGTAATCACGGCTGCCACACCAATAATAATACCCAGGGTAGTTAATGCGCTGCGCAGGCCATGGGCACGAATAGAGGCAAAAGCCGCTTTGCTGCCTTCAAAGCTGGCATGCAGCAATTTAAGCATGGCTGGCGGCTCCCTGTGGTTGACGAAAATCCTGTTCTATTTCACCATCAACCAGCCGGATAACCCGCTGGCAGTGATCAGCAATATCCTGCTCATGGGTCACCAGAATAATGGTATGCCCTTCCTGATGCAGCTGATCAAACAGTGCCATAATATCTTTGGTGGTTTTGCTGTCCAGGTTGCCGGTAGGCTCATCACCTAACAAAATTCGGGGGCGGGTAACCAGGGCCCGGGCGATTGCAACCCGCTGACGTTGCCCACCCGACAACTGGTTAGGCAAATGTCCGGTTTTATCGGCTAAGCCCACCCGTTTCAGTGCGTCCAGTGCCAGTGCTTTGCGCTGACTGTTCGCCATCAGGCGGTATATAAGGGGCTGCATAACATTGGCCAGCACGGTTGCCCGTGGCAGCAAATTAAAACTCTGGAAAATAAAACCAACTGCTTCGTTGCGCAATTCTGCCAGTTCAGTCTCATTCATAGTTGAAACATCCCGGTTTGCCAGCTGGTAGCTACCGGCGCTGGGCGTGTCCAGGCAGCCCAGAATGTTCATCAACGTGGACTTACCGGAGCCGGAAGGGCCGATAATGGCGACATAGTCATTCTCTGTAATGGCCAGGTCAACGTGTTTCAGCGCATAAAACGTCTCATCCGCCATCTGATAGCTTTTACTGACCTGTTGCAACTGAATTACTGCATTGCTCATATCAGTATTCCTGCCTTTCAGTGCTCAGGCGCCGTCCTTCTGCCAGGCCCAGCATGGTGCGGGCAGGGCCTACCACTACTTCGTCACCGGCCTCAAGGCCGCTTAATACTTCCTGGGCAATATCTGTGGCCATGCCCAGGGTAACGGTTTGCTTTACCGCAACGTTATCTACCACTTTCCAGACAAAATAGTGCGCTTCTGCCTGCGGCGTATTTTGCTGACTGCTTTGCTGAATAGCTGCGATGGGTACCTGCAGGCTTTGCTGCTTTTGCGACATAATTATCTCAGCACGGCAGCTCATGCCCGGGTACAGGGCAATGTCTTCGGGTTGCAGCAGCACTTTTACCCGGAACGACAGGCTCTGGCTCTGATTCAGATAGCGGGCTGAAGTGGCAATTTGAATGACTTCTCCCTTAACAGCCTGATGCGGATAGGCTGCGGCAAACACCTCAGCCTGCTGGCCAAGGTGCACATTGGCAATATCTGCCTCATCTACCCGAAGCTCTGCCAGAATGGCACTTGGATCGGCCAGGGTCATCAGCGGGCTGCCGATAATATTGGTGCTGCCGGCAATAACCGTTTCGCCTGGTTTTATATCAACGGTAGCAAGTAAACCGGCAATAGGCGCCCGGTATACGGTTTTACTCAGGTTGTCTTCTGCCATCGCCAGCATTGCCTGCCCTTGTTGCAATGCCGCTTCTGCCGAACGGACATTAATATTGGCAATGTCCAGCTGACTTTGCAGGCTGTCGATAGTTTCCTGCTGAACAAGGCCGCTGGCATGCAACTGTTGCTGGCGGCTGAACTGGCGCTGCAAATCAGCCAGTTGTGCCTTTGCCCTTGCTATATCAATTTGCTGACTTTGCACCATGGCTCTGTTGCGGTTAACGTCTGCCGCAAAAGCGGTGTCGTCGAGGCGCATCAGCACCTGATCTTTTGCGACCGTTTCGCCTTCCTCCACCAACACTTCCAGCACCCGGCCTGTTACCTCAGAGCGGATCTGGATCTGGGTGTTAAACTCCAGATTGCCAGATGCCAGAATACTGTCGGCCAGGGCCCCCTCGACAACCAGCGCCGTGGTGACGCTGGTTGTTTGTTGTTGCTTACGGTACTGACTAAGGCTGATAAGCCCCACCAATACCGCAGCAATAACCAGAAATATCAGCAGCTTTTTCATTAGTTAATTCCGTTTAACCGCTTTAAATAAAGGCTGCCCAAAGCCCATAAATTACCAGTAATGGTGCAAAACCGAGCACGGTGCTTTTAACGGCACTGTAGCCACTAAAGCAGCGCAGGCCAACAGCAAACAACGCCGCTATCCACATATAAATCAGGTTAAAATTTTCAGCCCAGCCGTACCAGGCATCGCCAGGTTCCAGGCCAAATAATAATTGGTTTAACGACAGATAATTAGCGGTGGTTAATGGTAAATTTGGATCACTGCTGATCAGTACCAGCACAATCAGGCCCAGCATATTTAACACACCCGGCATATTGCTCCACACCGCCAATGCATACCAGTCACCATAGGGGCGTTTATGGCCCGGGTTACCGACAAGCATCAGATAAAGCGCCATAATCGCCAGAACGATGGGAGTCATTATCAGAATAGCACCGACCGAAATAATACCGGTTTTATCTGCCATCTGGCCCATAACAGCACGGCTTTGCTCAATTTCTGCCGGTGTCATACTGTGGGCAGTCTGGGCAATTTGCTGCTCAACTATCCACTCCGGGCTCATACCGGCATAAAAGTACCAGAGACCAAACGCATTGACAGCCAGCATGATAGCTAACGCTATCCAGCTCCAGCCCTTTTTTTCCGGCAGTACTGTAAACAGTTGTTTGGGCGCGACATAAATATCTACCAGCGCCTGACCGACATTTTTACTCATAACAATTCTCCTTTTGTGTAGATTTATTATTTTATTTAACGGGGTTATAGCATGCTCCAGCGTATTAACAAAAAAGATCAATGTAACGACTTTTTTCGACTTTTTTATCGACTTTTTCAAAATGGAGTGCGAACTGCAGCCAGCATAAAATAAAGCAGCGCTTGCCATGCTAAAAAAATGATAAGCGGTAATATCAGATGATTTTCGGTGGCAGGGAACATTTAAGCAGGGGGTAACATCCGGCCTGTTTTATCTGAAATGACAAAAACCGGCTATTCTGGTGGTTGTTCGCTAATAAATTGGAAGCGCGCCAGCTCTTCACCGGCAATCGTTACGGTTTCGCTGAACATACTGGCAGGGCGGGCCCATAAACCGAAGTCGCCGTACAGTGCCCGGTAAATAACCAGCCATTCGTCAGTTTCGCTATGGCGTGCTAAATGAATAACCTGATACAACGCCCCTTTATAATGCTGATAATAACCAATAGCAATATCAGGTTCAGGGTTATTAACGGGCTCAGAGCTGTTTACGGGCTCAGGGCTGTTTACCAGTTCAGGACTGTTGTTCATACCAACCTTCAAAAATAATTTGGGCTGACAGGCTGTCTACTTTGTCTTTACTGAGCTTACGGTAGCCGCCCTCAGCGAACAACCGGCTGCGGGCGTCGGCAGTAGATAAGCGTTCATCATGGAATTCTACCGGTAAACCATAGCGGCCATGCAAGCGGTTGGCAAATTTCCGGGTACGGATGGTAAAGTCCTGCTCGCTGCCGTCCATGTTCAGCGGCAAGCCAACCAGCAATAACTGTGGCTGCCAGTCGCTAATCAGTTTGGTTATCTGCTCCCAGTCAGGAATGCCATCCCGGGCTTTGAGAGCAGCGAGTAAACTGGCGCTGCCGGTAAGCTCATTGCCTACCGCTACGCCAATACTTTTGGTGCCGTAATCAAAACTGAGTACGGTCCTGTTGTTAGTTGCCGGGCCTGTGTTACTCATTACGCGTGGCCGGCCTCTGCTGTTAACTGCCAGGTTTTGATACCCATTTTTGCAGTGGCAGACTGCCATTTTTCCGCATGGTTTAAGTCGAAAATAATCTTGTTGTCTGCCGGGATCACCAGCCAGCTGTTATCAGCAATTTCCTGCTCTAACTGGCCTGCAGTCCAACCGGCGTAGCCCAACGCCAGTAAAAACTTCTCGGGTGCTGAAGAGGTGGTTAAGTCTGTCAGAATATCTTTAGAGGTGGTGACCATCAGGCCATTATTCAGCTCTAAACTACTGGTGTAACCTTGTTTAGGGCTGTGTAGTACAAAGCCACGGTCACTTTGCACCGGGCCACCGGCACACACTGCACTGCGGGCAACCGGGCTTTTTGTATCAAACTCTATTTCTAACTGGTTTAGCAGCTCTGCAACGGTAACATTCAGCGGATGGTTAATAACAATACCCATGGCGCCTTCGCTGCTGTGCTCACAAATATATGTTACGCTGCGCTTAAACATCGGGTCGTCCAGCGCTGGCATCGCAATTAAAAAGTGATCCTGGAAATCTTGCATAACAACCTCACTATTACAGTTAGAGCATTGTGGTAGCGGCCAGGCGTTGTTCGATTGCATCGAATAACATTCCGGTAATACTTACCGGATAAGCCGCCTCGATTTCGCGAATACAGGTGGGACTGGTGACATTTATCTCAGTAAGCTTATCACCTATTACGTCTAAACCCACAAAAATAAGTCCTTTTTCTTTTAGTACCGGGCCAAGGGCCCGTGCTATCTCCCAGTCTGATTCAGACAAGGGCCTTGCCTCACCACGGCCACCTGCCGCCAGATTACCGCGGGTTTCACCACTGGCCGGGATCCTGGCAAGGCAGTAGGGCACAGGCTCGCCATCTACGACCAAAATTCGCTTATCGCCTTCGCTAATCCTGGCAATATACTGCTGCGCCATCGCATAGCGGCTGCCATGCTCTGTTAAGGTTTCAATGATCACGCTGACATTGGCGTCCCCCGGTTGCAGCCGGAAAATAGAGGCACCACCCATGCCGTCCAGTGGTTTTAATATGACGTCCTGCTCGGCTTTATAAAATGCTTTTAAGCGCGCGGCATCACGGCTTACCAGAGTTTTAGGGGTAAACTGGCTGAACCAGGCGGTATACAGTTTTTCGTTGGCATCACGCAGGCTTTGCGGCTTATTAACGATAAGGCTACCGGCTTGTTCGGCCCGCTCCAGAATATAGGTCGCATAAATGTATTCTGTATCAAATGGCGGGTCTTTGCGCATTAAAATAACGTTCAGTTCATTGAGGGCAATGTCCTGCTCTTTATTAAACCGATACCAGCTTTGCGAATCTTCACGCAGGGTCAGGGTTTTAGTGCTGGCCCGTGCTTCACCCTCCAGCAGGTATAAGTCAGCCATTTCCATATAGTGAATTTCATAGCCGCGATGCTGGGCTTCCAGCAACATGGCGAAGCTGGAGTCTTTTTTAATATTAATCTGGCTGATAGGGTCCATTACAACCCCCAGTTTAATTGCGCTCATAATACCCTCAGGCGAGATCGCCAAATTGCAATTGTAAGGCGCTGATTGCGCTCAGCGCGGCTGTTTCAGTACGCAGTACCCGTGGTCCTAACTGAATTCCGGTAAAGCCTGCCTGGCTGGTGGCGGCAACTTCAGAATCAGTAAAGCCACCTTCCGGACCAATAACCAGCCTGATTTTTTGACTGGCTGTTAGGGTTTTAATGGAGACGCTGGCCCGTGGATCCAAGGTCAACTGCAATGAATTTGTGTTTTGAGCCAGCCAATTTTGTAACGGTAGCGCCGGGTGTACCGTCGGAATAACGCTGCGACCGCTTTGCTCACAGGCACTTATTGCTATTTTCTGCCACTGCTCATTGCGTTTGGTCAGCCGCTCGCCGTCCAGTTTTACCCCACAGCGCTCGGTAAATAGCGGAGTAATTTCCGTTACCCCCAGTTCAACGGCTTTTTGAATAGCAAAGTCCATTCTGTCACCGCGTGATATTGCCTGGCCCAGATGGATCTGGAGCGGTGACTCGACCGGATTGGCCTCTACGGCGGTAATAGTGACCATAACCTGTTTTTTCGTCACTTCAGTAATAGTAGCAGCGTAGTTATTGCCATCGCCGTTAAACAATTGCAAAACCTGCTGTTGCTGCATTCGTAGCACCCGGCCAACATGGTTGGCGGCATCGTCATCCAATGCCAGGTTTTGGTGAAGGGTCAGCGCCTGCGGGGTATAAATTCTTGGAATGCGCATTAAAAAATTCCTGCGGAAAAGAAGTTAATGGTAGCAGGGAAAGCGTTGTTTCAGAATAAAAAACCGCTGCAATGGCAGCGGTTTTTTTGGTAAAAAGGGTTTAGTTACCGGCCTGGCAGGTACTGGTAGCTCGAGTCGATACCAAGTGGGATATCTAACGCCCAGAAGCCCAGCAAAAATGCTGTCCACATTACCAGCATCACTATTGAGAACGGTAACATCAACGCTACCAGGGTACCAATGCCGCTATTTTTGACGTACTTTTGACAGAACACCACAATTAGCGGGAAATACGGCAGTAACGGGGTAATGATATTGGTTGATGAATCACCTACCCGGTAGGCCGCTTGTGTCAGATCAGGCGATAAACCTAATTCCATCAACATAGGTACCATAATGGCGCCAATTAAAGCCCACTTGGCGGATGCTGAACCCACCACTAAATTGACAAAGCCTGATAAGAACACAATACCAACTAAAGTCATTCCCAGCGGTAAGCCCATTTCTTTTAACGCATTGGCACCTTTTAATGCCATCAGCACACCCAGGTTAGACTGACTGAACGCGTATAAAAACAAGGCACAGAAGAAAGCCATAACAATGTAATAGCCCATGCCGCTCATAGCATGACTCATGCCGGCTACCACATCGCGGTGGCTCTTTACCGAGCCTGAGACATAACCGTAAACAATGCCCGGTACCAGGAAAAATACAAAAATAATGGTTACTATCGACTTCATTAGTGGCGCAGCGGCGGTCAGTAGTGGGTTAACTCCGGGTAACACATCTTCCGGTTTGGCAGCCCATGGCGTGTTTTCCGGTAACACGATTGATAATGCTAATAAACCTATTACTGCCAGCATTGAGATAGCTGCCGCTTTTAAACCACGCAATTCATTTGGTTTTAGTGCTTCCATCGTCACCATTTGCGAGGTGTCACCGTCGACTTTGGTGCCTTTTAAACGCGGCTCAATCACTTTATCGGTAAGAAACCAGCCAATGGCCACAATTAAAAAAGTAGATGCGGTGGTAAAGAAATAGTTATTAAGCGGGTTAACGGTAACTGTCGGGTCCAGAATTTGGGCAGAGGCCTGAGTTAAACCGGCCAGCAATGGGTCCAAACTGGACGGCACAAAGAAGGTGGCAGAAAAACCGCCTGATACGCCGGCAAAAGCGGCAGCAATACCTGCTAACGGATGACGGCCGGCAGCATAAAAAATGACTGCGCCAAGCGGTACAACCAGTACGTAGCCTGCGTCAACCGCAACATGGCTTAAAATACCAACAGCGATTAGCACTGGGGTAAGTAGCATTTTTGGCGTAACTGATAAAATTGAGCGCAAGCCGGCATTAATAAAACCGGTGTATTCAGCCACACCCAAACCCAGCATTGCAACCAGCACTACACCTAAAGGTGGAAACGTAACAAAGGTATTGACGATGTTAGAGGCAAAGTTAGTTAAAGCATCGCCAGAAAGTAAGTTAACAATCTGAATGGCTTCACCGGTTCTTGGGTTAAGCTCGTCGAAGCTGACGCCCGATAACAACCAGGACAATACCCAGACAATAACCATCAACAGAGCAAAAAGCACGGCAGGGTCGGGCAATTTATTACCCACCACTTCTATGGTGTTGAGCGCACGGTTAATCCAGCCGTTTTTTTCAACGGCAGTAATTTGTTCAGACATAGATTTTCCTTTGACCTTTTTGTCTTTCTTATCTTTTTAGTTTGTCAGCTGCTATTGCTTGCAGCTTACCCCTGGAAGGTAAAACGTCTTTATCATACACAAAACGAGGGTATTGGTAAGGTTAAAATAAGCCGAACTGCCAATAAAAAAGGAAAAGGAGAGCCTAAGCTCTCCTTTTCTGTCGACTTCTAACGATTACCTGGCGTACTGGCGCAGCAAATCGGCTTTATCGGTTTGCTCCCACGGGAACTCGCTGCGGCCAAAGTGACCGTAAGCTGCGGTAGCACCATAAATTGGCCGCTCCAGGTCAAGCATTTCAATCAGACCATATGGCCGCAGATCAAAGTGCTCGCGAACCAGTTTAATCAGCTGCTCTTCGCTTAGTTTGCTGGTACCAAAGGTTTCCAGGCTGATAGAGGTGGGTTCAGCAACACCAATGGCATAAGATACCTGTAATTCACAGCGATCAGCCAGACCAGCCGCCACGATGTTTTTCGCCACATAACGCGCTGCATAAGCCGCAGAGCGGTCAACTTTTGATGGATCTTTACCAGAGAACGCACCACCACCATGGCGCGCCATGCCGCCATAGGTATCAACGATAATTTTACGGCCGGTTAAACCGCAGTCGCCCATTGGGCCACCGATAACAAAACGGCCGGTTGGGTTAATAAAATACTTGGTGCTTTTGGTTAACCATTCAGCGGGCAACACCGGTTTGATAATGGTTTCCATTACGGCTTCACGTAAGTTTTCTGTGCTGATGGTATCGCAGTGCTGGGTGGATAACACCACGGCATCGATGCCTACCGGTTTGCCGTCTTCATAAATAAAACTTAACTGTGACTTAGCGTCCGGCCGTAACCAGGGCAGGGTGCCATCTTTACGAACCTGAGCCTGACGCTGCACCAGACGGTGAGCATAGGTTACCGGTGCCGGCATCAGCACGTCAGTTTCATTACTGGCATAGCCGAACATTAAACCCTGATCACCTGCACCCTGCTCACGCGGGTCGGTTTTATCCACGCCCTGATTAATATCAGGCGATTGTTTGCCTATGGCATTTAATACCGCACAGGAGTCGGCATCAAAACCCATATCAGAGTGGGTATAGCCAATTTCACGAACAGTTTTACGGGTCAGCTCTTCAATATCAACCCAGGCTGTTGTGGTAATTTCGCCACCAACTAAAACCATACCGGTTTTAACAAAGGTTTCGCAGGCAACACGGGCTTTCGGGTCTTGTTCCAGAATTGCATCTAATACTGCATCAGAGATTTGATCGGCGATTTTGTCCGGATGTCCTTCAGATACCGACTCAGAAGTAAAAATATGTTGTGCCATTTGTGTATTCCACCAATGTTGGTTAATTCATCACGCTGGAGGCCAAACTACCTTTTTGCCAGGCCTGAACTGCTGCCTTGCCATTGCCGCCAGAAAAATAGCCACTTATTTTAGTGAAACAGGCCGGCCTTGGCTAGTAATATTTGACGCCCAGACGTCTTTAATGCCAAAGTTTACGGTAAAGTTAACAAGCCGATCACTTAAGGTCGGAAAATAGTCGCTGCCACGGATTATCATTTGCCATCTGGCCGGCAGTAAGTGAAAATAACGCCCAAGTTTTATATTGTCCCCAATAAAGCCAGCAGCAGGAGCTACAATGCCATCTCGTAAACAACTCGCCAATGCAATCCGTGCCTTAAGTATGGATGCCGTTCAAAAAGCAAAATCTGGCCACCCTGGCGCCCCTATGGGCATGGCAGACATTGCTGAAGTACTCTGGCGGGATTACCTGAAGCATAACCCGGCTAATCCTTCATGGGCCGACCGCGACCGTTTTATTTTGTCCAATGGCCACGGTTCTATGTTGCTGTATTCACTGTTGCATCTTAGCGGCTATGATTTAACGATTGATGATCTTAAGCAGTTCAGACAATTACATTCCAGAACCCCGGGCCATCCGGAATACGGTTATGCGCCAGGTGTTGAAACGACTACCGGCCCGTTAGGCCAGGGTATTACCAATGCCGTAGGCATGGCACTGGCCGAAAAGGCGCTTGCAGCCCAGTTTAATAAACCAGAGTTTCCGGTGGTCGATCATTACACTTACGTGTTTTTAGGGGACGGCTGCTTAATGGAAGGCATTTCTCACGAAGCGTGTTCTATTGCCGGTACCTTAGGGCTGAATAAGCTGATTGCTTTTTGGGATGATAACGGTATTTCAATTGACGGCCATGTTGAAGGCTGGTTTACCGATGACACGCCTGCCCGGTTTGCGGCGTACGGCTGGCACGTTATTGCTAATGTCGACGGCCATGACAGCGAAGCAGTAAAAGCGGCAATTGCGCAGGCACAGGCCCAGACTGATAAACCAACCCTGATTTGCTGCAAAACAGTTATCGGTTATGGCTCACCTAATAAAGGTGGCAGTCACGATTGCCATGGTGCGCCACTGGGCGATACTGAAATTGCTGCTTCCCGTGACTATTTACAATGGCCGCACGGGCCCTTTGAAATACCAGATGATATCTATGCACAGTGGAGCGCGCATGAAAAGGGCGCAACGGCAGAGCAACAGTGGAATACCTTATTCAGCGCTTATCAAAAGGCACATCCTGAACTCGCGGCAGAGTTCAGTCGCCGGACCGCAGGGGAGTTACCTGCGAACTGGGCTGAGCAGTCACAAGCTTATATTGCGAAGCTACAGGCTAACCCGGCAACAATTGCCAGCCGCAAGGCGTCGCAAAATGCATTGAATGCATTTGGTCCGTTACTGCCGGAAATGATGGGCGGTTCTGCAGATTTAGCGGGTTCGAACCTGACTATCTGGGACGGCTCAAAACCATTAACGGCGAAAGACGCCAGTGGCAATTATATTTATTATGGCGTGCGTGAATTTGGCATGTCGGCCATGATGAATGGCATCGCTCTGCACGGCGGCTTTGTGCCGTATGGCGCAACGTTCCTAATGTTTATGGAGTATGCCCGCAATGCGGTTCGGATGGCCGCGTTAATGAAGCAACGGGTGATCTTTGTTTATACCCACGATTCTATTGGCTTGGGCGAAGATGGTCCGACCCACCAGCCGGTAGAGCAACTGGTAAGCTTACGCGCCACGCCAAATTTAATGAACTGGCGGCCTTGTGATCAGGTTGAATCTGCGGTTGCCTGGCAGGCGGCCATTGAGCGCAACGACGGCCCGACCACATTAATTTTCAGCCGGCAGAACCTGGTACAGCAGCAGCGGGATGAGGAAACGGTCAGTAACATCAGACGCGGCGGTTACGTGCTGCTGGATAGCAAAAACCAGCCTGAGCTGATTATTATTGCCACTGGTTCAGAGGTTGAGCTGGCCGTGCAGGCAGCCAAAGCCCTGACAGAGCAGGGCAAGCAGGTGCGGGTGGTGTCAATGCCATCAACCGATGTGTTCGATGCCCAGGATGCTGCTTACCGGGAAGCCGTGTTACCGGCAGCGGTAACCAAACGTATTGCCGTTGAAGCAGGCATTGTTGACAGTTGGTATAAATATGTCGGTTTTGCCGGTGACATTATTGGCATGACCAGCTTCGGCGAGTCTGCACCGGCCGAACAGCTGTTTAAACATTTTGGTATTACTGTTGAGGCCATTGTTCAGGCCGCAACCAGACAATTTAACGGCTAGCCGTTAGTATTTAACCAACTTGGGGCCGCTTTGCGGTCCCATTTCTATGTGGTGATATGGTCATTAAACTGGCAATAAACGGCTTCGGCCGGATAGGCCGCAATATTTTGCGGGCGATTTACGAAAATGGTTGGCAACAGCAGTTACAGGTTGTTGCCATTAACGAGCTGGCCGATGCCAAAGGCGTTGCCCACTTATTAAAATATGACACCTCGCATGGTCGTTTTGGTTGTGACGTAACGTTATTTGACGGCGGTATCAGGGTTGCCGGTGACGATATTGCGCTGTTCAGTGAAGCAGACCCGCTGGAACTGCCCTGGGCTGAGCTGGATGTGGATATTGTGCTGGAATGTACCGGTGTCTTTCACAGCAGGGAGCATGCCAGCTGGCATTTAACAGCGGGTGCCAGCAAGGTGTTGTTTTCTCATCCTGCTGACACGGATATTGATGCCACCATTATTTATGGTATTAATCAGCATCTGCTAACCGACAATATGACGGTGATCTCTGCCGGTTCATGTACCACTAACTGTATAGTGCCGGTTATTCAGGTGTTGGATCAGCACTTTGGTGTAGAAAGCGGCACCATTACTACTATTCATGCGTCGATGCATGACCAGCAGGTTATTGATGCCTACCATCCGGATTTACGCCGCACCCGGGCTGCCAGCCAGTCAATTATTCCGGTGGATACCAAACTGGCGCTGGGTATAGAGCGAATATTACCGAAATTTGCCGGCAGGTTTGAAGCAATAGCCGTGCGGGTGCCCACGGTGAATGTTACTGCCATGGATTTAAGTGTTACCCTGGACCAGGATGTCAGTATCGATAAAGTCAATAAAGTACTGCAACAAGCCGGTGCTACCAGTTTGGCTGGTATTCTCGATTATACTGAAGAGCCGCTGGTGTCTGTTGATTTTAATCATAACCCGCACTCCTGCATTGTCGATGGCTCCCAGACCCGGGTTAGCCATAAACGCCTGGTGAAATGTCTGGTATGGTGCGACAACGAATGGGGCTTTGCTAACAGAATGCTCGATACAGCGCGGGCCATGCTGCAACAAGATTAATGACAAGGAGTGAATGATGAGCGTAATTCGGATGAGTGATCTGGATTTGGCAGGAAAACGGGTATTAATCCGGGAAGATTTAAACGTGCCGGTAAAAGACGGCAAAGTGACATCTGATGCCCGTTTAAAAGCGGCATTGCCAACCTTACAACAGGCGCTGGATAAAGGGGCCAGAGTTATGGTGATGTCACACCTTGGCCGGCCGGAAGAAGGTGTGTTTGATGCAGACGCCTCGCTGCAGCCAGTAGTTGACTACCTGGCACAGACCCTGTCGGTGCCTGTAAGGTTAGCCAGCGACTATTTATCAGGGGTCGACGTTAATGCCGGCGAACTGGTCGTTTTTGAAAATGTCCGGTTTAACAAAGGTGAAGCTAAAAATGACGATCAGCTGGCTAAGCAGCTTGCTGCACTGTGTGATGTGTTTGTGATGGATGCTTTTGGCACGGCACACCGGGCGCAGGCATCTACCCATGGGGTGGCAAAGTTTGCGCCGGTAGCCTGTGCCGGCCCATTGCTGGTGGCTGAACTGGATGCGCTTGGCGCGGCTTTAAAAAGCCCGAAGCGTCCGCTGGTGGCCATTGTTGGCGGCTCTAAAGTGTCGACTAAGCTGACAGTGCTTGAATCATTATCCGGCATTGTTGATCAGCTGATTGTCGGTGGTGGTATTGCTAACACCTTTATTGCGGCAGAGGGCAATAATGTTGGCAAATCGCTGTACGAGCCGGATTTAATTCCTGAAGCAAAGCGGCTTATTGAGCAGGCCAATGCCCGGGGCGCCATGATCCCGGTCCCAACTGATGTGGTGGTAGGGCAGGAATTCAGTGAGCAAACTGCCGCCAGTTTAAAATTGGCGTCTGATGTTGCTAGTACCGAAATGATTTTTGATGTTGGCCCGGCCACTATTGGTCAACTCACCGATATTATTAAAAAAGCCGGCACTATTGTCTGGAACGGCCCGGTTGGGGTATTTGAATTTGAGCAGTTCGCGGCAGGCACTAAAGCGTTGGCTGAAGCCATTGCCAGCAGTGAGGCTTTTTCAATTGCCGGTGGTGGCGATACCCTGGCAGCAATAGATAAGTTCGGCATAGCAGCTGACGTATCTTATATTTCTACCGGGGGCGGTGCCTTTCTGGAGTTTTTAGAGGGCAAAACCTTACCTGCTGTAGCTATACTTGAGCAACGTGCGGCAGAGAAAATTAGTTAAAACATCGCAATAAAGCGATGTCATAAAAAATTCATTATAAAAAAATAAGACATTTTACCTACAAACTGTACCTAAGTATAAAAGAGAGGCTTTCATGGCACTGATATCATTACGGCAAATGCTGGATCACGCCGCCGAAGTGGGTTACGGCATTCCGGCATTTAACGTAAATAACCTGGAACAAATGCGCGCGATTATGCTCGCAGCAGACAAAACCGACAGCCCGGTTATCGTCCAGGCCTCGGCGGGTGCGCGCAAGTATGCAGGGGCCCCGTTTTTACGGCACCTGATATTAGCCGCGGTAGAAGAGTTTCCGCATATTCCGGTGGTGATGCATCAGGATCATGGCACCTCACTGGCGGTATGTCAGCGTTCTATTCAGCTTGGCTTTTCGTCGGTCATGATGGACGGCTCGCTGGGTGAAGACGGCAAAACGCCGATGGATTATGCTTACAATGTGAATGTAACGCGCAGGGTCGTTGAAATAGCGCACGCCTGTGGCGTCTCGGTAGAAGGTGAGCTAGGTTGTCTGGGCTCGCTGGAAACCGGAGAAGCGGGCGAAGAAGACGGTATCGGCGCAGATTGTGTGTTAACCCATGATCAAATGCTGACCGATCCTGAAGAAGCCGCTGAATTTGTCCGTGAAACACAAGTGGATGCGTTAGCAATTGCTTGTGGCACGTCACATGGCGCTTATAAGTTCAGCCGGCCGCCGACAGACGATATTCTGGCGATAGACCGGATTAAAGCTATCCATCAACGGATCCCGGATACCCACCTGGTTATGCATGGCTCATCATCTGTTCCGCAGGATTGGCTGGAGGTGATTAATGAGTATGGTGGAAAAATCCCGGAAACTTATGGCGTGCCTGTAGCTCAAATACAGCAGGGTATTAAGTTTGGCGTTCGTAAAATTAATATTGATACCGATTTGCGGTTAGCGTCTACCGGTGCTATTCGTCGCTACCTGGCCCAGCATCCGGCAGAGTTTGACCCGCGAAAGTATTTACAGGCATCAGTAAAAGCGATGGCAGATATTTGTATTGCCCGCTATGAAGCCTTTGGTTGCGCTGGCAATGGCAGCAAAATTAAAGCCTTATCGCTTGATGCAATGGTTGATTTATACACGGCAGGAAAGTTGACGCCGAATATAAAATAACCAAAATGTTTAATGCGTCATTAAATATTAACAACTATAGGTTTAATGACGCTTAAAATTGGTGATAAACCATCCGGATCATCGTGGTAAACGCTAGGTTCAGGCAGCTGCATGCTGTTGACAACCTGTGTTTTAACTGCAATGATGCGGACGGTTTACCCTCTAACCGAGGGCTTACTGTATCTGAATTTTACGAGTTAAACTTTCAGCGTGAGCCCTTACTCTAATCAGGTTACGTTAATCAGCAATAATTGGTTGGGAACTATGTTTAACAAAAAAATTCAAAAGAGTCTTGTTGCCTCAGCACTGGCTGGCAGCTTAGCTTTTGCCGGCTCTGCCGCTGCAACAGACTTAAAAGATTTACACCAGGCGAATAGCCAAATCCAACGTGCTGCCGTGCAGTCTCAGGAAAAAATTAACACCATATATGAGCAAACTCAGGAATTACTGGGCGAGTATCGTGTAGTCGTGGTGCAAACTGAAAATTTAAAAGTTTATAACGACTTTTTGCAAACGCTGGTTAACGACCAACAACGCCAACTGAATTCTTTACAGCGTCAGATGGATGATCTGGAAAACACCAACAAAGGCACCGTGCCTCTTATGTTCCGGATGATTGACGCGTTAGAGCAATTTGTAAAAGCTGATATTCCGCTGCGTACCGAACGCCGTTTAGAGCGCGTTGAAAAATTACGTGAGTTGATGGAGCGTTCTGACGTACAACGTTCAGAGCAATATCGTCAGATCCTGGAAGCCTACAGCATTGAAATGGGCTATGGCACCGAAATGGCTGCTTTCCAGGGTACCCTGAATTTTGAAGGTCAGGACATTACCGTTGATTACCTGAGTGTAGGTCGTCTGGCATTAGTTGCGCAGTCTTTAGACGGCAACGCAGCCTGGGCTTACAACAAAGAAACAAAAAGCTGGGAAAAGCTACCTGATTCATACATGAATTCAATCACCAACCTTATCAAGATGTCACGTCGTGAAGCGACACCTGATATGGACCGTGTACCACTTTTCGCAGCGGAGTAAGAATAAATGAGAAAGGCTATTAAAACTTTAGTTGTTGCTGCTGCCGTAACATTGTCGGCATCAGTAGCATTTAACGCTGCAGCTAATACAGCACAGCTTGACCAGCTACTAGAGCAAATTAAAAAAGAACGTGCGGTTGAAGGCCGGATGAACCAGGAGCGCGAGCGTGCTTTCCTGGCTGAGCGTGCTGACAAGCAAGCGTTACTGAACACTGCAAAAAAACAGTTTGCTGATGAAGAAGCCCGCGGTAAGCGTCTGGCTAAAGCATATTCTGATAACGACATCTTAATCGCTCAGAAAATCCAGGAGCTTGAAAGTGCTCAGGGTACTATGGGTGAGGTGTTTGGTGTGGTTCGTCAGGCTGCTAACCAGACAATTGGTGTAATTACCAGTTCACTGATCAGTGCTCAGTACCCAGGTCGTGAAGAGCCACTGCGTGCTATCGCCGCTGCTACTGAGTTACCAACCTTAAATCAGATGGAAGACCTGTGGGTTGCCATGCTGACTGAAATGACTGAGTCAGCGAAAATTGCCAAGTTTGATGCTGAAGTGGTTAAGTTAGACGGCGGCAGTTCAACTGAGCGTGTTACCCGTTTCGGTGCTTTCCATCTGACAACTGAAGATCAGTATTTAATTCGTAACGTTGACACTGACCAGATCCAGCCACTGGGTCGTGAGCCACAATCAAAAATCCACGAATCAGTTGCAGCATATCATAATGCGGCTAAAGGTGAGTTAGCCGGTTTATATGTTGACCCGACTAAAGGCAACAGCTTACTGCGCTTAAACCAGCAGCGTAGCACTTTGATGGAATACTACCACCAGGGCGGTACTGTAGGTTACCTGATCACTGTATTGCTGATTATCGGTTTACTGATTGCACTTGAGCGCTTCCTGGTATTAACCATGGTTGGCGGTAAAATGCGTTCACAGCTTAAAAATCTGGCGAGCCCTTCAGACAGCAACCCACTGGGCCGTATTCTGAACGTATACCACCAAAACCGTTCTGCTGATGTGGAAAACCTTGAACTGAAACTGGACGAAGCCATTCTGCGTGAAACACCAAAAATTGACCGCGGTATCGGTATGATTAAATTGTTCGCTGCAGTAGCACCGTTGATGGGTCTGTTAGGTACCGTTATCGGTATGATTTTAACGTTCCAGCAAATTACCCTGTACGGAACCGGTGACCCGAAACTGATGGCAGGTTCAATCTCTCTGGCGTTGGTAACCACCGCGTTGGGTCTGATTGCAGCTTTACCATTACTGTTCGTTCACAGCATTGTGCAAGCGAAAGCAAAAGCGATTTTACACGTGTTAGATGAGCAAAGCGCAGGTATTGTTGCTGCTCATGCGGAGAAGGAGAACGCCTAATGATGACCCAGCTAACAGGGCTGTGGGAATCGGTACAGGATTTTATTCATACCGGTGGCAACGTGTTATACGTTGTTGCCGTGGTTCTCTTCATCATGTGGTTTTTGATGTTAGAGCGCTACTGGTACGTATCGGCAGTATTTCCTAAAGTTAAAAAGGATATTATTGCCAGATGGGATGCCAGAGCGGATACCACATCCTGGTATGCTCATAAAATCCGTGATACCTGGATTTCTGAGGCGACAAATGACCTTGATCAGCGGATGTTACTGATTAAAACTCTGGTTGCGATGTGTCCATTGGTTGGTTTGCTTGGCACAGTAACCGGCATGATAGCGGTGTTCGATATTATGGCTACCCAGGGTACAGGTAACCCCCGTACTATGGCTGCCGGTATCTCGATGGCAACAATTCCGACAATGGCGGGTATGGTTGCAGCGTTATCAGGATTGTTTTTCAGTTCGCGGCTGGAAGTGAAAGTGAAACGGGAAAAAGCAGATCTCGTTGACAGCTTACCGCATCATTAAGAGAGAATTTTATGGCACGTAAACGTATTCGTGAAGACGAGGAAGCGGCAATCGACATCACGCCGATGATGGATATCGTTTTCATTATGTTGATATTCTTCATCGTTACTACCTCTTTCGTGAAAGAGGCTGGTATTGATGTAAACAAGCCGGAAGCAACTCAGGCCCAACAAAAGCCGTCAGCTACTATCTTTATCGCCATTCGTGAGAACGGTGAAGTATGGATGGATAAGCGGATGGTAGATATTGAGCGGGTTTCTGCCAACATTGAGCGGTTAAGAGCTGAATCTCCTACAGATACTATTATTCTGCAGGCAGACGTTGGCGCTAAACACGGTGTAGTAATGGAAGTAATGGATCAGGTGAAAGCTGCTGACCAGTCTCTGATCATTACCATTGCCGGGGAGAAAAACTAGTTATGGTGCGTTTCCTAACATCGTTAATTATCGGTGCAGTGGTAACGTTTCTGTTGTTTCTGATTATGGCGTTGCTTATTCAAAGCGGCGACAAACGTCGGGCGCCTGAGCAAGAGCGTATTGTTGTTGAAATCAACACTACGCCGCCTGATTCAGATACACAGGTGCGGCGGCCTCCACCGCCACCACCACCGCCACCGCCAGCTGAGCCGCCAAAAACGCCACAGCCTGAGCCTGAGCAAACCAATACCGCCGGTACAGTCGGTTTTAATATGCCAGGTATGGATCTGGGCGCGAACGTTGGCCTGAATAATCCAGGTTCTTTGTTACGTGACGGTGATGCTACGCCAATAGTGCGGATTGAACCGCGTTATCCGGTGCAAGCTGCCCGTGACGGTTTGCAGGGCTGGGTTCGGTTAAGCTTTACTATTATGGAAGACGGCAGTGTTGATAACGTAGAAGTTATTGAAGCCGAACCGCGCCGGGTTTTTGACCGTGAAGCGATTCGGGCACTACGCCGTTGGAAGTACAGTCCTAAAGTTGTTGACGGTAAACCAATGCAACAGCCGGGTCAGCAGGTACAGTTAGACTTTACCCTAGACATGGCCGGAGGTTAACTATGAACAAATTAACGTTATTAACTTCCAGTTTAGTGTTAGCAGCGAGCTTCAGTATTTTTTCGCTACCGGCAGCAGCACAGGACTTAACTGCAGCTGATCGTGAGCGGATTGAAGCGCGCAAAAATGCTAAAACGACCTTGCCCGGAGAGCGGGTAGGTCGGGTTATCACTAAAGCGCTCGAGTTATACAACGAAGAAAAGATCGATGAAGCTATCGCTGTGCTGATAGATGCCAATCCCAGTGGTGAGTTTGATAAAGCATTTTTAAACCGGTTTCTCGGTAATATCTATGCCTTTAAAGACATTCCGCAGGCGATAAAGTATCTGGAAATGGCAGTAAAGCCTGATGTTCTTGGTTTTAATGACCAGGCTGCAGCCATGAAAATATTAGCTGACCTGCAGATTCAGGAAGGTCGATTTAAGGTGGCTATTGAAAGTTACCGCCGTTGGATGCGTTTTACGGGTGAGAACGATCCGGATGCATACCTGCGTATTGCCAATGCCCATTTTCAATTGGGTGAGTTTGATAAGGTAATACCGGCCGCTGACAGCGCTATTCGCTTCTCGACAGAGCCCAATAAAAATCATTATCTGATGAAAATGGGTGCGTTTTATGAACTGAAGCGGTATCCGGAAACAGTAGCAACAGTGGAAACCATGGTGCAGCTATTTCCAGAGGAAAAAACCTACTGGATTTACCTGGGTAACTTCTACACCTTAGTTGAAGACTATGCGAAGTCGTTAAGCGCGTTTCAGATTGCCTATTCTCAGGGTTATCTTGAAAAAGAGTCTGAATTTAAAGCTTTAGGCCAGATGTATGCGAATAACAATATTCCATACAAAGCGGCGACGATATATGAGAAGTATGTTAAGAGTGGTCAGATCAAAAAAGATAAGACCATGTTGACGGCAATTGCTTCTAATTTTCAGGCAGCCCGTGAGTTCGGTAAGGCGGCTGAGTACTATGGTGAGTTAGCTAAACTGACTAACGAAGCCGATGCTTATCGCCGGCAGGGTATGGCATTAATGTCTATCCAGCGTTATCCGGATGCGATTACTGCATTTAACGCTGCGTTAAGCAGAGATGCTGACCGCGCTGGCAGTATTCATCTGAATATTCTGGAAGCTTACTTTTATCAGGGTAAGCTGAAAGAAGCCTATGCTGCACTGCAGGAAGCGAAAAAAGATCCATCAGCGTCACGTCAGGTGCGTAGCTGGGACTCTTATATTAAGGACCGTGCTAAAACTAAAGGTATCAGCCTTTAATTCAGGCACTTATAAAAAAGCCCGCATATTGCGGGCTTTTTTGTGCTTACTACTGGCACTTGTTGCTGGCTGAGTCGGTTACCAGCTCTGGCTGGAGCCTATGGTCACATTTGCAAAGCGTAGATCGACGTTAGTGTTCATGGTCAGTGTGGCGCAAGTCATGTAACCGGTACTTATCAATAAGTGAATATAAAGTTGGCCGGGTAATACCAAGTAGATCAGCAGTTTTCGATAAATTAGTATTTGCCACCGCATAAGCGTGCCTGATAGCCTGTGTTTCTGCTCGCTCCCGAACTTTACGCAGGGTATCGAGCTTGCCGTTACCCTGGCCGTTCAGGCCCAGATCTGCGGCATCAATCAGTTTGTTGTCAGCAAGAATAACTGCCGATTTTAATTTGTTCTGTAACTCGCGGATATTTCCCGGCCAGCTGTGTTGCAGCATTGCCTGAATGGCATGGTCGGTAAAACCATGAATTTGCGAATGATACTCTGCATTAAATTTGTGTAATAAGGCTTTGGCGATAATTATAATATCGTGCCCCCGTTCCCGAAGCGGCGGGATCGTCAGGGTGATTTCACTTATCCGGTAATATAAATCTTCCCGGAAGGTCTGGGCAGCAACCATTTCTGCCAGATTGCGGTGAGTTGCGCAGATAACTCTGACATCTGCCTCTATTTCCTGGCGGCCACCCAGGCGCTCTATTACCCTTTCCTGCAAAAAGCGCAACATTTTTGCCTGCAAACTAAGCGGCATATCACCAATTTCGTCCAGCAGTAAGGTGCCACCATTAGCACACTCAATTTTACCCAAAGTGGTTTTATTGGCGCCGGTAAAGGCACCTTTTTCATAGCCGAATAATTCACTTTCCAGCAGGTTCTCGGGTATCGATGCACAGTTTATGGCAACGAAGGGCTTGCTGGCACGCTGGCTTTGCTTGTGAATTGCCCGGGCAAACACTTCTTTGCCCGTACCGCTTTCGCCAAGCAGTAGTGTGGTAATTTCTGTTGGTGCTATTTTTTCAACAGTTCGGCAGGCTTTTAGCATCGCATCGCTGTTACCAATAATATCTGATTGCGCACTACTACTGGCTTTTAGTGCGCGGTTTTCCTGCTCAAGAGCGGTCAGTTTAAAGGCACGTTGAATAATAATATTCAATACGTCGGCATCAATGGGTTTCTGATAGTAATCGTAGGCGCCAAGGGCAACAGCTTTAAGAGCATGTTCGTTATCGGTATTGCCAGTCAGGACAATAACTTTGCAGTCGGGTTGTACCGCCAGAATTTCTGCCAGGCAGGCTAAACCCTCAGACGCATTGGCCGGGTCGGGTGGCAAACCCAAATCAAGGGTAACTACTGCCGGTTCATAGCGTCTTAGCTGGGTCATGGCACTGGCTTTGTCATCCGCAAAAACCAGTTCATAGTCGCTCAGGCTCCACTTTAATTGCTTCTGGATACCAATGTCGTCTTCAACGACCAGTACAGTTTTCATATTACGTTCCTTGTATTACAGTTTCTTGTTGCTCAGCGGAGCTAAGCGACGATTTTAACGGAATTAGCAGCGTAAAAGTAGACCCTTGTCCGGGTACACTGCTGACGTTTAGCTGGCCACCTTGTTGTTCAACAAAATGCAGCGCATCATGCGCGCCGATACCCATGCCGGCATTACCCTTGGTTGAGTCAAATGCTTTAAATAAGCGATTTTGTATAAAGGCTTCAGTCATGCCGCAACCGGTGTCGGCAATAGTCAGCTTTAACTGATCACCTTGCTTAGCAACGGTCACGGTTATATTGCCATCAACATCAGTGGCATGCTGGGCATTATCTATAAGGTGAAACAACACACTGCTAAACCGATCTTTATCTATAAAAATGCTGCATTCCTGTTCAATATTTAACGTGGGCACTGGTTTGCGTACAGCACAACGATTATCAATCACGTCACGAACCAGTTGGCCTACCTGAACATTGCTGTCTGTTTGCTGGTCAGAGCGTTTATTTGTCAGCTGGCTTAGCATATTGTGCAAGCGTTGTTGCATGGCTGCCAGTGTGCTGAAACTGTCGTCAATAAATTCCGGGTTGTTTCGGTGCTTGTCTGCGTTTTTCAGGATCAGATCTATCTGGGCTTTCACGTTTTTCAAGTCATGGACAACAAAGGCAGACATTCTGCTAAACGCGATAAACTGGGCATTTTCACTTAACGTTTGACTGGCCTGCATCAGCAGCAGCTGGCTGGAGATTTGCTCAGATACCAGGGTCAGAAAATCCCTAAGTTCCCAGTTTAAGGCAAGTCTATTTACTTTTGGGGCATTCATCAGGCAAAGGCCCCATAGTTTTCCTTTGGTATTTATTGGAATAATAAGTTGAATATCCAGCATTTTTTCAGAAACAATGCTTTTTACAAAAGGGTCGGTTTGGTCTGTCAGGTCAACCAGCCAGCTGCGGTTGGCAAAGTGCTGCTGGTAGGCGTTGATTAACTGCAGTTCGTCAGGGTTTAACGGCGGTCGCTGTTGCAAAGCCAGGGTACTGATATTGTTTGCTTTAAATCTGACTATGGCGCCCCGGCTGTAGCCAATACTGTTTAGCCAGGCATATAACAGGCTTTTATAATGGTCATCAGGTTGAGTAATATCAATTTTTTGCAATGTCCGGGTAAGTAGCAGCCATTTTTCCCGATAATCAAATTTATTAGCAAAGAAATGTTTTTCGATAAATACTTTTAGTTTGCGTCGAAGCGTGCCTGATACCATAAGGAATATCAGGGCAGCCACGCCCAGGATCAGAAAGGTGGCCTGAATTAAATTTGACCAGCTGCCACCAAAGTAACGGATATAAAAGCCGGTTATGGCCAATAAGCACAGGTATATACCGGCACCAAGCACCAGTGAACTTTGCAGCACAATATCCCGGGAAATATAAACATTAATTCCCCAGGCTTTAATCCGGCGTACCGCAATAATCATTAGTGGTAACATGGCGCAGTAAACAAAACCTCTGGCGAACCAGATTTGGTCATCAATCCGGCCAAATAACGCCGATTCAGCCAGCAGGGCGAAGTCGTACAGGGTTGTAATTGTTAACGCCAGTACCAGAGGCTTATACTGCCATTTCAGTTCGCCGGAACGGCGATACAGCGCCTCAAGTAGTGCCAGCTGCAGAATGCAAACGGCAAGGTTACCGGTAAAAATATTACTGGCACTGAGTACTTCGGCAGAGGAAATAGCTGTCCAGCAACAAATGGCAAGCAGCAGCCCATAGACATGGGGCTGGCTGAAGAAACGGCTTACTGTCCTGTCAGCCGGGCTCAGCGCTGCCAGCAGGAATAATAACAGCATGGCATTCTTACTGTTTTCAATCAGGTGCGAGCTTAACGTAGTGAAGGGCAGGGCCGCCGACCAGCTGTAATATCCTGCCCAGCAAAAGCTGGTAACAGAAAAGGCTAACAATAAATACTTTGGCAGATTACTGACGTTAGTGGTCAGCAGCAGGCCAAAGAAAAAAAGATATGCCACTGCCGCCAGCATAAAACCAAATCTGTCTAAACCAAAGCTGAGAATGTCTTCCATAAGCGTGAGCCTGTTTAGTCTGGCTGCTGCATTAAATCAAGTAAATGCCGGCTTGGAATGGCATAGCTGATGCCACTTGGGTCACTCAGAACCGCTTCTCTGCTGGATTTAATATAAACCTGATTAATAATGCCGATGACTTCGCCGTTGTCAGGCCGGTACAACGGGCTACCGCTATTGCCCGGGTAGGCCACAGCATCCAGCTGATATACCAGATAAGGCTTATCAAGTTGTCTTAACATTGCTGCCTGCAGCTCTCTGGCGTTTACTGCCGGAATTGCAATGGGGGTTTGGGCGGCGATAATACCGCTGTGAGTAGCCGGATACAGGCCCAGTACCTGGGTAATGGGAAAGCCGGTAAAAGCAATGGAGGAACCTTCAGCCAGCATAGGTTCGCTGCTTACTGATAAAGCGGGTAACCGCTCGGCAATGGTTAACAATGCTAAATCAAATGCTGGCTTATTGCGTTGCTTTTGCACCGGGTGCACTTTAAAAACGGTACCCTGGCCTGACAGCACGACATATTGTTCAAGCAGACTTTCATCCAGCGGCGCAGCAACAACATGATAATTAGTGACCACCCGGTTGCCGGGGCTCACCACAAAACCACTGCCAATCAGCCTGATCCGTGGTGACGCCGTCGGATTCGAAATCCCGATAGCCACTACCGAAGGTTTAATTTTTTTCAGCGTTTCAATAAGTTCAGTTGATTGGGTTGGAAAACTGAATAATAAGAAGATGCTCAGAAGATAAATATGCTTAACCATAGCAATAGAACTTTCCCTTTCCTTAGTGAACCTTGTCATACTAGCGTATTTGTTTACAAATTGCTCTAGTGGTTGCTGGAAACTTACTGATATTGACCCATACTGAAACAGAACTTCTATTTTTGCTGTTAAGGATGCGGATGCCAAAGGAAATTGTGCCGATATTATCCGGCGGTGGCACGCGTTTAGCTTGTTACATTGGCATATTAAAAGCGCTGCAGGAACAAGGGTTAACGTTCAGGCATTTGGTTGGTGTTTCCGGTGGTAGCATCGTCGCTGCTTTATATGCATCGGGCTGGACATTAAGCCAGATGCATGAGCTAGCGTTAACCACTGATTTCAAACAGTTTCGTGGTTTATCTCTGACAAAATTAGTCCGTTTAGGCGGCCTCAGTGATGGTAATGCTTTCGAGTCGTGGCTGGACCACTTACTGGAAGGTAAACGTTTTGCTGAATTAGAAATTGATTTACATGTGCTGGCTACCGACATTCAGGGGGGAGGGCCGGTTATCTTTAATCGCGAATTAACGCCTGACCTGAAAGTATCTCAGGCCATCCGGTTCTCGATGTCAATTCCGCTTTTTTTTGCTTTTAAGCGTTTTAAGCATCATGTAATGACTGACGGCGTTATCTTATCAGAAGATGCGCTACATCGGGACTGGTCAGGTCAGGGCTTGCCACTGGTATGTTTTCGCCTGAAAAGTGAGGCTGACAGCAAACCGGTGGTTACCAGCCGTTTTTTTCCGGTTCTGTCATATATGTATATGTTAATTCAGACATTTATGAATGCCGTATCCCGTGAGTATGTTCATGCAGAGTATTGGCATAATACTATTGTGGTGAATACCGGACTAATATCATCTGTTAACTTTGATATGAGTCTGGCTCAAAAACAGTGGTTGTATGATATTGGCTATCAGACTGCGGCAGAAATTGTGCCGGTAAAGTTGGCAGAGTTATTTGATTAACAGACGAATATTCAACCTTTTACTATGAAAAGTGCTAATCTGACTGCGGAACATTATTAGTGTTTCGGTCAAATATTCCGCTAAGATCATCTACACTTGACTGAAGGTGGATGGCATATCAGGCATCAGCTTAGCTTAGCGTGGCAGGCATCAGATAGCTTTGTGTCAATTCAGGGGAAAGCAGTGATATGGACATCAATAAAAGGCATAAGAGGGTTCTATGAGACGGCTTAAATCTCTGGCAGATAAACCCATAATTGGTGGCATGGTAAAAAAAGCGATGGCAGGCCTTGCCAGCAATGATGCGAAGACAATATCTGCGCATTTCTCTAAATATTTGCGGCCTCAGATTGCTAATACCGACGCGCTCAGGCACGAAGTATACCGCTTGCGACACCAGGTATATTGCGAAGAATTACATTTTGAAGATATTAAAGAAGGTTACGAAGAATTCGACGAGTTTGACGATCGTTCTATTCACTGTTTTATCCGCCATCTGAATTCAAATGCGCTGGCCGGCACGGTCCGCCTGATTACCTCGGCCAGAGACGATGAACTGTTACCTATTGAAAAGTATTGCTCGCATTCTATAGATGATAATGATTTTGCGCCATGGAATTTTCCGCGGGAAACCATCTGTGAAATTTCCCGGCTGGCAGTTCCTGAAAATTTCCGGAAAAGGGCAATCGATAAGTTTAAAGGGGCAGCAACAGGTGCCTTTAATGAAAAAGAATATTCAGAAAGCGAATTGCGCTGTTTCCCTTATATCGCGGTATGTTTATATATGTCGGCGGCGGCAATGGGTTTTCATTCCAACCGGTTTCACGGCTATGTGATGATGGAACCCAGGCTGGCCCGCAGTCTGAGCTTTATCGGTATTAACTTTAAGCAACTGGGTAAACCCGTTGAGTACCATGGAAAACGGGCAGCGTACTACATTAACTCAGATATGTTCAGAACCAGTATTTCGTCGGGTTTTACCCGGTTACTGCACTCAATAGAGCAAGACTTATTTGCGCAGGACAAAGGCGATGGTGACAACCGCTTTGGCATTAATTTCAATGGCAAACTGGGAGTAAGCTATTGAACACCCCGGCAACATCTGTTTCTGCAAATAATATTGCCGGTTTGCTTAGCAAGCATCTTAGCGCGGCCAGCCGTGTGCTAACTTCTGCCAGTGAGCTTGCACCTTATCAGCTCAATTGTGAAGGAAGCTCTGCGCAAACCAGCCTGGTTGTCAGCATTGGTAGCAAGCAGGATATTAATGAAGTATTGCGGCTGGCGTCTGACCACCGAAATACCCAGCTGCCTTTCACTGTCCATCCAATCAGCACTGGCCGCAACTGGGGTTATGCCTCGGCCAGGGCCAACAACAGCAGTGCAGTGATTCTTGACTTGTCCCGATTAAAAAACATTTGCTGTGACGATGAAACACTTGGTATTTTCACGGTGGAGCCAGGGGTTACCCAACAGGATCTGCGTGACTACCTTAATCGTAAGCAGCTAAAGTTTATGGTGCCGGTTACCGGTGCCGGGCCATCTTGCAGTATTCTGGGCAATGCTTTAGAGCGGGGCTATGGCATAACCCCGTATACCGACCATTTTGCTGCGGTTAACAGCATCCGGGGGGTGTTAGCCGACGGTACCTGCTTTCGCTCTGCTGTTGCAGAGCTTGATCAAAGTGACGATGATTTTATAGATAAAACCTACAAATACGGACTTGGGCCTTACCTTGACGGCTTATGGACCCAAAGTAATCTGGCCGTTGTTACCGAAATCAGCCTGCGGCTGAAAGCCGAGCCCGAGGCGTTTAGTGCATTTTACCTGCAGTTTGCCGATGAGCATCAGTTTGAGCAGGCCCAGCATATCGCATTTACAATTTTGCAGAAACTGGAAGGGGTAGTGGGCTCGGTTAATATTATGGATCAGCGCCGGGTTATTGCGATGATGGCGCCAAATCCAAACGGGGCAGCGGCGCATCAGGTGATGAGCAATCAGCAGGTGGCCCAGCTTGCCAAAGATTATGATATCCCGGCCTGGACCATTGCCGGCACCCTGTATGGCCAGCAAGCGGTAGTAAAAGCTGCGCGCAATGAAGTTAAACGCTTTACCGCTGGCCAGTGCAGTAAAATGATTTTCTCTGACAGCTGGTTAATCAGAGCTGGCCGGCGTGTTATGCAGTGGCTGCCAGCTGGTTTACTGGCTAAACAGCGTAAAATGTTAAGCTCACTTGATGGCGGTATTGAAATTATGCGGGGCTATCCAAATCAGGTAGCGCTGCCACTGGCATACTGGCGTAACCCAAAGCTGCAGCCTGCAAAAGATCAAGTGCTTAATCCGGCAGCTGATGGTTGTGGCTTACTCTGGTACGCGCCACTGGTGCCAATGAGAAGTGAAGCGATGCGTCGCTTTATTGGCCATGTCCGGGCGATATGCCCCAAATTTGGCATTGAGCCGATGATCACCTTTACCAGCTTAAAGCACGATACCGTAGACAGTACCATTCCCATTGTATTTAATCTGGCCGACCCTACAGCAGTTAAGCAGGCGCAGGCCTGCCTGGAAGAGTTAGTCAGTGCTGGTTTGCAGCAGGGCTGGGTGCCGTACCGGCTTAATCTGGCACAGCAAGCTACTCTACTTAAAGCAGATCAGCCATTCTGGCAAGTAAGTAACAAAATTAAGCAGGCATTAGATCCCGATAATATTATCAGTCCGGGGCGTTATCAGCCTGGATATAAAGCCGTCGCGCCTGATTAACAGCCATAAAAAAACCTCCGGCAGGAGGTTTTTTAAATCAGAATTTAATTACTTTTAAATTTTACGACGACGGCCAAAGGCGCCCATACCCAGTAAACCTAAGCCCAGAATAGCAAGTGAAGCTGGTTCAGGAACGGTTACTGCGTTCATAATTACGTTGTCAGGGGTGATGAAAGATCCAAACTGAGACGTAACACGTGCATCTGCACCATAGCGTTGCGAGTTTAAGTCAAAATTCTCGAAAGCCGCACCACCGGTTGCATCCAGGAAAGTGCTACCCATTCCCAAAATTATTTCGTCAAAAATAACTGAGTTAGTAACTGGGTCAAATGCAATAGTCGCATTAGCGATCAAACTTGCACCAAAGCCCAAATTTGGAGCTAATGACAACCACAAGTTACCGTTAGTTGCTGTGGCAGCATCGTTGGTATCAAAGTCAGGAGAATTATCTACCCATAAATTGGCAAAACCACCAGTAAATTCAAAAGCCACATCAATTACCCAACCAGTAGACGATTCAGGTGCAAAAAAGCCTGCGTTAGTTGGTGTGCCGGCAACTATACTTGATGCAGTAAAACCACCAAATTCAAAGGTTAATTCACAGCCAGGGCAAAATTCAGATTCATTATTACCATTAATTGAACCTATACGGCCCCAACCAGATAGGGTGTCACCTGGGTTGCTAATAATACTCTGGGTAAAGAAGTTAGTGTCTGCAGCGAAACTGAGTGGATCCGTAGGATCCCAGGTAACGCCATTAATGTTGATTGGTGCTGCTGATGCGGCAAAAGCAGATAAAGCAACTACTGATGCGCCTAAAAATGTGGTTAACTTTTTCATGGTTTTCATACTTCATTCCTTGTAGCTACTACGATAATTCGCAACTAGTTATTGTTTAGCATTATTTGTGCCATAAATATGAACATCGTAAGGTATTGAATAATATAAGTTTAATTTTATCTTTTAATCAGGCCAGCTATGTGTGTAAAAAAAGCCGACAAAAAAACCGGAAATCCCCGGTTTTTTTACAGTGCCAGTTAGTTTTACTGACAATTATTGCTGAATTTGCTGCTGCAGGGCTTTGGCTCTGTTTTGATAATCAATATTGTCTGTTTTAATAGCGGCCAGCAATTTACCGGCTTGCTCTTGTTCACCGTTACTAATCAGTGCCTGGGCCAGATTCAGTTGCACTTCAGCATGGCCGGGCCGTATTGCCAGCGATTGTTCAAACTGCGCTTTCGCTGCGGCCGGTTGCCCTTGCTCCAGTAATACCCGGCCAAAGGTATCCAGTACGTCCGGGTGCTTATTATTAATCTTCAGAGCCTGCTCAACATAAGTCTTTGCATCGTCAACCCGGCCTACCTCTAACAATACCCAGGCATAGTTGTTCAGGGCAATCAGGTTGTCTGGTGACTGCTGAACAATGTCGCTGTATACCGTTACCGCTTTATTAACATCGTCTTCAATTAGCAGATTGGCATAAAATGCGTTTAACTCGGTATTGTTGTTACCTTGTTTAGCAAAATGCTCTTCAAGAAAATTTACCGCCCGGCGAAACGACACATCTTTAGCATAGGCATTGGCAATTGCCATAGCAGTAGCCGGTAGCGGCTTCATGTTATAAGACTGGTTAAGTGTTGCCAGGCCCGGACTAATTTGCTTATTCAGGATTTGGATCCGGCCTTTGTGATACAACATCTCCGCACTATTCGCCAGCTCGTCTGGCAGCAACTGAAAGGTGTCAAGTGCCGCTTTATGATCACCACTTTCTGATTGGGCAGCAATTTTAGTGCGCAGTAAATCAGGTTGTTTCGGATGCACTCTCAGCTGCTTATCTACCACTGCAATTGCATCTTTAAAACGCCGTTCATTGCCCAGCAGGTTTGCATAGGCTAAACCTGCCTGAATATTTTTTTCATCACTGTTATACCAGCGCTCTGCCAACACCAGCGCCTGATTCGCCTGATTGGTTTTGACATATGCATTCACCATCAGGTTATAAAATGCAGGGGTAAACTGCTGCTGGGTGTCACTGATCGGTTTTAAAATTGCCAGTACATCAGCAAACCTTTCACGACTTTGATACAAATTTGCCAGTAGCATTCGAATCTGGTTGTTTTCCGGGTTAGCTTTATGCGTTGCTTCTATTACATCCATCGCTATTTGTGGGGTGCCTTGTTGCTGCATAGAATTTAAATAGGCAATCAGGGCAGGTATATAGTCAGAACGTAGTTCAATAGCCTGTTTAAGCAGTGCATCACTTTTAGCAATATCATTTTCGTCACGGGCAACCGCTGCCAGCATATAGATTGTAAATACGTTACTGCTGTCGGCCTTCTGCGCTTCAGCCAGCATTAACTTGCCGTTTTCCAGATCGTTCTGCAGTAAATAGGTCAGTGCTTTCAGGTTGTAACCAGCATTGCGGGTTTCATCACTTTTTAACCATTCATCAGCCAGTGCAGCTGCTTTGTCGAATTGTTGTTGTCTGATATAACTTCCGGCTAATACTAAACGGGTATCATGTAAGCCCGGATCCATCATTAATGCCTGCTCCAGGTTTTTAATCCCTTCAGCATTGCGGTTTGGCAGGCCAAGTTTCAGGCTTCCCAGGGTACTAAGGGTACGGCCATCCTGCGGTACTACCGAGTTTTCATAGCGGCTGATAATCTCAGCAGCCATGCTTTCATCTCCCTGGCTTATTAACCGAAAAGCAGTACCGGCAACTAAAGACAAATCCTGCTCAGTAAAATCAGCGTTGCTCAGGTTGCTGGCGGCATCAGTGGTTTCACCGGCACGCAATTGCAACAGCGAGTAAAGACGCTGAGCGGGCGGGTAGGTATGCAAACTATCTTTAACGGCGGCAAGATGACTCAGTGCCTGCGCTTCCAGACCAAGCTGATGGCTGACAATACCGGCCAGAATCCGGCTTGGTGTATTGATAAAGCGGGCACTAATAGCTTTGTCGATGTGCTCTTTTGCTTTAGCGTAATCCTGCTTTTGATATTCAATGGTGGCTTTCAGATAATTAGTCAGGCCATGCTCCGGTGCCCGCTGCAAAATAAATACTAACTCTTTATCTGCTTCAGCAAATTGCTGTTGCTGCACATAAGTTTGTGCCAGCATTAACCTTACTTTTAAGGCACCGGGTACCTGTTCGATATAACGTTGCAGGTTTGCAATCGCCTCGTCGATTTGCTTGTCCAGCAATTGTAATTGCGCGGTAAGTAACAGTGCTTCTTTAGCAATAGTGCTGTCTGTTGGCACCTGTTGCACGGTACTGAGTGCCTCAGTAACGTTGCGGGCATTTACCAATAGTGCAGCTTCCGCATAGGCGTTTAAATCTGGAAAGGAACTGTTGACCAATTCATCAAAAATAGCAATGGCGTTAGCGGCAGCGCCCAGTTCAACTTCGGCCAGTGCCCGGTAAAATTTCAGGAAATGCTGAGTTTTATCCGACAAGCCTTCTGTTTCATTAAACAGGCTAAGCACATTCTGATAGTTTTCTGCCAGATAGCTGGCCTGAATGACTTCAATCGCAATGCTCTCCGGTTCGGCACCATTGCGTAAGGCCCGGTCAAACTCTTTTTCAGCGGAGACTGCATCACCAGCCTTCAGATAGACTCTGGCCAGCAATAAGCGGTAGTCACTGTTATCCGGGTCTTTCGAGATAGCAGACTTTAACTCAATTACAGCCGCATTATATTCGTTGTTCTGGCTGAATTGCAGCGCGTCCTGATAATGTTCAGCGGCATCTTTGCCACTGCAGCCAGTTAAAACTGCGATCAGGGCGACGGCGGTTAACGATATTTTTTTCATGTTACTACACTCCATTGCGGTGAAAACTTTAGCGATGATAACCGCAGCGTTTACATTTGCCTCGGCTATCATTCAGTCGGTGCCATACCGTCCTTACCTAATGCACGGTTTAGCCAAATATACCTCTGGTATCTATAACAACTTTAGTGGTGACATCTGCTGGCTGTAAGCTTTTAAACTGCTTATGGTCTACCAGCACCACTAAAATATTGGCTTTTTCCAGCGCCTGGTTCAGCGTGGTCAGCTCAGCGTTGTAATTAGCCAGTTTAGCAGGTAGTTGCTTAATATTCGGTTCTACTAATAAAATTTCACCAATATTTTCAGATAACAGCTTCCTGGCAATATCTAACGCCGGGCTTTCACGTAAGTCATCGATATCGGCTTTAAACGCCAGGCCCAGGCAGGCAATAACCGGCTTTTTAAACTGATCTGCTGCCTGGCGGATTTTTTCAATAACATACAGCGGTTTGCTATCGTTAATTTCCCGGGCCTTACGGATAATCTGCGCCTGTTCCGGGGCCGAGTCAACAATAAACCAGGGATCAACCGCAATACAGTGGCCGCCGACACCCGGGCCGGGGCTTAAGATATTCACCCGAGGATGGCGGTTAGCCAGTTTAATTAACTCCCAGACATTAATTTTTAAGCGATCACAAATAATTGACAGCTCATTGGCAAAGGCAATATTAACATCCCGGAATGCATTCTCAGTCAGTTTGGCCATTTCCGCTGTGCGGGCGGTAGTTCGCAAACATTCACCGCGGACAAATAACTGATAAAGCTCGATGGCGCGCTCAGCGCAACGTGGGGTAATACCCCCAATTATCCGATCGTTGCTGACTAACTCCTGCAACACCCGCCCCGGCAATACCCGTTCCGGGCAATGGGCGATAAACAAATCGGCTTGCTCGCCATCAGTATGCGGCAGTTTAAAATCGGGCCGAAGTTCGGCCAGCCACTTTGAAATTTGCTCGGTGGTGCCAACCGGTGAGGTCGATTCAAGCACAATTAAATTGCCTTTGGCCAGCACTGGCGCAATGGTTTCCAGTGCCGCTTTAATATAACTCAGATCAGGGCTCTTATTTTCCTTAAACGGGGTAGGTACCGCTATCATAAAAGCATCAGCCGGTTCCGGGCTAAGTGAGGCTTTTAACTTGCCGGTGGTTACGGCGGCCTGCACCAGCATATCTAAGTCAGGTTCAACAATATGCACCTTACCCTGATTAATGGTATTTACCGCGTGCTCTGAAACGTCAACACCCAGAACTTCAACCCCGCGTGAGGCAATAACCGCAGCGGTAGGCAGCCCTATATATCCCAACCCGATTACTGATACCCGGCTAAATGACAACATAAAAAATCCCGTATTAATTCAATGTTATGTTTCAGGCAGCTTGTTTTTCAGCTACAAAAGCACTGAGCTGACCAAAAGTCTCAAAAATTTCAGCAGAAATTTCATCGTCATCAAACTCGATGCCAAGCTGGTCTTCCAGTTCGGTGATCACGGCAATAATGGCCATCGAATCAAACTCCGGAATGGCGCCCAGCAGCGGGGTATCAGCGCTGAAATCTTTATCTATTTGTAGTACAGTGCGTAAAATGTCGGCGAGTAGTTGTTGATTGGGCATGCAGTACGTCCTTTATCAGCCTATATCCTGAATGAGTATCCTGAAAGAGGTTTAACTTAGTTTGTTGTTTACAAACTTAAATTTTGTTAAACGTCAATTTACTATCGGTTTTTCTGTAAAACTGTTTTATTATTGCACACAAAGGGATTAAAAGTGAAAGGTCTAGAGGACACAATGACCAAAAATCTATATCAATTGCTACAACAGGCACAACAAACATTCCCCCGGCATACTGCGCTGTACTTTAAAGAAAAAAGCTTAAACTACACTGAACTGCTGCAGCAGGTTGATGTGGTGGCAACTACGTTGCAGCAACAGGGGATCAAGCGCTTTGACCGGGTGGCCGTTTATCTGCCAAAGCAGTTTGAAACTATTTTCAGTATCTGGGGGGCAAATGCCGTTGGTGGGGTGTTTGTGCCGGTCAATCCAGCGCTTAAAGCAGTGCAGGTGCAGCATATTCTGCAAGATTGTAACGTGCGGGTACTGATAACCAGTAAAGACCGCTTAGCTACGTTAAACGAGGTGCTGGCACTGTGCCCGGATTTGCATACCATTCTGTTAACCGATGACAATGAACCCGGGCAGGCATTAGCGCATCTTACAATAAAGCCCCTGATGTCGGCTGACCACCACAGTGAAAGCCAGGCTGCCAGTTCGCTGCAAGGTGCGGTAACCGACAGCGATATGGCTGCTATTTTGTATACCTCAGGTAGTACCGGTAAACCAAAAGGGGTGGTGCTGTCGCAGCGTAATATGCTGGTGGGGGCCAGTAGTGTGGCAACTTACCTGCAAAACCGGGCAGAAGACGTGATCCTGGCGCTGCTCCCCCTCAGTTTTGATTACGGTTTAAGCCAGCTGACAACCGCTTTTAGCACTGGCGCCAGCGTAGTGCTGCTCGACTTTTTCCTGGTGCAGGATGTCGTCAGAGCAGTAGCCCGGCACAAGGTAACCGGTATTGCGGCAGTACCACCGTTATGGGCCCAGCTGGCCAAGGCCAAATGGCCAGACGACAGTGCAGCCAGTGTCCGTTACCTCACTAATTCGGGCGGCGCGATGCCGCAACCGCTGCTGCAACAATTGCAAAGTATTTTTAGTAATGCCGAGCCGTATCTGATGTACGGCTTAACCGAGGCCTTTCGCTCTACTTATCTGCCGCCGGCAGATTTAGCCCGTAAACCCGGTTCAATGGGTAAAGCCATTCCTAATGCCGAAATTCTGGTGGTACGGGAAGACGGCAGCCTGTGCGGGCCAAATGAGCCGGGCGAACTGGTGCATCGCGGGCCGCTGGTCAGTTTAGGTTACTGGAATGCACCGGAGAAAACTGCTGAACGGTTTAAGTTTGACCCGGTAGCCCCGGCAGGTATTCAGATCACCAGCCCGGCCGTATGGTCTGGCGATACCGTTAAAGCTGATGAGGAAGGTTACCTGTATTTTGTGGGCCGGCGCGATGAAATGATTAAAACCTCCGGTTACCGGGTAAGCCCTACTGAAGTGGAGGAAGCCATTTACCGGCTGGATCCGGCGTTGGTCGATGTTGCGGCAATGGGCGTTTACGATGGGGTCGATCAGGCCATTTTAGTGGTAGTAGCAACGTCGGGCGACGAACCGGATATTGCCAGCTGGCAAACCCAGTTAAAACGCAGTTTACCCAATTTCATGCAGCCTAAAACGATTTTAGTGCTGGATAAATTACCGAAAAATGCCAACGGCAAAATAGATCGTAAAACCCTGGCCAACCAGTACCAGGATTATTTCCTGACAGCAGCAACATCATGACAGGAGCGTCAGCATGAGCAGTAGTAGTACGAGCACTATAAGCGCAAATAATACCAACACCAATAACAGTAGCGCGCCTTCGCATGAGCAAATGAGCCAGTTTAAGGTAGAGCAGGGTGAATTGATAGCCGCCGGCTTTACCATGGCAGAAATAAGCCAGCTGTTAAACCGCCCGGCATTTTATGTGTATGACAAGCAGGTTATTAACCAGCAGGTGGATCTTTTTCGCCAGCATATTCCGGCAAGAATAAAGCTGCATTATGCAGTAAAAGCCAATCCTTACTGGCCGGTTATCCAGCACTTAAAGCCGCTGGTTGATGGTTTTGATGTGGCGTCACAAAAAGAAATGTTACTGGCACTGCAAAGCGGTATGCCGGTAGCGGATATCAGTTTTGCCGGGCCGGGCAAAGGCGATGCAGAATTACTGGCAGCAGTTATTGCCGGGGTTACCCTTAATGTGGAATCCCTCGGGGAATTGCAGCGTATTTGCCAGCTCGGTGCAAAGACGAATCATACCCCACAGGTTGCGCTGCGGGTTAATCCGGCGTTTGAACTTAAAGCCTCGGGCATGAAAATGGCCGGCGGTGCCAAACCCTTTGGTATTGATGAAGAGTTAGTATTGCAAACCCTGAGCGATATTGGACAGATGCCGGTTAAGCTGCGCGGTTTTCATATTTTTTGTGGCTCACAAAACCTGAAAGCTGAAGCGCTGATTGAAGCTCATCAGCATACCTTTGCCCTGGCAGCCAAGCTGGTGGCGGCGTGTCCTTACCGGCCTGAGATAATAAACCTTGGTGGTGGCTTTGGTATTCCGTATTTTGCCGGAGAGCGCAGGCTGGACCTGGCGCCGGTAGGCGAATCGCTTAACGCTTTATTGCAACAATATAATCGCGAGCTGGCTGATATTGAGCTGGTTATTGAGCTTGGCCGGTTTCTGGTTGCCGATGCAGGACTATATGCCTGTCAGGTAGTTGATAAAAAGCAATCCCGTGGTACCACTTATTTGGTTTGTAACGGCGGTTTGCATCACCATCTGGCCAACTCGGGAAATTTTGGTCAGGTTATCCGCAAAAACTACCCGGTGGCCATAGCCAACCGGATGGCACAAGCAGAACTGGAACTGGTTACCATTGTCGGCCCACTGTGCACCCCGCTGGATATCTTAGCGGATAGAATGAGCTTACCTAAAGCAGAGGTTGGTGACTGGGTGGTGGTGTATCAGTCAGGCGCTTACGGGCCAACCGCCAGCCCGCAAGACTTTCTGGGCCATCCGAATGTGGCCGAAATTCTGCTTTAATTCTGCATTAATGACGTGCAGTTAATGCAAAAGCGACCAGTTAACCGCTTAGTTGCCGGTTAACTGGCCAATAAACTTTACTGTTTGCTGTTCTACTTCACCACGCCACAACCTACTGGCAAAAGTATGATTGGCAGCAGCAATATGCTGATGCCGCGCAGTTGCCAAACACTGTTGCCACGCATCACTGTCGTTACAAAGGTCTAAAAATTCCTGCGCCGTATGGTCATTACCACTGGTGATCACCAGCGTGCTGCCGCTGAAAGTTTGCCAACCTGCAAGCATATGCTGCACGTAATTGTCTGCCGTTGTCAGTTCTTTGCTAAGGTGTTCAACGCCGGCATTTTGTCCGGACTTATTACTTTTGCTTGCTTTGTAGGTTTGCAGCAAGTCTTTAATGCTTTGCCATGGTTTCAGGCCGCCACCGAATAGTTTTTGCCAGAATGCCTTTGAGGTTAGCCGCTGCCAGTAATAGTGTTTCAGCATTACCTGGGCATGGCTGTGTTGTTGCCTGACCCAGGGGTTTAACAATACTAACCCTGCGACTCTGCTATCAGCCCGACGATAACAATACAACAATGCCGCACTGGCGGCGTCACACAACCCCCAAATTACAACCTGGCGAATAGCCGTATTTTGTTTTAACAGCTCGTCTATAGCCAGTTTTATTGCCTGACAATTGCGGTAAAAAGGCTGCAGTTCACCATCGCTGTCTCCCATGCCACTGAAATCAAGCCGTAAGTTACTGATACCGGCATTGGTCAGTGCCCGGCTTAATTTCACAAACTGGCGATGACTACCTACCCGGTACTGCGGCCCGCCTACCAGAATCAGCACGGCAGTATTCGCTTCACCTTTGCTGTAAATGGCGGATAGCGCTGCACCCGAACAGTCGAATTGTAGTGCCTGCTCGTTAAACATCTTGCTGCTCCAGATGCCGGATACTGACTTTGAGCAGGGTGTCAGCGCTGGCAAGTTCTGTGGTATTCCAGAACGGCGCATCGTTAACCAGCTGAAAGTTGACCTGGCAGTTTTGCTGTAACTGGCTTAGTTGTTTCTGTACATTAGCTCCGGGCGTTGCCAATGGCGACACCTCCAGCCAGCTCAGTTTAATATTGGATTCAGCTACGCTGGCAGGTAAATAATAATGGCCGTCATGGGTACTGGCATAAAAGGACGGGGAAATCGGGTAACCGGCAATTTCTATCAGCTCACCGTTTGCCAGTTGCTGCTCCAACTCTTTTTGGCTGAGCTTTTCGCCAAGTGCCATCTGTTCGGCTATTTTAACCCGGAAGAATTGCTGCCAGAACTTTTTAAGCTCAAAAAAAGGCTGCCATAACATGATATGTTCAACCGGAATTGCTAAATTTTGACGGTTTAACAGGTCAAATAGTTGTAATGCACCAAACCGGATGGCTAAAAAGCTCAGCTGTTGGTAGCCCTCTGCAGCTAGTTGCTCAATCAGCAGCGTTAAATCGGCTTGCCATAGTGCCAGGCTGGCATCGTCCAGATCACCTTCACTGTCACCGGTTCCAAAATTGTCCATCAATATGCAGCTGTATCCCGGCAATGCCGCCTGACGCATAAAATGGTTAATAATATGACGCGATTTATTCATCTCATCTGCAAAGGGCGGCAAAATAATTAATGCTCTCGATTTACTCACGTCAGAGCGAACCAAAAAGTTTTGGCCGCGGGTCATCGGCGTGAAAGCTGTCGAAACGGAATTATTCATTGCTTGGGTTATCGCGGATATATAACGCTGGAAATTCAGCTTGGTTAGTACTCAGTTTGAGAAACGGCTTGAAATGTCGGCTAAACATCAGTTGCACGCTGCCAATATTAATAAAATAAACTGCGCCATAAATTTTGCTGCCCAGCCTTTTATGCGATTGTAGCGAACCAACATTGTAATAATTAATCCTGCTGTAAACATAACTAATGCCGCGCCCGGTCATCACACTATTAGCTTTGTCCCATAATTTGGCAAATACATAGGAGAAGCGGTATTTGGGCATAACAAATACATCGTAATCCCAGGCTGCATGGCCAGTGGGCTGCAAAACATAACGACAGCGCACTTCATCTTCCTGGTATTCATCAAAATTAAGCCATAAATTACCGGCAAACTGCTCTTTCTTAAATGCGGCAAAGCAGTGGCCCCCCTGGGCGTAGCGCTGTTGCAATATCGCTGCTGGCCGGTCCATTGTGCTGAGTGTTGGATCGTCGTTGGCTAATTGTTTTATTTCAATATCCAGTGCCTTAGTAGGCGGCACACTGGCAATAGCTGAAACTGGCTGGCGGGTAATATAGTACTTATGAATTAACAGCCGGTTAAAGGTCAGCTTCACCAGAGCTTTATCAAGCATATATAAAACGGTATCAGCCGCTCCCAGTTCCCTGTATGTCTGTTTTATTTTCGCCAGCATCAACAATTCACCTGAACTTCTAAAGCGGCTGCGACTGGCGCATATTATTAACAAGGCGCGCATGAAATTTTAGCGCGCTGTTATCCCATGGTGTAAATCTGCGCAGTTTAAAAAATGAGCACTTGCCGTCAGAAACACCCCAGTTTGTCGCCACCGCAGTGCTAAAGCCTGCCTGGCTGACTATTTGTACGGCTGTTTCATCAAAATCGCGGCCTAAAACGCCGTTTGGATAAGCAAAGTGCTTAACTGCCTGGCCAGTCCACTGTTCCAGCTGCTGCTTACTATGCATTATCTCGTATTGTTGCTCAGTAGCAGGCAGTACTTTCAGGATAGGATGGTTAATAGTATGGGCGCCAATACAGATACCTGTTGCGGACAGCCGCTTTATCTCCTCAGGGGTCATCATTAACGAGGCTTGCTCAGCGGTTTCATTTTCCCGATACAGTTTATCCACTTCAGCTAAACGTTGGTCAATTGGTAAATACTTCAGTTTCATTAGCCATTGCTGCGCCAGTTGCCGCCGTTGTTGCCAATCACCCAGCATAACCTTTTCGCCCTGCAAGTTTAGTTGCTCACGGTTTTTATCGGCAAACAGGTAAATAACCCGATCATTCCACATATTGGTACCAGCACTAAAGCCAGTGGCAATATACACGGTAGCGGGAATATCATATTTTGCCAGAATGGGCTGGGCTACGGTCAGATTATTCAGATAACCATCATCAAAGGTGACACAAACAGCATTAGCCGGCAGGGTGTTTTGTTGTAAATGCTCAAGTGCCTGATCAAGTGACAAGGGGGTAAAATAATTATGTAGCAGGCACATATGCCAGTCGAAAACGGCTGCTGTGGGTTCACTGGGCCGCATTGGATCAGGCTCGGCTAATACCTGATGATAAATCAGAATGCTGAGCTTGTTGCGGCCCATTATTTTACCGGCAAGTTGCAGTACCTTATGCAGCATCACTTAACTCTTGCTCTTCAGCTTGTAACCATAGCTCTAATACAACTAATATCCAGATCAGCTCACCATAATAGCTGGCATGGCTATTGGTATGCGCTTCTATTGCTGCATCTATTAAGCTGGTTTTAACAATATTCCGCTCGCGAAACGCATTTAACGCATCCAACGCCAGTGTTTTTAGTTGAGCATTGTCGGTTAACCACACGCCAAATGGCAGGCCAAAACCATGCTTTTCTTTGGTTAACGTTTCATCAGCTAAGAACCCTTTGCAACTTTTTTTGTAAAAATCACGTAGTTTCTGGCCGGGTAGTTTCATGTCTGCCGGTACTTTGCAGCTAAAGTCGACTAATGCTTTATTCAGTAACGGATACCTTACTTCAATGCCTGCCAGCTCACACATTTTACTAACTTTTACTAGATCGTTATCTGCCAGGGTAAATTTCCAGTCCAGAAACAGCATTTTATCAACGGGATCACTACTTTTGCATTGCTCATACCGTTTTTTCAATAATTGTTCAGGCCTTTGGGGATCAATGTCAGCCAAAAAAGACTCAGTAAAAATTACATCTCTACCAAATTGAGTAATGAAGTTGTAGGTTTGCAGGCGCAAAGGCAATTTTTCATCGGCTTGGCGAATGTAACTGGCCACTTTTTTGAAGCCAGGCAATTTTGCCAGTGGCGTTTTAACAAACAGAGCTCTGGCAGTTGTTTGCAACACTGACGGGCTATTGGCAAACACTTCAAACACTTTTTGTTTAGCATAGCGGCTATTACCGGCGAATAGTTCATCACCGCCATCGCCGGCAAGTAATACTTTGCGACCATCTTCTTTGGCAAAGCGGGCGCAGAAATAGGCTGCCATGGCAGATGAATTACCGAAAGGTTCATCAAAATATTGGGCAACCTTAACAAAGGCTTCTGCCGCATGCTCTGGCGTTAAATAATGTACCTGGTGACTGGTGTTAAAATGTTTAGCGGTAATTAATGCGTATTCTGTTTCGTCATAGCCTTTGGCCTTAAAGCCAATTGAATAAGTGTGAGCAGGTTGTTGATGGCGGGCTACCATACCTGCCACGGTTGAACTATCCAGACCTCCACTTAAAAAAGCACCGCAATCAGGGGCCAGGTGTTGTTGGACTGCATTGTCCAACTGCTGCAGGCATTGTTGTTGCAATTGACTGGCAGCTTCAGTGCTGGCATTGAAGTCAGGGCTATAGAGCAGGGTGCTATCGCTTATTCCAGACGTTGTAACAGCAATAAGATAAGCGGGCTCCAGTTTAAACACCTGTTGGTAAATGGTGTCGGGTGCCGGTATGCAGTGAAAGTAAATATAGTTATAAATGGCCTGCTTGTTCAGGGAGCAATGTACACCAAGCTGTTTTAACTGCCTGAGGCTATGACCAACGTAAAGTACCTGCTGTTGCAAGGCGTAATAACAGCTTTGCACACCCATAATGTCATTAACCAGTAAAACCGGTTTACCCGCCTGTATTACCACAAGATAAAAAGCGCCAGATAACTCTTTGTAAAGGGCGCTTATATCTGTCTTCTCTGACAGCTGCTGTAAAAGCTGACTGCCAGTTACAGGTTGTTGTTGCCAGTAGGCTCTGCCTAGTAACACAACCGCACTTGTACTATTTCTGGCAATATCCAGCTTAGGGTGGGCGGCGATATGTACTTCCGGGCAGCCGGAAATCGCTATTGAAACGTGAGTGTCCATGGTTATTGTCCTGCAATCCTTTTGCTGAAAATTTAAATTTACCGATGTCAGTGCATCTGGCTTATCAAGCAAAGTTATAAGGCAAAATGCCGTAAATAGCATCTAACATGCCTGCTGGTATGGCATAAGTGTTGATGACTTTTTTCCTGCTAATGTCATAAGCAACAACAAGTGCCTCGTTACCATCCATATATTTAAAATTGCCCTGACTAATAAATTTTAACTTTGACATTAACCTGGTTTTTCTGAGTTTAGAGTAACCTATATAAAATATATCGTTATCTACCAGTAAACCACGGCACCAGCCCAGCGGGCGGTTGCGCTCGTTGCCAAACGGATCGTGTTTTTCAATAGCCATGCGGGTTTTGGGGTCGACAATAACCAGGTAGCCATCAACCCGGGTAAAAACCAGTTTGTCTTGCCACCAGATACCATCATGTACACTCATTTCATCCTGATGAGCGACATCAATTCTGTCATTCACGTTGTCAAGGCATACAGCATCATCATGGGTACAGCGGGTAGCCCATAACTTGCCATCCAGTTTAAATACATAATTTGGGTGGCTATCATGCGGACGGGTTGAATGAACCAGCCGGTAGTCAGTATCGGGATCAAATCTGTGCCATGGATCTTTACCTTCGGTATTGATAATACGCTTGATAGCACCAGTATCAGGGCAAAGGATAATAACATTATCAATACCGGTTGACGTTACTACCAGCTCACTGTCGATAAGATGCACTGAATGAATATTATGAAAACAAGGGTGAGAAATACACTTTAATTGCTTAAAGTCTGGCAGTTGATACTGGTAGATCTCCGTGTCGGTTGGTAACCATAGCGTGTCACCATCTAAGCATGCAGCGGTAAACTGTTGGTTAGGGTGTTCAGCAGGATAGTTTTTACCGCCGTCGGCTTTGCTTATCAGTGTTTGAAATTCACCGCTGGCCAGATCCAGCTTCAGCAAGCCAGCTTTACCGTAGTATTTTCCTTCACCCAATTCAAAACCATCCGGGCGCAGGCAGCCACCGGTAATTAGCAGTCCGTTGTACGACATCAGGCAATCCTTGTTAGTGCTGTTTTAATTTAGCGATTTTGTTTTTAAGACCCATTAACGGGTAGCCAGCGTCATAGGCAATCGCGGCGTGCTTCCGGGCTTTTTCTGCATCGTTCAGCTCGACATATACCAGGCCTAGATTGTAGTGTGCTTCAATATAATCTGGAGCAATAGCTACTGCTCGTTCCAAAATTTGTTTGGCTGCGTTAAACCGGTTATTGCGATACTGATGAATAGCCCACACAAGAAGGGTCTCAGCGTTATTTGGGAAAATCTCATTGGCGCGAAGAAATAAGCAGTCTGCAGAATGAGTTACAGTTTTGTTGGCTTGCGTCTCCCGATACAACTCAGAAGTTTTTAGCCGATATTCATAACGGGAATAAGTGTCTAATGCTGAGGGGTGATTAGGTATTGAATTTAATACGAATAATAAATCCCCGGGCAATGCAGCAGTGCTACCCTTGATCAGTTTTCTAACATCGTTAGTAAAATGATGGCGTTCAACTAAATATAATAATCCGCCTTTATAGGTACCGGACGATTCAGTTGTCGATGGGTGATAATAATCAAAAGGTTTTCCGCGTTTCCATTCCATAGTGAAACAGGATCTGTCGACAACATCACCGCTGGTTGTAACCTGTGCATTGACGGGTGTGCTGAGCATTAATAGCATGAGCAACAATGCCGATAATGCTTGTCCAGGCAGAAAATCCATGTCTTGCCTCCTTATTTAGATGAATTTAACAACGACAAAATACCATTAAACTCACTGCAGTGACAACCGCAACCTCTGCGACGATTGTCAGATTGTGTTCACTATTAATTTAAACCGGTATAAATGAACGATCCGGATATTTAACGGCAACGCCTCTGTGAGTCACGAAATGGCTAACTGTTGGTTAGCCAACCTAGTAACTGTTGATGACTTGCGTTCATTTTTGTTGTTCCTGTGGCAGTAGGAGCGAGATTAAATTCGATGATTACTGGCTTTTCAGGGGTGATAGCAATGTCCAGCCCCACAAATCGGGTATTAGGCAAAATTGTAGTAACCCGTTCAGCTAGTGCAATAACATCGTCTTTAAAAGGTAACTGGCGACTAATCATACTTTCCCCACTATCGGGGTGATTGATGTAGCAATGGTCGTTATTGTCTGGTGGCAACAGCATCACTGTTTTAAAGCTATTCATATCAACTGAGACCCCAAATCCACCTGCCAATTTGTTGTCTATCAGACTTCCACTTCGGCCCACCCGTAAATATATAGCGATAATTTTAGGCCTTCCATCAGTTGCTTTACCAACCCAAACCCGCAACGTATTTAAACTGCTTGGATTAAATGCAGCAAGAGCAGGGTGTTGATCCAGATATTTTTCAATTATGTAGTCACAGCCCTGTTGCAGCTTGAGAGTATTATTAATGAAGTCTGTTATTGGTATCAGAGTGGATTTGTTCAGTTCGCGAAAACTAAAGCCGTCGTTACGAATAATTTCAACGGCACAAAAGCCTTCCCCGCCGGAGCCATCCACCGGTTTAAAACAGATTTTATCCAGTTCCGGTCGCTGCAGCAGAAAATCAGTTAAATCGTCTGTTGAGTTTAACGGCGAACCATCGGCTTTAAAACCACCCGTCGCAGACAAATAGCCAAGATACTCAGCATCCGGAATGTTGTAAAACTTAAGCAGGGCTTTCGCCATCACTTTATTGCGGGCAACCACCCGGTAACTTAACGGGTTTACCTTGTTTAAAAACTGATAGTATTTCTGGTCATGCCAGTAACCCAGTTTTTGTTGCCAGGACATGGTTTTTTGCCATAAAAGATATTTATGGTAATTGCCTGGTCCAAAACCGGTTTTAAGCTGCAGCACAAACATTTCTTTTAGTTGCTGGCCAAAAGAGACTGCATTTTCATCTTTAGCGCGTTGCCACGACATTTTTATCGCATTGCTAATGGTGTTTAACATAGTGCTTCCTTGCGGCATGTAATAATTTAACTGAAGGTATATTGCCATGGGCTGCGCCATCTTTATCTGGCGCAACGTTGGCTTCAATTAATAATGGGCCCTGTTCGGTCATGGTTACATCCAGCCCGGCAAAACGGGTGTGTGGCAGTTTTAATAATACTTTTTCGGCAAACTGTTTAATCTGCGGCCATTGCTCCAGCACAACCCCGGCAAGGGGGGCGCCATGATCCGGGTGTTGGCAAATATTATCACGATGCGGCGTCTTTTTAACCAGCCCCGGCTGTAATTCGCCAGTATTCAAATTAACCGGGCACATAATGCCACCGGCGGACGCATTGTCGATAACCTTGCCGGCACGACCAATTCGCAAATAACCGCCAATTACTTCCGCCTGATCAGGCGCCGTTTCCAGTACCCATAACCGCAAGGTGTTTAAACTGGAAGGGTTAAAGCTGGCAAACTGGGCAGACTGTTGAATATAGGTCTCCAGCATAAACTCAGGGTGCTGGTTTGTTCTTTGGTAGAGGTCAATAATTTGCTCAGAACTGTATAACTGTTGCTCACCTACTGATTGCAACTGCAGTTTATCACCAGAATGTTGAATTGCGATCGCAAGTACACCTGTGCCGCCAAAACCTTCCAGCGGCTTGATCATTACTGTACTGCCGCTATGTTGTTGCAACAGTTGGTTCAGCGCTTCGGCTGTTGTCAGGGGGGCGCCGCTAGCAGTGACCCCGTTTATTGGGTGAAAATAGCCAAGCATTGGCGCTGTAGGGATATGCAATAACTGATACAAGGCTTTTTCAGACAACTTGCTCTGAGTGAGTTTGCGATAAAGCGGAGGGTTAAGAATATCTAATGCCTGATAGTATTCCTTTGCCGAAATATGCAGCCACTTATCAGCGTCGTTAAAGCTCTTTCTGGCCATACCGGCGACTACAAAATAGCGGGGGCCCAGTCTGGTTTTCAGGCAAAATCTGGCGGTCTGCCAAAGCATTGCCGGTAATGACAAACCTGCCAGTTGCGCCTCTTTTTTAAGCATTGCCAGGGTGTTGTTTAATCTGTTGATATAGCCTGTCATTACTTGCCTCTTTTTACCAAAGACGCTGCCAAGCGCAGTAATGTCATTAGACCGGTAAGTTCTGCTTCAAACTCTAATTCGCTTACTTTGTCATTGTCGACCAGCCTGGGTAACATCAGTAAACTGTCATTTTTACTCACCAGCTCGTTTTCGGTGGTAGTGGCGGTTTTCACTTGTTGGGCTGCCAGCAAATTTAACTGTTGCGGTTGATACTCGCCTCTGGGAAAACAAAAGTGTTGCGCTGTTTTGCCGGTTAATTGAGTAATGTGGTGCTGATTATCTGCAAGCTCTTTTGCTGCGTCTGCCAGGTTTAGCTCAGAGAATTTATGACGATGGGTGTGCAGCTCAATAGCCAGCCCTTGCTCAGCCATTGCTGTTACTTTCCCGGCGGATAAAAACATCAGCTTGCCATTTTGCTGCCATTTAGTCAGATCTTCACCAAAATAATCAGCTAACTCTTGTAAAATAACTTGCTCGTAGCTTGAATCCAACTTTGCCCAGATACTCAGCAGGTTATCAATATCAAGCTGTTGTAGTGAGGTAAAGGGCTTTAAACAGCTATCAGCAGCTAATACAAAGGGCGCGTTATACTTCCAGAATAAGTAGTAGCAGGATAGCTTAAACACCGGCCGCTGCTTAATGACATAGTAGCTGGAAAGATATAATGTGGCGTTGAAGTTATACTTTTTAAGTACCGGTAGCATGCCATGCTCAATGGCAGCCCAACCGTCATCTATGGTAATCACCAGGGTATCTTTATTATATCTTCCGCTCGTATGCTGGCGGTATAATTCATCAAGTGATACCGGTTTATAACCCCACCTTTCCAATATCGCCATCCGGCCGGCAAAGGTATTCGCTTGCATAAACACCCCGGGTGAAAACAGGTGTTCATCATCCACTGAAATGCCGTGATAACAAAGAATACGGGGCCTGCGGGCCGTGATTTGTTTAGCCAGATAAAACAAACCAAGCCATTTACATAATGTCAGCAGAATAGTTTTCATTAGCTGGATTGCCTTTTATTCCAGGCGAGTAGCCGTTTTCTGGGAATAAACACCACATAGTTTTTGGGCATATAGCTGCCATTTGCAAAGGCCTGTTTACGGCTGGCCGAGCGACTAAAGGCGCCACTTTTCTCATCTTCGGTATGGGAATAAAACCAGCTGGCCTGCATATCGTTAAGCAATTCACTGATAAATGCCAGTTTCGGGCTGACAGTAGCAATAGCCGGATCGTAAAACCAACAGGCGCCCACCATTCCTTTTAATTGCGGATTTACCAGCATCAGCTCTGCCAGTTGCTGACAGGTTAAGCGCCAGCCGCTTGCAGTTAAACTGGTTATTTCAGAAAGGTGAATATGTAAACGGCATACCGGTTTATTGCCTTTGGCCGCAGCCAGGGCCTTGATAAACCGCCAGCCCTGAGCAATGCCGTTGTTGAACACTAGCGCTCGTTGAATAGCGGAAAAAGGTTCAACCACCCGCTCGGCGCAGGGCAATAAAGCACCGGTGAGCAGACCGATATCCTTCAGTAAAACATCGTTGACTGAGATAATTTCAGTACTTTGCTCTGCTATCCACTTTTGATATATGCGCGGCACACTACGTTGATAATTATCGCGAATAGCGTTTGTCAGATTCAGCCTGATGCGCTGAAAAGAAAAGCCGGTAATAAGCTTTAATATTAAGAGCCTGACCAGTTCTGTTTGACTGATATCAAGTTTCTCTGGCAACTCCTGTAACTTTTTAATAAGTTCAGGTCGTTGGTTATAGGCGTAATAAAGCGACGACGGATAACAATGCTGGTTTAATTGTTGCAACGCATTAGCTACTAACGTGCTTTGTGCATGATTAGTGCTGGCTAATACCGGGTGTTGTGTTAACTGAGCCAGGGCAGCAGCCTGGACACTTGATAAATTGCTGTTCATGACACTGGACCACCCATGCTGGGAGGGAAGCCTTTTATTTTTAGCCGGCTGAAAATATTATGCTCAAAACCTTCGGGGTAACCCTGTAAATGCCAGATAAACAGCGTAACGCCGCCGTAGCTTATAACTCCCGCTGATACTTCCAGTATTAATTGTAACAATGGAATAGATAAACTGGTTGTCACCTGCACAACCCACACAGCAATTGCCATAATTAGCCCTGCAGTAACAGGACGAATAAAAGCGTTTAACAATGACAGAACCGGTAGTTGTAAAAACCGAATTACAATTGCTTGAATAACTAACACCATTAACAACGTCGAGCCCAGCCTTGCCTGGCCAATGCCAATTAAACCGTTATAGTCCAATAACGGAATAAATAGCGCAAAAAATACTGCTAGCCTACTGAAATTAATATAAAAAGAGATATGCGGTTTGCCAGCAGCCAGATAAATATAGCTATTATTCGAGGTTACACTGAAGAACATATTGGCTAGTGCCAGTAATTGCAATAAAGGGACCATGGTTAGCCACTGCTCACCTAGCAATACACACACCAGCAGCGGCGCTACCATTGCTATACCAATAGAGGCTGGAATCGTCAGACTGGCGGTTAAGGCAACGGTATTCAAATAAGCTTTATTTAATTCAGTCGGGTTATCCTGAAAGCGTGAGTAAACTGGGAAAGTAGCTTTGCTAATGGGCAGTGCAATGTGACTGGCCGGTAGCTGGCCAATTTCTTTCCCAAGTGCAAGGTACCCCAGTGCTGTTGGAGAGAGCGCTTTACCAACGATTAGCTGACTGACTTTATCGTTAACAAAATTGACGACATTATTTAGCAGCATCCACCTGGAAAATTTAAACAGTTTATTAAACGATGTAAAACAAATTTTTGGCCGGTGCGGATGCATCATAAAACTATACAGCGTCACTACCAGCTGGTTACTTAGCACGCCCAATACCAGGGCCCAGTAATTACGTAATATAAATGCCAGACTCAGCGTTATTACAAAGCTAATGACTTTTGGCACTAACTGTAGTTGGAGCTCTTTGCGAAAATTTAAATCGCGCTGAAAATTAATGACCCCGATATTATGGAAGCCAGACAACAGACTGACAAAGGCCAGCACATACAGCACGTTCTGTAATCTGGGATCGGAATAATAGCTAGCTACCAACGGCGCAATTAGCACAAGACAAATTGCTGCGGCAAAGCCGAATAGGACATTAAATGTCCAGGCACTGTTGTAATCATCAGGGGTATTGTCTTTCTGCTGAATTAATGCTGTACCCAATGCCAGCGCGCCGAACAGCTCGATAAACGCGTAAATTGCTACGGTGATCGCCACCAAACCAAAGTCTTCCGGTGTCAGTAACCTGGCCAGAAAAATTGAGCTGACTAAGCCAATGGATTTAATGCTTAAACGGGTAATCAGCATAAATACCGAGCCGGAATATACCTTATTATGGGTATAGTTATTCCGGGCTTGGTTATGCTGCTCTGGGCTATCCTGGCCTGGCGGGGAGGGCATGACTAAAATCCGTTTATTTGTGAGTAAACTACTGCGCTTTTATACCAATAAAGCATGAAAATAGCCAGCCACCGCCCCTAACTTCATGAAAATTTAGCCGCTATGGTGGTCTATTCGGTGGCCAATACAATATTGTCGATATACAGCTCCATTAACTGTACCGGTTTTGCGGTGCCGCCATGATAGAAATTCAGCCATAGCCGTTCAATTTTCAAATTGCTGGTATCACGAAAGCGAATATTTTTGCGTTGAAATACCTGTTGCTGGTCAACCCAGGCTGTTAACACTCCGTCTGCTTTGCCGGGCGTATTGAGTTTTACGTACTGGGTTATCCGATACCATTTACCTGGTTTTATCGGCTTATTGCTGCTGTCCCAGTACATCGCCGCACCGTGGTTCTGGCCATTGTCCGGATAATAGGCATAAAAGCCCAGCGGCGTACTTTTGTCATATTTATCAGTGCTTACTATGGTATCGCCAAATTGACCGCGGGCCGACCAGCCATTGGTGCCATCGGCTGAACGGCCGCCCCAGCCGGCGGTATTATAAGTACCGGCCAGCCCCGGAAATTTGCCGCCGCCCTTGGTTGCCAGCCAATTATCGGCTAAAAATAAATCGTATTGAAAATACAGGGCTTCGGGTTCGTCGCTTAATATTGATTTAAGCATCAGTACAAGGTTAAGTGCCAGATTTTGCTCAGGGTTAAACTGTACTTTTAACGCATAGTTATTTGGCCGCAATGGCGCCTGTACCCGCTCTGCGTTGCTTCGCCTGTCCAGGCTGCTCCAGTTCGCCAGCCAGTTGTTGTCAGAAAACTGCTCTGTAAAAATCAGTTGCCGGGGCAAAAACGCCTTTAGTTCTGAAGTATTAGTGGCAGGTTTTGCCAGCCAGAAGACGCCGATGTCACTGCTGCCAAATTGTTTTTTTATCGTTAGTTCCAGGGTTGCCTTGGTGACTTGCTCGCCTGAATTTAAAGCCGGCATGTTAAACCGCAATAATCCGATGTTTTTTGAGCCTGCTTTCAGATTTTTACTCTGGCCCAGCGAACGAAACGTGCTGCTATCCAGAAAACTGTCCATTGCTGCCGTGGTTTGTAAGGTTTTGCCGGCTGAGGTGGTGATAATTAACGTAGCTGCTTTATTATTATCCGACTCTTTACTGTGAAAGTTTGAGGTGCCGTCGCTATCAATGCCACGCAGAACAAGGTCGATAGCGGGGTGCCCGGCTGCAATAATCTGCTGTACCAATTCTGTAACTTGCCAGCTGATTACCTGATCTTTTCTGGCATGACTGATTTGCTGACGGGCAAAGGGCTGTTCCCCCATAAATTCCATATTGGCATCTACCCAGGCACCCATTTGTTCGCCTGGCCAGCTAATATAGGCCGCGGCATAACTGAAGCTGCGACTGGCACCCTCGTTTTTTTTGTCACCTTCCTGCCAGTCAACGGCAACAAATTTTTGATCGGGTGACGAGCTTGCTGATACGGCACTTAATGGCAGCAAACAAAAAGCCAGCAAGCTGGCAAATTTAATAATCCAATTTTGACTCAACATAACGATGTTTTCCATTTGGCAGGCTGGCAATAACGTCCAGCTGTTTCAATGTAATTTGGCACTCTGCGCCCAGGCGTTGCTGAAACTGACTGATAATTTGGGCGGCTAAAGTGTCAGATAAGGCTTCATTACAGACCAGCTGCACTTCCACTTCCTGCAGGCTCTGCTGAATAATTTTAAATTGTCTGATCTCTTTTAAATCCCGCAGCACGTAAATAAGTGATAACGCATGCAGCTTGTCGCCAGCGGTGGTTAGCATAAAGTCGGTAGTGCGACCGCTGACATGGGCCAGTACCGGCAGGCCTCTGCCGCAACTGCAAGGAGTGTTGCTAAGCTGGCCCATATCACCGGTTCGATAACGGACAAAAGGAAATGCCTGGGTTTGCAGGTGAGTTATCACAATTTCACCGGTTTCACCCACTGGCAATACCTGGCCATTGTCTCCAATAATTTCGACGATAATATCTTCTGCGCTGATATGCAAACTGCCGGCCGGGCACTGATGGGCAATAAAGCCGGCGTCACGGGCACCATAACCATTGGCGACCGGGCAGGCAAATACCCGCTCAATTACCGTACGCTGATGCTCAAACAGCATTTCAGAGGTGACAAATACCACTTTAATGCCAAGCTTGCTGAGAGACAGCTGCCTTGCTTCTGCCGCAAGCGCCAGCTGATGAATAACCGACGGGTAACCGAATAGCATGCGGGGCTTTAACTGCTGTAGCTGCTGCAGATAGGCTTCGATATGGGCCGGGGTAAACTCGAAAGCGGGTAACAGGTAGGAGCGAAACAACTCGTCACGGATTTTTTTGATCCGGTCCTGTTTACCGAGTTCAATTGGTGAGCCCCACAGCACTACTTCCGGGTCGCCAATATCCACGCCCCACCAGCGGGTGGCCCTGAGTTTGGCGGCAACGTCGTGGCTGACCCGCGCTTCACCCATATAAAAAATCAGCGGTACGCCGCTGGAACCCCCGGTATTGTAGCGCTGCAGTTGGGTTTGTGGCTCGCTGCATAAGGTATGTTGATTATCAGTAATAAGTTGCTTGGTTAAAAAGGGCAGTTTGCTTAAATCGGCTACGGTGCGGATGTCGCTGGCCGACAAGCCCTGCGCAGCAAAAAGCTGCTGATAATAGCGGGAGTGCTGGCTGATATCAGCAATAAAAGCCTCTAAGCGTTGTTGTTGCAGCGCTGCTATCTGCTCTGGTGTTAACCACTGGCTTTGTTCCAGCCTGTGCAGCATGGAGTAGGTGGTATGGCCTTTTAATCGTTCATGCAGCCGGAATAATACTTTACTAACCAATTGGGTGTACAAACTCGTCATAACGAATTACTCACAGCTGCTGAATTCATAATTACGGCATTCCTGAAGACATTAGGCCTGCACCTTAAAGCGATCGGGATGCGGTTGGCCCGCTTCTGCTAACTGGCGGATTTTTTCCTGCTTTTTCTCTGCCGCTTCCGCCGCCAGTTGTTTATTAACCACCACATTCAGCGCAACCACGGTGATCACCAGATGATACGGCAAATCAAAGTAAGCTAAGCCAAGAAAGGCTCCGCCAGCCGCATAGGCTATTAAGCTGCATTGCAGCATTTTGGCCAGAAATGCGGCCCATTTTAAGTCGTCGCGTTTATTGGTTAACTTAATGGTTTTTTTGGCACTGCGCCAGGTGCTAAGGTAAATTGCCAACCATAAAAAGAAACCAATAAAACCATGGTGGCCCATTACCTGAAAATAAATACTATGCGAGTCATGTTTACGCTCAGGTTCCGGGGCATACAGGTAAAAGTTTTCAGCCTTAAAGCCATTTAAGCCACCACCAAAGGGCCGGTCTTGCGCCATATTAAAGGCCATCTCCCAGGCATTAAAGCGGCCTTTAACCGAACCATCGTAACTTTCCCGATCCGGCTCAATAATGGTCGCCATCCGGTCATGCCAGCGATCGGGCATAAACTGATAGACAACCGGCGCAGCAATCATAATGACCAGTGCAATTGCCAGTTTATTCGGGCCTTTTAACCAGAGGAAAAAGCCAACTGCGATGCAGGCGACCAGGCCGCCGCGACTTTGCGTGCCCAATGCCGACAATACACATAAGCCCATCGCAACCAGTAAACCAAACTTTAACCAGCGCTTGTTAGCCGGTACGATGTGACGCAAATAAAATAAAATGGGCAGGCTGATAAACAGAGTCAGCGCTAATTCGTTATTACCAAAAAAGAAGCCACCGGTCGGCCCCCAAACCCGGCCACCGCCAGCTGTTTGGATGGTATAGAGCCCGCCTTTAATACCATAAAAAGCGATACTAAGTGCCACCACCCACAATGCTTGCTCAATTCGCTGACGGGTGGTGAGCAATGCCAGGATCACCAACGTCATAAATTGAATTTTCATGATTTTTTCAAACTGCGACAGCACATATGGGTCTTTCACACTCATGATAAAGGTGATCACCATCCAGATATTAAACAGCAGCAGAAAAACGATAGGGCTGTGCAGCGGGATTCGCTTTGGCTCTTTACTGAATAAATAACTGACTAAAAAAACCAGACCAATTACTGAAGCGACTGGCAGGGTTTGAATAAAGCCCCAGCCCAGGCGGTGTGGAACCATGTAGCTTATCCAGCACCATACCAACACGCCGAAAAACGGTCGGCGAATGATAAACGGGATACAACCGACAATTAAAATAAAGAGAACAATATCACGCATTGGCACGCTCGCTTGTCTGATATAAACCTAACCAGCCGGGCAGTACCTTATCAGGCTGATATTGCTTTACTTTTGCTCTGGCATTGCTGGCCAGCTTAGCCGCCAGTTCCGGCTGGTAAACCAGCGTTAATGCCGCAGCAGCCATTTGCTCTGGTGCACCCGCTTCGACCAGTAACACATCAGCACCATCGTCAACCATAAACGGAATGCCACCAACATTGGTTGAGACTACCAGTACCTGCGCTGCCATCGCTTCCAGCAATGAATTGGGCATATTATCTGCCGTGCTGGGGTTAAGCATAATATCGGCACTGGCGTAAAGTTCGGCCATTTGCTGGCGGTCCAATTTGCCACAAAAATTAACTCTGGCCGTTAGTTGTAACCGGCTAACCAGCTGTTGCAGGTTTGCCAGCTCCGGGCCGCTGCCGGCAATGCTTAAGCGGGATCCTGGCAACTGTTTATTGATAATGGCAAAAGCGCGGATAGCGCTGCCAATGTCGTAAATAGCTTCAAGATTGCGGGTAACCACTATATGGGGTGCCGTGGCTAAACTGTCTTTAAGTTCGCCATAAAAAATAGCAGTATCGACAATATTGGCAATGATCCGGCACTTTAGCTGGTACTCTGCAAATACGCCCTGCAAAAATGAACTTGGGGTAACAATGATTGTTGCTTTACGAAGTGTTGGCAGCACCCAGCGCTGTTGTTGTTGTAAAAAATCTGCTGCCAGGCCACCGCGGTAATTAACGATAACCGGCACCTTATGCCAGTGGCCAATCCAGATAGCCGGCGCAGCAAACAAGTGCCAGGCCCAGCCTGAGTTGGCCATCAGATGCACCACGTCACTTTGTTTAAACGCTTTGTGCAGCTGCCAGAAGTATGGCAGCAGCCTGAATAACGCCCGTAACAGCGGTACTTTGCCAACCCAGCGCGGCCGGTAAGGGGGGTTCACTGCCACCAGTTTAACATCAAGCTGGTTAGTTTCAGTCAGCAGGCGCAGCAACTGAGCGGTTTGCATCGCCATGCCACCGGCAGGGGGAGGAACTGGCCCCACCAGGGTGACCTTAAGCCGCGGAGCCTCTGCTTGATGTGTGTTAGCTTCGCTCACTTAACACCTGCTGATAAACCGGCAAAATGGCGGCGACGGTATGCGGCCAGGTGCGTTCCCGGGCGATAAAGTCACGGCCATTTTGTTTAAGCCTTGGCCAGTCGTCACGATTATTAAGTAACTTATCTAACACGCTGGCTAACTGCACCGGATTGTCTGGTTCAAACAAAATGCCGGTGTCATTGTGGCGGATAAGTTCGCGATGGCCGCCAATATCAGAGGCAACTACTAACCCCTGCTGCGCCATAGCTTCCAGTGGTTTTAAAGGCGTAACCATTTCAGTTAACCGAATCGCCTGTCTGGGGTAAATAAACATATCAGCCAGGCTGTAATAGCGGCTTATGGTGTGATGGTCGACCCGGCCGGTAAAAATAACATAGTCGCTGATATTCAACTGCCCGGCCTGGGCTTTAAGCGCTGCTTCCTGCAAGCCGCCACCAACTAATAGCAACCTGAGATCCGGATGTTGCGGCTGTAAGCGGGCAAACGCCTCCAGCAGAATATGCAGCCCTTCATAGCGGTAAAATGAACCCAGAAAGCCCAGCACTGTTTTTCCCTGCAAATTCAGGCTTTGTTCCAGTGCCTGATCTTTAGTGGTAACCGGATTAAAGGCACTTATGTCTACCGCATTAGCCACTACGCTGATCCTGTTACCGGGTACGCCCCATTGTTCAATCTGGCGGGCTAAGCCCTGACAAATTGTTACAACATAATCTGCGCTTTTAAGCGCCTTTTTTTCCAGATACTGACCAATCCGGTAACGTAAGTCGCCTTCTTTACAGCTGCCATGGCTTACTGCCGCATCTTCCCAGGACGCGCGCATTTCATACACCAGCGGAATATTAAAACGCCTGGCAACCCTTGCTGCTGCCAGTGCATTAAGCGACGGCGAGTGGGCGTGAATAATATCCGGTTTTTGTTGTTGCACCATTTTACTGAGTTGTCGCTCTAACTGACGTATTACGTCAAGCTGATTGAGTACCGGCAGTTTTGCCAGCCAGCCTGGTTTGGTGCGCTGAAAGGTTAAACCGGCTACCTGTTCTTCAGCCGGGCCCGCTAAATAATGCTTGCTGCTGGTAAGCTGGCGAGTACTGATATTAAGCCGCTGCTGCTGCTGTAAAATGGCCAGACTACGGAAGGCATAGCCGCTGTGCAGCGGCACTGAGTGGTCAAATACATGCAAAACGTTTAACTGTGGTTGTTGCGACATGCTATTTCTTCCTTGAGCGTCGTCGGGTAAAAAGCGTTATCAGCATTGCCAGCAGTAACAATGCCAGCAGCAGCTCGTAGAAAAATAAAGTCCACAACATGTATTTCAGCCGCTGCATATTGTTAATCATATGCAGGTTATCAGGTTCTGCTATCGCCATTAGTTGCGGGAACTGACCACTGATAACCGCCACCAGTTGCTCCAGATGCGGTGACACTTTGGCTGCCAGTTTAATTAATGGTTGTTTGTCGTAACTGATATTATTGTTGGCCCACCACAGGTAAAACTGATGCCGGCCATTATAGTAATAATCCAGCGCCTGAGCGTCGCTTTTAAAACCGAAGGTTTGATCGGATAACCTGACCAGCGTGATCTGACTGCGATCAGCAATCAGTTGTTGTTTAAATTCCAGTACTGACATTGGTTGTTGCTGCTGATCTACCGGATAAAAGCCATTAAACACATCCAGCATAATCCAGCGCCTGGCTTGCTGATCCCATATTTCATTAATGGCATGGCCGTGGCCGCCAAAACCATCAAATGCCAGCGCCCACTCCCGTACCGGGATATTGAGTGCATGGCCAAATACGTTAATAATTTCGGTATAGTCGGCACAATAGCCACGCTGCTGCTGTATTCCGGCCAGGGTGGTACTGATATCGGCCGAAATAGCGCCGCCACGCCGGCGTTTATCCAGATTTAATACTGCGGCCTGGCGTAGCATTAGTGTCAGCGGGTCTTCTGCCTCAGGCGGCGTGATAATGACCCGGGCAATGGCGTCCGGCAGTACTGCGTTTTCCTGCTTAAAAGATGGCGGAAACTGGTCACCCGGCCACTGGCTCTGCTCAACAGTGATAACATTAAACACCATGGCATTGCGTAGCCGCACCAGCTCAGTACCGGAGTGAAAGTTGCTGACCAGTAAAATAACCGGCAGTACCATCATCGCGGCTATTACCAGAGCACTGCGCCAGCTGATGAGCCTCTTCACCAGCATAATCCGATATAACGGCTTCGAACGTCAGTTATTTGTTTCAGGTGCACCAGATCAACCAGAATGTGTTCCGGGGTAAGGCCGGCTAAAACCTGTTCCACAATATGTTTATCATTTAACCCCAGCACTATGACTTTATTGTTGGCTAACAGCTGGTCGATGTCGCTGGTCATTAACTCGCCAATGTGCGGAATAGATTCCTCAATAAAGCGCTTATTGGCGCCCAGCAGACGTGACAGGTTAACTTCGGGGTCGAAAATACTTAAATGCATGCCTTTGCCGATAAGATGCTCGGCCAGGTCTACCAGCGGGCTTTCCCGTAAGTCGTCGGTGCCTGATTTGAAGCTGAGGCCAATCATGCCGATATCGCGTGAGCCCAGGCTCAGAATTTTTTTGTATGCCTGCTGTAAATGCACCTGATTAGACGATAACACATTGGATAGCATAGGAATTTCAATATCAGCTTGCTTAGCAACATATTGCATGGCCCTTAAATCTTTCGGCAGGCAAGAGCCGCCAAAGGCAAAGCCAGGTTTTAAATATGCAGCTGAAATATTAAGCTGTTTATCAGCACAGACTAAATCCATTACTTTAAACGGATCGACAGTTAAACCTTCACATAACCGGGCAACTTCGTTGGCGAAGGTGATTTTCAGGGCGTGAAAAATATTACAGAAATATTTTACCGTTTCAGCTGTTTTGACATCAGTACGGTGGTACTGACCCGGTAAATGGCCAAACAGCCGCTGCATTTGCTGGTGGGCTGCTTCGTTATTGGCACCGACAATAGTAAAAGGCGGATTATCGTAATCTTTAATTGAACTGCCTTCGCGCAAAAACTCCGGCTGAAAACAGATATCAAAATCAACGCCATCCTGCTTGCCGGAATGTTGCTCTAATAAACTTTTTAAGCTGCCTTCTACCGTGCCGGGTAACAGGGTGGAGCGAAATACAATGGTATGCCGCTGAGTTTTAACTGCCAGCGCTTTGCCAAGTTGCTCAGCTAAGCGCAGAACGGCCGTTTGATCCTGGCTGCCATTTGCCTGCGACGGGGTGCCGACACAAATAAATGACACTTCGCTGTTATCAATGGCGTGTTGCACATCCTGTGATACGCTGACCCGGCCGCTGGCCGCCATGTTAGCCATCAGCTCCGGCATACCTTCTTCAATAACCGGTGACTGGCCGCTTTTTATCAGGTCCAGTTTTACCGGATCAATATCGACCCCGATAACGTTATGACCATCACGTGCCAGACAAGCCAGAGAAACGGCGCCGACATACCCTAAACCAAAAATACTGATATTCATATTTGCACTTCCCTTTGTGTCAGCTGCTTTTCCTGATACAAGTTTATACATTGTTGCACGATGCTGTCTAATTGCTGCATTGACAGGTGCCACTGATGATGCGTTAGCATTCGTTGCCGGCCTGCTTCAGCCAGTTGTAGCCGGTAAGAGGCATTGCGCATCAGTTTCACCAGCGCATTGGCATACTCTACCGGTTTGTCAGCAATTAAAAAATGTTGATTGGCAATAGCGTCAATACCGCCGGCAGCCTGACTGCTGCTGACTACCGGCACGCCCATTGCCATCGCTTCCAGAATTTTGTTCTGGGTGCCTCTGGCAATATTAAGCGGCGCTACCATGGCAGCAGTATTGATAATATAAGGTCTGACATCAGGCACCGAACCGGTAACAATTACCCCGGGCAGGTTGGCCAGGGCCCGGATAGCGGCGCTGGGTTCAGCCCCGACGATATAAAGTTTAACGTCAGGTATTTGTTCGCGAATAAGCGGCAGGGTTTGCCGGCAAAATTGCAGCATGGCTTCCTGATTGGGGTAGTAATCCATCCGGCCAATAAACGAGATACTATGGTGCTCATACTGGGCCGTACCTGGCGTAAAATAACCGGTATCAACGCCATTGGGAAACCAGGCCGTCGGAACCCGGGTATCGTAGCTTTGCAGGGTTGCCAGCTCGGCTTTAGTGGTACAGCTGCATAAGTCGAACTTTCCGGCCAGACGCTTTTCGGCCCGCAGCATTTTTTGCCCTTCCAGCAAATACCCCAGACTAAGCGGAAAAGGTTTAAAGGCGCGGTATGCCAGCCACTTCTGCGAGTCCATATCACCAAAATCCAGCAGTTTTGGGGTGTCTTTAACGTGGCTGACATACTGGGCAACAGATGAGCAATGAACAAATATCAGATCGAACTTATGCTCTTTCAGTAAACCCTGAATATGGTTTTGCAGATCCTGACTGAAAAAATAGCCCATCGAGGAGGGCGTAAGCAGCGGCAGACGCAGGATCATTCTGGCAAACTGCACCGGCTCTTTTACCACTGCAGCATAATAATGATGGCAGTGCTCTTTAATGCCCTCACCATCTGCTGCTTCTGCCGGATTGCGCGCCAGCGACGCGACATAAACCTGATGACCCTGCTCGCTGAAATGGCGGATCATATTAAATGGCCTGATTTTGCCGCCGCGTTTTGGTGGAAACGGAAAACGATGACAGACATAAAGTATTTTCATAGCGACATCCTGATTGTCTCTGATATTTGACCGGCACTTTGTTTGTCTAAATATAACCGGCACCAGATCTCCAGATTCATTAGCGCAAGTAAGTGATCGGTATGATCTTCCTGCTGGCTGAAATGCTGATTTAGCGTTTGTTCAATAAGTGGCCAGTTCAGTAAGCCACGGCTTTCAATGGTTTCACGATTAACAAACAACCGCAACATGGCGGCCAGTTCCTGTTTCAGCCAGGCGCCAAGTGGTGCGCCAAAGCCGCGCTTAGGTCTGTCCAGAATGCTGCCAGGTAAAATGTCACTCAGTGATTCTTTTAACAAATGCTTTAAGCGGCCATTTTTCATGGTTAAGTTTTGCGGGATTCTGACCGCCAGTTCCACCAGCTTATGATCCAGAAAGGGCACCCGGCATTCCAGTGAGGTTGCCATGGTCATTTTGTCGGTAAGCAGCAATAAATCGTCTGGTAACTGGCTTTGCCGGTCAGTATCAAACATGCGCCACAACCCTTGCTGCGCGTTACTTAGCTGGTAATGCTGTTTTATGGTGCTCAGTGGTATCTCACTGTCTAACAGTTGCTCTGCCTGCTGTTGGCTGAACACCTGCATATAGCGCTGATACCGCTCAGCATCGTCCAGCTCGGCCGACTGAATAAATGCTTTGGTCAGCCGCAATGTATTAAGCAGTTTCGAGTGGCGGTCACTTGGTAACTTGCCTGCCAGAGGCAGCAGCAGTTTTTGCCGTAGCCAGCCAGGCAGACGCCGGTACTTTTGCAGATAATGTTCACCCAGGTAGCGCCGGTAGCCTCCGAACAGCTCATCCCCGCCAACGCCGGATAAAATAACGGTAACATCTTTATGGGCAAATTCTGATACCAGATAGGTGGTAATAAAGGCGCTGTCGGCAACAGGTTCATCCATATGCCACAACAACTTTGGCAGCAGACTGACCACATCGGGCTTAACCAGTATTTCCCGGTGTTCAGTTCCAAATTGCTCGGCCACTGCACGGGCATAGGGTAATTCATTGTAAAAGCTGGCCGCATCGCCGGTATCAAAACCTATGGCGTAGGTTTGTACCGGGCCTTTGCTGTGTTTTGACATCAGCGCAACCACGGCACTGGAATCGACACCACCGGACAAAAAAGCACCAATAGGGACATCACTGACCATTTGCATCGCTACTGAGCTTTCCAGCTGGTTACGAATTTTACGGGCCCAGCTTTGCTCGCTAAGTTGCTCGGTCTGGCTGAAATCAGGCTGCCAGTACTGATGTTGTTGCATGCCCTGATCATTGACCAGCAGATAACTGGCAACTTCCAGTTTCTGAATGCCTTTAAACATCGAGTAGGGGGCGGGGACATAACCTAACTGCAGATACTGCTCCAGCGCTTGCGGACAAACTGCAGCTTCAATGCCGGGCAAGGCAAGAATGGCCTTACTTTCAGTGGAAAAGGCCAGGTAGCCATCTTGCTGGCTCAGATATAGTGGTTTAATACCCAGCCTGTCCCGTGCCAGCAGCAGTTGCTGCCGGTTATTATCCCACAGTGCAAAAGCAAACATACCATTTAAATGCTGCAGGCAGTCGACACCGTATTGCTGATAAAGCGCCAGAATAACTTCAACATCTGACTGGGTTTTAAAAGTGTAGTGCTCTGCCAGCTGTGCCCGCAGCTCGCGGTAATTGTATATTTCACCGTTGCAAACCAGCACCAGGCTGCCATCGTCATTGCTGATAGGCTGCTGGCCACCTGCTAGATCGATAACTGATAAGCGACGCATGCCCAGCGCAACATTGTTGTTAAGATAACTGCCACTGTCATCGGGGCCACGATGGGCGGTAATATCACCCATCATATCCAGCCACTTAGCGGGAAATTGTTGTGGTCGTTTTAAGGCAACAACGCCGTGAATACCACACATAATTACTGTCCTAACTGCTGGCGATAAAACTGGGAAAACATCAGCAGGGTCCACAATGCTGAACTGTGATCACGTTTACCGCTAACATGCTGCTGATACAACTGTTGAATGTAATGCTGATTAAACAAGCCCGAATCGGCCAGCGCTTCAGATTGCAATGCCTGTTGCAGGGTTTGTTTCAGCGGGCCGCGAAACCAGCCGGCCAGTGGCACGGCAAAGCCCATTTTTTTACGGTACAGAATATCATGTGGCAAATGCGGTTCCAGTGCCTGTTTAAAGGCGGCTTTACCTTCGTTGCCACGGATATTCATGGCACTGGGCAAGCGTGTGGCCCATTCCACATATTTATGATCCAGCAGCGGTACCCTTACTTCCAGAGAATGGGCCATACTGGCCCGGTCTACTTTGGTCAAAATATCGCCCACCAGATAGGTTTTCATATCAAGGTACTGTACTAACTTTAACGGATCATCGGTATTGGCATTGGCGGCGTGGCGCTTAAACACTTCTACCGATTGATAGCCACCGAGTTTTTGCTTAAGTTTTGGCGAAAATAATGCGGCTCTGGCATCAGAGCGCATAATTGACATGGTATTGCAGTAGCCGGACACCGCATTCATGGCCAGTGACTGAAAAGTGGTTTTTGCTCTTAAAAAGCGGGGCGCCCAGTCCAGTTTCGGATAAAGGTTACCCAGTGTACCGAACAGCGGCTGCCGGATAGCCTGCGGCATAATGCCACGCATTTTTTCTTCATGCAGCTGATAGCGGTAACGCCGGTAGCCGCCAAACAGCTCGTCGCCACCGTCGCCGGACAACGCAACGGTAACGTGTTTACGGGCCAGCTGACATACCCGGTATGTTGGCATAGCAGAACTGTCAGCGTAAGGTTCATCGTACAGCGCGGCTAATTTATCAATCAGTGAAAAATCATCACGATCGACCATGCCGCTGCGATGATTGGTCTGATATTGTCTGGCAACCTGAGTGGCATAGTCACTTTCATCAAATTGCTGGTCGTCAAAGCCTATTGAGCAGGTGTTTACTGCTTTGTCTTGTTGTAATTGCGCCATCAGGGCCACGATGGCGCTGGAGTCGACGCCACCAGACAAGAAAGCTCCCAGCGGAACTTCGGCAATCAGCCGGATATCAACCGCTTCTTTTAAGCGATCGAGCAGTTCAGATTTCACTTCCTGCTCGGTTAACACGGCCTGACTGAAATCGATATCCCAGTACTGAGTTTGTTTCAGGGCGGTGGGGCTGCTTTTATCTGCAAGCAGGGTTTTATCTATCAGCAGATAGTGGCCCGGGTTCATTTTAAAGGCATTGGCGTAAATAGTATGCGGCTCGGGAATGTAGCCAAAGGTAAAGTAGTCTTCTATGCCTTGATAATAAAGCTCTTTATTAAACTGAGGATGAGTAGTAAGCACTTTTAATTCAGAGCCGAACAACAACTGACCATCTGGCAGCAAACTGTAGAACAGTGGTTTGATCCCCATTCTGTCGCGGGCCATAAACAATTGTTGTTTGTTGCGATCCCAGATAGCGAAAGCAAACATGCCGCGAAAATGCTGAACACAATCTACGCCCCATTCTTCCCAGGCATGAACAATGGTTTCAGTATCGCCATGGGTGGAAAACACATGGCCACGGGCTTTAAGCTCTGTTGTCAGTTCAGCAAAATTATATATTTCACCATTAAAAACTACTGCCACATCGCCGGTTTCGTTAAACAGTGGCTGATGGCTGCCGGCAATATCAATAATAGATAAGCGGCGATGTGCCAGACCAATCCCGGCCTCAAAATGATAGCCATCGTCGTCCGGGCCGCGGTGTGACTGCGACGTATTCATCTGCTTTAATACGCTTTGGTTAACCTCAGTGGTGTTGTTTAGCTGTAAAATTCCGGCAATACCGCACATCTGTTTAACCTTCCTGTTGTTTACTACCGTCCAGATATAAGCGCCTGTATGCGGCCACCATAATATCAAGACTAAATTTCTGCCCGGCTGCAGCTCTGGCATTGAGCCCCAGTTGCTGCAGTGTCGTTGGTGATTGCTGGCATTGCAGCAGCAACTGCTGCAACTGTGATTTATTGTTGCTGTCAAACAACCAGCCGGTCTGCATGTTACTGGCCGCTGCAACCTCTACCAGTTCAGCGTTGCCGCCGACATTACTGGCGATAACGGGCAAGCCACAGGCCATGGCTTCTAAAATAGTATTAGAAATGCCTTCGGCCAGCGATGGCAGCACAAAAACCGATAGTTGCGGCAAAATAGTGGCAACGTCGCTGCGATCGCCCGGTAACCAGCATTGCTGATGTAAACCCACTGATGCCAGTAGCTGTTGCAATTGTGGCCGGGTTGGGCCATCGCCGATAATAACCAGGGCGGTGTGTTGTTTAAAGCTGGCGTCTTGCTGGCACTGAGCAATATAGGCCGCTACCAGTAACTGCTGATTTTTAACATCTGCAATCCGGCCGACTGCACCAAAAATAACCCGGTTTGAGGTTGCCAGCGCTTCGGGCAATGGGTTTGACTGACTGGCATCAGGTTTAAAACGGCCGGTATCGACGCCGTTACAAATTTTGGTAAGCCGGGACGAGGGCACCGCCACTGCTTTTCGCAGATAATTGCAGCCTTCCTCAGACAAACAAACGTAATGGTGAATGATTGATTTAAATACGCGTTTTAACAGGCGGTATTTTTTATTCTGGCCAGCCAGATCTGTTAAATCCCAGCCGTGTTCACCATGGATCCGAAATGGCACCCTGGCCAGCATAGCCGGAAATTGATATTCCATTGCCGCCAGATTGCGGCTGTGACAAATGTCGGGTTTTAGCTGGCGCAACAATTTAAAACAGTGCCAGAATGATGCTAAATCATGACCGGGACGCTTATTAAGAGAATATATTTGCACATTTTCGCGGTTGATCCGGGAGAAAAAAACCGGATCGTAATCAGTCAGGCAGACGATGCTGTGCCGAAACTCAGCCGGGTCCAGTTGGTTAATTAAATTAACCACCCCATTTTCCAGCCCTCCGGTGCGAAAACTCCACAACAAATGGCAAATATGAACGGTCATGGCTGCTGTACCTGTTTAGCCAGACCCGCTTCCACGTTGTTATTGGAATTGGCAGCGACAAGTAGCTCGAATCGTTTGGTTAATTCATCTTTCAGGATTTTGCTGGCGTTGTCCGGATTGTCATCATAGTAAACGCTTAGCGCGTAAAAACTGCCATGCTGACTAAAATGTAATACTTTGCCCAGCGCCTGCATTGCAGTGATGAGATAAGGATCGGCTGACCAGAAATCCCCGCTGCCATACCAGTACCACAGCAGCCTTTTCTGGCCGTTTGCTGCCCGCAAATCAACCTGCTGCAAGCTAAGACGCTGTGAACCGAATTGTAGTTGAAGCCGCTGGCTGCTGGCCGGTGTCCAGTTGCTCTGATAAGGTTGGTTGTGCCAGCTAACCAGTTTTTTATCGTCGATATGTTGATAAAAAGCGGTATAAAACCAAACGTTATTGTCATTGCGTGGCCAGATACCTGCCAATTGCGCGGAGCTGTCAGTAAATTGTGGTAATGCATGAGAGTCAGCCGCAGGTGACAGGCTTTGCGCAAGTTGCTGAGTGTTGAATGCAGGTTGCTGAGACAGTGGCGGTAGCAGCAGGCTTAGCAACAGCGGCAGTAACATAATCCCGGCACCGCTGAGCGGCAGCGCAGGTGATACCGGTTCAATTAAGGCTGTGCCGGTTATTGCTTGCTGCTGTTTTTTATCTGCAAAAAAACCACCGACAAAAAACATAATAAAAATAACAATACCAAAGAACAGCCAGCCGTAAATTAAATGGTCTACCCCGACGGCGTGTTTCATATCAGTCAGTGAGGCGATTAATACGATGCCATAAGCCCGCAAGCCGTTGGCAATGATAGGCACAATGATGGCTGCCAAGCAAAATATCAGTTGTTTAACTCTGCTGCTGTAGGTCAGATAGGCGTAAAGCATACCAAGGGCCACAGAAGCAATTAAATAGCGGATACCAGAGCAGGCTTCTGCCACAAGAAATAAGCCAGTAGGTGTGGACAAATACAGGCCGTCCCGATAAACCGGGATCTGGCTGATTTGTAGTGCAGCGACGGTGATGTCTGCAGTGATGTCTTGTAACCAGGGCACCAGATTTTCGCCCATTGGCACGGCAAATAGCAGATACAGCAATGGAAACCGTAAAAGCTTAAATAATTGCCAGCCACAACATAGCCAGACTAACACCGGTAGCATTAACACGACGGCCAGTTGACTGACCACATTAACGGCCACAGCGTTTGCAAAATACCAGCCAACCACCAGCGCCAGTAAAAACAGTAAGGCCAGGTAAGCCGGTCGCAGTGGGGTAGTGGCTATCAGTTGACGTTTACGCCAGATTAAATACAGGCTGATTGGGAAAATCAGGATGCCATGGGCATAAGTGTCAGATCGCAACCAGATTGCAACCATAGACCAGATTGTCTGGGAGAAACACAGCAGCCAGACCAGCAGTAATAACGTCAGTGAAATCGCGTACGAGCGCGCCGGGTTTACAAGTTGAGGTTTACTGAGTTTATTCATCATATCAGCCGAGGTACCGCGAAAGCTTTGGGCCCAACCACTGGCTCACTGTTAATGGGAGCTTTTGCCATAACTTAATAAATAACTGATATTTAGGATTATTAGGGCTTAGGTTGGGCAAAGCACTGGCATTAATTAACTGATACTGATAATGCAGTTCTTCCGGCACCATTCCCCAGTGCTTTTTATAACTGTAAGCGCCGGAATCAAGTTTGCTGCGGCCAAAATCATAACTGTTGCAGTCGCGATCGGCCCGGGCATGGCACATTAGCTGATAGTACATATAATCGTTACTTTTCAGTTCTCGTGCCTCACTGACTCCACCACCGTAGTAGGGCAGAACTTGCTGCTTGTAATAAAAACTAAGCACACTCGATACCGCTTTGCCGTCTTTACGAACAGTCAGGATCTCAGCATCAGCACCAAAGACTTTGCGCAGTGACTGAAAATAAGCCTTACTAAACACCGGCGTGCCGAGATTTCTGACACTTTGGGAATATGTCTGGTAAAAGCAATCCAGGCCATCGTCCAGGCTAAAATTAAGCTGCTGATTCAGCGATTGCCGGATCACTGCCCGTTGTTTCTTTTTAACGCTTGCCAGAATTTCTGCGTCAGTGTCGGCCAGCGAACATTGAAAAGTGGCATGCTGAATACGGGTAGTTAACTGATTGTTTTGTGGCTGGCGGTAGCGCAGTTCAAGATGGTCGACTCCCAGCTCTTTTGCCAGAGTGATTGCGCTTTGCTCAAGCAGTCGTTTAACGTCGTCTGTGCCCAGTGCGCCGCCATATACACAGAATGGAGTAGAAACCAGTGCGTCGCCAAATAAGCGGCTTTTAACTCTGGCAAGTGGCAGTACCCCAACAATTTGCTGATCAAGCGTGGCATAAAGGTAAAATCCCTGATGACCAAGATCTGCCAGCACCTGCTGCCAGCCTGCCAGATGAAAAAAGCTGCCATCAGTACTGTTTTTTACAAATCTGTCCCACTCTGTAATGCGCGGGTCTCCCAGCGCTAAGCCCGAAACCTGATACATGCTAATCCTTAGCTTTGAAAATAAGGTTGGTACACTTCGTTCACTGAACGCCAGTTAAAATCCTGCAGCAGACACCCTATTTTTGCTTCCATTTTGCTTAAATTAACATAATGACGAAAACGAGATTTCAGCGGTGCATCTGTTATTCTGGGTTGTTCCGGGTCGATCTCCCACGGATGGCAGTAAAACATATACGGAATATCTTTTTGCTGTACATAACGCGAAATAAAGTGACGGCTTAGCCAGTAGGGTAGCAAGCGGAAATAGCCGCCGCCTGCTATCGGCAGCTGCCGGCCAGCCATAGACAGCACAGGCATTGGGCATTCCCAGATGCCCTCAGTTCGCAGATAAGGTTGCTGTGGCCAGTCAGGCGTGCCATACAAATCATGTACTACCGGATAAGTACTGGAGCTATACAGATAGCCCGCTTGTTTCAGGGAGGTAAATGCCCATTCATTAGTTTTACCGATAGAGAAACTGGGAGCCCGATAGCCGTTGACAGCATTACCGGTTAAATCTTCCAGCAGGCTTTTGGCACGGCTGACATCCTGCAGAAATTCTTCCGGTGTCTGGCTGGTGGCTTTACTATGGTTATAACCGTGGCTGGCGACTTCATGGCCCCGTTGCTGGATGTCACGAACCAGCGCAGGAAAGCGCTCTGCCACCCAACCCAGCATAAAAAATGTCGCTTTTGCCTGATGCGTATCAAAAAGGTCAAGCAGCCGGGTGGTATTCTTTTCAACTCTGGCCGGCAGGCTATCCCAGTCAGCAGGCGTAATGTTGCGCTCAAAAGCGGCAACATGAAAATAATCTTCAACATCCACAGTCAGGGCACTGAACACGGAACTACGTTTGTTCATGCTTATTAGCGCCCCTTGCCGAATAAGACAATTTCTACGGTACGGATAAGAATCATCAGATCCAGTAATAAACTGCGATGTTTAATATAGTACAGGTCAAATTTTAGTTTTTCCTGAGCATCCTCTGCAGTAGCACCATATGGATACTTAAGTTGCGCCCAACCAGTCAAGCCTGGTTTAACATTATGGCGCTGGCTGTAATAAGGAATATCTTTCGCCAGTTCGTTAACGAATTCCGGCCGCTCGGGGCGTGGGCCAACAAATCCCATCTCGCCTTTTAACACATTCATCAGTTGCGGCAACTCGTCAATCCGGTACTTACGGATATATTTGCCAACCCGGGTAACGCGGTCGTCATCTAAACTTGCCCAGCGGGCACCATTTTTCTCGGCGTCTGGCTTCATGCTCCGGAATTTAAGAATGTAGAAAGGCTTGCCATCAAAGCCAACCCTGACCTGCCGGTAAAACACTGATGCGCCGGTTTTACGGCCATCTTCAAGGTAGATAAGCAGGGCGGTAATCAACATAATTGGCCAGGTGACAAGCAACATAAGTAGCGCCAGCACCAGGTTCAATTTGTAATCGAGATTAGTTTTAAAACGTTGATTCAGATCCAGACCGTTGCCATAAATTATCCAGCTTGGATAAATTAAATTGACTGCAATCTGGCCGGTTTCACGTTCAATAAAATCAAGTATTTCAATAACCTCAATGCCGCGGCTTTTACACTTAAACAAGTCTTCAACCGGAAGCATATTGCGGCGTTCGTCGCAGGCAATGACTAATTGGTCAATACCGTGGTCGATAGCATACTGAAACAGGTTTTCTTTATAATCAAAGGTGACCAGTTTCTCTTCTGGTATGCTGGCGCACTTGTCACCATCGATATGCGCAAAACCTACCAACTCGAAAAAACGTCTGTCGACATTGCGCCGCATTCTGCGCTCGATAATAGAAGCACGCTCACCGGCACCTAACACTAACACCCGCCGCCGGCTTATCCGGGTTATATCGTTATAGTGAAACAGTGCTCTGAAAGCCGTCAGACTGAACAGTGCAATCAGCGAGGCAATTGCAAGATATAAGCTGCTGATATGCAGCATTGGTAGCAGGTTAAACACAATGCCTTCCAGCAGCAAAGCGCTGAACAACAGGGTTATCAGCACCCTTTTAATAATACCGCCATGGCTTTCTCTTAATTTCTGGTCATACAGACCGACTGACAGCGCGCACAGCATTACCGCTGCAGCAAACAATGCTGCGTTTATTAACCGGTAATCGAGAGAGATGTGAGGGTTGAGTGAGTTATAAATATAACTGGCAACTAAACTTGACAAACATAACAGCGAAACTTCGCTAATCAGGAACAGCTTGTCAGCGATGGTACTCTTTCCGTGTCGGCGATACGTGCCCATAACGACTTCCTTGTGCATCTGTTGCTTGTGCAGACATTCCGGCTACTGCACTGTGGGCTATAATTTAGCCTAATTATCCGGCTTTTTCTAGTGCATGATATAAATTAAATTTTCAAAAAATGCAGCACAAGAGTAAAGTTTTGCGTTATATTAATCCCGCAGCAAACAAAAGGACGCGTTTTTATGATTGCAAACCGACTCTTAGCGGCACTGGTAATGGTGCTGGTAATACTAAGTACTATCACCGCTTGTTCCAGCAAGCGTCAACTCCCCCGCGCTACTGTGCAGGAATCTCTCACTACTACGGTTTCAGATTATCAGTATCTGGTTGGCCCCAATGACGTTCTGTCGATTTTCGTCTGGCGTAATCCGGAGCTGTCGGGTAGTTTTATCGTCCGGCCAGATGGCAAAATTTCAACTTCCCTGGTTGAGGATGTACCGGTCAGTGGTAAAACACCGACTCAGGTTGCCCGCGATATGGAAGAAATTTTGGGTAAGTACATTCGTGACCCGGTTGTTACTGTTTCTGTTACCAATTTTGTTGGCCCTTACAGTGAGCAGGTCCGGGTAATTGGTGAAGCGACCAATCCGCAAGCCGTAAGTTATCGTGAATATATGACGGTGCTGGACCTGATGATAGCCGTTGGTGGATTAACTGAATTTGCCGATGGCAACGGCGCTAAACTGGTTCGAACCAGCAATGGAGGCCAGGTAACCTACAATCTTAGACTGGATGACTTAATTCGGGATGGCAATATCAGCGCTAACGTAGATATTCTGCCCGGTGACATTGTGATTATCCCTGAAGCATGGTTTTAGTAGCTAGTCTGCTGGCTGTAATGGATATGTTGTTCACGGAGGATAAATGAAAGAGTTGCAACAGGCGATAGAGCTGGTTCATACCTATTTGCAGGGGATCTGGCTGCGCCGTCGTTATATTGTTATTACCGCCTGGCTGATATGTCCTGTAGGCTGGTTTTATGTTTACAGTTTGCCGCCAACCTACGAAGCCAACGCCAGGCTTTTTGTCGAAACCCGCACTTTTCTTGAACCTCTGTTACGCGGCCTTGCGCTTAGAAGTAATACCGATCAGGAAATACAACTAATGGCCCGGACGCTGTTAAGCAGGCCGAATCTGGAAAAGATTGCCAGAGCCACTGATTTGGATATTCAGGCAAAAGACGAGAAGCAATTTGAAGCTTTAATCGACTCTTTGCAAAAGAATATTAAAGTGTCCGGCTCTGGTCGGGAAAATATTTACGTCATCTCATACAGTAACCCGGTACCGCAAAAGGCATTAAGTGTGGTGCAGGAAACGTTAAATACCTTCGTCGAGAACCGGCTGGGTTCAAGCCGGGCCGATTCACAGGCAGCCGAGAGCTTTCTGAATAGCGAAATTGCAGAATATGAAAACCGGCTGGTTGAAGCTGAATTGCGTTTGTCTGATTTTAAAAAGAACCGGATGGCGATGCTGCAGGGGAACGAGAGTGATTACTACAGCCAGTTAAACCAGCAAAAACGCCAGCTTGAAGCAGCAAGACTGGAACTTCGTGAGCAGGAAACCCGGCTGGCATCGGCCAGGAGCCAGTTAACGGGTGAAGAACCCGTGTTTGGGGTTATGCCATTCGCCGGTGGTGGTGGTGGTGTACCTACTCAGTATGATGAGCGGATCCGCTCGTTATCCTCTCAATTGGATAGCTTAATGATCCGTTATACTGAAAATCATCCGGATGTTCAGGAGACAAAGCGCCTGCTTGAGCGTTTGAAAGCGCAACGCGAAGAAGAGTTGCAGCTTGTAGCCAATAGCTCGCCAGAAGGTCGCAGTTCAGGTGGTTTTAATCAGAATCCTGTTTATCAGGAGTTAAGAATTAACGTTGCCCGGCTTGAAACTGAAGTTGCGTCAACCCGGGTCCGCGTGCAGGAATATGCAGACAGAGTGGACGATCTGGAGAGTAAGTTGAACCTTATTCCGGAAATTGAAGCGGAATTTACTGGTTTAAACCGTGATTATCAGATCACTAAGTCAAAATATGAAGCGTTGCTGGGTAAGCGGGAGCAGGCTGAATTGTCTCGCCGGGCTGAAGCCACTGAGCAGGATGTTCAGTTTAATATTATTGAGCCGCCGCGGGTGCCGTTAACCCCGTCAGGACCGCCACGAGGCTTGTACTATACCGCGGTATTGTTCCTTGGTGTGGCAGCAGGTGTGGCTATGGCTTTTTTACGCAGCCTGATTTCACCCGTGTTATCCCGCGCTTCGCAACTGCAAAGTATTTCTAACTTGCCGGTATTTGGCGTGGTCTCTCATACTGAGAAAGGCGCAATTTTAAAACAGGTCCGGCTTCATTTTGTCTATTTTACTGCGTTAAGCGGTGCTTTGGTGTTGTGTTACTTAGCTCTATTGAGTAATGAGATGCTGTTTGGCCGGTCAGCTGAGTTGTTGTTAAGGGTAATCCGATGAGTACTATTGAAAAAGCAGTGACTAAGTTAAATCGAGATAACACTGGCCGCACCGATAGCAGCACACAGCAGAATGCCGCAGGCCTTGAGGCTGAGCACAATGATATGTTGCACTCTGGTTCAGATAATGCGGGTAACCGGGATGGCTCATCTCATAGTGTGCAGCTTGATTTGGCCAGGCTCGAAAAAAACAATTTTGTTTCATTGTCAAAAGAGCGGCGGCTGATTAACGAAGAGTATCGGGTTATAAAGCGTAAACTTATTAACAATGCGTTTGGGGTGCTGAGTAAAACATTGCAGCATCCTAACCTGATCCTGGTTAGCAGCTCCAGGCCCGGTGAGGGCAAAACGTTTTCGGCTATCAATCTGGCGTTGAGTATTGCCTTAGAGCAGGACAAAACAGTACTGCTGGTTGATGCCGATGTATTACGGCCGAATGTTAGTAAGACACTGAATATAAGCCATAGTTTGGGCTTGACAGATTATTTACAGTCTACCGATGTGACGGTGCCTGATATTCTGCTGAGTACAAATGTGGAGCGGTTGAAAATTATTACTGCGGGCTCACCTCATCACTTGTCTACAGAATTGCTAGCCAGCGAGCGCATGGCGCAACTGGTTAATGAGTTTGCCACCCGTTACTCTGACCGGATTGTTATTTTTGATGCGCCTCCGTTGCTGGGCGTTAACGAAACAGCTGTGATGGCGGCAATGTGTGGCCAGGCAGTTGTGGTAGTGGAAGAAAATCGTACCCGGCTGGCTGAAATTGAGCAGTCAGTATCGTTGCTGCCAGAAGAAATGGCAGTGGGTTTTCTGATTAATAAAGCACACCGGAACCAGGGAAAAGGTTATGGGTATGGCTATTACTATGGCGCAAGTTAAGCCACGCTATGCATTAATTGCCTCTGGGGTAATAATATCAGCAGCGGCATTGACGGCGGGGCCGGTCGTAGCGGTGGAAACACAGATCTCGCCGCAAATACGCACCAGTACTTATGCGTATCAGATTGACGAGTTTGGCACGGACGGTACTGATGATGGGGTAGCGGTAGTGATATCGCCGTCCATCGCTTTATCCCTGACTTCTAAAGTATTACAAACCCGTTTTAGCTGGCAACATGAGTCGTTATTTTACGAAGACAGCCAACGTGAAAACAGAAGTTATGATGAATTTGACTTTAATAATATTCTGTCGTTGTTTGACGATCGTCTGACATGGGGCGTAAATGCCCGCAATAGTTATCAGGTGCGTAACACCCGAAGTGGTATTTTTAACGACAAAATTACCGCTGGCGGCGATTTAAGCGAAGTAACCTCTTATGGTAGTTTTTTAAATCTGGCTACCGCCCGCTATAGTGATTTGGATGCAGCGCTGAGACTGGAATATAACCATAGCGAATATGACCAGCCTGATAATGATGATGGCTTACCCGCGTTTGACAATGACAGTTATCGTGCCGGCTTGTTACTGGCCAGCCGTGATCGCTCCAGTACCATGTTCTGGCGACTTGAAGGCGCAGTTGGTAAAACCCAGCGTCAGCAACTTCGTGATTATAATAACAGGGTAGCTCAGGCGATATTTGGGGTGCCGCTCTCTTCGCGACTGTCATTAATTGGCCGTGGCAGTTACGAATACACCGATAACAATAACTTTTACCAGAATGAGTTTTCGTCATACGGCGCTGGACTTGAGCTGAAATTAGGTCGGGTATCGTGGGTAAATGTTTCGGTTAACCGTTCTACCACCGAGCGTTTTGAAGAAGAAGATGAAGAAAATACGTACTGGGCAACGGAATTTTATCTGGCACCCAGCCGACGTACTTCGATTGAAGGAGCATATGATCGCCGCTATTTTGGCCGGACGGCAAATGTTGCAGGCCAATACAACATCCGGGCGTTAACTGTACGCCTGAATGTTACCGATACAGTGCAAACACAGACATCACTGGACCGTGAATTAACTGACTTAGGTATTTTTGTGTGCCCGGAAGGCGCTGTTGAAGTTACTGACTGTTTCCGGCCACCTAATGCAAATTATACTCCGCAGCCTGGGGAGTCTTATCAGCAGGTTTTTGATGTTGGTCTTGAGCTTGATCAGGAGTTAGTGCTCAGACGCTCTGCCAGTTTTGCCCTTGGTTATACTAAAAGGCGTTTGTCTGTTAATTTGCTGCTGAATGCGACTGATATTGAGTATGTGGAACGTAATCAGGAGCAGACAAGTTTGAGCGTGAGTTTACGCACTGGCTGGCGTTTTTCAGAGCGAAGCAGTGTTAATGCTTCGTTGCGGGTTTACCAGATTGATTACCAGTTTGCCAACCGCAAAGACGATAACATTCTGATGAGTGTCGGCTACGATATGACCTTGTCCGAGCACTCGGAGTTGTCGCTGTCGCTGCGCAGAACAGAGCGCAACTCCAGCATTGATAGCTTTACAGCTAGTGAAAACCGGGCATGGCTAACGTATATTTATAATTTTTAAATTTTTAGAAGTTAGCCAACCCTGTTTTTCTTCTGGTGTTAGTTGTCTTTCTGCTGAGTATCTAACAGCTGTTTTTGCTTTTTAAGCAGCTGATCAAGTTCTTTGGCCAGTTTCACTTTTTGTTCTAATGAATTGTCGAGTAGTGCACTAAGCTCTGTCAGCACTTCCTGCTCAGGCATGGTTTCTGCAGTGATTCTAGCTTTTGATTCTGGCGTTGGCACCACCTGATTAGCGACCTCTTGCGACAGTTCACTGATAACGGCCTGCACATCTTGTTGGCCAATGCTGGTAAGGTCTTCCAGATAGCCGTATAGCATAACCCGGTCCATTAATAAGTTGATTTTCCTTGGAATACCACGGCTAAATTGCTGAATATGCGGATAACAGGCATCTTCAATTAATCCTGCTCTGGCGCCTGCCTGATTAAGCCGGAATTCAATGTAGGCACGTGTTTCGTCCGTTTGCAATGCCGTCAGGTTAGACGATGCGATAATGCGTTGACGAAACTGTTCCATGTTAGGGGCCTGAATAATCGGGTTTAACTCGTTCTGGCCTAATAAGAAACTTTGGAGCAAAGGTTTACCATTTACCTGAAAGTTTGACAGCATTCTTAACTCTTCAATGGATTCTAACGGCAGGTTCTGTGCTTCATCGACCAGCAGCAGGGCGCGCCGGTGTTGCGCATGCAGGCGCTTTAAATAGCTGTAGATAGCATCGAGATAGCTGGCTTTATTATGCTCGGTCACTACCAGGTTAAAACTTGATGCAATCATCCGGATTAAATCGTCAGGTGCCAGCTTGGATGTGACAATCTGCTTGGCAATTATTTCATCCTGATTAAGCTGATTAAGTAACTGATTTGCAATGGTGGTTTTACCTGTGCCAACATCACCAGTGATGACTATAAAGCCCTCGCCCTGGGTTAAACCATATTGAAGATAAGCAAGAGCACGTTTGTGCAGCTTGCTGGCGAAAAACCAGTTAGGATTTGGTGTAAGCTGAAAAGGGCGTTCTTTTAATCCGTAGTAGGATTCGTACATTGTAATATCCTTATTCGTAAATGAGCGAGTACCTGACCGCTGAACGTTAGCCCGGCATACTGCTCAGCAGATGCACTATTATTGCAGTGTATACAAAATTGTGTTTAAAAACGATAACTGTGCCAGGTTTTATGGTATTTACCGGCTGATTTGGGAAAGAGTTTTTGCTGGAAGTGGCAGGGCCCTGAGAAGGGTAAGTTATTGGAAAATCAGCAGGCAGGCCGGATTTTCGATGGAATTTTCAGCAGGAAGTTTAAAAAATGGCCGAACAACATTATGGCCTGAAAAAACTGTTGACACATTTACAGTGTCACCCTAGAATGCGCCCCGTGTTCAGCGATAACGTTACGACAGAATTGCTGAGTATTAAGTGTGGGGCTATAGCTCAGCTGGGAGAGCGCTTGCATGGCATGCAAGAGGTCAGCGGTTCGATCCCGCTTAGCTCCACCAAGATTTCCAGTGCGTCCCCTTCGTCTAGAGGCCTAGGACACCGCCCTTTCACGGCGGTAACAGGGGTTCGAATCCCCTAGGGGACGCCACTTAAATCTGCACACTTTGACTGAATACAGCGTCCCCTTCGTCTAGAGGCCTAGGACACCGCCCTTTCACGGCGGTAACAGGGGTTCGAATCCCCTAGGGGACGCCACTTAAATCTGCACACTTTGACTGAATACAGCGTCCCCTTCGTCTAGAGGCCTAGGACACCGCCCTTTCACGGCGGTAACAGGGGTTCGAATCCCCTAGGGGACGCCATCTGGTTTCAATTGACTCCCTCTATAGTTCTTAAATCGCCGTGACTTCCGTGTCATTATTCTTATTTTTTGATCTCTAAATCTTTCAGCAAGTCTGCCACAAAATCACTAATCATTGGTTGGGCAGCGACATTCGGATGTATGCCATCTGCCATCATTAAATTACTGTTAATCGCAATACTGTCCATAAAAAAAGGCCACAGGGTAATATCATGTGTTTCTGCTAGTTGCGGATAAAGGGCGGTAAATTGCCTGACATAACGTGGTCCATAATTTGGCGGAATGCGTATTTGCATTAGCAACGGCTCGGCATTATGCTGCTTAACCAGAGTAATGATTTTGCTAAGGTTTGCCTGGATAAGTTCTACAGAAAAGCCACGCAGACCGTCGTTGCCACCCAGTTCAATAAGAACCACGTCCGGCTGATGTTCCGTCAGCAACGCAGGAAGTCTTGCCAGACCGCCTGCGGTGGTCTCGCCACTGATACTGGCGTTGATTAGCTGCCATTCAGTTTTATCCTGGAGCAGCGCCGGCCAGCCTTGCTGTTGCTGCATGCCGTATGCAGCACTGAGGCTGTCACCTAAGATAAGTAACTTGTCGGCATAGGTGACGTGACTGATTAAACCGATTAACAATAAAAAGATGATGCGCATGAATAAAACACCTGAATTACATATAAAAGCGTCAAACCTTGCTAAACGTGTCAAGGTCCCTGAGGGATCACTGACTATCCTGCATGATATCAGTCTTACAATCAATCGTGGGGAGACAGTTGCAATAGTTGGGGCGTCGGGTTCAGGTAAGTCAACCCTGCTAAGTTTGCTGGCCGGGCTTGATACACCAAGTGATGGTGAAATTTACATGGCAGACCAGCCATTGCACCAGATGTCGGAAGACGAGCGGGCAGGCGTCCGGGCCCGGGATGTCGGTTTTGTATTTCAGTCTTTTTTGCTGTTGCCCAGTTTAACTGCGCTGGAGAATGTAACGCTGCCCGCTGAACTGTCTGGTGACAAAACAGCCAGAGAGCGTGGCCTGGCGCTGTTAGAACAGGTTGGGTTAAGTGCCAGGGCCGATTTTTTTCCATCGCAATTGTCGGGCGGTGAGCAGCAAAGGGTTGCTATTGCCAGAGCATTTATTACCAAGCCTGCCATTTTATTTGCCGATGAACCGTCTGCCAACCTGGATGCAGTAACCGGTAAAATGATAGAAGACTTGCTGTTTGAACTGAACGATAGTCAGGGCACAACGCTGGTTTTGGTTACCCATAATGCCGAGCTGGCAGAGCGTTGTCAGTATCAGCATCAGATGCGCTCAGGTAGTTTTGTTAGCGCAGATATCTCAACAGAAGGTGCTGCAAATGTGGGCTAGTATTGCAGGTCGTCTGTTCTGGCGCGAACTGAAACGCGGTGAGCTCTGGGTTATCGCTTTTGCTTTGTTTCTGGCGGTTGCGTCTGTTGTCAGCTTAAGCGGCATAACTCAAAGTGTTAAAAGTGCGTTGCAGCAACGTAGTGCCCAGTTTACTGCTGCCGACAGGGTATTGGGTTCAAGTCAGCCGTTTGATGATAGTTTTTTTACTACGGCAGCTGAGCTTGATGTCGCTACCGCCCGGCAAATGCAATTTGACTCAATGTTATTTGCCGGCGAGCAAATGCAACTGGCCACAGTTAAGGCGGTTAGCGACAGTTATCCACTGCGTGGCGAGCTGGTTTTGCACCGCTCAGCCAGTATCAGCGCTGGCCCGCCCGGCCAATTGACACCCGGAGAAGTTTGGTTTGAAGCAAGGCTGCTTGATTTATTGCAGGTTCAACCAGGTGACACTATTGAACTGGGCGACGCTCAACTGGCTGTGGCCGGAGTTATTGTTAATGAGCCTGATGCGCCACTCAGTGTTTTTGGTGGGTCGCCCCGGGTAATAATGCACCTGGATGACGTGGCTGCAACCAATATTGTTCAACCTGGCAGCCGGATAAGTTACCGCTACTTATTTGCAGGCAGTTCTGCAGCACTGGACAACCTGACCACAGAACTGGAGCCAAAACTGTCGGTGCATCAGCGCTGGCGAAACCTCGATCGGGAATCTGCGATTGGCAGCGCACTGGAGCGGGCTGAACGCTTTTTGTTGCTGGCCGGATTATTAGGGATAGTGCTGGCGGCTTGTGCGGCGGCGGTGGCGGCAAGCCGCTACAGCCAACGGCATACTCAGGCAGTAGCCATTATAAAGGCGCTTGGAGCCACCACCGGCAGAGCCAGGTTACTGTACGGCAGCCATTTACTGTTGGTAGTACTGTTTAGCCTGGGTCTTGGGTTAATTGGCGGCCAGCTTGCTATTTTTGCCGCTGAGCTGGGGATTAGTCATTACATCAGTGATTACCGGACGGCGTTTAGTGTCAGGCCTTTATTGCTTGGTACCCTTACCTGTTTTATCTGCGCGTTGTTGTTCGCGGCCCGGCCATTATGGCAACTGGCTAAAACGCCTGCTATTGAGGTGCTTAAGCAACCGGCCGCAGCAGTTAGCCTGGACAAGTGGCAGCTGGTGTTTGGTGCGGTAGCAATCTGGGGCCTGATGTGGTTGTTCAGTGGCGAGCTGCTGATAAGTGTCGGTCTGTTTTTACTTTGTGCTTTGTTTGCTGCCATTCTACTGGGTTTTGCCGCCGTTATGGTTAAGCTTGCCAGACCGGTGGCTGCAGGGCAGAGTAGCGCAGGGCGACTGGCTCTGGCCAACTTACGCCGAAGGTTATGGCCGAACAGTTTTCAACTTATTACCTTCAGCCTGGCTATTTTTCTGACGTTGCTGTTGTATTTTTTACGTTCTGAACTGATTGGCCAGTGGCAGCAGCAAATACCGGAAGGTGCACCCAACCATTTTCTGGTTAATGTCAGTGCTGAGCAACGTGCTAAGGTAACCACATTTACTGCTGAAAATAATTTGCAGCCAGAGCCGTTTTACCCGGTGGTACGTGGGCGTTTAATCAGTATTAACAGTGAAACACTGCAGCAGGAAGCCACCAAGGAAGATCGCAGCGAGCAGCGGGTTGGGGTCGGTCGTGAACTCAATCTTACCTGGCTGGCGCAAATACCTGATAACAACAAGGTAATTGAAGGCCAGTGGTTTAGTGATAATGCCGCAGCAGAAGTATCAGTTGAGCAGGAAATTGCTGAGCGGTTACAGCTGACGCTTGGTGACAAACTTGACTTTTCTATTGGCGGGCAGCAGGTTAAGGCAACGGTTACCAGCATTCGGCAAGTTGACTGGAACAGTTTGCAACCGAATTTCTATATGATCTTAAGCCCGGACGTGCTGGCAACGTTTCCGGCTACATATATCACAGCCTTTTACCTGCAGCAGGGCAACGACAATCTGCTTAATCAGTTAGCCCGGCAAATGCCAACTGTAACGGTTATAAGTGTTGATGCCATTATTAATCAGGTTAACGATATTATTGCCCAGGTAACAATTGCCCTGAGTTTTATTTTATTGATCATTGCACTTGCTGCAGCGTTGGTACTGGTGGCTCAGGTGCAGGCAACAATAGAGCAACGGGAGCAGGAGCTGGCAATATTACGAACACTGGGTGCCAAGTATGTGTTTTTAAGAAATGCGCTATTGCTTGAGTTTGCTTTTCTGGGTGCATTGGCGGGTTCATTTGCCACTATTCTGGCAGAGCTGTTATTAATGGTGCTGCAACAACGGGTGTTTGAGATGCCGTTTCAGTTTCATTTTGCCTTGTGGTGGATGGGGCCGGCTATTGGCATAGTGTCAGTCAGTTTACTGGGCTGGTGGCAACTACGGCGGTTACTGCAAATTCCAGGTGCCGTGCTGATCCGGCGGGTTATCCAAAGCTGATTAGGTTTAATTATAAATCCAGATCTGCCAGCGCCGCTGGCAGTTTAGGATACTGAAATTTAAAGCCTGCTTCCAGCGCTTGCTGAGGCACAACTCGTTGGCCATATAGCAGAATATCAGCCATTTCACCAAATAGCAGCCGTAACATAAATGCTGGCATGGTCAGCCTGGCTGGCCGCTTAAGTCGCTCAGCCAGGGCCTGGCTGAATTGCTTATTGGTAACAGGTTTTGGCGCAACGGCGTTAAAAGGGCCGTGTAAGGTTGGCGAATGCAGCAGAAAATCAATCATTTTCACCATATCTGCAATATGGATCCATGACATATACTGCTGACCGTTACCAAGGGGGCCGCCCAGGCCAAAGCGGAACGCGGGTAGCATTTTTTTCAGCGCTCCGCCTTGATCAGATAAAACGATGCCGGTACGCAAAATACAAACCCTGGTTTTTTCGCTGGCTGCTCTTTGCGCCAGATTTTCCCAGCGGGCGCAAATATCATGGCTAAACTCAGGATAGAAAGCGCTGTGCTCTTCACTGACAAATTCCGGGCCTTGCCGGCCATAGTAACCAACGGCAGAGCCACTGATCAGGCAAGCCGGAGGTGAGCTTGCTGCCTGAATGTGTTCACTCAGCTGCTCGGTCAGTTGCCAGCGGCTATTACAAATACGTTGCTTTTGTTTGTCAGTCCATCTTTTATCGGCGATGGGTTCTCCAGCCAGATTAATAACTGCATCAAACTGGTTGAAATCAGCGTCCTTTAGATTATTGATATAGCTAAGACCAGCACTTTGCTGCATGCTGGAAGCAGGTTGCCGGGTTAACACCGTTAGCTGATGTTGATCACGCCAGTATTTAACTAAGGCAGAGCCAATCAGCCCGGTTCCTCCTGTGATAAAAATACGCATGCCGTGCTCCGTTTTATCCGCAACCTGTCGCTAAGTATAGCTGGTTGTTGCTGCTTTATTATTTGTTCACTGATAAGGTCAGTGATACTGAGTCAGCAAAGCGCAACGCGTGTGGTTTATCTATCTCGACTTCAGCAAAGCGCACTGCAGGATGGGCGCTGGCCAGTGCTAACACGTCTGCGGTTAGTTTTTCCAGCAGGCTGAAGCGGTTCATTTCAACCAGCTCAATAATTTGCTTGGTAATAGTGCGGTAGTTAAGCGCGTTATTCATATCATCACTGTTGGCCGCATTGTTGGCACTGTACTGAATTTTTGCATTAATAATAACGTCCTGTTTGTTATTAATTTCATCGTCTTTAATGCCGATAAAGGTTCGTAAGCGCAGGTTTTTGATTTTAATTGTTGCAGGGTTAAGTTCCATGTCGGATGTTCCTTAGATTGTTTAAACGGATTACGGTAGGAGCAGGTAGGGCGATCAGTGATTGCGTTAACCTATGTTGCTTAACTCTTTATTCAGGGAAAATCAGTTCGAATCTGGCGCCGCCCAGCGGGCTTTCGGTAATTTGCATACCGCCGGAATAAGACGACACCAATTCTGCAACAATAGATAAGCCAACGCCATGGCCATCTTTGTAGGTATCGAGCCGGGTACCACGGGTAAACAGCTTTTTGCGGGCGTCTCTGGCAATTCCGGGTCCATCATCGTCGATAATTAAATTTAATGGATTCTGGCTGACAGTCAGTTTTACCTGCTGTTGACAGGCCTTGCAGGCGTTATCGAGTAAGTTGCCCAGGATTTCCATAAGATCAGTCTCATCGCCCCGGAAGGTTGCATTTGCCGGGCAATCCAGCTGAATATTAAGGTTTTTATCGCGATAGATTTTTTGCAGGGCATTACAGAGTTTTTCAATATGGGGCAGGATTTCAAACTGCTTTTTCCAGATATCCTGACCCGAGCTGCTGGCCCGCTTTAATTGATGATCAATCATGGCACTGATCCGGTCCAGCTGTTCTTTTAATTCGGGTTGCTGGCTTAACACCGAGGTATTTAACACCGCAACCGGTGTTTTCAACGCGTGGGCAAGGTCGCTAAGGTGATTGCGGTAACGTTGCTTTTGCCGGTTCTGATTTGCCAGTAATAAATTCAGATCTTCTTTAATTGTGGTTAGTTCTGCCGGGTAATGACCATTGAGGTGGTCTTGCTCTCCACCTTCTAATTTACGTATTTCCTGATCAAGCTTACTCAGTGGCTTTGTTGTCCAGTAGTATGCGAGAACACTAAACAACACTAAAGCAGCACCAATCCAGATAAACCAGGTTAGCAGGGTATTACGAAAGCTGAGATAAGGTGCTGACAGCATGGTATCAGTTTGCACGATATGAATGGTTAGCGGCCGGATTTGTTCACCTGAATCAAATAGCAGCGCTATGCTCAGTAACCAGTATTTTTCGTTACCGCTGACGTACGGATAGAACATGACTTCGCCCGGCACCAGCAGCGTTTCAGGTGGATTAAATGACTGACTTAATGATGAGTCAGATTGCCATAGGATATTATTTAAAGGACTACTATCAGTGCCATCAATGCTACCAACTTCGTTGTTAAAACCAATACTGCTATTGTTAACGGTGTCGATGTCGTTCCCTGTAATATAGGCACTTAAACCTGAGTCAGGCCGGAAAAAGTCGGGCGACAGCGTGGTGTTACTCAGCTCAATTTTATCGTCCTGAATTTTTAAATCAGAAAGGATGGCATACATATGCACTTCAAGTTTCTGCTCGGCATTGGTCAGCAGCTGGGTAAAAAATGCCTGATCTATCGCCACAAAAGAACTGGGAAGCAGCAATAGCAACAACGCGATGCTTACCAGTCCCTGGCGTAGCTTGAGTGACAACGTCATATCAGCTGATAGTCAGATTAAAGCGATAACCACGGCCGCGTAGTGTTTCAATCGGTTTTAATTCGCCATCCGGGTCCAGTTTTTTACGTAAACGAAGTACGAAAACCTCAATAACATTGCTATCCAGATCAAAATCCTGATCATAAATATGTTCAGTTAATTCGGTCTTAGAAATGACTTTACTCGGATTGAGCATAAAGTATTCCAGTACTTTATATTCATAAGCAGTCAGACTGATCTCGGCATCATTTACCCAGACTTGCTGGGTTCTGCTGTTCAGCGACACCGGGCCGGCGCTCAACGTCGGATCGGGTTGACCGGCCGCCCGGCGGATCAATGCATTGCAGCGCGCCAACAGTTCTTCACCGTGAAATGGCTTGGTCAGGTAATCGTCTGCACCTGCATCCAGTCCTTCAACTTTCTCTTGCCAGCTGCCGCGAGCGGTTAAAATAATAATAGGGGTTTTGATTTCTTTCTGGCGGGCTTTACGGATAAGGGTCAGACCGTCCATTTTAGGTAAACCAATATCAATTACCGCTAAGTCATAAGGATATTCAGCCAGTTTGAACCAGCCATCATCGCCATCCTGAGCAATATCGACGCTGAACTGTTGTTGTAACAGCTGTTGTTTAATTTTTTCTGCTAGTAAGGCTTCATCTTCAACTACGAGTACCCGCATTATTTATCATCCCTTTCAACACGGCCGGTGCGATTATCGACCTTTACCGTAATTACTCTGCCATCAGCCTGGATTAAACGTATCCGGTAATGCCGGCTTTCGGCCTGAACTTTCAATATTTTCCCCGGATAACGTTGCTGAGCAAGCGTTGCTGCCTGCTCTTTCGTAATATCGGGTTGTTTATTACCAAGTGCTATGGCGTCAGGTGTCAATGTTAATACAGACAGCAAGATCAGCAACAGCAGTGAACGAAGCATGCGATTCTCCACATCCGGTTTAAGTTGTATGTTACCTAACAATACCAAACGCAACAATCAACTTAATAATGCAATGAGTAGTCAGACTATGCCAGACAGTATTAATTGTCGCTGAATAGAGACACCAGTACAATTAATAATAAAAGTTAAATAAATATTGCAAAAGTTAAAATATGGCCTAATTTATATTTGATTGGTATTTAAAATGTTGCTTCTCTGGGTTTTTCAGGTCACTGTTTAAACAACCAATCTGAACAGTTTTTAGTGGCTTAAAGTATTATCAATAGTTTTGCAGGGATGCGACCACATAATAAAGGAATACATGATGAAAAACTTAGCAATTGCATTGTTATTAACCGGCCTGACGTTAACTGCAAACCAAACTCTGGCAGCTAAACCGGGCAGCACACTTGATAAAAAAACGGCTACTGCTCAGCAACAGCAGAAACTGAATCTGAACAAAGCCAGTATCGAGCAACTGGAAGCTGTCCCCGGTATTGGTAAAGCCAAGGCGCAGGCGATTTTGGCTTATATTCAGGAAAAGGGCCCGATAACGAGCCAGAAACAATTGACAGAAGTTAAAGGAATTGGTGACAAACTGGCAGCAAAAGTCGCTCAGTACGTTAGCTTTAATTAGCAAGCTGCTGAGCCGTTGAGGTAAAGCCTTGGGCTTAATCGCCTAAGGCTTTCATTTGCTCGTTTGCCCACTGCACTGCAGTATGATAAGCATCGGGCACCTTCTCTGGTGCTATGGCCAGGTTACTGATGGCTTGGTTTGCCTGTTGCCACTGTGCCGCTTCATAGTGTTTTATCAGAGCAAGATATTCGGCTAATACCCCGCTGTTTTCGACCAGCGCATCTTTGATTTCTTTTGCCAGTGGCAATTTTTCCATTACGCTGGCAATGGGTTCATCTAAAATAGCATCCATTAGTGACATTAAACCGGTTAAAAAAGCTTTGCCGGTATCTACTTTGCCATCAATAATGGCTAGTGCTTCTGCAAACCTGGCACGGGTCATCGACATTCGCATCAGCTCGGCAGGCTTGTCGCTGCTTATTTGAGCGGTAAACAACAATGACAGGAATTTTTTAAGCTCAACCTGGCCTAAGACAACCAACGCCTGTTTAATTGTCTCTATTTCAGCTCTGCGTTTAAAAATAGAGGAGTTACTGTAGCGCAGCAGCTTATAAGACAGGCTGACATCACGCTGAAAAATATTGGTAATTTTGACCAGGTCCAGCTCTGCTTTTGAGGTTTCATACAGCAATTCAGCCAGGGTCATCTGGGCAGGTGACAGAGCCTTGGTTTGCATCATTTCAGGTTGCGAAAAAAAGAAACCCTGAAAGTAAGCGAAGCCCATATCCAGCGCTTGCTGAAACTCTTCGTTGGTTTCAACTTTTTCTGCAAGCAGCTTAATGTGAGGAAAGTCTGCAATGGCTTGCTGCACTGTTTTGATAGTATCAATATCGGTATTACGAAAATCAATTTTAATAATATCAATAAAAGGGTAAAAATGGCGCCAGACAGGCTGATGTATATAGTCATCAAGTGCCAGAGTGTAGCCCTGTTCTTTCAGATGCTGACATTCAGCTAATAGGCGTTTTCCGGGCTGTACTGTCTCGAGAATTTCAACCACTACCTGTTCTTTTGGCAGCATGCTTGGGTATTTTTTAAGTAGTGATTCCAGAGTGAAATTAATAAATCCCGGTTTGTCACCCAGAAAATCTTCCAGACCAAAACTGAATTGACTGCCTTCAATCATTTTAGAGGTGGCTTCATCGCCATCGATTTCAGGAAAGGCGTTACTCAGACCGTCCCGAAACAGTAATTCATAGGCGTACAGTACTTTATTTCGATCAAGAATTGGTTGGCGGGCAGCATAAAAATACATATAGCAGGGATCTCAAATCGTTTCTTATAGCTAATTTAGCAAACTTTCCCCACAACGCGATAGTATTTTGTTGCGTTGTGGGGATCTGGTCGGCTATCTCTGCTCAGTCAGTTGTTGTTCCATCTTACTAAACAGCGCCTGCACGCTCGGCGCCGGCCCACGGCTGAATTTGCTGACAACAATAATTGCCAGGGTACTGAGAATAAAGCCCGGCACTATTTCATATATTATGCTGCTTAAACTGGCGCCATTAATTGTAATGGGGGAATAGATCCAGATTAAGACTGTCAGCGCACCAACCACGATGCCACTGAGCGCACCGGCAAATGTCATTCTTTTCCAGTACAGACTCAGAATAATTAACGGCCCGAAGGCTGCACCAAAGCCTGCCCAGGCGTTGCTTACCAGTTGCAGTACTGAGCTGTCCCGATCATAAGCGAGAGCAATGGCCACTAAAGCAACAGCCAGCACAGACAAGCGGCCAATTAACACCAGCTCGCGCTGGCTGGCATCACGTTTAATAAAGGCTTTATAAAAATCTTCGGTTAACGAGCTTGATGTCACCAGTAATTGCGAGGAAATAGTACTCATTATGGCAGCCAGAATTGCCGCCAGTAAGAAACCGGCAATAAAGGGATGAAACAGAAATTGTGAAAAGACAATAAAGATGGTTTCGGGATCGCTGAGCGTCATTTTAGTTTGGGCAACATAAGCAATTCCGACGAAGCCTGTCATCAGGGCGCCGACTATGGTTACCAGCATCCAGCTCATGCCAATTCGACGGGCTGTTTTAATGTCTTTTACCGAACGAATTGCCATAAAACGAACAATAATATGAGGCTGGCCAAAGTAACCGAGGCCCCAGGACAGGGCGGAGACGATGGCAATTGCTGACGACGCGCCAACCCAGTTAATCAGCTGTGGATCAATCGATTCGGCTACTTGTTTTACTTCACTGAAACCACCCAGATGGTCAAGCGCCACCACAGGCACCAGCACCAGCGAAATAAACATAATACAGCCCTGCACGAAGTCGGTCATGCTGACTGCCATAAAACCACCAATCAGGGTATAAATAACCACAACGCCTGCGGTTATATAAAGGCCGAGCTCGTAGCTGAGGCCAAATGAGCTTTCAAACAATTTGCCGCCGCCTACCACACCTGAAGAAGTGTAAAGCGTAAAGAAAATAACAATAACCAGTGACGATACGACCCGCAGCAGCCGGGTTTTGTCTTCAAAGCGTTTTTCGAAGTAATCAGGAATGGTAATCGCATCATGCGCGACCTCGGTATAAACCCGTAATCTTGGTGCAACCACTATATAGTTAATGTAGGCACCTATCAGCAAGCCAACAGCTATCCATGCGCTACTTAAACCGGTCAGATACATCGCACCAGGTAGCCCCATCAGCATCCAGCCGCTCATATCAGATGCGCCGGCGGATAGTGCGGTAACACCCGGGCCCAGTTTACGACCGCCTAGCATATAGCCTGAAACACTCTCGTCGGTATTGCGGTAAGCGTATAAACCAATACCTATCATGGCCGCAAAATAGAGACCTAAAGCAAAAATAGTTGCAGTTTCCAAAACATAGACTCCTTATTATTTGTTTTTATGCTAACAAGATGAACCCTGGCTTACCAGCGCTTTATGCCTGTTTAAAAAACGCCGGCATTAGCCGGCGACAAGGTATTTTCTGCTCTGGTAACTAAATCCCGATCTGTCGCATCAAGCTGCGACAGGTTCTGGCAAGGCGTTATTCGGGATAAAGCGGTGCCAATTGATCCTCTCTTTGTGGCTTGGCACTGACAGGCCGATAGTCTGCCCACGCTTGAAATAATGCTGTGCCCTGCCAGTTTACGGCGCTGTCGCTGTACAGTGCCGCATTTAACTGCGTCACCTGTTCCTTAAGGGCGCCCGGTGAGAGCTGCTGACTCAGAGTCGTTAACGAGCCATGGCTGAGTATTCTCTGATGGCGGGCCCATAACAGCAGCTGTTCGCGGGCTGCTGCTTTGTTGTTACTGTTGCATGCGCTGCGCAGGGATTTGCTGTCAAAGGAAGACCTTGCAGTTTTTTGTAGCTGAGGCTGTTGCTGCCTTACCTGACGCTGCCGCCAGATTAGCAATGCCAGGGTTAACAGCCAGCCGGACAGCAAGGCTGAACTGGTATAGTTCCAATTCCAGTTTGAGCTGGATTGAGGAAGGGGAGTGGGGTTTGCCAGTGGGGCTGCTGGTTCACTGCCAATTGTTGGCGTGGCCGGCCGGTTGGGATTGGCCTGAACCTGCACCGTTCGTCCCGGCAACACTGTTTGTTCAAGGCGGTCAGTCTGGCTGTTCCACCAGGATATCTTTACCTCTGGCAGTTCAAATTCACCGGCCGTATTGGCAATAATGGCACTGGTTATCACTTTTTGGGCAACAAGCCGTCCTGAACGCTCTGCACCTCTGGCTTGAGGTTGCTCCTGATATACCCGAAAGCCATCGGGCATGCTGATATTAAGCTCTGGCAACTGGTTTTCTGAAACATCTACTGCTGATAACGTGATAATCCGGGTTACCGGTTCACCCTGCGTCAGTTGTTGCTGATCAGGTTGCCATTCTTCATTAAGCGTAACCAGCCCGGCAACCAGCCAGTCACCGGTGTAGCCTGCAGGTTGAGGCTGCACTGTGATAGAAAGGGGCTCGGCTTCCCGGACAATGGTTCTGCTGCGGGCAAAATAGCTCTGCCTCGCACTGTCACGGTCGATAACATCTCCGGTAAACGTCGGCGGAGCTATAGTAAATTCACCACTACGCTGTGGCGTTATTGCATAGCGGCGGGTAATGGAACGATAGCGTTCTCCGTCAATCAGCTCTGTGCCTTCCTGATCCTGACCTACCTGTTGGATCAGCGCATCATCCAGTTGCGGTTCAGAAAGACTGCCTCGCTGAATATCTCCGCTGAAATAGATAGTCACATCGTAGTACACCATTTGCTGCACCATCAGCTCGTCACTGCTGACTTTACTTTGCAGAAACACATCGCGCAGAGTGCCGGAACCTTGCTGCACCGGCAGCACTTCTATTTTAATCGGCTGGCTGCTGACATTATCAACAGTAAAAGCCGGAATGGTAAAACTACCACTTGCCTTTGGCAGCAAGGTTACTGTCCAGACGGTGCTGTGGCTGACGTCACCGTTTATAACCCGGGTACTCTGGTTAACGGATGGCACCATCACGGTAAAGTTATTGTCCAGAACTCTGAAATTAATACTGCTGGCAGGCAGCCTGCTGTTGGCAGTGACTTCCAGCAGCACACTCTCTCCAAGCATCACCGGGTTTTTATCCAGGCGTGCTTCCAGCTGACTAACCGCAAAAGCTGGCGAACTGAGTAATACGCTAAGTAGCGTGCATAGCAGCACTCCCGAAAATAACAGACCCCGTACTACCATTCTTGTTCTACTCCTTTTGGTAAGGCATTCTGGCGGCGCTTCTGATACTCAAGGCTCATCCGGTTGCGTAGTAACAGCCCGGGATCGTCCTGTACCTTGCGCAATAAGTTATCCAGCTGCTGCTGCTCTTCCTGATTGGCGTTTGGCCACATTTCACGGATAGCTTGCTGCATTTCGTTTTCAGCCAATTGCTGCTGCTCCTGCTGTTCAGCTAAAGAGGCCTGTTGGTCCGGCTGCTCTTGCTCAGCTCCGTCCGGATCTTGCTGTTGCGGCACTGAACCTGGCTCGCCTGTTTCAGGAGCATCGTTATTTTGCTGGTCGCTGCTCTGGCCCTGATCTTCACTGTCACCAGCAGACTCTTCTGAGTTGTCACTGCCATCCTTTGCTTGCTGTTCACCTTGCTGTTGCTCGCCGTCTTGCTGCTGACCATCCTGCTGCTGTTGTTTTTGCTGTTGCTGTTGCAACTGATTCAGTAATTCGGCATTTTGTTTAGCCTGCTGATGTTCCGGGTTCAGCGCCAGTGCCTGCTGATAACTCGCCAGCGCTTCGTCATACTTTTGTTGCATTGCCAGGCTGTTACCAAGGTTGGCGTAAGCATCAGCCGTTGGCTGTTGTGCGGCTGCTTCACTAAATGCCCGGGCGGCGCCGGCATAATCACCAAGCCGGTAGGCAGCATTGCCTTGCCACAGCGGATCGCTGAATTTTTGGCGGGCCTGTTGATAATCCTCCTGCTGATAGTCTGCTATGGCTTGCTGAGCTGGTGTTTGCCACAAATCACGCCAGACATCGGCTTTGGCATCGGGGAAATAGCACAAAGGCAACAGAACCAGTACCGGTGCCCGTTTTGCCAGATACAACGCCAGCGGTAACAGCAGCCACACCAGATACACAGCGTTGTCCTGCCACAGATCTGCGGCAAACTGCTCCGTCTGCTCTGCCTGTTGCTGAAACTGACTATTGATAGTTGCCAGCAGTCTGGCTATATCGTCGTTACCACTGCCCGCGATTGCAAAGCTACCCCGACCTTTACGAGCCAGCGCCGCCAGTTGCGATAACGGCACCTGCGGAATAACAACTGCGCCGCGGCTGTCTTTCAGTAACTGACCGCTTTCAAGCTGCACCGGTGCTCCTTGTTCAGTGCCAAACGCCATAACAGACAACCGGTGCGGCCAGCTGTCCAGCTGTTGTAAAATACGGGAATAGTCTGCAGAGGAAAACCCGTCGGTAAACAGCACTACATCGCCTTGGTTCTGCCCGGCCTGACGCAGCAAATCGGAGGCCTGAGCCAGCGCTGCGGCAATATTCGAGCCTTGCACCGGCATCAGTTCAGGTTTCAGTTCATTAAGTAACAACCGTACGTTATTGAAGTCAGGGGTTAGTGGCGAGATTACAAAGGCGTCGCCTGCAAAGCTAATCAGTGCCAGTTCACCCTCTGCCAGCTCGTCAATAAAATCCAGTGCTTTAAAGCGCTGCTGACTGAATCTGTCAGGTGACATATCAGTGGCCCGCATTGACATTGACATATCAACGACGAGCACTGTTGCCTTATTCAGGGTAAACGCCGGCTGTGGCTGTTGTTGCCAGCTGGGGCCGGCCAGCGCCAGCACGCTTAACAGCCAGCACAACAATAAAACCGGCAGGGCAAGGCGGTTGCGTTGCAACAACAGCTGGCCACTTAGCATCAGTTGCTGCAGATGCGGGGCGATAACCCGCTGCCAGGCACTGCTTTGCTGCCGGTAATTTAAGATCAGTAACCACAACAGAAGCGCTGGCAGCAGTGCCAGCAACCACCAGGGCCGGAGTAAGTGAAAATCAGCCAGCAGGTTCATATAACCTCCGCCAGTTAATTTGCCGAACTGCCAACGCAAAAGACAATATTAACGCCAGGGCCAGTGGCCAGTGCAGCAGACTGTGCTGTGGCCGGTATGTCAGGTTGTCGCGGCTGATCGGTTCCAGTTGATCCAGCAACTGATAAATTTGTGCCAGTTCGCCCAGGTTACGGGCACGAAAATAACGGCCGCCTGTCTCACTGGCAATATGATTTAATAACTGTTCATCTAAATCCTGTGATGGGTTAACAGTGCGCCGGCCAAGAATAGTTTGCTGGATCATTTGATCAGCGCCAACCCCGACCGTATAAATTTTAATGCCAGCCGCTTTTGCCAGAGCCAGGGCTTCCAGAGGCTGGATATTACCGGCATTATTGGCACCGTCACTTAACAGGATCAGTACCTTATTACTGGTTTCATATTGATTTAAGCGTTTTACGGCCAGCCCAATAGCTTCGCCAATTGCGGTTCGCTGCCCAACCAGTTTCAGTTGGCTGTCATCCAGAAACGATTGCACAGTCGCCAGATCATAAGTTAGCGGAGTTTGCTGATAGGCGGCATCAGCAAACAGGATCAGGCCAAGCCGGTCACCGTTGCGTTGCAAAATAAAATCGCCTACCACCCGTTTGACTGCCGATAGCCGGTTCATGCTCTGGCCATCCAATACCATGTCGTTTATGTCCATTGAGCCGGAAAGGTCAATCGCCAGCATCAGATCGCGGCCTTGCTGTGGCAGGGTGACTGGCTCACCCAGCCAGCGTGGCTGACAGGCTGCCAGAACCAACATAATCCAGATTATTGCTTTTGGCAGCGTTGCTACGTGGCGCCTCCACCCGGGCTTGTGCTGCTGCTTACCAGCTATTCTGGCCAGTGCCGGCAGATGTAGCACACTACCGCTATCTTGCTGGCGCTTTTTAAAAAATAACGGCACAACAGCAAGTAGTAACAGCCAGGGGTATGTAAGCTCAAACATCGGCTACCTCCTGCGATAACATCTGGCTTTGGCTGCTGGCTATTGTGGCAGGCCGCAATTGCTTAAGCCATTGCCTGGCGAAGTTATAAAACTGCTGGCTATCGTCACTGTTATCATTTTCATCACTATCACCACTTGTCTGATAAAGCAGATAAGCAAGCGGTGGCAGCGGTGTGCCGGGCAGTTGTTGTTGTAAAAAATGCTGCCATTGTCTGGTACTGGCGGTTAGTACCGGATGCCTGGGCGCATAGTGCTTGATAACCCGCTTTAACAACTGATTAATTTGATTTGAGGCGCTGGGCGGTATCTTCGCAAGCAGGGCGATAGCCTGGCGCTTTGCCGCCAGATAACGCCGGCGCTGATAAACACGCCAGCCGCTGTATACCAAAGCAATAATTGCTATTACGATTAAAATATAGCCGCCGGGGGGGATCTGCCATGACAGTTGATAAGCTGGCTCGGCAATGTCCACCAGTTGTTCAAGTAATTGCTGCTTAGCGGCCATGATGAATTTGCTCCAACTGGCTGATAATTGGCTCACCGGCGCTGATGTCCAGATATCTGCAGCCAACCTGTTGTAAAGCCGTTTTCAGCCTGCTTTGCTGCTGCTGCTGCTGTTGCAGATAACGCTGGCGTAAACTGCTGTCGGCCAGTTCGGCTGTAACAACCTGCTGCAAATTGCTAACCGCGGCAGTGCCACGAGCTGTTGACGGCAGCGCCCGCTCCAGCGGATCACTGATCTGACAGCAGGTAACTTCATTGTGCTGACTGATTGCTCTGATATGTCGTAACGTTTGTTCATCAACCTGGCCGAAATCCGACAGGATATAAACCAGACTGCCGGGGCGGCTCAGTCGTCGTTGTTGGCCCAGCGCTTGTGACAGGGTTAAACCATTGGTTTTTATTGCACCCTGATGGCATTGCTGCAATGCCTGCAGGTAGCGCAATACGCCGTGGCTGCGGCCCTGTGGTTTTAGCTCCCGATGCTGTTGGTTGCTGAATACCAGGCCACCCAGTTTGTCGCCATGTTGTTTAACATGCCAGGCAATGACCGCTGCCAAATGAGCGGCCTGCACAGATTTAAACAACAAATTGCTGCCAAAACGCATGCTGTCGGTTAAGTCGGTAACAATAAAAACCGGCCGTTCTTTCTCTTCCCTGAACAGTTTAGTGTGTACTTTGCCACTGCGTGCCGTAACCCGCCAGTCGATAGTGCGGACATCATCGCCAGGCTGATAATGCCTTACTTCGTCAAACTCCATGCCGCGGCCTTTGCTGCGTGCCAGGTAGGTGCCGGCCAGTTTGCTTTGAATACTGATGGTGGGTTTCAGGTTCAGCACCTTAGTATGACGCTGATACCATAGCAATTCCGGCAGCCCGACCGAACTACCGTCAGCATGTAACTGCTTGAGCCATTGACTGGCCGAAAACGCGCTATTCATATCGTATGTCAGGGTACAGGTACACAATTAAGGATTTCAGTCAGTACATCGTCGGTAGTGATCCCCTCAGCCTCAGCGGTGTAGGTTAAAATCAGACGGTGACGAAGTACATTGTGAAACACGGCCTGAATATCGTCCGGGGTGACAAAATCACGATCGGCCAGCCAGGCTTTAGCCCGGGCACAGCGCTCCAGTGCTATTGAAGCCCGCGGGCTGGCACCATAGCTTACCCAGGACGCCAGCTTAGTGCTGTAAGCGGCGCCATTACGGGTAGCCATGATGAGTTGCACAATATAGTCTTCCAGACTTTCCGCCAGATGCAGCTGCAATGCAGCCTGGCGGGCATTGAATATGTCCTGCTGGCTGATGGCTGGTGGTTGTTCAGGCGCTTTATTCATCGCTTCGTTACGGGTAAGCCTGAGGATCTGACGTTCTGTTTCAGCGTTCGGATAGTCAACTTTTAAATGCAGTAAAAAGCGATCAAGTTGCGCTTCAGGCAACGGGTAGGTGCCTTCCTGCTCAAGCGGGTTCTGCGTTGCCATTACCAGAAATAACTCCGGTAACTGATACGTAGTCCGGCCAACGGTAATCTGCTTTTCAGCCATCGCTTCCAGCAGTGCAGACTGCACTTTTGCCGGCGCCCGGTTAATTTCGTCAGCCAAAATAATATGGTGGAACAGAGGCCCGGACTGGAATTCAAACTGGCCGGTTTCAGGCCGGTAGATGTCAGTACCGGTTAAATCGGCAGGCAATAAATCGGGCGTAAACTGTACCCGGTGAAATTCTGCTTCTACCCCGTGAGCCAACGCATTTACAGCCCGGGTTTTTGCCAGGCCTGGTGGTCCTTCTACCAGTAAATGACCATTAGCCAGCAGGGCCAGCAAAATACCTTCAGTAAGCTCAGGTTGGCCCAGTACCTGACTGTCGAGATAGGTTTTTAAGGCGGAAAACGCATTTACCATAGTGATATAAGTCTTTTGGTTAAAAGTTTCGGTTATTTTCTGCACAGTTAGCGCTAAAAACAGCTAGGCTATGACGTTATAACCTAAATAAGGTTCAGTTTGCATTAAAACAAGTGTTTTAATTAGCCACAACTGTCGTTACAATCAGATTATCTTTACAGGTCAGACCTGTTTTGTCTGGCCTATTTCGAGTTAAACAAGAGGAAAGCCATGTCAGCGCCTATTAAACTTCATACCCGTAGTGGCGATCGGATAGCGATTGTCTCGGGCTTACGTACGCCTTTTGCCAAACAAGCGACCGAGTTACACGGCGTTTCGGCGCTGGATCTGGCAAAACTGGTGGTTAACGAGTTGCTTATCCGCAGCGAGCTTGATGCAAATCTGGTGCAGCAAGTGGTGTACGGCCAGGTGGTGCAAATGCCGGAAGCGCCAAACATTGCCCGGGAAATTGTGTTAGGAACGGCAATGGGGGTGCATACCGACGCTTACAGCGTTACCCGGGCATGCGCTACCAGTTTTCAGTCGGTCGCCAGTGTTGCCGAATCGATGATGGCCGGCACCATAGAGATTGCTATTGCCGGGGGCGCCGATTCAAGCTCAGTACTGCCTATCGGCGTCAGTAAGAAGCTGGCGCGGGCACTGGTTGATATGAATAAAGCCAAAACCTTTGGTCAGAAGCTCGGTATTTTACGTCGGCTTGGCCTGAAAGACCTGATGCCGGTGCCACCAGCTGTTGCTGAATACAGCACCGGCCTTTCGATGGGCGATACGGCAGAGCAAATGGCCAAGACGCATGGTATCAGTCGCCAGGCACAGGACGAAATGGCCCACCGCTCGCACAGTCTGGCGGCAAAAGCCTGGCAAAATGGCTTAATGGCGAATGAAGTCATGACAGCGCATGTGGAGCCTTACAACAAGTTTCTTGATATCGACAACAATATCCGGATGGACTCAAAGCTGGAGTCATATGCTAAGTTACGGCCGGTGTTTGACCGTACTCATGGTACCGTTACTGCCGCCACCAGTACGCCACTGACTGATGGCGCTTCGGCGGTACTGATGATGACCGAAAGCCGGGCCAAAGCACTCGGTTATAAGCCATTAGGTTACATTCGCAGCTATGCATTCTCTGCCATAGGTGTGCATGAAGATATGCTGATGGGGCCAAGCTATGCCACACCTATTGCACTGGATAGAGCCGGCATGAACCTTGGTGACCTTACCCTGATTGAAATGCACGAGGCATTCGCTGCCCAGGCGCTGGCCAACGTTAAAATGTTTGCCAGTCAGAAATTTGCTGAAGAAAAACTTGGCCGCAGCAAAGCGATTGGCGAGATTGATATGGACAAATTTAATGTTAATGGTGGTTCTTTAGCCTATGGCCATCCGTTTGCCGCTACCGGCACCCGTCTGATTGTACAGACCCTCAATGAGCTGCAGCGTCGTGGTGGCGGTACAGGCTTGACCACCGCCTGTGCTGCGGGTGGTTTGGGTGCAGCGATGATTGTGGAGACTGAATAATGACTAAACAACAAACCAGTTTCAGCCTGGAAATACGCGATGATCAGGTAGCGGTTGTCACCATGGATATACCCGGTGAAAGCATGAACGTATTAAAAGCGTCTTTTGCTGATGAAATTGATGGCATTTTAACGACGATTCAAAGCAACAGCAGCGTCAAAGGTGTGGTTTTTATCAGTGGTAAAAAAGACTCTTTTATCGCCGGTGCCGATATTTCAATGCTTGATAGCTGCGAAACCGCCGGGCAGGCTGAAGATATCGCCCGGATGGGCCAGCAGATGTTTGACCGCATTGAACAGCTGAAAATACCGGTAGTGGCAGCTATTAATGGCCCTTGCCTTGGTGGCGGCCTGGAGCTGGCAATGGCTTGTCATGCCAGAATAGCAACAGATTCAGCAAAAACCGTACTGGGCTTGCCTGAAGTGCAGTTAGGCTTACTGCCTGGCAGCGGTGGTACGCAGCGTTTACCGCGTTTAGTTGGCGTGCAAAAGGCACTGGATATGATGCTGACCGGCAAACAACTTCGGGCGTCGCAAGCCAGAAAGGCCGGCCTGGTTGATGAAGTGGTGCCGGCAACAATTTTACTGGAAGCCGCCGTAAAGCGTGCGTTGCAGGGCAAAGCTAAAGTTACTTCAAAAAGCAAAGGGTTACTGGCTAAACTGCTTGAGAACACCGGTCCCGGCCGTAATTTACTGTTTTCTCAGGCAATGAAGCAAACACTTAACAAGACCCAGGGCAATTATCCGGCACCGGTGCGGATCATTGAGGTGGTTCGCAAAGGTCAGGACAGCGGCTATGCAGCCGGTCTGGCGGCGGAAGCTACGGCATTTGGTCAGTTATGTATGACGCCAGAGTCGGCGGCATTGCGCAGCTTGTTTTTTGCCACTACACAGATGAAAAAAGAAACCGGAGCCGGCGATACCCAGCCACAAAAAGTGAAAAAAGTGGCGGTACTTGGTGGTGGTCTGATGGGCGGCGGCATTGCCAATGTCAGCAGTACCAAGGCCGGAGTGCCGGTTCGAATTAAAGATATTAACGAGCAGGGCATAAGTAATGCTCTTAAATACAGCTACAATTTGCTGCAGAAAAAGTTCAAGCGCCGTTTTATCAGCAAAGCTGAAATGCAAAAGCAGTTGCTGCTATTGACCGGTACTACCGATTACAGCGGCTTTCATGATGTTGATTTAGTCATTGAAGCGGTGTTTGAAGATCTAAGCTTAAAACAGCAAATGGTTGCGGATGTTGAACAACACTGTGCTGAGCACACAGTCTTTGCCAGCAATACCAGCTCGCTGCCCATTAGCCAGATCGCTGAGAAAGCAACCAGACCTGAGAATGTGATTGGTCTGCATTATTTTTCGCCGGTTGATAAAATGCCACTGGTTGAGGTTATTGCTCATGACAAGACGTCAGCGCAGACCATCGCTACCACTGTTGCTTTTGCCCGCAAACAGGGTAAAACGCCAATTGTGGTAAAAGATGGTGCCGGGTTTTATGTTAATCGTATTCTGGCGCTGTATATGAACGAAGCGGCTAACCTGCTACTGGCAGGGGAGCCAATTGAAAAAATCGACAAAGCGCTGGTGAAATTTGGTTTCCCGGTTGGACCCATCACATTATTAGATGAAGTGGGTATTGATGTTGGCGCAAAAATTTCGCCAATTCTTACCGAGCAACTGGGTGAGCGTTTTGCACCACCTCCGGCATTTGATACCTTACTGGCCGACGGCCGCAAAGGTAAAAAATCTGCAAAAGGTTTTTATCTGTATGGTAAGGCAGCGAAAAAAGGCAGCAAAACGGTCGATAGCAGCGTGTATAACGTGCTGGGTGTTACCCCGGGTAGCAAACTTAGCAGTGATGCGATCGCCAGCCGTTGTACTGCCCAGATGCTGAATGAAGCGGTGCGTTGCCTGGATGACGGTGTAATCAAATCAGCCCGGGATGGTGATATCGGTGCCATTTTTGGAATTGGTTTCCCGCCATTTCTGGGCGGACCGTTTCGCTATATCGATACCCTTGGCGTAACTAACCTGGTCGCAACATTGCGGCAGTTGCAGGCCGAACACGGTGAGCGGTTTGCGCCATGCCCGCGCCTGCTAGCCATGGCTGAACAAAATAGCCGTTTTTATAGTTAATTGTTGCAAAAGCTGGCTTTTGCAAAAAATCAACGAAAGCTTAACAGCGATAAGCGACCACAGGCGGTATAATAACCGCCAGTGGTGTCTCTGTTTTTATTAAGGATGTTTCGGTGTTTTTAGTACCTGTTGTCTGGTTGGCTGTTGCACTTGGGGTTTATATTGCGGCGCTGCGTAGTGGTATGCAGGCATTGCAATGGGCAGTGGCTGCAATGTTTACCGGGCCTTTTTTGCTACCGCTGTTTAATAGCCATAAACGGCTGCTGTTGTGCAAAGCACGCGGCAAAAACAGCAGTTTATTCCGGCCCTAGTATAAAACGTAATTAAGCCGCCAGGCTGCTAATGTGCTTGCGAAGATGGCCAATGATCTGTTGCAATAACTGTTCATTGGTTGCCTGATGTAAGGTGGCAGCAAATAATTCTCTGCTCATCTGTGGCGCACTGTCTACTCTTCTGAGGCGATTGTTTTCTAATAAGGGCTGCACCATTATTTGTGGCAGATAAGCTGTTGCAGGGCAATGCAGCATCATTTCCAGTGCAATTTTAGCACTGCCGGTCCGAAGTGCCGGTGGCGGCATATCTGCAAAGTGCTTGGCATGTTGAATATCAAAAGAGGTGCCCCAGTCCATCAGAATGTAATGTTGTGCCATCGCGGCGCTGGCTTCAGTATGGGTACTGCTGGTAACTGCTATCAGTTTGATGTCTTCCAGCTTTTCTACCTGTATTTCGTCAACCTTTGGTGGGTCAAACACCACAGCCAAATCAAGATTACGTTCCAGCAGCAGTCTGCCAATCTGCTCTCTCCCCAGAGATTCTGCGCGCCAGGCCAGGTCAGGGTAGTGCTGTTGCACCTGGATAAAGCCCGGTAACAGAAAGCTGTCCCAAACATTGGCCGTTGCGGCAATAGACAGTTGCTGGGCCTGCTTGTTGCTTAATGCTACTTCCTGCTTGGCGCGTTGCAACGCCGTTAGCATTGCCTGAGCGTGTGGTAGCAGGCGATCTCCGGCAGCTGTTAGCTGAATATTATTGCGGTAGCGGCTAAATAAGTTCACGCCAAGCTGCTGTTCTAATTGCCGAATACGAAAGCTTACGGCTGATTGAGTTAAATACAGGTTTTCAGCCGCCTTGCCAAAATGGCGGGTACGCTGCACTTCCAGAAAGGTTTTTAGCAGTTCAGTATCCAAGGTAGAGCCTTAAATTTATTTATCGTGTCAATAAAAAATATTTGTTTTACGACTGGAATTTTGTTAACCATACTCCGCACAGTTTAAACAGGCTGGCTTTATATTCAACGACATTAGAGGAAAAAAGTGATGCAGCAAAGTTTTGTCGCTACTCGTCGCTTTTTCGATGATCGCAATTTCCCTCGTGGTTTTACGCGGTCCGGGCGCTTTACCCTGGCAGAAGGTAATCTGCTGGAAAAACATGGTTTCGCGATGCAGCAGTTGGAGCAAGGTGCACGTGAGCCGGTAAATGAGGAAGAGCAACGCTTTCTTCTGGTTTGCCGGGGAGAAGCTGAAGCGAGCTCTGCCTATGAAAAAACCTGGGTTAAGTACAAACAGCGCTTGAATGAAAAACGCAAATTTCATACTGTTTTTGGTAAAAAACGAATAGCTGATGGCGCCGACGATTTTTCTTACGTCGAAACTGATAGCGATTAAAGCCCTCCGGGGCTTTTTTTATCGCAGTTTTTGGATTAAACCATCAGCCGGGTATTGCTGACAGCCTGGCCCGTTGTTTCTGCGCAGCTAAAAATTCGGCAAAGTCTGCTGCTGAAAGTGGCTTGCTGTAATAAAAACCCTGAATGGTTTCGCAGCGCAATTTACGCAGCATATCTAACTGGTCTTTGGTTTCAACGCCTTCAGCAACCACATTAAGGCTCAGGTTATGGGCGATAGTGACAATGGTATCTACCATATTCCTGCCGCGGGCATTATCCATATCGTCGATAAAGGCTTTATCAATTTTCAGGGTGTTTAGCGGAAATTGCTTCAGGTAAGCAAGGGATGAATAGCCGGTACCAAAATCATCCATGGCCAGATGGATCCCCCGGGCCCGTAATTTTTTCATGGTATCAATTGCCAGTTTTGGCGACTGCATTACGGTACCCTCAGTGATCTCAAGTTCCAGATGGTAAGAGGGCAGCTCACATTGCTCGAGAACATCATCAATTTGCTGGCATAGATTGGGCAGCATAAATTGTTTAGCCGACAGGTTAACGGCAACCCGCCCCTGAAATAACCCTAATGCCAGCCATCTTTTCACGTCTTCACAGGCTTTACGCAGTACAACTGCACCAATTTCAACAATCTGGCCGGTTTCCTCAGCCACCGGAATAAAACTGGCCGGGCTGACCAGGCCGCCTTTCGGGGTAATAAAACGTACCAGCGCTTCCATGCCAACTACGTTTCCGGTCAGGATATCCATCTTCGGCTGGTAGTAGACACTGAAGTAATCTTCTTTTAACCCATAGCGAATTAAGTTTTCGACCTGTAGCCGCTTTACCGCCTGTTTATTCATACTGTCGTTGAAGAACAGGTAACGGTTGGCGCCATCATTTTTCGCATGGTACATCGCGGTATCGGCGTTACGAAGCAGGGCCTGAGGGTCGCTGCCATCATCCGGAAACAACACAATACCAATGCTGCTGGTTACAGCCAGTTCATGCTGACTGATAAAAAATGGGCGGTTAATTTGCTCCAGCAAGCCTTTGGCCATGGAGGTGATGGTGTGAATATCATTGGTATCGTTAAGTAATACCGCAAATTCATCGCCGCCAAGCCGGTAAAGCTTATTCTGGTATCGTGGGTCGGAATGCAGTCGCTGGGCTAACTTACATAGTAAGGTATCGCCGAGTTCATGACCCAACGAATCGTTAATTTTTTTAAAATTGTCTAAATCAAATACCAGTAGTGCATGCACGACATCGACGGTTACCAGGCTGGCCAGCTTAGACATAAACACCGCCCGGTTTGGTAAGCCGGTCAGGGTGTCGTTATTCGCCAGCCGGCTTAACTCGGCCTCGCGTGCCTTACGGTCGGTAATATCTGATAAGACACCAACGTATTGTAGCGGGATACCTTCTTCATCTTTGATAACATCAAATGCCAGTTCAGCCTGATAAATGTCACCATTGTCTTTTTGTTCGCGGATTTCACCGCTCCAGCGGCCATGTTTAGCCAGTTGCAGCTGAATATCCTGCATAAACCGGCTGGGGTACAGTGACAATTCAAATCGGCTATGAACTACCTCTGAGCGATCTTTGCCAGTTATGCTGCTAAATGCCGGGTTAACTTCAATAATAGTAAACTGGGTATCACAAACCAGGACGGCGTCCGATATATTTTCCAGGCAGCGGGCAAACAGTTGCATTCTGCCTTCTGCTTCTTTCAGCTGATGAATGTTTTTCAGGGTGCCGGTCATCCGGCTCGGGCTACCGTTAGTGGCATAAGCCACGACTTTACCTCGGTCCAGCACCCAGATGTAATGGCCCTCGGCCGTTCGCAATCGGTAGGTTGCTTCAAAAAAGGCGCTGCCACCATTTAAATGTTCATTTAAAAGGTTAATTACCCGGTTTAAATCCTGAGGGTGAATTTGTTGTTTGTTCGGCGGAAAATCATGGGTTTCTGGTTTTAGTTCAACCGGTTTTAACCAGGAACTGGAGCGATACAGCTCGCCTGACAAAATTCGCCAGTCCCATAATTCGTCACCGCTGCCCCATAATGACAACCGCAGACGTTCTTCACTTTTGGCAAGCCGTTTGTGGTAGCGCCGCATCTTAACAATGCTGGCGTGGGCCAGTAGTAGGGCAGCACAGGCAAAAAATAATACGGCAGAAAAGATATAGGGCTGTACGCTGTCCCAACTCAGTGCAGAAAGCCCGAATGGATGAACAGCCAGCAGTAAACAAAAAGCTTTAGCGCAATGGAGAGAACGTATACCCACAGATTACAACATTTTTATTGTTATTCCGCCTAAGTTAACCAAGTTTAGGAACAGTGTCAAAATCAATTTACCTGTTTGCAATTACCTGCCGCAATTCATCCCTGTTTACGGTTTTAATATGAGCAAACCCACTGTTTGCGCCAGAGGCGAGCAGTAACATATCATAATCACTGGCTAACAGCTGTTGCAGCATTTCGGCAAATTGCTGTCTGGTAAGTTTTGCAAGGGCACTGATTATTCTGCCGGTTAAATCAAAACTGGTGTCGTCCTGCCCCAGCGCCAGCCATAGTCGCTTAGCACGAGAGCCCAGGCTGGTATCGCGCTCGGCAAGTTGAGCGGTTAATCCCATTTTAAGTTCTGCGAATTCCGGGTCGCTCATCTCCTTTATCTGTTGCAGAAACTCCCGGAAAAACGTAACGGTAGCCTGGTACAACTCGGTGCATTCAAAATTTGGTGACTGAATATAAAATGCCATTCCAGGTAAGGTATTGATAGGCACATAGCCGGTGCCAACCAGATAACCCATTTGTTGCTCAGTTCGCAGTTGATGAAAGTAATGCGGCGACATCAAGTGATTGGCCAGCATAAATAACGCCATTTGTTCAGCACTGGCCTGCTCTGCCGCCAGATAAACGACTAATGCGTGGTCAGTGCTGTCGGTGTCGGTTTGCAGCCAGACCGGGCCGGTGCCGGCAATGCTGTATGTTTTAGCAGGGATTTTATGACCAGGCGAAGCCTGTTGTGATTGCCATTTTTGCAGCATTAGCTGCAGCGCATCAGCATTATCTCTGCTCCAGTTGCCAACCAGTAGTGCTTCCAGATGAACTTCATCAAGCAACTGGGTCGAAAACTGATTGAACTGGTCGAAGCTCAAAGGTTCAAGTTGCTCAACTAACACCTCAATCTCCGGGTTGATCGGCTGCAGCAAAGCAGACAACTGACTGAATAATCTGGCAACAGGCTTACTTTTACTGCTGTTTGCCCAATGTCGGCAAAGTTGTTGTTTCAGTTCATTAAACCGCAGCTCTGAAAAACAGGCTGTGTTAATTTGCTGCAGTATATTTTGCAAAAGCTGGATTTGGTTGGCTGCCAGCCCTGAGGTATGAATGCTGATCCCCTGTTTCTGGACATGCAGGTTGTAGCTTAAGCCCGCATTGGTAGCGGTATATAACTGCTGGTTAATGTGATCCTGAAATAATTCCAGCCAGAGCCGGCTGGTGGCAAGTTGACGATTGTCAGCAATACTTTTGGGTAAACTGAGTTGCAGGAAAATATGGCCTTTCGGAGTATTAAATTCAGTGTCTGCTTTGTACCAGATGCTTAAGTGTGCATCGTGATAAATGCGCTCCGGCGCCACCATATGCTCAGTTTTATCCAGCAGGCTAAGCTGCTCAGTCAGGTAGGGATTGGCTCCGGGCAGGGTAATTTCAGCAACAGGTCCGGTGTCCTGCAGTGTTTGTAACAGGGTATCGCTTAATTTTGTTACAGAGTACGGGGTGTTGTACCACTTGGCTTCTGACAGCACCGGCACATCCGGGGCGATCAGCATCAGTCGCATATTGTCGGGCCTGAACCAGCTTAGTAGTTCCTGATAAAGTGCTTCAGGTGGCAGTTCCATCCGGTAGTCACCAAAAATAGTATCCTGCACCGGGTAATGGTGTAAATTGACAGAGAGCTGGCTGGCCGTCTGCAGCGCATCAGCAGGCTCCTGATAGATAAATGACCAGTGCAGCAGCCTCTGACGCTCAAAATACAATTGCTGCGGCAGCGGCTGTTGTTTTATTCTGGCCAGTGCGCTGTAAAGTGCTTTTAATATTGCAGTGGTATCAGCGCGGCCTGCCCGGGTAAGTTCAAACGATACGGTAAAGTCTTTATAGTTGCTGCCATCAATGCCGCCACCGGCACTTAGCTGATTTACCAGACCGGCATTTTTCAGATAACTGAGCAAGGAGCCGTCACTTTCATCTCCCAGCAGCGAGGCCAGGAAACTGACAATTTTGTGGGCGTACCATGGCTGGATATCAGGTAATGCAAAGCTGGCTACCAGCCGCTCAGAGTTCTTGTGTGGTCTGATATTAAGTAAAACAGCCTGATGTTCGGGCAGATACAGTGGCTCAGCCAGCGGCGCTTTTGCTGGCAATGTAGCCGGTAACGCGCTGAAAAATTGCTGTATCCACTGAGCCATGGTCGACAGCGGACAAGGCGACACCACGCACAAACTCATTCTGCTTGCGCTGTACTGCTGCCGATAAAATTGCCACAGCGCGTCCCGTAGTGTCTGCTCTGGTTTGTCAGTAAGCGTATTGAGGTTACCAACTGAAAATTTTGCGAAAGGGTGCGCCGGGTTAACTGTTTCTTTGTGCACCTGATAAATGCGCCTGCTGTCGTCTTTCAGTTTCAATGAATATTCGGCTTCTATGGCATGGCGTTCTTTTTCAACATAAGCGGCGGTAAACAATGGCCGGCAAAACATGTCGGCGAAGCGTGAAAGTGCCTGAGACAACTGGGGAGTGTCGATATCAAAGTAAAAATGGCTGTGCTCTGTGCCGGTCCAGGCATTGTGGCTGCCACCGTACTGACTGATAAATTGCTGATACTCTCCGGGATCAGGATAATTTTCTGAGCCCAGAAATAGCATATGTTCCAGAAAATGCGCCATTCCCTGATAATCTGCGGGATCGTCAAAATGGCCGACATTTATTGTCAGGGCAGCCGCACTTTTTTCGACACAACTGTCTTTCACCAGCAATACGGTAAGACCATTGTCGAGTGTCAGGTGTTGATAGGCTCTGTTATCGTTTGGGCTTTGCTTTATATGTACTTTTTCCAAGAATTATCCTATGTCGGTTTGGTAGTACTGCAAGACAGCCGATTTTTGATAGCTTTTAGTAATAAACAGGCAATGTTTTATGCGTTAATAGCAGTTACGTTCGCGCCAGACTTTCTTTATCATAGCGCACAATTTTTGCCCAGCGAACGCTTTTTAACAATGGCAAACAAAAACAGACTGACTAAGTAGTACGGTATCAATATAAATGGTTAACATTGTTATTATGCGCCATGGTGAAGCTGAACCGCTGATTAAGCACGATAGCCAGCGGCAACTGACTACCAGAGGCAAACGGGAGGCACTGCAAATGGCGCAGTGGCTGCAAAATTGCTATAGCGCTTTCGACGAGCTTTGGGTTAGTCCGTATTTACGTGCTTCCCAGACTGCCGAAATTATGCTGAGTAAGCAAGGCCCAGATTGCCTGCTGCAGACATGCAGTAATCTGGTGCCAGATGGCAGCCCATTGATTATACTAAATTTAATTGATGCAAAGCTGGCCGCAGAGCCCGACGCCAAAATCTTGCTGGTGTCGCATATGCCACTGGTAAGTTTTCTGGTTGAATCTCTTACTCAACCTGGCCAGACTCCTGTTTTCAGTACGTCGTCACTGTGTTGTATCGATTATCAACCGGGCAAAAGTGGCCGGTTACTTGAAAAGGTGGCGCCGCAGGATCTGGCATTAATCTCCACATGAAGTATCCCAACTTAAAGAATCCTAACTTAAAGAATCTCAACACAAGTAATATCAGGATGACGCCGCCGCTTGTTAGCGGTGCAGTTCAGCTTCAGATTGATTAATTTTCAGCAGTAATAATAAGGCGCCATGCTTGCCCCAGCTTTTCGGAGCAGTGTGGAATGCCCTGACATTGGGATGCTGGATCAGCCAGTTGGGTACTTTACGTGCCAGTATACCTAACCCTTTACCATGAACCACACAGGCACAGTTAAATTGCTGTTGCTGACAATAAGCAAGCAGGCCTGCCAGTTCGTATTTCGCTTCAAGTTGGGTTAAACCATGTAAATCGAGGACCACCTGCGGTTGATATTCCGCCCGCTTCAGGCGGCCGGCTAATCGGGGGTCATCGCCTGGCTGTACATAAGACAGCAAGCTGCCATCGCTGATAAAACCTTCATAGCCATCGGAGAAAAAGAACAGATCCTGCTTATTTGCCGGCAAATCTGCTGATGGCCTGGCTTTTTTCTTGCTGGTAACACTGACAGGGGCTATCTTGTCCTGCAATAGCGGGCGTGCACCGCTGACAGACTGACGGAACAGGTCGCTGTCGGCGGCAGATAAATTAGCCTGATGTGAAAGCTTCTTTCGTTGCATCGCGCAAGTCTATACAATCTGCCCATTTTTTACAAAGAGCGAATACAGGATATGGCTGATTATAACCCGATGTTTTCAGAGTCAGATATTAACGAGGCACTCGATGCATTATTCACGGTGCACGACTGGCTTCGCTATGCGGTAAGTCGCTTTAATGAAGCCGGCATTTATCTGGGACATGGCACTGATAACCCGTGGGATGAGGCAGCGGTATTATTAGCGCATTGTTTGTTTCTGCCACCGCTTACTGACGATAAATTGCTGACTGTGCGGCTCACCAGACCGGAGCGACAGGCATTTGTCGACTTATTGATGCAGCGGATTGAACTGCGGATCCCGGCGGCTTATCTGACCCACCAGGCCTATTTTTGCGGGCTGCCCTTCTATGTTGACCAGCGGGTATTGGTGCCACGCTCGCCGATAGCTGAATTAATAAACGAGAAATTCAGCCGGTTTAAGCTAAGTGCAACGCCAGAGCGGATCCTTGATTTATGTACCGGTTCTGGCTGTATTGCCATCGCTTGTGCTTATGCATTTGAAGATGCTCAGGTTGATGCCGTAGATATCAGCCCGGACGCATTAGCCGTTGCAGATATAAACATTAATGAACATGGCTTGCTGGATCGTGTCTACCCAATATTATCAGATTGTTATGAAGCACTGGGTGGTCAGCAGTATGACCTTATTGTTACTAATCCGCCCTATGTTGACGCAGAAGATATGGCTGACTTACCAGAAGAGTACCGCCATGAACCTGAACTTGGCCTGGCATCCGGCCATGATGGCCTGGCATTAACCCGGCGGATACTGGCTCAGGCCGCGGCACATTTAACTGAGCAGGGTTTTTTAATTTGTGAAGTTGGCAATAGTATGGTTGAATTGCAGGATAGATATCCAGACGTCCAATTTAACTGGCTTGAATTTGCTGCCGGTGGCCTTGGCGTGTTCGCGCTGAGTAAAGCTCAGCTTATTGCCTACCAACACTTATTTGAGGAGAGCTAAATGGCCGGCAACAGCATTGGTCAGTTGTTTAAAGTTACGACTTTTGGTGAAAGCCATGGCCCTGCTATCGGTGGTATCGTTGATGGCTGCCCGCCGGGGATGCAGCTCACCGCAGAAGATTTGCAGCTGGATTTAGACCGTCGTAAGCCCGGAACTTCCCGTTATACCACTGCCAGGCGCGAAGAAGACCAGGTTAAAATTTTGTCCGGTGTATTTGAAGATACTACCACCGGTGCCAGCATAGGTTTATTAATCGAAAATACCGATCAACGCTCACAGGACTATTCTAATATCAAAGATTTATTCCGGCCTGGTCATGCGGATTACACCTACTGGCATAAATTTGGGATCCGTGATTATCGTGGTGGCGGGCGATCGTCGGCGCGGGAAACCGCGATAAGGGTTGCTGCAGGTTCCATTGCTAAGAAGTATTTAAAGCAACATTGTGGTGTTGAAATACGTGGCTATCTGGCGCAACTAGGCCCGGTTAAAGCAGAAAAGTTGCAGTGGGATGAAGTGGCCAATAACCCGTTCTTTTGCCCTGATCCGGATAAAATTGCTGCGCTGGATGAGTATATGCGTCAGCTTAAAAAAGACGGCGACTCCGTAGGCGCCAGGGTTAATGTGGTGGCTACCGGTATGCCGGTGGGCCTGGGTGAACCGGTATTTGACCGGCTCGACGCCGATATTGCCCATGCCATGATGAGTATCAACGCAGTTAAAGCGGTGGAAATTGGGGATGGCTTCGAGGTAGTAGAGCAGCGCGGCTCTACTGATCGTGATGAATTAACTCCTGAAGGGTTCAGCGCTAACCATGCCGGTGGCACGTTGGGCGGAATATCGTCCGGCCAGGATATCAGGGTAAGCATTGCCTTAAAACCGACGTCGAGTATCAGTATTCCCGGTAAAAGTATTAATGTGAATGGCGAAGTGGTAGATATTGTCACCAAAGGCCGGCATGATCCCTGCGTCGGCATCCGGGCTGTACCAATTGCCGAAGCCATGCTGGCTATTGTCTTGATGGACCACTTGCTGCGGCACCGGGCGCAAAATGCCGGGGTTAGTGTTTCAACGCCGGATATTGCCAGAGCCAACCGTTAATTAAGCCGCCCGCGGCAGGACTCTATGACCCCATGATCTTATGAAAGTAATGGCGGCAAGGCCAGCGCTAGCGCTGGCTTACTTCACTTATTTTGGCGTGCTGGGTATTTTTGTACCCTACCTTGGTCTGTTTCTGGATGGCCGCGGTTTTGATTCGCGTCAGATAGGCCTGATGCTGGCCATTGTAACGGCCACCCGGATTGTCGGGCCTGCGGTCTGGGCCAGCCTTGCTGAGCGCAGCAGCAAGCCGCTGGCGGTAATGCAGCTTGGCGCCGTGCTGGCCTGTGTTGGCTGGCTTGGCAGCTTTATAAACGGTGGTTTTGGCCTGTTACTGGCTGCGTTGGCTTTGTTCAGCTTTTTCTGGACCGCAATTTTGCCGCAGCTGGAAGTGTCTGCTTTTTCATTTCTTAATAACGATACCGAACAGTACAGCCGGATCCGCTCAGCCGGTAGTGTCGGCTATATTGTGCTGGTGATGCTGGGTGGCTGGTTTTATCAGCTATATGGCAGCGAGTTTATGCCTGCTACTGCGCTGGCGTTTTTGCTGCTATTGGTATTTTGTTTGTTTAATTTACCCGCCCAAACCCCTGAATATGACACAACAACACCAGGCGTTTCTTACCTGCAACTGCTAAGACAAAAGGTATTATGGATTTTTATGGGGGCGGCGCTGCTGATGCAAATCAGTTTTGCACCTTTTTACGGCTTTTTCACTCTGTACAGCAGGGATTTAGGCTATAGCGGCAGCCAGACCGGTTTACTGATAAGCCTGGCGGTAGCGGCTGAAATTGTGGCGTTTTACTATGCCGGGCGTATTATGCGCAACCGCAGTTATCGCACTCTGTTAGGTATTTGCTATGGTTTAACCGCCATTCGCTGGTTAATGGTAGCGTTACTGGCACACTCTGTCTGGTGGCTGGCGCTGAGTATGTTGTTGCATGCCGGAAGCTTTGCTATCGCCCACAGCTGCGCCATGCAGTTTATTCAGCAGGTATTTCCCAAAGCCCAGCGTGGCCGGGGCCAGGCTATTTATGCCGGGCTGATATTCGGTGGTGGTGGAGCCATCGGTGCTTATCTGGCGGGTTTAAGCTGGCAAAATGGTGCGGGTGCCGCGCAAACCTTTATCTTAGCCGCCGGCTTTGCGTGGCTTTCCTGCCTGCTGGTGTTAACACTGCCAAAAAACATAGCCAATATAGAATAAAAACAGGTAGTTGCTCAGGGCATCGAACCGGATTGCCCACGCCGACACGCCGTAAATACATCCATGTAGGCTCGTTTCCGCCCGTCCAGGGCTTCAACGGTCGGCTTAGGGCATTCCGATTCTCGCTTTCGAGTCCTTACTTATCATCGGCAAGGTAAGCTCTAGCGGGTTAACCAGCTCAGGATAGCTTTAAATATTTTGCGATTAAACGGCGGATAAATAAACCGGCCACTGTTAAACCAGCCTTTCTGATGGACTGCTTTCTGATGTGAAAAGCGCAGAAAACCTTCTTTGCCATGGTAATTACCCAGCCCTGACGGGCCAATGCCACCAAATGGCAGGTCGTCTTGCGCCACATGCACCAGCGTATCATTAATACAAACGCCGCCGACATGAGTTTGTTTAAGCACCTGCTGCTGTGTTGTCTTATCGTCGCTCATTAAATAAAGCGCCAAAGGCCTTGGCCGTTGCTGAATATAATGCAGCGCTTCATCAAGGGTATCGTAGGGAATTAACGGCAGCAGAGGGCCAAATATTTCCTGCTCCATCAGCTTGCTGTTGTCATCAGCACCAATAATTAATTGTAGTGCCAACCGTCGTTCACTGTTAGTGGTCGCCGGGGCATTTTTACCGCTGTTATCGCCACAGTTGATCACTCTGGCGCCGCTGTTTTGAGCATGTTCAAGCATGCTCATCAGCCGTTGGTACTGCGCTGCATTTATCACTGCACTGTAATCCGGGTTGGTAGCAAAATCGGGATAAAACTCGGTAAATGCCTGAGATAGCTCAGCCACTAATGACTCCAGCTTGTCAGCTGGCACCAGCACGTAGTCGGGTGCGACACAGGTCTGGCCGGCATTGGCCGTTTTACCAAATAAAATACGTTTTGCGATCTGCCTGATATCGGCATCAGGCGCTATTAATACCGGGCTTTTACCACCAAGCTCCAGGGTAACCGGTGTCAGGTTTGCAGCGGCCGCCTGCATCACTTTGCGACCTACGGCGGTAGATCCGGTAAAAAGCAGATGATCAAAGGGCAGACGCGAGAACTCTGCTGCAATATCAGCATCGCCTTCAATTACGATTACATCTTCGGCCAGGGCCTGCTGGCATATCTTTGTCAGCACCTTATTCGTCGCGGGCGTGTACTCCGATAATTTCAGCATTGCCTTGTTGCCGGCGGCAATGGCAGCCATTAACGGGCCCAGTGCCAGGTAAATGGGGTAGTTCCATGGAACAATGATACCTACCACACCCAGCGGTTGTAACATTACCCGGTTGCTGGCGGGCATAAAACTGTAGTGAACATGGCGTTTTTCCGGTTTCAGCCAGCTTTTTAACTTTTTGACGTGATAATCAATACCACCTAATGACGGCATAATTTCCAGTAAACGGGTTTCATCGTTGCTGCGATAGCCAAAATCCTGGCTCACTGCATCAGCCAGTGCAGTACTGTGTTGTGTGATGGCATGTCGCAACGCAGTTAATTGTTGCCGGCGTTTGGCATAGTCCGGATAAGGGCAAAGGCTATAGGCCTGTTTTAACTGCTCAAATTGCCGCTGAAGTGCTGACATTGTTTTCCTGATGATGTTGATGAAAGCCTGTCGGTACTCTAAACCAGTCTGACCAGTGCAGCAAGCATGCGTCACCTGGCGGCTGTCCGGTTGACTGATCATGTGTTCTGGCTGGCAATACTGGGCAACGACTGCGGAAATCGTTACAATGCGCGCCATTACCATACGGCTATCCGGATACAACTGAAACTATGATAAATCCATTTCGGTTAGGGCTGATCATTAATCCGCTGGCGGGCCTTGGCGGCAGTGTTGCCCTTAAAGGCAGTGATGGTATGGCTGAACAGGCCCTGGCCCTTGGTGCCGTGCCGCTGGCGGGTAATCGTGCGGCTATCGCTCTTAGTCAGTTGCTGGATTTAAAACAGCAGTTTCAGGTTATCACTGTTGCCGGCCCGATGGGCGCTGAGGTGTGTCAGCAGCTGGGGCTTGATTATCAAATAAGTTTTTCGCCATCTGCCTGGCCAACAGTGGCGGATGACACTGAGCAGGCAGCGCTGGCGATTGCAGAGCAGGGCGTAGATTTATTGCTGTTTGCCGGTGGTGATGGCACTGCCCGCAATCTGTGCAGTGTTATCGGTAATAGCACCACGGTGCTGGGAATTCCGGCAGGCTGTAAAATACACTCCGGGGTATATGCTATTTCGCCACAGGCTGCCGGTAAGCTGGTGCAGCGACTAATACGCGGCGAGCTGGTAACGCTGGCCGATGCACCAGTAATGGATATTGATGAAGCAGCATTTCGGGATGGTGTGGTAAAAGCCCGCCGCTATGGCGAAATGCGAATTCCGGCCGAGCTTCGCTATGTGCAAAGTGTTAAAGCCGCAGGCAAAGAATCTGAGGAGCTGGTGCTGGACGATCTCGCTGCCTATGTTGCCGGCTTAATGGAAGAAAACGTGCGTTATGTGATGGGCTCAGGCAGTACTGTCGCCGCTGTTATGGCTGAATTGGGCCTGGCAAACACCTTACTGGGCGTAGACGTGGTAGAGAACGGCGAGCTGATTGCCAGTGACGTGACGGCCGCGCAGTTGTTGGAGCTGGTAACAGATTACCCAAGTAAACTGGTAATAACACTTATAGGTGGTCAGGGCCATGTATTTGGTCGCGGTAATCAGCAATTGTCGCCAGCAGTAATCAAGGCAATAGGGCGCGACAATATCATTTTGCTGGCCACTAAAACCAAGTTGCAACAACTCAATGGCCGGCCATTGCTGGCTGATACGGGTGATCTGGCGCTGGATAAAGCATTGCATGGCTTATTACATGTACTGACCGGATATAACGACTATGTAATCTACCGCTTAGGTTATCAGGACGAGGAGTAATATGAACCAGCTTTCTGCTCCGGCGCAGTATATTGATACTGTGGCCGATTATTTCGATAGTTTAACCCCACAGGCCACTGACGATGAGTTATTCGCTGCTGGCTATTTACGTGGCCATTTTGATTTGGCGGTGGGCAGCCTGGAAGTTGCCGCCGAACCTTTTGATAAAACGCAGTTGTGTAACTGGGTTGGACAAAGTCTGGCTAAGGCCATTGCCGGCGGCGAGCTGAATGCGGATGATCAGCGCCATGTTCAGCAACTGTGGCAGCAGGTACAAATGCTTTAACGTGCTGTGGCAAGACTTTCGCGCGGCAATAGGGTAGTATGTCGGCCGACTTTAATTACTGCCAGCCAATTTTTTTCAGCCGGCAGCCCAGCAAAAGTGGAACTTATGTCTGATAAATATGCAACGCTAGAACAACATGCCAGTTATGGCATCGGTTTACAGATGGGCCAGCAACTGGCCGACAACCCGTTTGACGGTCTGGATATCACTGCCGTGGCAGCAGGCCTTGCTGCTGCTTACAACGAACAACAACCAGAAGTCAGTGAAGAGCAGATCCGTGCTGCATTTGGTGTCATCAGCGAGCGGATGCAGGCCGCTGAGCAGGAGAAAGCCAAAGCCCTGGCCGAAGCGGGCGAAATGTTCCTGGCTGAAAATGCCAAGCGTGCTGAAGTAACGGTAACCGCGTCTGGCCTGCAGTATGAAGTATTGGTTGCAGCGGAAGGTGAGAAACCAACAACTGCGTCTACCGTACGTACTCATTACCACGGTACCCTGATTGACGGCACGGTGTTTGACAGCTCTTATCAGCGTGGCGAGCCGGCAGAATTTCCGGTATCAGGTGTGATTGCCGGCTGGACTGAAGCATTACAGTTAATGGCAGTAGGGTCAAAGCTGCGGTTATATGTGCCGCAAAATCTGGCCTACGGCGAACGCGGCGCGGGTAATGCTATTGCGCCATACAGCACCCTGGTATTCGATGTGGAGTTACTGGCTATTCTGTAACAGCGATGGCGGTTAATTAAACTTATAAAAAAAGCCCTGCATTAAACAGGGCTTTTTATTATCCAGCATAACAGACTAACGATAAGGATTATTCGAAATCCTGCCGAACTGGCCAACTAACACTATTGCGGCACTTAACAGGTAAGCCCCTGAAATAAGCATACTCCAGTACGCCATGCTAAGGCCTGCAAACTGCCAGTCTACCCCGCCACAACTGCCGGTAACCTCGAATACGGCTGGTAACCATTTATCCAGTGCAAGCCAGGCCGGAAACTCAGCAAACAGGGCGCAACTGCTAAAGCCTCCCGCTGCCAGTGTTTGTTCTATATTGACTAATTCCATTGCCTGATAAAGGCCAATACCAGCGCTAATCAGCCATAACGCTATGGCCAGTATCCGCAAAAAACCGTTTTTAGGTGCCAGTAAGCCTAACAAGCCTGCAAGCAGGATGCCGGCAAAAGCGGCCCTGATGTAAATACATTTTATGCAGGGTTGTAAATTAAGGCCATATTGAAAATATAAGCCGCTGGCCAGCAACGCCAGTGCACTTAACAACAATAAAAACCAGGACAGGCGATGGCGCGATATTTTTTTTATTGTAGCCAGCATAAATGTTCCTATTGGTTTAACAATCAGCTAATTGGCTAATTTAAGGGATTTATGAACAATACACAATTGTTGTGTTAGCAGCCGCTGGCTATTTTTCTGTGCCGACTTGTTAACTGGCAGCGCTCTGGTACAATCAGTCAACTTGTATGATGACCCTGACGGATTTTTTGGCATGACCAATCTGATTAAAGCGCAAAGCCCTGCCGGTTTTGCAGAAGAATATATTGTAGACTCGATCTGGAACGGCAAATTTGCTCCTGGATCCATTTTGCCGGCAGAGCGCGAGCTGTCTGAATTGATTGGTGTTACCCGTACAACACTGCGCGAAGTGTTACAGCGCCTGGCACGTGATGGCTGGTTGACTATTCAGCATGGCAAACCCACCAAAGTAAATAATTACTGGGAAACGTCAGGCCTGAATATTCTGGAAACCCTGGCGCGGTTAGATGAAGATCAGATGCCTAAACTGGTAGATGATTTATTGTCAGCCCGCACTAACATCAGCGCGATTTATATTCGCGGCGCCATTAAAACCCATCAGCAGGAGGTGATTGCTGCGTTTACCGGGGCCGAAGTGCTGGAAGATAATGCAGCAGCGTTTGCCGAATTTGACTACAATCTGAATCATGAGCTGGCTTTACATTCATCAAACCGGATATATGTGCTGATTTTGAATGGATTCCGTGGTCTTTATAATAAAATTGCCCGGTTTTATTTTTCTCATCCGGCAGCACGAGAACTGGCCCGCAAGTATTATGCTCAGTTGAAGCAATATGCTGAAGCCGGTAAACATGATGAAGTGGTAATGGCTGTGCGTAAATATGGTATTGAAAGCGGTAAAATCTGGCAGGAGTTAAGGCCTGATATTCCAAAAGATTTGATTGAATAACAACAAGGCTGCATATTGCAGCCTTTTTTGTCAGTATTTTTTGCCCTGAACTAAAGCTTGCTGCTTGTTGTTTCTGTTGCTGCCGTTTATTATGCAAAGTTATATGTTATTTCTTTTTGCTATAAGCGGCAGTGCCGTGTGAGAAAGGCCCGAGGATGAACCAGCCATCAGTACGCCCCCGTATCCGCCCGTCAGAAATTTATTTAGACAGCAACGCTACTACCCCGGTGCTGCCCATTGCGGCAGCTGCTGCAATGCAATGCATGCAGCAACAGTTTGGTAACCCCAGCAGCAGCCATACTACTGGCATTAAGGCAAAAGCAACGCTGGAGCATGCCCGAAATCTGGCCCGCCAGTTAACCGGTGCAGGGGATGGCCATATTTTGTTTACCTCCGGTGCTACCGAGGGCATTCAGAGTTCGGTGGTGTCGGCATTACTGGCTCTCAGAGAGCAGGGGAAAAGCGGGCCAGCAACGTTGCTGCTGTACGGTGCGACTGAGCATAAGGCGGTACCTGAGAGTCTGAAACACTGGAATACGGTGTTGCAGCTTGATGCCACGATCAAAGCGATCCCGGTCGACAACAATGGTCAGCTGGATTTAACATTTATTAGCGATCATGCGCCAGCGGCTGGCCTCATCTGTACTATGGCGGCCAATAACGAAACTGGTATTAAGCAGCCTTTAGCCGAACTTGAAGCCTGCATTCGTAACGCCAACCCGTCGGTGTACTGGCTGGTGGATTGTGTGCAGGCACTGGGTAAAATGTCATTGCAGTTGGCTACTACCACTATCGATTATGCACCTTTTAGTGGCCATAAATTGTATGCACCCAAAGGCGTTGGCTTTTTATACGTCAGGTCACGTGCGCCTTATCAGCCTTTTATTATTGGCGGCGGGCAAGAGGGCGGCTTGCGCTCGGGCACTGAAAACTTACCGGGAATTGCCGCTTTGGGTGCAGTGCTTGCGGAACTGCAGCGTCAGGATAGCCTGTTGTTTCAGTCAGAGCAAACCCTGTGGTATTACCGTGAAAAGTTGCTGGCGGCACTTCGCTATGTCTTCCCCGCTCTGGTATTAAACAGTGAACAGCCTTATATCGTGCCAACGACAGTTAACTTTTCGGTACCGGGTTTTTTCAGCAAAGATATTATGGATTTATTTGATGCCGCCGGGATCCGGATAAGTTCCGGATCTGCCTGCAGCTCCAAAGTGCCCAGCAGTTTTGTGCTGGATGCAATGGGCCTGGCGGACTGGCGCAGCCAGGGGGCTATTCGTTTATCCTTCGGGCCGGCAATGACACCGGTTCAGTGTAACGATGCATGCACTGCAATCAAAGGGTTAAAAGCGGTGGTCAATAAACATTGCCTGGTTGTCACTGATGCCACACCCACTTTGGAAATCCATGCCGACGGTTTGCTGCAGCTTAAGCATGAAGACTGTTGCAGCTATTTGCTGATTGATGCCGGCAACGCCATGGCATTGATTATTGATCCGGTACCGGCCCTGGTTAACCGGATTATTAATATCGTGCAGGGCCGGCAGTTGCAGGTGCTGGCCATTCTGGAAACACATTTACATGCTGAACAGCAAAGTGCTGCGGCTTTGTTACGTCAAACATTAAATGTAAACCAGCAAAACGCTGATGCCTTTGGCTGGCCAGCTGGCACTGAGCAACTTGCCATGGCAACGATGCAGCTAACCCGACTGGCAACACCGGGGCATTGTGCCAGTGCTATTAGTATTATTTTGCGCCGGCAGCAACAGGTGCTGGCGGCTTTTGTCGGTGATGTTATTTTACCGGGAGGTATTGGCCGCACCGATTTAGCTGATGGTGATGCCGGGATGTTACAGAGCAGTATCCTTTTGCTTGCTGAGCATATTGAACATGACAGCTTGCTGTTGTCCAGCCATGATTATGCACAGCGTTTTGCTACTACTTTGCAGTTAGCGCAGCAGGAAAGTGAACTGTTCGCAAAGGTACTGGCAGGACTCCCTGCTGCAACGTGGCAGCAACAGTTGAATGAACAAACAGCCCGGCTGCAGAATGCCAGTCATTATTATTGTGGTCTGGTAGAAGTAACCGCAACCGATGCCAACCGGTTACTGGATAAAGCCGAGCTGACTGATATTCTGGCACAACAACCAGACCTGCTGGTTGTTGATGTGCGGGAACCCCATGAACAAACCGCCGGCCCGCTGCAACGGCATTTACCTGCTGCTGCACAAGTACTGGCCGTACCGTTGTCCAAATTGTGCGATGCGTTAATCAGCCGTCAGCTTACGCCTGCGCGGCCGCTGTTGCTGGTATGTCGTAGTGGAAACCGCAGTTTACTGGCTTGTAAAGTATTGCGTCGCTTCGGTTTTACAGCAGTGTACAATTTAAACGGTGGCATGGCGATGCTGGTTTAGCGAAAATTGGCGCAAAAAAAAAGCGCCGTTTACACGGCGCCAGGCTTGCTCCACCAAGCTAAGAGAGAACGATCAGTAGAAAAACTGCTGTAACGGGTTTAACAACCGGGTCAGGCCTTTGTTAAATTTCAGAGGCGCACTCAGTACAGACAAACACAGGCAATCTTCGTCAGCCAGGGTTCTTGGTGTATGAGTGTCATCAGGTGAATTTATCAGTAAATCGCCAACACCGTATTCACCATTTTCATCAACAATTTTGCCTGCTAACACCAAAGTCATTTCCAGGCCAAGGTGGGTGTGATTCGGTACCTCGGTGCCTTTGTCAATGTAAAGCAGTGATACATGCTGCTTATCCGCGGTTGGCAGTTTTGCCGTAGCAATGCCACCAAGATGCAACCATTTGTTACGCTGTTCAGCAAGCCGGGCCAAGGCCCGGGGTATTTCAAAGGTCTTACCGTTTACCGAGACGCTGGCAACCTGCGATTTAACCTTTATGGACGTACCAGTGTCCGCTGATATGGCCGGCTGACTGGTGATGAAATCCAGCATTTGCTGCCATTCCTGCTCAGCATCACGGCTATTCACTTGCTGCTCAGCAAGCGATGAAGCCTGATCATTGGTAATATCTTTACTTTGCTGCTGGCAATGCGGGCACAGGTCAATATGGGCGGACACCGCAAGAGCAACGTCTGCCGACAGCGACCCTTCAACATATTGTTCCAGTAACATTAAACCTGGATGAAATTTAACTGCGTGTGTCATCTAATGCCTCTCTCAATCTGTCCAGGGCTAAGCGGATCCGGGACTTTACTGTACCTAGGGGTATTGCCAGCTCATCAGATACTTCCTGATGAGATTTTTCTTCTAAATAAACTTTTTGCATCACCATGCGCTGTGCCGGCGGTAACCCGTCAAAATGGGGCGCCAGTTTTTCACTCATTAATATGGTGTCCCAGTTATCGCTGTTGTTGCTTTCCTGTTCCGGATAATCACCATCAAACCACAGGTCATCAGCGCTGATATCATCTTTTCGACTTTGCTTTTTTCTGAGCATATCGAAACGAACATTCCGGGCAATAGTGAAAATCCAGGTAGAAGCACAGCCGCGACTGGCGTCAAATAATCTGGCCTTCCGCCAGACGTTGAGCATAGCGTCCTGCACCATCTCCATCGCCTGCTGCTCGTTGCCAAACATCTTGATACCAAAGGCTCTGAGCCTGGGCGCAAAATAACTGAACAATTCAGCATAAGCTGCTTTGTCCTGATGCAAGGCAACCAGGGTCAGGGCATCTTCCCATTGTCCGGTGCGTTGCTCGTTGTCTGTTTCTATTGTCATCCGCTGGTTAATTCGCTTCTGCTTCGTTGAACCAGCATGATGCCCTGATAGCGCGGTTGTTTCCAACATATTTGTTTATCCCGGCTGTACGCATTCATTAAAAGAGATTATTTAGGTTTGAGTGATATACGCTTTTTTAGCCTGGTCGGTTTGCAATTTTTATAACTATAAAATAGAAAGAAATGACCACTTTAATGCGATATATATTCTATAAAGTTGAGGTATTATTGCCTAACATGTTTAAAGGAGAGAATTATGAAAAATGTTCTGGTAATCAATAGTTCAATTAGTGGTGACAATGGCCACTCAACCAAATTAAGCAAAGCGTTTATCGCTCAACTCGGTAGCGATATTAAGCTGACAGAAATTGATTTGAATACTGCGCCATTACCACATTTAGAAATGAGTGAGCTGGCTGCCTGGATGACCCCTGCCGCAGAACGCACTGCAGAGCAGCAGCAGCTTGCGGCTTACTCAGACAAGCTGATTGAACAGGTTCGTGCAGCAGATGTCATCGTGCTGGGTGTTCCCATGTACAATTTCGGTATTCCGTCGCAGCTTAAATCTATGCTGGATCGGCTGGCCCGCTCCGGTGTTACCTTCAAATATACAGAAAATGGCCCGGTTGGTTTGCTGGCTGACAAGCCGGTTGTCGTACTGGCAACCCGCGGTGGTATTTATCAGGGCACTGCAGCAGATAGCCAGACACCTTTTTTAACCAGTTTCTTTAATTTTATTGGCTTAACTCAATTGCACTTTGTTTATGCCGAAGGCCTGAACATGGGCGAAGCGGCTGCTGAGAAAGCGCTGAATGCGGCCCGACAGCAGCTTGGTCAATTAACCGAAAAAGTCGCGGCCTGAAAGTTGATGTATTGTTCAGAATGCGCAGCGTCTGCTGCGCATTTTACGTTTTATTATGGAAAGCCCGCTGCAGTTTTTTCAGCCTCCCGCTACTGTTATTCTGGCTCAGATCCTGGCTAATCAGCCGCATTAAGTTGCGTTCAGTGCGAAGGCTTTGTATAACAGGGCGTCGTTAATTCAGTACAAGACTTAATTTTATGAAATTATTCCATCAAACCATGCTTGTTGCAGTAACTGCTGGCCTGCTGTTCAGCAGCAATCCGGTTTTTGCCAAATCAGATGCTCAAACCTGGCAAAGCGCACCGGTAGTTGCTAAATCGGTTTATCAGGCTGATCCCTCCATTAAGTTCACTTTAGAGCAAATTATGGCCGACCCTGACTGGCTGGGGCGTTCGCCTGAAAGTGCGTTTTGGAGTGCTGACAGCAGCCAGGTATTTTATCAGCAAAAACGCGCCGGCAGTGATCTGCGGGACTGGTTCCAGCGGCCATTAAGTGCCGTTGATAATGGTGTGGCAGTGCCATTGTCTCAGCTGCATCAGATGGGTAGTAGTAATGTGCAGTACAGTGCCGACCGGCAGCTGCAAGCCTGGGTTTTTGAAGGCAATATTTTTGTTCGAAAAGCTGATGGCGGGATTTTGCAAGTTACCCGCAGCAATCAAAGTCATAGCGCGCCGCAGTTTTTAAATGATAACCGGCTGCTATATCGCCAGGGCTGGACTTTTTATACGGTCGATTTAACCAGCGGAATCAGCAGTGAGCTAATCAGCCTTAAAACCGAAGAGCAGCCAAAAGCACCGGCAGTTCCAACTGGCTATCTGGCACAGGAACAACACAAGCTGATTGACTATGTTGCCAAAGTACATCGACATAAAGTTGAGCAGCATCAGGCGAAAGTCGCGCTTCGGGACGCGAACCCGGCAATGGCGCCAGAGGCTGTGTATTTGGGTAAAGACCAGCAAATCGTTGATGCCAGTATTTCACCTAATGCCGATTATTTGCTGGTGGCAGTGCGTAAAGCCAAACCGCGTAATGAAAAGGATATTATGCCTAACTACATTACAGAGAGCGGTGATATTGCAGCGCAACCGGTAAGGTGGCGTGTTACTGATTTTAAACCTGAACCGCAGAAGCTTATTCTGGTGTCGTTAACCGATGGTAGCCAATATCCGCTCAGCTATACCAGCTTGCCGGGCTATAACGAAGATGTACTGGCCGAAGTAAAAGCGGAAAACGCCAAAGCAAAAGGTGAAAAGTATAAAAGCGGCAAAGTGATCCGGGATATTGGCCTGATGACAGACTGGTACTGGAGCCAGAGCGCTATGCGCTGGCATAATTCCGGTGATCAGGTTGCGGTAATGCTGAAAGCCTTTGATAACAAAGACCGCTGGATTGCTACCATTGATTTTGACAAGAAAGCGCTGGTGCCTCAGCATCGCCTGCATGATACTGCCTGGGTTAACTACGCCTTTAATGATTTTGGCTGGTTTAATAACAGCAAAACTCTGTACTTTTTGTCTGAAGAAAGCGGTTATTCGCATATCTACACTAAAGAATTAACAGACCGTAAAGCGAAAAAGTTAACCAGTGGCACCTTTGAAGTAAGTCATCCGACATTAACAACTGATGACAACTATTTATATTTTAAGGCAAATGTCTCCCATCCGGGGATCTATGAAGTATACCGGCTCGATCTGGCAAACGCTAAAAAGGAGCAACTGACCCGTCTCGGCGGTATGACAGATTTTACCCTGGCACCTGATGAGCAAAAATTACTATTAACCCATTCAACCAGCCTGATGCCAGAAGATTTATACCTGATGGCAGCGAAGCCGGATGCAGAAGTTATCAGACTAACCGATACGGTCTCGGCAGAATTTAAACGCTTGCCGCTGGTTGCACCGCAAGTGGTGGCTGTACCGTCAAGCCACACTAAGCAGCCGATATTCAGCAAGGTGTATTATCCGGCAGACTACCAGCAGGGTGAACCAAGACGGGCAGTTATTTTTAATCATGGCGCGGGCTATCTGCAAAATAGTGATCTGGGCTGGTCTGGGTATTTCCGGGAATTTCTGTTTCATAATTTGCTGGCGCAGCAAGGTTATGTGGTAATGGATATGGATTACCGGGCATCAAAAGGCTATGGTCGGGACTGGCGTACAGCTATTTATCGGCAGATGGGCACGCCGGAAGTTGAAGATTTAGCCGACGGGGTTAACTGGTTGGTGAACAATGCTAATGTTGATCGTCAGCGTATCGGCACTTATGGTGGTTCGTACGGCGGTTTTATGACCTTTATGGCGCTGTTTAAACAGCCCGATTTGTTCCAGGCAGGGGCCGCGTTGCGTCCGGTTAGTGACTGGGCTTATTACAACCATCCTTATACCTCAAACATCCTGAATACACCGGATATTGATCCTATTGCGTACGAGCGCAGCTCACCTATTTATTTTACTCAGGGTTTAACTAAACCGCTGCTAATCAATGCCCCGATGGTGGATGATAATGTATTTTTCCAGGATGTGGTGCGGTTGGTCCAGCGCTTAATCGAACAGGAAAAACAAGACTTTGAAACGGCGATTTATCCGGTAGAGCCGCATGGTTTCCGCCAGCCCAGCAGTTGGCTGGACGAATATCGGCGTATTTATAAGTTGTTTGAGCAGAACTTGTAACGATCTAACGATACGGTCGCAATACCCGCTCTGGCTCGTCGCAGCAACTCGCCCTGCAGCCTTCGGCAGGGCTCAGACACTCTGCGCCGCCCAGATCGGGTTTCCGACCTCCTTTCAAAGTGCATCGAACTTAAAAAACGTCTCACTAAGAGACGTTTTTTAATGCCACTAACCTGGTGAAAATACCGCTACTGCTTATTCAGTAAATCCCGGATCTCGGTCAGCAATTTAACGTCTTCCGGTATTTTGGCTACCTCAACCGGCTTGGCTTCTTCTTTCGCCTTCATCGAATTCATTGCTTTAACCCCAACAAATACGGCAAAAGCAATAATGATAAAATCAATAATTGTTTGCAAAAACATACCGTACTTTATAACCACTTCGGCCTGTGTTTCGGTCGCTTGCTGAATAATCACCGCTAAATCGCGAAAATTAACCCCACCCAGCAATACGCCAATGGGCGGCATAATAACGTCGTTGACAAAAGACGACACAATTTTGCCAAAAGCAGCGCCGATAATAATCCCCACTGCCATATCAACCACATTGCCGCGCATGGCAAAGCTTTTAAACTCACCTAGCATACTCATAGTAAATTCCTGTTTTATTGTTATTACGAGCCTTTCCGTGCAGAGATGCCGGGACAGGTATTATCACTATAGTCAGGCCGGATAAATTTGCCAGAGTGTTTTGTTCAGAAATTGTCAGTAGGCCAGTTCAGGCTGCAATTGGCGCTAACAAAGTCAGTGTCGGCAGTAAATTCAAGAGGTTGGCCAGAGTAGGGGTGCAGTAGTTGTAAACTGGCGGCATGCAACAGCAGACGTGGTGCCGCAGCTTTTATCACAGCCGGTGCATAAAAGGCGTCACCAAGGATTGGATGTCCCAGTGCCAGCATATGCACCCGTAACTGATGCGAGCGGCCGGTAACCGGTCGCAGCTCCACCAGGGCGGCATTATTCAGCTGTTGCAATACGCGATAATGAGTAAGGGCGGTTTTGCCTGTTTTGCTGCAAACTTTCTGGCGTGGGGCGCGTTCAGGGTCCACGGCCAGCGGCAGATCAATGCTACCCTCATCGGCTGCGGGCTGACCGGCTACAACCGCCAGATAACGTTTTTTAACGATTCGCTCAGCAAACTGGCGTTTAAGTTCCCGTTCGGCCTTGCGGCGCAGCGCTATTACCACTACCCCCGACGTGCTTAAATCAAGCCGGTGCACCAGTTGTGCTAATTTAAATTCCGCCTGAACCCGGCTCAGCAGACAATCAGCTAAATGGGGGCCGCGGCCGGGGTTGGTTAACAAACCACTGGGTTTATTCAGCACAATAATGTCTTTGTCCTGATATAAAATATCAAGCCAGGGCTCAGTTGGGGGAATGTAGTTAAAGCTATCGGCCATAAGCTGAAGGTAATAATCAATCTGGTCAGCAGCATAACGGATTTTGCGCTGCAGACAAACCGCTTATCAGGCATAATAGATATCAAGCGGCGAACATATTTTACAATTTAATCGGGTGGGTGTTATTTAATGGCAGACTTATCTGAACTGGCAGTGCTCCCTGCAACTGAGCAGCCGTTTAGCGTGTTATACGAAGATGAACAGCTGCTAATAGTCAGTAAGCCCGCTAAGTTACTAACGGTTCCGGGCCGGCATCCGGCCAATAAAGATTGTCTGATCAGCCGGGTACAGCGCGAGTGGCCGACTGCTTCGGTGGTGCATCGGCTGGATTATGATACTTCGGGTATTGTATTGCTGCCCTTGACCAAAAGAGCCTTGTCTGAGCTTAGCAAACAGTTTCAGGCCCGTACTATCACTAAGCAATATCAGGCAATTGTTTCCGGGCTAATTGATAAAATGCAGGGCGAGATTAATTTGCCGATAGCACCTGATCCGGCAAACAGGCCATGTTATAAGATTTGTAATGAAAGCGGTAAACCTTCTTTAACCTTTTATCAGGTTCAGTATCGCGATGAGGCAAATAATCAAACCCGGCTATTGCTGACACCGGTAACGGGCCGCTCTCACCAGCTCCGGCTGCATCTGCAGGCGACAGGGCATCCAATAGCGGGTGATCCATTCTATGGTCCGCAAGATAATATTGATACTGCCGGACGGTTGCTGCTGCATGCGTGCAGCATCCGCTTCACACACCCGTTAACCGGTGAGCAAATGGTTCAGGATAATCCGCCAGAATTTTAATAAACAGAGGAATAACCATGGAAGCTAATCACATCGAAGTCCGACATCTGACTAATCAGGATATGGAGGAGTTACGAGAAGCATCTGAACAGGTATATAAAGCAGGCCCTCTGCTTACCTGGACTAAAGAGCGGGTTGATACCTTGTTAACCAAGTTTCCTGAAGGGCAGATTTGCGTGTGTGTGGATGGTAAGGTTGTTGGCTGTGCATTCTCGATCATCATTGATTACCGCAAATTTAGTGATGATCATACCTACGAGCAAATTGTTTCCGGTTTTTCCTTCGATAACCATGACCACAATGGCGATGTACTTTACGGGATTGAAGTTTTTATTCATCCCGATTATCGCGGTTTGCGGCTGGCACGACGGCTTTATGATGTGCGCAAAGAATTGTGTGAAAATCTGAATTTACGGGCCATTATGGCCGGTGGCAGAATGCCCAATTACGAGCAACATGCTGCGACACTCAGTGCCAAGCAGTTTATTGATAAAGTAAAACGCAAAGAGCTGTACGATCCGGTACTCAGTTTTCAGCTGGCCAACGGTTTTCATGTTCGTAAGTTGTTAAAGGGCTATATTCCGGGCGATACCCAGTCACAGGAATATGCCACGCTACTGGAATGGGCCAATATTTATTACACCAAATCGGTAAAATTAATTAATGCACCCAAAGCAGAAGTACGGCTTGGCCTGGTGCAGTGGCAAATGCGCAATATGAAAGACATTAACCAGCTGTTTGAACAGATGGAGTTTTTTGTTGATGCGGTATCCGACTATAAAAGCGATTTTATCCTGTTCCCGGAACTGTTCGCCGCGCCGCTGATGGAGCATTACAACCATTTAAGTGTCACCCAAAGCATACGCGAGCTGGCAAAATATACCGATACCATTCGCGACAAATTCGTTGAGTTTGCTATTGCCTATAACATCAATATTATTACCGGCAGCATGCCTTGCATCTATGATGGCAAGCTACATAACAGTGGTTTTTTATGCCGGCGTGACGGTAGCTGGGAGCAATACGATAAGGTGCACGTCACCCCTGCAGAAAAGCGTAACTGGGCCATGCACGGCGGCAATAGGGTTAAAGTGTTCGATACTGACTGCGGTAAAATTGGCATTATGATTTGTTACGATGTCGAGTTTCCGGAATACGCGCGTTTGTTATCAGATCAGGGAATGAATATCCTGTTTGTGCCTTTTTTAACCGATACCCAGAACGGATATACCCGGGTACGCCACTGTGCTATGGCCCGGGCGATTGAAAACGAGTGTTATGTGGCCATTGCCGGGGCAGTGGGTAATTTGGCGCGGGTTAATAATATGGATATCCAGTATGCCCAGTCGGCGTTATTTACGCCGTCGGATTTTGCTTTTCCAACTACCGGTATTAAAGCTGAGGCGACACCCAACTCCGAGATGTTGCTGATCGTGGATGTAGACCTGGATGCACTAAAAGAACTGCATTCTCATGGCAGTGTTAATACCATGAAAGACCGCCGGCATGATGTCTATCAGTTGTCGCTGGTAAATCCGCCTGAGGGTAAAAAGTAACAGGTTACAGTCCAAAATATATTTGTTGGGCTAGCTTGTTTCGGCTGTGACAAAGCCTCATGATAGTGCTATCAGGACCACGTTAGTGTCTTGTGGCTGTTATGAGGTTTTATGCGCTGGCTCACTGGCTTTGCCATCCTGGTTTATCTGGCTTTACTGTCGTCACCGCAAACATTGGCAGTGTATGGCAGTGGGGTCTCGCGACTAGCTGATACCCAGCTGCAAGGGCTTAACCCCGCCATTTCTTCTGCGCTTCATCAGCAAGAGTTAGTCGCTGACAATGATGTCGATGATAAACAGCCTGCAATACAATCAACTATTACAACTACTTTTCAGAGAGTTAAATCTGCCACTGCAGTAAGTTGCCAGTGGTTTGCTATTACGGCTTTAACCCAGGCTTATTCTGCCCGCGCGCCACCTGTCTCTACTTCGCTGTAAAACTCAAACCGCAACAATCTGTTGCCCGTTTTTTTGCCCGCTATAGCGAAGCTGTAGTGGTGCTGAGTATGTGAAGGACCCAACCTATGTTAAATAAAAACCCGGCCTGGCGTTATCTGGTCGTTATCGGCATGCTGCTATTAACCTTGCTGTATGCACTCCCTAATTTATACCCTGAAGATCCGGCGCTGAATATCAGCGCCAGCCGCGGCGGCACAGTAACGGAGCAAACCCGTCTTCAGCTGCAGCAAACCTTTAGTGACGCTGGCATTGCTGCAAAATCCGTAGAGTTACAGGACGGTAAAATAATTGCCCGTTTTAGCAATGCAGAGCAGCAACTGCAAGCGCTTGATCAGGCGAAAAATTTATTGGGTCGCAGTTACACCAGCGCCCTGAGCCTGATGCCTGCTACGCCAGCCTGGCTAACGGCAATTGGCGCGACGCCAATGAAGCTTGGGCTCGACCTGCGTGGTGGTGTGCACTTTCTGCTGGCCGTAGACATGCAAGCTGCAATGGACAAGCAGCTGAACGATATGGTCAGCGCCTTTCGCAGCGACCTGCGTCAGGCAGATATCCGTTATTTAAGTGTTAAGGCGGATTTGGCGCAGGGTCAGATTACACTCAGTTTTCGCCAGTCTGAAGATCTGAAGCAAGCAGCAACACTGTTGAGCAAGCAGGATAACCAGTTTGTGATAACAGAGAGCGTTGAAGACCTGAGTTTACGGGTTGCTCTGACTGAACAGCGCCAGCGCGAGATCCGCAACTATGCGCTTGAACAGAACATCACCATTCTGCGCAACCGGGTAAATGAGATTGGCGTTGCCGAGTCGGTAGTGCAGCGCCAGGGGGCAGACCGGATTGTAGTGCAATTACCCGGTGTGCAGGATACCGCCCAGGCCAAAGAAATATTAAGTGCTACCGCAACCCTGGAATTTCGGTTGGTTGATACCGACAGTGATTTAGCCGCTGCTGTGGCGGGGCGGTTGTCCGCCAATGCTGATCTGTATCACAGTGCCGATGGCCGGCCAGTATTACTGGAAAAGCGCGTGCTGTTAACCGGTGATCATATTATTGATGCGGTTTCAGGCTATGACGAATACAGCCAGCCGAAGGTGTCGATTAAATTGGATACTGCCGGTGGCAATTTAATGTCGGATGCGTCAAAAAGTGCGGTTGGCCGCCGAATGGCAACCGTATTTATTGAGTATAAACCCGGCTCCGAGCTTAATGCTGATGGCACCGCAGTGCTGGTGAAACAGCAGGAGGTGATTAACGACGCCACCATTCAGATGCGGCTGGGACGGGACTTCGATATCACCGGCTTAAACTCGCCGGCAGAGGCGCAGAATCTGGCCAGTTTATTACGCGCCGGCGCCCTGATAGCCCCAATTCAGGTGATTGAAGAGCGGACCATTGGCCCGAGTTTAGGCAAAGAAAACATCGCCCTGGGGTTAGCTGCGATTCAGTGGGGATTGGTTGCAGTTGTGCTGTTTATGCTGGTGTATTACAAGGCATTCGGCCTGGTAGCCAATGTGGCATTGGCAGCAAATCTGGTATTGATTGTCGGTTTTCTGTCGATGATCCCGGGGGCAACACTAACCTTGCCGGGTATGGCGGGTATTGTTTTAACGGTTGGCATGGCGGTGGATGCCAATGTGCTTATCTTTGAGCGAATACGGGAAGAGCTGGCAGAAGGACGCAGCGTGCAGCAGGCGATTAATCTGGGATACGAGCGGGCCTTTGCGACCATTGCTGACTCCAATATTACCACCTTGCTGGTGGCTCTGATCCTGTTTGGTGTGGGCACCGGCCCGGTAAAAGGTTTTGCTATTACTCTGGCGATTGGCATTTTAACGTCAATATTTACTGCGGTGGTTGGCACTCGTTTGTTGGTTAACTTGTTCTGGGGTGGCCGCCGTTTGCAGTCACTGCCGCTGTAAGGAGTAAGGTATGCAATTATTTAAATTTACCCAGCCTGTTAATTTTATGCGGATAAAATGGCCGGCGTTGGTTTTGTCGGTGTTACTGGTATTCGGCTCTTTCGCGTCAATTTTCAGTAAGGGAATAAACTGGGGGCTTGATTTTACTGGCGGTACGGTAATTGAAGTGGGCTTATATCAGCCAGCAGATTTAACAGCTATGCGCGACACCCTGGCAGCTGCCGGCTACCCGGATGCGGTTATTCAGCTGTTTGGTTCCAGTAAAGATGTGCTGATCCGTATTCCGTTGCGGCCGGATCTTGCCCAGGAAAAAGTAGGAGAGGCCGTGCTGCAGGCCTTAAATTATCAGCAAGCGGTGCCGGTAGAGCTGCGCCGGGTTGAATTCGTCGGCCCCAGTGTTGGTGAAGAGCTGAAGCAGGATGGTGGCATGGCTTTGCTGGTCGCGCTAATCGGCATTTTACTGTACGTTGCCCTGCGCTTTGAATGGCGCTTGTCGGTCGGGGCGGTATTGTCGCTGGCGCATGATGTTATTTTAACGGTCGGGTTGTTTTCAGTCTTGCAGCTTGAGTTTGATTTAACCGTGCTTGCCGCTATTCTGGCCCTGATAGGCTACTCGATTAACGATACCATAGTGGTATTTGACCGGTTGCGGGAGAGCTTTCGTAAACTGCGGGATGCAACGGTTGATGAAACGATAAACCACGCCATCACCACCACCCTTAACCGCACAGTGGTAACCTCGTTAACCACTGTGTTGGTCTTGGTCGTTTTATTCTTTTTGGGCGGGGCACTGATTAACGGCTTTGCGACTGCACTATTATTTGGCATTGCGGTGGGCACGTATTCGTCAGTTTATGTTGCCAGTGCCATTGCCGAAGTATTGGGGATCAGTCGTGAGGACATGCTGCCACCGCCGGTAGCAGAGCAGGAAGGCGAGCATATCAGCACGCTTTAAATTAATAAAAAAACGGCCCGCGGGGGCCGTTTTCTTTTATTACTAATCAGAAGACTGAAAGCAGCGATATGCGGTTTAATCGTCAAGAAAACGTTCTGTCTTCACTTCGTTCTGGAACACAGTAGTAAAAGAATTATTAGGGATTTTGGTCCATTTATCGCTAATGTTGTCCAGTGGTTCAGAGACAATTATTGTGCTTCCCGCTGGTATTTGCGGTTTGCTGTTGGCAAACTCCTGCATACAATTGGTATCGGTTGAAACAAACTGAGTCATGGGCGCTTCATTATACGAGTAACGCAAGGTGTATAGTTTATTGCCATCAGAAAATGCGCATGACAAATTAAGCACCCCGTCTTTATCAACGTCGTTCAGAACCTGTAATACCTCTCTGACCATTTTTTGCATCGCGGCTTTGGGGTTGTCCGGCAAGCCATAGGTAATGGCCAAATAGAAAAATGTTTCGCTGTCGGTGGTGCCCTGCAGTAGCGGAAAGAGTTCCGGGCTAATTTTCATTTGCAGCTCACGGCGTATTTTATTGAAGTGGCTGATATGGCCATTATGTTGAAAAATCCAGTTTTTATACCGGAACGGGTGACAGTTTGCCCGCTGAATATCACCGGTTGTAGAGGCTCTGATATGGGCCAGAAAGGTTTGGGCTTTTATATGATGGCATAAGCTGTCAAGATTAGTATTATGCCAGGCAGGCAGATCATCTTTAAATAAACCCGGTTCTTCGCGTTCGTCAAACCAGCCTATACCAAAGCCATCGCCGTTAATACTAAGCAGTTCACCACTGTTGGTGAAGTTCATCTGGCTGTGGCGGCTTTGTACAACCAGAGAGTGATCAGGTTTGGTAACAAGTGTGTCCAGATAAACTGGTTTGCCGGTGTAAGCTATCCATCGGCACATAATATCCCCCGTGGTGATTCAAGTACGGTAGCACTAGTATAGCGATGCTCATAAAAGTTGCACACCTGTGCTACCACGTGATCAATAATGGCATCGGCAATATTAACGCCGGTCACTTTTTCAATACCCTGTTCACCGGTAAAATCCGGCGACACATTCACTTCCAGCAACATCGGGCCGGAATCTGCGCGGACAAAATCGACTCCGGCAACATTAATACCAATTGCTGCGGTTGCTGACAGAACGATTTCTTCCTCGTTCTCTGTAAGCTGATAGGGTTCTGAACATCCACCTAACGCTACATTTGATCTGAAATCACCATCCTGTGAACGGCGGCACATTGCCGCAGCAACTTTACCGCCGATAACAAAAGCTCTGACATCAGTACCGGCTGCTTCGGCAATAAACGACTGGATTACATAACTGGCACCCAGCTGGCCAAAGGTTTTAACGATGTTATCCATTTCCTTTTCGGAGCGCGCCAGAAAAATACCGGTACCTTCAGTGCTTTCAATTAACTTAACAATCATTGGCGTACCTATGGTTTTCGCCAGTTGCCGGAAACCCTGAGGCGTATAGGCTATACCGGTCGCGGGAAAGGGCAGGCCTCTGGCCTGCAGATACTGCAGGCTTTTAAGTTTATCGCGCCCCAGCCTCAGGGCAGCAGGCGACTCACTGATATAGGTTTTACTGCAGATGAATTGTTGTAAGACATTAGTACCATAATCGGTAAAACTGACATTTAAACGAGGAATTATGGCATCAAACTGCTTAGTAATATCCTGATCACGCCAATAGATAACCGGTTTGTCGTTGGCGAGTATCATGCTGATATCCCGGATATTACAGCGTCTGGCACTATGGCCTTTTGCTGTGGCGGCTTCAAGCAGTCGTTGATCGTCCTGTTCCTGATCCGTGGATATAATACAAATATTCATTTGTGCTCCCTTTATGTTTTGTTGCTTAAAGGTTAAGAAAAGCATAGCGGTAAAACCACAATACTTCCTCCAAAACAGCACAAATGCAGCTAAACTTAACTTTTCAGGCAGAAATTTGCAGAATAGTTTTGATTTGTTTGCCTGATTAATTTACCAGAGCAGCCAGTCAATAGGTTGCTGCTGTTTGTAATTTAGTCAGAGGATTAATATGTGTGGATTAGCAGGAGAAATTAACTTTCAGGGAAAAGCATCAAGTCATTATGTTAATTTAATGTTGGGTTCCCTGGCGCCGCGGGGCCCGGATGGCTGGGGGTTAACTGCACAGGGTAATACCTGTTTTGGCCATCAGCGGCTGAAAGTCATCGACTTAACAGCTGCAGGGGCCCAGCCGATGCACGATGCCAGCCTGGGGCTGACCATCGTTTTCAACGGCTGTATATACAACTACAAAGCATTGCGGCATGAGCTTGAGCAATTGGGCTATCAGTTTTTTTCCACCAGTGACACCGAAGTCATTCTTAAAGCTTATGCCCAGTGGCAAGAGCAGTGTATGAGCCGGTTAAACGGCATGTTTGCTTTTGCTATCTGGCATCGGGACACCAACAGTACCTTTTTTGCCCGCGACCGGCTGGGCATAAAACCCTTGTATTATTATCATAATCGCAGTGGTTTCTGGTTTTCTTCAACCCTGCCTTCATTGTTAAAATGCCCGGAAGTACCGGCAAAGCTGAATCCGCTGGGGGTCCATCAATACATGTCATTCCGGGCAATTGTCGGTGCGGATACGTTGTTTAGTAATGTGCATAAATTATTACCGGGGCACTGGTTGCATGTCAGTGCTGACGGTGACATCAATCAGGGTTGCTACTGGCAGCTAAACACAATGGTAGATAATAAAGAAGAGCGCAGTGAACAGGACTGGCAACAAGCCCTTCGTGCGGCATTGTTTACCAGTGCCAAACGCCGGCTGGAGGCAGACGTACCGGTTGGTGTTTTATTATCTGGCGGTGTCGACTCTTCATTACTGGTGGGAATGTTAAGTGAACTGGGGCAGAAAAAGCTGCATACCTTTTCGATTGGCTTTGACAATGTGGCAGAAGAAGAGGGCAACGAATTTAAGTACTCTGACATTATTGCTCAGCATTACGATACTGAACATAACAAGATTTTTGCTCGTCACAGTACGTTATTAGAGCATTTACGTCCCTGTATTGATGCTATGTCTGAACCGATGGTAAGCCATGATGTCATTGGCTTTTACTTACTGGCGCAGGCAGTCAGCCAGCATGTAAAAGTGGTGCAGAGCGGGCAGGGGGCTGATGAGGTTTTTGCCGGTTATCACTGGTATCCGCCGATGACTGATGTTTCTGAGCAGCAAGCCGCCGAGTGTTATGCTAAGGCGTATTTTTCATGGGATGACACAGAGCTCTCGAAAGTGCTGACACCTGAATACTGTTTGCGAAATGAATCACTTAATTTAGTGCGGCAGCATTTCGCTAATTGTGGTTCACGGTTGCCAGTTGATAAGGCGTTGCATCTTGATACTGCGGTGATGCTGGTAGACGATCCGGTGAAGCGGGTTGACAATATGACCATGGCATTTGGTCTGGAAGCCAGGGTGCCGTTTCTGGATCACGAACTGGTGGAACTGGCGTTTCAGATACCGCACCAGTTAAAACTGCGTGACGGCGGTAAGTATCTGTTAAAACAGGTTGCCAGAGATATCATTCCAGCTGCGGTGATCGACCGGCCCAAGGGCTATTTTCCGGTACCTGCTTTGCGGCAGATGCAGGGCGAATATCTGGCATTAGCCAAAGAGGTATTCAGTCAGCCGGCAGCCAGGGCGCGTAAACTGTTTAATATGAACTACATTGATGCGATGCTGGCCGCACCTGAGCACTACACCGGTAAATTCGGTTCAAAATTATGGCAGGTGACGTTGCTGGAACTGTGGCTGCAGCAGCACGGTATAGAATAACGCCAGCCGGCAAAAGATGAAATCAGCCATAAAAAAACGGCCAGTGAGGCCGTTTTTTTAAATTCAGTAACTAATTAATGTTTAGTCGCTTTTTTCAGTGCCCGCATTTCGTCGTGGCATTCTTGCATTGTGGTTAATGATTGACGTAACGCTGTTTCGAACTGCGGAGGCTGGTTTTCTTTCAGCGCCGCTTTTAACTCCTCCAGCGTTTTGTCTTCAACTTCTTCTAACTGGCTGATATAGGTATGCTCTTTATCAGACGACATTGCACCTATTACCTTGGTGTAAACTTTACGGGCTTCCACCGTAAAGGCTGAACCATCTTCGCGCTCACCATCTTCCTGAATTGCAAAAGGTTGCAGGCGTTCCTTAACCAAACGGCGGGCATTTAGCATCCGATCGAAAAACTGAGCCAGCTGACGATCGTCTACTTTTTGCTTGGCGTCGCCATAAAAATCGATACCGCTGTTCAGCACCTGAATAATGTCATGTACGTGCTTTATTTCCGGGTTATTTAACTGTGTCATAAGGTGAGTTCTCCATATTGATCCAATATCTGGCAGTTACCGCTCTGGCTTACTGCCACTAAACACATCCAATTGACAGGACACTCTATCAACTGCAGCATGCAGGCCAGCTTGTTGCAGCATAGTTTCTGTTGTTTGTTGTTTTTATTTAAGTAATTGATATATATAAAGAAAAAATATCGCATGCGTGGTGCAACTGGTACGTGAAGCCAGCTTTTTTAACTCGAACGCAACGCATAAATTTCAGGTTTTTATTAACAACCCGGTAATTTTTACCATGTGGGCCGGGCCAACGCCGGGCAAATACTGATGCTGTAATTCGCTATTAACTATTGGGTGTTTTCTGCCAGGGTTAACTATGCTACGTTCAGTTAATCGCATTATTAAGCTTAGGGGTAGTCAATGATTCAGGACCATTCTGTAAGCGAATCCAGCCAGCTTTCAGCAGGTGCAGAGCCAGCCGATGAAGTTATGGTATTTGCTGATGACCCTGAAGTCATGCCGGCAGAGCACCTGTACTGGACGGTGCTTATTGTCGATGATGATCCGGAAATTCATCAGGTTACCTTACTTACCCTGCGTGATTTCAACTTTCAGAACCATAAACTTAAGTTTATCAGTGCTTACAGCGCAGCAGAAGCCAAACCGATTTTAGCCAGCAATAACGATATTGCCCTGGTGCTGCTGGACGTGGTAATGGAAACGGATGACGCCGGCCTGACGCTGGTGCACTATATTCGCGACACGCTGCAAAATCAGCTGGTGCGTATAGTGTTGCGTACCGGCCAGCCCGGCCAGGCCCCAGAGCAAAAAGTGGTTCAGGATTATGATATCAATGACTACCGGGCAAAAACTGAATTAACAGTTCAACGGTTAACAACAACAGTGTTGTCGGCGCTGCGGGCATACAATGCCATTGTTGAGCTGGCGAAGCTGAATGAAACGCTTGAGGCAAAAGTGCAGGCCAGAACGGCAGAGCTGGCAGTGGCCAATCAGCAATTGCAACAATCGCTGGCCGAGCTTGAAGCGGGTGAACGGGCCGGCAAGCAGGTTCAGTTTAAAATGTTGCCGCCGGTCAGTTTTCAGTTTGGTGAATATCAGTTTAGCCATGTGCTGTATCCATCAGCCTATATGAGCGGCGACTTTGTCGATTATTTTAATGCTGATGAAAACCATGTAGTGTTTTATATTGCCGATGTTTCAGGGCATGGGGTGGCGTCCGCGTTTGTCACGGTGTATTTAAAGCGCTTTATCAGCTCATGCTATGAACAATATCAGCGCGCGGCAGCAGATACGCTGCTTGATCCGGCAGCTATGCTAAGCAGCCTGAACACCGAGCTGCTGCGTGAAAACATCACAAAATATATCGCGTTATTTTATGCGGTGCTTGATACCCGCACTGCCACCATTACCTATGCAAATGCCGGTGCATACCCCTGGCCCTTGTTGCTTGAACCAGAACAATCGCGTTATCTGGAACTTAAAAGTACCCCGGTAGGGATGTTCGATGAGATCAGCTACCAGAATCATAGCCTGACTTTGCCGCCTGATAGTGGTCTGTTATTGTGTTCAGATGGATTATTAGATCTGTTGCCGCAACAGGGTACAGAGCAGAAAATGCAATGTCTGCTTGAAAAAAGTGCTGCTGATGCCAGTATTGAGGCGTTGTTACAAACCTTAGCCGTGGATCCGGATAACACCTTGCCAGATGACCTGACTATAATGAAACTTTATCGTCAGCAGGATTGCTCCAAGTGAGCGCGAAGTTAGTGCCAAGTGAGTTTTGAATGAGTGAACAAGCACAAATACTGTTTGCCAGCAAAGATAACTGCTGTTTTTTCAAACTGCATGGCGAGCTACGTTACACCAACGCTACCGGTATGGACGATTTAATTGAGCGATTGTTCAGTAAACCTGTCAGTTGCCAGCAGGTAATCATTGATTTAAATGAAGCGACCTTTATCGACAGCACCTATGTCGGGTTGCTGGCCAGTCTGGCCCGCTACTGTCAGCAGCAGCAGTTACCAAAGCCTACATTGTTTTCAACCCAGTCAGAAGTAAATGAATTACTGTACAGCCTGTGTCTTGACCAGGCATTTCAGATTGTTGAGCAGTCTACCAGCCCCGCGGCTGAGCTCAGCAGCGTAATGCCCGGCCACTACAGTGAACAGCAACAAGGTGAGATGATCCTGCGGGCCCATCAGGCGCTGATAGACCTGAATTACAAAAATAAAGCTGAGTTTCAGCCGTTGGTTGATTTGCTGGCACAACAACTGAAGTGAATGATTAAGCACCTCTTCTGACTATCCTGACTTAAACGCGCGATTATTGCAGCAAACAAGGGCTTCACTTTGGGTTAAGGTCAGCCCCCTTATGGCTGTTAAGGCATCGGTTGCAGCAAAGTGGCAAAGTCGTCACTGGTTAGCGTTTGTTGCAACAATTGCTGTACGGCAGCAGACATGGATTGTGCTACCAGGCGACAACTGGTTTCTTCCTCCAGGCTGACAGCCTCACCACGATAGTTTGTTTTAGTGTGCAACTTACGACCATTTGATGATGTCAGTTCCAACGCCAGCTGCCAGCTGTTTCGCCAGGAATTAAAGCTAACTTGATGTAAAATGCCGGTCAATTGTATTGCTGCGTTGTTGTCTAGCAAGTTAGCTTTAGCCAGCTCAGAGCGTAGTGCTCCCTCCACGTAATAAGCATAGCCACCATCCGCTTTAACCTGCCCCTGGGTTTGGCATTGCAGGTGATCTTTAATACCTGCTGGCCGGTTGACTGCGGTTACTGCAACCGGGGCGACGTTCAATTGTTGCAAATGCAGTAATGTATCTGCTGAGCTTTGATATTTAGGGGCCTTATAGGTTATGCATGCCGAAAGGCTGGTGGCGGCAACGATAACCAGAAGGATAGCGCTAAGTTTTTTCATGTTAACAACCTTGTTATTGTAAGTTGAATATTGGTAAGTTCAATTTCGCCCTGTTACATACAGGCCTGAATGTATGAGCGCTGTTAACGTAAAAAATTCGTTAGTTATACACTTTTTAACAATTAAATTTAGTGCTGGTTTTTAATAACCTGATAACCGATACCGATTCAGGCGGCGCTAAGCGTTGGGTGGAAATTGAACCCGACACTTACCAGGGTGCCGGCACTCATTCTGTCGTGGCCGCCGCTACTGGTGACAGTCATCCGCCAGCCCTGATGTTCACATAATCGTTTGACGATAGCTAAGCCAAAACCAAAGCCGGTACTGTGCCGGCCTTTTACCCCGGCCTCAGTAATATGCGGGTATATATCGGCTGCTATGCCCGGGCCGGTGTCGCGGATCAGCAGGCGGTTATCGCTAAAGGCAATGCTGATCTCGCCGGCTTCAGTGTATTTAAAGGCATTACTCAGCAAATTATCCAGCAGCACTTTTAGCATGTCGGCATTGGCGTTAATGTTAACCTGGCAACTTTCACAAAGCCGTATCGTCACTGGTTTGCCTTGCAGCAGCATGCTGTTGTCTAAAATGGCCCGCTCAAGCAGTGGCATCAGTGCCGTGTTGCTGTGCTTAGCGGCAGTATGCTCTTCTCTGGCCAGAATAAGCAGGGTTTGCACGGTTTTCTCCATTTGCACCGCCGCATCATAAATACGCGTTATTAGCTGCTGATCGGCGCCAATGGCTGTTTCCTTGCTGCCGGTTTGTTGGCTTTGCCATAGTTCCACCGTGTTTTTAATCACTGCCAGGGGCGTGCGTAGCTCGTGGCTGACATCGGCGGTAAAGCTTTTTTCGCGCTCCAGCGCGCGGGCAATACCGCCTAAACTTTGCTCCAGGGTGCGGGCTAAAATACCCACTTCGTCATTAGCAAACTGGCTGGCAAATTGCTGCGGCAACTGTTGTGGCGCAGCGTTATCAACCAGCGCTGCCAGTTGTTTCAGCGGCCGGGTGGTGCGGCGGCTGACAAACCAGGCGATAAGGCAGGCAATGCTGCTGACAAGCAGGGCGCTGATAAGCAGAAATTGCAACACACCGCCACTAATAGGCCGCACCAGTAACTGCTGGCTCACCTCTGCCAGCAGCAACACTTCTGGCTGTGCGCTAACCGTATATAAGTGATAATGCCGGCCCTGCTGGCCGAAGAACTCTTTACGTTCTGGCTCTGCCAGCGCTACTGGACGTATTTCATCGGGCAGGCTGTCGCGGCTAAAGTGCAGTTGCATCGACTGGCTTCTTGGTGCGGGCCAGCTAGCTGTTTGCTGATATTGTGTACTGAGGTAGGCGGCTTCCTGCTGCAATTGCTGCTCAATAAAGCTGTCTTCCAGCGTGTACATCAGGATAAAAGAAATAAGGCTGTAAACGGCAGAAATCATTAGGGTGAAAATACAGAACTGTACGACGATACGCCGGCTTAAACTGTGAAACTGCCCGGTGTTGTTGCGGGTTTTTGCGCTCATGCTGCGGTTATCTCCAGCGTAAAACCGACGCCAAATACGGTTTTTAATAACGGATAAGCAAAAGGCTTATCCAGTACAGTGCGTAACTGATAAATATGCGAGCGCAGCGCGTCAGATTCTGTCGGTTCATCATGCCACAAATGCTGGCTTAGTTCGCTGCGGCTGACCACCTGCGGGTGGGCCTCGGCCAACAGCAGCAAAATTTTATAGCCCATCGCATTTAGCGCCAGTTGCTGGCCATCGCGTTTGGCTATGCGGCGCTGTTTATCCAGCACTAACGGCCCCAGGGTTATCGTGTGTTGCTGTTGCAACAGATGACGGCGCGATAACGCCAGGCAACGCACTTCCAACTCCTGTAACGAAAAGGGTTTGGTCAGATAATCGTCGGTGCCGACATGAAAACCAGCCAGCTTGTCATCGATGCTGTCGCGGGCGGTCAGCATTAACAGCGGGATATGGCGGTCGGCCTGTTGTCGCAGCGCTGTGCATAACTGCAGGCCGTCCAAACCCGGCAGGTTCAAGTCCAGAATGATCAGGTCGTAATGCTGATGCAGCGCCAACGCCAGCCCCTGTTTGCCATTGCTGGCAAAATCAAAGATATGGCCTTTTTGCTCCATATAGCCGGCAATGTTTTTGGCTATACTCAGCTCATCTTCAATCAGCAATACCTGCAGGGCGGCGGGCTTGTTCATCAGTCAATCCATTCGGGTTTAAATCAATAAAGTTTAAAGCTACAAAGTTGCTAACAATGCTGTAGCGGCGGCAAAATCGGGCTTAGCGGCCAAAATCTGCTGCAGGGTGGCCCGCGCTGCGGCCTTGTCGCCCAGTTTAAGCTGAGTTTGGGCAATAGTCATGTCCAGCGACGGGTTGTTAATGGCGCTTTGGCCCGCTTGCATCAGCGTTAGCGCATGCTGCCACTGTTGTGTGGTGTTGGCAGTATTCACGTAGTAATACCCGTACATGCCGAGCAATTCAAGCTGATACTGCTTGGCATCGGCAGCTAACAGCTGCGTTGCAGTAACCCTGCCGTTTAAAAGCTCAGCCACCAGCGCCAGGGTAGCATCATCCCGGTGCGGCGCCATTGGCTGGAGGGTAATACCCAGCGATTTCAGCAGCGCCTTGGCTGTTGCTACCGTAGAGGCCGGGTTTTGGCCGGTGATCAGCCGGTTATCCACTGCCACATGGCTTAGCATCATCGGGCTGTGTTCAAAGCGGCCACCGCGCTCAATCAGCTTGTCCTGCAGCATAAAGTCAAATTTGGCCAGCCACTTTTTACCGAATAACCGCTCTTCTTCGTTAGTAAAGCCGTTTACCGCTTTACTGGCCACCAGATAGCTGCCGTCGGCTAATGTAACGTTAACCAGCGCAGCCGGGCCATGGCATACCGCAGCCACTGAACCTTGTTGCTGATAGACAGCGGCGATCAGTTGCTGCAGCGCAGGATCTTTTGGTAAATCAAACATGGCGCCTTTGCCGCCAACAATAAAAATACCGTTGTAGTCGCCGGGCTTTAGCTGCGCAGTGCTAAGGGTATTGTTTAACTTCGCCATGATGGTGGCGTCGGCGAGTACTTGCGCATTATAAGGTTTGGTCGGATCGTACTTATCAGCCTCTACCGCGCCGCCTTGCGGGCTGGCAACATCTACGCTGATACCATGGGCAGAAAATACCAGATAGGCTTTGGCAAATTCATCAAACTCATAACCCGGCGCTTGCTGATCTGGCTGGCCATAGCCACTGAGTACCATAACAATACGTTTGCTGTCAGGGGTTGCTGCTATTGCTTCGCGATTAGTTACCTGGCTAAACAAGGCGCTAAGCAGGCTAAGAATAACCAATATATACAGTGTCAGTTGTTTCATTTTAATGTTCCTTAACAATGGGGTTGCGCCGCCAGCATGGCAAAGCCGCTGTGAAACGAATGTGAAAAAACGAATCAGAAAAATGGCATTGTTGTTTTTGGGCCATGGCTTTTACTCCGCCAGCAGCTGGCGCACCGAGCCGGACAAACTGTGTTTACTCAGCAGCATACCCAGTGCTGTTACCAGCGAGATAATGACAACCAGAGTGCCCAGCAGCCAGCCCATATCAGGCTGGTAAGTCAGGGAGAACTGCGACTGATAAATCAGTAAACCGGCCAGCCAGGTGGCAACAATGGCGCCACAGGCGGCAATAGCGCCGGTTACCAGCCACTCGATCATGTTCAGCTGCAGGCAGGTGCGTTTTGACAGGCCAAAACTTAGAATAATGCTGTTCTTTTTCTGCTCTTTGGCTTCAACGGCATGCACTGAAGACAGCATCACAATGCCTGCCAGCAGCATAATTAAGCCGGCAAAGCCGCTGATAAGCCGGGTTACCATGGCAAGGCTGCTGTCAAAGCGCTGGGTTAGCTCTTGCAGTGATACCATGCGCAGCGACGGGTGTTGCTGCCACAGCGGAGGTAGTAACGAAAACTGCTGGGGCTGTAGCTCCAGGCTGGCCATGCTGTAATGCGGCGCGCGGATATGTGCCAGGGCAGCAGGCGGCATTTGCAGCCAGAAGGTAATAGCGCCGGCGCCGCTCTGGTAGGCATGCGAGGCTACAATGCTGAACTCGATAGCGTGCCCGCCAATTACCAGCCCTAATTTATCGCCCAACTGCAGGCCAAGGTCGGTCATCACTTCCTGCTCTACCGACAGCTGCTGCCAGTTGTCAGTTGCGCTGTGCCACCATTGGCCGCTAACCAGCCGGTTATTGCCGGGCATATCAGCGCTCCAGTGCAGCCGCACCGGACGGTTAAAGGCTGCCAGGCTGTCGCTGGGTTTTTGCATCACCTCAGAGAGCAGGCCGCCATTGATATGGCTAAGTTTGGCGTAGACAAACGGCTTATGCTGGCGAATGGTAATGTTATGCTGCGCTGCCCACACCTCTATGTCAGCCATTTGCGCTGCACTAGCCTGCGTCACCAACAAGTTGCCATCATGCGCCCGCTGATGGGCTGCCATGCTGTCGCCCAAATCTTTTAGCAGCACTAAGGTAAACAGCAATAAGAAAGCGGCCAGCCCTATGCCTAAAATCTGCGTGGTTTTGCTTAGCAGGCGCTGCTTCATCATATAAAGTGCAAACGGCAGCAAACCGGAAAACGGCTGGCTCAGCTTTTCGCCAAGCGACAGAGCCAGCCAGCTCAGCACTAACAGCAGCGCAATGCTTGCTATCATCGAGCCCAGCAGCATAGCGGTAAGCAGGCCGTTATCCGAGTAATGTGCTGCCACGCTTCCCAGCACCAGTAAGGCGCAGCCAAACAGCACGGCGTTACTGATGCTGCGCTGTTGTTGCTGAATTAACTGCCGCACTGAGCATTGCCACAGCGCCAGCCACAGCGGTAAGTTGAACACAAAAAAGATCGCCGCGCTGGCAAATACGGTTGTTACTGTCAGCGTTATGTCGGGCTGCCAGATTAGCGTGGCGAAGTTGCCTGTCAGCTCTTGCCCGGCAAAGACGTTGGCCTTTAACCATTGCAGCAGCAAGTAATGACACAGCGCAGACAGCAGCAGTACCGGCGGCAGTAACAAAAGCAGGCCGAACAGCCACTTCAGCAACGACATTTGTAGCACCCTTTGTTTCGACGCCCCGAGGCTTAGGCACACCGCACTGAAAAACTGTTGTTGCGGCAATTGCGCCCGGCTAAGTTGCTGCATGGCGATGGCAGCCATAAAAAATAATAATATCGAGGCTAAACCAATAAAATTCCCGGTACGCTGCCAAAACAAGGCGAGCGGGTGGGCGCCGTGCTTATGGTGCAGCTGTGCCGCCGGCAAATGCGTTTTTTGCCACTGCCGGATCGTAGCGATTTGCCGGGTATTCGCCGCAACCAGATAGCGGTGCTGAATAATATCGTCGGCTGCGCGAAACTGCTGCAGATCCTGACGATGCAGCAGGGCGCGCATCTCCACATTATGGCCTTCCATCAGCCGGTCTGGCTCATGCAGTAAAATGCGCGATACCTTCAGCTGCTGGCCGCCAATACGCAAGTGTTGGCCAATGTGCAGCCCTAAGGCGGCCAGTAAACGCGAGTCAAGCCAGATTTCACCCTTTGCCGGGCCCTGGCTGCTGGCGCTCTCCGGCCCACCGGGAAAGGCCGCACTGCGTAGTTCACCCTGCAAGGGGTAATCTTCAGCCACGGCTTTCAGCGTTGCCCGTTGCCAGTGGTCGTTGTGGGTCAGGGTAGTGGTTAAGCTTTCAGTAAGTACAATTTGCTCTGCCATCGCGGCCAGTTCAGTGTATTGGCTGGCCGTTAGTGCACGCGGTTGGCTCAGTACCAGATCAGCACCCAGCAGGTTGGCTAAGTTTTGGCTCAGGTAAGTCTGAATACTGGCGCTGGTCTGGCTTAGCGTTACGATAAATACCAGCAAAATGCCTTGTACCCAGCGCAACACGCGCTGGCTACTGTGGCGCTTTTGCTGCTGATAAAAATGCCAGGCCAGTTGCACAGTGTGGCTAAACCGGCTGCTTGCGCGCGGAGTTATAGTGTTGGTGCGTTCAAGCATAATGCACCTGCGCTGTGTCTTGCTGTTCTAAACCAGCATTGCCATCACTCAAGCTAAACACATGTTGTGCCCGTGCCGCCAACTGTGGGCTATGGGTTACCATCACCAGAGCTGCACCGTTTTGCTGGCAGCAAGCAAACAGGATGTCGGCTACGTCAGCGGCACTTTTGCTATCGAGATTGCCGGTGGGTTCATCGGCGAAAATAAACTTTGGTTGAAATACCAGCGCTCTGGCAATGGCGGCCCGCTGCTGCTCGCCGCCACTCATTTGCTGCGGTTTGTGGTTAAGCCTGTGGCCAAGGCCGACTTTTTCCAACCAGGTGCTGGCGGTGGCTTCGGCATTTTTTTCGCCGCGTAATTTCAGTGGCAAGGCCACATTGTGCAGTGCTGTCAGCTCCGGCAATAAATGAAACTGCTGAAATACAAAACCAATGTCTTGTCGCAGCTGCGTCAGCGCCATGCTACGGCCGTGCTGCTGGTAGGCCACCTGGCCGGCGCTTGGCTGCTCCAGGCCTGCCATCAGCATTAACAAACTGGACTTGCCCGAGCCCGACGGCCCGGTAATGGCATAAGACCGGCCTTGTTCAATGCTCAGGCTTAACTGCCCAAACAATTGCACCTTATGGCCATGGTGGCTGAAGCTTTGACTGACATTCGTCAGCGCTATGGTACTTAAAGCAGATAGCGACATGCTGTTACCTCTTCAATGGGTTTAGGCATCGAAGCGTAACGGCCGCGCCGTGAAACAGATGTGAAATAACGCCGGGTATGCGTTAAGTGCCAAAAGCGATCTTTTCTTATGATATTTATTAAATATTTCTGTACCCATAAGTCATTGTAAACAAGTTAAAACCGATGTAATGTCAACAACATGAAATTTACAAAGGCGGAAAAATCCGTGTTTAAATACGGATTATTCCGCCGAATAAGCGTTAGGCGATCGAGGTCCCCGTGAGTGGCTTTGAATTTACTACAACACTTGTGAAAGAGCTGGCCTGGCCTGTCACGGTTCTTATCATAGTATTTCTTTTGCGAGACGATATCGCAAAGCTTGTACCGCAGCTAAGGAAAGTGAAAGCAGGCCCAGTGGAAGCGGAGTTTGAAAAGGAAGTTCGAGAACTCGCCGAAATATCAGAAAAAAGTATTGTTGCAAGCCATGAACAAGCAGATTTTGCCTCTCATGAGTTTCTCGCTCAGTTAGCAGAGTTACATCCACGCTCGGCAATTCTCGAATCGTGGGTTCGAGTAGAGGCGGCAGCGAGGGCAGTTCTTGCAAGTAACAGTACTTCCGTCACGAGCCCAAGTTATATTCCAGCGTCAAAGCTCGCAGAGCCACTTGCCGAGAGGAGCATATTAAGTCCCGCAGATGTCACCCTGTTTCATGAAATCAGGAGACTCCGCAACGAAGTGGCGCATGCACAAGGATTTGAACCTACTCTCCAGTCTGCTCAGCAGTATATTGATCTTGCAACCGTACTTCTAACTAAACTGCAAGAGAAAAACGTTAATGTAAAGCTGTAAGCTTGAAGTGCAACAGGAGTATTCGCCTAACAAACCGGTAAAGAGCGACATAAGTATCTTGTCATGCCTTTTGCAAAAAAAAAGCAAAAGCAACGCCAACATACTTTCGCACCTTACCAGGTGCGCTATATTTTTGCCATGTTGAATTCAGCGCTAAAGGCTTGAATAGAAGATGAGATTGGGGGAAGTTCAGTTTAGAATCCGACTTTAGAAATTTCAGAGAACTAAGTATGTCTAAAGTCATTCAGCAGCAAATTGGTAACATCGCACTCGTCGTTGAAAACTACGATGATGCCATTGAGTTTTATACAAAAAAACTTCAGTTTACTTTGGTTGACGATACAGATTTGGGTAATGGTAAACGTTGGGTACAAGTTTCACCGCCAAACTCGAATGGAACGAACTTACTTCTTGCTCAACCGAGTACAGAGGAGCAAGCGCAATTTGTGGGTAATCAGGCTGGAGGCCGTGTTTTTCTATTTCTACAAACTAATGATTTCTGGCGAGATTATCAGTTGATGAAGATCAATGGCGTTGTTTTCAACGAAGAGCCGCGAGTTGAGGAGTATGGGACAGTTGCGGTGTTCCAAGATCTTTATGGAAATAAATGGGATTTATTACAATTAAACAAGGCACACCAATAGTACGTATATAACCGCTAAGCGTGCTGCAATGTGGCCCTGGTGTTTTATCTTGGGGCTTTGTTAAACCTGATTGCCCTGGGCTGGCTACAAAGCCAACATATGCTGCCAGCCGGTATTGGCGGATAACCGGGTGTCTGCTTGGCAACCGCTACCAACATTGGCTGAGAAATATGGACACATTATATAAACAAATTACCTTGTGGTTAACCGTTGTTGTTATGGTTGCGGCCTGCAGCAATACAAATAGCAGCCCAGATAGCAGTCCAGATAGTAACCAGGCCACGGCAACCTCTGAGCCACAGCTGTTGCGGCTGGATTATCAAAGCAGCATCGACAATACCAGACGCCAGTATTTTGTTTATTTACCGGCAGGCTATCAGCAGGACAGTGCTAAAAAATGGCCGGTTATGCTGTTTTTACACGGCAATGGTGAGCGGGGTAATGGCCTGGACGAGCTGGATTACACCTTAATTCACGGGCCTTTGTATGAAGCCTGGGTGCAAAAGCGTGACTTGCCATTTATTATCGTTGTGCCGCAACTGCATATGTTTGATATGGGCAACGTATCTTATATTGCCAACCGCTCGCCAGCTGATATTCCACAGCGTTTAACCAAGGGCGTACCACCGCGCCCGGCGATGTTTCCCTCAAGCCAACCAATAGCACCGGCAGAGCCGGTGGCAGATATGAGCAAGGTGCCTGCATTATTGCCTGATGGCTGGGAGCGGGCAGAGCAGGACTTGCTGGCGATGCTGCAAACCGTTCAGGCAACTTATAATACTGATGCCAGCCGTTTGTATTTAACCGGTATTAGCTATGGCGGTTTTGGTAGCTGGTATATGGCCAGTAAGCACCCGCACCGCTTTGCCGCGGTGGCGCCGGTAGTTGGCTGGGGCCATCCGGATTTAATGCCGCCAATTGCGGCTGCGCAAACGCCGCTGTGGGTATTTGCTGCCGGGCGTGATTCTGCCGTTAATAAAAACTACTTTTACCCGGGTATTGAAACCCTGCGCCAACTTGGCCATAACAAACTGCGGTTCAGTATGCTGGAGCATGCTGAACACGATGCCTGGCGCCAGGTATACGCTGGCGAAGATATTTATAACTGGCTGCTTCAGCATCAAAGCCGCTAAATTTAACAGTGCTGGCACAGGCTGCTGAGCTGATTTAGTGCAGAAAGTTTGTGTTGATAACGCTCTTTATCGGGCAAAAGTGTTGCAGCACGTTGGGCACGTTCAAGATACTGTGATGCTTTAATATTGTTATTCAGAGCAAAATAGCTACTGGCTAAACCGAACCATGCTTCATGGGTATTGTTATCCAATGCCAGCGCCTGCTGAAAAAACGCTATTGCTTCGCGCTGGTTATTGGTTTTAATAGCCTCATTACCAAGCATAATAAAGTACCAGGGGTTAGTTTTACGTTTATTGTAAACCCGTTGTTCCAATTTGGCGGCGGCATCGATATTACCATTCCGGCGGTACAATACCGCCAGATTAGACAACGTATTATTTGAGTTTGGATCTAACGCCAGGCTATGGTGATACGTTTGTTCAGCGAGGCGATGGTAATTGTGTAGCCGGTACAGTACAGCAAGGTTGGACCAGGTATCGGCAAAATCCGGATCTGTTGCAATGGCCGCCTGATAGTAACGATAGGCCTGGGCGGCATTACTCTGGTCAAGCGCTTCTGCGGCTTTATTGTTATAAAACATTGCTATGGCACGTTTGCTGGAAATGATTTTCGCGGGGAAACGTTTTCTGGCAATACTGCTGTCGAAATCGACAATAATATTACTGCTCAGTAGCACTTTGCCTGAACTTTGATTTAAGTGGCCGTTTTGTAGTAATTTCAGGTTGATATGACCGTTCAGCCAGGTTTGAGTTGTCGAGCTGCTCCAATATTCAGGGATGGTCACATCCTGAAATACCGCATCAATACCCACCTCCCTCGCGATACTGTAGGTTAACAACGATAAACTCAAACAATTTGCCCGTCCGGTAGCCAGTGTTTCACTAACTGTTTTGGTTGCCCCATGCTGGTAGGTCAGGCTGTCGCCAGCGTATGCCAGTATGTAATGCAAAATGGCCTTGCTGCGTGCAGCCAGATCCTGATGTGACGCGGACAAACGGTTAAGCTGCGTTTTAGTTGCATCAGGCAGCTGAAATATCTGTGTTGCGGTCTCAACCGGATAGGTTTCGCCGGAAAAGCTGGCATCGTCAAGCAGTAATTGTTGCTGCTGCGATAAAGCCCATTCACCGGAGCTATGCTGACATGATGCTACTAATAACAGGCAAAATATAATGTTAAGTGCTGTGAGTATTTTCATATCACCGCTCAGTTAGCTACCTGATTAACTATAGACCAAAGTCAGGGTGGAATAGTGCGTAGCACCCTATCAAAAAATAGTACATGCAGCCGACAGGCCAATACTATTTAGTGACGTGGCCAGTGCACGATAGATTAAAAGAGTTGCGCCAGGCCTGTCACAGATCAAATTATCCCGCTGCTTAAACATCTACAATAGCGCTTTAAAAGCCGATAGCGCAGAGGTAGTTATGCAGTCAGTTAACTGGGACCCGAAATTAATCAGTAAGTACAATATCAACGGCCCGCGTTATACCTCTTACCCCACTGCGCTGGCATTAACTACTGATTTTGACCAGGCGCAGATTAAAACGGCCATCGGCAGCAGTGCGCAGCAGCTTAGCTTGTATTTGCATATCCCGTTTTGCCATAAGCTGTGCTACTACTGTGGCTGTAATAAGCTGGTAACCCGCCATCAGCACAAAGCCGATAGTTATCTGGATGCCCTAGCGCAGGAAATGGCGCTGTATCAGCCGTTATTGCAGGAGAAATGTATCAGCCAGCTGCATTTGGGGGGCGGCACACCAACTTTTTTAACCGAAGCCCAGTTAAGCCGGCTGATGAGGCTGTTGCGGCAACATTTTGTTATTAACAACGATGCCGAAGTCAGCATTGAAATAGATCCACGCAGTTGCAGCGATAACAAGCTACGCCATTTACGCAGCCTGGGGTTCAATCGGGTAAGTTTTGGGGTGCAGGATTTAGATGAAAACGTGCAAATTGCCATAAACCGGCTGCAGGATACTGATCTTATCCGCCATCAGGTAGCGCTTAGCCGTGAGCTCAGTTTTAACTCAGTAAATCTGGATTTGATCTACGGCCTGCCATTTCAGCAACCGGCCAGTTTTGCCGAAACGGTTGATGAAATTATCTTACTAAACCCTGATCGCATTTCTCTGTTCAGCTATGCCCATTTACCTGAGCGTTTTGCCGCCCAGCGTAAAATAAGCGATGCCAGCCTGCCGGATGCACCGTTAAAACTGCAGTTAATGCAACTGGCGATCAACCGTTTTGTCGCTGCCGGCTATCAGTTTATTGGCATGGACCATTTCGCCAGACCGGATGATGCTTTAGCCAAAGCGCAACAGGCCGGCAAATTGCAGCGTAATTTTCAGGGCTACACCACCGCGGGCCAGAATGCGCTGATTGGCCTGGGGGTATCCAGTATCAGCCAGGTTAATGGCGTACTGTGGCAAAACGGCAAAGACTTAGCAGGCTACTACGCTGCGATAAATGTCGGGAACATGCCGGTTGAACGGGGGTTCAGCTTAAATGTTGATGACAAAGTACGTTCAGCGTTGATCAGCCAGCTAATCTGTCACTTTGAACTGGATGTCGCAGTGTTTGCTCAGCAGTGGCACATTGCTAACTTCTGGCAATACTTTGCAGACGCCTTAGCGCGCTTACAGCCGTTTATGGAAGATGGCCTGGTAGAGGTTTACGCCGGGCGGATTAAGGTAACCAATACCGGCCGGCTTTGGGTGCGTAGTATCTGTGCCTGTTTCGATGCGTATTTAAACCGGGGCCAGCTGCGCTATTCAAAAGTGGTGTAGTGTGGCCTATAGCTCAGCGGAATCAGCCTTGGCTGTTGGTTATCTTCTTTTCGGTTATCTCCTGCCAGGGCGTCTCAATAGCCAGCCGATACTCTGCGCCCGTTGGTTGCGGGTTGGTTACCCTGAATTTCATCCAGACTGGTGCAGTGCCAATACCTAACGACAATGAGTTACTGCTGGCTTGCTTAACGGTTTGGCTGGCAAAAACAGTTTGCGCCTGCTCCAGTGATAATCGCTGCTCATCTTCCTGAAAATATCTGATATATTTTCCCGGCGTGCCATCTTTGTACTCGCTGATGTCTATCGCATTTCCGCTGCCGCTGAACAACGCCGATACGACGGTTAACAACAGTATCGTTAGCATCCAATACGATGGTACCAACCGGAATGGGGAACGTTTTAACTGTTTTTGCCAGCTGAGCACAGTTTGGGCAAAGATAAGCGCCATTTAAAACCAGGGATGTTTTATTGCTGAAGACAACAACTTATCTGACCTGCCTACTGAACTCAATGATTTCGTGCTAACAGAAACAGCTCTCGCAGGCCGAGCAGGGCTGGATCCCCGCTATACTGATAGTGCCTGAAACTCAACAGCAGGAGACTGATATGGCGTCTATTCTACCTATCCCACCAAATTATGCTTCGGCCATCCCTTATTTAACGGTTAAAGGTGCAGCCAAAGCCATTGATTTCTATAAAAAAGCCTACGGTGCAGAACTTGTCAGCCTGATGGATATGCCGGGTGGCGGTAATGCATGCCGAAATGTTTGGTGGATGACAAAGATCCTAGCTGGTATTGCCAAACTGTAGTGGCTTGTTCATTATGATGAATTCTGATGGCGACAAAAGGCGCGTGCCATGTTACTGAAAACATTATTATTCCGGCTTGGTTGTTGTGTGTTACTGGCGTTGCTGTCAGTCAGTTTTGCGGCGAAAAGTAAGCAGACTGAGCAAGCTGAGTCATCAGTTAAACAAAGTTATATTGTATTTGATAAGGTGCATGTGTTGCCGATGCACCCTGAGAAAGTGACGCCTGATAAGCGGGTACTGCGTAATCAACGGGTGCTGATAAAGGACGATCGGATTATTGCCGTTGGCTCTGCTGCTGAATTGGCCCTGCCAGCCGGCGCCACTGTAATTGACGGGGCAGGTCGCTACCTGTTGCCAGGTCTGGCCGAGATGCATGGCCATGTGCCACCGCTGGCTGATTTCAGTGGGGTGCCAGCGCGTTATCTGGACGATGTGTTAACGCTGTACCTGGCCGGAGGCGTCACCACGGTGCGCGGCATGCTTGGCCATGATCGGCAGTTGCAGCTTAAAGAGGATATCGCCAGCGGGGAGCGACTGGGCCCGACTTTGTATCTGGCTGGTCCCAGTTTTAATCAGCACACGGTTACCTCAGCTGAGCAGGCCCGGCAGCGCGTACGCGAGCACAAGCAGCAAGGGTGGGACCTGTTGAAAATCCACCCCGGCTTAAGCCTGGAGCATTATCAGGCGATTGCGGCGGAAGCCAATAAGCAAAATATTGATTTTGCCGGCCATGTGCCGGAGGCGGTTGGTATTGAGCAGGCTATTGTGCTTGGCAGTCGCACTATCGATCATCTTGATGGTTATATGGCCGCACTGGGTGGTTTTGATAAAGCGTTATCGGCTGAGGATATGGCACCGCTGGTAGCGTTAACCAAGCAACATAACGTGGCGGTAGTGCCCACAGAAGCCTTATGGCAAACCATTATTGGTGCGGCTGACGCAGCAAAGTTGCAGGCTTATGATGAACTGAAATATATGCCGGCCCGGGTGATTGCCGGCTGGCAGCGCTACTTGCAGGCTGGGAGCGGGGCTTATTACACGGGTGAAACAGCAGCAATACATGCCCAAAACCGCAAGCTGTTGCTGGGGGAATTATACCGGGCCGGGGTCACCATTTTACTGGGCACCGACGCACCGCAGTTATTTAGTGTGCCGGGCCTTTCTATCCGCCGGGAAATACCCAAAATGGCGGAGGCAGGGATCAGCAACTATGACATTTTGCGCAGTGGCACCGTGCTGGTTGGTGAGTATTTTGCTGCTGAAGATCAGTTTGGCCAGGTAAAAGCCGGCCAGCGTGCAGATTTATTGCTGGTTGATGGTAATCCGTTAGACGATTTGAGCGTGCTGTATCAACCTGCCGGTGTAATGGTGCGTGGTCAGTGGCTGGGCAGAGACAAGCTTGATGCCATGCTGGCAGATATTGCAAAGGCGCGGCTGGCAGAAAGTAAAGAGTAAGCCTGACAAAAACAGCGCCCTCAGGCGCTGTTTTTTTTGGATGGTTAAACGTGTTTAAACCGGTAGTCAGTTATATAAACGTTTTAATACTGCCATGCGCTCTTCAACTGACATCGCCGCCAGTTTCTGATTCAGGGTGTTATTCAGCCGGATTACTGAGCCGCGTTGAAAACGCAACAGTTGTTGTCTGGCGACGTCTTCCTTCGTAACGGCTACCTCGACCGACACGGGCTGCAGCAGACTGCGACATTCAGCAGTAGTAGGAGTAAAACCCAGTTTACGGCTGTAGGCTGCTAACTTCATTTCTGTGGCGTCGCCGGCAGCCAGTTGGCAATATTCGGTGTTCGAATAAGTATAAGTATTGACACTTGCTTCGCTGTTCATCGATATCAGGGCCAGAGCCGCTACTGCAGTTACAATTGCTAATTTCATTTTTTGCCTCACCAGGTTTGTTTTTACTGCTGATAAGAATACAAGGTGAAGGTGACAGTTCTGTGTAAGATAGACGAGATAAATTATCTCCAATTCATTAGAAAAACTAATGAAAAGGGTGGGCTTGCTCAAGCGGCAATAGTTCTTTCTGACAGACTTATTTAAAATCAGCCGTTTCCAGATACACCTCAGTCGCCTGAATTCCCATCGCGTTCAGCTGCTGCAGGGCGGTGACATCTGCCGGTGCTTTTAATACCAGCGGCTCTGGCGGCGCCTGATCAGTACGTAAAATCTGATCATAGCCAGGCTTGGCGGCAATCTGATGAATTAAAAAATAATTCTGCTTAATTTTAAGCACGTCATAATGGGCTTCGTTTATTGGTGCGGATTGTGTTATTGGCCGAAAATAGAGCCGCCTGGCAAAATTAACCGGCACCTCATCAAACCAGACACTGCCACCCCGTTCAAAATGGCCATGGTACACAGATGCCTTAATAGTGATGCTGTTACCATTGATTAACTGTTGTAAGTCAAACTGTTGCGGCAGAATGGTCATCTGCTGCTTGTCATGCAGGGTGGCCAGCACGGCTTGATGTTCGGTAGGTGGCAGGGTTATCTGGTATATCAGCTGATAATTATGTGGCGGCTGGTACAGCGGTAAATGTGACGCCAGCAAAATATCATCCGCTGCAAACAACACCATACCATGGCTTCCGATATAGCTATGCTGATGTTCTGCTGTGAACGCAGGCGAAGGAATAATAATCAGGAGAATCAACACTAAAGCAATACGCATAATATCATCCGCTAAAACAAAATATTACTATAGTGTAGCGCTTGACCGGCCGAATGCCCATTTTGATCTTGCTTCAGCAACAGAAGAAGCCATAACATAATCGCTCTTGCCAGTTAACAATACTGGCTGTTTTTGTGCTGATAATGTCCTGATATCCAGCTGATGTTGTGGTAAGCATTTATTGTTCAAAGTAAGAGGAAACACGATGTGGTTGCAAAAAGAGCTGTCTTTGAAAGCAAGAGCGCGCGGCTTTCACCTGATAACTAATGAAATACTCCGTCAATTAGCCGAACTGAATGACTTTTCAGTTGGTATTTGCCACGTTTTTATTAAGCACAGCTCTGCATCGTTAACCATTAACGAGAACGCCGACCCGACAGTACGCCAGGATTTTGAGCAGTTTTTTAACCGGGCAGTACCCGAAAACGAGCCTTACTATACCCATACTTGTGAGGGCAGTGATGATATGCCCGCGCATCTGAAAAGCAGCCTGCTTGGCAGTAGTGTAACCATTCCAATCACTGGCGGCAGCCTGAATCTGGGCTCCTGGCAGGGTATTTATTTGTGTGAGCATCGTAACCATGCCGGCAGCAGAACGGTGGTAGTTACTCTGCAGGGTGAATAGCTGCCAGGGCTTCAAGTTCAGCAATCATCTGTTCAGGATAGACGTTCTGGTAAAGTTTACGCATAGTGCCATTCAGATAACTTTGCTCCAGTGCAGCCTGCCAGCGGGCCACGCGGGTATCGCTAACGTCAGGTGAAAACGCCATATACATTTTTACTTCTGTCACCGGTAATACCGCTACCAGAGGTACCCCTTTTTCTAAGAATAACGCTTTTTGCGCTTCAACATTATTACTGCTGAGCGCTATTGCATATATCCGGCCATGCAACAACATGTCATAACAGTCTCCGTGCTTTGACGTTAATACCAGATTTCTCTCCGTGGAAAAACCAAGCCGGACCAGATCATCAACCAAAGCTGAGCGCCGGTATTCACAGGCAATCCGGTATTTTGGAAACTCAGTCAGATCCCTTGTTAACCGGTCTGCCCTGGCATACAACACCACTTTATACTGTTTTAACGGGCCAACCCATTTAAACAGGGCTTCGCGTTCTGCATTACGAATAGTCTCGAATACTGCAACATCGGGTCCGGTTTTGGCCATTTCATAGGCTCTGGCCCATGGCAAAAGTTCGATTTTCCCGGGTTCATTCAATTGCTGTTGCAGATGACGGACAAGCTCGACTGTTGCTCCGGAAACATGGCCTTTTTCGTTAAGAAAGGTACCCGGCGGTTTGTGCTCGGTTAGCAGTCGCAGTGGCTGTTGCTCAGCGCTGGCAGATAATGCCAGCAACAATATGCCACAACTTGCAAGGGAGTGTGAGATGGAGAATTTCATGCCTGACAACTAACCAATTAATCGTCTGATGGTTGGGTTAATAACAGCATTGCCGTTTTTCGGGCAAAACGCTAGTTATCACAGTTTAAAAATACAAAAACGCCACTCATTGAGTGGCGTTTTTATTTGAATTTATTGGTGCGTCCTAGTGGACTCGAACCACCGACCCCCACCATGTCAAGGGGGTATATTTATGCTTTGAATAACACTGAAATTAAGGCTAAGTAGCCTGAAAGCCTTATAATATAAGGACTATAGCACTATAAAATATTTTTTCAAGTTAGATTTTGGTCGCTTTAAAAGCCTTTAGAATACTATTTGGTCACTAAAAGGCCACAAGTTAAAAGTTTCCATTATGACCATCATTTAAATTTTTTTAAGATAGTGCGCACTATAAATGTATAAATATCAGTATATTGCGCACTTTCTTCCTTGCAGTGCTCACTGTGTATTTTGTGTTTGCTGGTTGTTGATATATCAATGCGATCTTATTAGAAGACAATCTGGTCGCTACTAGGTTAGGTGGGTACTTGAGAAGGGAACGAATCTATAACATAGGGAAGGATGGTTTTATTATGTTGATTTTAAACATCTTTAACGTCTTAGAGGTTAAGTGATCCCAATTTTAGCCTGTGGAGAATGCTTGATATAGACCTATAAGAAAGAAAACTGTGACAAATTAAAAGTTTCCAAGCATAAACTCACATTGCAGTGCTTTGTCGACGAATAACTAATTGCTTCAAAATGGCCGAAAAACGATTAAACACAGATTCAAACACCTAGCTAAACACCAAAAGGCTGATTGGAACCAGGCATTAATGCATGGTTCCGATGAAAAAATGAGTTATTGGCAACTACCGCAGCACATTTGGCGGTCATCATCGTGAGCACTGGCTTTGGGCTGGACAAATAAGATTTGGTTTTCCAGTAAAATATGCTGCATTAAGTCTTCTTTCAGCTCCTGCAATGCCAGATACAGTGCTGTCCACGTATTGCACGCATCGGCCGGCAAAGTAATGTTATTAGTCAACTTATCCAGAGTTTCCAGGGCATCCCCATGCTGCAGGTGTTCTTCTTCCATTACGCTAATCGGCCCGGACGGATAAATGCCGCCTGCCAACATAGGAAACAGAATCTGCTCTTCTTTTACCATATGGCTTTCCAGCTCCTGATACATGTCTTCCAGGTGTTGTGTTAGCCCTGTCGGGCAATTCGGATCGTCAGCATGAACATGCTCAACCCGCCGGGCCAGTCGGATAACCTCGGGCAGTTGTAGACGGTGGCGCTGGTGAAAACGCTGCAGGATATGCTCGATAAGCTCCTTTACCGGTTTGCTGCGCCAGTCGGTTATCTCGCCTTCTTGTTGTTGTAATTGCCGAAGAGCACTGAGAATAGGCGTTGCATCCAGTTCTTTTGCAGCCAGTGCTTCACGCAGGCTGTGTTGGCCGCCACAACAAAAATCCAGTTTGTACTGATGAAATACCGCGGTAGCACCGGCAATGGTAGTGGCTATCTGGCCTAAAGACTGGTCTAAAAATGATACATGGGTGAATGACATACTTGCTCCTGCTTACTTAGTTGCTTAATTGATTAAAGGGGCCGCTTTCAACTGGGCGGTTAACCGCTATTAACAAGACTAAGATGGCAAGAGTCAGGCCAAAACTACCTCCTTTGATTTATATAGCTTTATTATGCACTGTGGTAAATTGCACCCAGTTAACTAAGGGTAATATCTACCCAAGGGTAAAAAATACCATGCTGGAAGAAAGTTTAATTGCTGATTTGGTAACAGAATTGCCTGCGGCCGTGCGTTTGCAGCGTTTAGTGAGTACCCTGCGTAGTCACTTTAGTTGCGGGGCAGTAGGCTTGCTCAGGCTGGAACATGATGTGCTTAAACCTGTGGCATTGCATGGCCTGGTACGTGAAGCCCAAGGCCGGCGTTTCGTGGTAGCCCAACACCCCCGGCTGGCAGCAATTTTAGCCAGTCGCAACCCCGTCAGGTTTGAGCCTGAGTCTGAATTACCCGACCCATACGATGGTTTGTTAGCCGAGCAACCCGGGCAGGCACTACCGGTGCACGATTGTATGGGTATTGCGCTCTATGTTGAGGGACGCTGTTGGGGTGTTATTACCCTGGATGCGTTGCAGGCAGGCAGCTTTTCTCAGGCTGCGATATACGAGCTGCAGCGCTACAGTTTGCTGGTAGAAGCCGCAGTGCGGATGACTGAGCTGGAGCAAGCTAACCGGGCTTTACGGCTCAATCATCAGGCCGACGAGCAGCAATATGAACCGGCCGCCAAACAACGTTATGAGCTGATTGGCCAGAGTAAAGCTTTGCAACAAATTCTGCAGGAGCTCACGGTGGTGGCAAGCTCTGATCTGCCCGTTTTGTTGCTTGGTGAAACGGGTGTGGGTAAGGAGCTGTTTGCTCGTCATTTGCACCGCAGTTCCGCCCGCGCTACTAAGCCGATGATTTATATTAATTGCGCTGCACTACCAGAAAGCTTGGCGGAAAGTGAGCTGTTTGGTCATAACAAAGGTGCTTTCTCAGGTGCCCACAGCGAGCGGGCCGGGCGTTTTGAGGCAGCCGATGGCGGTACGCTGTTTTTAGATGAAGTAGGCGAGCTGCCTCTTTCCGTGCAAGCCAAATTGCTGCGGGTACTGCAAGACGGTGAAATTCAGCGCCTGGGCTCAGATAAAACACGTCAGGTAAATGTGCGGTTGGTTGCGGCAACGAATCGTGATCTAAAGCAGCAAGTTAAAAGTGGTGAGTTTCGGGCCGATTTATATCATCGGTTATCAGTATATCCGTTGCCAATCCCTCCACTGCGCGAGCGGCCGGATGATATTCCGTTGTTAGCCGGCCATTTTCTTGAGCTGAACCGAAGCCGGTTGGGGCTGCGGGCGCTCAGATTATCCAGTGACGCCGAGCTGGCGTTGTTAAGTTACGACTGGCCGGGCAATGTGCGGGAACTGGAGCATGTGATTAGCCGGGCGGCGATTAAAGCGTTAAGTCATGGCGCGTCGCGAACTGACATCGTTACCCTGGAGGCGACATTGCTTGATCTGGATACCGTGCCGGCAGCCATTGCGCACAATGAAACAAACGGTGTGTTGCAACTTAGCGCTATACCGTTAAAACAGGCGGTTAATCAACTGCAACGACAGATGATTCAACAAGCGATAGGCCAGCAAAATGGCAGCTGGTCGTTAGCGGCACGGCAGCTTGAGCTTGACCCCAGCAACCTGCATAAGCTGGCACAACGGTTGGGGCTTAAGTAAATTGGTGGAAACATAATGTGGCACTATAGTCGGGCGCTGTTCTGGCGGGCGCTGGCAATAATAAGCTTAGCACTGGGCCTGTTAGGCATACCCTTGCCGGGCCTGCCAACGGTCCCTTTTATTTTACTTAGTGCCTGGTCGGCAGGAAAAGGCTGGCCGGCGCTGGAGCAACGCTTGTTAACTCATCCGCATTTAGGCCCACCGATCCTGGCCTGGCGCCAAAACGGGGTGGTACCCCGCCGTGCTAAATATCTGGCCTGTGGCATGATGCTGCTAAGCGTGCTGTTGTTGCAGTTATCGACAGCGCCGTTATTACTAAAACTGCTGCTGCCATGTTTTCTATTGTTGGTGGCACTTTGGCTATGGCGCCGCCCTGAACAAGTTACTCAGGATAATGATTATGACAAAACCGACTAATCCGTCAGAGCTTAGCCCGCAGCAGGCGATGCGTTACAGCCGCCAGGTAATGCTGCCGGCATTGGATTTTAGGGGCCAGGAAGCGTTACTCGCCAGTAACGTACTGCTGATTGGCATGGGTGGGTTAGGCTGTGCTGCCGCACCTTATCTGGTGGCAAGTGGTATAGGCAGTATTACCCTGGTAGATGATGACACTATTGACCACAGTAACCTACAACGGCAAATCTTGTATCGCGAAGCCGATATCGGGCAGAGTAAAGTACAGCAAGCTGCAGCCAGTTTGCGCCAGTTAAATTCCGAAATTGAAATACAGGCTTTGCAGCAGCGGTTAAGTGAAGACGATTTAGCGACGCTGGTACCGCAGTATTCACTGGTGCTGGACTGCACTGACAACCTTACCACCCGCAATGCCATTAATGCAGCCTGTGTTAAGGCCAAAGTGCCGCTGGTATCGGGCGCCGCTATTCGCTTGGAAGGTCAGGTGGCCAGTTTTAGTATGCAAGGCGACGGTGCCTGCTACCACTGTTTCAGTCAGCTATTTGGCGAGCAACAACTCAGCTGTATGGAAGCGGGTATTCTAAGCCCGGTAGTCGGTATTATTGGCACCATGCAGGCTTTAGAGGCGGTAAAAATTCTTGGCGGAATAGGTACACCACTGTATGGCAAGTTGCAGTTATTTGACGCCTTAACAAGCCAATGGCGTCAGTTCGGTTTAAACAAAGACCCAAACTGTAGTGTTTGTGGTTAACGCTTGCTGCGATTACCGCAGTGCCGGCTTCGCCGCTTGTGGCAATATATCGCTATGCACCATCTGCAGCAGTTTATAGGCATCACCTAAATCGCAGTTTTCGTGATCGCGTTTTTTATAGCCTAGTGAGGTGAGTTCGATATGCCAGGTGGGTACGACATCTACCGTGGCGAGGGTGTGTTTTACGCAGTTAAGCGGGCAACCATCTACTGCCAGAATCGGCCTGCCGGATTGGGCGACTTTTACCAGCTGTTTTACCTTACCGCCAACTCCGGCAATACAAGACATTTGTGCTGAGCCTTCGCGGTCAAGTACCACGGCTAAATCATTGGCCAGCTGCGCGACGTTTGAGCAGCCAGAGCAGGAATAGACTAAAGGCTTGTCGTTGTATTCGGTGTTCATACGGGGCTCCCCTGTTAAATAGCGTGGTCAGACTATTTATTCAGTGTAGAGGCCATAGCAATCCGCGACTTGATACAAATCAAAGCCGCGGCACGCTTACCTCTTAAGAGGTACAGGGGGGTTCTAGCCCGGCCGTCCATCTGGCCTGGGCGTAGTGAGCACCGGGAAATACACCAATACGTAAAGCACGTACGCCAGCACCCAGCCGCCGACGCCAAGCCACAACCACTGCATTGTTTGCGCCGGCCAGAGCCAGATCAGCAGGGTACGGCTGACAGCGGCAGCCAGTACCAGCAAAAACGCCAGCGACATAATGGCATGCGGTTTTAGCATCCGGCCGCTGTGGCCTAATGACACCCGGGCCATCATGCTTAAAATCATACTGCCCATGGCGCCGGCGGTAAGAGCGTGTAACGCTATGCTATTACTGATATTAAAGCCTGCATAGCGGGCACTATAGAGTGCCAGGCCAATTGGAATGCACCAGTACGCCAGATGCAGCGACCAGAGCAGCGACACTTTTAAAGTGATCCATATTTTCCAGCGCAGGCAGCGCAGGGCAGTGAAGAAGGCGCTAAGTGCAAATAAACCACTTATCGCCAGCGGCGGCAAATATTTAGTCAGCGCAAAAAAATGCAGCACAAAGATCAGCCAAAGTGAGCCAAGCGCGGCACGATCCAGCCATAACAGCGGCTCCGCTTTTTTGGTTTGGGTGCCATTGGCGGTAAACATCGGCAGCACCCGGCCGCCGACTATCGCCATTAACAGGGTGATTAGCCACACTGCATTCTGGCTGCCAAGTTGAATAAGCTCATAACGGTTAGTCGCGACGCCGATATACATCAGTGCATTACAGGCGGTAAGTAATAACAACACCGGCACAAAAAACAGGTTGCGGTGCTGGCCAGCCTGGATTAACGGCCTTGCCAGCAACCAGGCACAAATTGGTAGAAAACTTAAATCTACTGCCGCCACCAGGTAAAGGGGTAAGCCCTGGCCGAACAGCAGTAGCAAGCGGCCTGCCAGCCACAACAAGCTTATTATTAGCAGGCTTTTGCCATGTGGCGCCCGCAGGCCGGTCCAGTTTTGCACCGCAGTTAGCAAAAAACCGATGATAATGGCACAGACAAAACCAAACAGCATTTCATGGCTGTGCCAGAACAATACATTGGCAAAGGGTTTAAGTTGAATATGGCCAGAGAGCGCCAGCCCCCACAGCAGCATGGCAAGGGCACTGAAGGCCGCGCCAAATAAAAACATCGGCCGAAACGCCTGGCGCAGCAACGGTAACAGCTTCTGCTCAGTTGCCAAGTCGGTAATTTGCATGGTTTATCCTTACCTTAAACAGGTTGATCTTCATCTAAAAGAAAATTGTCAGAGCGGGCAGCAGCCAGCTTTTGCTGGTATTGCGCCGCCTGATTAGCAAAAAACATGGTGATCATACAAAGCGCCAATACGCCGTATAAAATCATAAAACAGCCGGTAACTATGCCAAGTGCATCCTGTGCCAAACCAAATACAATGGGCAGGGTGCAGCCGCCCAGCGCGCCAATGGCAGCAACAAAGCCACCGGCGCTACCCATTTGCTGCGGGTAATAATCGTGAATAACCTTATACACACTGGCCCGGCCAAAACCCTGAGCTACGCCGATAATAAAAATCAATAACGTAAACCACCAGACATTCATCGCGATTTCCAGCTGTACGTCTTTTTCCAGGCCATGAATAATCAGGGTAGTAGGTGGGTAACTTAAAAAAAACAAACACATAATACAGACCCAGAACACACTCCAGTTTACCGCCCGCCCACCATAGCGATCAGCAAACCAGCCGCCCAGCGCCCTTACCATTGATGAGGTAGCAACAAAAAACAAGGTAAATGCCATCGCTTGTTGCGCGCTCATGTCATAGGCTTGCATATAGTATTGCGGTAACCACAGTAACAGCGCTAAAAAGCTGCCAAACACAAAATAGTAATACAGCGAAAAGCGCCAAATTCGCGCATCGCATATCAATTGCCGCAAGCTAAGCGCGGTGGCGTTAGTATAAGCTTGGGTAGGTTCGGCGGGTGACAGCAAAGCAAACAGTATGGTGATCAATAGCATACCAGCGGCATAGAGCGGCCCCACCCATTGCCAGCCAACATATTCAATTGCAAGCGGCACCAGTACAAAGGTGATCGCCACCCCGGCATTACCCACGCCAAATAAGCCCAGCGCCCGACCCTGACGGCTGGAGGCAAACCAACAACTGACGTAGCGCACACCAAAGGTAAAAGATACCCCACTGATACCAAACCACAGTCCCAGCCACAAATAACCACTGTAACTATCTACCAATGGCAATAACAGCAGCGCGGGAATGACAGCCAGCATTTGATAAAGCCACAGACGGCGGCTGCTGAGCCGATCGGCAAGCATACCGAGTGGGATCCGAAGCACTGCACCACTTAAAATTGGCGCTGCCAGCAGAATACCGTATTCGGTAGCACTAAGACCCAGCTGTTGCTGTAATAGGATGCCCATTACAGCATATAGGGTCCAGACCGAAAAACAGGCGGCAAAGGCCAGTGTTGCCAGTAACAAAGCACGGTTGGCACCGGGCAATGTGGCCTGTGCCAGCGTAGTAGGGGCATAGTGCGCCATAGCAAAATATCCGCTGTATATCACTAAGCAGTAGTGTAACGCCAAAGCAAAGTGCTGCAGCAGCAAAGAGGGTGTACCTCTGACGCGCCGCTCAAGCCTGCACCAGTTAAAGAACTAAGCCTTAGTAGGTACCAAGCGCTTATTTTCAATAATATGTAGCTTGCTTCAGTACTACCTATAAAGTGGTATCTGATTGTAATTGTTAAAAAAACTGCCCGTTTAGCTTTGTTTTATATCAATGATTTTACCCTTTCAGCTCTCTACACTAGGCGCAGTTAACTGTTAATCCTGTGGAGAATGTTATGGCTGGTTCTGCTTTAGCAACGCCAAGCGGTGGTGGGTTAAACCTGCTTAATTTCGCTGAACAAAAAATAAAAATGCTGCATCTGACCTGGTTTGCTTTCTTTTTAACCTTTGTGATGTGGTTCGCCCATGCGCCTTTGCTGATTCATATTAAAGAAGCATTGGCGCTAACTGATGCCCAGATTAAAGCGCTGCTGATTTTAAACGTAGCCATTACCATCCCGGCGCGGATAGTAGTGGGTATGCTGGTCGACCGCTACGGCCCACGCATTATGTACTCCTTGTTGTTGTTTATCTCGGCGCTGCTGTGTATTGGTTTTGCTTTTGCCCAAACTTACGATGCACTGGCGCTGTTTCGCTTTTTACTGGGCTTTGTTGGTGCCGGCTTTGTCGTGGGTATTCGTTTGGTAGGCGAGTGGTTTCCGCACCACCAGGTGGGTACCGCCGAGGGTATTTATGGTGGCTGGGGTAACTTTGGTTCTGCCGCAGCTGCAATGACCCTGCCGTTGCTGGCCGTGGCCTATGGTGGCCCTGACGGCTGGCGTTACGCGATTGGCACCGTCGGGGTAATAAGTGCGGTATATGCACTGGTGTTTTATAAATATGCCCGCAATACCCCTAAGGGCTCGATGTATTTTAAACCGAAAAAAACCGGCGCTATGGTGGTATCAAGCTGGGGGGCCATGTGGGGTCTTATTCTGATGAATATTCCTATGCATCTGGCATTGGGAATGCTGGCCTGGCGCTTATCACCGGCCGGGGTAGACCTGTTCTCTACCAATATGATGTACGTTTTGTGGGGCGTGCTGCTGCTATTGTTTATACTGCAAACCCAGCAAACCTGGCGGATTAACGTCGAACATTTACGTGCCGGTGTGCCGGAGGCCGATAAATACAGCTTTAAACAGGTGGGTATTTTAAATATTGCCTATTTTGCAACTTTTGGCTCAGAGCTGGCAGTGGTATCGATGCTACCGTTGTATTTTCTGGAAACCTTTGAAGGGATCAGTGCAGTTAAAGCCGGCATGCTGGCGTCGGGTTTTGCCTTTATGAACCTGGTATCGCGGCCGATGGGCGGTTGGTTCTCTGATAAATTTGGCCGGCGCAAAAGTATGCTGATTTTAATTGGCGGCCTGGCAGCCGGTTACTTTCTGATGGGGCTGATGGACAGCCACTGGTGGATCCCGCTGGCGGTTCTGGCAACCATGGCATGTAGCTTCTTTGTGCAAGCAGGAGAGGGCGCAGTATTTGCCATAGTACCATTAATTAAACGCAGTATGACTGGCCAGATCGCCGGTATGGCTGGCGCTTATGGTAATGTTGGTGCTGTGGTGTATTTAACGGTGCTTAGCTATGTCAGCTACAGCATGTTTTTCTATGTTATTGCCGCATCTGCTTTAGTGGGCCTGGTTGCGGTAATGTTTTTAGATGACCCTAAAGGCCATATTACCGAAGTGGGTGAAGATGGTACTGTGCACCGGATTAATGTCGGTTAGGGTTAATAGTCTGGTAAAAAGGATAAACAGGTGAGCGGATCTGAACTGCAACTTCGTTACAGTAGTGTCTGTGAGGCCGGAATTAAACCGGCTAATGAAGATGCGGTGGCAGTGAATCTGCCCGATGACGCCCACCTGTTAACCTATAAAGGGGCCTGTTTTACTCTGGCTGATGGCGTAAGTACCGCTGAAGCCGGCCAGCAAGCCAGTGAACGGGCGGTAAGCCGCTTTTGCCGCGAATACAGCCAGACGCCCGATAGCTGGTCAGTGGCATACAGCGCCAGCCAGCTGCTGGCCACCATCAATAACGAATTGTATGAGCTAAGCCATCAGTTTGTGCATAATCAGAAAGGTTACCTGACCACTTTTACCGCGCTGATTATAAAGTCACAGACTGCGCATTTTTTTCATATTGGCGATAGTCGCTTGTACCATTGGCGCAATGGCGTGCTGCAGCAGTTAAGCCATGATCATACCACTGTGCTATCTGAGCAACGCCAGTTCCTCGGTCGGGCCCTTGGCATGGATGCGCGGGTTGAGCTGCAACAGGGCAGTATCAGCCTGCTGCCAGGCGACAAATTTCTGCTGTGCTCGGATGGTATTTCCGATTTTATTAATGCTGAAGGGTTGCAGTGCCAGCTCACTGCTGCGACTGATCTGCAACTAACGGCCGAGCAGCTAAAGCAGCAGGCATTAACGCAGGGCAGCGATGATAATATCAGCCTGATTTTGCTGGAGGTCATGGCTTTACCCGAACAAAGCCTGGATGATTTAAATCAACACCTTACCCGGCTGCCCTTTCCGCCGGCGCTTAGCCCCGGCATGAAGCTGGATGGTTATAAAGTACTTAGTGAGCTGTTTGCCAGTAGCCGCAGCCACTTGTATTTAGTTGAAGATGAGAGCGCTGCTGTTGAAAGCACTGCCCGGCAACTGGTGCTGAAATGCCCGTCGCTTAATTACGACGATGATGCTCTGTATATTGACCGTTTTATCCGCGAAGAATGGATCGGCCTGCGGATTGAATCTGACTACGTAGTAAAGGTGGTGCGCCAACACCGGCCGCGGACCTTTTTATACTACCTGATGGAGTATTTGCCGGGCCAAAGCCTGGAGCAATGGTTTGAGCGCCAACCGAAACCGTTAAAACCGGCATTAGCGATTAAGCTGGTAAAACAAATTGCCGAAGGGTTAAAGGCTTTCCACCGGATGGGTGCCATTCATCAGGATTTAAAACCCGGTAATATTATTTACCTGGAAGATGGCAGCTTGAAAATTGTCGATTTTGGCTCGGTCTATGTCGCAGGCCTGGCTGAAATATACAGCCCGCTGCAACACGAAGCCGCGCTTGGCACAGCAGCCTATTCCGATCCCCATTATTTGCTGGGGCATAACTCAGGGGTGCAGGGCGATATTTATGCACTGGCTACCATCAGCTATGAGCTATTCAGTGGTGGCCATTTACCCTACGGGAATGCAGTGGAGGAGTGTCGTACAGCGGCCGATTACGACAAACTGCGCTATCGCCCCAGCCATCAGTTTAATCCGGTTATTCCAACCTGGTTTGACCGGGCGCTGCAAAAAGGCGTAAGTTTAGACTTATCCCAGCGCTATCAAAGCATTAACCAGCTGCTGACTGATTTACAGCAACCGAACCCCGCGTTTTTGCACGAGGAAATTAAGCAAGAACACAAAACCAATCCGTTATTGTTCTGGCAATTGTTATCTGGTTTCTGGTTTATTACCTTGCTGCTGGTAGTGTGGTTGTTTTTGCTTAGGCGTTAACTTGCTTTTTTGAAGCTGTGGCGCTATAACGTTCAGATTGTGTGAAAGTCCGACGGCCAGTGCCGTCGGGCTTTTCTTTTTTCCTAAGGTTGTCATTTTCAGGAGTGTTTAATGAGTTCAAAACCAACCATTACTGTTTCCGCTGTCGATATGGATAGGATAGAAGCACTAATTGAAAAAATGTCTCGGATGACGCCAGAGCTTGAAACGTTGGAGAGTGAGCTGGATCGCGCAACTATCGTAGAGCCGGCAAATATGCCAGCAGATGTAGTTAGTATGAATTCTACGGTGCGCTTTAAATTTTCCGGCGACAGTAAGGTGTTTGAGAAAACGCTGGTATATCCGCAAGATGCTACAAGTGAACATCAGATATCAATTTTCGCTCCTGTGGGAAGTGCATTATTGGGGCTGTCTGTTGGCCAGTCATTGGAGTGGCCAATGCCAAATGGTCAGAGCCGCACAGTAGAGATTCTCGAGGTGGTATATCAACCAGAGCGAGCCGGAGAGTATCAACGTTAAGTTACATATAGTGCCGAAGCGAATGACTGCGGCACTATGTTGCCCCAATATTATGTTTTTGGCCGAAATGGCGTGATCACATCTTCATTGCACTGCAAAAAGGGCCCATCCATTAAATCAATGCAATAGGGTACGGCCGGAAACACCGCATCTAAACACTGGCGTATGGCTTTGGGTTTGCCTGGCAGATTAATAATCAGGCAGCTGCCGCGCAGGCCGGCAGTTTGACGCGACAATATGGCGGTTGGCACATACTTTAAGGATTCAGTGCGCATCAGCTCACCGAAGCCGGGCATCATCCGATCACACACTGCTTCGGTAGCTTCTGGCGTGACATCACGTTTGGAGGGACCTGTACCACCAGTAGTGACAATTAAACAGCAACCCTGTTCATCAGCCAGTTTACGAAGAATATGCTCAATTAAAGGCTGCTCGTCCGGGATCAGACGGTACTCTGCCTGCCAGTCGCTACTTAAATAGTCTGTTAAAGTATCGATAATTGCCTTACCGGATAAATCCTCGTAAACGCCGGCACTTGCCCGGTCGCTTACTGTAACTATGCCAATTTTGGCGATTTGGTTGGTCATTACACATCCTGTATTTAACTGAGGTTGCTGCGGCGAGCACAAGGTGTGTAGCAACCGTTGGGTTATAAATGAGTTTTTAGCCCGTCGCCATGCCGGCCAGTTGCAGCCAGTAGCCATTACTGTCGCTGGCGCTAAGTGGTTGTGGCGCTGTGCCGTCCAGGTTAGCTTTAAATTTGGCCAGCCAGTCAAAGGTGCCGGTTTGTTGTGGGCTTAACCGTACTATATCCACGGTGTTGTGCATAGTGCTTAGCTGGTTTACCAGGTTGTAGCGATAACCTGATTGCGTCTGAATACCGTTTAACACAAATACCTGGGTGCCGTCCTGACTACTGACTTCTCTGCCTGCAGGGTATTTTATGCAGCATAGTTCACACTGATCTTTGCTGCGATTCTCTGAGCGGGCGGTAAAGCAGCGGCCACTCCAGGCCAGCGGCAAATGGCCCAGCGCAAATACCTCAGTGCTAAAACAGTCACGGATGTCACTAATAATGCTCTGGTTTAACACATCGCTTAACCACTGGCCGGACAATTCCACCGGCATTACCCAACGGCTTAAGCCCATACTAACCAGCCGGCGTAGGGTATGCTGGTTGTAGCAGTTAATGGCAGCGCCGGCGACAAACGGCAGGCTTTGCTCTTGCAGCATGCTTATGGCGCCAACATCATTGGCTTCCACTAAAAACTCGCCGTTGTCGACATATTTGCGCAGCTCCCTTAGCTCACCCGGCGCTTCGTATAAGGTCATTGACGATAAAACTACTTGTTTACCGGCCTCGCGCAGCATTAGTGCCAACGCCAGGTAATCTTCATATTTTAGCTCACGCCGTTTGCTGCAGACGGTTTCGCCTAGGTAAACAATATCAAAGTCGCTGTCAGCCACCTCGCGGTAAAACTGCAGCATTTGTGCTTTGGGCCAGAAGTACAGTACCGGGCCTAATGAGAATTGCATGGTATTATTTCCACTTTCGATGATAAGCACCCAGGGTGGTTTGGCTGCCTTCCGACAAGCCAGCGAGTACCTGTTGCCATTGGGGTTGCACCTTAAAATGATCCGGCGCGCTTTGTACCGCATCAATGGCGGCACGCCACACTTTGGTAATTTGTGCCACATAGGCCGGGCTGCGCTGGCGGCCTTCTATTTTCAATGACTTAATACCTTCAGCGTAAATTTGTGGTAGTAAATCCAGGGTGTTCAGGCTGGTTGGCTCTTCCAGGGCATGGTAAGTATCATCGCCCACGCTAAAGCGGCCCTTGCACAGGGTGGGGTAACCGGCTGTTTCATTCGGGGCAAAGCGGTCAATTAAAATACCGTTTAAGCGCGACTCCAGGGTACCGTCGTTATCCTGCCAGTTAACAAATGCCGCCGGTGAGCAGGCACCTGCGGTGTTGGGCGACTGGCCAGTCATGTAAGAGCTTAAATAGCAGCGGCCTTCGGCCATAATGCACAGGCTGCCAAAAGCAAACACTTCCAGATCAATATCACTGCTTTTGGCAATGGCGCGCACTTGTTGCATTGACAGTACCCGCGGAAGTACCACCCGGCTTATGCCAAACTGGCGGTAAAAATTAATCGCCGCCACATTAGTGGCCGATGCCTGCACTGATAAATGCCGCTCCAGCTTGGGGTAGCGCTCGGCGGCATAAGCCAGCACGGCAATATCGGCCAGGATCAGCACATCGGCCCCGGCGTGGGCCGCCATATCAACCGCCTGCTGCCAACGCTGATAATTGTCCGGATGAGCAAAAGTATTAATTGCCACATGTAATTTTTTGCCATGCTGATGGACAAAGCGCGCGGCTTCTTTCAGCCTGGCCTCGTCAAAATTCAGCCCGGCAAAATGACGGGCGTTGGTATCATCTTTTAAACCGATGTACACGGCGTCGGCGCCATGTTCGATGGCCGCCTTTAACGCCGGCATACTGCCAGCAGGGCAGAGCAGCTCCATTTCCAGCCTCTTTAAAGTATTAGTCACTTCAGCTACCTCCGACAGGGCATAGCGAAGGGCTCCGTAATGTGGTTTTATTATAGGGCAATAACGGACCATAGGGCTTTTATATGTTTGATATTAAAAGAGTTAACCACAAGGTGGTAGCGGCGCTACCATCAATGTTACGCACTGTTACCCGCTGTGCGCCAAAGCGGATGCAAAGCGGCATGTTACAGTTGGCATTAAACCGGTTTTTCCAGTCTGAGCTAAGTCGCGGCGAGCTGAGCTTTATGCAGCATAAGACAGTAGTGATTAGCGTTGCCGATATCGCGTTGGAATTTGGTATTTGCCTTGATGGTAATAAGCTGCAGGTCCAGCTGATGCCCGCGCAGCAAGACCTGCTGTTAAAAGCTGAACTGGCCGATTTTATTGCCATGATCAGCAATACCAGCGATCCGGATACGTTATTTTTTCGCCGCAGATTACAGATGTTAGGTGATACTGAGCTGGGCTTGTACTGCAAAAACCTGCTGGACAGCATTGGACCTGAGCGTTTGCCGCCACTGGTGCCGGGCTTGCTGCACTGGTTAGCGCAGCAGCAAACCGTGCTAAAACCTGTTAAGCCTGCGATAGATCAAGCTTAGATTTTTCATTCGCTTTTATACTGGCCACCAGTGAGCGGGCTGCAATAGCAGCACAATAGAAGAGGTAGTAATGCAAAGTATCAAATGGGACCCGAAGTTAATCAGCAAATACAATATTAACGGCCCGCGTTACACCTCTTACCCGACTGCGCTGGCACTTAGTAGTAACTTTGATCCGGCGCAAATTCAGGCCGCGATTCAACAAAGCCCAAGCGATCTTAGCCTGTATTTGCATATCCCGTTTTGCCATAAGCTTTGTTATTACTGCGGCTGCAATAAAGTGATCACCCGTCACCAGCATAAGGCCGATACTTACCTCGATGCTTTAGCGCAGGAAGTGGCGTTGTATGCACCCTTGTTACAGAGCAAACAGATTAATCAGCTGCATTTAGGCGGCGGTACCCCCACCTTTTTAACTGAAGTTCAGCTAAGCCGGTTAATGGCTTTGCTGCACGACAACTTTACTATTAATAGTGATGCTGAAATCAGTATAGAAATAGACCCGCGCAGCTGCAGTGATGAAAAATTACGGCACTTGCGCACCCTGGGGTTTAACCGGGTGAGTTATGGGGTGCAGGATTTAGACGAAAAAGTACAAATTGCGATTAACCGGGTGCAGGATACCGATTTAATCCGCCACCAGGTGCAGCTAAGCCGGGAGCTCGGTTTCAGCTCGATTAATCTGGATTTAATCTACGGCCTGCCATTTCAGCAGCCGGCCAGCTTTGCTGAGACGGTCGATGAAATTATCCGGCTTAATCCGCACCGTATTTCACTGTTCAGCTATGCCCATATTCCCGAGCGTTTTGCCGCCCAACGTAAAATAGACAACAGCAGCCTGCCGGATGCGCCATTAAAGCTGGAACTGATGCAGTTGGCGATTGAACGTTTTGTCGCAGCAGGTTATCAGTTTATTGGCATGGACCACTTTGCCAGACCAGACGATGCCTTAGCCAAAGCGCAGCAGGCCGGTAAGCTGCAGCGTAATTTTCAGGGCTATACCACAGCGGGGCAGGATGCGCTGATTGGCCTTGGGGTATCCAGTATCAGCCAGGTTAGTGGCGTACTGTGGCAAAACAGCAAAGAATTGCCGGCCTATTATGCGGCTATCAGTGAAGACCAACTTCCGACCGAGCGGGGCTTCAGCTTAAATGCCGATGATAAAGTACGAGCAGCGCTGATTAGCCAGTTAATCTGCCACTTTGAATTAGACATAGAGGTATTTAGCCAGCAATGGCAGCTAGACGGCTTCTGGCACTATTTTGCCGAGGCGCTAGAACGGTTGCAGCCCTTTATGGAAGACGGCCTGGTAGAGGTATACGCCGGTCGGATCAAAGTGGCTGACAGCGGTAGATTGTGGGTACGCAGCATCTGCGCCTGCTTTGATGCCTACCTGACCCAGGGCCAGCAGCGCTACTCAAAGGTAGTGTAATTCCGCTGGCGCTTTGCTCAAATTGGGCGCAAATATGCGGCCCCACATCCTCTGTTTCTCCTGTATTTGCTGCCAGCTCCAATATTAGCAGTACCTGTAGGTCATAGTAAGTTTAGAATAAGCAATAGTTTATGAAGTGAAATATTTGGATAATAACTTGATTATCTTCAAGTATTACAGCTTTAATGATTGTTTTACGGCGTGGTATCGCAGATAAAAAATACTGCTGTCGTATTTCTGGCGTATAAATGGCTAATATTTGTCGTCAATATTTTTAGCATTTTGAACCAAGATAGGTTCTCCACCTAACCTAAAGCGAAAGAAAGATTTATCAATGAAAATCAATGCAGCGTTAGTACTTGAAGAACGATTGCGTAGGGCGTGGTCTCAGGAGCATCTTGCGCAGGTATCTGGGTTGAGTCAGAGAACAATCCAGAGAGTAGAAAAAGAGGCGACAGGTTCACTCGAAACAAAGAAAGCACTTGCTGCGACTTTTGAAGTTGATGTAGTTGATCTTGATTGCGAGGAGTTACCTATTATGAAAAAATTTGAATATAAAACGGTAGAAGTGCCATTTAAAACCAGCTTGTTTAAGTCTGATACACCTGACATCGAGAGTTTATTGAATGCAGAAGGCGATGTCGGTTGGCGGTTACGTCAAGTTGTGTTGCCAGCGTCAGGTTTTGGTGAATCTGGCTCTATGGTTGTTATTTTAGAGCGTGAAAAAGTCTCTTAGTTTACGTTGAAATTTCCTTCACTACTAAACTGGACAGGGCGCAATAATGCGCCCTGACAATAAATTGCCCGGCATTATTCCAGGTGAAATCAATATAAAGCGACTAGCTCACCGGCTTTATTAAAAGTCAGAAAATCGGCAATCATGCCGCCCTGAATTTTCTCGGTCATCATTTTCAGCGGTTGGCTGGCTTCATCGCTGTTGGGAGCAAAGCTGCCTCTGCCGGCAATGGCCGAGACAAAAGCGATATCCCAGTCGACCCCGGTTTTTGCTGACTCTGCTACCAGAGTACTGAATTCTGCGACTTCTTCTGGCAGTTTATCTACGCATAGTACTGGAGCTAACGCGCCGCCCTGGCCTTGTTCAAAGTTATTTTTCTGAGTGTCGGTAAAGCCATTGGGTAATTCCGCTTTGGCAAACACAAACAACAAACGTTGCGGTTCATCCTGGAGGTCTGCAGCGCGGATTAAGTCGGTATAAGATTCAATATTCATGTTGTAAGCCTGCAAATAATTTGCACCAGTGTAGCAAAGCCACCTTAGTGATTATAGCGGCTCTGGTGGGGTAGCTGACTAACTACTATGGGGTAGGCACCGGGTTCAAAATGGTCTGACAGGGGAAGCATATTAGCTACCCCCAATGATACAACTAGAATGCTTGGCGCTTTGTTGTTATTAGCAGATACTGCTGAGAATATTTAAACTGACTAACGTGGGGTAACCATGCAAGTATTTATAACGCTGGCACTTACATTAACTATTTTAACAGCTGCTCCGTTGCTATTAGCTGCAGATACTTCGCATAAGCATCATGGCCATATAGCCGAATTGCATTTAAACGACGGTGAAAAATGGTCGACAGATCAACCTCTGCGTGAGGCAATGTTAGTGTTACGCACTCAGCTGACAGAGCGGCTGGACCGTATCCACAATAATAAGCTGGCAGCAGAGGGATATATACACTTCTCTGGGGTGGTTGAGCAACAGATTAATTTCATTGTTAAGAATTGCAAGTTGGCACCCGAAGCTGATGCGCAGTTTCATCTCATTTTGGCCCGGCTGATTAATGCTTCATCACAGATGAAAGACCCTGAGCTTAAGGTACAGCGACAGGGCGCTATTGAAGTGTTACAAGCATTGCAGCAATATCCGGTATTTTTCCAGGATGAGTTATTTTTACCCATTGCCCACTAAGTGTCAGATGTTACTGGCGCGAAGTACTATTAGTCTGATAGCTGTCTAGTCTGATAATTGGCTGTTAAACAACCCCGCTATAACATCAGATTGGGTAACGATACCGTGCAAAACACCATCAGTATCCACTATCGGAATATGATGAAGCCCCTTATCCGACATTAAAGGCACTAACGTTGTTAAATGGGCTTCAGGTGCAGCAGTCACAAGCTTGGTGGTCATTCTGTCTTTAACTTGCAGCTGTTGCTGTTTACGATAGTGCTGTTGAACCAACAGGCGGTTAAGCCCTTTTAACGTGGCAGCATAACTTGGTACCTGAACGTGCTTAAGAATATCTACAGTGGAAATAATACCTTGTAACTGGCGAGCAGCATTTACCACCGGTAAACTGCCAATTTTATGTTTGCGCAACAGCTGCCAGGCCAGAAAGAGGGGTGTATCGGCGCTTACGGTGATTAAATCTTTCGACATAATGTCGCTGCAACGAATATCGCGACTGGTGCGCTGATAAGCGTTCAACTTAGCCCGCTGATAAAGCCTTTCTAAATCCTGCTCACTAATATCCACTACCGTATCAAAGCTGTTTAATGCACTAAGCAAATCTTCCGGTTGTAAACCAAGCCGCTTAAGGGGCGATTGATCATGATGTAAATGTATCGGATCAAATTTCTGTACTGGTACTTGCATACCGCGTTTCAGCCAGAACTTTTGTAATAACATCGCCACTGCCAGCATGACCAATACATTTAGCGCCACTGGGTAAAGTAAAAAATCATAACCGAGCACCGTGTCGACTGAGGCAATTACCGGTACCAGCGCCGTGGCGCCCCCCGGAGGGTGCATACACTCAAAAATATACATAAAAAACAAAACGCAGCCGATAGTTACTGCTGCCATCAAAGCCAGATCAGTAAACAGGTGCGAGCAGATAAGGCCGACAGCAGCTGAGATAAGATGGCCAGCGGCAAATGACCAGGGCCTTGCCAGTGGGCTGTTCGGTAAGCCAAATAATAATACAGACGACGCGCCCATCGAAGCCAGCAGCACTATGGTGCTGGCCGGATCAGCCAGTTGCAGGCTGATAAAGGTGACAATAAACAGTGCAATAAAGGCCGCTAAAGCTACTTTTAACCGCTCGGTTAGTGGAATAGCTGACAGCCGCTGGCTGTCGCGTTTAATCAGGCCGAGTTGCGCCAGCACCACACTTAGCAGGTTTTTAGCTTTAGTTGGCAAGGGTAAATCCGATAACTGCACCAAAGGGGGGCAAGTATAAGCAGTTCATGCCAGAATTGGTATCCCTCAACAGGGTTGCTGATAAACAGTAATGCAGATCAATATTCAGTTCTGGCGCTCTTTTCAAGCCTAATACCAAGCCGTTTGGCCTGCCTTGCCAGGTTAGCGCGGTCAACTTGCAGTAATCGCGCAGCCACAGTCCAGCTGTCCTGGCTAACCTGCAAGGCAGATAAAATAAGCTGGCGCTGAAAATCTTCGGTAGCTGTTTTTAAACTTTCAATTTTAGCAGAGGGTATTTTAGCTGCAGGCAGCGAAGACACGTCGCCCGAGGTTTGCAGCTCGAGGTGAGCGACATCAATGGTAATAATATCGCTATGCGCTGTCGTCTGGCTGGCTTTTAACGCTGCCCGGCTTAAGACATGCTCCAGTTCCCGCACATTGCCTGGCCAGTTGTATTGTAATAAGTGGGCCTGAGCGTTTTGACTGAGCGTGAGCTGACGCAGTCTGAGTTTACGGGAGGTGCGTTCCAGAAAAAATCCGGCCAGTAATAATACGTCTGAACCCCGGTCTTTAAGTAAGGGGACCTGGATAGGATAGACGGCGAGTCGATGATATAAATCTGCCCGAAACCTGCCCGCGGCAACCTCTGCAGTCAGATCCCGGTTAGTGGCCGCGATAATACGCACGTCAACAGAGCTAACATGGTCCCGGCCTACCGGCTGAATTTCGCCACTTTGTAATGCTCGCAACAGGGTACTTTGCACGCTAAATGGTAGTTCGCCCACTTCATCCAAAAACAGAGTTCCGCCATCGGCTAACTGAAACTTGCCGGGCCTATCCCGTTCAGCACCGGTAAATGCGCCCCTGGAGTGACCAAATAGCTCACTTTCTGCCAGAGTTTCCGGTAGTGAAGCACAGTTGATATAGACCAGTGGCTGAGTGTGCCGCGTTGATTGCTGATGTATCGTACGCACCACTAATTCTTTACCAACCCCGGTTGGCCCCTCGATAAGAACGCTATAGTCAGAACCGGCTACCAACTGAATTTCATTTTTTAATGTCTGCATGACCTGGCTTTGGCCAATTAGCTCACCCCCGTCACGGGTAAGCGCCTGATGCGTCAGCTCCTGCAGTACATGCTGCCGTTGCCGGGCATGGTGCTCCAGGTTTTTAAGTTGTAAGGCAGTTTTTAATGTTGCTGCGGCCAGTGCACTGATCAATTGCAAACTACGTTCTGGAATAGTGGAAAAAATATTTGGGGTAAGACTGTCCAGCGTTAAAACGCCGATTAATGACTGGTCAGAATAAAGTGGCAGGCCCATGCAGGCATGCACCGGTAAATGGCCACTTTTTGCCAACAATAAGCCGTCATAAGGATCAGGTAAGGCTGAATCTTCACTAAATCGAAGCGGTACTGTGCTCTGGCAAATAGCGGCAAGTCTGGGATGTTCTTTTAACGCAAACCTCCTGCCTAGCGCATCTGGAGCCAGGCCCTGTGCTGCCAGAGGTTTAAGGGTTTCACCTTGCAAGCTTAAAATAACGACCGCATCACAAGTTATGGCTTTTCGGACAGAACTAAGCAAACGATCAAACCGGTGCTGACTGGTCAGACTGTTAGCTAAGTCCAGCGCGACTTCCAGTAGTAAAGTGGCGTTAATATCTGACATATCTACCCTAAAATTCAACAGCGACTAGCCATTGTGTCATAAAAACCAATTGGAGTCATAAAGACTTGATAATGAGTCAAAATGACTCTAATTGAGGTTGGGAGTTTTCCTAAACGTCTGTTATATATGCTTATTATTAATGGTATGCAGCTTGCAATTCTTATCCTTGTAATAGTAATGCTGAGTGTCAGGCTCGGAACCTATCGCATTATATGGCTGGAGGAGTTATGTATAAATCTGATTGCGCAACAAAAGCTGTTACCCGGAAGCCCTGGCTAAAACGGGCGAACCTGGTACTGTTGTTATCCTTTTTGGCGTTGCTGTTCACAATAGTTGTTTGCTATCCGCTGGCCGATATGGTGCCATTCAAGCTGCAACTGGCGGGGCATATCAGCATGATCCTGAGTGCAACTTTAGTAAAATTATCTTACATCGGTCGTTGTATCGTCCAGCATGAATTACAGCAGCGGGTAGGCTAAACCTGGTTTTAGCGTCTGTTGTTTCTCTAGGATTAACTCATAAAAAAACACCACGATTTTGTCGTGGTGTTTTTTATTGTTGTTAATTTAAATTAACTGGGTAATTGCACCGGCTGTTGGGCGGCGTTGCTGTCAAACACACCTTTAACCACCTGCCAGCTTACTGCCAGGGCGCCGATGATAAAGATCACATCACCAATGGTCCGTACCCAGCGTAGCGTTTGCAGTATATCGCTTTGCATAAAGGCTTCACTGCGGGCATACCATAAGCCTTCGGTGGCGCTGGCGTAAAACTGAATAAAGCCAATCGGTAGCAGGCTGGTAAACAGCATCAGCAATAAGCCGCCATTCATCCACCAGAATGCCGTTTTCATCAGCTTTTCATCAAATACCAGCTGCGGCCGGATATAACGCAGGATCAGCAGGCAGAACCCCAGTGCCAGGAAGCCATAAACCCCAAACAGTGCCGCATGGGCATGGGTAGGAGTGGTGTTTAAGCCTTGCAGGTAATAGAGCGCTATGGGCGGGTTGATCATAAAGCCAAACACCCCGGCACCAAGCATATTCCAGAACGCGACGGCAACGAAAAACATCAGTGGCCATTTTATATCTGCCATCCACGGCGCTTTGTTTTTCAAACGCCAGTTTTCCCAGGCTTCATAACCCAGCACAACCAGTGGCACGACTTCAAGCGCACTAAAAGTCGCGCCAACAGCCATTACCGGGGTGGTGGTGCCAGAGAAATACAGATGGTGGAAAGTACCGGGTATGCCGCCCAGCATAAATAACGATGCTGAGGCTAAACTGGCTGTGGTGGCGACATTGCGTGACACCAGTCCCATACTATGAAAGATAAACGCCAGCGATACGGTAGCGAATACTTCAAAGAAACCTTCTACCCACAAGTGGACCACCCACCAACGCCAGTACTCCATTACTGATAAATGCGTGCGCTCGCCGTAGAACAAGCCAGCACCGTAAAACAAGCCAACGCAGATAACTGATGCAGCAAATAGCGCCAGTAAGTTTTTATCGCCCGGAGCTTTAAAGGCCGGTATCACCGCCCGCAGCATCAGAACCAGCCAGAACAGTACGCCGACATATTTAATGATCTGCCAGAAACGGCCTATATCAATGTATTCATAGCCCTGATGGCCAAACCAGAAGCTTAAATGCTCAGGCATAATTTGCATAATGGCAAAGTAATTACCGGCAAAGGAACCGGCGACTAATACCACTAAGGCCCAAAACAAAATATCTACGCCCAGTTTCTGATACTTTGGATCTTTACCACCGTTGATAATTGGTGCCAAAAACAACCCAGCGGCTAAAAAGCCGGTCGCTATCCAGAACATCGCTGCCTGAATGTGCCAGGTGCGGGCCAGGCTGTATGGCAACCACTCAGTAGTGTTAAGGCCATAAAAGCCGTCGCCTTCTACCGTATAGTGCGCGGTAAAGCCGCCTAAAAACACCTGCAGGGTAAACAAGGCAACCACCACCAGAATATATTTACCCAGCGATTTTTGCGACGGCGTAAGTTTAAGCCGGGCGATAGGGTCAAGCTGAGGGGCTTCTGGTTCTTCCTCATCATGCTTACGCAAAAACGACCAGCCCCAAATTAATGCCCCAACCCCGGCAATCAGCAAAATAATACTGACCAGTGACCAAATCAGATTTTCAGCGGTAGGACGGTTGTCAATTAACGGCTCATGCGGCCAGTTATTGGTATAGGTTGCACTGTCTGGTGTGCGTTCGGTGCTGGCTGCCCACGCGGTCCAGAAGAAAAATTGGGTCATTTCCTGACGCCTGCTCAACGACGGCAGGGTATTGTTTTTCATTGCATAGTTTTCACGGGTCTGACTGAGCGAAATGTCATCTCCGAACAGGGCAATATAATGCTCGGCCGTTTGCTTGATAGCCTGCACCCTGCGGTCACCAAGTTGCAGCGTATCAGTGGCTTTATCATAGCTGTTAGTGCGGTAGGTTTGCTTTAACGCGAATTGCAGCGCATTTTGTTGAGCTGGGTTAAGTTCAGTATAACTCAGGCCATACTCATCCTGGGCAGCGAGTTCCAGCCAGGCCATCAGTTCCCGATGTAACCAGTCCGCAGTCCAATCAGGCGCCTGATAAGCGCCATGCCCCCAAATCGAACCAAGCTGCATACCACCAACTGACTGCCAGGCAGTCTGGCCATTTAAAATGGTCTCATTAGTCATCAGCACTTGCCCTTGCTGATCAACTATTTTATCCGGGATAGGCGGTGCCGAGCGGTATACCTCAGCGCCAAAATAGCCCAGTACCGAGAAAGTTATCGCTAAGATGCCGATTAACAGCCACCAGAGTTTACGATATCCGGCCATATAGCCCCCTTAAAACATTGTTTTTGCGCCTAATTCTCATACTTCACTCCTGTTTTTTTTATCGGCAGGGCGTCACCTGCCTGTGTCGCCATTACAAGAATCAAGCCAAGGATTAACTTATTGTTTTTATTGTATTTAATATTTTTTAGATGTACGGCAAGGTAGTTTCAACCTGAGTGGAGGTGGGTACAATTAACTCCCTGGGTGAAAATGACCCAGTGGCTTAGCTTGTAAGGTGCTTTCTACCACTTTAGCGATATAGGCAAGTCGGGCCGCATGTTTTAAGGTAGCGCGCAAACGCAGTAGTGAGGCAATGCAGATGGAATACTATGTACTTTTAAAACACTTACATATGCTGTGCGCTTATTTAAGTGCAACCTTGTTTATTGGCAGGTTGCTGCTGGATATGGCTGGTAAGCCAAATTGGCGCCAAAGCCCGCTGCGGCGGCTGCCCCATATTAATGACACTCTGTTACTATCGTTAGCTTTTACGCTATTAGCGATAGGGCCGTGGCAGCCTTTTTCGCACCAATGGCTGGGTTTTAAAATTCTGTTGCTGCTGGGCTATATCATGTTTGGTTTTGCTGCTTTAAAGCAAAGTCTGGCCGTGCCAACCCGCACAATATGTGCGGTGTTGGCCCTGGCTCAACTTGCTGGAATTTTTTATCTGGCGCGGTTTAAACCGGTATTGTTCGTTCTTTCATAGTGCCGCAGGCTGTGCTCCTGGCGGCGGCCGCTACTGAACGCAGATACCCGCTTTAAATAACCGATAACCCGGGTACCATAATCGATATCCTTGCTGCCGCAAGCCGGGCATGCGCACAGGGTGCGCTTGTCGATGCTTTCGCACTGGTTGCAGATGGTAATTTTGACGTTGACACAAAAGTAATTGCAACCGGTGCGGGCGGCGATATTTAATAGCTGCAAGTAGCCGGTCTGGTCGAGCTTTTCCTCCAGGTTTAGATGTAATGCCGAACCACCATCCAAATAATCCAGTAACTCACGGCCGTGCAGCTGGAATTTATCCAGGGTATTGCTTTGCTCATCTTCTACCACGTAAAAATAGGAGTTGTAGCAATCACGCGGCACCAGATAGCCATCTTCCCGGTCCCATTTAGCATTCTTAACGCCCAGGTTTTCTGCTGGCACAAACTCAGTATTAAACATATAGCCATATTCAGCTTTAGCCACTTTATTGGCATCAAAAATAATTTTTAGCTGCTGTTGCACAAAACTGATGTAGGCCGGGTTATTACTGGCAGTTAACCCCTGCGATTCTGCCGCTTCTACCATGCCATTAATGCCGATTGTTAAAAACTGCTTATCCAGGCTTATAAAACCTGCATCGTATACTGTTAGCAAACCGGCATCTTTATACTGCTCCATTAATTTACGATAGGCGACCTGATACTTATGAATTTTACTGATCTCAGTGGCTAAATCCCGGCCATCCTGCACCAGCCGGTTCATATTAATGGTTATAACGTTAATAGAACCCGTGGCAACACCGCCGGCACCTAAGGAGTAAGAGAAGGTATTGTCACTGATTTCACTACGTAGCCGGCAGCAACTGGCCAGTGAGTCGGCGTTTTCTGACTGATAAATAAAGAAAGCGTTACCGGCAGCCATTTCCCGGGCGATATCGTTAGCAAAGGCTTTATCTTTACACTGGCCATTATCGGTTAGCATGGCAACGGTCACTACCGGAAAGGTCAGTACCGTTTTTTCTCTTTCTTTATTAAACCACTGCAAAAAGAACTGCTGCAGGGCAGATACTGACTGCCACTCTGGTTTAACAAAATCCGGAAACACAAAGCTGCCAAACATGCTGTCGAAGTAGTGCTGATCGTAAATTGAGATATTCCAGAACACGCTTTGATAGCCGCGCGCCGCCGCTGGCTGATTTAGCGCATACACCACATGCTGAAGATGATTAGCAATTTGCTTAGGGTGGGTTTGTAAGTAGTTATCACCATAGTCTTTACGCGCAAAGTAATCAAAGTAAGTTAAAAACTCTACCGTTGCTACGGCACCGGCAAACTGGCTTGACACCGCAAATACAAAGTTAACAAAGCAGCCGCAAAACGATTCTAAATGCTTAGGCGCTTGCGACTCGCCACCCAATTTGGTTAAGCCATCCCGTAAAAACGGATACATGGTTACCGACACACAGTAGGGTTTTAAGCTGGTTTCATCATGCACGTATATTTCGTGGTCGGTTATCTGGCGCAGGTATTCCGCAGCCAGTTCAGCGCCAAACAATTCGCTGATTTTATTGCTGATCAGTGCCCGGTTAACCTGAATAAACTGATCTTTCATCAGTTCGGCTTCAAGGGTGGCAATGTTTTTCTGGGTGACGTTGGCATTAGCATCCAGTTTAGAGCCATCAGCGGCATTATTGGCATGCAGATAATTATCGATAAAGCTTAATTTTTGTTGGAGTTGGTTAAAGTTTAATGCTTGCATAGTAAATCCCTCTGCAGTTTATTTTTGGATAAAAAGGTGGTTCAGGCATTGGCCTGTGCGTAAATCGGTAAAAATCTGGTTGGTGGTTGGGCTGTTAAGACCACCAAGCTCCTGCAGCCAACGGCCGGTTTTCAGGTAAGTCAGTTGTTGCTTTAAATCAGGACTAACATCATCCAGGCCGGTGTAAAGGCAGGTATGCAGACCAGCAGCCCGGGCCAGTGTTAACAGTACCAGCAAATGTTGGGGCTGCCATTCGCCGCCTAAAAACAGTACACAGCTAATTAAGCCTTGATAGCTCTGCAGGCGGTGGCTTAAGTACTCGGGTGTTAGCAGGCAGCCGATATCGGCGCGCCAGGTGTAGCTGCTGTGGCAGCCTTTACAGCCAAGTGGGCAGCCAGCAATAGTAAATGCCAGCGATACCTCTCCCGGCACTTCCTGAAAGACGATTTGTTCAGCAGTGAATCTCAACATATTTCCTCTATGTAGTGTTTTTATTATTGATTGGCACTATATATTGTGTTTTAGCTTAGTCTTCCCAGCGGCGTGAAACTTGATCCAGATCAAGTTTTTATAATGCTGCCAGGGGCCGTATTGCGCCAGGGCGCAGCATTATTGGTTTTATTACCCCATTGGGAGTAATGCCCCAAATATGCTGTGAAATAGACGGGCGGGCATAAAAAAACCGCCCATTCCAAGGTGGAAGGGCGGCAGAGGTACCAACGCTGCGTAACGCTGCTTTGGGGCAGGGCAGGGTTGGCTGTGGAGCTGGGAAACGTAATCGCTACGGCTGAGCTCAATAATCGGCTGCTTAGGGCAGTGTATCTATGGTTGGTAACTGAGCATAAGCCAGATTTTACTGGTATCAACTGCCAGGGTATCAGCGCTGTAATAAGCCACTTTTAGCAAGCCTGACAATTGTTTGTTAAGCGCATAACTGGCACTGGCATTCCATTCATCACCATATTTGCTGCTACCAACATCGCTATCAAAGCGGTGGTAGGCCAGGGCAAGCGCAACATTATTTAATTTACCGCTTGCTTGTAGCCAATTATCGCGCAGACCGGTATCAGGAGTGTTTAAAAACATATCGGCAAAGCCCGAAAAGGCATGCAGGGTGGCTAGCGGGGTTTGAAAAGCACTCCGGCCATCGCCGGCTAACCGTTCTTGTCCGGCCTGCAGGGTAACGCTGTCCAGCGCCCAGCTTACGCTCGCACGGTGATAGTGGTGGCTAAAGGTTAGCGGTGCATTATGCGCATCGTCTTGCCTGGCCAAAGCTAAGTGCCAGCTAAGTTTCGGTCCGGTTGTCAGCTTGCCCTGATAATCGACGCCAACGGTGCGGCTGCTGCGTGCGGCCCAGTTAGCAAAGTCAAAATCGTAAGCAAAAGCAGCCAGCTGATGCGCCGGATTGACTTGCCATTGCAGCAGCGCGGTATTAAAGCTACCGTGCTGATCGGCCGCAGCACCTTTGGGGCCAAAAATCCGGTTTACGTTAAAAAAATGACTAATATCCAGGCTCAGACTATCGCTGATGCGCTGCTGCAGGCGATAACCATCGAGTGTTTGCTCATTCTGGCGCCAGCCAACTCCCCCTATAAAACGTTGATTTAGCTGATTTACCAACTGACGACCTGCGCTAAGCGTTGTGCCGTTTTCGTTTTGATAGCGCAGCAGTGCCTGATTAATATCAGTGCCTTTAGGGTCGGACACCACGCTATAGGCCGGTTTACCGTTTACGGTGCTGTTGTAATTATCGTTGCCCAGCACACTAACATTGTCCAGCTGCAGTAAAGCGCTAAAACCAGCCACTTTAGCGCTAGCTACTGTTAAGCGGCTGCGCAGAGTAGAGGCGAAAGCGTCTTCTAAGGAGTTGTCCTGATCGACATATTCCAGGCGGTAGCGAAAATGCGCCGACACGCTACTTTGCTTTATGGCAGTACTGAGTTCTTCGCTGAGACTGGCGTAGACGGGTGTTGGTGTTATGGTAACAGACAAGGCTAACACAATGGCAAAAGGTAGAGCAGAAACAGACGTTTTCATGATGAGGTTCCTGGCTGGATTTGACCCGGAGATCTTATGCCTAACCTGGAATTTTTGTAATTATTTTAAAGAGTTACCTACTTGAGGGTAATGGGGCCCCCTCTTGAAAGTATGGGCCCCTACAAACGATTATTGCATTAACGGCGAGCCCGACAGTTTAAAGTCGTACCCCGCTATTTCAGCTTCCACAATTAAGGTATGAATGTACTGCGCTACTGCTTTGCGTCGCACTTTTTCGTTCAGGTATTCGGCTATTTTTTGCTGTACCGCACTAAAGGGCAGTAAATTGCCCGGTACTTTGCGGGCAACAAATACCACATGAAAACCATAGCGGCTTTCAATACCCTGTGGTAACAGGCCAGGCTCAGCGCTGAACAGTTGTCGTTCAAACTCGGGCACCGTCTGGCCGCGACTGATCTGGCCAAGGCTGCCGCCGGTTTCTTTCGACGGACAGGCCGAATACTGCCTGGCCAGTTCAGCTAGCTTAGCACCTTGTTGTAACTGGCTAATCAGCTGCTCTGCCAGTGTCTTGGCTTCCACCCGCGCTTTGTCATCGTCCGGCGCTGCCGCAAGCAGGATGTGGCTTACTTCCAGCAGGGGTGAGCTGGCAAACCGGTTTGAGTTCAACCGATAGTATTGCTCACATTCCTGCTGGCTGGCAGTTGGGATCTCGACTTCTTGCGCCAGCAATTTCTCTAAAAAATCATCCTGGCTGGTGGCAGCGCCATCGTTATCAATATCAAGCCCCAGTGTTTTAGCGCGCTGGCGTAGCAGTTCAGCAATAATCAACGCTTCGGCTGACTTTAACATCGCCTCACGCTGCGACGGCGCAGGGTGGTATTGCATTTCAGCCAGAATATCTTTTTCCGGGATCTGCGTCTGGTTAACCTGGATCATCAAAATTCTCCTGTATTCGGGTCACTGTTAAGATTATTTGGCACCAAAGCGGCGACGTACCACCTGATAATTACGGCCAAAGTAACCTACAGGGACGCTCCAGATATGCACTAAGCGACTGAACGGGAACAACACAAACAGGGTGATACCCCAGAACACATGGGCCTTGTAAATCCAGTGCAAGCCGTCCACAAATTCAATGGCTTCTGCCGGGCGGAAAGTAAGCAAATACCGTGACCAGCTCATCAGGTCTTTCATAACATAACCACTCATATGACCTGTTGATACGAAAATAGTGAGTATGCCTAAAATAAGTTGCCAATAAATTACCAACAGAATTAACGTATCCATTAGTGAACTACTTGCTCGTACTCTCGGATTGAATAATCGTCGATATACCAACATGGTCATTCCTACAAAGCAGATAATACCAAATAGACCTCCAACACCCAGCGCAATAAGCTGCTTAGTTGGCAGATCAATACCCACAAATTCCCACACTTCATAAGGTATAACCAGGCCCGCAAAATGCCCGGCAAAAATCATAATTATGCCAACATGAAATAAAATGCTGGCGATGCGGAAGTGTTTATTTGACAGCAGCTGGCTGGACTGCGCCCGCCAGGTATACTGTTCGCGCTCATATCGCAGCAGACAGCCCAGAAAAAATATGGCTGATGCCACGTAGGGGTAGATACCAAATAACAACATATCAATAAATTTCATGACTAGACTCCTGACGGAATGTTGGTGTTGGCTGGCTTGGTGGCGTCAGTCCATTGCATCGGAACATATTGGTCGCGGCGCTGGGTTTCAGAAGGTTTACTGCTAGTGGCACAGCCGTCGTTTTCGGCGCCCGGACCAAAGGTCACCATTTCCTCTTCCCAAACCTTATCCAGCGCTTCATTCGTGTGATCAGGTTTTTCGGCTTTTAATTGCTCACGCAGAGGCTCCAGCTCTACCTGTACCCCAGATAGTTCCAGCAACGCTGCAAATAACGCCTGATAGTTGCTGTTTCGCTGTTCTAACCGGCACTGCAGCACCGATAAAATGTGCGCGACTTCGGCCAGGCCCAGCCGGGCGTTCTCCTCACCCTGAGTCGCCAGAAACTCCAGATACAACGGAATATAGTCGGGCAGTTCCCGCACACCAATATCTAAACCGGCCTGCTGATACTGCTGCATTAAATCAACCATCGCCTGACCACGGTCGCGCGACTCGCCGTGCAAGTGTTCAAACAACAACAGAGATAAAGAGCGGCCGCGTTCAAACAAACCATCATACTCAGATTGCCAATCCATAATGTCGCTTTGCGAACGTTCGTTAATAAACTCAGTTAGCTGCAGCTGTTGTTTCGCCGATATGTCTGCCTGGCGGACGATAGCCAGCAAGTCGCTGCTGGCTTGCTGCAACTGTAGTTCCGGGTAATCCAGCAACAGTGATATAACTCGAATAATATCCATAACTTACTCCTTCATTGTCACTGGAATGACTTTGCGGACACCTTTGGTAGTGCCACCAAAAATATTCAGTTTACTTTCGCCCCCGGCGCAGCCATTACCAAAGCTGAAGCCACAGTCACTTTTCATGTCATAAGCGTTTTCAGCGTAGGCGCGGTGACTGGTAGGAATAACAAAACGATCTTCATAGTTGGCCAACGCCATATAGCGATACATTTCTTCAACCTGGACCGCGGTCAGGCCTACCTGAGTTAACACCTCAAGATCTTCCACGCCGTCAACCTGCTGCGAGCGTTTAAAAGCGCGCATCGCTATCATTCGTTCCAATGCACGTACTACCGGCGCTTCATCACCGGCAGTTAACATATTGGCCAGATAACGCAATGGGATACGCAACGATTTTAAATCCGGAATTTCACCATTCATACCAACATGACCGGCCTGCACCGCACTTTGAATAGGTGACAATGGTGGTACATACCAGACCATCGGCAAGGTACGGTATTCAGGATGCAATGGCAGGGCGACTTTCCACTGCATGGCCATCATGTAAACCGGTGAGCGCTGGGCGGCTTTCAACCAGTTGTCGGTAATACCTTCAGCTTTAGCGGCAGAAATAACATCAGGGTCAAACGGGTCGAGGAAGATATCAAGTTGCGCCTGATATAAGTCTTGCTCGTTCGGGGTACTGGCAGCGGCAGCAATTTTATCGGCGTCATACAGCAACACGCCTAAATAACGAATGCGGCCGACACAGGTTTCAGAGCAGACTGTTGGCTGGCCTGCTTCAATCCGCGGGAAACAGAAAGTACATTTTTCTGACTTACCACTTTTCCAGTTGTAGTAGATTTTTTTGTAAGGGCAGGCCGAAACACACATCCGCCAGCCGCGACATTTATCCTGATCTATCAGCACTATGCCGTCTTCTTCCCGCTTATATATCGCACCGCTGGGACAGGCCGCTACGCAAGCCGGGTTCAGGCAGTGTTCGCATAAGCGCGGCAAATACATCATAAAAGTTTTTTCAAACTGACCGTAGATGTCTTTTTGGACTACTTCATTAAAGTTCTGATCTTTTTTACGTTTAGCAAACTCAGTACCAAGAATCTCTTCCCAGTTCGGGCCCCACTCAATTTTCTCCATCCGCTGGCCGCTAATCAGCGAACGTGGCCGAGCCACCGGTTGGTGTTGGGTATCGCCAGCATTATGTAAATGTTGGTAGTCAAAATCGAACGGTTCATAGTAATCATCAATTTCCGGCAAATCCGGGTTGGCGAACAAATTCGCCAACACCCGCAGCTTGCCGCCAATTTTTGGCACCAGTTTGCCATTTTTTTCGCGGCTCCAGCCGCCGTTCCATTTTTCCTGGTTTTCCCAGTCTTTCGGATAACCAATACCTGGCTTGGTTTCAACATTATTAAACCAGGCGTACTCTGCGCCTTCACGCGAGGTCCAGACGTTTTTGCAGGTGATGGAGCAAGTGTGGCAACCAATGCACTTGTCTAAATTCAGCACCATGCCAATTTGGGCTCTAACTTTCATAATACTCACTCCAACCTTATTTAGTATCCAGCCAGTCGATTTTGCTCATCTTCCGGACAATAACGAATTCGTCACGGTTACAGCCGACCGTACCGTAGTAGTTAAAACCGTAAGCTTGCTGGGCATAACCCCCAATCATATGGGTCGGCTTCATTACTGCGCGGGTAACTGAGTTATGAATACCACCACGACTCCCAGTCATCTCTGATCCCGGTATATTTACAATCCGTTCCTGAGCGTGATACATCATGCTCATACCTTCCGGTACCCTTTGCGACACTACTGCACGTGCTGAGATCGAGCCATTCACGTTAAAAATCTCTATCCAGTCGTTGTCCTCAATGTCGGCGGCTTTGGCGTCAATTTCGCTCAGCCAGACGATGGGGCCGCCGCGTGACAGCGTTAGCATCAGCAGGTTGTCAGAGTAGGTGCTGTGAATGCCCCATTTTTGATGTGGGGTAATCCAGTTCAGCACGATCTCTTTGTTACCATTTGATTTTTTGTTCAGCACCGGCGCTACCGTTTTTAAGTTAATTGGCGGCTTATAACTACACAGTTGTTCGCCAAAGTCGCGCATCCACTCATGGTCCTGATAAAACTGCTGACGACCGGTAATGGTGCGCCATGGGATCAGCTCGTGCACATTGGTGTAGCCGGCGTTATACGACACATGCTCATCCTCCAATCCCGACCAGGTAGGGGAGGAGATAATTTTCCGGGGCTGGGCCACAATATCGGCAAAGCGGATTTTCTCGTCTTCTTTTGGTAAAGCTAAATGAGTATGATCGCGGCCGGTCATTTTACTCAGGGCCGCCCAGGCTTTTACTGCAACCTGGCCATTCGTTTCCGGCGCTAATGTTAAAATCATTTCGCAGGCATCAACGGCACTTTCAATTTTTGCCATGCCTTTGTTTACGCCCTCATCGGTATGCACCCGGTTAAGCTGGCGTAAAAATTCAACCTCAACTTTGGTATCCCAGCCAATGCCTTTACCACCATTGCCCAGTTTATCCAGCAATGGGCCAACCGAGGTAAAGCGGGCATAGGTGTTGGGGTAGTCACGCTCTACCACATTAATGTGCGGCATGGTCATGCCGGGTATGGCATCGCATTCACCTTTCCACCAGGCTTTTACGCCGTAAGGCTGAGCCAGCTCGGCTGGGGTATCGTGGTGCATTGGGGTGGTAACCACATCCGTTTCCACCCCCAGATGACCCACTGATGCTTTCGAGAAGGCTTTAGCAATACCTTTAAATATTTCCCAGTCGCTACGTGCTTCCCATACCGGGTCAATCGCAGCCGTTAACGGGTGAATAAATGGATGCATATCCGAGGTATTCATATCGTCTTTTTCATACCAGGTGGCCGTAGGCAGCACGATGTCGGAATACAGGCAGGTGGTCGACATCCGGAAATCCAGAGTGACCCATAAATCAACTTTGCCCTCAGCAGGCTTATCGGTCCACTCAATATCCTGTGGCTTTTTGCCACCAAATTCGCCCAGATCTTTACCCAGCAAACCATGTTTGGTGCCCAGTAAATGGCGCAGCATATATTCATGGCCTTTACCGCTGGAACCTAGCAGGTTAGAGCGCCAGATAAATACATTACGCGGGAAGTTCTGCGGACTTTCCGGCTGCTCGCAGGCAAACTTAATTTTGCGATCTTTAAGCTGCTGCAGCACATAATCTTTTAGATCAACCCCAGCGGCTTTGGCTTCAGCTGCCAGCCCCAGCGGGTTAATGCCAAGTTGCGGCGCTGATGGCAACCAGCCCATCCGCTCGGCGCGGGCGTTGAAATCAATAATGCTACCGCTCCATTTCTCTTTATTGGCCAGTGGCGAGACAATTTCGGTCATATCCAGCTTTTCATAGCGCCACTGGCTGGAGTGGTTGTAAAAGAATGACGTACCATTCATATGACGCGGTGGTCGTTGCCAGTCGAGCGCAAAGGCCAGTGGGGTCCAGCCGGTTTGCGGCCGCAGTTTTTCCTGACCGACATAGTGGGCCCAGCCACCGCCACTCTGGCCGATGCAGCCGCACATCATTAACATGTTCACCAGCCCACGGTAATTCATATCCATGTGATACCAGTGGTTCAAAGCTGCACCAACGATAATCATCGAGCGACCACGGGTTTTATCTGCGTTGCGGGCGAATTCGCGTGCTACCCGGATGACATCATCGGGTTTAACGCCGGTAATTGGCTGTTGCCAGCCCGGAGTATAGGGTACGTCATCGGTGTAAGATTTAGCACGGCTGGCATCACCGATGCCATTCTCGACACCGTACTGCGCCAGCATCAAATCAAATACGGTGGCAACCAAGGCAGTGCTACCATCGGCGAGCTCAACCCGCTTGGCTGGTATTTTGCGGATTTGCAAATCATCGTGCGCAGTGTGCTGAAAGTACTTATACTCATGTGGTGCACCACCAAAGTAAGGGAATGCCACGTCAACCAGCTCATCGCGCTTATCTTTTAAGGTTAATTGCAGCTCCAGATCGCCGTCTTTATCTTTTTGCTCCAGGTTCCATTTGCCGCTCTGGCCCCAACGGTAGCCAATGGCACCATTCGGGCTGGTTAAACGGCCGTCTTTATTCAGCGCAATGGTTTTCCAGTCCGGGTTATTTTCTTCACCGAGATTATTAACCAAGTCAGCCGCGCGTAGAAAACGGCCCTGGCTCAAGTGAGTTTCGCCTTGCTCCAGCATTACCAACATGGGCATATCGGTGTAGCGACGAATATAGTCGGTAAAGTAAGGGCTAGGGTTGTCGACATGGAATTCTTTTAAAATAACATGACCAAAGGCCATCGCCAGCGCGGCATCGGTGCCCTGACGGGGGGCCAGCCAGGTATCACCAAATTTTGAAGCTTCAGAATAGTCCGAGGTAATAACGCAGGTTTTGGTGCCTTTATAACGAACTTCAGTTAAAAAGTGCGCATCCGGGGTGCGGGTTTGCGGCACGTTCGAGCCCCAGACAATAATGTAATTCGAGTTATACCAGTCTGCCGACTCCGGCACGTCGGTTTGCTCACCCCATACCTGAGGTGAGGCTGGGGGTAAGTCGCAGTACCAGTCGTAAAAACTTAAGCAGTTACCGCCAATTAATGATAGATAACGGGCGCCGGCCGCGTAAGATACCATCGACATTGCCGGAATGGGCGAGAAGCCGGTTACCCGGTCGGGGCCGTAGGTTTTAGTGGTATACACGTTAGAGGCGGCGATCAGCTCGTTTACTTCATCCCAGGTCACCCGGATAAAGCCCCCTAAACCGCGGCGCTCTTTATAACTTTTCGCTTTAACCGGATCTTTAACAATAGATTCCCAGGCTTTGACCGGATCCGCATGCTGAGCTTTGGCTTCGCGCCACAGCATCATCAGTTGCTGGCGCATCTTTGGGTATTTAAGCCGGTTGGCACTGTAGATATACCAGGAGTAGCTGGCACCGCGCGGGCAGCCACGTGGTTCATGGTTTGGTAAGTCCGGCCGGGTACGTGGATAGTCGGTTTGCTGGGTTTCCCAGGTTACCAGGCCATTTTTCACATAGATTTTCCAGCTACAAGAGCCAGTGCAGTTTACGCCGTGGGTGGAGCGGACAATTTTGTCGTGCTGCCACCGCTCACGGTAGCCTTGCTCCCAGCGGCGGTCTTGCTCGGTGGTAACGCCGTGGCCTTCAGCAAAGGGTTCCTTGCGTGCTTTAAAATAGCGTAGTTTGTCGAGAAGGTGACTCATATTTGGCTCCTGGTCTTGTCCGGCATGAACAGATATCTTGTTCTTCTGGTATGCACACTATAGAAACAACCTGGCGATAATGCTTGATTTGGATCAACGTCGCTAGCGCCCTAAATCTATGATAAAAAACGGAAATACCTATAAGGTGGTAGTGCATGCACTGGCTGAATGCCTGACAATAGCGGTTGCTATACCACCACTGGCTTAGTGGCTGATGAGGCAGCTACTGCCGCAGGAAAAAGGGGGGTAGCTCAAATGTGCCGCTGTGTTTAAGTACTTAGCTGCAGAGTTAGCGATAAACAGATATGCTTAACCTATTAACTTAACCGGAGTGCTTATGCGGCAGTTCTCTATTGTTACCCGGATCAATATCGCGCTGGCCTGTATTGTTACTCTGGCTATTGGCACTATGTTGGTATCGTATTGGTTGTCAGACAGAACCCAGAATGATGCGCATGCGGTAAATATTGCCGGATCGCTCAGGATGCAGAGTTACCGCATTGCCTGGTTAAGCCAGCAGCAAGAGCAAGCGAAATTGCAAGATGCGCTACAGCAATTTAATACAAGCTGGCAGCATCCTGTTTTTCAGCGGTTTTTAAGTGACAAGCAAATTTTGAGTAAATTCGAAGTGGCTCGGCAGAACTGGCAACAGATAGAACCAGCGTTTTTGCAGCAACCCATTCACTCGCAACAAATGGAATTGGCGTTGCAACAACAAATTGCTTTGCTGGAACAGTTGGTGCTGTCCATTCAGCAGGATGCTGAGCAAAAAGTGCGTAGTTTCCGAACACTTCAGCTGGTGGCACTGCTAGCCACGGTGCTGCTATCGGCTATCGTAATTTACTGGTTAAAAGTGATGGTGCAACAACCTCTGGAAGCACTGACTCAAGGTGCTAAGCGGGTGGCAATGGGTGATTTTACTCACCGGCTGACGGTAGACAATAATGATGAACTTGGCACCCTGGCGCACAGTTTCAACAAGATGAATGACTCGATTGCTTATATGTATGGCAGTTTGGAAAAACGGGTTGATGAACAGACCGTAGCACTTCAGCATTCCAATACCACCTTACGGTTCTTATATAATACCGCGCAGCGAATCAGTGAGCATGCTCCTGAGTTTGTCGATTTTAACAAGATCATTGCTGAGCTGAAAACCGTGGTGAAGCTGGATGATCTGGAGCTATGTTTGTTCACCGAAGAAGGTGACAAGCCCTATATGCAGATTTTACCTGACGACAGCACTACTGACCCCTGTGCTCAGAAAAACTGTGGCGATTGTTTAACTCAAGCTGAGGCTATTAAATGTGATCGCACCAATTATAACTATTTGTTACATCGGGACCGCAAGAAATATGGCGTGCTGGTAGCGCGCCTCGCTGAGGGGCAGACAATAGAGCTGTGGCAGCAACATTTAATGGCTGCAGTGGCTGACCAGTTAGCGTTGGCACTTAGTTTAAAGTCAGAAGAGCAACAGGTGCGACGTTTAGCCCTAATGCAGGAGCGTACCGTTATCGCGCGCGAGCTGCATGACTCCTTAGCGCAGGCGCTGTCTTACCTGAAGATTCAGGTAACCCGCTTAAACAAAGCGACAGCCAGGGAAGACAAAGCGACTATTGCCGATGTCTCTGCTGAACTTAAGCAGGGACTGGATGCGGCCTATCGCCAGTTACGCGAACTACTCACTACCTTCCGGCTTAAGGTGGATGGCAATGGATTATTAAGTGCGTTGCAGATCTCCGTTAAACAGTTAAGTGAGCAATCGGGTCTGCAGATAAAACTGGATTATCAGTTAGCGAATATCCCACTGGCACCGCATGAGGAAATTCATCTGCTGCAAATAATTCGCGAGGCCAGCCAGAATGCGGTGCACCATAGCGAAGGCAGCGAGATCCTGATCAGTTTGCAGCAAAAGCCAGATGAATTGATTGCGTTGGCCATTGAAGATAACGGCGTAGGAATTCCAGAGTCAGCGGAAAAACTGAACCATTATGGTCTGGCTATTATGCAGGAGCGTAGTAGGCAATTAGGCGGTGTAATTGATATAAGACGTAGGTCAGAGGGCGGTACCGGTGTGTATTTTAGTTTCAGACCGGAGTATCTATTGCAGCAGACAGCTTAACAAAACCTAAGTAAAGGCGCCGTGACAGCGCCTTTACTTTATACCTTATGGGTTATAGAACTCACCATTTTTACGCAAATAGAAAAACCAGTTAACCAGTAGGCAGAGGCCATAGAAAATGGCAAAGCCCACCATTGCATACTCAGGCGTAGCCGCTTTAATTTGTTCACCCAGAACTTGTGGAATATAAAAAGCACCATAGGCTGCCACTGCTGACGTCCAGCCTAATACCGGGCCGGCCTGCTCTCTGGGGAATACCACTGCAATAGTACGGAAGGTGGAACCGTTACCAATACCACTTGCAGCAAACAAGCCGAGAAAAATCAGGAAAAAGGGCACGAAATATTGTTCTGGCGTCGCACTTTGATATGCCAGTTGCATATAGTAGGCCGCCCCTAAAGCACATAAAATCATTACCACTGAGCAAAGTTGGGTGACAAAGGCACCACCAAGTTTATCAGCAATCCAGCCGCCAACCGGGCGAATAAGCGCGCCAATAAAGGGGGCAATCCAGGCGTAAGTTAACGCACTTGGGCCGTTTGGGTTGGGGGTGGTGTGCGTCATTACGCCATCGACCATAATATGGCTATAACCAAAAATAACCTGAATCGATAATGGAAATGCCGCAGCAAAGCCGATAAAAGAGCCAAAGGTCATTACGTAAAGTACGCTCATCACCCAGGTATGTTTATTATTAAAAATTTTATATTGTCGCTCCAAACTGGTGCGAATAGCGCCTGGTAGTAGCTTGAGCAAGAAAACCGTGGCAAATAATATGGCAATTAACACAATTTCTTTCGGGATACCGAAACCAGAACCATTGGCCGATTCTGGCAAAATCAACCACAAGCCTGCGATAGAGGTGATAAAACCAATGCCTAACATCGCAAGAATAATACTGAAAGATTTTGCTGCTGAAGGAAGTTTGGGGGTGACTTCTTCGGTGTGAATATTATTGGTACCAAACCAGAGCAAAAAAGCTAAAGGTATTAAGGTTATCAACCAGGCAAAACCGGCATTTTGGATCCAACTTTCTGTGCCTGCCGGAATAATACCTGTTACGGTGCCGCTCGCTTTATCAAGGATCATAGGCTCTCCCCCCCCAAGTAAGGTGAATACGCCATATGACATAAAAATGGGCACGAGAATTTGCACCGTGGTGACGCCAAAATTACCCAGGCCAGCGTTTAAGCCTAGCGCCAGACCCTGCTGTTTTTTCGGATAGAAGAAGCTGATATTTGACATTGAAGAGGCGAAGTTGCCGCCGCCGATCCCCGATAACAGCGCCATAAGCTGAAATATCCATAGCGGGGTATCAATACTCTGTAGTGCCAAGCCGGTGCCAACCGCGGGAATCATCAATAGACTTGTGGTCAAAAACAGGGTGTAACGTCCGCCACACAATCGCACAAAAAAGCTTGACGGAATACGCAGTGTAGCGCCAGTTAACCCGGCAATAGCTGTGAGGGTAAACAGTTCAGCAGTGCTAAATGGATAGCCAACATTAAGCATTTGTACCGTGACAATACTCCACAGCATCCAGACGCCGAACCCACAGAGCAAGCTGGGGATGGAAATCCATAAATTGCGCTGGGCAATTTTTCTTCCCTGATTGTGCCAGAAGCTTTCGTCCTCCGGTTGCCACTTTTTAAGGTCCGACATAGTTTACTCCTGTTAAAAGAATCGTTTTTAGCTTATTGAACTATGCAGGGCACTTGGCAATGTCACAATGTATCTTCGGAGTTAGCCGGTAAAGCCAGAGGGTTAGTTGGAGGTACTCACTAAGTGGTAGTGCGTCGGGCGCGGTGACTGTTTAGTCATTTATAATCAATTATTTAAATTTATATTTTGCCTAAAATAAGTTGAAATTATGAAATAGGCGGGCAGCATAGAATGGCTATTTTACTGATTTATATCAAAGTTAGCTGCTGCTTGTTATAAGCTAATAGCAGAAGCAATTTTACCTAATCTTGGAGCAAGACATGTCAGAGCACAAATCCAGCATTATGTTGGTGGATGACCACCCATTATTGCGCAAGGGTTTAAAGCAGTTATTAGCGCTGGAAGATGAGCTGGAAGTGATCGCTGAAGCTAGCAGTGGTGCAGAGGCAATACCCATGGCAACGGAGTTGGATCCGGATTTAATTATCCTGGATTTAAATATGCAGGGTATGGATGGTATTGCCACCTTAAAAAAAATGCGCGATGAGGGAGTAACTTCGCGGATTGTCATGCTGACCGTTTCTGATGCAGATGAAGATGTGGTTAATGCAATCAGCAACGGCGCCGATGGTTATTTACTGAAAGACAGCGATCCAGAGATTTTATTAGATCAAATTAAGCGTTCACTCACCGGCAAGATGGTGCTCAGTGAAGCCATTACTCAGGTCCTGGCGACAGCACTGCGCCGCCCGGCGGTGAAAACCTCGGCTGAATTAAACAGCCTGACCAACCGTGAGCACGAGATTTTAAGTTTTATTGCTAAGGGTTTAAGTAATAAACTGATAGCACGCGAGCTGAATATTTCGGATGGCACGGTAAAAGTTCATGTCAAACACTTACTGAAAAAGCTCGGCTTGCGCTCGCGGGTAGAGGCGGCAGTATGGATGGTAAACCAGCAAGGAGCTAAAGGCTGATGGCCCTCGCGGATGCAAAAAAACCGATGCAAAAGCCAATGTTAAGTGCTGAACAGGCATTACAGCAGATGTTGGCGCAGGTAACACCATTGGTTCAGCAGGAAACCGTCGTTTTAAGCAAGGCGTTAGATCGGGTATTGGCAGAGCCGGTTTGTTCAGATATTAACGTGCCGGGCTACGACAACGCTGCGATGGATGGCTATGCGCTGCGCGCCGCTGAGGTAAAACCGGATCAACCGTTAATTGTGGCAGGCAAAGCGCTGGCAGGCCACGCCTTCACAGACGTAATCCCTGCAGGGTATTGTGTGCGGATAACCACCGGTGCTGTGCTACCGGCAGGGCTGGATAGTGTTGTGATGCAAGAGCAGGTGGAACTTACTGAAAAAAGTAACCAACCGGCTATTCTTTGTCAGCTCCAACCAACTAGCGGCGAGCATGTCCGCCGCGCCGGTGAAGATGTCGCTAAGGGGCAGCAGGTTTTTGCGGCCGGCCATAAAATTCGGCCAGCCGATCTGGGCTTGCTGGCGTCACTGGGCTTTGCCCAAATCAAGGTGGTGCGGCGGTTGAAAGTAGCCATATTTTCCACCGGTGATGAGTTGCTGCCACCAGGTCAACCTTTGCTAGCTGGCCACATATACGACAGTAATCGTTACGTGATGGCGGCAATGCTGCAGCGGCTGGGTGTCGAGGTACTAGACCTTGGCTTATTAGCGGATGATTTGGCACAGATAGAGCAGGCATTTACTACCGCTATGGCTGAAGCAGATGTGCTTATTACCAGTGCCGGCGTGTCGGTAGGCGACGCCGATTATACCCGGCAGATCCTGCAAAAACTTGGCAAAATAGATTTCTGGCAGGTAGCAATTAAGCCTGGTAAGCCGTTCGCTTTTGGTAAACTCGATAACTGCTGGTTTTTTGGTTTACCGGGCAACCCGGTGGCGGCAGTGGTAACGCTGGAGCAGTTAGTGCAGCCGGTGCTGCGTAAGCTTAGTGGTGAGGCAGCCGACGTTACGCCGTCTTTGCTGCAGGCAGTATGCAGTGTGCCCTTGAAAAAGCAACCTGGCAGAGCAGACTATCAGCGTGGCTGGTACTGGCAGGGCGAAGATGGCCTGAATGTCAAAACCCTGGGCAGCCAAAGCTCGGGTATGCTTAGCTCTATCGCTAATGCTAACTGCTATATCGTGCTGGAGCGTGACAGCGCCAGCCGGCCGGCCGGGGAAAGGGTTTCAATACTGCCATTTTCAGATTTATTGCGTTAAACCAGTAGGGGCGTATTGTTTTTCTCAAAACGGGCGGTCCTAACCTTGCAGAAAATACCACCTTTGCGCCGGTATAAGCCGGCGCAACCTTGATCTGCATCAACAGCATCCACTGCAATAATCACCACACTGCGCACTAAACAATCCAAAACTGGAGTGGGTTATGTTATTGGTTGATGCGCTATTACACGAGCTAAAAGTATTTGATGTTAAACAGCTGTTTGGCATTCCGGGCGATTTTGTACTGCCATTATTTGAACAGTTGCAACAGCGTAGCACATTGCCTTTATATTATTTGAGTCACGAACCCTCAGTGGTATTCGCAGCCGATGCTGCGGCGAGGATCAGTAATAAACCTGCCGTAGTTATCCTGACTTATGGCGCCGGGGCGTTAAATGCAGTTAATGCGGTGGCGCAGGCTTATGTTGAACATGTGCCCTTAGTCGTTATTGCCGGCTTTCCCAGTCAGGCTGAAATTGAGCGTGGCCTGCAAATTCATCATCAGGCAAAAACGGTTAATTCGCAGCGCGATATTTATAGAGAAATTACCGCCATACAGTTGCGCTTAGATAACGCTGAGCGCGCCGGGGCAGATATCCGGCTGGCACTGCAAACGGCAAAAGAGCAGAGCCGGCCGGTACTGCTTGAAATTCCCCGGGACGCGGTGCAATTTAATACCAGCCCGGCGGGGGCTTACCAGCCAGCCGTCGTACCACAAGATCAACTGGCGTTGGCGGTGGCGCAGCTAGCCAAGCGGTTAGCCCTGGCTAAGCGGCCGGTGATCCTGGCCGGCGTTGATGTAAGGCGGTTTGATGCCGTCGCTGAGCTGGAAGCCCTAGCCAGCAAACTGAATATTCCCTTGGTCAGTACCCTGATGGGCCGTGCCAGTTTTAATCAGCAACATCCGCTGTACGGCGGTATTTTTCTGGATAAAACCGATGTCCGGCCCACTCAATTGCTGCGTGAAGCTGATCTTATTCTGCAAGTCGGTGTAATTAAAACCGACAGCAACTTTGCTGCCCATGCTGAGTTGTTTCCCCCTGAAAAAGTGCTTTGTCTGGAACAGCAGCAACTGGCCTTAAAGCCGTTTTTATCCACTATGCTGGCCCAAGCAATTACACCGTTTGCCAACCCTATGCCAGCTGCACCAACGCTGGCCGTGGTGGATAAATGGCAACTGACTGCCAGCAGTCTGGTGCAGCAGCTGGACCAGCTTTTAAGCGAGCGGCATGACACCGTGCCGCTTATATCCGATATTGGCGATTGTTTATTTGCCTCTTTGCATGCCAAGCCGAGCTTAATGTTAGCCCCGGCGTTTTACGCTTCTATGGGGTATGCAGTGCCAGCGGCCCTGGGTGTTCAGGCCGCTACCGGCTTGCGGCCGGTGGTGCTGGTAGGAGACGGTGCGTTTTTAATGACCGGGCTCGAACTTGGTCATTTTTCCCGCTATGGTTTTGCGCCAATTATTGTTCTTTTTAATAATCAACGCTGGGACATGATTGATGCTTTTGCCCCTGGCCTAAACTGCACCGACTTGCATCACTGGCAATATGCTGAGCTGGCGCGCAGCATGGGCGGGCACGGTATGGCAGTAAGTACTCTGGAAGACTTTAGTCAGGCGTTTAGGCTGGCAAGTGAAAGCGCCAAGCGCTTTAGTCTGATTGAGGTAATGTTACCCAGAGGCAGCCGAACCGAACGTCTGACTAACTTTGCAGCTGGTTTTAAAGCAGCAGCCAGGGTTGGCCTGACGCCATGCTAAAGCGGGCGACATTGCGGCAGATCAAAACTGTTGACGCTGCAAACGCTAGAATAGCCACCATTTTTCAAGTTCGAACAGCAGGTAACCAATGTTAAAACCTGAATTGCTGTCACCCGCCGGCAGCCTGAAAGCGATGCGCCTCGCATTTGCTTATGGTGCCGATGCGGTATATGCCGGTCAGCCGCGCTATAGCTTAAGGGTGCGTAATAATGAGTTTGATTTAGCCTCCCTTGCCACCGGCATCAGTGAGGCGCATGCGCTGGGTAAAAAATTCTATGTAGTGGTTAATATTGCGCCGCATAACAGTAAACTGCAAAGCTTTGTCGCTGATATGGCACCGGTTGTGGCACTGCAGCCAGATGCACTTATCGTCTCCGATCCCGGAGTTGTCTATCTGCTTCGCCAGCATTTCCCAAAGCAGCCACTGCACTTGTCGGTGCAAGCCAATACGGTAAATTGGGCTGCAGTGAAGTTCTGGCAGACGCAGGGGGTAGAGCGGGTTATTTTATCGCGCGAGCTGGCGGTGGAAGAAATAGCTGAAATTCGCCGCCAGGTACCCGGGATGGAGCTGGAAGTGTTTGTACACGGTGCGCTCTGTATGGCCTATTCCGGCCGTTGTCTGTTATCGGGTTATATTAATAAACGCGACCCGAACCAGGGTGCCTGTACTAATAGTTGCCGCTGGCCTTATCAGGTGCATGCCGCCACAGAGGATGAAGCAGGCCAGTTTAAACCTATTTCCACACCAGCACTACTGGAAGAGCAGGGCCGCCCCGGCGAGCTGATGGCCATTGATGAAGACTTGCACGGCACTTATATTCTAAATTCCAAAGATTTACGGGCTATAGAGCATGTACCGGCACTGACTGCGATGGGGGTGCATTCGCTTAAAATAGAAGGCCGAACTAAATCACCTTATTATGTGGCACGTACCGCTCAGGTATACCGCCAAGCTATTGATGATGCGGTTGCCGGTAAAGCGTTTGACCCACAGTTACTAACTGAGCTTAACGGCATGGCCAACCGTGGTTTTACTGAAGGTTTTTTGCGCCGGCATAAACCGCAGGACACGCAGAACTACGCCACCAGCCACAGTGCTGGCGAGCAACTCTTGGTTGGCGAGTTTATTAGCGAGCAGGACAGTGAAGGCTTTGCCCTGTTGGAGGTAAAAAACCAGTTTGCGGTGGGTGATAGCCTGGTGCTGATGATGCCTGAGGGGAACCAAAGCTTTACCCTGCAAGCGCTGCGCGATAAGCAGGACAACGCCATTGTACTGGCGCCCGGCGCTTGCTATCAGCTTAAGGTAAAGTTACCTGCGCAGCACAATCTTAGCTTTGCCATGCTGTTAAAGCAGCTGCCTGCAGTGGCAACAGCCAGCAATGACCTAGCCATTAATGCGGCAGGTTAGCCATGCCTGCTGTAATTGAAGCCAGCTGCATTAATTGTGATATGTGTGTGCCAGAGTGTCCGAACGACGCCATCATTATGGGCACCAAACATTATCAGGTTGACCCGCAGCTGTGTACCGAATGCATTAGCTACTATGATAAGCCTACCTGCATTGCCGTTTGCCCGATAGATTGTATTGAGTTAGTTGAGTAAGGATTTACTGCCGGTTGCGTACTGTAACCGGTTAAATTGCGCTATGCTTTAACTTAATTGAAACGTTACCCGTCGGCGGCCGTGACTTATATCGTTCAGATCCGGGCAAGCAAGTTGGAGAGCAAGATGTCTGATGTGAAAGAAAAGATAACTGAGATTGTTCAATCCCAACCGGATGATGCCAGTTATGAAGAGATTTTGCGCGAGTTAGCATTTGAACATATGGTTCAGCGCGGCCTGAAAGATGTCCGGGAAGGACAGGTAGTCTCCAATATGGTAATGGAACAACAAATACGTTCATGGTCGAAATAAACTGGACTGCAGAAGCGCAGCGCTGGATGCGCGATATTTACGACTATATTGCAGTTGATAATCCGCTTGCTGCGTAGAGCCATACTTATAGGTGTAATATGGAAGAGAAGCTAGCGGCTCTAGGAGAACTCCAAAAAAATTTTGAATCTGTCGGAAGAGAGCTTTTTGAAGCTTGTGAAGGCCAACTATTCCCTGCAGACGCGCTATTTCTTGCCAGTTGCAACAGAGCTCTTCAGGTCTTACACGGATTTATGCTGATCTTGCGGAATAATGGTTACTCATGTGGCGTTGCACTACTAAGAATTCAACTCGATTCTATTCTCCGTCTACACGGAATTACACTAACAGCTGACCCACATGACTCTGCAAACAAGGTTATCCAAGGAGAAAAACTTTCCAAGATAAAAGACAAAGCTGGAAGACAGCTTTCAGACGCATACCTTGTAGATCGGTTAACGGAAATAAACCCCTGGTTAAAAGATACCTATAGGCATTGCTCTAGCTACATCCATCTTTCAGATACCAGCTTTCATCATCTACTAGACAAGTCAGAACAAGTTCCAAATACAAATGAGAGAAAGCTCTATATTGGCTCAGATGAGTCAGAAATTGCAGAAAAATATAAGATTGAGCTAATACAGGCATTCAGCGTTGCTACTGAGGGGATTCAAAAATTGACTAAAGAGTGGACAATTAAACGCCACATATTTGGCTGCCCAGAAGTACTAAAGAAACAATATACTACGACAGCTTAACAACGCACTTAAGTGTGACACAGGTTGCATGATTTCAATACGTTTGCGTAATCAATCACTTTTTTGCTCCCCGAAAAAACTACATTCATTAATCCAGCGCCACTGCCTTAATCTGCGCATATACCTGCTGACCAACCTGTAATCCCAATCTTTCAACAGAATGTTTGGTTAGCAGTGCCTGCAGTGGCTGTCCTTCCAGTGTTAGCTGTACCAGCGTTTCTGCCGGGTGCGGCGCGATGTTAAAACCGCTGATACTTACCTGTAACTGATTGCTGACTGAGCTGTCGCTAAGCGGCTTCAGGCTTAGCGCAACATCGCGCGCCTGAATACGTAAGCGGTATGAAGTGGGGGAATAGCTGGCGGTGTTGGCATGTTGCGGTGCTGGCAGTTGTAACTGCTGCTGGCCGATGCTGAGCTTAAGCAAGTGGTTGTTGCTGCCTTGGCTTTGCGCGTGCAGCAGCGACATAGCGCCGATGGCGGCCAGTTCGGGTTGCAATAATTGCTGCTGTAGCGGGCCCTGGCTGTGAATGCGGCCGTGCTGCATTAGTACCAAATGATCGGCTAGTTTTACTACGTCATCCAGCTGATGGCTAACCAGCAGTATAGGTATGCCGGTGGTGTTAGCGATGCGCTGTAAAAATGGCAGAATTTCACTGCGGCTTTGTTGATCCAAAGATGCCAAAGGTTCATCCAGCAGCAATAACTGTGGCTGGCTTAGTAAAGCGCGGCCTAGTGCTACCCGCTGGCGCTGGCCGCCGGATAATTGGCCGGGTGCTTGTTCCAGTAACGGTGCCAGCTCCAGTAACCGGATAACCTGCTCTGGCTTAAGTTGTACTGCAATATGTTTTGCCAGCCGCTTAAAGCCATACAGCAGGTTTTGTTTAACCGATAAATGCGGCAGCAGGCTGCTTTCCTGAAATACCATACCAATCCGGCGCTGATGCACCGGCACAAAGCGGCTGCCTTGTTGCCATATTGTGGCGCTACATTGCACAGTAGCATCAGCATGGCGATCCAGCCCGGCGATAGCGCGCAGCAGGGTGGTTTTGCCACAGCCAGAGCGGCCAAATAAGGCGGTTACGCCCTGCAGCGGCAGGCTGTTATTGAGCTGCAAAGTAAAAGCATCGCGTTTTACCGTTAGTGTAACCGCTAACATCATAACGGCGCCTCACGTTCAAAGCGCCGGTGCAGGCCGTACACAATAAACAGCACCACGAAAGCGCTGATTAACAAGCCAAGCGACAGTTGATGCGCCTGAGCATAATTCATCGCTTCGGCGTGATCATAGATCAGCACCGACAGCACCTGGGTTTCGCCGGGGATGCTGCCGCCGAGCATTAAAATTACCCCAAATTCGCCCATGGTATGGGCAAAGGTCAGGGTAGCGGCGACAATAAAGCCACCGCGACACAGCGGCAGCACCACGCTAAATAGCTGATCGAGCTTGCCTGCACCCAGGGTAGCAGCCACTTCCAATGGCCTTGGCCCCATCCGCCGGAAGCTTTCCAGCAGCGGCTGCACGGTAAAGGGTAGTGAATAAATTACCGAGCCAATTAAAATGCCGCTAAAGCTAAACGCCAGGTGATTAAGCCCCAGTTGCTGCAGTGTACTGCCGACAGCACCATGCGGCCCCAGCAACAGCAGCAAGTAAAAGCCCAGCACTGTCGGCGGCAACACCAACGGCAGCGCCACTATCGCCTGAATAGCGGTGCGCAGCTTGCTTTGGCTAAGCGATAACCACCAGGCCAGCGGTGTGCCCAGTAGCAATAAAATAAGCGTGGTATATAAACACAGCTTTAACGTTAGCCGGATGGCTTGCCAGTCCTGCGGGCTAAGGGTCAGGAAAAGTTCAGGCATGGTGTTACTCCTGCTCGCCTTGCCGAGCACTAACAGGAAGTTCGAAACCATAAGCTTGCATAATGGCTAGCACATCTTTGTCAGTCATAAAGGCAGTAAACTGCTGTGCGGTGTTGTTATTAGCACCGTGGCGGGTAATAACATAGGCCTGGCTCAGTGGCTGGTGCAGCTCTGCCGGAATAAGCTGATAACCGTGGCTTGCTCGTTTAGAAGAGTTAGCTAATTCGGGAAACTTGGCCAGCGCCAGGGCAATAATGGCAATGTCGGCCCCACCGCTTTGCGCCATTTGCGCGGTTTGGGCGATATTCTCGCCATAAACTAATTTAGCTTCCACAGCAGGCCAGACACCAACTGCTTGCAAAGCTTCTTTGGCGCGCAGGCCATAAGGTGCATGGGCGGGCTGGGCGATGGCCAGGCGGCGAAAATTCAGCTCTGTCAGTTGCGCCAGTTCAATACCCGCCATATTCTGGCGCGGGCTCCACAGCACAATCCGGCCCAGTGCATAAAGTTGCGGCTGCGATAGCGCATGCCCTTCAGCATAGAGTTGCTCGGCAAACTGAATATCCGCCGAGAAAAACAGATCATAGGGCGCACCATGGCGGATTTGGGTGCTAAGTTTGCCGCTGGAGCCGTAAATGACCCGTACCTCGGCCGCTGGCTGTTGCTGGTGAAATAGCGCAATTACATCATCCAACGCATAACGTAAGTCTGATGCGGCGGCTATGGTCAGCTTGTCGCTGGCATAAACCGGTAGGGCGTAAACCAGACAAAGCAGGCAAAACAGCAATCCACTGTGGATCATACCTTACTCCCAGCGCGCCAGCGCCTGCTGATCACTGGCTTTGGCCTCAACCCAGTAATCACCCGCTGCGGTATGTTCTTTTTTCCAGAACGGTGCGCGGTTTTTCAGGTAATCCATAATAAATTCACAGGCGGCAAAGGCCGCGGCACGATGCGCGCTGGCAATGCCCACAAACACAATTTGCTCATTCGTTTTAAGCGTGCCCACCCGATGAATAATGTGCACTGCGCCAAGCTGCCAGCGTTGTTGTGCCTGTTCGGCAATAGCGACAAGGGCTTGCTCAGTCATACCTGGGTAGTGTTCCAGCGTCATACTGTGCAGGATGTTATTGCTAAGCTCGCGTACCAGGCCACTAAAAGTTACAACAGCACCACATGCTGAATGGCGGCGTAGCTCGTCATATTCACTCGCCAGGCAAAAGTCATCGCATTGTACAGCCACAAATACGCTCATATTAACCACCAGTAATCGGAGGGAAAAACGCCAGCTCATCGCCATCGCGTACCGCGGCACTTAACGGTACCAGTTGCTGGTTCACGGCACAGAGTAAATCGGTGCGACTAAGCTCTTGATGCCACAAACTGTCGTGGCCTTTGAGCTGCTCCAGTACGGTGGCAACACTTTGGGAGTTGCTGTCACACTGAAGCAGATATTGTGAGCAATCCAGCCGCTCGCGTAGCGCGGCGAAAAACCGGATCTTAATCATTGAGGCGTCTCCAAATTATAATGTCCCGACTTACCGCCGGTTTTTTCCAGCAACCTGATATCGCTGATGGTCATGGCTTTATCCACTGCCTTACACATATCGTAAATGGTCAGCGCGGCGACACTGACTGCGGTTAAGGCTTCCATCTCCACCCCGGTTACACCACTTAGTAAACAGCTGCTTTCTACCCTAATCTGACCTTGCTCGGGCTTTAGCTCAAAATCGACAGTTACTTTGCTGAGCATTAATGGGTGGCATAGCGGGATCAGCTCGCTGGTTTTCTTTGCTGCCATAATGCCGGCAATCCGGGCCGTGGCCAGTACATCGCCTTTTTTCAGCAGGGCTTGTTCAATTAAATGAATTACTTCTGGCGTAGTTTGCACCAGCGCACCGGCCCTGGCCAGCCGGGTTGTTGCGTGTTTAGCGCTAACATCAACCATGGCCGCGGCGCCGCTCTTATCGATGTGAGTAAGTCCGTTATTAATAAACTGTTCTGTTTCTGACATCTCAGGCTCCACAGCTATTGGTTGGGCTGTTTTTAACATGGGCTAAAAAATTACAGGGGCCGGTATGGCCATCCAGCTGCGGTAAGATCAGCTGTTGCATGGCAAGCGTGCAAGCCCCGCCAGAGCCCGGCATCGCAAATAACAAGGTGCCATTCGCTATGCCGGCCAACGCGCCAGATTGCAGTGCGGCCGAGCCTAACGCGTTAAACGATAACTGGCGAAATAGCTCACCAAAGCCCGGTACTGTGTCATCCAGGAGTGGCGTTGTGGCCTCCACCGTGCAATTACCCTTGGCATATCCGGTACCACCATTAAGCAGCACCACCTGGATGGTATCGCTGGCTATCCACTGACTTAACACAGCACGTATTTGATATTTGTTATTCGGCACTAATGTCCGTTCGGCCAATTGATGCCCCGCAGTTTGCAGCAGCTGACACAGTAATTCACCACTACTGTCGGTGTTGCTGGTACGACTATCTGATACAGTAAGTACGGCTATCGTCAGCGGGTAAAACCTGCTTAAATCAGGCCTTGGCATAATGCTCTCCGTTATTCAGTAAATTCAGGCAAAGCTGCCAGTCTTGTGGAGTATTGGTATTAAGCAGTTCAGTGGTCGGAGCCGGTAGGTATACGGAATTTAGCTTTGCTAACAGCGCTTTAACCGAACGCTGGCCGTTTTGTAGTTGTTTACTAATCATGGCACTAAGTGTCGGGTTTACCGGCAGTACGCAGGGCAGCGGGCTATTTGCAAAACAGGCGGCTTGACCAGCTGCGTGTTGCAGCAGCCGCTGCAGACTAAGTGTGCTCAATAATGGCGTATCTATCGGTAATACCAGTAACTGCGAGCTGCGACAGTGCACAAGTGCCGCCAAAATACCGGCTAAGGGCCCCTGTTGCTGAGTCTGATCGGCAATAAATCCCGGTTGATTGCGACTAACCAGCACCTCACAGGCACCAGTAGCCAGCGCAAGTTGTTGCATATGCTCAAGCAAACTCTGGCCATTCAGGCTTAACAGCGCTTTATCCTGGCCCATCCGGCTGGACTGACCCCCGGCTAAAATCAGGGCGCTAAATTGCATACAACTGCTCATCTTAGCCGCCAATCTGGGCTAAATGGCGGGTGCTGCCACTGTAGTCTTGTTGCAGCTGATGGCTGAAAGCTTTGCCTTGCACTGCCTGCTGTAAAAACCGCATCAGTGGCGCACTGTCATCGCTCTGCAGCAAGCTTCGTAGCTCCTGATGGCTGTCGGTAAACAGACACAAATACAGCTGGCCCACGCTTGAAACTCTAAGCCGGTTGCAGTCGGCACAGAAGTCTTTGCTGTAAGGCATAATCAGACCAATCCGCCCCTGATAATCTGCATGTGAGTACTCCAGCGCCGGACCGTCAGTTTTCGCTTTGACGTTCAGCTGCCAGCCCTGATCCAGTAGCTGTTGTTGAATGCTGGCACCACTTAGATGTTGGCGCTGATAAAAATCAGCATTATCGCCAGTGCGCATCAGCTCAATAAAACGCAGCGCAATATCCTGCTGCTTCACAAACTTAAGAAAATCCGGCAGGGCCAGAGCATTGTGCTGTTTTAGCAGTACGGTATTAATTTTTACCTGCTTAATGCCAATGGCTTTAGCATGGGCTATGCCTTCTAAGATGTCGGCTAATTTGTCCTGGCCGGTGACCAGGTGAAAGGTGTCGGCATCCAGACTATCGACGCTAACGTTTACCGCATCCAGCCCGGCTTCTTGCCAGGCCAGCGCATCACGTTTTAACCGGTAGCCGTTGGTGGTCAGTGCCACTTTTTCAATACCGGGCACCGCTTTGCAGATAGCGATAATTTCGGTTAAGTCTTTACGTAAGGAGGGCTCGCCGCCGGTGATCCGTATTTTACGGGTACCTAACTTAGCAAATGCCGTAACCAGGCGTTTAATTTCGCTCAGGGATAATTCACCGCTACGGGAGTCACAGTCATTGCCATCAGGCAGGCAATAGCTGCAGCGAAAATTGCAGATTTCAGTAACAGACAGCCGCAAATAGCTAAAGCGGCGCGCATAAGCGTCAGTTAACATAGTTCACCTTTCCAAATGGGGAGGTAAGGCCGTTTCCAGACTTACCCGGTGGCGTTAGTGCCACGGCAAAGGCCTCATGGCAGTATTGCTTTGCAATACTGCTTTAGAGCGCCTTGCTCGGTGTTGTGGATATAAGCTTAAAAGCTTTGCATCCTTATTGTTATTGCCATTAAGGGGCGCTTTACTACTCCGTTGGGGGTAGTATCCACACCTGGCCATCCAGCAGCTGCACATTAAATACCTGTAATGTCAGCGCGCTATCGCTTAAGCACTGGCCGTCGCTGAGCCGGTACTGTTGTTTATGTAGTGGCGCCGCAACATAAAACTCGCCGCCGCTTTCACCAACCAGGCCATGGGCCATTACCGGTGCGCCGGTTGCAGGGTCGATATGGCTGACGCCATACAGCTCTACCGCTTCGCCGGGTAAGTAAAACAGCGCTATAGCATACTGGCCAAACCTTGCTGCCACACCGGAAAAGGGCGCTAAGTCTTGCTGCTGGCACAGTGCTATCCAATCGGCTTGTGGCGCGTGGTCAGTGTCAGCCGTTATCGCGTAAGCAAGCTGGCTCATAGGGTGGTCTCCTTGCTTTCAATGGTAACGTCGATGTTAAGCTGGCGACTGGGAATAAGCTGGCCGCGCTCCGGCATAAAGCCGAGCTCACTACGCGCCGGCGCTGCGGCGTTAACATAGCTGTTAAAGCGGGCACGCTGCTCTGGATCCTTTAGCACGGTTTGCCATTCGCACTGGTAGTTGGCAATCAATAGTTGCATCTGCGCTTCGAGCTCTGCAGCTAAGCCTAAGCTGTCGTGAATAATCACATCACGCAGATAATCCAGCCCGCCTTCGAGGTTATTCATCCAGCTGGCGGTGCGCTGCAGGCGGTCGGCGGTTTTGATATAAAACATCAGCAAGCGGTCGATATAGCTCAGCAGTTGTTCGTCGTTAAGGTCGGTGGCAAAGAGGTCGGCGTGGCGCGGTTTCATGCCGCCATTACCGCAGACATACAGGTTCCAGCCATTTTCGGTGGCAATAACACCGACGTCTTTGCTTTGCGCTTCGGCGCATTCGCGGGTGCAGCCGGATACGGCCATTTTAATTTTGTGCGGCGCGCGCACGCCTTTGTAGCGGTTTTCCAGCAAAATCGCCATGCTAACGCTGTCCTGCACGCCATAACGACACCAGCTGCTGCCAACACAGGATTTTACTGTGCGCAGCGACTTGCCATAGGCATGACCGGTTTCAAAACCGGCATCAATCAGCTGTTGCCAGATCAGCGGCAGCTGATCCAGCGTCGCGCCAAATAAATCGATGCGCTGGCCGCCGGTGATCTTGGTATACAGCTGGTATTGCTCCGCCACCTTGCCAATGCTGATTAACATGGCCGGGGTAATTTCGCCGCCCGGAATGCGCGGCACTACCGAATAGGTGCCGTTTTTCTGCATATTGGCAAGGAAAGTATCGTTGGTGTCTTGCAGCGCCACATGCGGTTTGGCCAGCACAGGCTCGTTCCAGCAACTGGCCAGAATCGACGCCACCGCCGGTTTGCAAATTTCACAGCCATGGCCGCGACCGTGGCTTTTGATCAGCTCGTTAAAGGTTTTGATGCCATCGACCCGAACCAGATGATACAGCTGCTGGCGGCTGTAGCTAAAGTGCTCGCATAAGTCGGTGCTTACCGCCACACCGCGGGCCGTGAGTTCGTGCTCGACCACGCTTTTTAACAGCGCGGCGCAGCCACCACAGCCGGTGGCGGCCTTAGTGCAGCTTTTAATGCCGGCTAAATCCTGTACGCCGTTATCCAGCGCAGCACAAATGGCGCCTTTGCTGACATTATGACAAGAGCACAAAGTAGCGCTAGCGGGCAGGGCCGCCGGGCCCAGCAGCGGCTTGCTGCCGGATTGCGGCAGCATCAGGCTGTGCGGGTCGGCTGGCAGCGTTATGCCGTTCAGCGCATATTGCAATAAGCTGTCGTAATAGCTGTTATCGCCGACCAGCACCGCGCCCAGCAGTTGTTTGCCGTCACTGCTTAACACTAATTTGCGGTACTCGCCCAGTAAGTCATTGCGATAACGCAGGCTGATGCTACCCGGCGTACGGCCATGCGCATCGCCAATGGAACCGACATCGACCCCGAGTAATTTCAGCTTGGTCGACATATCGGCGCCGCTAAAACTCTGGCTGCTATCGCCAGTTAGCACAGCCGCCGCGGTACGCGCCATCTGATAACCAGGCGCCACTAAGCCAAATAACTGGCCCTGCCATAAGGCACACTCGCCAATGGCAAAAATATCGGCATCGCTGGTTTGGCACTGGTTGTTAATCACAATGCCGCCGCGTGGGCCCAGCTCCAAGCCTGCTTCTTTGGCCAAAGCGTCCTGCGGCCGGATGCCAGCCGAGAACACAATAAGATCGGTTTGCAGCACACTGCCATCAGCAAAGTTAAGCTGTAAGCGCTGCTCTGTGCCTGGCGTGATGCTGCTGGTGGCTTTGTCGGTATGTACGCTTACGCCTAACTGCTCAATTTTACTGCGCAGCAGCTCGCCGCCGTCTTTATCCAGCTGCACCGGCATCAGTTGCGGCGCAAACTCCACTACATGCGCCTCCAGGCCCTGCAGTTTCAGCGCATTAGCTGCTTCGAGGCCCAGCAGGCCGCCGCCGATCACCACGCCGACTTTGGCGCTCCGGCTGCTGGCACTGATGGCCTCAAGATCCGCTATGGTGCGGTACACCAGACAGTGGGCGTTATCGTTACCGGCAATCGGCGGCACAAAGGGGTAAGAGCCGGTAGCCAGTACCAGCTTGTCGTAAAAGTAACGTGCCTTAGCGGTGGTGACCGTTTTGGCGGCGCGGTCAATCGCCAGTACCGGCTCGCTCAGCTTTAACGCGACCTTGTTGTCGCTATAGAAGCTGTCCGCAGCCAGTTGCAGTTTGCCGGCATCGCCATCGCTAAAGTAATCGGATAAATGCACCCTGTCATAAGCGGGCCTGTCTTCGCCGGCAAAAACGGTAACTTGCCACTGCGTGGCATTGGCCTGGGCCAGAAATTGCTCAATAAAGTGCTGGCCAACCATACCGTTGCCGATCAGCAGCAGCTGTTTTGTGGTGCTTGTTGTCATCGTCTTGCTCCTTTGCGCACGTCAGGCGGCATCTTGTTGAGATTGGCTTTCTGCAGCGAGCTCTGCCGCTGCGCTGTCGGCCAGGCCAAGCAGTAGGCTGCTGCGACAGCCATGATAGGGCTGCTGCTGGTTAATCAGCTGGCTCAGTTGTTGGCTCAGGCGGGTATCGCCATACAGCACAGCGCCGGCTAAATAAGGCCCGCGCCACCAGAGCCGGCGATATTCATTAAGTTCGCTATCGAGATAATCGGTGCAGCCATCAAAGCTGTCGGGGCTGGCACAGAGGCTGGCAATATCGCCACAGGAGCTAAGCGCAATACCGCTGATTTTCAGCTGAGTTGCCGTATTTTCGCTGCAGTAGCTCGCTGCTTTGCCGCACAGGGTTTGCGCCAGCTGTGTCGCCTGGGCATTAATTGGCGCGACTAAACCAAAGGTTTCGCCGTTAAGCTCTATACATTCGCCCAGCGCATAAATGGCGCTGTCTGAGCTCTGTAACTGGCGGTTAACGATGATGCCCTGCTTAACAGTTAAGCCGGACTGTTGCGCCAGGCTGATATTCGGCCTGATGCCCAGTGCCAGCACGACGATATCGGCTTTTAACTGCTGGCCGCTTTTCAGCCTGACAGCCTGCAATTGGCCATGTTTATAATTCAGGCGCTCAATTTCACTGTTGGTCAAAATGCTTAAACCGCGCGCGCTAAGTTGTTGCTGCAATAAAGTGGCGGCAGGGGCGTCAAGCTGGCGGTTTAGCAAATAAGCACCGCGCTGCAGCAGGCTGACCTGCATGCCAAGCTTGCGCAGGCCTTCGGCCGCTTCCAGGCCAAGAAAACCACCGCCGACCACCACCGCATGCTGCAATTGCTGGCCGGCCAGACGCAGCGTGGCTAAATCCTGCCAGTTACGAAAATGGCAAAGGCCAGGCTGTAACTGGCCGCTGCTATCGTTGGACTTCTCTTTGGCACTCTCCCTGGCATAAGCCGGTGTCAGCGGCAGGGCACCACAGGCCAGCACTAACTGCTGGTAACGGCGGTAGCGGCCGTGGCGGCTGATTACCAGTTTGCGCTCGCGATCGATCAGCACTACCGCATCATCGCAAATCAGCTCGATATTGTGTTTAGCGTACCAAGCCGGGCTTACCAGTTCGGCGGCGCTATCGGGCAGCTCGTTGCTTAACAGGCCGGATAGCAGCACACGGTTGTAGGCCGGTTTAGCTTCAGCGCCAAATACCACTATCCGCGTGGGCCGGTTCGGTTGTTGCACCAACTCGGCCAGCAGGCGCTGACAGGCCATGCCATTGCCGATAATAATCAGCTCTGCCTCTGTCATGCCCGTTTCTCCTGTGTTTGTGCTACTGCAGGCGCTTTTGCCGGCTCAGCTTTCGGCAGTACTTCCACTTTGCGCTGCTTTTCATACAAAAAGCTCAGCACGGCATGGCGGTAATGGTTATAAGTCGGGCAATCGGCCAGCGCGATGCGATTGCGTGGTCGTGGCAGCTCAATGTGCAGTATTTCGCCGATGGTAGCGGCCGGGCCGTTGGTCATCATTACGATGCGATCGGATAACAGCACCGCTTCATCGACATCGTGAGTGATCATAATCACGGTGTTGTTAAGCCTGGCTTGTATTTCCATCAGCGAGTCCTGCAGATGGGCGCGGGTGAGTGCATCTAAGGCGCCAAACGGTTCGTCCATCAGCAGTACCTGCGGCTGCATCGCTAAGGCGCGGGCTATACCGACGCGCTGCTTCATGCCGCCGGAGATTTCCGCCGGGCGCTTATCGCGGGCATGGCTCATTTGCACCAGTGCCAGGTTATGCTCTATCCAATCGCGCATTTCGGTTTTGCTTTTCTGGCCGCGAAACACTTGCTTTACCGCCAGTTCAACGTTCTGGTACACGCTAAGCCAGGGCAGCAGCGAGTGGTTTTGAAACACTACCGCGCGCTCAGGCCCCGGCGCATTAACTTCTTTCTGGTTTAAAATAACGCCGCCTGAACTTGCCTGCAGCAAACCGGCCACCAGATTTAATACCGTTGATTTACCGCAGCCGGAGTGGCCAATCAGGCTGATAAATTCGCCTTTGCCGATATCCAGATTGACGTTTTGCAGCGCGACAAAGGGGCCCTTTGGCGTTGGGAAGCTGATACCCAGCTGGCTAAGTTGTAAATGGGCTTTTTGCATCACCTGTCTCCTTATTCTTTAGCGGTTATCCGTTATCTGCTACCTGAGCTGGGCGCTCTTATCCCAGTTCACCCGCTGCTGCAGTTGCAGCATCAGTCTGTCCAGTGCATAGCCGATTAAACCAATGACCAGCACGGCGACGCAGATGCGGCTGAGTGAGTCGGACGAGCCGTTTTGAAATTCATCCCAGACAAACTTGCCAAGGCCAGGGTTTTGCGCCAGCATCTCGGCGGCAATCAGCACCATCCAGGCAATACCGAGTGATAAGCGCAGGCCGGTAAAGATCATCGGCACCGCCGAGGGCAGCACAATGCGCCGCACATGCGTTAGCCAGTTCAACTGCAATACCCGGCTGACGTTTTGCAAATCCGGTGAGATATTACTGACACCAACAATGGTGTTAAGCAAAGTAGGCCACAAGGAGCACAGCGTAACGGTAAATACCGACACTAAAAATGAGCGCGCAAACAGCGGCTGCTCGCTTTGATACAGCGCGCTGACCAAAATGGTCACCAGTGGCAACCAGGCCAGCGGCGATACCGGCTTAAACAGCTGGATCAGCGGGTTAAAGGCGCTGTACAGCCGTGGGCTAAGGCCGATAACAATACCGGCTGGTATCGCCACTAGTGATGCCAGCACAAAGCCGGTGAGTACGGTATACAGGCTGGTAAAAATCTGGCTAAAAAAGGTTGGCCGGCCGTTATAGGGCCGTACTGTTATTACCGCATCGGGGTTAGCGGCTAAACTGGCGGCATTACGCTGTTGCTGGCGCTGATAAAACGCTGCTTCGCGCTTTTTTTCTGCCTTGTGCTCGGCGACCAGGCCAGACCATTGCTGGGCTACCTGCACCGGGCCGGGAAAACTGCCGAGTGAAGTGGTGATTTGGCTGGCCAGCAGCTGCCACAGCAGGATAAACACGGCAATACCTGCTGCCGATAACAGGCTTTGTTTCAGCCAGTTTTGCAGTTGCTGTTGGGCGGGTAGATAGCGTTGCACCCGTGACCATTGTGTTGGAATAGCGCTCATTGTTGTGCTCCTCTCATCTTTTTGCCGTTGGCAAAGGTGTAGTCTTTTAAGCCAATGGCAAATTGCTTTAAATAGGCGTTTGGCGCTGTGGCATCAAAGGGTTTACCGTCGATAAAGCGGGTGGCATCAAGCGGCCGGTAGCCCGTTTCTGTGGCAAAGTCGGGAAAATCGGCAGCAGAGAGCTTGCCTTCGGCTATCAGTGCTTTGGCGGCGCGCTGATACAGTGCCGGCTGAAACACCTGTTTGGCAATATCCTGATACCAGCTATCTGGTTTGGCCTCACTGATTTGGCCCCAGCGCCGCATCTGGCTTAAATACCACACAGCATCCGAGTAGTAGGGGTAGGTGGCGTGGTAACGGAAAAACACATTAAAGTCTGGCGTGGCGCGGATATCATCACGGGCATAGGCAAAGACGCCGCTCATGCTATTGGCGATAACCTTTTCATCAGCACCAACATAATAGGGCTGCGAAATCAGTTTGGCGGCGGCAGCTCGGTTAGCGTTGTTATCTGCATCCAGCCAATGGCCGGCGCGGATCAGCGCTTTTACCAGATGAAAATGGGTTTCGGGGTAACGCTCAGCCCAGCTTTGGCTCACCCCAAACACCTTCTCGGCCAGGTTGGTGTGAATGTCGTAGTTAGTGACCAGCGGCACACCCAAATCGCGCAGCACCGCCTGCTGGTTCCACGGCTCGCCAACGCAGTAGCCATCGATAGTGCCGGCTTCCATCGTCGCCGGCATTTGCGGTGGCGGCGTAACCGAGAGCAATACCTCAGCTTGTCGCTGGCCACTGTTATCGCCATGCTCCGGCGCATAAAACCCCGGGTGTACGCCACCGGCCGCCAGCCAGTAGCGCAGTTCGTAGTTATGGCTCGATACCGGAAACACCATACCAAATTGCAGCTTTTCACCCTGTTTGGTTTTGGCTGCCAGCGCTGTTTGCAGCGCCTCAGCGCTAACCGGATATTGCGGTTTGCCATCGCTGTTGCGCGCAACTGTAGCGGCTATCTGCTGCCATACCGCGTTGCTGACGGTGCAGGCATTGCCGTTTAAGTCCATCACCAAGGCAGTTTGCATCGCCGCCTGGGTGCCTATGCCAATACTGGCGGCTAAGGCCTGACCAGCCAGCATATGGGCGCCGTCGAGCTGGCCGTCTATCACCCGGTCCAGCAGCACTTTCCAGTTGGCCTGGGCCTCTAACTGCACATACAGGCCTTCATCTTCAAAGTAACCCCGCTCCAGCGCTACCGCCAGCGGGGCCATATCGGTCAGCTTAATAAAGCCCAGTTTCAGATCCGGTTTCTCCGGTGCAGCAAAGGCCGGTAAGCTACAACTTAAGTTCAGGCTTAAACCCAGTGCCAGTAACAAACGGCGGCGGTTAATGCGATTCGGCTGTGTCATTAGTGCTGTCCTTTTAGAAAAACAGGGCGAAAAAAAACGCCATCTGGCTGCACCCTGTTGCGGATACAGCCAGATGGCGCCTTTGCCATTAGCTTGTTAGCTGGTTTTATCTTTTGGTTGCCTCTTTGCAACCTGTAACTAAAACAAAGCAGCTAGTGTGCCAGTTTTAAAAGGTGATTATTTTCAATTGCTTAATATTTTTTGGTAACTTGTTCCTGCAGTGTTCAGGCACAATAACAGTGCAAATTGCACCAGCATGGCCCTATTGCTGCACAGCAGCCAAGGGTTTGCTGACCCCAAACAGCTGGCCATCAACAAAGCGGCTGCCAGCATCATTTACGCCAGCGTTGCCTTCCAGCCGCCAGTCCTCTGCCGGCGCATTAAAGCCGAGGCTGGCGGCAACCTGGCGGTACAAATCTGGCCGGTACACCTGGTTTAACAGCGGATGATCGAGCGGCCCCTGCCATTGCTGCAGGTGGCGCATTTGCTGCAAAATAAAGGCGCCTTGCGAGCGCCACGGCATATTAAGCGCTGCGCCAAAAAACGCTTGCGGCACCGCCGGGTTAAACAGACTAGCGTGGTTTAAGTCGCTATCTGCCAGGGCTAAATATTGGCTTTGCGCCAGCCAGTGCCACAGCTGGGCGGTTTTATCGCTATTGCTTTGGATGTCGTGCAGCCAGTGGCAGGCTTGTAACAGTGCAGTAAGTAAGGCCAGATAACACTGCGGTCGGCTGTTTGCAAATTGCTGGCTTACCGCAAATACCTTTTCCTGCCAGTTATGCCACAGCTGATCGCAACTGGTGACAATGGCACCGTGGCCGCTTAACTGCGCCAGGCTGCTCCACGGCTCACCAACACAAAAGCCGTCAATCGCGCCGTCTGCCAGTTGTGCTGCCATTGCCGCCGGTGCCACACCTATTACGTCAACCTGGCGGGCGCTGATACCGGCAGTGCTTAACCAGTAATGCAACTGATAATGATGGCAGGAATAAGGCGATACCGTGGCCAGGCGCAGCGGTTGCTGGCGTTGCGGTACTTGTTGTAGATACTGCTGCAGTGCCTTACCACTGGCCAGTGGGCAGGGTAGTTTGGCCGAGTCCAGATCCAGCTGCTGCAATAAGCGGTTGGATAAGGTTATCGCATTGCCACCGCTGCTCAGTACCAGTGCTGTAGTCATTGGCACGGCTGTCGCACCTAAGCCTAAGCTGGAGGCCAGCGGCAGCGGTGCTATCATCTGAGCGCCGTCCAGCACGCCAAAGGCGACTTTATCGCGGATACTGGCCCAGGATGCTTCGCGCTGCAGCGACACCTTCAGCCCTTGGGCGGCAAACAGCCCTAGCTCTTTGGCTAGGATAAGCGGCGCGGCATCCAGCAACGGCACAAAGCCCAGCGTTAGTGTTTGCTGTCCGGTCTGATAACGCCCTGTCATAGTGCCTCCAGAATAGTAATCACATCTTTGGCGACGTCGGCCATTTTTTGTTGCCGGTCCATTGCCAGCTTACGCAGGGTGCTAAAGGCTTTGGCTTCATCCATTTGCTGCTTTTTTATTAGCAGGCGCTTGGCTTTATCAATCAGTTGCTGCTCTGCCAACTGGTTCTGGCTGCTGTGCAACTGCTGGCGTAATTGCTGAAACTCGTTAAAACGCGCCACTGCCACGTCGATAATCGGCTTCACCCGTTTTGCTGTTAAGCCATCAACAATATAGGCACTGACACCGGCCTGAATAGCCCGCTTAATGCTGTCTGGACTATCATCGGGGCCGGCAAAAAACACTATAGGCCGCGGGTTATGCTGGCTTATTACCGTCATATGCTCCAGCGTATCGCGATCGGGCGAGTCCATATCAATAATAATAATATCCGGCTGCACCCGCTCGACGTGATAGCGCAGCGCAGCCGTGCTGGTTAGCCGGCATACCACCTGATAGCCGTGCTCGGCCAGGGCGTGTTCTACCAGCATCGCCCGCTCAGTTTCATCATCTACCAGCATCACTGATAACGGCATTTTCTCCACTGTACAGCTGTCCGTTATTAACGTTAGTTAGTAAGTGTGTAGCAAGAGCTGTTCCAGCCTGTCGTTATTGTTGCTGTGGTTGGGCTGACAGCGGCATCAGGCATTCGGGCTGGCTGATGAAAGCGGCTGAAATGCTCTTTTTTGGTGCGGCCTGCACTGTGCTAAGGCGCAGTGGCCGGCTGCTACAGCGGCGGTTTTTTAGTAACGTATTGATAATAAATAAAGTTACGAGTTGGCATCGTGTTTGCAAAACCTTAATTGCACTAAGAGGTAATAACAAAGCAAACAGTTTCACGAGCAATGGCGCTCGCTGTGTCTCCGGTTTTCCGGTTGCCGCAGCGGGCGTTTTTTTTCGCCTTTTCGAAGATGGCCCAAACACATGAGCGACACTTTAAGCAACATCTTAACGACCTGCCCCTATTGCGGCGTCGGCTGTGGCGTTCGCGCCAGCAACGCAGAGCAAGGCCCGACAGCGCAGGGTGCTCATCTCAGGATCAGGGGCGATGACGCGCATCCAGCTAATTTCGGCCGGCTTTGTGTTAAAGGTAGTGCGCTTGGCCAGACCCTGGGCACTAGCGGCCGTTTATTACAGCCAGAAGTTAATGGTGCAGACTGTGATTGGCCAACGGCCATTCGCGCGGTGGCAGAAGGCTTACAGCAGACCATCGCTGAGCACGGCCCCGGCGCCGTGGCCATGTATTTATCCGGCCAGTTGCTGACCGAAGATTACTATGTCGCCAATAAGCTGATGAAAGGCTTTATTGGCAGTGCGCACGTGGATACTAATTCGCGCTTATGTATGGCTTCCACCGTGACCGGGCATAAACGCGCCTTTGGTGCCGATGTGGTGCCAGGCTGCTATGACGATATTGAACAGGCTAGCTTGTTTGTGCTGGTGGGGGCCAATATGGCCTGGAACCATCCGGTATTATTTCAGCGCATCCAGGCTGTGTTGCAGGCTAAGCCGGACGCCAAATTGGTGGTGATAGACCCAAGGCGCAGTGCCAGCTGCGAGGCTGCGCACTTACACTTAAAACTGCGCCCCGGCACCGATGTGCTGCTGTTTAATGGTTTACTCAGTTTTCTAGCGCAGCAGGGCAAGCTAGATCAGCGTTTTATCAATTTGCATACCGAGGGTTTTGCCGACGCGCTGGCCAGTGCGCAGCTGCAAGCAGCGACAGTGGAGCAGGTAGCCATTGGCTGTGATTTACCCTTAGAGCAGGTTTTGCAGTTTTACCGCTGCTTTGCCGATGAAACGTTTAGCCTGACGCTGTTTTCGCAAGGCGTAAATCAGGCCATTGATGGCACCGATAAAGTTAATGCCATTATCAACTGCCATCTGGCGACCGGCCGCATTGGCAAGCCGGGCTGTGGCCCTTTTTCGCTGACCGGTCAGCCCAATGCGATGGGCGGGCGCGAAGTCGGCGGCCTGGCCAATCAGCTGGCGGCCCATATTGATTACAGTAACCCGGCGCAGCAAGCTTTAGTCGGTGAGTTCTGGCAGGCACCAAACCTGGTCGCCACGCCGGGTTATAAAGCGGTAGAGCTGTTTCAGGCGATTGAGCGTGGCGAGATTAAAGCCGTGTGGATAATGGCGACCAATCCGCTGGTCAGTATGCCGCAGGCCGATAAGGTAAAAGCCGCGCTAGCCAAGTGCCCGCTGGTTATCGTTAGCGATATTTATCAGCATACCGATACGCTGGATGTTGCCAGCATTAAATTGCCGGCGCTGGGCTGGGGCGAGAAAGATGGCACAGTGACTAATTCTGAACGGCGCATTTCACGCCAGCGCGCGCTATGCCCACCACCAGGCCAAGCCAAAGCCGACTGGCAAATTATCTGTGAGGTTGCCCGCGCTATGGGCTTTAGCCAGGGCTTTAATTTTGCCAATGCTGCAGAAATTTTTGCTGAACATGCCGCGCTGTCTGCATATCAAAATAACGGCGAACGTGCTTTTAATATCTCGGCGCTGGCACAACTTAGCGCTGAGCAATACCAGCAACTTGCACCTATCCAATGGCCGGTAACCGATAGCAACCCACAGGGTATGGCGCGCTTATTTGCTGATGGCCGGTTCTTTACTGCCAGTGGCCGGGCACAGTTTATTGCGCTACGCCAGCGCGGCTTGACTCAGGCAACGCCGGCGACGCCGCTGTGGCTAAACAGTGGCCGCTTGCGCGATCAGTGGCATAGCATGACCCGTACCGGTGAGGTCGCCAGCTTAATGCAGCATAGGCCGGAGCCTTTTGTTTCGCTACACCCCGCTGATGCTGCCTTATACGGCCTCAGTGAGGGCGAGCTGGTACAACTAAGTAACGCCAGCGGCTGCTTGCTGCTGCGTGTTGAAATCAGCGATAACCAGCGCCCCAGTGAGCTGTTTATACCGATGCACTGGAGCGCCCAGTTTGCCAGCCAGGCCCGGGCTGATGTGTTGTTTGCGGCCGATACCGATCCGATTTCCGGCCAGCCGGCGTTAAAGCTTAGCCAGGTGGCGCTAAAGCGTTTTGTTGCCAACTGGCAGGCACTGTTGTTCACCCGCCAACCCTTAACGCCTGAACAACTGCAATTATTTAGCCCGCATTATCTGGCGCGGGTGCCACTTAGCGACTGTCAGAGCTACCGGCTGGCAGTGACTACCTCACTGGCTGAGATCAGCCTGTTGCTGCAACAGCTGCAATTAGCCCCAACTCTGCATTGCAATGATAGTCAACATGGCGAATTAACCAGTTATCGCGCGGCAGCTATCCGGGACAACCAACTGCAATGGCTGCTACTGGCCGGCACCGCATTAACCGATACCGATCAGGTTTGGCTGAACCAGCAATTTACTGCGCCGTTAAGCCTTGACAGTCGCCGGCGCATGCTAAGCGGCAGGGCCGGGCAGGGTGGGCCTGTCGATAACAGCGCGCTGATTTGCAGCTGTTTTAATGTCCGAAGCAAAGCGATTTGCCAGGCGATAAAAAAGGGGGCTGACAGCACTGCCAAGCTTGGTAAGCAGCTGCAATGCGGTACTAACTGTGGCTCCTGTTTACCGGAGCTAACGGCGCTAATTGCGCAACAAAAGAGTAAGGAGCTTAGCGATGTTACCCATTAATACTGTTAACCGGCGCGGCCAGTTAACTAAAGCCGGTGCAGTGGCGCTGGTAGGCGCCGGCCCGGGCGCCGCAGATTTACTGACCCTGCGCGCTTTAAAGCTGATGCAGCAGGCGGAAGCTGTAGTCTACGACCGGCTGGTAAGTAAAGAGGTGCTGGCGCTTATTCCGGCTGGCTGTCCGTGCTTTGATGTCGGTAAAAGCCGTGGCCTGCATCGTTATTCGCAGGCAGAAATCGGCGCCTTGCTGGTGCAACTGGCCCAGCAGGGCTTAAAAGTAGTGCGGTTAAAAGGCGGCGATCCGGCTGTTTTCGGCCGCTTAGCCGAAGAGCTGGATGCGTTGGACAGCGCCGGCATCCAGTGGCAAATAGTGCCCGGTATCAGCGCCGCTTCTGGCTGTGCTGCCGCGACCGGCATACCGCTGACTGAGCGTGGTATTGCCCAGCAGCTGCGCTTTATCAGCGCGGTGGATAAAAACAGCGATACTACCCAAGACTGGGCCAGTCTGGCCAAACCCGGCCAGACCCTGGTGTTTTATATGGGGCTGAATGCGCTTGGCGAGATTAGCCAGCAGCTGATAGCTCATGGCCTGCCAGCTGACTGGCCACTGTTACTAGTGGAGAACGGCAGTAGGCCGCAACAACGGCAAGTGTTAAGCAGCCTGGCCGATGCCACCCATGCCGCAAAAACCATGGCACTGCAATCGCCCTGTTTAATTCTGGTGGGCCAGGTGGCACTGCGCCAACGCGATGCCGGGCAAATGTTAGCGCAGCTAAAGACACAGCTCGCCAGTGAGGTGGCAGCGTGATACGACCACAACAAAAACGCCGCTAAAGCTTAATCAGCTGAGCGGCGTTTTTGTTTGAATTTATTGGTGCGTCCTAGTGGACTCGAACCACCGACCCCCACCATGTCAAGGTGGTGCTCTAACCAGCTGAGCTAAGGACGCACACTTATTGTTGCAGCGCTTAGCTGACAACGGCGGCTATGTTATTGTGCTGCTGACTGGTTGGCAAGTGTTTTTCGTGTTTTGCCTGACGTTTGGCTGAAATTTAGCCGGCGATAGCGTAATTAACCGCAGCTGCATTGGATTTGGTCGTATCCAGGCTGGCTGGCTGCCTGCTGTTAGCCCCTTTTGCCCCGGCTTATGATAACTTCAGGGTATAAACACAAAAAAGTAATGTCGTTTCTGAGGGTTTTATGTCCAATACTATTCGCGGCGTCAGTCGGCTCTTTGCCTGCTTGCTGTTAGCCACAGCCAGTGCGGCTTGTGTACATCATGCTACATCAACGCCGGCAGTTGCTCCGGCAACGCAAGCCGTTATTGCGTCAAGTGCTGTTGATACTGCTGGCTTAAAGCCGTTGGCGCTGACTGATGTTATGAAGTTCAGGGAAATAAGCCAGCGACAAGTGAGCGAGAACCAGCAAGTAATGCTCTACACCGCTGAGCCGGATTTTGGCGACAGCACCGGCTATCTGATTAATTTGCGTAGCGGCCAGCAATTCAGTGTAGAGCGGGGTGATAAGGGCCAGCTTACCGTAGATGGTCGTTTTGCCCTGTTTCGCCAGCAAGCGCCTTTACTGGCGCGTGAGCAGGCAACAGATAAAAAAGCCCGGGAGGCACTGGCGCAAAATGCAGTACTGCTAAACAGCGAAACGGGCGAGCAGCGGGTGATTGCAAATATTGATCGCTTTGCATTTAGCGGTGATGGTAACTACGCATTGTTACTGGTGCGTAAGGCGGATAGCAAAGACCGGACACAAACCTTGCAGGCGCTGGAACTGGCCAGTGGCAACATGCAAACCCTGGCTCAGGTAACCGATTTTGCGGTGGCGGCAGAGGGCGCACTGGTGGCCTGGGTTGCTGAGTTACAAGCAACAGAGAGCGCCGACCCGCAAACTGACAAACAACCTGCACAGCAGCAGCTGCTGGTATGGGACAGCGCTGCTAACAAACAATTTACTGCACATGATGCAACAGCACAAAAGCTGCACCAGCTGAAGTTTAATGAGCAGGGCAGTCAGCTGGTGTTTTTCAGCGGGCCCGACAGCGATCAGTTAAAAGCCTCTAACCAGACAGAGGCAGCTCAGCAGTTATGGCTCTGGTCCTTGCGAGATAACCACGCGCAGCAGCTGAATACCACGCGTGAAGGCTGGTTACTCAGCGAGCACTATGCGCCGCGTTGGACCGAGGACGGCAAGCGGCTGTTTATCGGTCACCGGCCGGATCCTGGTTCAAAGCCAGCTAAAATTGAACCGCCACAAACTGAAGCTGAGCTTTACAATGTTGAGCGGCTACTGGCTGATCGGCGATTGCAGGTATGGCATGGTGATGACGAGCGGATTAACAGCCAGCAAAAAGCAGAATATAAACAGGCGGCAAAGCGCACTGCAGCGTCAGTTATCTGGTTAGACAGTTTAAGGATGGTGGTATTAAGTGATGATATCGACGAGCAATTGCAATTTAGCGAGCATTCAGCCGCGCAGTTAATCAGCAACAGTAAACCATATTTTAAACAAATGACCTGGAACGGACGTTTGCATGATGTTTGGCACGTTAATCTGAGCAGCGGTAAGCGTCAGCAAGTGTTCAGTGCCAACCGTAGCCATGAATCTGCATATTTATCACCCACAGGTCGTTACGTAGTGTATTTGCAGGATGGGGCGTATCAGCTATTTGACAGTACAACCGGCAGTACCCGTCCGTTGGCAGCAGACGTACCGGTATCATGGGTAGATGAGCTGAATGACCGGCCAGTGGCGGCAGAAAGTTATGGTGTCGCCGGCTGGTTAGCGGATGAGACTGCGGTGCTGTTGTATGATCGCTTTGATATCTGGCAGGCAAGCCTGAATGGTAGCAGCCAAAAACTGACCAACGGCCGTGCTGCTATGCAACAATTCAGAGTAAAACAAACCGGTGATGAGCTGGCGCTGGCCACGGATGCCGCGCTATTGCTTGGCATGTATAACGAGCAAACCAAACAATATGGTTTTGCCCGTTTGCAGCTGGCTAAAAATGCTGATGCAAGCGAGTTGACAGTGCTGCTGCAAGGCAAAAAGCGTTATGACATTGTCGACACCCTGAACGATTTCAGCGAGGCTCAGCCGCACTATTTGTATTCCGAGCAGAGTTTTCGGCAATTCCCTGATTTATGGCTGGCCAGCGCAAATTTTAGTGAGCGGCGGCAACTGACCAATGTTAATCCGCAGCAGGCAGATTTTATCTGGGGTGACAGCCATTTAATTGAGTGGACCAGCGCGACTGGTGAGCCTTTACAAGGGGTGTTATTAACCCCGGATGGCTATGATGCCGTTAAGCGTTACCCGGTAGTAGTGTACTACTACGAAAAGTTCTCGCAGCGATTGCATCACTATAACCAGATGAAAGTGAATCACCGGCCGAATTTCCCTTATTATCTGGGCCAGGATTATCTGGTGTTTCTGCCTGACATTCACTTCAGGCCTGCGGCACCGGGTCCCAGTGCTACTGAGTCACTGGTGCCAGGCTTACAAAAGTTAATTGATATGGGCATTGCCGATCCCAAAGCCATTGGTTTGCACGGCCATAGTTGGTCGGGTTATCAGACTGCTTTCGTTGTTGCTGAAACGGATATGTTTGCGGCAGCCGTTTCGGGCGCGCCGGTTGCGAATATGACCAGTGCCTACAGTGGTATTCGCTGGCAAAGTGGCCTGGCCAGGCAGTTTCAGTATGAAACCGGTCAGAGCCGGCTCGGTGTGTCGATGTTTGAAGAGTTAAAGCCATATATTGATAACTCGCCGGTATTTTTCGCCGATCAAATAAATACGCCAATGTTGATTCAGTTTGGTGATGAAGACGGTGCCGTGCCCTGGGAGCAAGGCATAGAATATTATCTGGCGCTGCGCCGGTTAGGTAAAGAGGTGGTAATGCTGCAATATGAAGGCGAACCACATCACCTGCAGCGTTTTGCCAATAAGCTGGATTACAGTATCAAGATGCGTGAATTCTTTGATCATTATTTAAAAGGTGCACCGGCACCCAAGTGGTGGACAGATGGCGAGCCATACCGGCAGTATGAAAAGTAGTTTACCTGATCAGCAACACGAATAATGCCTTAGCCTGGCGTAAGACCGGCCGGGCATTGCTTGTTTAACTGCTGCCACCACTGCACATGCAGCATTAATTGCTGCTGCAGTTGTGCGGCAGGTTGCTGATAACGTTGTTGCAGCGCCGGGTAAATTGCTGTGTCCTGATAAAGCCTGGTAATTAACGGCCATAGCTCATTATGGTAGCGAGTGAGTTCTGCCAGGTGGGCCTGCACTTTACCAATAAAAAATTTACTGAATACGGTAGTTAATATTGTAAGTTGCTCAGTGCTGCGCCCGTTTGGACACAAGCTGTCTGGAGCTATTGCCAGTAATTGCGGGTTAAACTGGCTAAACCAGGCCGCACTGTAACGCAGGCTTCCTTGCAGTTTTGCCGGGAAATCATGTTGGTAAAGCGCGGCCAGACTTTGTTCAATATCCAGCTCTGCAGCCTGCTGCCATTGTTGCTGCTTAATCAGAGTTGTCAGGTAAATCAGGTTTTCCAGAGCGCTGCTGGCTGGCACCAAGCCAATGCCATCGCCCGGTATTATTCGCAGGTTGTTTACCTGCCATTGCCGGTGCAGAGTGTCATCGGCGAGTAACATATTGCTAAGGGCGACGGCAATGCTTTGCTGTTTTTCGTGTTGCCAGCTGCTTATTTGCTGCTGCAGCTCAGGGCTGATGTCTTGCTGATCACATTGCTGCAGGCGGGCCAACAGCCGCAGTTCATAATGCAGTTGCATACTGGGCTGAAATACCCGGCCCAGACCACTGTTTCGCTCGCCAATTAACTGATCCAGGCCGCACTCCCGGCTGGCCCATGCGTCGCGCAAATCCAGCCTGATATCAGGCAAAGGTTGCCTGAGCTCGCCTGGTCTTGGCAGGGGCGGTAAGGTGGCAGCTTGTATGTCAACGTTATCGAGTTGCAATACCCGGGTCAGGCGCTGCTGGTAATCGGTTAAGCTTGCTTTAGTATCCGGTTTGCTGCAACCACTAAGGCTAACCAAGGCTCCCAGTATTAGCAGCATGCGCAATTTCATTATCAATTCTCTTTATATGTTTGCGTAAAATAACGGCCAGCATAATTGCGGCGGTACTCAGGCCAATAATAATCCCTATCCAGAAACCATGGGCACCCATAGGCTGCACCAGCCAGTCAGTTAAACCTAATACGGCGCCCAGGCCAAAACCGATTGGCCAGTAGGCAAACAGGGTAATGTAAAACACTGGCTTGGTTATTTTCATACCACGCAATGCGCAAGCCGATACTACCTGAATGGCATCAGATAACTGGTAAAAGCAAGCCAGAATCAACAGCGAGCTGGCCATGGCAATAACCGCCGGATTGGTCGAATACAGTGATGCCACATAAGTGCGCATAAAAAAGGTGAAACAGGCGATAAAAAACGACATAAAAATCGCCATGCATAAGGCGGTGCTAATAGCAGTTTTCAGTTCTCTGTTGTTCTGCTGGCCCACTAGATGACCCACCCTAATGGTGGTAGCTAAACCAAAGCTCAGCGGCAACATAAACACCAGCGCACTGTAATTATTGGCCACCTGATGGCCGGCCACCACTATTGGCCCCAGATGGACTATCGCCAGCGGAATACAGGCAAATAACGTAACCTCAAAGAAGATAGAAAAAGCGATAGGGGTGCCGAGGCAGACGATGTACCAGATATCTTTAATATTTGCGCTAAGCTGCTTCGGCCAGTGCCGGTAGGGCCTGGTAGTGCGGCTATACCAGCCGTAGATAAGCATAGCAACAAACATGGCCAGAAACACCAGGCTGGTGGCAATACCACAACCGGCGCCGCCCAGTGCCGGCATGCCCAGCTTGCCGTAAATAAAAATATAGTTAGCCGGAATATTCACCAGAATGCCGACAAAACTGATCCACATACTGGCTTTGGTATTACCTATGCCTTCAAATAAATTACGAATAACAATGTAACCGGCAGCGGGGAAAAGCCCCCAGCTGACGTAATAAAGATATTGCAGGGTTTTATCGCGAAGCTCCGGCTCCATATTTAACATGCCAATCGGGATATCGGCGAACAGCATCAGGATAAATAATAAGCCAGCCAGCAGCATTCCCAGATACAGGCTTTGCAGGGTAAAATGACTGACAGGTTCGGTTTGCCGGCTACCATAATACTGGGCCACAATTGGCGTTAAGGCTAGCAGTAAACCTTGCAGCGTCAGCACCACCGGCAGCCAAAGCCCCGACGCGACAGCAAGGGCTGCCATATCGGTGGCACTGAAACGACCGGCCATTACCGTATCGACAAAATACATCATGGTTTGGGTCAGCTGGGCCAGCATTATTGGGCCAGTCAGTTTTAACAGAGTTTTGGCTTCAAAGCGGGAAAAGGGTACCATGCGCCATCATTCGGGTTGGCCATTAATGGCGCGCAATTTAGCACAATTGAGGTTTTATGTTTACCGGAATAGTTCAGACAACCGCGCAAGTGCGCGAAATTCGCGACGAAGGGCTGCTGCGTCGCCTGACATTAACGGTGCCGCCGGCTAATTTACGAGCGTTGGAGCGCGGTGCCAGCATTGCTATTAATGGCGTGTGCTTAACCGTTACGACCTTTGACAGTGATGCTGGCTGGGTAAGTTTTGATGTCATTGCAGAAACGCTGGATAAAACGAACCTGGGTAAGCTGGAATTGGGCAGTAAAGTTAATCTGGAACGTTCCCTGACCTTTGGCAGCGAACTGGGCGGCCATATTGTGTCTGGCCATGTTCAGACCACTGCAACCCTAACCAGACTATTGCGTGACCAGCATAAAGTCAGCATGGAACTCAGTTTGGATAAAAGCTTTTTGCCTTATATTCTGGCCAAAGGTTTTATTGCTGTTGAGGGCTGCAGTTTAACGGTAGGCGAGGTGACAGATAGTGGCTTTAACCTGTATCTGATTCCGGAAACCCTGGCGATCACCACCCTTGGCGATAAGCGCGAAGGCGATATATTGAATATTGAGCTGGATCAGCAAACCCTGACCATAATTAAAACAGTTGAGCGGGTTATGGCGCAGCGCTTTGGGGCTGAGCCATAGCCTGTGCTAACCGTTTAGTAATACTGCTCGTCGTCAGCATCGACAAAGATCTGCACGCTGTGATGCTGAATATCTTTATGTACTTTTAGGTGGATAGGATTGCAGCAGTTGCTGCAATCTTCAATGTAATCCTGATCATCGTCAGTCACTTCTACGTCTACGTGCACCGGATGACCACAAAAAGGGCAACTGATGGTTTTGGTTAATATACTCATACTGCCTCCATTCGCTCAGGCTTTTTGTGCTGCCCCAAGGCTGCGACCGCCGTCTACGGCAATAATCTGGCCACTGATATAGGGCGATTGAAGTAAAAACAGCACCGTATTGGCGATATCGTCCGGCGTGCCAGTTCGTTGCAGCGGTATTTGCTGCAAAATTTCGGCTTTATCTGCCTCAGCTAACTGCTGACTGGGCCACAAAATAGCCCCCGGGGCGATGCCGTTGACTCTTATTGTAGGCGCTAATTCACGGGCCAGCGATTTTGTCATCATTAACAGGGCAGCTTTAGCCATGCAGTAAATACTGTGGTCCTGCAACGGCTGACTGGCATGAATATCAACCATATTGATAATACAGCCGTTATTGTTGGATAACGCCGGCGCCAGCGCCTGCGCTAAAAAATATGGCGCTTTAACATTACTGCCAAATAAATCGTCCCAGTTTTCTAAGGTGGCGCTGGCCAGTGGGGTGGGGTAAAAGCTGGACGCATTATTTACCAGTACATCAAGCCGGCCAAAACAACTAAGTGCCGCGGTACCAAGTTGGGCAACGGCCTTGTTGTCAAGCAGGTTGGCCTGCAGGGTGAGCGCACTATTTGGCCGCTGCTGGTTAAGGCTGTCTGCCAGGCTGCTGGCTGCATCTGCAGAGTGATTAAAATGAATGATAACCCGGTAGCCGGCCTGATGCAGGCGGCAGATTATTTGCTTTCCTAAACGCTTGGCACTGCCGGTAACCAACGCGACCGGGCTGTCTGAACCTGACATAGATACGTCCTAATAAAATTGCTGTTTTATCATCTCCTGAGCTTGTACCAGAAAACTGCCACGAAACAAATACGCATGATTTAGCACGTGGTATAAATTATAAAGATCTTTACGCTCGGTGTAGCCGTCAGGCAGTTTATTAAACTGCAGGTAGCTCTGATAAAAAGTGTCAGGGAAACGGCCAAACAAACCGGTGAAAGCAACATCAGTTTCCTGGTCGCCATAATAGCAGGCAGGGTCGAAAATTACCGGCGAGCCAGCCAGGAAGCCGACATTACCTCGCCATAAATCGCCATGCAGTAAGCTGGGGGAGGGTTGATGATGGGCTAGCCGCTGCCGGCATTGTTCGACCAGGTAGTCGATATTGCCAAAACCAAAGCCCTGCTCAAGCAGCAATTGCAGTTGCCAGCCAAGGCGCTGTTCAGAGAAAAAAGTGCTCCAGTTACTCTGCCATTTATTGGGCTGCGGGGTGCGGCCAATGGCATTGTCCCAGTCAAAACCAAACATGGCCTGTTCATGCTGTTGGTGCAAAAGTGCCAGTTGCTGGCCCAGCTGCTGCCAACCGCTGCCACTTTCCTTTACCAGAGGCAGGTATTCTAATACCAGAAAGGCTTTATCTATGGTTTGGCCATAGCACACTACATCAGGAACCCTGATACAGTGATGTTGGCGCAGGGTTCTGAGGCTCAGTGCTTCGGTTTCAAATTGCTCCAGCTGCTCGCGCTGATTAAGCTTGACGAAAAAATCACGACCATTACCGCTTATTTTAAACGCCAGATTAATATCGCCACCGGTGAGCTGAGTTTTGTCTTCAACTTTAAAGTCGATATCCAGTTCACCGTTAATACTATCTGCAATCGCCTGCCACATCGGTTAGCTCCCTGTTCCGCTGTCAATTTATTATGGCTGATAAACCAGAAAGATCACTGATCGAAAATAGCCTTTTATGACGTAAAACAAATTTTAAAACGAAAGTGGTTGCTATAGTTACCAGCAATGTTAATTTTCATGTTCGCGCCCATCTGATACTGCCAGGAGTTTACGTGGCTATTGTTACCCCCCGTTTTCGTGTGCAAGCATACAATATTCTGAGTGCGGCTAATCTTGCGCTGTTTGTCCTGGCATTGGTACTGGCCAGCTGGCATGGCACCTGGCTACCCGCGTTGCTGATAGGTTTGCCCAGTGCCTTATTGCCAATAGTGTTTTACCGCTTACTAGGTGATCAATTACTGGTCAGGGTGAGTTTTGGTATCAGCTTTATGTTTTTTGCAGCACTGCATATTCACCAGTCTGCAGGAATGCTGGAAATGCATTTTGGTATTTTCGTGTTGCTGGCATTATTAATTGCTTTTAGGGACTATCTGGTCATTCTTGCAGCGGCAGTTACGATTGCCGTGCATCACCTGTTGTTTATGTGGTTGCAAATGCAAGGTGCCGGTATTTATTTAGTTCCGCCACAGAGTTTGTCGTTTGGAATTATTATGGTGCATGCTGCGTTCGTGGTAGTGGAGGCCGCAGTATTAATGATAATTTCCAGACAAAGTTATCGTGAGGCCAGCGTTGGTCAGAGTTTATTTGACGTTACCGAGCAGCTTCTAACCAGCGATGGCAAGGTAGAACTTACTTATCGTTGCGCTGATTTGAACTCACGGGTGATTGACAACTTTAATGCCGTGTTTAATACCCTGCACAAAACACTGACCACTATCGAACAGCAGTCTGCAACATTAAACCAGGAGTCAGGTATTTTAAGGGCCGAAGGCGACGCGCTGGCACTGAGCATGCGCAATGAGATGAGTGAAGTGGAGCGGATAGCAGCAGCTACTGAGCAAATGTCGCACAGTATTCAGGATGTGTTTAATTTGTCGCAGCAGGTACTGCAATTTGCCAAAGCGGCAGAGACGGCAGCAGATGAAGGTAAATCTTCAGTAAGTAATACTATTAGCTCAGTTCAGCAATTGGCCAGTCAGCTGAGCGATACCGGCAATAAAGTAAATGACGTGGCCAGTGCTACGGTAGATATCCGTAAAGTGCTGGACGTAATTCAGGCTATTGCCGAGCAGACAAACTTATTGGCCCTTAATGCGGCAATAGAAGCTGCCAGAGCGGGCGAGCAAGGTCGCGGCTTTGCCGTTGTGGCTGATGAAGTGCGTACCCTGGCATCGCGCACCCGTGGCTCAACTGATGAAATTAAACAGTTGATTGAACGGTTGGTCGACAACAGTTCCCAATCAGTCACCGAGGTTAAACGCAGTGTGGAACAGTTGGAGGATACTCGTCAACACGCTGAACAAAGTGGTCAGCTGTTGCAAACTATACTGGAGCAAGCCAGACGGGTTGCTGATTCAGCGGATACGATGGCAAATGCGTTGCAGCAACAAAGTGCGTCTGGTAAGAATGTTGCGCAAAGTGTGCAGCAGCTTAATCAAATGACATCAGAGCAAAATGAACTTGGTATTAAAGTGCTGCAAAGCGCCGATAGTCTAGAGAGAATAACGGTGGCACTGACTAAAGAGTCGGCAAAATTCCGTCTTTGACAGCAATGATGACAAATCAACGGCGGGTGATGTTGCTGCTGCCGCTATTTGTTGTTTGGGTAGTGGTGGCCAGTGCTGGTTTGTTTTATTTTGGTAATCAGCACTATGGCCAATTTGCAGGCGAACTCGACTGGCAGAATTCTGTAACGACTGAATTTAATCTGTCTGCGCTTAATGTTGAAGTGACGCCGGGTATCCAGGTTGTGCATGTGCAGCAGCCAAATTGTATCTGTAATAGCAGAGCAGAAAATCATATGGCTTTATTTGCCGGTGATTATCAGGTGCCTGGTTCATCTCAGCACCGACGCCAGATAGCTGAGGTTTTAGCCGCTGGCTTCTTACTGCCTGCAAGCCCGGCAGTGCTTATTTTTGAGAACGGCCGGTTAATTTATGCCGGACCTTACGCCACCGGCCCACTTTGCTCAGTTTCTGATAGCTTAATCGCGCCTATTTTACGAAAAGAAGTGCGACTCCCCGGTCTTTGGCTAAATGGCGAAGCTAAAGCGTGTCGCTGCTCGTTTAAAGCAGAGTAAGCAGACCAAAGTAGTCAAGCCCTGCGCCTGATGTTACTATAGCGCCGCATTTACTTTTTCCAAGCCACAAGCTCTGGCAAATGACTTTTGGTGTAAGCCATTAACTGTCGAAGCGGGTTTGGTGAATACTATCATTATTAAACAAGTGACCCTTGGTGTGGGCCACCACTGTAAAAGGATATATCATGCCAGTTATTACTCTGCCTGATGGCAGCCAGCGCGCTTTTGATTCTGCTGTTTCTGTTATGGATGTTGCCAAAGACATCGGTCCCGGTTTAGCGAAAGCCACCATTGCCGGTAGGGTAAATGGTCAGTTAGTGGATGCCTGCGATCCTATTACTACTGATGCAACCTTAAGCATTATTACCAGCAAGGATCAGGACGGTCTGGAGATTATCCGCCATTCCTGTGCTCATTTATTAGGCCATGCAATCAAACAAATGTGGCCCAACGTGAAAATGGCGATTGGCCCGGTAATTGAAAACGGCTTTTATTATGACGTCGATTTAGACCAGCCTATCAGCAGCGACGATTTAGCTGAGCTCGAAGCGCGGATGCTGAAGCTTGCTAAAACCGAATATGACGTTGTTAAGCATAAAGTCAGCTGGCAGGAAGCATTTGATACCTTTAAAGCCCGCGGCGAAAGCTACAAGATGGAAATTCTGGAGCAGAACGTCAGTAAAGACGATAAGCCAGGCTTGTACCATCATGAAGAATACATTGATATGTGTCGTGGCCCGCATGTGCCTAATATGCGGTTTTGCCAGCACTTTAAAATAATGAAGGTAGCCGGCGCTTACTGGCGTGGCGACTCTAAAAACAAAATGCTGCAGCGGGTATATGGCACCGCCTGGGCTGATAAAAAGCAACTGGCAGGTTATTTAACCCAGCTGGAAGAAGCGGAAAAACGCGACCATCGTAAAATTGGTAAAGCGCTTGGTTTATTCCACTGGCAGGAAGAGGCGCCGGGCATGGTGTTCTGGCACAATGATGGCTGGACTATTTTCCGTGAGCTGGAAAGTTTTGTTCGCGAAAAGCTGGGTGAATACGACTACGATGAAGTAAAGGGTCCGTTAATGATGGACCGGGTGTTGTGGGAGAAATCAGGCCACTGGGAAAAATATGCTGAAAACATGTTTACCACCCAGTCTGAACATCGCGAATATGCTATCAAGCCAATGAACTGCCCGGGCCATGTCCAGATTTTTAATCAGGGCTTAAAATCTTACCGCGATTTACCACTGAGAATGGCTGAGTTCGGTTGTTGTCACCGCAACGAGCCATCAGGTGGTTTGCACGGCTTAATGCGGGTGCGCGGCTTTACTCAGGACGATGCGCATATTTTCTGTACCGAAGATCAGGTGCAGGCTGAAGTGACTAAATGTATTCAAATGGTGTTTGATGTCTATAGCACCTTTGGTTTTAAAGACGTTAAGGTAAAATTGTCTACCCGGCCGGCACAGCGGATTGGTTCAGATGAAAGCTGGGATAAAGCCGAGCAGGGCCTGATTGAAGCACTGAAAAGCAATAATATTGACTATGATTTGCAGCCGGGTGAAGGCGCATTTTATGGCCCTAAAATCGAATTCACGCTGCATGATTGCTTAAACCGGGCGTGGCAGTGTGGCACCATTCAACTTGATTTTGCCTTACCTGGCCGCTTAGGTGCCACCTTTATCTCGGAAGGGGGGGATAAGCAGGTACCGGTAATGATCCACCGGGCAATTCTGGGTTCACTTGAGCGGTTTATCGGTATTTTAATCGAAGAATATGCTGGCCTGTTTCCGGCATGGCTGGCACCAATTCAGGTGGTGGTGATGAATATTACCGATAAGCAGGCCGAATATGTGCAAAATTTAGTAAAAACTTTCAAATCTCACGGTATTAGAGTCATAAGTGACTTGAGAAATGAGAAGATAGGCTTTAAAATCCGCGAGCACACGCTTAAGCGTATTCCGTATCTGGTCGTCGTAGGCGATAAAGAGATGGAAGCGGGCGATATCGCCTTAAGAACGCGTAAAGGTGAAGACCTTGGGAAAATGTCGGTAGCGGCTTTTGTTGAAAAGCTGACCACCGAAATTAAAGCCAGGGTATAAACAATTAAGCGTATAAGAATAATTTTTCGGAGGAACATACTATTAAAGTAGGAAAGAAAACATTACCTGCAAACCGTCCTAACAGGATAAACGAAGAAATTAACCTACCGGAAGTGCGGTTAATTGGCGTCGAAGGTGAGCAACTGGGTGTAGTAAGTATTGCTGAAGCCATCAAATTGGCTGAAGACAGTGGCAACGATTTAGTAGAGATCAGCCCGACAGCCGAACCACCAGTTTGTAAGTTGATGGACTACGGTAAGTTCCTGTTTGAAAAGAGTAAAGCTCTGAAAGAGCAGAAGAAGAAGCAAAAACAGATCCAGATTAAGGAAATAAAATTCCGGCCTGGAACTGACGAAGGCGATTACCAGGTAAAACTACGCAACCTGCGTCGCTTCATTGAAGAGGGTGACAAAGCTAAAGTAACGCTGCGCTATCGTGGTCGTGAAATGGCGCATCAGGAAATCGGTATTGAGATGCTTACTCGAATTAAAGAGGACTTATCTGATATCGCTATCTGCGAATCTTTCCCTTCACGGGTGGAAGGTAGACAGATGATCATGATGCTGGCCCCAAATAAGAAGTAATAAGTGCCTTCAAGTTTAGGAAACTGCGGCTTGCTGCAGTTTTTTAACGCCTTATTATTCGTTGTAATTTAACAATGCGAGTTTAAATACTATGCCAAAGATGAAAACCAATAAAGGTGCCGCGAAGCGTTTCAAAAAAACCGCTTCTGGTAGCTTTAAACGTAAACAATCACACCTTCGCCACATTCTGACGAAGAAGACTTCTAAGCGTAAGCGTCAGTTAGGTCCAAAAACCTTAGTCGCTAAAGTAGACATTGCCGGCTTAGTCCGTTGCATGCCGTACGCATAAATCATAGGAGTCAGAAATGCCAAGAGTAAAACGTGGTGTGACGGCGCGCGCGCGTCATAAGAAGGTGTTAAACCAGGCCAAAGGTTACTACGGTGCCCGCAGTCGTGTTTATCGTGTTGCGTTCCAGGCCGTTATTAAAGCCGGTCAATATGCTTATCGTGACCGTCGTCAGCGTAAGCGTCAGTTCCGTCAACTGTGGATCGCTCGTATCAACGCAGCGTCACGGATGAACGGTTTATCTTACAGCCGTTTCATTGCAGGCCTGAAAAAAGCCTCTGTTGAAATCGATCGTAAGATCCTGGCCGACATCGCTGTATACGACAAAGCCGCTTTCACTGCTTTAGTTTCTAAAGCAAAAGAAGCCTTAGTCTGATATAAGCTGATAGCATCGGGAGCCACTTAGCGGTGGCTTAAATACCCTCAACACCTTTGGTTTGAGGGTATTTTTTTATCTGAAATTTATTAAAAAAAACGGCCTTTAATTAAAGACCGCCTTCGACAAAAAAGTATTAGCCTAGTTCAGCGCCGGTTTTAGTTCGATTAGCAGGTTATTGTCTTTAAACAGCTGTAATTTATCCCCGTTAACCTCGGCTCTGTCAGCTGCTTGCAATGAACTGGTAAACTGTTGCTCAATCTGACTGGTTTCGCTGCAGTATTTCTGAGTGCTGGCAAGACCTGCTACATTCAGCCGGTTGGCTTGTTGTTTATAGCTGCCATTAAAACTGTTGCAGCCGGCAAACCCGTACAAGCGGTCTTGTGAGTCAAAAATCATCCGCACATTCAGCTGCTGCGGCAAATAACGGCCGGCCAGTTTTTCAGCGCGCCAGACAATGCCCTGAATTTGTCCGGGCGCATACGGATCGGGGCAAACGGCATTTGGCCAGAACTGCTCAAACTTCTCGATAAGTAGCTGGGTTTCTCCCTGGGCATTATTTTGTTTACGGCCAACCAGGGTGGCAATAACCGCATTATTTCGCAGCCTTTCGTCTTGCTGATAATGGCGCATCATTGGTAAGTGATGCTGGGTATTGGCCACCGGCAGACTTTCGCCAGACTGGCACGAGGTAAAGGTTGCCTGGTTATTCTGCAGTAAATACAAGCCCAGCATAGGCTGCCGGGTATCGAGTTTAACAAAGTCAGATTCCCGTTTTAGCTGATAATTCAGTGCCGAGCTTATTGGTTTGCCCGCCAGGTCCAGCATGGCCAACTGATTGTTGTTAGAAAAGTAAAATGCCGGTAATGTGTGCTGCTGATTAACCAGATGCAGGTTACGTTTTTCCAGTAACCAGATCCCTTTAATAATGTTAATGTCACCACGCTCCAGATATTCCTGGCGCACTTCAAAGCGACCATCGCGATATAAATTCAAATGATACTGAATGCCCGGACAATCTGCACAGGGCAGGGTACCGGTAAAGCTAATATCACTGTCGATAAAAATCTGTTCAAAATTGGTGGCAATCGCTTCGGTAGTTTCACTGTCCGGCACTACATCGTCCTGCTCTGCAGTTGCTGCCGGGCCTGGGGCACTGACGTTGTCAGCTGCTACCTGTTCAGGAGCAGGCAGTTGGCTGCAGCCTGCCAACACCAGTGCCACTAGTAATAAGGACTTTCTCATCTGCATACCCTGATTTGAATTTGTTGCATTATAACGTAAAGCGGCACTTATTATAACGGCAATTTTAACCCGCTTATAACGGCAATGTTACCCGACAGCAGGCTTTAAATACTGCAACATCAGTTTGGCTGTAACGTCAGGCTGCTCTTGCATAAAACAATGGCCGCCCGCTGTTATAACACTGGTAACGGCAGGGTTTCGTCGCTGCCATTTCTTAACGGCTTTACTGATAAAGGAATAACTGTTGCTGCCATATATTACCAGCGTTGGTGAGCAGGGTTGGCTCAGTTGCTGCCAGAGCTTTTCAGGGTAAGAGCTGAAAATTTCAGCTTCACGTTCTGGTTTGCATTTTAAACTAATGCCGTGGTCAGAGGCTGCCAGGGCGTGATCAATATAGGCTGCCAGCGCTTCCGGCTGCCAGTTTTTAAACATGCCACGATTGTGGAGGTAGCTATGTGCTGTGTTTTTATCCGGCCAGTGCTGGCGCCGGCGCAGTGCTGCTTTTGCCATTGGGTTTCTGTGGTACAGGCCCACGCCCCGAAGTGATCGCATTGCAACCAGCATGGTTGGGGTAAACAGCACCGGATCAAGTAACAGGGTTTGCTGAAACGGGCTGCTTGGTTTGCTATTGATGAGCGCCGTTAGCACACCACCGAAACTGTGACCAACGCCAATCACCGGCTGGCCGGCAAACAAATGCTGATGGGCCAGCCAGGCAGCTTCAGCAAGGTCGGCACTGGTATTCCAGCCTAAAAACGGGCCACCATGATCACTTTCACCATGGCCCTGCGCGTCTGACAGGAAAAAATCGAAGTGATCTGCTAAATGTTGCAGTAATGGCAGGTAAGTGCGGCTGCAAAATCCATTGCCATGTAACATGTGTAACACCGGCTTACCGCTGGCGGCAGTATGGTAGCCGCGCAACGTAAAACCGAATTTAGTAGGGTAATGCCAGGGGGTTAAATCCACAACTCGTGTCCGTTTACGAAAAATGGCACCAAAGTGCCACGTTTTTCGGTGTCAGGCAACGAAGATTAGCGTGTGCCAAATAATTTGTCACCAGCATCACCCAGACCGGGTAGAATATAACCTTGCTCATTAAGCCCATGGTCGATAACCGCAGTATAAAGTTCAATATCAGGGTGTGCCTGGCCGAGCGCGGCAATACCCTCAGGGGCAGCTACCAGTACCAACGCCTTAATACGCTGGCAACCCTGTTCTTTAAGTAAATTGATAGTGGCAATCATGGAACCGCCGGTGGCCAGCATAGGGTCAATCACCAGCGCCAGCCGCTGGTCTAGATTTGCTGCCAGTTTATGGAAATAGGGTACCGGTTGCAGACTGGCTTCGTCGCGGTAGATGCCTACCACACTTATCCTTGCGCTGGGCAGCAGATCCAGCACGCCATCAAGCATCCCTAAGCCCGCTCGCAATATGGGTACAATAGTCACTTTTTTACCCTGAATTTGCTCAATCTGACATTCACCATTCCAGGTGTTAATAGTGGTGGTCTCGGTGGATAGATCTTTGGTGGCTTCATAGGTAAGCAGAGTCCCCAGTTCACCAGCCAGTTGCCTGAACTGCTTGGTACTGATATCCGCATCCCTGAGCAGGCCAATTTTATGCTGAACCAGAGGGTGTTTAACTTCGGTAACATGCATCTGGAATTCCCCGTGTTTTTGTTGATTTTACATTGATTAACCCGGTTTGCCCTGCACATAATAACTAACCTGTGCTCTGGGGTTCAGGTACTCTCGTACCCGCTCAGGCAGGCTGGCAATCGAAAGTACTTTACTGATACTAAGGTCGTCGCTATCCAGACTAATAACCGGGGCTTCCAGGCGTGGTACCTCCGGATCGTAAATCATCACATTCGGTTGCAGCAAACTATCACTGTTAACTGACATGACCATGGCAATTCGTTGATCACTTAACATTACCACGGTGCCCGGTGGGTAAACGCCCATCATTTTGATCATTACCCGCATGGTTTTGTCATCCAGCTTGCCTTTCATACTGCGATAAAGGTAAGCCAATGCATGATGAGGCGAACGGGCTTTGGCAGGGTCAGCCGGATGACACAAATTATCAAATTCATTGACCACGGCAACGATGTGCGCCAGCCTATTGATCTGCTGGTCGCTCAACCCCTTAGGATAGCCTGAACCGTCCAGATACTCGTGGTGCTGTTCAATAACGGGCCAGGCTTCCAGCGGAAAAGTTTCTGCCAGTCCAACCAGATCTGTGCCGTACTTCGTATGTAATTTTAATAAGTTGTGTTCCGGAGTGGTTAATGGTGTTGTTTTACGCAGGATCTGGCTCGGTATTTTAAGTTTACCAATGTCATGAAACAATGCACCAACGCCGACGATTTTGATATCGGCTGCTGAAAAACCAAGGTTACGGGCTAGCATCATACTAACGATAGATACGTTAAGCACATGGTAATAAAGGGTTTCCTGTTCTTTATTGCCGGAGGAAATTAAATGCAGAATGAGGCTTTCTGCATTGATGATGGTGTCAACTAACTGGCTGATTAACTGAGAAGCTTCGGCAATGGCGTTAAGTGGCCGGCTGCTAATCTGCTTCATCAGTTCACGAACCTGATTTAACGAATGGTTAAAGGCTTTCTCTGTTTTTTGAATATCCCGCCGGTGGGCTTTAGCTTGCTCAATGCGACGCATTTTCTCATTCAGCATCTTTGCCTGAGCTTCAGACATTTTGCTGTTAAACTCTATTTCATCGGAAGTCGATAATTCGGTTGGCTCCGCAGTTATCTGTTTGCTTTTTTCAGGGTAAAAATACACAAACTCTAACCCAAGGCTTTTCAAAATGTGTAATTGCTGCTGGTTTTCAACCAGCATATTATTTGAAAGAAACGGATGCTTCATCCAGCCGCTGGGAAGCTTTATGGCGTAGCCTAATTTAATTTGTTCTGGTTTTATTTTCAGGGCAGACAACTGCTACTCCGTTTTCAACGAACAACGACTCAGATACTGAGTTTAAGTAAGGATAGGCCCAGGCGCCAGCGTTAACTGAAAGATAAGGGGCTTTTCAGCCCCTTTATTGTGTTGAATCAGTAAAAAAAGCTAAACACCTTAGAAATTTACGGTATATCTGACAGTCCAGAGGGTACCAATCCAGTCATGCACTGAGCTGGCATAACCATTAGTGGGTGACGACGCATAAGGCGGCTCTTCATCCGTCAGGTTACGCACTGTCAGTAACAGCCGTTGGCTGTCTGTTAGTTCGTAACCAATGCTGCCGCTGAAAACCAGCCAGGCGTCAACTGTCTCGTTACCACCAAATTTGAAATCACCGTCACCCAGCTCACTGATATAGTGCGCAGATAAACTGGCGCTCCAGTTATTCAGGCTCCAGTCTGTGCCAAAATCAGCGACAAAGTCTGGCCGGGCAATTTCATTAGCACCACTTAATTTACCCAGTAAGTCGTCGGTACCACTTTCCGGATTGATCTGCCGCTCGTACGAGAACGTTTTAGTACCGGCAGCATAGAATTTAAAGGTACCCAGGCTGTCAGTGGTTAACTGATAATTCAGTTTAACGTCAATACCGTCTGTTTCCTGGCTGCCCACGTTGAAAAAGCCGGTTCTGAGGAACACTAAATCGTTACCGGCATCCAGCACACAACCAAACTCGCCGTTCAGGGCATCAATACTGGTGGTTGTCGGGGCAGTACCGGCAATACAGGCTTTGAGGGTGGTGTTGGCATCAACATCAACAATATCCGTATGTTCATAGCGCCAGTAATCTGCAGTAATTTGCAGGTTATCTGTCAGGTTCCATGAGACACCCAGGTTAACTGCTTCCGAGTTTTCAGCATTCAGGCCCCGGTTGCCAAGGGTTTCCTGATCAAGCTCTAACTCACCGGCAGTCGCACCAAAATCACCACACAGTGCATCAAATGGCTGGTCTGCACCACAATTGATATAGGCGGAGCTTAACGATTCACCGGCACCTAACTGAGACAGTGATGGAGCACGGAAACCAGTGCTCCAGGATGCTCGGACGATTAAATCATCAGTTGCCCGGTAACGAAGCGATAATTTAGGGTTGGTATCACCACCAAAGTCGCTGTAATGATCGTAGCGAAGTGCGGCAATCAGATCCAGGTTATCAGCGAGTGGCAGGTTGAACTCACCGTAAGCAGCATATTGGGTGCGGTCTGCAGCGGCGTCACTTGCACCTAACGCGAACACGCCACCATTTTGGGCAATCGGGGCAGGGCGGTCAAAGATGTCTTCACTTCTGAATTCACCACCAAATACGGCGCTGATATTGCCAGCTGGTAACTCAATGGCTAAATCGCCGGCAACATTAAAGTCAACCGAGAACACTTCAGATTCACCAACCCGTGGTGCCAGCTCACGAACAGCAGCAATAGCATTGGCACTGTTATCCCTGCCTAAATTAAATGGGTTGAAACTGCCAGCTGCAATAGCATTGTTTACTTTATCAATGCCCATATAACCCTGAACATGGGTAATTTCGTTCTCTGTTTTGCCATAGGTTGCGGCACTTTCCCATGACCACATGCCGAGGTCGCCGCGCAGGCCTGCCAGAACCCGATAGCTGGTGGTATCATAATCCTGCACCCGGGTTTCCGGAAAACGTGAACGAACCCGGATTTGGTTTACTTCGCCATCTGCCGCATCGATATCACGCGCCCATTGTGGTACCAGCGGGGAGTCGCCGGCTACCCGGACATCGAAGGCTGCAGCTGAGTCGTAGGCCGAACCGGTATTATTTTGCAGCATGGCTTCAGCAAAAAACTCGTTGCCGTTAGCCAGCCGGTAATTGTGGTGTAAAGTGGCGCCAATTGCGGTAGTGTCTGGCTGGATGGCCCGCTCAATAACATAATCATAACGACAGCGGGTGCCGCCGTTGCTGACGTTATCACCACACCAGGGCTCAGCATAGTCGCTACCATCAATACTGACCCGGGTGCTGGATGTGAGTGTAACGTCAATCGGCCGGTCACTGTTAAACAACGCATTCCGATCGAAGTAGTCTACTACCAGCGTGGTATTGCTGTTCTCTGTATTAAAACCACCAACGTAGGTCAGGTTAGTCCGGCCAAAGTTACTGCTCTTGGTATCATCACCGTAAGAAACCGAAACTTCATGACCCTCCACATCTTTACGCAGGATAAAGTTAATTACCCCGGCTATAGCGTCAGAGCCATAAACCGACGAGGCGCCATCGGTTAACACTTCTACCCTCTCTAATGCTGACATCGGGATAGCGTTAACGTTAACGAAGGAATCAAAACCATTGGTAAACGAATCTACCGCAACCCTGCGGCCGTTAACCAACACCAGAGTTGAGCTGCTGCCCAGGCCCCGCAGACTGACACCGGACGACCCTGCAGGCGCGCCATCCGCACCACCGACACCACCGTTTTCAGTAAAGGTACCGGCGCTGGATGCTTGTGGCAGGTCGCGCAGAAACGAGCCTACGCTGTCATAACCCCTTTTTGCCATGTCTTCACGGCTGAACACCTGCACCGGATTCGCACCCTCCATGTCAACGCCTTTTAAACGCGAACCGGTGATCTGGATTTTTTCAATTTTCTGCTCTTCAGCAGTGGTTTCCTCAGCTGCCATTACGTGCTGGCCGGTAGCGGCCAGCATGACGGCCACGCTCAAGGTGGATAGCTTCATTTTTGCTTTAACGTACATACACATTCCTCTGGATTACAAACGTTGCCTTTAGCGGCAATCTGATTAAAAAAGGGAAAAATGCGTCAAAGCAGAAACGGGGGTACACCCTGCAGGCAATTTAAAGCAGCAAAACACTGGAATAGGTTTAAATGCTTTTTTAATGGCGCTGCACGGGGGGAGCCTCTGCCTGACGCAGAGGGAGAACTAATTATTGAACCATTCAGACAGGTAGAACGGAGAGCAATAGTAACAATGATTGCGGGCGCATTTTTGCATCAGGCTACTCTCCGGTTAGTTTTGTTAACAGCAAAGTTCGCTCAGCGGCCAGATAAAGTCAAGCGATTTTTTCAGCCTGAAGTTTCCTTGTTGATTACTGCTTAGAAATGAAGCATTTAGCTAAAACATAATGGTGATATCGGACCAGTTTGCTGTTTGGCGCTTGACATAGCATTGGTTCAAACGTACATTTCAAACACCTGTTTAAATTTGGGCGATGATGATGGTCGCGAAGCAAAATACTCAACAAAAAATTCTTGATGCAGCCCAAAGTCTGTTTGCTGAAACCGGTTTTAATGACACATCGTTGCGCCAAATAACCAGTGCGGCAGAAGTGAATCTGGCTGCAGTTAATTATCATTTTGGCTCGAAAAAAGAATTGATACAGGCGGTACTACAACGTTATTTACGGGTACTGATGGCCCGCTTGGATCAGGAATTCAGCCGTTTACTGGCAGCACAGCAACCCAATAATCTGACCCAGGTGCTGGCAGTATTCGTTAAACCGCTGCTGGAACTTAATTCGGTACACCACAATGGTACCCGGATTTTTCTGCAGCTACTGGGGCGGGGCTATACTGATGTACAAGGCCATTTACGTTGGTTTATCAACCATCATTATGGCCGGGTGCTGGATAAGTTTGTATTGCTGGTGCAGCAATCCTGCCCTCAGCTACCTGCCAGTGAGTTGTTCTGGCGCTTGCATTTTTCGCTGGGTACGGTGGTGTTTACCATGGCATCAAACGAGGCGCTGGCCGAAATTGCCCAGGCAGATTTTAGTGAAGAAGTTGATATTGAAGGTGTAATTCAACGTCTGTTGCCTTACCTGGCAGCAGGTATTGCCGCGCCCGTTTATAGCCGTTCAAACCCTCAGCAGCAGTTGCGCTCTGGTACTTAAAGGAAAGTGTTATGGAAATATTGTTAATTTTGGTTTTGGCTGTGGTTGTGGTGCTCGGGGTTACCGATATCCGGCGAAGCCTTATCAGTAAACCGGTTTTTGCGGTATTTAAAAAGATCTTGCCGCCATTGTCTGACACTGAACGTGAAGCGATGGAAGCCGGTGATGTCTGGTGGGACGGTGAGTTATTTAAGGGCAAGCCAGACTGGCAAAAACTTCACAGTATTCCCAAAGCTGAATTGTCTGAAGACGAACAGGCCTTTATGGACAATCAGGTTGAGACCCTGCTGGCGATGCTGGACGACTATAAAATAGTTCAGGAAGATCGGGATTTACCTAAAGCAGTCTGGGACTACATAAAGACTGAAGGTTTCTTTGCGATGATTATTCCCAAAGCCTATGGCGGCCGGGAGTTTTCTGCTATCGCTAACTCCACTATTGTCTCGCGGATTGCCACCAGAAGCTTAACAGCTGCGGTAACGGTTATGGTACCTAACTCGTTGGGGCCGGGCGAATTACTAATGCATTATGGTACTCAGGAGCAAAAAGACTTTTGGTTGCCAGGCCTGGCTAATGGCACTCATGTTCCGTGTTTTGCCTTGACTGGCCCTGAAGCCGGTTCTGACGCAGGCGGCATTCCTGATACCGGGGTAATTTGTAAAGGTGAATATGAAGGTAAAGAAGTTGTAGGCATTAAGCTTAACTGGGATAAGCGCTATATTACGCTGGCACCGGTTGCCACCGTGCTGGGTCTGGCTTTTAAACTGTATGATCAGGAAAAATTAATAGGTGATAAGACGGAGCTGGGTATTACCTGTGCCCTTATTCCGACCAGCCATCAGGGCGTGGAAATTGGCGATCGCCATTTTCCAATGAACATGGCCTTTATGAACGGTACCACTTACGGTAAAGATGTATTTATTCCACTGGACTGGATTATTGGTGGTCCGGACTATGCCGGCCGGGGCTGGCGGATGCTGGTTGAGTGTTTATCGGCGGGACGCGGCATCTCATTGCCGGCGCTGGCAACAGCAACCGGCCATTTAGCTACCAGGATGACCAGTGCTTATGGCTATGTTCGCCAGCAGTTTGGTATGTCGATTGGTAAATTTGAAGGTGTCCAGGAAGGTATGGCACGTATTGGTGCCTTCACCTATACCCTGGAAGCGATGCGGGTAATGACTGCAGGGGCGATAGATTTAAAATTAAGTCCGTCAGTGGTAACCGCCATTGCCAAGTACCATATGACAGAAATGTCGCGCACCCTGTTAAATGATGCGTTCGACATTCACGCCGGACGTGCTATTCAGTGTGGACCAATGAATTATCTGGCGCATGGTTATATGGGGATCCCGATTTCCATTACCGTTGAGGGCGCTAACATCCTGACCCGGAATCTGATGATATTTGGTCAGGGGGCGACCCGTTGTCACCCGTATGTACTGGCAGAGCTGGAAGCTGCGGCTAACCCTGATGCAGAAGAGGGCCTGAAGCAATTTGATAAGCTGCTGCTGAATCATGTTGGTTTTGCGGTTGGAAATACCTTTGCAGCATTGTGGCAGGGGCTGACAGCAGGGGCCTTTAACAGCGCGCCGGTGGCTGGTGAAACCGCCCGTTATTATAAGCAGTTAAGCCGGATGAGTCGGGCGCTGGCACTTAGCGCTGATGTATCAATGCTAATGTTAGGTGGCGATTTAAAACGCAAAGAAATGTTATCTGCCCGTCTGGGTGATGTGCTGAGCCAGTTGTATATTGCCTCGGCCGTACTGAAGTTTTATGAAGATAACGGCCGTCAGCATGCCGATTTGCCCTTTGTTCACTACAGTGTGCAGCGCTCATTATTTGAAATTGGTAAGGCCTTTGACGGTTTCCTGGCGAATTTCCCCAGCCGGATAGTGGCGCGGATTATTCGCACTCTGGTGTTTCCGTTTGGTATTGGCTATAAAATGCCGGAAGATGATATTGCCATCGATATCTGCACTGCACTGGCGAAACCGGGCGTGATCCGGGACCGTCTGACGCATCTGTGTTTTATTGGCCAGGGTGAAGATGACGCTACCGGCCTGATGGAATCAGCGTTTATCGCTATGCATAAAGCGCAGCCTCTGCTGAAGAAAATTTATCAGGCGCAGCGAGACGGTAAAGTTGGCCGGAAGTTGCCAATGGCAGAGACCATTGAGCAGGCATTAGCGCAGCAGGTTGTTAGCGATACTGAAGCAGCACAGTTAACCGAGATGAACCGGCTACGCTTCAAATCAATTTCAGTTGATAGTTTTAAACCTGGTGTATTATCAAAAATGGCGATCAGCAAGCAAGCTTCTGCTAAAGCCTGATCGCAATTTGCTTAAAATAAAAACCGGAGTCAGGCACTCCGGTTTTTTTATTGTGTTTATGTCAATAAAAAGCAGATTTTATTGTTGCTGGCCACGGCTGATAATCTCCTGCGCCATCACATCTGCAATTTCGCTGGTGGGTTTATCTTCAGCATCGGCGCGCTGAAAAATATTCAGTAGAGTCTGATAAATCTGGTTAACTTTGGCAGTTGACTCATCAGCGTTATATCCCTGAGGCCGCATTTCACAAGCAACGTTGATAATACCACCGGCGTTAATCACATAATCCGGTGCATATAAAATACCGCGCTGGCGCAGCATTTCACCATGGCGGGCTTGTTTTAATTGATTATTGGCACAACCAGCAACCACCTTAGCTTTCAACAAACCGATAGTATCATCGTTCAGAGTTGCACCCAGCGCACACGGGGCGTAGATGTCGGCTTCGACTTCATAGATGCCGTGCAAACCTACCGCTGTTGCTCCAAACTGAGTTACCGCCCGGTCAACAGCCGCCTGATTAATGTCGGTGACAATAAGTTTGGCGCCTTCTTTGTGTAAATGCTCACACAGGTAAAAGCCAACGCTGCCAAGGCCTTGTACGGCAATTGTCTTGCCTGCCAAATCAGCCGTGCCAAACTTATGCATCGCAGCCGCTTTAATACCCTGATAAGTACCAATAGCAGTAAACGGGCCGGGATTGCCACTTTTTCCTTCCAGACCTGCAACATATGGCGTGACTTTATGGACCTGCATAATATCGCCGGTGGTAATGTTTACATCTTCAGCACTGTAGTAACTGCCGCTAAGCCGGTGCAGCATGCGGCCGAAAGCCTGAAACAATGCTTCAGATTTAATGGTTTTTGCATCACCAATAATGACTGATTTACCACCGCCTAACGGCAAGCCTGCCATAGCATTTTTGTATGTCATACCGCGGGATAACCGTAATACATCCGCAATGGCTTCTTCATCAGAAGCATAGTTCCACAAGCGACAGCCACCGACTGCGGGGCCTAAACGGGTGCTGTGAACAGCAATGATTGCCCGTAAACCAGTTTGCTGGTCACTACAGAACACCACTTGCTCATGGTTATCGAATTCAGGATGATTAAATACTGCCACGTCTGATTCTCCCTCGGGTTTAATCTGGCTGTTTATCAGCGGCACTTTGCCACTTTTTTGCGCCGCGAAATGTAACATTTCAACCCGGGTTACGCTATGTTTCGAAAAAAATAATAGCTGGTCAGACAAGCTAATTGCTGGCAATCATTACCGCTGCTTGATTGTGTTGCCAGACTCCCTTAAAGTACCGGGCACAGAGGATAAACATTTAATTGGAAGCGGATAAAATGAGTGAGCAGTTAACTCAGACACAGCAACAGGAACAACAGGCACTTGCTGAACAACAGCGGGCAGAGTGGGTTAGAAATCAGTATCAGGCGGCAAACCGCTATCTGGCAGGGCTGGGCATAGTTCCGGATAACGTAGCTGTAACAGAAAGCTGTTATCTGCCACCGTTAGTTGCGCTATGGAAACTGAACACCCGCGACAAAAAGTCATACTGGGTGATAAGTGGTGATTTACCCACCGACCATATGCCGTATTCGGCAGCAGCCACAGCACGCGATGCCATGCGGTCTTTTTCATTAAACTGGCAATTAAAAGCTGAAAAAATTGTTACCAGTGAATCGATTGATAAAACTCAGCAGGATTTTGCCAATTTGCTGGTAGCCCGTGCTCAGGGATTATACGAATTATTTGAAGATGACAGTTTATGGCAGGGCCAGAGCGGGGCATAAACTGTAACGAAGAACATACAAACAATAAAAAAACCGCAATAGTGCGGTTTTTTTATTCAGACCCGTTGTATGCTCTGGCACCCGGGTGTGCACCTTAATCAGTAAAGTGCCAGTAGCCCAGATTAATTAAATGCACCAGTAATCCCAGCCGTTCTGGTAATTCCAGAAAATGACGGCATTGCTGCTCGTCAAGTACCCGCTGCTCAGTAAGCAGTTTAGCGGTGGTTAGCTCATTACCCGGCAACAGGTACTGCTCACCATTAATAAATAATGCGATATCCGCATCAGCACTGGCCTGATGGTAGCAACAGCGTAAGCCGCCGGTCAGGCTCAGCTCTGAGCCTTCTTCCAGATATTCAGCGATTTCATCGGCCTGATAATGCGGTTCCGGTTCCTGTAAATCCAGTTCGTGTTTGGCTCTGCTGATATATTGGCCAAACCATAATGGCAGGCTCTGTTCATCGCTAACCAGTTGTTGCAGCAACTGTTTAACCTGCGCCAGATCGGCACTGGCCAACTCGCCGATATTCTGACTAACCTCACGTGCCGGGTCGCTAAAACGTGTGCCGGAAATGTCGTTATCAATCAGATAATCGGCCAGGCCGGTTAGCAGATCTTTTTGTGCCGGTGCCCGAAAGCCAACGGAGTAATTGAGGCTGTTTTCCAGCGAAATGCCCTCGTGCGGACAGCCAGGCGGGATATACAGAATGTCACCAGGTTCCATCACAACATCGATACAGGCCTGAAACGGGCTTACCTGTAATAGTCTTGGATGAGGACAAAACTGCTCGAGAGTGTTGTCTGGCATGCCAACCCGCCAGTGCCTTTTACCCTGACCCTGGATAATAAACACATCATACTGGTCCAGGTGCGGGCCGACACCGCCACCCGGGGTCGAAAAGCTAACCATCAGATCGTCAATTCGCCAGTTGGGAATAAATCGGAACGGATCCAGCAGCCGGGCAGCGTCAGCATGCCAGTGATCCACTGCCTGAACCAGAATGGTCCAGTCCCGTTCGCCAAAGGTGCTGAAATCGCTTACTGGTCCTGTTTCCAGTTGCCAATCACCGTTAGCACAGTGCACCACTCTTGATTCAACGTCCTCTTCAAGCGCCAGGCCGGCCAGTTCATCGGCCGACAGCGGATCGCTAAAATTGCTAAAGCCCTGTTTGAGCAACAGTGGTTTTTTTTGCCAGTATTCGGCTAAAAACCGCTCCGGACTAAGGTCAGCAAAATTCAGTTTATACATAAGGCTATTCCAACTAAAAAGGCATTGCTGTTGGCAATGCCTGTTGTGCTAGTGCAAAACGCGGTCGATTAGGCCAGTTTATCTACCAGCGCTATCGCATCACCAATGTAATTGGCAGGCGTTAACTGCTTTAACTCCGCCTTCACCGCATCAGGCAACTCCAGGGTATCAATGAACCGGGCTAAGTCGGCCTGGTTAATTCGTTTACCACGGGTCAGCTCTTTCAGTTTTTCATAGGGTTTTTCAATGCCGTATTTTCGCATAACGGTTTGCACCGGCTCGGCCAGCAGTTCCCAGTTTGCATCTAATTCGGCTAACAGCGCCGGGGTATTTACTTCCAGCTTGCTGATGCCTTTCAGCGTTGCCTGATAGGCAATTAACGTGTAACCAAAACCCATACCCAGGTTGCGCAACACCGTGGAGTCGGTTAAATCACGCTGCCAGCGCGATACCGGTAATTTTGCCGACAAATGGTTAAACAGCGCATTGGCGATACCCAGATTGCCCTCAGAATTTTCGAAATCTATCGGGTTAACTTTGTGCGGCATGGTTGAAGAGCCAATTTCACCGGCTACTGTTTTCTGCTTAAAGTGGCCCAAAGCAATGTAGCCCCAGATATCACGGTCAAAATCAAGCAGTATGGTATTGAAACGGGCAATGGCATCAAACAGCTCGGCGATGTAGTCATGCGGCTCAATCTGAGTAGTGTACGGGTTAAAGCTTAACCCCAGACTGCTGACAAATTGCTCGGCAAACTGGTGCCAGTCAAGTTCCGGATAAGCAGATAAGTGTGCATTGTAGTTACCCACTGCACCATTAATTTTACCCAGAATATCAATGGCGGCAATCTGATCACGCTGGCGCTTTAACCGGGCGTAAACATTGGCCATTTCTTTACCCATAGTAGTAGGTGAAGCAGGCTGGCCATGGGTGCGGGCCATCATCGCCACAGTTTTATGTTCAGTGGCCAGGTTTTTAATGGCACTTAACAGAGCATCACACTGTGGCAGCAATACCTCACTGCGGGCCTGACTTAACATTAAACCGTGAGACAGATTATTGATATCTTCCGAGGTACAGGCAAAGTGAATAAATTCACTGATGGCGTTCAGTTCACTGTTACCAGCCACTTTTTCTTTCAGCAGGTATTCTACTGCTTTGACATCATGGTTAGTGGTGCGCTCAATCTCTTTTACCCGCTCGGCGTCAGCCAGGCTGAAATTGTTTACAATATCATCCAGTAATTTGCTGGCCTCATCCGACAACGCCGGAACTTCAGTAATCGCTGCTGTGGCCGCCAGTTGTTGTAACCAACGCACTTCAACCGTAACCCGGTATTTAATCAGACCAAATTCACTGAAATACGGGCGTAGCTCAATTGTCTTGCTACCATAGCGGCCGTCAACCGGGGATATGGCGGTAAGGGCATTAAGATCCATGAAAACTCCTGAAGGTTAAGGTGTGGTTTGTGCCAGCAGATGTTTGGCAGCAGCAACCAGTTTACGACGTTGAAAAATAAAGTTAAGCCGGCTACCGCCAGCCTGACGCCACAGCACTGCCGCCCGCACAGCCGCCAGCAACAGCGCCCGCACTTTCTGCTGAACAACAGTTTGCTTCAGTACATCAGGCTGACCATAAACCTGAATTCGACTACCAAGGCTACTGATACAATCACTGTAGATGTCGGCCAACCGGCCAACAATAGTGTCGTCAGTTACGGCAAAATGCTGCAACTGGCGCTCAAGCTGAGCAAGTTGTTTGCCAAGTTCGGCCATATTAGCCCGGTTTTTATTCAGTTTTCTTTCCAGCGCCAGCACGCCTACCAGATACCGGGTAAACTCGACATCTCTTTTGGTACTGTCTTCCAGCTGGGTAATAATAGTCTGTAAACCACCGCTTATCTTGTTTAGATCATCGCCATATACCGCCAGTGGCGATTCGGGGTTAAGATTGGCAATGCTGGCAAGGGTCGTCTGATAAAGCTCCGGTTCCAGTTTGTTATGGCGGGCCAGGCTTTGCAGTAAACAAATGGCCTGGCTTAAACCCGCCAGGGCAATAATTTGGGTAGATAAAGAGGATTGCATAATTATTTAATAGCCTTGTCGATAATGCCGCCGCCCAGGCAGACGTCATCAAGATAAAATACCGCAGACTGTCCCGGTGTAACGGCTTTTTGCGGCTGGTCGAAAACCACGTTTACCTGGCCATCTGCCAGCGGGGTCAGGGTACAGTTGATATCCGTTTGCCGGTAACGGGTTTTGACAGTACAGCGCATTGGCTGTTGCGGCCCTTTACGGTCAACCCAGTCTAGCTGGCTGGCAATAAGGCCACTGGCCAGCAACGCCGGGTGATCATGCCCCTGGGCAACCAACAGCCGGTTTTGCTGCAAATCTTTGCCGACAACATACCATGGGTCGTCACTGCCTTCGCGCAGGCCGCCAATTTTTAAACCTTTGCGCTGGCCCAGAGTATGGTACATCAGGCCATCGTGCCGGCCCAGTAACTGACCATCGTCAATACTGACGATATCCCCCGGTTGGGCGGGCAGGTATTGTTGTAAAAAGTCTTTGAATTTACGCTCACCAATAAAACAGATACCGGTTGAGTCTTTTTTATCATGGGTAACCAGGCCCTGTTGCTCAGCAATGGCCCGAACGGCAGGTTTTTCAAGCTCACCAATTGGAAACAGCGTCTGAGCCACATGCTGTCCGCTGAGGGTGTATAAAAAATAGCTTTGATCTTTATTGCTGTCTAAACCACGTAGCAGCTGCCACTGGCCGTTTTCAAAACGGCGGCGCACATAGTGACCGGTTGCAATATAATCAGCGCCAAGCGCCTCTGCGGCAAATTCAAGAAAGGCTTTAAATTTAATTTCTTTATTGCACATGATATCGGGATTAGGGGTACGACCCGCCCGGTATTCAGCCAGAAAATACTCGAATACGTTGTCCCAGTACTCGGCAGCAAAGTTTACCTTGTGCAGCACTATGCCAAGTTTGTCACAAACTTGTTGCGCATCCTGCATATCTTCAGCTGCTGCGCAGTATTCATCATTGTCGTCTTCTTCCCAGTTTTTCATAAACAGGCCTTCAACCTGATATCCCTGCTGGATTAACAAATAGGCTGAAACCGACGAATCCACGCCGCCAGACATACCGACGATGACTTTTTTACTGCTGTTAGCTGACATTGCACCACACTGGTTCTGCTAAAAAGAAGGCGCGGAGTATAGCACTAATTTAACCGGTTAAAAATCGTTATCGCCAGCGTGGCCGCAGCTTATGTGCCGATGATATGAGTGAGCATTGCCGATTTACAGTTCAACAATACGATATTCACCCGGTTGCAGGTCGGTCAGTTGCCAATCGCCAATCTGACTGCGGATTAATCGCAATGTGGCAAAGCCGACCGCCGCAGTCATGCGCCGTACCTGGCGGTTCCTCCCTTCAGTGATGGTCAGACTGATCCAGCTGGTAGGAATATTAGCCCGGTAGCGAACCGGTGGAGTGCGCGGCCATAGCGGTGGTTCGCTTATGCGCTTTGCCAGGGCAGGCAGGGAAGGGCCATCTTTTAGCTGCACGCCCTGGCGCAGCTGCGTCAGGGCGTCATCGGTAATCTCGCCTTCTACCTGCACCCAGTACGTTTTGGGGGCCTTGTGCTTCGGATCACTGAGCTGATGCTGAGTCTGGCCACAGTTGGTCAGCAGTAGCAGCCCTTCACTGTCGCGGTCCAGTCTGCCGGCCGGATATACGTTTTTTAACGGTACAAAGTTGGCCAGGGTTGGCCGCGGTGGCGTGCTGTTGTCGGTAAACTGACTGAGCACATCGTAAGGTTTATTAAACAATACCAATAATGGAATTTCGACCTTGGTCCTATTGTTTTTTTTGTGATTTGGCTTATTTTGCCTGTGGCGAAAAGGCGCTGGCTGTTTCAAAGCGATTTCCTGTTAGTCAGTTGGCGTGATATCTGTGTCACCACTTTGCCGGCAAGGCGGCGCCTGTTTTAATCAGTTGGATGCTGATATACTAATGCCCGTTGTTTTTGCTGCGTTTTAAACAATAATTATCGTTTTACAGTGTTAGCGCGGTATTTCCAATCAGGCCACCGGGCCACCGGGGCCGCGGGCTTGTGTGGACATTGTGCGATTACAATACAGGAACTAACATGTCGAAAGAAAGTGCAACAATCATTTACACCATTACTGATGAAGCGCCAGCGCTGGCAACTCATTCATTGCTGCCTGTTATCCAGGCATTTTCTTCAGCTGCCGGTATTGCTGTTGAAACCCGGGATATTTCCTTGTCAGGTCGCATTATTGCCAGCTTTCCAGATTTTATAAAGCCTGAGCAGAGAATTAATGATGCATTGGCGGAACTGGGTGAAATGGCGAAAACGCCAGAAGCCAATATTATTAAGTTGCCTAACATCAGTGCATCAGTACCGCAGTTAAAGGCAGCCATTAAAGAATTACAAAGCCAGGGCTACGCGTTGCCAGAGTATCCGGCAGAGCCGAAAACTGAGCAGGAACGCGACATCAAAGGTCGCTATGACAAAATTAAAGGCAGCGCGGTAAATCCGGTGCTGCGCGAAGGTAATTCAGACCGCCGGGCCCCGGCATCGGTTAAGCAGTATGCCAAAAAGAACCCTCACAGTATGGGCGCCTGGCAGGCTGATTCAGCGTCTCATGTAGCCCATATGCAAAGCGGCGATTTCTATGGCTCTGAGCAGTCAGTTACGCTTACTGCGGCAGATTCGCTGCGGATCGAACTGCATCAGGCGGATGGCGCGGTTAGCGTATTAAAAGACAAAGTCGCCGTACAGGCAGATGAAGTTATTGATGCGGCAACCATGAATGCCAAAGCATTGCGCGAGTTCTTTGCAGCAGAAATTGCTGACGCCAAAGCGAAAGACGTATTATTTTCACTGCATTTAAAAGCCACCATGATGAAAGTGTCTGACCCTATTATGTTCGGTCATGCTGTTAAGGTGTTCTATCAGGAAATTTTCAGTAAATATGCCGCTGAATTTGCTGAGGTTGGGGTAGATGTAACGAATGGTCTGGGCGATGTCTACGCCAAAATCAGCAGCTTACCGGCAGCGAAACAGCAGGAAATTAAAGATGCTATTGCTGCGCTGTATACCGAAAAGCCGGCAATGGCGATGGTGAACTCTGATAAAGGTATTACTAACCTGCATGTACCGAGTGATGTGATTATCGATGCCTCGATGCCGGCGATGATCCGCAGCTCAGGCCAGATGTGGGGCCCGGATGGACAGTTAAAAGACACCAAAGCAGTGATCCCTGATCGTTGCTACGCCGGTGTGTATCAGGAAACCATTAATTTCTGTAAAGCAAACGGCGCCTTCGACCCGCGCACTATGGGCTCAGTACCAAACGTTGGTTTAATGGCGCAAAAAGCTGAAGAATATGGCTCGCATGATAAAACCTTTGAAATCGGCACAGCCGGAACAGTTAAGGTAATCAACAGTAAAGGTGAAGCGGTATTTAGTCATCAGGTTGAGAAAGGCGATATCTGGCGGATGTGCCAGGTGAAAGATGCGCCAATCCGCGACTGGGTCAAGCTTGCGGTAAATCGTTCACGTTTAAGTGGCACGCCGGCAGTATTCTGGCTTGATAGCAAACGGGCACATGATGCGCAGCTGATTAAAAAAGTAGAACATTATTTAAAAGATCACGACACCAAGGGTCTGGATATTCAGATCATGGCACCGGTAGAAGCAACCCGTCATACTCTGGCCCGGATTAAGCAAGGCCTTGATACGATCTCTGTTACCGGTAACGTTTTACGAGACTACCTGACTGATTTGTTCCCAATTTTAGAATTGGGTACCAGTGCTAAAATGTTGTCTGTGGTGCCACTGATGAACGGCGGCGGCTTGTTTGAAACCGGCGCTGGTGGTTCAGCACCGAAACATGTCGAGCAATTTGTTGAAGAAAACCATCTGCGCTGGGATTCACTGGGTGAGTTTCTGGCACTGGCGGCTTCGCTGGAGCATTTGTCACAGGTTACCGGCAACAGTGCGGCCAAGGTGCTTGCCGACAGCCTGGATAAAGCAACGGCCACATTCCTTGATAACGACAAATCGCCGCGTCGTAAAGCCGGCGAGCTGGATAACCGTGGCAGCCACTTCTATTTGGCGCTGTACTGGGCACAGGAGCTGGCGAATCAAACTACTGATACTGAACTGGCTGGCCGCTTTAAAAAGCTGGCAGAAGCAATGCAGGCCAATGAGCAGCAAATTTTAGCTGAACTGAATGGTGTTCAGGGCAAGCCAGTTGAAATTGGTGGTTATTACCGGCCGGATGATGAGTTGGTTAGTAAGGCTATGCGTCCAAGTACAACCTTGAACAAAACCTTACAAGCGTTATAAGCAGGCCGCTGGTGTCTTAACGTTACTGTCTGGCTTAGCCAGGCAGTGTGCAAATAGAAAAAGCAGGCATAATGCCTGCTTTTTTATTAGTAGATGCCGATGCCAGGTCGGTACCAATTTGGTACAACGATGGAAAAATTATTCTTCGCCGGGGAGCTTAATATTAACAGCATGCAGCCCTTTCGGGCCCTCAGACAGATCGAACACCACATCCTGGCCTGCTTTTAGCGTGCGGTAGCCATCCATGCTAATGGTAGAATAATGCGCGAAGATATCTTCATCACGGCCATCTTCACGAATAAACCCAAATCCCTTGGCATTATTGAACCATTTTACTTTACCGGTAGCCATACTACTTACTTCCTTCTCTTAGTTAGCTATATTCTGTATTCTGGTATGTACTTGAAGGGGACAAGTGCAGCCCCAACATCTAATGTAGATAATTTAAGCAAACAGTCAAGCTATTTGCAAAAATAGTGCGAATTTTTTACTAATTTTTAATATAAGCGCCTTTGCTGGTTGGCGCAGGCATGGCTATAGTTTATGAGCGGTAAGCAAAATTTAGACACGAAACACGACGACCTGGCAGAGCTGACCCGACAAAAGGTTACTCCGCCACCAATGTATAAGGTTATTTTGCACAACGACGACTACACTCCTATGGACTTTGTGATCGATGTGCTCACCCGTTTTTTTAATATGCAGTATGAAAAAGCCAGTGAAGTAATGTTGAAAGTACACTATGAGGGCAGTGCAGTATGTGGCATTTTTACAGCTGAAATTGCAGAAACTAAAGTACAGCAGGTGCAGCAGTATGCAAAAGAACATCAGCATCCGCTGCTGTGCACAATGGAGCGCGCTTAGGTATGTCTTGGCATGGTCTGGAAGTGGTTCTCAGGGGTATTGGGAGTAAGCTATGTTAAATAAAGATCTGGAACTAACGTTGAACTTAGCGTTCCGGTTTGCGCGTGAACGTCGCCATGAATATATGACTGTCGAACATTTATTACTGGCTTTGCTGGATAATCCGGCAGCGGGTGATGCATTAAAGTCATGTGGCGCTAATATTGATAAATTGCGGCTGGAACTGGCCAGTTTTATTGATTCAACTACCCCGGTATTGCCTGAGGGGGATGCTGAACGTGACACCCAGCCCACGCTTGGCTTTCAGCGGGTATTACAGCGGGCTGTTTTTCATGTCCAGTCTTCCGGCAAATCAGAGGTTACCGGTGCTAATGTTCTGGTTGCTATTTTCAGCGAGCAGGAATCTCAGGCCGTTTATTTGCTGAAAAAAATAGATATTACCCGGCTGGATGTGGTTAATTTTATCTCTCATGGTGTAACCAAAACTGAAAAGCTTGAACAGCATGATGACAGCCCGCAGGAAGAGCTGACGGATACTATCAGTGAAGAGAGTAAGTATCTGGAAAACTTTACCAGTAATCTGAACCTGCAGGCCAAAAACGGTCAGATTGACCCGCTGATTGGCCGCGACCGTGAAGTCGAGCGGGCAGTTCAGGTATTGTGCCGGCGCAAGAAAAATAACCCGTTACTGGTAGGTGAAGCCGGGGTAGGTAAAACGGCTATTGCTGAGGGGCTGGCATACCGTATTGTCCAGCAGCAAGTGCCGGAAGTGATTGCCAATGCTACCATTTATGCGCTGGATATGGGCGCTTTACTGGCGGGCACTAAGTATCGTGGTGATTTTGAAAAGCGCTTAAAATCGTTATTAAAAGAGTTAGAAAAAGAAAAAGACTCTATTCTGTTTATTGATGAAATTCATACCGTTATTGGAGCTGGTGCTGCTTCAGGTGGGGTAATGGATGCATCTAACCTGATTAAACCGCTGCTATCGAGTGGCCGTTTACGCTGTATGGGCTCTACCACCTATCAGGAGTTTAAGAGTATTTTTGAAAAAGATACTGCACTGGTTCGTCGTTTCCAGAAAATTGATGTAACAGAACCCAGTGTCGAGGATACCACCCGCATTTTACTGGGTTTAAAAGAACGCTACGAGCAACATCACAACGTGCGTTATACCCAGAAAGCGATTCGTGCTGCAGCAGAGTTGTCAGCTAAATATATTAACGAGCGGCACTTACCGGATAAAGCCATTGATGTCATTGATGAAGCGGGTGCCAGTCAGCGGCTGTTGCCTGCGTCAAAACGCAAGAAAGTTATTAATGTGGCTGAGATAGAGCATGTTATTGCCAAAATGGCCCGTATTCCGGAGAAATCTGTGTCAGCCTCTGATAAAGACGTGCTGGCAAACCTGGATCGCAACCTGAAGTTGGTCGTGTTTGGTCAGGATGAGCCAATAGAAGTGCTGACAGCAGCTATTCGCTTGTCACGCTCTGGTCTTGGCAATGAAGAAAAGCCGATTGGTAGTTTTCTGTTTGCCGGTCCAACCGGGGTGGGTAAAACAGAAGTAACTAAACAGCTGGCCAAGGTAATGGGGGTTGAGCTGCTGCGATTTGATATGTCGGAATACATGGAGCGCCACGCTGTCAGCCGGCTGATTGGTGCACCGCCAGGCTATGTCGGCTTTGAACAGGGCGGTTTACTGACCGATGCGGTTTCTAAACATCCTTATTCGGTGGTGTTGCTTGATGAAATCGAAAAAGCCCACAGTGATGTTTACAACATTTTGCTGCAGGTAATGGATCACGGTACCTTAACTGACAACAATGGTCGTAAAGTCGATTTCAGGAATGTGGTGCTGGTTATGACCACTAATGCCGGAGTACAGGAAACAGTCCGTAAATCAATTGGTTTTAAACAGCAGGATCACAGCCACGACGCGTTAAGTGAAATAAACCGGACCTTTAGTCCGGAGTTTCGTAACCGGCTGGACGGTATCATCTGGTTTAAACATTTACAGGCCGATATTATTCTGCAAATTGTCGATAAGTTTGTTTGTGACTTACAGGTGCAACTGGACAAAAAACAGGTATCGATGGAGTTAACCAGCGACGCCCGGCAATGGCTGGCTGACAAAGGATATGATCAGGCAATGGGAGCCAGACCAATGGCCCGGGTTATTCAGGAGCAACTGAAAAAGCCACTGGCTAACGAAATCTTATTTGGCCGCCTGCTACACGGAGGTGATGTTAAAGTCAGCCTGAAAAACGATGCGTTGTTCTTTGACTATCAGACCGAGCAGGATCTGGCATTAATGGATTAACGCAGTCTGTACTTGTATAAAACAAAACAAAAAACCCGGTAATAACCGGGTTTTTTGTGGCTACAGCAAGATTAACGCTGACGGAATACGATACGGCCTTTACTTAAATCGTAAGGCGTTAATTCAACGGTAACTTTATCGCCTGTCAGGATGCGGATATAGTTTTTGCGCATCTTACCGGAAATGTGAGCGATAACCACATGACCATTCTCCAGTTCAACTTTGAACATGGTATTTGGCAATGTATCCAGGATGGTACCTTGCATTTCAATTACGTCTTCTTTCGCCATTCAGCGCACTCGCCTCTATAAATTTGGGGTCAACCTTCAAAAAACTGCGCAGATTGTGCCGAAATCACAGCAATAAGTAAAGCAGCAAGCGCTTTTTTAGGCAAAAGAGTGCCATTGTCCCTGAATAAAGCGCTGTTGCGGCCTGAATTCTGCCTTATAGGCCATCTTCTGACACGCTGCTACCAGATAACCAAGATAGACATAGCTTTTATTATCCTGCAGGGCTTGCTGCAGCAAATACACGATGGCCAGTTTGCCTGGTGACATATGCTGGAATTGCTCAGCAAAAAACGTGTACACTGCTGAGTAGCTGTCGGCAAGTTCATCAATAATACTGACGCTGATCAGCTGTTCTGCATGGTATATCTCCAGAAATCTCACCGGCAGCCAGCTGCACTCAAGCATACTCTGAAGCTGGTCTTTATTTGCCGGATACATCACGCCATCGTCATGCTTAAAAGCGATATAAGCAGCAAACAGCGGAAAATACAGGTTGATATCGGGTTCTGCTACGATGCGATAGTGTAAACCGCTGCGCTGCGCCTTTTTTAACAGCCGGCGTTGACTGCGCGATGGCTGCCACTGCATTGGCGAAATCCTGACAGATTGACAGGCCCTGCACGCCGGACAGTGTGGGGTATAAGTTTGCTCGCCGCTTCGCCGGAAATTAAGGCTCAGTAAGTGCTGGTATAGCTCAGCGCTGATTGGCTCGTCCGGCATCAGCACGACTAATTGCTCCTGCTGGTCCGGCAGATAACTGCATGAAGCCGGCTCGGTTAAACCGAAGCGTAAATGGCGCTGTGTCGCAGAGAAAAGCTCAGTCATATGCCAAGCTTAGCACTTGTGGTTGCCAGTGGCCTGCTGGGCTCGTCAGAGCTGCCTGTTGTTGTAACAAACTCAGATAATCAGCCCGCCGGATAGTGGTGGCCCCCAATTGTTGCAAAAAAGGGTTGGGGATCTGGCAATCTATCCAGCCCGCTGAATAGTTGCCAAGGTGTTGTTGCAAGGCCAGTAAGGCAAATTTTGCGCCGTTGGGTATCCGGTTAAACATGGACTCGCCACAAAACAAGCCTCCGACGACAATACCGTACAAGCCACCAACCAGCTGATCAGCCTGCCATACTTCAATACTATGGGCATAGCCTTGCTGATGCAGCTGCTGATACGCCTGTTGCATTGGCGGCAATATCCAGGTTTCAGGTTGCTTGTTGCGGGGGGCAGCACAGCCTTGCACTACCTCGTTAAAGGCATGATTAACGGTCAGGCGCAGGGCAGATCGCTGCCATTGTTTACGCAGAGTGCGGTTAAACTTAAGGCTTGCTGGCGGAAAAACAGCGCGTATGGCCGGGCTCCACCATAACAACGGATCTCCTTCACTGAACCAGGGGAAAATTCCGCTTTGGTAAGCCAGTGCCAGGCGGGCAACTGACAAGTCACCACCCATGGCCAGCAAACCATCTGGTTGCTCAAGCGCCTGCTCAACCGGGGGAAACCATAGTTGGGCAGGGTCAAGCTCGGGAAGATAGATGGCCATGTCGACTGGCGGTGTTATTTATTTTACCAGACCATCCAGATAGCGTTCGGCATCAAGCGCTGCCATACATCCGGTACCGGCAGAAGTAATAGCCTGGCGATAGATATGATCTGAAACATCGCCGGCAGCAAATACCCCGGGAATACTGGTTTGGGTTGCATTGCCTTCAGTACCGCCGACAACTTTTAAATAGCCGCCATTCATTTCCAGCTGATCTTTAAAAATATCAGTATTCGGAGAGTGACCAATTGCTATAAACACACCTTGCAGTGCCAGCTCAGTTGCCGCTTCGCCTTTGGTTGATGCCAGTCGCACGCCGGTAACACCCATATCATCGCCCAGTACTTCTTCCAGGGTGCAATGGGTATGCAACACGATTTTGCCTGTCGCCACCTTCTCCATTAACCGGTCAACCAGAATTTTTTCTGCCTTGAAGGTATCACGACGGTGTACCAAATGAACTTCGCTGGCAATATTTGATAAATACAGCGCTTCTTCTACTGCAGTATTCCCACCGCCTACCACGGCCACTTTCTGATTGCGGTAGAAAAAACCATCACAGGTGGCACAGGCTGATACGCCGCGGCCACTGTAAGCCTGTTCTGATGGCAACCCAAGGTATTTTGCCGACGCACCGGTACAAATGATCAGGGCATCACAGGTGTAGCTACCGTTGTCACCGGTCAGGGTAAAAGGGCGCTGCTGTAAATCAACAGTGTGGATATGATCGAAGATAATTTCAGTATTAAACGCTTCGGCATGAGCCTGCATCCGCTCCATCAGCACCGGACCGGTTAAACCATGGGCATCGCCCGGCCAGTTTTCAACTTCGGTAGTGGTGGTCAGCTGGCCACCCTGTTGCATGCCTGTTAGCAGTACCGGTTTTAAATTTGCTCTGGCAGCATAAACTGCAGCGGTATATCCGGCCGGGCCTGAACCCAGAATTAGTAACCGACAATGCTTGCTGTTTGACATCTTTTACTCCAAAAAACGACTAAGTGAAAACGCAATGGGGACGATTCTAAAAGAATGCAATGACCATAGAAAGATCTGGTTGCGATTTAGTTCGGTGCTGGCTGTAAACTTAACGCGCAAAACTAGTATTCCTTAAACCTATAAGTCAGATTTTTTAGTTATATGAACAGCTGTTAAATTTCCTGAAAGAGGGTATTTGTTTCTAATCGTTGATTTTTTTTTCTGAAATAGGGCAGATGTATTTTTTTATAATTACTTTGTAAGACTTTTGTAATTGTTGTTTTTCTGAGCAACTGGTTAGTTAGACGCCGCAGGACGCAACGTATTAAGCAGGATGTCTGACAACTAATAAATGAACAACCTCATTATTACAAAATAAAAGGTACCACAATGAAAACTACAAAAACCCTCTTAGCACTTGGCGTAAGCAGTTGCTTCGCATTGGCATCAGCTACTCCGGCAATGGCTGACAGTCTGGTCGACGATAGCGATAAAAGCAGCCGTTATATTATCAAGTTCAAGCCTACGGCAGCAGTAATGAACAGCAACAATGGCCAGAGTGAATTTTCAACTCAGCAGGCGGAAACCGTATTGCGAGGCCATCAGGTTGCAGCATTAATGCATTTAAAGTCGGCCAATGCCAGTGTGGCTAAGTTATCTGCTAAGCAATTAAAGGCATTGCAGGCAAACCCGAATGTGCAATATGTTGAAGAAGATGCCAAACGTTATCTGATGGATGTTATTACGCCGATGGCGCAATCTACCCCTTATGGCATTAATATGGTGCAGGCCAATCAACTAAGTGATGGTAGTGCCGGCAATATTAAAGTTTGTGTCATTGATACCGGCTATACCTATGGCCATGAAGATTTGCAAAGCTCCGGTGTTACCGGCTATGCGTTTCCAGGCCATGGTAACTGGTATTCTGACGGTAATGGCCACGGTACTCACGTAGCGGGCACTATGGTCGCGCTGGACAATAACTCCGGCGTTGTCGGCGTTATTGGTTCAGGTCAGGCCGGTGTGCATATCGTTAAAATATTTAACGACTCAGGCAACTGGACCTATGCGTCCAATCTTATTCAGGGCATTCAGTCGTGTCAGGACGCTGGCGCCAAAGTGGTGAATATGAGCCTGGGCGGCGGTTCGTCGAACCAGACTGAAAATAATGCGATGAACAATTTCTATAATAACGGCATGTTACTGGTTGCTGCAGCAGGTAATGCCGGCAATACCAGTTTGTCTTATCCGGCGTCGTACAACTCGGTAGTATCGGTGGCAGCGGTAGATTCAAACCGCAACCTGGCCAGTTTCTCGCAGCGTAACTCGCAGGTAGAAATTGCCGGCCCTGGCGTAAATGTCAGTTCAACCTGGCGTAATGGCGGCTATAACAGTATTAGTGGTACTTCGATGGCGTCGCCGCATGTGGCGGGTGTTGCTGCTTTAGTGTGGAGTAATCACCCATCCTGTTCAGCATCGCAAATTCGTAATGCGTTGAATACCACAGCCCAGGACAGAGGCGCTGCAGGGCGTGATAACTCTTACGGTTTTGGTATCGTGCAGGCCAAAGCAGCGAGTGACTATATCACTAACAACGGCTGTGATGGCAGCGGTGGTGGTGGTACCCCTCCGGGCGGCGGTGCAACCTTCCCGAACCTGTCGGCGTCTACCGGTCAGTGGTTACGCGGCAGCTATCAGATCCCGGCTGGCGTGTCGCAAATCACCTTCCAGATTTCAGGTGGCAGCGGTGATGCTGACTTGTATGTACGTTATGGCAGCCAGCCAAGCACCAGTGCCTACACTTGCCGGCCATATTTAACCGGTAATAACGAAGTGTGCACCATTAACAACCCGCAAGCCGGTACCTGGCATGTTGGCATCCGCGCCTACAGCGCGTTTAGTGGTGTGACATACAGCTATCAGTACTAATCAATAATAACACCCGATAAGGTTGTTATAAGGGCTGCGCAAGCAGCCCTTTTATATTTATTGAGCAGGGGTGGCATGGGGCATTACATACCAATATACGGCTAAAAAGTGCAGGATGCTGCCGGCCAGGACGAACAAGTGCCAGATCATATGGTGCAGGTACAGGCTGCGCCATATGTAAAACAGCACGCCGCCCGAATAGGCCAGGCCGCCGGCCAGTAACAGCCACATTGCCGGCGCAGGCACGTTGGCCAGCATAGGTTTAATTGCTACCACCACTATCCAGCCCAGACCCAGATAAAGCGCCAAAGATAGCTTTTTGTATTTCAGCCCTGTTGCTAACTCCAAAACCACACCGATAATTGCAATAAGCCAGATTATGCCAAATAACATCAGCCCCCAGTCATGGCGCAGGCTAATCAGGGTAAAAGGGGTATAGGTGCCGGCGATCAGGATGAAAATAGCGGCATGGTCCAGCTGGCGCAGCCGGTATTTTAGCTGCGGGTGGTGAATGCTGTGATAAAGCGCAGAGCTGCCGTACAACAGAATTATACTGCTGCCATAAATTAAGGCACTGGTCAGTTGCCAGCTGTCACCATATTGCAGGCTTAAACGAAGCATTAACCACAGGCCAATAACGCCCAGTACCGCGCCAATGGCATGGCTTAGTGCATGTAACTGTTCTTCAAGCAGGGTGTAGCGGCTTATACTGGTCATACAGGCACCGGGTTATTTGGATTAAAATGGAATTAAGCTGGGTATCATAACAACAACCTGCCTCAGGTAAACCGCTAGCGGTAACTTAGCGCCAAAAGCATTGGTATTTGCGGGCAGCAGCGGTAAACTGCGCTTTTTTAGCAATGCCAGTTCATTAAAACCAACCTTATGCCTCTACTTATTATTCTGGGTTATGTCTGGCCCGAACCCAACTCATCTGCCGCCGGCAGCCGGATGCTTAGCCTGATCAAGTTGTATCTGAGCTACGGCTGGCAGGTGCAGTTTGCCAGCCCGGCTGAGCTGAGCCCGCATCGTTTTATGCTGGCGGAGCTTGGCGTAGCCGAACAGCAAATAAAATTAAATTGCGACAGTTTTGATAACTGGCTTACAGAACAAAACCCGCAGGCGGTGATGTTTGACCGCTTTATGCTGGAAGAGCAGTTTGGCTGGCGGGTAGAGCAGGCCTGCCCCGGTGCCATGCGTATTCTGGATATGGAGGATTGTCACGCGCTGCGCCAGGCCAGACAACTCTGTCACACCCAACAGCGACCGGTTGATGCAGCGGCGCTAAATTCCGAGTTGGCCCTGCGGGAAATTGCAGCAATTTATCGCTGTGATCTGACCCTGGTTATCTCAGAGGCTGAAATGCAGCTGCTGCAACAGCATTATCAAGTGCCGGCAGCGCTGTTGTGTTATTGCCCATTCTGGTTAGAGCGTTTGCCAGCCAACCCTCAAACTGACTCCCCGGCAGAGGGCGTGCCGCAATTTAACGAGCGGCGGCATTTTATTGCCATTGGTAATTTTCGCCATGCCCCCAACTGGCAGGCGGTACTTTGGTTAAAACAGCAGATCTGGCCGCAGATCCGCAAACAGCTACCAGCTGCCGAGCTGCATATTTACGGCGCTTATCCTCCGCCAAAAGCTACAGCACTGGATAACCCCAATCAGGGTTTTTTAGTGAAAGGCTGGGTCGCTGACAGCAAGCTTGTAATGCGCCAGGCCAGGGTATGTTTAGCACCTCTGGCGTTTGGTGCAGGCTTAAAGGGAAAACTGCTGGAAGCAATGTGCCAGGGTACGCCCAGTGTCACCACCGATATTGGCGCCGAGGGCATGAATAGTGATAGTGGCTGGGCGGGCACTATTGCCAACGACAGTGCTGGCATTGCCAAATCGGCAGTCGCGCTGTATCAGGATCAGCATTGCTGGCAACAGGCACAACAGCGGGGTTATCAGATAGTCAGTAACCGGTTTGGGCCCGAGCAGGCACTGCGGGTATGGCGGCAGATTGAGCGGGTGCGAACGGATTTGCAAAATCAGCGGCAGCTGAACTTCACCGGGCTGATGCTCAGGCATCATGCCTATCGCAGTACTAAGTTTATGGGGCAGTGGATCGAAGCGAAAAGCAAACTGGCGCAAATTGCGCCAGTATCGGATAACGAATAGCTAACTGAGTGTAATTACCAGTTGTTAACGCGAACCACGGGGTGGCCGTTGCTTGCTATCGTTAATTTTCTCAGCCCAGAATGCAGCAGCAGCGCCCGGCGTTGTTTTTGCTGGTTTTGCAGCCTTGGTTTTGCTTTTCGCTGCTGGTTTTGCAGCCGGTTTCGCTGCCGCGGCTGGCTTTTTCTCTGCTTTCGCCGGTTTTTCGGCTTTTTCAGCCTTAGCCGGTTTTTCTGCTTTGGCTGCAGTCGCTTTGGCTTTACCGCCTTTGCTGTAACTGTCAGCTAATTCCGCCAGTTCAGCCAGACGGATATTTTTACCGCCATCAACACTGAACCAGCCTGGTTTTTGTTCCAGTTGTGGTTCTTTACCAAATTTAGCTTTATAAGCTGCGGTAAAATCAGTGATTACCTGATCTTTATCCAATTTTGTCATGCTAGGTACCTGTGCGTGAAAATTAATCGTTGCCCGCTATTTATACATCAAAACACTATCAATAGACAAATCTGCCTGCTTTTTAACGGTTTTTAAGTACAATGGCGATTATAGCGAGCTAGATATCCGGAGTTTATATGCTGCAACGGCAACAACTGGTCAGGGTGCTTGCAGAATTACTGCAAAGCGAAAGTGTGCGTGATTATTGTCCGAACGGTTTACAGGTGGAAGGCAAACACGACATTAAACGGATAGTAACAGGCGTCACTGCCAGCCAGGCCCTGGTTGACGCTGCGATAGCATGGCAGGCTGATGCTATTGTGGTGCACCATGGCTACTTCTGGAAAAACGAAGCCCCGGTTATTACCGGCATGAAGAAACGTCGCTTACAGGCGTTGTTGGCCAATGACATCAATTTATTTGCCTATCATTTGCCTCTAGATATTCACCCCCAGCTTGGCAATAATGCTCAGCTGGGCAGGCTATTGAACGCACAGGCTATTTCGCCGATGCTGACGGTAGACCCTGTTGGTGTGGTAATGCAGGGTGAATTTAGCGCACCCCGCAGTTTAGCTGACGTGGCCAGCTTGTTGCAGCAGCAACTTGGCCGGGATGTACTAATCCATAACGCGAGTAACGATAAGCCGGTAGCTAAGCTGGCCTGGTGCACCGGTGGCGGCCAGGGCTATATCGAACAGGCAGCCGCAGCCGGCGCTGACGTCTTTATTACCGGTGAAGTATCAGAGCAAACCATTCATGTATCTCGTGAGCTGGGTATCCATTTTATTGCTGCCGGCCACCATGCAACGGAGCGATACGGCGTGAAAGCCTTGGGTGAATATCTGAGCGCTAACTATCCGTTAGAGGTTAAATTTATTGATATTGATAATCCGGCATGAACAAAACCACTGATCGCAGTTTCGACGGTATCAGCGCGAAGTTTCAGCGTAATATTTACCAGAGTACCAAGGGTGAGATCCGCCAGCAGGTACTACTGCGTGATCTAAGCCGCCTGGCTGTGTTACAGCAGCCCTGTCAGGTGCTGGATGTGGGAGCAGGACAGGGCCAGATAAGCCTGGCGCTGGCGAAAATGGGACATACCGTCCATTTAACCGATATTTCGGCTGAAATGCTGGCTATCGCAGCCGAAACGGCAACGGCACAAGGTCTGGCAGTAGCGGGGCCTGCTGCACAACTACGTTTCAGCCAGCAAAGCCTGGCTGAATTAAGCCGTGATGTGCAGCGCCAGTATCCATTGGTGCTGTGCCATGCCATGCTGGAATGGTTAGCTGAGCCCGCCATCGCGTTAAGCCAGCTCAGCCAGTTGCTGGCACCGGGCGGGGTGTTATCACTGATGTACTACAACAAAGATGCCATGCGGCTCAGTAATATTTTGTATGGCAACTTCGACTATGTATCAGCAGATTTTAAGGTAAAAAAGAAAGTCAGTTTAAGCCCGCAAAACCCACTGGAACCAAAGCAGGTAGAGCAGTGGTATCAGCAAGCCGGTTTTACGCTTATCAGTAAAACCGGGGTACGTTGTTTTCACGATTATCTGCAAAACCGTAGCCAGCAACAAAGCCATTTTGACCAACTGCTAGAACTGGAATTAAAATATAACCAGCAGGAACCTTATGCATCAATCGGCCGCTATACTCATTTGCTGCTGACCAGGCCAGAGTAAGCGGCGCTTACTTAGTCAAATTCAAACCGGTATAACAAGTCAACGGCATTGTCTAACCCCGACACCGCTTCCAGATACAGGCTTTGCATTAACCGGTAGCGCAGGGTGAATTCGCCAATCGGCTCAAAAATGCCAACGCCGTATTTAATTTGCAAATCACGGTTCAGGTAACCACTTACCGTTACCTGCGAGTTGTCACCGGAGCCGGCGGTATCCAGGGTCAGGTTACTTACGCCAAAAGCTTCGCCAATTTCACCTACCAGGCTGCCACTTGACGCAATGCTCATACCAATAAGGCTGGTGGTGACGGCATTAGCGGCGCTGCCAGATTCGCTGTCCAGGTCGCGACCGGCCAGCAGATAGGACAGGGCATTTGCCTGGGGCATGGCCGGTTCGGAGAAAATAGTAATCTGGGGCCGGTCTGCCGGACCGGTAACCCGGATACCGGCGACCACATTGTCTTCCATATTGGCAGGGTTACGAATGGCTTCAACATTCAGATAGGGTTGATCGGGCGGACCACTGAATGTCATTTTGCCCTGACGGATCAGTAAGTCCTGGCCGTAAGACCGAAAAGTGCCGTCTACCAGTCGCACTTCGCCATTAATGGTTTGCTTGTTTTGCTTCTGGCGAACCTGCAAATTGCCACGAAGCAGGGTTTCCAGTCCAAAAGCATTCAGTTGCACCTTTTCACCAAGCTGCACCCTGATATCCGCTGCAAGCGGCATGGCCATTGCTTGCTGCTCGGTTACCTGCTCGCCGTCTGCCGTCAGAATAACCGTATCAGCTGACAAGCCTATAGCGTTTGGCGGCAGTTCATCAATACTGAGATTTGCTGATGGGATATCAATACTGCCGCTTATGTTAGCCAGGGTCGGGCTGGCGTTTATCTGCAGATCAGGTTTTACCTGCAAACTGCCTTGTTCAATCTGAATACTTAATGGGTCACCCTTAACTGCCAGCTTAGCCCGCCAATCGTCGAGCTGTTGCCAGTCAGCACTACCTGTCAGGCTTAAATTTCCCTGTGGTGTCACGATATCGCCCAGCAATTCTGCCTGTTCGCCGTTAAAATTCACCTGCAACTTGCCATCGTTAATGTCAGCCGGAGCAAGTTTACCTTTTACCCGCAGCTGTCTGAGTGCCAACTTGCCTGCCAGTTGTGGGCTTTCGACGGTACCCTGCGCGCTGATATCGGCATTTATTACACCTGCCAACTCACTGTATTCATCCAGCAAAGGCTGCAGGAACTCCAAAGTGAAGTCAGTAACACCAAAGTTACCGGTTAAAGGTCGGTTGCTGCTACTGACATCACTGATATTTAGCGCAGCAGTTAATGGTGCCTGCTCATTTAACGTAGCCTGCATCGTGATGTTAAGCTGATCATCTTTTAAAACACCCTCTAAGGTAAGTTGTTGCCAGCTGAGCTCTACCGGGGGCTGGGTTTGTTCAGTTAACGCACCGGCGCGACTCGTTACTGTAACTTCAACCTGTGGCCGCTGGCCCGGTTGCCAGCTTGCCATGGCGTCGGCGTTAAGTTCGCCGCGCAGATTAAACGCTAACGGCACAAATTGATTTAAACTTACCAGTTCGAATTGTCGCAATTCAATAGCGGCCGCCATACTGTTACCACTGAGGCTGACGTCGTCCGTTAAACATAACGATGCCGGGTTTTGTCGCCAGCAATGCTGACTGATTTGCAGTTGCTGCTGAGCATGGCGGTAACTGATATCAACCGGTTGTTGCAGCTGCCAGATCCCCTGCGGACTACCAAGCTCAGCGCTACTTAAGCGGCCCTGCCAGTGATTGCGGGCAATAAGCTGACCACTCAGTTGCAATGCACTATCTGACAAAGGCGATTGCAACGTCACTTCGGCCTGATGTTGCTGCTCATTGCCCGAAGCTTTTACACTCAGCTGTGAAACCTGGTAACCCTGCAGCAGCCCATCACTGGCAAGCAGCGATATGTTCGCCTGTAACTGCTCCTTTAACTGCATTTGCAGGTCAAGCTCTAATTGTTCCAGCCGATCAGCGCCATAGCGCAGAGAACCGGCGCTGATATTTGCGGTTAACTCTGGCTGGCGCTGAGCACCCCGTACGCTAATCTCTGCATTGATCACGCCACTTGTCCCGGGCAGGCTGCTGTTTAAATCGGGTATGGCAACGGTTGCATCAAGCTGCCACTGCTCTGCCAATGTGCCAGATAGGCTGATCTGATTGTCAGCATGACGGATTATCAGCTGCTCACTTTGTAACTTATAACGGTTTGCTGGCTGATTAAAACTGGCCGAGAGGTCGCCGCTGAAGTTAATTGTCTCATCGCGCAAGCTGCCATCAATTGCCAGTTCATTTAACGTCGTCTGCCAGCTGCCATCAGCAGCCAACGCGCCATGGTTTAAAAGTTCACCGCTTAACTCACCGCTGTACTCCGGCCAGAATACCTCTGGCTTAATATTGTTAAGCTGTATTGCTGTCTGCCAGTTCAGTGTTGGGGCCAATTCTACCGTGGCATTGCCGTTAATGGTGCCATCCAGGGTGTTGAGCTTAAAACGGCTAATCGACAGTATTGCTTCGGCCAGCTGATACTGCCCGGCGGCACTGAGGCTGATTTGCGGCACTGTCTGGTGTGACACACCGCCATCCAGCGTAAATTGCAGCTGTTCTAAATCACCACTTGCCGTAATGTTACCGCTTGCCAGTTGCCATGCCCTGTTGTCATCGGGGGGCCAGCTGAAGGCCTCATACTGCGCGGTAACCTTTAGAGGTAACTTGTCAGCCAGCAGTGCCAGTTCAGCTTCGGCATTGGCAGTAATAGTGCCTGAGGCTCGAACATCAATTGCTAATTCAGCCAGGCTGCCACTCAGACCAATATTCAGTTGTTGCTCAGCCAACGGCGCTTGTTTAATAACGGTGCTGAAGCGGCCACTTAACGGATAATCTCCCTGTAGGGTAATTTCCGCGGTAGCGCTGAGATTGGCGACGGGGTGGCTGGCCTGTAAATCGAGTAAGCGGATATTGTGCTCACGGGCTTGCAGACTGAAGGTAACGTCCGGCAACGTTGTTTCGGTGTCCTGCTGCAGCAGACTGGCCCCGCTCAGGCTGAAGCCGTTAACAAACACTGAAAACGGCAGGCGGATATCAGTTAACTGCGGGGGAGAGTAGCTAAAAGGCTCTGTCGGTGGCTTGCTGGCCGCTGCCAGCTCTATTTGCAGCTGATTAAGCTGACTGTCGTTGAGTTGCAGCTGCCGGCCCCAGGCTTCTATTGCTGTACTAAACCGGTTGAAACGCACGGTATTGGCACCGATTGTTGCCGTTGCATTTTCAATAGTCAGCTCGGACACACATACTTTTAGTTGAAAAAAGCAGGCGTTATTAATATCAAGCTGTACCTGAGCCAGCTGCAGCTGAGTGGTATCGCTCTGCCAGCTGACCTCACTAAGCTGCATACCACCGAGCAGGCTGCCACGCTGCGCCGTTACCGTTAATTCCGGGACATACTTCTGGCCTAGCCATAATCCCAGCTTCAGACCAGCAGGCGTGTATAACAGCACGACCAGCAGCAACACCACAACTAGCAGCGGCAGTAGCAAAGTCCAGTTCAGCCATTTCAGTGTTTTATGTATAACCGGGCTCATAGTTCAGGCCCCAGCGCAAAATGGATCTGAAAGGCATTTCGCTCGCCGCTATCCAGACCGTAGCCAAAATCAAGCCGCACCGGGCCAACCGGTGATCCCCAGCGAATACCCAGCCCAACCCCGCGTTTAAAATCAGGACTGTCGTTCCAGGCGCTGCCATAATCAAAAAAGCCGGCCAGCCACCAGTTACCTTTCACCCGGTATTGGTATTCCAGTGATGCCGCAACCATATAACGGCCACCAATTAATTCATTATCATCGTTCAGCGGCGCAATGGTTTCATAACCATAGCCCCGCAAATTATTGTCACCGCCGGCAAAGAAACGCAATGAAGGGGGGATCTCGGTAATATCATCAATCACCACAGCGCCTGCATCGAGCCGGGTAACAAACCGGTGGTTACGATCGAAACTGCCGATCCAGCCGGCACGACCCCGGAATCGGACGAAAGGCGTGTCGGAGCCCCAGGCCGGCTCTGAAAACTCTACTCCCAGTAATAAGCGATCTGCCGAACGTGGCATATTGCCCCAGCTTTGTCTGGAGCGGCTAAAACTTATGCCTGGCATGATCAAACTGGAGCTGGCATCCTGATCTGCCTGAATAAAGTCTTCATACAAATAACGTAAAGAAACGGTTCGATACCACTCGTTACTTAATAACCAATGGCGCTCAAGGGCAATATTAATTTCTTTACTGCGGGTATCCAGATTGTCACGATTACGTAAGCCTACTTGTAGCTGGTAGTAGTCAGAGGGGGCTGTACTCAGTGGCATCCGGTAGGCGGATTCCAGTGTTTGCTCAACTTCTGAAACCTCAAAATTATTGTGCAGGCTATGCCCGCGATCATTTAACCAGGGTTTTAACCAGTTTACTTTCAGCCGGGGGCCAACAACATCAGAGTAGCCAATACCAGTTTCCACACTGTTGCGCAGCCTGGGTTCAAGCTTCACGGTAATAGGCAGGCGAAAATCAGCGATCTGCTCGGTATCGCCTTCAATGGCAATAGACGAAAACCAGTTGGTATTGGCCAGGCTCTGGTTAAACTCGCCCAATTCACTGGCCAGATAGGGCTGGCCTGGCTCAAACGGGATCAGTGACTGCATCCATTCGTCACGAATTTGCTGGCCACTAAAGGTTACCTCACCAAATTTATAGCGGGTGCCACTGGCAAAGTGCAAATAAATATTGGCCTGCTGCAACTCCGGGATTACTTCTAAGGTGCTGCGGCTGAATTCGGCGTCAAAATAGCCCTTGCGCAGCGCGAGGCTGCGTAATTCGCTTTTTAAACTCTCGTATTTGCCATGATGTAATACATCACCAACTTTAGGTGCCTGTCGTCTTAACAAGCCACTGAATTGCCGATCATCAACCGCATCGCCGGTAAGCTTTATATCGGCGGTGTTTATCCGGATTGGCTGACCAGCATTAACCGTAACCAGTAAAGTTGCGTTACCGGACTTTTCTGAGAGGGTAAACTCGATTTCGCTCTGGTAATAACCCAAAGCCTGTAACGCAGTTTCAATGTCTTGCTGTAACTTCATCTGAAATCGCAGCGAACCTGAAATATCAGTTTTGTTGTAACTGGCAAGATGATTTTTAACGTTTTGTTCTAACTCACCGCTAAGCCCCTGTATTTTTAATTCAGTTTGGGCCTGGATGCTGAAACTTGTCAGAAATAAGAGACTGATTGTTTTTCTTAATAACGACATGCGGTTAATCTGGTATCCTGTTAACAATGCACCGGTAAGTGTGGGAACTGTTCTCTTCGGGAAACACGTATCAGAGAAACGATAGTATGACGCACAATAAATAGCAGTGTATAGCATCTTTGCTGGATGCCGGCTTAACACTGGCAATGATAATGACAGGCATGCTAGCAGACCAGGTTCACGCAATCCACTAAACGCAAAGTGGATTTTTCGTTATACTAAGCGCCAGACATGGCCAGCGGCTGCACCATAATACCGGTAAAACTATAGCAAAAAGCCGATGGCATATCACAACCTGATAATAAGAACGTTGCAACCAGACAAGGTGTAATTTAATGCAAAATATTGTAATCAGTGGTTCAGGGTTATTTACACCCACCGCTACCATCAGCAATGACGAGTTGGTTGCCAGCTATAACCAATATGTTGATCTCTTTAACAAGCAGCATGCGGCTGAAATCAGTGGTGGCCAGCTTGAGGCACTGGAATATTCCAGCAGCGAATTTATCGAAAAAGCGTCGGGCATTAAATCACGGCATGTGTTGTATAAAGAGGGGATCCTTGACCCGGCAATTATGCATCCGGTGTTTGTAAAGCGTGATGAAAATACCCCACCTGAAATGGTTGAAATGGCTGTGGCAGCTGCCCGTGAAGCAATGGCGCAAGCCAATAAAACAGCGGCAGACATTGATTTAATTATTTGTGCGGCTTCTAATATGCAGCGGCCTTATCCGGCGCTGTCAATTGAATTACAAAATATTCTTGGGGTAAATGGCTACGCTTTTGATATGAACGTAGCATGCTCGTCAGCCACGTTTGCCATTAGCAATGCGGTTAATGCCATTCGCGGTAACACCGCCAAAGTGGTGTTGGTGGTTAATCCGGAATTTGCTTCGCCGCAGGTCGATTATAAAAACCGCGACAGCCATTTTATTTTTGGCGATGTTTGCACTGCTACCATTATTGAAGCGCAAAGCAGTTGTACTACTGATAATGCATTCAAAATTCTCGGAATGCGGCTGAAAACCAGTTTTTCTAATAACATTCGTTGTGATATTGGTTACACCGAACATTGTTTTAGTGACAATAATCCTAAGGTTCCGTTTTTTAAGCAGCAAGGGCGTAAAGTATTTAAAGAACTACTGCCGATAGTCGCTGAAGTTATTCAGGACGAGATGGCAGCGCAGAGCATCAGTGCTGATCAGCTGAAACGACTCTGGCTGCATCAGGCAAATATTAATATGAATATCTTTGCCGCTAAAAAGATTCTGGGCCGGGATCCGTTGCCGGAAGAGGCACCTCTGGTGCTGGACAGTTATGCTAATACCGCATCGGCTGGTTCAATCATTGCGTTTCACAAGCATAAAACCGGGCTGAACAGTGGCGATAAAGCTGTATTGTGCTCGTTCGGGGCCGGATACTCTGTGGGCTGCCTGATGCTGGAACGCTGTTAGGTTAAGACTAACAAACGCTGACAGCACCTATGACGCTGTCAGCGGTTAGCTGTTACAAACGGATAACCGAGTTATGGTCATATGATAATGGCGACGGTAAATAGGCATCGGCCGCATCGTCATTTAGCCAGGTGCCACCGTTAACCAGATACCGGAATTGATATTCCCGATCATTTTCCAGTGTCAGGCTGGCACTGAAATCACCCTTTTTACTTTTTTTCATTGGTAACGCACTGGGATCCCAATTATTAAATTCGCCAAGCAGGGAAACAGATTCAGCATCGGCTAATTGCTCAGCGCTGAGTTTAAAAGTTACTTTGCAGGCTGGTTTAGTTTTCAAATATTGTTTGGTGATACTCATAATAATTCCCTCAATCTGGCTGCGCTTACAGCCTGCTTAAGCATATTGCTGCTGCGATAGTGAATACTGCCAAAAATACTAGCCGCAATTTGTGACTGAAAAATGACCAGATTGGTCACTACTGCTACGATAAATCAGCAGGGTTTAGTCGGCAAATAACTTTAAGTTGTAGTGTTATAACTGGCATTCAAACAGCTGTTTTAATTGTAGGCGTTTGTAACAAAATATTACCCGGTTCTGGCGATAGCAGCTTTATAAATCGGCCAAAGCTTATCGGTTACCAGATGCTGAAAAGGGAATACACCGCGTGGGTAAAGGGCTGGGCTGTAGCCGGATGAATTTAAATTGGTTTATCAGCGGTGATGTCGCCGCACTATTTGCCTGTTTCAGGATACAAAGATTAACAGTCGCCGGCATACAATTGCAGTTGCAACACTTATGATGCGACAAGTTAAATTTGACAGGTGGATAAGTCATGTCTTCATTTTTTGTAAAAGTAATACTTCCGGTAATCGTTGTTGTGGTAGCCATTGCTGGTGCAGTGGGCTTATCAAAAATGCGTCAGCCACCGGAAAAAAATGATGAAAGCCGGCCGGCTATTCTGGTGAATGCTGTTGCTATTAAACCAGATAATATTGTCTATCAGATTAAGTCACAGGGGATGGTGACACCAAAACTGGAAACCAGTCTTGTTTCTGAAGTAAACGGCAGGGTTGTCGAAGTAGCAGAGCAATTTGTTGCCGGTGGTTTTTTTACAAAAGGTGACGTGCTGGTCAGGGTGGAACAAAGTGATTATTTAACCAACGTCAAGGCGGCACAAGCTGCACTTGCCAATGCCCAGGCGATGCTGGCAGAAGAAAAGGCACGCGTCAGAGTGGCCGAAGAGGAATGGCGCTCTTTTACCGATGGAACTGCACCGGCACTGGGCTTACGCCAACCACAGCTAGCCAGTGCACTGGCCAGTGTTCAGTCAGCTGAGGCGGAATTAGAGAGAGCAAAACGTGATTTGGCCCGCACTGAAATTCGTGCACCTTATGATGGCATGGTGCGTAGCCGGGCCGCAAATATTGGCCAGTTTATCAGCCGTGGTTCTGTGCTTGGCAGTATAGTGGGGACTGAGGTGGCTGAAATTCGTTTACCGCTGACAGACATCGATATGGCATTTTTAGCTATGCCCGGGGCAATGGACACGGAAGCTAACACTGTTACTTTAAGCAGCACGGTAGCGGGGCAGCAACTAACCTGGCCGGCAAAGCTGGTAAGAACGGAAGGCATTCTGGATGAGCGTAGCCGGGTTATTTATGTCGTGGCTGAAGTCACCGACCCTTATCAGCGCCAAAAGCAGGCCCAGAATCAACCCGTATTAAATTTTGGTCGTTTTGTTGGGGCGACTATTACTGGTACTCAGGCCGAACAAATTGTCAGGGTTGAGCGGCATTTGTTGCTGCCGGGTAATCAGGTGCTGGTGGTTGATAAAGACAATACCCTGCAATTTCGCCAGGTAGAGGTTGACAGAGCAACGAATGAGTTTGCTTATATTCAGGCCGGTTTAGAACCCACTGACCAACTGGCGTTGTCTGCCATTTCCAATCCACTGGCCGGCACGGTGGTCAGGGTTGCTGGTGCTGGCAGTGATGAGCCGCAAAGCACTGACGGTACCCAGTTAGCTGAAGCCGCCGCCGCGAAAGCTGATAAGGTAAAGGAGCAATAATATGGATACCAATAAAGGTATTATTGCCTGGTTTACCCGTAACAGCGTGGCAGCAAATCTGCTTATGGCCATTATTCTGGTGGCCGGTATTGCGTCAGTACTGACCATAAAAAAACAAGCTTTCCCGGAAATAGAACTGGAAGTGGTAAATATCCGGGTGCCCTATCTTGGCGCGGCACCACAGGAAGTTGAAACCGGCGTTATTGATAAAATTGAGCAAAGCCTGCGTGGCGTTAATGGTATTAAACGTATTCGCTCTACCGCCGTTGAAGGCCTGGCAACCGTGCGGGTGGAAGTGGCTTCCAACTATGAAGTACAGGAGGTAATGGACGAGATTAAAACTCAGGTTGGTTCTATTTCATCATTACCAGAGCAAACCGAGCGACCGGTAGTGTACCGGGTACGCTTTCAAAGCAATGTAATGTGGTTATCCCTGTATGGCGATGCACCGGAGCGGACGTTAAAAGAGCTGGCTAAAGATATCCGGGACGAAATTAAAAAACGACCCGGGGTCAGTAAGGTTGATGTAATTGCGGCCCGGGATTACGAAGTAGCCGTTGAAGTTTCAGAACTGAAATTAAAAGAATATGGGTTAACCCTGGATCAGGTTGTTGCGGCAATCCGGGCCAGCTCAGTTGATTTACCCGGCGGCGCTATCCGCTCTGAAAGTGGTAATATTCTGCTGCGCACTAAAGGTCAGGCCTATAACCAGGCTGATTTTGACAATATCGTTCTGCTGAAATTTGCAGATGGCACCCGGTTAACGCTGGGTGAGATCGCGACCGTAACTGATGGTTTTATCGAGCGTAGCCGCTTAGCAACCTTCGATGGTAAAAACAGTGTTTCCATCCGCATCGATGCGGTTGGCGAAGATGACACGCTACAGATCGCTGATACCGTAAAACAGTATGTGAAGGATAAAAAAGCCAGTTTACCACCCAGTGTCCAGTTAGATTACTGGGGTGATTCCAGCTATTACCTGCAGGGCAGGCTGGATCTGATGACTGACAACTTATTGTACGGCGTAATCCTGGTACTGCTGGCGTTAACGCTGTTTCTGGAGTTCCGGGTAGCATTCTGGGTAATGGTGGGCATACCAGTATGCTTTTTAGGTGCGCTGGCGATGTTGCCATTGTCAATGTTTGACGTCTCGATCAATATGATCAGTTTATTTGGTTTTATTCTGGTACTGGGAATAGTAGTGGATGACGCCATTATTATTGGTGAAAGTGCCTATACCGAAATAGAAAAACGGGGTAAATCAACAGCAGCGGTTATTGCCGGCGCGAAAAAAGTCGCGATGCCGGCAACCTTTGGTGTATTAACCACAATTGCCGCATTTGTACCCATGTTAATGGTGGGCGGTGGTCAGTCTGCTATCTGGGAATCTATTGCCTGGGTGGTGGTGCTGTGTCTGGTTTTTTCTATTATCGAATCAAAACTGATTTTACCAACCCATATTGCCAATATGGATACTAAGCCCTGGGACCCTGATAAAGGTGGGATTTACGCACTGGGTCGTTTTGGCAGCAATACCTTAAAGCGGGTTCGTGAAGCGGTATCCCGTGGCCTGTTTCGCTTTATTCACAACACTTATAAGCCGTTTATCGAAGCTTGTATTCGCCTGCGTTACCTGACTATGGCGGGCTTTTTTGCCATGCTGATTTTAATGATTGGGGTGCTACAGGGTGGTTTTGTGCGCTGGGTATTCTTTCCGGACATCCCGAGCGACTTTATTCAGGCCAATGTGCAAATGGAAGAGGGTGCCTCGAACGAAGCTACGGTTTTGGCTATGCAGGAAATTGAAAAAGCCCTGCTGCGCGCTAACACAGAACTGGGCCGTGAGTTTAATGAAGACGTGATTAAACACCGGCTGGTTTTTTTAAACAGCGATACCGCTGGCCAGTTGGTGGTTGAACTGGAAAAGAGTGAAAACCGGGAAATTGACGGCTTTGAAATTGCGCGACGCTGGCGTGAGCAGGTGCCGGAAATTCCTGGCCTGAAATCTTTTAAAGTGAACAGCTCTACTATGGGCGGCGGCGGTGCTGATATTGCATTGCAACTGCGCGGCACCAATCTGCAAAACCTGCAGCTTGCTACGCAAGAATTAAAAGCACGTCTGGCCGAATACGCCGGTGTGTTTGATATTGAGGATAATTTGCTGGGTGGTAACGATGAAATTGTGCTGGCGTTAAAACCAGAAGCTGACTTGCTTGGGATAAGCCTGGCTGATTTAGCCCGCCAGGTACGTTATGGGTTTTATGGTGCAGAAGCACAGCGTCTGCAGCGTAATGGCGAAGAAATTAAAGTGATGGTGCGTTACCCACAGGAAGAACGCCGTTCTATCGGTGATTTGGAGAATATGCGGATACGAACAGCCAATGGTGGCGAAGTGCCGTTTTCGCGGGTGGCCAGCTATACCATGCAACCGAGTTTCAGCGCAATTAACCGGGTAAATGGCGAACGGGCAGTTACCATTACTGCTGCTGCCGATAAAACATTAATTGAGCCGGGCGTGGTGGTTCGTGAAGTACAGACTAAAATTATAAAAGAACTGGAGCAAAAGTATCAGGGCGTAACCGGTTCATTGGACGGTGCCAGCCAGGATGAACTTGATGCTCAGGTTGATCTAATGAAAGCCGCCGTGCTGGCACTGTTTGCCATTTATGCCTTAATGGCGATTCCGTTGAAATCGTACAGCCAGCCATTAATTATTATGAGCGTAATCCCCTTTGGCTTAATTGGCGCGGTTATTGGCCATATGCTGCTGGGCCTGAGTATGAGCATTATGTCAATTTTTGGCCTGGTTGCACTGGCCGGCGTTGTGGTAAATGATAGCCTGATCATGGTCGACTTTGTAAACAGAGCGCGCGAGCAGGGCATTGCCATTAAGCAGGCGGTGGTAGAAGCCGGTACCCAGCGTTTTCGGGCAATTTTACTGACATCACTCACCACTTTTGTCGGTTTGGCGCCTATTGTACTGGAGCGCAGTTTACAGGCAAAAATCGTGGTGCCGATGGCGGTATCACTGGCGTTTGGTATTTTATTCGCTACGGTCATCACCTTGGTGCTGATCCCGGCGTTGTACGTTATTCTGGAAGATACCAAGAAAGCTGTACCTCAGGCGTTAAGCAGCTTCAGCCGGGCTATCCGCAGCTATGCAGTATTTAATCAGCCAGACAGTCGGCGTGAGTTCTGGCAGTTTATCTGGATGCATTTTGGTTTGCTGCTGATCCTGTTAATCGTTGACGGTATCATTGCCGCTACTGGCTTATTATCAAACGGGGTTATTGCCCTGAGTTATTTAATTGCCATGACCCTACCGGTAACTGCAGCAATCTGCCGGCGCTTAACCGATTTGCAATTCAGCCGCTGGTGGGCGTTACTGCTGGTTATTCCGCTGCTGGGTTTTTTCAGCTTATTGATCATAACCTTACTGGCCGGAAACAGTGATAATGTTGGCCCGACTGAGCCAGAGCCCACTGCGGGGGAACAGCCATTGTTAAATGAGAGCGGCTATTAACCACACCAATAACAAACCGGAGGCGCTCAGCTGAATTGATGACTGTCTGGCAATGGTTAACAGCGGCGATGCCGCTGTTAAGCGTGTTTATGCTGCTGGTGTTGCTGCGCATGCCGGCACGCCGTGCGATGCCGCTAAGTTTTATGATCTGTGCCGTGCTGACATATCTGGTATGGCAGGTGCCGTTGCGGCAACTGGCTGCTGCCAGTGCGGAAGGGGTAGTTATCGCCGCCACTATTGTCTGGATCGTATTTGGTGCGGTTTTGCTGCTTAATGTGTTAAAGCAAACCGGCGCTCTTGATGTTATTAAAGCTGGCTTCGGCGCAATTTCTGCTGATAAGCGGGTGCAATTAATCATTATTGGCTGGCTGTTTGGCAGTTTTTTAGAAGGCGCAGCCGGTTTTGGTACGCCCGCGGCTATCGCAGCGCCATTGCTGGTGGCTCTGGGGTTCAGCCCGTTGTCAGCTGTGGTACTGGCGTTGGTCGCTGATTCGAGTGCGGTCTCTTTTGGCGCTGTCGGTACCCCGGTGCTGGTTGGCATTGCTCAGGGCGTGCCTGGCATCGGGCCTGATACGGTGTTACAGGTAGCGTTAACCGCCATCAGTATTGATATCGCCGTTGCCTCCTGTTTGCCGCTGTTGATGGTAGTTATGCTAACCCGCTTTTTCAGTGAGCAAAAAAGCTGGCGTGCTGGCTTTGCTATTGCCCCTTTTGCATTGCTAAGTGGCTTAGCCTTTACACTACCGGCTTATCTGGTGGCGTTATTGCTGGGCCCTGAGTTTCCATCGGTACTGGGCGCCTTGATAGGGCTGGCGCTGATTTGTACCGCCGCCCGTTACGGTGTGCTGTTACCGGCAACACCCTGGTTGTTTAAACCTGACGACACAACACCCGCTGAGGCTGAACAAGCTACAACAATAACGCCAGATATCCTGTCAGCCGCACCTGCCTTACCATTATGGCGTGCCTGGCTACCCTATGTGTTGGTGGCCATGTTACTGATATTAAGCCGGATCCCGGGTTTGCCTTTTAAAACCGGCTTACAGCAGCTGGCCTGGCACTGGCCTGCGATTTTTGGTACTGAACTGACCGTCACAGTCAGCCCGTTATATTTACCGGGCAGTTTATTTGTGCTGGTGGCGCTGGTCAGTTGTTTTTTCCTGCGGGGCTCTGCAACGATGCTGCGAAACGCGGTGACGCAAAGTGGCCGGATGCTGCTGCCGTCGGCTATTGCGCTGGCAGGCGCGGTACCAATGGTCCGGATTTTTCTGCAATCTGACGTTAACAGCGCTGGTTTACCCGCCATGCCCCTGGCATTGGCTGCTGAGGCTGCCCGCTATCTGGCCGACAGCTGGTTATGGATAGCACCATTTATCGGCGCACTGGGTTCCTTTATTGCTGGCTCAGCGACGTTCTCAAATTTAATGTTTGGTAGTTTTCAGCAAGCAATGGCTGCGCAGGCTGATTTGTCGTTAACCTTAACACTCGCATTGCAGATGCTGGGGGCCAATGCCGGCAATATGATTTGTGTGGTGAATGTGGTAGCGGCTGCCAGTGTGGTCAATTTACATGGGCGTGAAGGAGATATTATTCGCTATACGCTGTGGCCGATGTTATTTTACTGTTTAGCAGCCAGTAGCGTGGCATGGTTGCTGTTACGATAAGATGTTTAGGCAGGCGTTGTATGGGAAGTATGAAAATAATTTTTAAAGCAAACGATATTCTTGAGGCCCATATTGTCGCAGGTATGCTGCAATCATATGGCATTGAGGCACATGTTGGCGGCCACTACTTACAAGGTGCAGTAGGTGATGTGGCGCCACTGGGCATTGCCACTATTCTGGTGCAGGAAGAAGATAGCGAGCAGGCTGAGCAGATCATCGCAGAGTATCAGGATAACTCTGCTACCAGCAGTGAACCGGATGATCCACTGCTGGCATCAGAGCCTGCAAAATAATTACTGCGGTTTAACACTCGATAATATTAACCGCCAGACCACCGCGCGAGGTTTCTTTGTACTTGGTTTGCATATCGCGGCCGGTGTCCCACATGGTTTTAATCACCTTATCCAGCGAAACCTTTTGATCACCACTGCCACGCAGCGCCAGTCGTGAGGCGTTAATTGCCTTAATTGAGCCCATGGCATTGCGCTCAATACAAGGCACTTGCACCAGGCCACCTACCGGATCGCAGGTTAAGCCCAGGTTGTGCTCCATGCCAATTTCAGCCGCATTTTCCACATGCAGCGGTGTGCCGCCCTGTATTTCCGTCAGCGCTGCCGCCGCCATCGAGCAGGCTACGCCAACTTCGCCCTGACAACCCACTTCGGCACCGGAGATAGAGGCGTTTTTCTTATATAAAATACCAATAGCTGCGGCGGTTAGCAGATAGCGGGTGGCAATTTCCGGGCTGACCGATTGAATAAATTTATCATAATACATCAGCACTGCCGGAATAATGCCGGCAGCACCATTGGTGGGCGCGGTAACCACCCGGCCACCGGCGGCGTTTTCTTCGTTTACGGCCAGGGCAAACAGGTTAACCCAGTCCATTACCTGCAACGGGTCGCTACTTTTTTCCGACATCAGCCGCTTGTATAGCGCCGGTGCCCGCCGTTTTACTTTTAAGCCGCCAGGCAGAATACCTTCGGTTTTAATACCGCGCTCAATACAGGCGCGCATGGTAAGCCAGATATTATTCAACTCACTCTCAATCTGGGCTGGCTTGCGCAGTACCTTTTCATTCTCCAGCATTAAGCCGGAAATCGACAAGCCGTGTTCTTTGCATAAGGCCAACAGCTCGGTGCCGGATTCAAACGGGAACGGCGGTGGGTTATCAGCAGCAAACTGGCTGGCTGCTTCCTTTTCTTTGGCGAAGTCTTCTGCTTTAACAATAAAGCCGCCGCCAATCGAAAAATACACTTCGCGTAGCAACTCGTTTTTATCACTGTCAAAAGCCACCAGTTCCATGCCGTTGGAATGCTCTTTTAAAGTTTTACGCCGGTGAAACACAATGGCGCCTTCGCGCGGGAATTTAACGCTGTGGCTTTGCGCTAACTGCAGCTTCTGGCTGTCATGCACTTGTTTCAGTAAGCCGTCGATAGTATCGGGATCGATGGTTTCCGGTAAATAGCCAGACAAACCAAGGATCACGGCTTTGCCGGTACCATGGCCAATGCCGGTTTGGCCCAGCGAGCCGTAAAGGTCAACTTTTATGCTGGCAACCTTATCAAGCACCTCAGTTTCACTGAGGTTATCGGTAAATTTTTTAGCGGCGCGCATCGGGCCAACAGTGTGCGAACTGGAAGGGCCAATGCCAATACTGAACATGTCAAAAGCACTGATAATCATATTGGGTATCTGTTAGTTTACTTTATGAAATTGCGGCCATTGTAACGGAAGCGGGCCACGACTGTAAGCGGGTTGGTAACTGGTCGGGTGTTATTACAGCTTGTAAAGGCGCCAGAACTTTGGGGAAGGGGATTCGGACGAGAATCGGTTTGCTCTAAGCCAACCGTTGAAGCCCCGGACGGGCGGAAACGAGCCCCCAGGGATGGGTTCACGGCGTGTTGGCGTGAACAAACCGGTTCGACTCATTTTAGTCTTTACATTGGGTATTCAATGTTGTGTACCTTACTTTCCGTAAACTAAATCTTACATTAAGCCAGTTGCAAACAAAGCTGATGCATAATGGCGGCGGTGGCGCCCCAGATAAACTTATCCTGATATGGCATAAAATGCAGATCCCGCGTTTTACCGCGCAAGGTTAACGCTAGCTGATGACGGTTTTGCTGTGGTAAAAAATGGCTTAGCGGCACTTCAAATACGGCGGCCACTTCAGATACCTGCAGCTGAAACGCACGTTGCGGCTTAAGCAGGCCAACCCAGGGTTCAATAATAAAGCCAGTGGTGGTGTCCTGCGCTGGTAACCGGCCCAGCAGGGTAACTTCAGTGCTGGCCAGCCCTATTTCTTCTTCCGCTTCACGCAGTGCTGCCTGGTTGCTGCTTTCGCCTGGTTCAATCCGCCCACCCGGAAAGCTGATTTGGCCCGGATGATGGCGCAGGTGCAGCGCCCGTTGGGTAAATAATACTTTAAGCTCGTTACCATAATCCACGACGGGCACCAGTACCGCAGCATGCTGTGAGGTGTTTTGCGGCTTATTTGCTAACGGCACCGGCCCTTTTACCGCAGGCAGCGGCGCCGCGGCTGTGGCCGGGTTAGGCGTTAATAGAAAGCGGCTGCTAAATTGTTCAGCCAGCATCGGCGGTGTCCTGCATTTCAGCAAAAGAACTGCCTTCGGATTTACTCAGTTGAACCAGTACCGGCAGTATCTTATTTACCTTATCTAAGGTTTCCTGATACTCGCTGGCCGCTTCCGAGTCGGCAACAATCCCGCCACCGGCCCAGCAATGAATTACGCCTTCGCTGCAAACCAGGGTGCGAATGGCGATGTTGGTATCCATATCACCGTTATTATTAATATAACCTATCGCACCGCAATAGACTGAGCGCCGGTGCGGCTCAAGCTGTTCAATAATCTGCATTGCCGCTACTTTGGGCGCGCCGGTAATAGAGCCGCCGGGAAAGGCGCCACGTAGTAAATCGCAGGCGCTGTATTCTGTGGCTAACTCGCCGGTAACAGTGCTGACTAAATGATGCACTGCCGGAAAGCTTTCAATAGCAAATAACTCTGGTACTGCAACACTACCAACGCGGCATACTTTGCCTAAATCGTTGCGCAGTAAATCAACAATCATCACATTTTCGGCCCGATCTTTCTCAGCCTGCTGCAAGGCAGTGGCGGCTTGCTGATCGAGCTCTGGATTTGAATGGCGGGGACGGGTGCCTTTAATCGGTTTGGTTTCAACCTGGCGGTTTTTTAACTGCAAAAAACGCTCTGGCGAAATACTCAGCACTGCGCCTTGCTGCAGATTGATAAAGGCGGAAAACGGCGCGGCGTTTGCTTCGCGCAGTGCCAGATAGGCTTGCCACTCGTCACCCTGATAACCAGCACTGAAGCGCTGGGCCAGATTAATCTGGTAACAATTGCCGTTTAACAAATGCTGTTGAATTTGGTCGAAGTGCTCGGTGTATTGCTGCTGGCTGAGATTAGCCTGCCAGTTGCCGGTTAATTTAAATGGCGTAGGGGCTGCCGCTTGTGTCAGCTGGTACTGTAATTTCTGCCACTGTGTCCTGGCATCGCCCAGATAGTCAACACACCATAACTGTTGTAACTGTTTATCCAGTACCAGGGCTGTGCGGTAAAAGCCTATGGCCATATCCGGCAGCTGAATGTCATGTTTGCTTAGTACCGGCAGCTGCTCCAGATAGCGGCCTAAATCATAACCAAAATAGCCCAGCGCACCGCCGCTAAAAGGCAGCTCGCTGTCTACCGGCTCAGGAAAATAGCGTTTCAGCGCACAATCTAACACGGTAAAAGGGTCTTGCGGGTAATCGTGGCTGCCGTGTTCATCCTGTAAGGTGGTTACGCCATTAGTTGCGGTCAGGGTAGCCAGTGGCTGCATAACCATAATTTGGTAACGGCTGTTTGGGTGATTACCTGCCGCCGAGTCAAGAAGCATTGCCCAGGGCTGACTGGCAAAGTGGCCAAAAAATGTGGCTAAATCCGCTGGTGCGGTTTGTGGAATTAAATACTGCTGCATAGAAGGCTAGCCGCTGTTTTCGATGCGGGGTATCATACCAGCACAGGTTGCAATAGTTAATGATTAAGCCATTAATGGCATTAGAGGAAAAGTAAGCATGACGGTCATTCGCCAACAAGACTTTATCGAGAGCATTGAAGATGCGTTGCAGTATATCTCGTATTATCATCCGCTGGATTTTATCCAGGCGCTGGAGCAGGCTTATCATAAAGAGCAAAATAAAGCTGCCAAAGACGCTATTGCCCAAATTCTGATCAATTCCCGCATGTCGGCCGAAGGCCACCGACCCATTTGTCAGGACACCGGTATTGTTACCTGCTTCGTCAAAATTGGCATGGATGTGAAGTGGGATAAAACTGACATGACCGTGCAGCAAATGGTCGACGAAGGTACCCGTCGCGCCTATTTAAATCCGGATAACCCGCTGCGCGCCTCTATTGTTGCCGACCCGGCCGGCGCACGGAAAAATACCAAAGACAATACGCCATCAGTGGTGCATATCGATTTAGTCGCCGGCCACCATGTCGAGGTAATGATCGCCGCCAAAGGCGGTGGCTCAGAAAATAAAACCAAGATGGCTATGCTTAACCCGTCAGATTCTATTGTTGATTGGGTGCTGGAAACCTTACCGAAAATGGGCGCTGGCTGGTGTCCGCCGGGTATGCTGGGTATCGGTATTGGCGGTACTGCCGAAAAAGCGGCAGTGCTGGCAAAAGAAGCGCTGATGGAGCCGGTGGATATTCAAGAGCTTATTGCGAAGGGCGCTGAAACAGCTGATGAAAAACTTCGCTTAGAGCTGTATGAAAAAGTTAACAAACTGGGCATCGGTGCTCAGGGTTTAGGTGGCTTAACTACCGTGGTTGACGTGAAAATAAACAGCGTACCAACCCATGCTGCCAGTTTGCCGGTAGTGATGATCCCGAATTGTGCGGCTACCCGTCATGTGCATTTCCACTTAGATGGCAGTGGCCCGGCCGATATTAAGCCGCCTAAGCTGGAAGACTGGCCACAGGTAACCTGGGAACTGGGTGCCAATGTTCGTCGGGTTAACCTGGATACCGTGACGCCGGCTGATGTGCAAAGCTGGCAGGCTGGTGAAACCGTACTGCTAAGCGGCAAAATGCTGACCGGTCGCGATGCGGCTCATAAACGCATTGCTGATATGCTGAACAAAGGCGAAGGCTTGCCTGAAGGTGTTGACCTTAAAAACCGCTTTATTTACTACGTTGGCCCGGTGGATGCAGTGCGTGACGAAGTGGTTGGCCCGGCCGGCCCGACTACCGCTACCCGGATGGATAAATTTACCGACATGATGTTATCGCAAACCGGTTTGCTGGGGATGATAGGTAAATCAGAGCGCGGCGATTTAACAGTAGAAAGCATTAAAAAACACAAAGCGGTGTATTTAATGGCGGTGGGCGGTGCGGCTTATCTGGTATCGAAAGCCATTAAAAAATCCCGGGTGGTTGCTTTTGCCGATTTAGGGATGGAAGCGATTTACGAGTTTGAAGTGGAGGATATGCCGGTAACAGTGGCGGTAGACTCCAACGGTAATAACGTGCATAAACAGGGCCCGGCAATCTGGAAAGCAAATATTGCTGAACTGGACGCTAAACTAAAAGCAAAATAATAACGATATTAAAGCGCTGGTTGATACCGGCGCTTTGCTTTAATTTTTATCATCCTGAAGGGGAGCAACAATGAAATACTCACTGATGCTGTTAAGTGCCTTAGCTGCCGCACCATTGGCCGCGCCACTGGCAGCGAAAGCGCCACTAACGGTCGAACACCTGAACCAGTTTAACAAAATCAATGCAATCAGTCTGTCAAACGATGGCCGCTATCTGGCTTACGTGCAAAGCAACGGCGGCTTTACACCGGCCGATACCAGCACTGATATTTATTTAAAAGATTTGCGTGCAGACACGCCTGCGCTGCGCTTAACTCAAAGCGCTGCCAGTGAACGGGCACTGGCCTTTAGCAGTGATGGCCAGGCGTTATATTTTCTGGCCGATCGCAGCGGCAGCAGCCAGCTATGGCGCTTACCGTTAACTGGCGGTGAAGCATTACAAGTGACTGATTTACCACTGCCGGTAGAAGGCTTCAAAGTCGCGGCTGATGGCAAAAGTCTGGCGTTGTCGCTCGCGGTATTACCGGGCTGCGCCACCTTACAATGTACTGTCGATGCCAAAGCCGCTGAAAAAGAACGTAAAGACAGTGCCCTGGTTTACGACAGTCTGATGGTGCGGCACTGGGACCATTGGCGCACGCCTTATCGTAGTCAGTTGCATATTGCGACGGTTGCCGAAAATAATGGCATGGTTACCGATGCCAAAAACTTAATTAGCGACTGGGACACTGATATTGCCGGTATAGATCAGGTGGCGTTTACTCCTGATAACCAGCATCTGGTATTCAGTGCTAAAGCACCGGCTAACGATCAGGCCTGGCATACCAACTACGATATTTTTCAGGTATCGGTTAATGGTGGCGAAAAAGTTAACTTAACCGCAGATAATAAAGCCTGGGACGCCAAACCAAAATTCTCGGCAGACGGTCGTTTTATGGCCTATTTAGCCATGAGTAAACCCGGCGCAGAAGCAGACCGCTTTGGTTTAATGTTGTTGGATATGGTGACCGGGCAGCGTAAAGAGCTGGCGGCAGACTTTGATCGCTCTGTCAGTGATTATCAGTTTGGCAGCGACAACCGTACCATTTATGTCACGGCGCAGGATCTGGGGCAGTACAGTATTTTTGCCATTAACACCAGTTTTGGTGATGTGCGCAAAGTCTATGGCAATGGCTATGCCGGTAATTTACAGGTGGCCAGTGACAAACTGGTGTTCACCAACCACCGGTTAGATATGCCGGCAGAAGTATTTCAAATCAGCCCTGATGGCAGTCAGTTAACCCAGTTAACTGATGTGAACGCCAAATGGCGTGAGCAGGTGCAGTTTGGTGACTATGAGCAGTTCAGTTTTAAAGGCGCCAACGATGCCACCGTTTATGGTTATCTGGTAAAACCTTGGAATTTTGAAGCCAGCAAAAAATATCCAATGGCGTTTTTAGTCCATGGCGGCCCGCAGGGCAGTTTCGGTAATATGTTTAACGAGCGCTGGAATGCCCAGATGTATGCCGCCAAAGGCTATGCGGTGGTAATGGTCGATTTTCATGGCTCTACCGGTTATGGTCAGGCGTTTACCGATTCAATCAGCCGTGACTGGGGTGGTAAGCCTTTAGAAGATTTGAAAAAAGGCTTTGAGTACATTGTGAAGGCGCAACCGTGGATTGATGGTGACCGTGCCTGTGCCCTGGGTGCCTCTTACGGTGGTTACATGATGAACTGGATTGCCGGCAACTGGCCAACCGGTTTTAATTGCCTGGTTAACCATGCCGGCTTATACGATATGCCAAGCTTTTACGGCAGCACCGAAGAGCTGTGGTTCCCGGAGTATGATTTAGGCGGGCCAGCCTGGCAGGAGGGCAGTGATTATAATAAATTTAACCCGGCTGCCCATGCAGATAAATGGCAAACGCCAATGCTGGTGATCCACGGTTTAAAAGATTACCGGGTGCCATACGCCCAGGGCTTAGGCGCCTTTACTAACCTGCAACGCAAAGGTATTGATTCACGTCTGGTTATTTTCCCGGATGAAAACCACTGGATCTTAAACAAAGATAACAGGGTGCGCTGGTACAACGAAGTCTTTGCCTGGCTGGAGAAGTATACTAAATAGTCAGGGCGTGATTAGAAAAAAGCCGGCCTTCGTACTATCTGATGAAAGAGGGGGCAGTGATGTTTAGTTTTGAACAATGTCGTGACTATTGTCTGATGCAATTACAAAGCGTAGAGGACTTTCCTTTTGGCCCTGATATTTACGTGTATAAAACAGGCAAGATATTCGCTATTTTAAGTGAACAGGACGGCATCGCCCGGGTAAACCTGAAATGCGACCCGGCAGAAGCACAAATGCTAAGGGACATTTTCCCGGCAATTACCCCCGGCTATCACATGAATAAACAGCATTGGAACACCGTGCTACTTGATGGCAGCGTGCCAGAGAATGAGATAAAGCGCCAGATAGACAACTCTTATCAGCTGATTGTAAAAAGCCTGCCAAAAGCAAAAAGGCCACTGTTAGCACAGCAGGAATAATCAATGAAACTATCAGATATCGTGATACTGGATGGAGCCCGCACGGCTATTGGCAGTTTTGGCGGTGCTTTGGCTGGGTTGAGCCCGGCCGAACTTGGCACAGCAGTCGCTCAGGAGTCTCTGAACCGTGCTAACGTCTCGCCGGCTGATGTTGATCATGCTGTGTTTGGCCATATTATTACCACTGGCCCGGCAGATGCCTATCTGGCAAGGCATATTGCACTCAATAGTGGCATGCCACCAACGTCTGCTGCTTTTAACGTTAACCGCTTATGTGGTTCAGGCGTTCAGGCGGTGATATCGGCCGCGCAAATGATCCAGCTGGGGCAAAGTCATATCGCATTGGCTGGCGGAAGCGAGAGTATGAGTAACGGTGCGTACTTGTTACCAAACGCCCGGCGCGGTATACGGATGGGCCATGCCAGTATTACCGATTTAACCCTGGGTATTTTATCCGATCCCTTTGGCAGCGGTCATATGGGGATTACCGCCGAAAACGTTGCTGAAAAATATGGCTTTAGCCGTGCTGATTTAGATGCATTTGCCCTGAACAGCCAGCAACGGGCTGCCAACGCGCAGCAGCAGGGATATTTTAGCGAACAAATTGTGCCGCTAACGGTAAAAGTAGGCCGTACTGTTCTGGAGTTTAATCAGGATGAGCATATTCGCGCCGATACGTCACTGGCAAGTCTGGCCAAATTAAAACCGGCGTTTAAAGCTGCTGGTATTGTTACCCCGGGTAATGCGTCGGGTTTAAATGATGGTGCGGCTGCGATGGTACTGACCAGTATGGCCGAGGCAAACAAGCGCGGCTTAAAGCCGCGGGCCCGTATCCTGAGTTATGCTTTCGCCGGAGTAGAGCCGGGTGTAATGGGGCTGGGACCAGTGCCTGCGGTGCAACAGGTATTGGCGCAAAGCGGTTTAACGATTGCGGACCTGGATGTTATCGAATCTAATGAAGCCTTTGCAGCGCAGGCACAGGCAGTTAAGCAGGCCCTGGGCCTGGACCCTGCAAAAGTTAACCCTAATGGTGGTGCTATCGCGCTGGGCCATCCGGTAGGCGCCACCGGTTCGATACTGATCATTAAACTGTTAGCTGAACTTAAACGGATCCGGGGCCGCTTTGGTTTGGTGACCATGTGTATTGGTGGCGGTCAGGGCATAGCGCTACTGCTCGAATCTTTGCAATAGCGCTAATTAATACAGGTTAAGAGGGGCTTTCGCTGGTAATCTGTTTCAGGGCTTGCGCCAGTTGCTCTGGCTCCTGAGCGCCGGATATCAGGTATTTCTGATTAATAATAAACGCCGGCACTGATGAAATGCCGGCCTGCTGGTAATTAGCAATATCCTCGCTGACATCTTTTGCGTAGTCGTCGCCTGCCAGAATACGCTTAGCCTCTGCCTGATCCAGCCCGGATTTTGAGGCGCACTCTGCCAATACCTCGCTATCGGAGACATCTTTCGCCTTGCCAAAATAAGCATCAAACAAGGCCAGTTTCATCGCAGTAGCTTTATCTTCGGTGGCCGCCCATTTCACCAGGCGGTGGGCATCAAAGGTGTTGCAGGTAAACCGTTGCTGCATTTTTTCAAAATTAAGGCCAAGCTCACTGGCAATATCCATCATATTGGCCTGGGCAGCGCGCATTTCATCTTCACTGCGGCCATATTTGCGGCTAAGTGCCGGTAAAATAGGCTCTTGTGGGGCGTTTTTGTCAGGGTTAAGCTCAAAGGCATGCCATTCCAGCTTAACCTTTAAGTCGGGTAACGTCTGCAGTGCCTGCTGTAAGCGGGCATAACCAATCGCGCACCAGGGGCAGGCGATGTCAGAGACTAAATCAATTTTTAACGCTGTCATGCTGACAAATCCTTACTGTGTGTTGAGGTAACAACTCATGGTTATTGCAAAAGCATGTGGGCGTAATACCACAAATTCAAGCTAATTGCTCTGCCAGGTAGTCAACCAACACCCGCACTTTGGCCGATAAATGGCGGTTTTGCGGATATATCGCCCAAATGCCATCATCCGGTTGACGAAACTCGTTTAATACTGCAACCAGTTCGCCAGTTTGCAGTTTATCCAGCAGGTAGTAGTCGGGCAGTTGAACTAAGCCTAAACCTTTTAATGCGGCATCAAGTAACGCAACACCGCTGTTACAGATAATCCGGCCCTGTGGTTTAAACTGCAGTATTTTTCCCTGCTGAATAAAGCGCCACTGGGTGACGGTGCCGGTTAAGCACTGATGCTGCGCCAGCTCAGCGATACTTGTGGGTGTGCCGTTTGCTGCAAGATAAGCCGGCGAAGCCACAACATATTGGGTGCGGCTGGCCAGTTTACGGGCAATCAGGCTGGAGCTTTCCAGGGTGCCCAGCCGGATAGCCAGATCAAACCCGCCCTGAATTAAATCAAGCTTGTTATTTGATAGTTGTAAATCCAGTTCGGTATCAGGGTAAAGCCTTAAAAAATCATGTAGCAGTGGCGCAATGCGGGTTTCACCGTAAAACACCGGTGCAGTCAGTTTAATTAAACCACGTGGTGTGGCTTTTAAATTGGCCAGCGTACGGTTGGCTTCTTCTAAACTGCTGACCAGGTGGCGACAGTGCTGCAAATACAGGTTGCCTTCTTCGGTCAGGTTGACGTTGCGGGTGGTGCGATACAACAGCTTAATGGCCAGCTGCTGCTCCAGCTCGGCAATATTACGGCTGACCTGAGCCACCGAAATACCCAGCTGTTTGGCAGCTTTGGTAAAGCTGTGCTGTTCGGCTACTGCCACAAATTCACTAATTCCGGTCCATTGTTTCATGCTATACCTTGAGTGCAGAAAACCAGGCTGCTTGGTAGATCTAGTTAGCCTTTGCCTGGTAAGGCAGCGGTTGGAACCCCGTTTTGGTTGCCACAGAGTGTCTGAGCCCTGCCGCAGGCATAAGGGCGAGTTGCTGTGGCAAGCCAGGGCGGGCGTTGCAACGCAAGCTGCCTGCAGACCTACTATTACAAATTCGCAAAACTGATTTGCATTTTAACTGAATTAACCCGGATATGGAAAAGATAAAAAACGCGTTATAGTTAAAGCCGTTAAATTTAAAATTACCGAGTCGTTAAAAGGATACCCTATGAAGATGATCAAAACCCGCGCCGCTGTCGCCTGGGGCCCAGGCCAGCCGTTGTCGATTGAAGAAGTCGATTTAATGCCACCACAAAAAGGCGAAGTGCTGGTAAAAATTATTGCTACCGGGGTATGTCATACCGATGCCTTTACCTTATCAGGTGAAGACCCTGAAGGCATTTTTCCGGCCATTTTAGGCCATGAGGGCGGCGGTATTGTTGAGGCAGTAGGTGAGGGCGTAACCTCAGTAGCGGTGGGCGATCACGTTATTCCGCTATATACCCCGGAGTGCGGTAAATGTAAGTTCTGTTTATCCGGCAAAACTAATCTTTGCCAGGCCATTCGCGCCACTCAGGGCAAAGGCCTGATGCCGGATGGCACCACAAGGTTCTCAAAAGACGGTAAGCCGATTTACCACTACATGGGCACGTCAACGTTTTCTGAGTACACGGTGCTGCCGGAAATCTCCCTGGCCAAAATCAATAAAGAAGCGCCACTGGAAAAAGTGTGTTTGCTTGGCTGTGGCGTTACCACTGGTATGGGCGCGGTAATGAATACGGCCAAGGTAAAAGAGGGCGATACGGTTGCGGTGTTCGGCCTGGGTGGTATTGGTTTATCGGCTATTATTGGTGCGGTAATGGCTAAAGCCAGCCGGATCATCGCCATTGATATTAATGAAGATAAGTTTGATATTGCCAAAAAGCTGGGTGCAACCGATGTGGTTAATCCGCAGAAGTTCGATAAGCCCATTCAGGAGGTTATCGTTGAAATGACCGACGGCGGTGTCGATTTCTCGTTTGAGTGTATCGGTAACGTTAACGTAATGCGCTCGGCACTGGAATGCTGCCATAAAGGCTGGGGTGAATCAGTCATTATTGGCGTGGCCGGTGCCGGTCAGGAAATATCAACCCGGCCGTTTCAGCTGGTCACCGGCCGGGTATGGCGCGGTACTGCCTTTGGTGGGGTAAAGGGGCGCAGCGAACTGCCGGATTATGTTGAGCGCTATTTAAACGGTGAGTTTGAGCTGGATACCTTTATTACCCACTCTATGCCATTAGAACGGATTAACGAAGCCTTTGATTTAATGCATGAAGGTAAGTCTATCCGGACTGTAATTCACTTTTAGAAATTAATTATTCTGGCTCAGGACAACAAAATATTTTGGGCAAAGACAATGTCAGAACAGAGACGGATTAGAACCCCGTTTAGAAACTCTGGCAGATAGAGACTGGCCGGATTACAACGCCCGCCCTGGCTCACCACAGCAACTATGCCGGGCTGTCCTGCCCGGCACCAGAGGCCAGCTAAAGCTGTTCAAATTCGTTCCTGACGAATTTGTCGTCTTTGCTAGCTTATTCGCTCAGACACTCTGCGGCGACCAGAACGGGGTTCTAATCCTCTCTGGTCGTCATCAATAAGGAAAGCCAATGACAACTTCAGCATTAACCAGGGTTAGCGAACAACTTTGTTTTGGCGGTAAACAAATCAGGTTTACCCATCAGTCAGCCGTAACCAACTGTGAAATGCAGTTCTCGGTATTTCTGCCGCCTCATGCACAAACCGGCAAGGTACCGGCGCTGTATTGGCTGTCGGGTCTGACCTGCACTGATGAGAATTTCTCAGGTAAAGCCGGCGCCCAGCGGGTTGCTGCAGAGCTTGGCATAGCGCTGATTATTCCCGATACCAGCCCGCGCGGCGAAGGCGTGCCGGATGATCCGGACGGTGCTTACGATTTTGGTTTAGGTGCCGGCTTTTATGTCAATGCCACCCGTGAGCCTTTTGTAAAACACTATCAGATGTATGACTATATCGTCAGTGAATTACCAGCATTGGTTGAAGCCGAACTGCCGGTATCAGCAGTGCGGGCCATTAGTGGCCACTCTATGGGCGGCCATGGCGCGCTGGTTATTGGCTTGCGTAATCCTGAGCGTTACCGCTCAATATCAGCATTCTCGCCAATTTGTAATCCTGTCAACAGCCCCTGGGGTATCAAAGCTTTTAGTGGCTATTTAGGCGATGATAAAAGCCAGTGGGTTCATTATGACGCTTCAGTGCTGCTGGCGAAAACGCAAAAGGCGTTACCAATCTTAGTGGATCAGGGTACTGCTGATAACTTTTATCCACAGCAATTGCAAACGGACAGTTTATCGGCAGCGGCCAGACAGAGCGGGGCAGATGTGCAAGTCCGGCTGCAGCAGGGTTATGATCACAGCTATTACTTTATCGCCAGTTTTATTGAGCAGCATATTCAGTTTCACGCAAAGTTTTTGGTTGGTTAACCTAAACTCTGAAAAGCGGCTGGAACCCCGTTTCGGTCGCTATTCATTTATCATCCACTGGTAATTTCGCTCTCGATACTGGCATAATCAGCTTACTTTGCTGTAACAGCCCGCAACAAGGAGCATTGCATGAGCTACGATACCAATAATATTTTTGCCAAAATTCTGCGTGGTGAAATACCCAGTTTTAAGCTGTACGAGGATGACTACACCCTGGCGTTTATGGATATTATGCCGCAGGCAGATGGTCATGCACTGGTGATCCCTAAATTCGAGGCTGTCACCTTACTGGATATTCCGGCTGACCAGCTTAGCCATACCATGACAACCGTGCAAAAAGTGATGGCGGCGCAAAAGTCAGAGCTCGGTGTGGAAGGTGTTGTGCTGATGCAGCTAAATGGTGAGGGCGCAGGGCAGAGCGTACCGCACCTGCATTTTCATTTAATACCGACTCATTTGTCAAAATTAAAGCGACACGGTTCTGAGCAAGGCGATATGGACAAAATAAAAGCGCTGGCTGCGAAAATAAGCGCGGCCCTTTAATGCGAAGCAGCGACAAAAAAATGCTGGCTGCTATCGGCGCTGCAGGTCGGCTGCAGGTCTAGAATTTAATGCAGCTACTTAATAAGTTAAGCATGTTGTTACCCTGGCGCAGTGCCTTGCTGCTCTTCTTGTGGCTGGGGGTATGGGCTTTAGGCTTGCTGGTCGAATATGCGCCGCACGCCTCAGTCTGGTTCCCGGTTGCTGGCCTGACTTGTGCCGCCATGCTGGTGGTTGGTGTCAGAGCAGTACCTGCTATCTTAATTGCGGCCGTTATTATTACTTTCTGGACGGCCGTTCAGTACGATATTGATATGAGCAACCGACAACTGACGGAAGCCGGTTTGCTGTTTGGGTTAGCCCACATTTTTCCATACTATTTAGGGGCGGTGACGCTTCGAAAACTAACTGCTGTTTCAAAGTACAATCTGCCGCTGTTTGTCGTCAGTTTTCTGGTGCTTGCCGTTGGCTGCTCATTACTGGCAACTGCAGCAGTGCTTAGCTCTCTGGTATTTACCGGTTTGATGCCGGCGGCCGACGTTTCCTCAACCTGGTTGCCGTTCTGGATAGGCGATATGGCCGGGGTAGTAGTGATTGCGCCGATGTTTGCCAGTATTTTGCTGTATATGTTTCCGCAAACCAAGTTTAATATTCACAGTGTTATTGGGTCTCACTCTAAGTTGCCGTCAAACCAGTTCAAATATAAATCAGGCCTGACCATCGTCATGCTGATACTTGCTATGGTTATTGCGTGGTACAGTGACTCGTCAGAAAGTGCCTTTGCTATCTTTTTTCTGGTGATCCCCCATATGTGGATTGCTTGTACCGAAACCCCGTTTATTACTGTGCTAAGTCTGGCGCTAACCAGTTTTATGATTGCTTTGCTGGTTAATTTATTCGGGCTGATGGATAACGTTATGGTGTATCAGTTCGCGATAAACGTCATCGCGGCTAACGCATTATTTGGCCTGACTGTACCAGCACTAATGGCTTCAAATAATCAGTTGCGCATGGTGGCAGCAACAGACACCTTAACCCAGGTTGCATCCAGAAGTTATTTACAGCAACGGGCAGACTTAGAGATCAGGCGAAGTCTGCAGCAAAACGAACCATTATGCTTTATGGTGTTTGATATTGATCACTTTAAGCAGATCAATGATCAGTATGGCCACAGTGTCGGCGACGAGGTGCTGCGGCAAGCCTGTCAGCACGCCCAGCAGATGTTAAGGCCGGCAGATCTTATTGGTCGCTACGGCGGCGATGAGTTTGTGGTGGTGTTACCGAATACAGCGAAAGAGGCCGTGGTCGCTATTGGTAACCGGATCATTGAAAGTTTGCTGCAAATTGAGATAACAAAGCAGCTAACTGTGTCTGCCAGTTTTGGGGTAGCAGCACTGCAGCAAGGTGATAATTTCCACAGTCTGTTTGAACGGGCGGATGCTGCGCTATACCGTGCCAAACAGCAGGGGCGAAGCCAGGTTGCCTGGCATTAGTTGCCAGCTGGCATGGTACTGCTAAACAAATCTACCAGTTTTTCACTATTTTCTTGAGCTTGACGATAATTGTGCTTAAGGTGATCGCAAGTTATCAGTTTGGCGAAACGGACCTGTTTATGTTGTTTTCTCAGCGTGTTACAACGTTAATTGCGACGCTATCTGCTTGTGCAGTTATCAGCGGTTGCGCCGGCCAGCTTGCTTCAGATACCGACACCTCATCGGAAGCCGGCCTAAAACTTACTTTAGTGCATATTAATGACACTCACTCTCAATTTGATCCAACTCCGGCCAAAGTTCAGGGTCCGGATGGTGCGCCACTTTATACCTTTATTGGCGGCCACCCACGGCTATTAACTAAAGCGCAGCAATTACGGGCAGAGGCGAGGACTAACGGGGTTCCATCGTTATTTTTACACGGGGGTGATGCCTTTAAAGGCAGCGCCTACTTCGAACTGTTTGAACAGAAAATTAATATCGATATTTTAAACCGGATGGAACTTGATGCGATGGCGCTTGGCAATCATGAATTTGACATCGGCCTGGCAAAACTTGCTGATTTTGCTGCCAATATCAATTTTCCGCTGCTGGCCGCCAACGTGGATGCCCGGGCTGAGCCGGCGTTAGCTGCTGTTAATAATTTTAAAGCATATCAGTTATTTGTATTGGACGGCAGCGAGCTTAAATCGGTGGCAACTATCGAAGATGCTATGGGTAAAACCACTGTCGCAGTATTTGGTCTGGCGCTGGAAGACATGCGTGGCATGGTGCCCGCTACTGGTGAGCTGGTATTTGCTGCTGAGGTAGCATCAGCGCAGGCAACAGTGGATTATCTGCAAGCGCAGGGCATCAACCACATTATTGCCTTAACCCATTTAGGGCATCAGCGCGATTTAACACTGGCTAATCAGGTTAATGGCATTGATGTTATTGTCGGTGGCCACTCACACAGCTTACTGGGCGATTTCCGGCAGTGGTATCTGGGCCAGCAGCCGCCTTATGCCGCGCTTATTGCTAACCCGGATGGTATCGGCCAGACGTGCATCGTTCAGGCCGGCCAGTTTGCTCAGGCGGTGGGAGCCGCGCAGCTTATTTTTGATAACGCTGGCCGGTTACGGCAGTGCGACGGCGAGAATACCATTCTGGCCAGCCGCGATTATTTTCAGCTGGCACTGCGCAGTGAGGCCAGCCGGATTGCTCAGGCAGAGCAGGCAGCCACTGAAAGTTATATCAGCCAGCTAACACGTACGGCAATTACTGAAGAGCATCCGCAAATTCGTCAGGTATTAAATGATGTTTACCTGCCGGCAGTACAAAAGGCTTATGGTGAACAAATCAGTGTAACCGAGCAAACAATATCCCATGTACGGTTGCCGGGTACCGGCGGCAGCGACCAACATGGTTCTCAACTTGCTGGTCACATCACCGATGCAATGTATTACTGGCTTAATCAGCCGGCCGTGCGCGCTAAAACCGGGCGTCAGGTTGATTTCACCCTGATTGGCGCCGGTAATATCCGGGCAGATCTGGCGGCAGGTGCTATTTATGAAGGCCATATCCGACTTGAAGTTCTTCCTTTTGATACGCCGCTTAGTATTCTGACACTAACCGGCAAAGAACTTAGTGAGTTACTGCAGCAGGTGATCAGTGCTACCTTACCCGAGGGAGCGCATGCCGGTAAATTTCCGTACGGCAGCCATATTCGCTATGTCGCCATTGAGAATACTGCTGGCGAAGCGATGCTGGAGCAATTGCAATGGCGTAAAGGTGACAGTTGGCAGGATATTGAGCCTGACCAGAGTTACAGCCTGGCGACCACTAACTATTTAGCCAATGGCAATGATGGCTGGCAACGGCTGCAGCAAGTTCAGCAACAAAGTACTGATCGGATTGATGTTATTATTGCAAAGCAGCAACTGACTATTTATCCGCTGAAGCGGGTAGATGCGATCACCGACAGCAGTGGCCAGCAGGCATTTATGCCGCACTACCAGCATGCTGGCGGTCTGCCATGTAAAACAGCAGAAGTTGATTGCAAAGTCGCGGCTGCAGCGATGATTGATTATTTAAAAGCGACACCAGCCGTATGGCAACAGCAGCGGCCACCAACTGTTACCCTGCTAAGGCATCAGAGCAAACCTTAGATCAAACTAAGCAGCACGCCGGGAACGGCTGCTGCTGCCAGCACCCGCATAATGCTTTGTTTAAATTTAAACAGCGCGATTGCAGATATAACGCCCAGCAGCAAAGCAATAGCATCAAATTGGCCGCTAAAGCCTGCCGGCCACAATACAAAATAGCCAAAAAACAAAGCCAGGTTAACAATAACACCAACTACTGCAGCGGTTATCGCGGTTAATGGCCCGGTAAAAACGGCTTGCTGCCGACTGGCTTCTACCAGGGGGGCGCCGGCAATAATAAATACAAACGATGGCAGAAAAGTGAAAAAGGTAACGATGGCTGCTGCGATAAACCCGGCCTGAACCAGGCTGTCGGGGCCAAATATTTGCTGGCTCCAGCCCGCGACAAAGCCGACAAAGGTCACCACCATAATCAGCGGCCCTGGTGTACTTTCACCCAGCGCCAGACCATCGATCATTTGCAGTGCAGTTAACCACTGATATTGCTCTACCGTTGCCTGATAAACATAGGGCAATACTGCATAGGCGCCGCCAAAAGTCAGCAGTGCAGCCTTAGTAAAAAACCAGGCCAACTGCGTTTGGGTGCTGTGCCAGCCATAAATAGCAGTCAGCACACCAATTGCCACCAGCCAGATGGCGATGCCTATTGCCACTGCCATTACCAGTTTGCGCAAGCTAAAGCGCTGTACAGCAGGTGATGCACTGTCGTCATTAATAATGGCTGCGGTTTGCGCAGTGCTGGCTGCTTGCGCTGTTGTTGAGTGCTGAGTTGCTGGCGCCTTAAGCTGCGCTGGAAACCACTTCAACAAAATCCACCCGGTTAGCGCAGCTGTTAAAATAATCAGCGGAAAGGGCACATTAAAGCCGGCAATGGCCACTAAGGCCCACAGTGCCAGCAGTATCAAAGCGGGGCTGTGCAGGGTTTTCTTCGCTAGTCGCCAGGCAGCGAACAACACTATGGCAGTAACGGCTGGCTTTATGCCATACAGCACACCTTGTAGCAGCGGTAAATCACCGTGTGCCAGGTATAACCAGGCGAGTAACGACAAAATAAAGAAAGAGGGCAGAATAAACAGCCCCCCGGCAATAAAGGCGCCGCGTTTACCATGCAGCAGCCAGCCGATATAAGTCGCCAGTTGCTGTGCTTCCGGCCCCGGTAGCAACATGGTGTAATTTAAGGCATGCAAAAACCGTGTTTCAGATAGCCAGCGCCGCTTTTCCACCAGTTCCTGATGCATCATGCCCAGCTGACCAGCCGGGCCACCAAAGCTGATAAAACCCAGTTTCAGCCAGTACAAAAAGGCTTCGCGCAGACTGACCTGAGTTTGCTGGTTTGACATCTGTCGTTCCTTAGCGCTTAAATTTAGTTTCCAGAATAACCGAAGAGGTGGTGCGTTCCACCCCTTCCAGGTTGCCAATATCGTCCAGAATATGGCTGAGCTGTTCGGTATTCTGCGCCTGGACAATAGCTATCAAATCATACTCGCCGCTAATCGCATACAGTGCCGCTACCTGTGGTATTTGTTTCAGTTCAATATTGGTGCGGGCTGTTAGTTTCTGGCGCACTTTAATACTGACGTGTGCTGCCACCAGGGTGGCTAAATACGCATCACCATACTCTACTGTGTAGCCTTTGATGACACCACTTAATTCCAGCTTTTGCAGCCGGGTTTGCACGGTAGAGCGTGACACGCTGAGCTGACGGGCTAAATCAGAAATACTGGCCCGGGCGTTATGCTGTAATACCGCTATCAGCTTTTCATCTTCTTTGCTAATGGCGCTTCTATTAGCACTTTTCAGGGGATATTCTGGCAATTTGCTAAATCCTTCCGTCAAAATGACGTATTAACCTATTAAATTGTTAATAATGATACTGCACATTGCTAAAGCTCGCCAATATAATAGTGGTATTGATTCTGCCCCGACCAACTAATGATATAAACGGGGCCTTAGCTGACAGAGGTTTAAAAATGGTAGTAAGCAGAAGTTTATTTGATGAAGTGATGGTGCCTAACTATGCACCGGCGCAAATTATTCCGGTAAAAGGCCAGGGCTCTAAACTGTGGGATCAGGCTGGCAAAGAATATGTTGATTTTGCCGGTGGCATCGCCGTTAACTGTCTGGGCCATTGTCACCCGGCGTTAGTTACTGCCTTAAAAGATCAGGCCGATAAGCTGTGGCATTTATCAAACGTATTAACCAACGAGCCCGCCCTGTTACTGGCTAAAGCGCTGGTTGATAATACCTTTGCTGAAAAAGTCTACTTTGCTAATTCGGGTGCTGAAGCCAACGAAGCCGCATTAAAGCTGGCCCGTCGTTATGCCAAAGACAAATACGGCGAGCATAAAGATCAGATAATTTCTTTTAAACAGGGTTTTCATGGCCGCACTTTCTTTACCGTTACCGTTGGCGGCCAGCCAGCCTATTCAGATGGTTTTGGCCCTAAGCCAGAAGGGATCAGCCACGCCGAGTTTAACAATCTGGACAGCTTAAAAGCATTAATTAATGCCAACACCTGTGCGGTTATGGTTGAGCCAATGCAGGGCGAGGGCGGTGTTGTGCCTGCCACTAACGAGTTTATTAAAGGTGTGCGCGAATTGTGTGATGCTAACAATGCGCTGCTGATTTTTGATGAAGTACAAACCGGCGTCGGCCGTACCGGCGAGCTGTATGCCTACATGGCGTATGGCGTTACCCCGGATATTCTTACTACTGCTAAAGCGCTGGGCGGCGGCTTCCCGATTGGTGCCATGTTAACCACCACCGAAATAGCCAAGCACTTAGTGGTGGGTACCCATGGTTCTACTTATGGCGGTAACCCACTGGCTTGTGCGGTGGCACTGGCGGCAGTAGATACCGTAAACACCACGGCGGTACTTAACGGCGTGCATAGTAAAGCTGCGTTGTTTAAGCAGGAATTGCAGCGGATCAACGATAAATATCTGGTATTTAGTGAAGTACGTGGCATGGGCTTATTAATTGGCGCGGTACTCACTGCCGATTACGCCGGTAAAGCACGGGATATTATGCTGGCGGGCGCTGAGCATGGGGTAATGACTCTGGTGGCCGGGATGAACGTGGTGCGCTTTGCGCCATCACTGGTTATTCCGGATGCCGATATTATTGAAGGCATGGCGCGGTTTGAGCAAGCGATTGCTCAAATAGCAGCGGCAAAGCAGGCATAAATTATGTTGGTTATCAGGCCTATTACTTCCGCTGATTTTGCAGCGCTAAAGCAAATTGCCATTGAATCCGGTCATGGCTTTACGTCTTTGCCGGTGCACGATGGCCGCTTAACCCAGAAAATAAAGCATGCCGAGCAGAGCTTTAATGCCGACGTAACGGCGCCTGGTGATCAGGGCTATTTGTTTGTGCTGGAAGACACCGCTAACGGTGAAATCGTCGGTACTACCGGTATTGAAGCGGCAGTAGGCCTGCAAACCCCGCTGTATCATTTTCAGCAGAACACGGTTATTCACCATAGTGCTGAGCTGAACGTGATGAACCAGCTGCGCACCTTAACCCTGTGTAACGATTACACCGGCGCGTCAGAAATTTGTACCCTGTTCCTGCGCGAAAGCTACCGGCGTAACCATGCCGGGCGCTTTTTATCTAAGGTGCGGTTTTTATTTATGGCCGAGCACCCAGAGCGCTTTGCCAGCAAAGTGATTGCCGAAATGCGCGGCGCTGCCGATAAAGACGGCCAGCCACCATTCTGGAACTGGCTGCAAAAACTGTTTTTAACCATCGATTTCCCAAAGGCCGACCAGCTGATTGGTGTGGGTAAAAAAGCTTTTATTGCTGAGCTGATGCCACGCCACCCGATCTACGTTGGCTTGTTGCCCGACAGTGCTCAGGCGGTAATTGGTCAGGTTCATGAAAACACCAAACCTGCGCTGAGAATGCTGGAAAAAGAAGGTTTTACCCATCGTGGTTATATTGATTTATTTGATGCCGGACCAACGGTTGAAGCACCGTTGCATCAGATTAAATCCGTCGCTGCCAGCAGAAAAGTGCCGGTTAAAGTGGCTGCGAGCGCGGAGCAGGCGCAGGGCGAATACACCCTGGCCGTGGCCAATACCGCGATTAAAGATTTTCGGGCCAGCTTTGGTAAGGGCGCCCGTTTTGATGAGCAGAGCAATAGCCTGATTATCAGCCCGCAGCTGGCAGAAATTCTGCAGCTAAGTGATGGCCAAATGGCCCGATTTATTAATCTGGATCAGGCCTGACGCACTGGTATTGCAGTATACTGCGCACCATAAATTCAGGCTTATTAAATTAACGTTTTAAACATTGTGATTAGACCTAAACCGGAGTAGATATGCACACTGATGTAAATGCCCTGTTCGCCAACTTATGGCAAGACTATGTAGCGGTAACGCCGTCGGCCAAAAAAGTGCACCAGCTGCTGGGTTCGTCACAACAGGATGATGTGATAAACGATCATATCGCGCTACGAACCTTTAACCTGGAAAAAGTAGGCCTGGACAAACTGGCTGCGCATTTTCTGGCTTTGGGTTATGAAGAGTGTGGCGAATATCATTTTGAAGCCAAAAAACTGTATGCCAAACATTATGAACATCCGGATCGCAATCAGCCGAAAGTGTTTATCTCTGAGCTGTTACTCGACAAGTGTTCGGCTTATTTACGTGATACCATCACTGAACTGGTTGCGCAAATCCCGGCAGAAGCCGTAACGGCAGATAACTTTTTATACAGCGGCACCCACTGGCAGGTAAGCCAGGCTACTTATGAAAAGCTGCTGGCAGAAAGCGAATACGCCGCCTGGGTTGCGGCCTGGGGTTACCGTGCCAACCACTTTACCGTCAGTGTTAACGAGCTGGCCAGTTTCGATAGCCTTGAGCAGGTGAATACTGAGCTGAAACAAGCCGGCTTTTTACTGAACACCTCAGGCGGCGAAATTAAAGGCACGCCAGAAGTGTACTTAGAGCAGTCATCCACTCTGGCGGATTTACACCCGGTACAGTTCAGCGATACCGTAGCCACTATTCCAAGCTGCTTTTACGAGTTCGCCCGCCGTTATCCATTAAGCTGCGGCATGCTGTACAGCGGTTTTGTCGCTGCATCAGCCGATAAGATTTTTGAAAGTACTAATGCGCGGTAAACGACGTTCTTAAAGTACTTTAAATTTTTCAAAGGCCAGCATCTCGCTGGCCTTTTTTATACTTATCAGTGCGCAATTGCTCTATGCTTAGTTGATATGTATTTAATCAGACTTATGAAAGTCAATTTGCTATGAACCAATCAGAGCGATTTTCAGTTGAGCCAAACCAGCACGCTGTTGGTGGCTGGATTAGCTTTCTGGCTCATCTGCTGTTTATCCTTGCGGCCTGGACGCTGTTTATTAAATATCTATTCCCAATCGTCTATTCGCTGGCCTACGGTGAGCCGCTAACGCGCTATATTTACTGGGACTTATGGCCGATAGCCCATATCTGGCTTGGTTGGGCGCTGCTGGCACGCCCGCCCTATACCAGGGCACTGGCCATTGGCATGGCCGTTATTGAAATTGTCATTATCTGCACGCTGTTCGCCTGGTTTCTGGCCGAGCCAGACTGGACCATCTGGCGTACTAACTGGTTTGTAAATAAGGCCTTTGTGTTAACCTGCTTTATATTAATACTGGGCACCGCCCTGTACCGGCCGGCCAGACTGTAAAAGCCTGTTTTTGATCTCGCCCGCAGATGATTTAATAAGGAGTAGTACCGTATGTTTATCTCCCGACTTATAACACTCGTTTTGTCAGCGACTCTGCTCAACTGCAGTAGCCTCGCCAGTGCAACAGAAACAGCAGGCGTCACAGAAACAAAGTACAGCTTAGAGTCAGCCTACCACCATGCCAACGAGCCCATCGGTACCGTGCGGGAGGTGTATGATGGCAAGCTGTATCCGGATATTCAGGTAAACACCTTTCGTAATATCGACCGCTTGTTTCCAACCCGACAGGTAGCGCGTGGTGAGACGATTAGCGACATTCCGGTAAGTGACCAACCATTGCAGGGTTTTAGCTACACCGTTGGTGATCAGACCTACGATTTATACGATGTGCTGGCGATGAACCGGGTTAGCGGTATGCTGATTATTCACGATGGTGAAATTAAGTTTGAAAAGTACCTGCTGGGTAATAGCCAGCATAGCCGCTGGATGTCAATGTCGGTGGTAAAATCGATAACGGCTGTTTTAATTGGTGCAGCAATTCATGACGGTTATATAAAAAGTATCGACGATAACATTGTTAACTACCTGCCGCGTTTTAAAGGCACCGCTTATGATGGCGTCACGGTGCGGCAAATCCTGCAGATGAGCTCGGGCGTGGCCTGGAATGAAACCTATACTAACCCGGCGTCGGACCGGCGGCGGATGCTGGAAGCACAAATTAGCGGCAAGCCCGGTGCGGTGCTTGACTTAATGGCGTCACTGCCCAGAGCAGCTGCACCGGGAACTGTCTGGAACTACAGTACCGGTGAAACTCAGGTTGCGGGTGCGCTGGTTCGCGCTGCGACCGGTAAACCGGTAGCTGAGTATTTATCTGAGAAAATCTGGGTGCCGCTTGGCATGGAAAGCGATGCCAACTGGTGGCTGCAATCAACAGGTGGCCTGGAAGTAGGTGGTAGTGGTTTGTCGGCGACCCTCAGAGATTACGGCCGTTTTGGCCTGTTTATGCTCAACGATGGTGTAATTAACATTAATGGCAGGGCGCAGCGCGTGCTACCAGCGGGGTGGATGAGCGCTGCCAGTACACCGCAGGTAATAGGTGGCAATAAGGTAAATTATGGTTATATGCTATGGCCGATGCATGGCAACAGCTATGCAGCCGAGGGCATTTTTGGCCAGTATGTGTTTGTTGATCCTGCCACTAAGTTAGTGGTGGTGCAGTGGGCGGCTCAACCGAAACCACTGTATCGGGCCGGCCTTGATGAATATCGATTTTTTCAGGCACTTTCTAATCATTTCGCGTTATAGTTTGTCCTCTAACCGTCGCGAAAGTCCCGGCAACAGCTTATCAGAGAGCAGAGTAAATGCTATTTAACAGGTTACAGGTTTTGTCAGGTTTGCTGCTGTTATCATTGCTGGCACTGAGTAACAGTTTATCAGCTGAGCCAATAGAACCTTGCCAGTTTAGCGTGCGGATTGAATCAGAGCGCCAGCATGCTGCCGCCGGCTCGCATAACGACACTGAGGTGTCACAGCAATTTTATGCGATGCTGGACAGCCTGGCTGCAAAAGTTAACTGCAAACTGCAGCCGGTGGCGCTGCCCGCAGGCCGGGCAATTAAAATGCTGGAACAGGGCACACTCGATGTTATGGTAGGCATGTCAGAAACGGCTGAGCGTGCAACCTTCAGTTACTTTGTCGGGCCTCACCATATCGAGCGGATGGTGGTCATTGCCCCGCAAAGTATTGCTGACTCGATAACAAGCCTTGAGCAATTACTGGCGCTTGATGGCGTAATTTCTGTTACCGAAGGCGCCTATTATGGCCCGCAATGGCAGCAATTACTGCTTGAAAATCCGGCATTGGCAGAGCGGTTGTTTGCTGCCTCGGGTAATCAGCAAAAGCTGGCAATGCTGGTATCGGGCAGGGTCATTGCATCATTTGAAGATGAAGCCATAGTCGATGAGCTGCTCAAACGTGAGGAGCTCAGCACAAAGTACCGCAAACTTTTTGTCATTCATGAAAACCCTGTTTATTTTGCCTTCAGCCGTCAGTCGGTGAATCCGGCGTTGCTGGCACAGTTACAGCAGCAGTGGCAGTTAATGCAGGCATCGGGTGAAGTGGGGCGGCTTTCTCAGCACTAACTGGCAGCATTTGCCAATAACGCTGCAATAACGGATTGATCCGGCCTGCCGTGCGTGCTGTATTTCTTACAAATAAAACGATAGCCGCTTGAACCGGCCACTTCGCCTTATTTAAAACAACGGGTTATCATATTCAGGGATGGTTTTGTCTATGTTTCGGTTTTTATTGTTTGTATTGTTCAGCAGCACCGCTTTGGCCAAGCAGCTTGATAAAGTCACCATTGAGCTTGGCCATCCGGCCAACGGCAATATCGTACATCTGGACGAGGCCAGGCTGCTGGCAGTATCAGGTTTTAGTCAGTTTGAGCGCTGGTTAAGCCTGGTAAGTTTAACTGAAGATTTTAAAGTGCAGCCGGTGGTTATTCCTGCCAACGCTCAGTATTTCAGTCAGGCCAGGCTGGTTAGCGATGATCCCGGTCAGAACCAGCCTGTTAGCCGCCAGGCCCTGGTGTTTTTAACCCTGGATGGGATTAGCGCCTATTACCCGCAAACCAGCCAGACTAAGCCGTTAATCAGCAGCCCGTCGTTGTACCGGGTATTGGATAAAAACCGGTTGCGCAGTAGCGAGTTTGTACTGGAACTTGGTAGTGGTCGCGCAGACTTTTTGTTACCTGATTTTAATCACAGCCATTTGTTCCGGCAGCAACCGGATGGCAGTTTTAAACAATACTCATTAAATATCGATGCGCTGGTTACCAGCTGGCGAGACAGCCCAAGCTATGAGCCAAGGCAGCATTATATTGCTGATGTCGATTTAGATGGCCGGCTTGATTTAGTGTTTATAGCCGGCGGCAAATTTCAGGTTTTTTATCAGTTGGCAGATGGCGCGTTTAACACTGAACCGGTAACTCAGAACTGGCCGGTAGCGTTGTCGACCGAGCAGGAGGCAGACCAGCGAAACGACGCCGGTCGCAGCTACAGTGGCCAGAATATTGATAGCGTGCGCGACATGACCGATATTGACGGTGATGGCATTGCCGATATCGTGGTTAACCGCGAACAGCTGGCCGATGCGCTGGAGCGCAATAACAGCTTTCGGGTGCATTTTGGCGTGCAAACGGCTACCGGCTTGCAGTTTAACGCCGAGCCTGATACCCGGATAACCACTGACACGTCGCCAATAGCGGTAGTGATCGACGATTTTAACGCCGATGGCCGCAAAGATTTTTACATTTCCAGTACCCATTTTGGCGTGGGTACCATTGTTCGGGTATTGCTCAGGGGCAGTGCAAATCTGGATATTGATTTTTACCTGTTAAATGCACAGCGCCAGTACAGCAGCAAAGCAGATTTTCAGCAGAATGCGGTTATCGACGTCAGTATCAGTAACCTGCGTTACGATATGCCACTATTTGAACTGGCAGATCTGGACGGCAGCGGTCAGAAAAGCCTGATTGTTGGTGAGGGAGGTGACGAGCTCAGATTTTATAAACCTGAACCTGACCGTTTATTCAGCCGCCGTTCGGAGCGGGTTAGTATTACCCTGCCACGAGATGCCCGCAAAGTTCTGGTCGCAGATTTAACTGGCAACGGCAAAGACGATATTGTGCTGCCGTTCGATGCGCAGGACAAAGAACAACAGCGTAATCAGTTACTGCTATTACTTAACCCTTAGCCGTTAGCTGATAACGGGCTGGCCCGGCAAGGTTAGTCAATCATCAGTAAAATATCGCTGATCATGTCGTCCATGGTCAGCAAACCTACCAGTTTATTATCACTGGTAACCAGTAAACGTTTTAAGCGGTGCTGGCTCATTAAATCCGCAGCATGCTTAACCGCCATTTCCTGACTAATAGCGATAGCGGGTTTAACACAAACATCGTATACATTGATTAAATCAATATCGCCTTCTTCTGCAATAATGGTTTTTAAAATATTGGTGTAGGTGATCAGGCCATAGGCATCATGCGGGCTCTGCCGGTCAACCACTAAACACTTAATATTATGTTTCTTCATCATGCTCAGCGCTTCGCGCAGGGTGCTGAAGGGCGAAATGCAGATAACATTGGTTACCATCAGCTGCTTTACCAGTTTTATGGCCATTTTTTGCTCCTAATCGTTTTGTTCTCGCAGATGTTGTTCAAATTTTAATACCTGGCTCATATCCAGCCCGGTTAAATGATCAATAGGAACCGTAAAGGCGATACCTCGCGAATTACCATCATCCAGCAGCAAGGCCTGCATACTTTTTAAAATTGGTAAGGACAAATGCTTGGCCACTACCATAAGTAGCACTGTCTGGCTGCCCTCGAAGGTCATACCGAAAAAAGTTTTGCGATTGTCTGCAGCAATGCCGCGGCCGGACAATATGGTAATGCCGGTAGCACCCGCTTTTTTCGCCTGACTGATGGCTTGTTCTTCCAGCTCATCGGGGGCAATAACCACTATTGCTGAAAATTTCATGAAGGATCACTCCTGATTTGGCTGAACCGTTCTACCACTATGGCGTAGAGCATGACGGTTATGATCGGAAAAATAGAGGCAAAAGCAATTAAGCCAAAGCCGTCGATTAGCACATTACGGCCTTCAATTGAGCTGGCCAGGCCAATCCCCAGAGCAGTGACGAGCGGCACGGTCACCTCTGAAGTGGTAACGCCGCCTAAATCAAAGGCCAGCGCGACAATATACTTTGGGGCAAATGCGGTCAGGATAACAACCAGCAGGTAGCCAGCCATAATATAATAATGAATAGAATCGCCACTGATAATACGGTATACACCAACGGTAATACCAATGGCGACGCCCAAAGCAACAATAAGCCGGATCACAGCGCCCTGTAATTTGCCGCGGCCGGCCTGCTCGGCCTGATTACCTATGGCAATGAGTGCCGGCTCTGCCATGGTAGTGGCGAAGCCTATCATAAAGGCAAACAGTAAAATTAAGCTGTGGTAACCTTTACTGATTAACTGTTCTGCCATCAGGCTGCCAACCGGAAACAACCCCAGCTTCAGGCCCAGCACAAAAGCGTACAGGCCCAGTAATACCATAGCGAAGCCAGCAATAACTTTTACCGGATGTGCCAGCGGCCGGCGTAAAATAAGATATTGAAACACCAGCACCACCAAAATCATTGGCAGAATATCTTTAAGCATAGTGGCCAAGTCGAGCAGGGCGTTGACTAACCAGTGCAACTGACTCTGCACCGCGTCAACCGGGGTTACGGCAGTGGCGCTACTAAAGTTATATACCCAGATACCATAAACCTGAACGCTGATCATCGGCACCATTACCGCCAAAGCCACCAAACCAAAGCCATCGGTCAGTGGATTACGGCCTTTAATTGAATTCGCCAGGCCCAGACCTAAAGCGGCTATAAGTGGTACAGTAACAATGTTGGTGGTAACGCCACCTGAGTCGTAAGCCAGGCCGACAATCTCAGCCGGAGCAAAAAAGGTCACCAGCAACACTATGATATAACCGCCAATCATTAACCAGTGAATAGGCCAGCCTAGAATAATTCGAAGCACACCCAGGGCCATTACCGCACCGACTGACAATGCCACAATCAGCCTTAAGGTTAAGCCGTTAACCCGGCCTTCACTGATGTTCTCGGCCTGCTCAGCCACGGCAATCAGTGCTGGTTCGGCAATTACCGCCGCGAAGCCGATAGCAAAGCCAAAACACATTAATAAAGGTAAAGAGCCTTTGCGGGCAAACTGATTGGCCAGGTTTTTACCAACCGGGAAGATACTGAGCTCTAACCCCAGTAAAAACAGGGCGATACCAATGGCAACGATAAATAAACCAATGGTAATACTAAGTGGCTCACTGGGCAGGCTCTGGAAAATAGCGAACTGAAAAAACAATACCACCAATACTATCGGCAACAGGTTTTTTAAAGCATGCAGCAGTTGTTGTATAAATTGCTGTAGCACTTTATCTCCTGAATTTTTGCCGGCGGTAATAACCTAAGTGTAAGGTAAAGTAACAACAACCCCAATTAAAAAACCTTATTAATGAATTGATATACCGCAAATTGTTTGGGTAAAACCGTTGCAGCACCTGCTTGACAGGCTCTGGTCAGCCGGTTAGTGTCTGCAGCATTTTCCCGACATCAATTTAAGTTTGCCCTTGAACGACATCATCCTGTCCGGTTCGATTGTTTTGCCATTGGCACTTGCTGCCGCCGCAGGTGGCATGCTGCGTTTTGCTGTTGCCAATACCCTGGCCAGATTTTGGGGTGTGCAGTTTCCGCTTGCTACCTTACTGGTAAATAGCAGTGGCGCCCTGGCAATCGGTTTTATCGCAGCATTGTTGTTAGCAAAACCCGATTTTTCTGATTGGGGCCTTGCTTTCAGCGTCGGTTTTTTAGGTAGCTATACCACGGTATCATCGTTTAGCCTGCAAACTATTATTTTGTGGCAAAGCCACCATTACCGTAAGGCATTGCTGAATATTGGCTTATCATTTGGCTTGTGTTTAAGTTTGGTATTCGCCGGTTTTAGTCTGGGTAACCTGACATGGTAAGGCCCGGTTTATATGTGGCAGTTGGCCTTGGCAGTGCAATAGGGGCCTTGTTGCGGTTTGCTTGTTCGCTGTGGCTGGCCACGCCTGATGGCAGCTTGCCGCCAGCCACCTTGCTGGTGAATATTACCGGTTCATTCTGGATTGGCTGCTATGTAAGCCTGACCGGGCCGGATGGTTGTTGGCGGGTTTCGGACTGGCAAAAACAGTTTATGCTAAGCGGGGTCTGTGCCGGCTTTACCACTTTCTCGGTATTCAGCCTGGAGTTTATGCAATTGCTGCAGGCCGGGCAGATACTGCTGGCTTCGGGGTATGTTGTTTTGTCATTAATACTCTGGTTGCTGGCCTGCCTGGCAGGTTTAACTTTGGGCAGTAGAATAAACAGGGGCCGTTCTTCTGATAAAGGTGCAAATGGTGTTTAAATTATTAATGATTGCTGCAACTGTTTTGCTGCTAACTGCTTGCGACAAGATGCAAACCCTGTCGGAAGCCGAACAAATAGAGCGGACAATTCGCCAGGAAGTAAGCCGAGATTTAACGGGCTTAAATGCCTTAACAACCGCGGCAGCTGCCACAGACTACGACGGCTTTGCCTGGCGCCGTGGTGAGAAAATTCAGATAAGGCAGCGTCAGAATGGTGAGCTAGCTTTGCTGGAGCAGGCCGAAGCGCCCGACGTTATTGCCACAGCGGTAGAGCACCGCATTCCCAGCTTTAGCCTGGTGCGTTATCAGCAGGGCTGGCTGGTGGTATTTCGTACCTATGTCAGCAACCATTGCCAGGTAGTGTATGCCTATGCCTATCGTGGCCAGCTGCCAGATACCCCAAAATGCACTGAACAAGAATTTGCCAGTAGCGCAAATGGCCGCTGTCAAAGCCCGATTAATGACGAGTGGCAGGTGTTTAAAGAATGGTTTTTTGCCGAGTCACTGGTGGCAGAGGGCAACCCGGTTTGTGCTGCCAAGGCAGAGCAGGGCTGGCAGGCACCAAAATAATACTCTCTGAAAATAATTGCTACCTATTACAATTTCCTGCGTATAAGCCGTTAAGTTTCAGAATTTAAGGGCTACACCATGAAATTACTGTTGTTTGTTATTGCTTCGCTATCACTGGTTGGCTGTTCAGTATTTGGCCAGAGTAATGTTGAAACTGCGCCTTATACACTATTAAAAGCCGACCCTGAACAAAATATTGAAGTGCGTATTTATGACGAGATGATACTGGTGTCAGCTGAAATGTCGGGTGAGGGACGCAACAGTGCCTTTCGTAAATTGTTCCGCTATATCAGTGGTGAGAATGAAGGTGCAAACGAGATATCCATGACCGCTCCGGTGTTTATGGGACAAGCAGAACAAGCTGAAAGCAACAATAAAGGCACTGAAATTGCCATGACTGCACCGGTGTTTATGGAGACTAAGGCTGGCACACCGAAGATGTCATTTGTGATGCCAGCAGAGTTTACCCTGCAAACCACGCCAAGGCCAACAAACCCGGATGTAACGGTTTCAGAGCTTAAAAATTACAAAGTCGCGGCTATTACCTTTAGCGGCACCCTAAGCAGACGCAATGTTGCTAAACACACCGAAGTTTTAACTAACTGGATAAGCACCAACGGCTACGCTGCTATTGGCCAGCCAGTAGAAGCGGGCTATAACGGGCCAATGACCTTACCGATGCTGCGCCGTAATGAAGTGCTGATTGAAATAAAGTAATAACCTGAGAGGCGGCTATTGCGCTTTGGGCAATAAGGGCCATACTGCTAAACGTAAGGCGCCGCGGGCCCTTACGTAAAACACAGGTGATTAAAATGAGCAAAGGCCAGGACAGTAAAAAAGACGTTAAGAAGAAACCGCTGTTAACCGCTAAAGAAAAAAAAGCGGCTAAAGCGTCGAAGAAAAACGAAAAAAATGTGTTAGGGCATCAGAACTAGCACAAGTACTACTTTACAAGACTGCGCAGCGGGTAAATCCGCTGCCTGCAATTTTTATTGTATATTTAACCATCAGGGTTGTCCCTTATCATTGCTGGGCCGCTGTAGTGGCACACTAAATTTGGCCACCTGATTAGAGGTGTTATCATACACCTCATAGATGATTAGGTGACACTATGA